>JAJEGH010000028.1 GCA_022819985.1 Alphaproteobacteria bacterium | reverse complement strand
TCCGGATAATCGCTGAATTTATCCAGATACCACCGATGGTTGCTCCGCGCTCTCGGAGCGAGATTGGCGACGGTGAACAGCATGAACGCTAGGCCGCACGACGACCAGGTCGCGACCGCCCAGCCCAGCCATTCGAGGATTTCTCCGAGGTAGTTCGGGCACGAGACGAACCGGAACCCGCCCCCTTGCGGTATAGCATATCCTGTCTCGCCGGGCCGGCGCAGGGACATGAGGGTGTTGTCGGAATGGAGATTGAGCGCGAGCCCTGCGAAGAAAATCCCGACGCCGATCAGGAAGCAGGGTTCGGCAAGCCATTCAATGGCATACTCGCCGAATTCCGAGATGAAGCGGGCATTGATGTACGCGTTGACGGCATTGAAGAAAAAGCCGGACGCAACCAGCAGGAGGGGCGTCTTCCGGTCGCGTCCCTTGACGCGAAACGGATAGATGAACGTACGGTTCAGGTAGTGGCCCTGCCACATGACCAGAAACACCAACGGCACGACTTGGGACGCGTGCTTGCCGTTGAGAAAGACAACGAGGAAGAGCAAGGGCGCCGGAAGTTCCATGATGATCCAGGCGAGCCTGGCGGAAAGGTGGGGTCCCCAGCCTGCGCCAGCATAGTGACGCCCATAGGGCGCGGTTCTGCGGAGCAGGTATGGGAACGTCAGGACCGCCGTCACGAGGACAGCCCATACCAGCATCTCGTGCAGTCGTTCCTCTGTCATCTCATGCCCTTGCATCCAGCATGCCGTGTTCGTCGAACCAGCGATACGTGTCGTTGACCGATTCCGCGAGAGGGCGCGGGAGGAACCCGAGTTGCGCCTGCGCCTTGGCGCTGGATATCTGCCGATTGCCTTCGGCCATGACGCGAACGGCAGTTGGCGTGTAGAGCGGCCGACGACCGCGAGATCGATCCAGGAAGACCTGACAGGGTGCCCATAACCGGGCGACGAATACCGGGAACTGGAGACGGGGTACGGCTACACCGGTCGCCTGCTGGGAGAGCTGGGCAAATTTGCGCATCGTGTTCCATTGACCCGAGACGAGGTAGTTCTCGCCACATCTCGCTTGTGTCTCGGCGGCCATCACGGCAGATACGACGTCGCGCACGTCGACCCAGTCGTAACCGCCCGCGATCAGCGCGGGAATTCGCCTGCGGTAGAGATCGAGAAAGACCTGCCCCATAAGTGAGGGCCTGCCGTCGTAGGGTCCGATTACGCTGGTTGGATTCACGATCACGGCATCGAGGCCGTGGTCGATGCCGCGACGGACCTCCACTTCGCCGGCGGCTTTCGAACGGTCGTACGGACCGTGGTGGGGTCCATCCGCAGGACCGCGGCGCTCATCGAGAACTTCGTCCAGCGGGTGTTGGTCGAAGGCGTGGATCGAGGAAACGTGAACCAAGCGCCGTACACCGCATTCAAGCGCCGCCTCCACGACGTTGCGTGTGCCCATGACATTCGTGCGATGGAGTTCCTGCGCCCTGACGGAATCGATGGAGACCAGCGCGGCCAAGTGAAACACGGTCTCGGCGCCCTTGAAAGCGGCGATCAGCGATTCCCTGTTCAGGATGTCGCCATTTACCCATGCGATATCCAGGTCCGCAGCCGTGCCTCGACGCTTCCGGTAGATCGCGCGGACTTGACGGGGCCCGTGCCGTTCGGCCAGGGCCCGCGCGAGGACCCCGCCGATGTGCCCGCTTGCTCCCGTGATCACCCGCACGGTGCGAGGTCGTCCGCCGCCAGATGATTTCATTGCAAAAACCTCAATTCCCGAACCACAGTCCAGACCGGCGCTGGAGGAGCAGGAGCAACGAACTCAGGTTCGAATTTCGTGCCGCTGCTCAGCGAGCCTGATCTTGAGCTTGTTGCTGGGCGACTGTGAGGGCAACGGATCCATCGGCAACCGCTTGTAGGGGCGGGCCAGCTCGATCTTGAAGTAATGCGTGAGCATCAGCAGGTTGATCACTATGTGCAAGTCGGCCCAACGGCTCCCGAGACATGAGTGCGTGCCCAGCCCGAAGGGCGCGTAGCCTCTGCTCTTGTGCTCGTTTCGCGGGGGCACGTAGCGGTCGATGTCGAACGTCCACGGATCGGGAAACGCCTCTTCTGAGTAGTGCGTCGCCGTCTGCGCAATCACGATCTGCGCCCCAACCGGCAATTCGAAACCCTCCACCACACAGGTGTTCATCACCGTGCGCATTGACATGGGCACGATCGGCGACATCCGCAGAGCCTCCATCAGCACACGGTGGGTCACGTCGATCCGGTCTCGACTGAAGTCATCCTCGCTGGGATCGCCCTCCGCCCACAGCGCGTCCGCTTCAGCCGTGACTCGCTCGTACAGCTCGGGATTCTGCGCCAACCAGTAGAGGGCGAAGCCAAGCTGATCGCCCATGTACATGGCTGTCATCAAGATCGCCCCAGCGGCAGCGACAGGTCCGATTCGGGCAGGAATTGGGGATCGGACGCGTGCAGGGCCAGATACGCGTCCACCACGTCCTCATGCATCCCATCCCGCTGCGCGGCCGTATGCGTCCTTTGCATACGGTCTACGATCTGTCGCATGGCCCTCGCCCGGCGGCGCATCGACGGGGTCTTGAGCATGAAACCCGGCATCATCTTGATGATGCCTACATTGAGCACCCGTACCTTGTATTCGAGAGCGTCGACAATCTCGGCCTGGGTGTCGATGTTGGCCAGGAGCGGCGATGTCTGCGCGTTCACAAACAGTCGCAGCATCTCCTGCGCCGGCATCTCGGCGCCGACGTTCCAACTCGCCATGTGCGTGCGGGCCAAGTCATAGACCTCGTCCAGACGCCTGGTCAAAGTACTGGAAGAGTAGGCGGTATGCAGCGACTTGCGAAAGCGAAAGTGATCGGCGCCGTCAATCGAGTGCATTGAGCGCGACACGCCATACGCCTTGTCGACGCCCTCGAAGTATTCCTTCGACCGCAAGAACACCCGCCCCATGCGATGGGCCCATTCATTCGTCTTCAACCCTGCCAGGACAATCACGTTCTGGATGAACGGGAGCCGAAGCTCGAACACCGGGCCGTACTTGTCGGCCAGATTGGCGAACCCTGCCGGCAGCCTGCCCTCTCGCAGTTCGCGGTTGAACACCAGATCGCGCAGGGACACGGTTGGAATCGGCTTGGTCAGCGAGGGCCGGCGAAGCGAGGGCGCGAGGATGCTCTGGCTCACCGCTGCCGCAATCGCCTGGCCAATCAGGTCCATCCGGCTGACGAGCTGAATCCGTTCTTCCACCTCCTCGTCGATCTGATACATCAGATGGAACACGCGGCAGGCGTTGACGAGGCCGGTGATAATAACGTCGCGCGGACCCGGAATCTCGTCCGTGAAGATGATCCTGGCCAACTGGGCCTTTACGGACTCGCCCGCCAGGCGGTCTTCTCCCGGCGGCGTTTCGCCCGGCCGCTGGCGCCTGGCGAAGGTATAGAAACCGCCCGTGTGGACGTCGAGAATCTGCTGCCGAACGAGCCCGTCCAGCGCTTGGGGGATCAACGACTCGGACTGCGGAGCAAGCCGCTCGATCCAGTAGCGGGCATTGTGCGGTTCCGTTTCGGTCGCGATCTCCCGCAAGAGCGGGTCGAGCAGCGGACGACCGGTGTCGGTCGAATCCAACAGAGTCAGCGACTCCAAATCGGTGTCGATGCGACGGAGCAGCGATAGTTCTCCCAGCGCTGCGCCGACCATTGCGCAGTTCAGGTTCCAGCCGGGTACCTGATGAAAATAACCCCTCTCTTCGTCCAGCAGCGCCAGTAGCAACTCTTCCGGCAGACTCAGCGCGGATACCCTCTGACCCGTTTCAACTGCTGTTTTGTGAGTCGCCAATGGAAAAACTGTCCTTCCCTTCGCAAAATTACGAGAACTTTAGACACAATTTCATAGATAACGTCAACGGCCGCATTCCCCGAGTAAGTGGCTGGAGGGCAGGCTCAGGCGGCCTTTGGCGATGGATTTTCTGGATTGGGTTTTGGCGCTGTCGTTCGGCCGTGTCGGTGGTCCCGGTCCGAGCCTGGCGGGGGCGAAAGGCGCGGTGACGCCGCACTCGGAGCATGGGCAGAGTGGTTCGCAGGCCGGGCCGTCTGCGGCGATGACCGCCGGAGCGGGGAGGCCTCAGGCGGCAAGCGGCGGCGATCCGGACGGCGAATCCCTCCCCCCGTCGACGATCGAATTCATGCACCGCTTCCTCATGGAATGCCTGCGCATGTATCCCATCGTCCCGATTTCCCTACGCGACGCGATGAACTCCTTTGCGATGGCGGGCTACGAAATACCGGCGGGATCGCGGGTCGCCATCGCCCGGGACGGAAACTGTCGGCGGATTCCGAAAATCGGCCTGCGACAGGCGGCCTTACCTCCCCGGACTATTCGAGCGAGCGCCTGACGCGCTCCCTGATTTCCGCGGTCGTTTCCCGGGTCGTGTCCAACGCCATCAGCAATGGCGGCAGGAAAAGGAAATCGGCCGCCAGCGCGATAATGACCGTCATGCCCACGAGCAGGCCGAGCGCCTGGTTGGTCGCCATCCCCGACGCGCCGAACACCATGAAGCCCAGCCCGAACACGATGGTCGTCGCGAACAGCGCCTTGCCCACCGAGCGAAAGGCGGATTGAACGGATTCCGACGGCAGAGAACCGTTGTTTCTCGCCCTCTGGTATTTCGTCATGAAGTGGATCGTGTCGTCCACGATGATGCCGAACGCAATCGCGGTGACGACGGACGCTGCGACTCCGACCTCCCCGACCGCATAACCCCACAGACCCATCGCCATGGCGGCAGGAACGAAATTCGGAATCAGGCTTATCAGGCCGAGGCGCACGCTTCTGAAGACGACAAGCAGAAGCAGCGAGACAATGGACATCGCCGCAAACGTGCCGATCAGCATGCCTTCGATATTCCGCTGAATCGAACGCGCTCCGACAACCGCAACGCCGGTGGCTTCGGTTTCCATGCCGGGAGCATTCTGCCGGAGCCAGGCCTGCGCACGGTTGTCCAGCGCAATCTTCTCCTTGGTTGCCAGGCTCTTCAGCGTCACCGTTACGCGCGTTGACGAGCGTTCGATGTCGATGATGTTGTTCAGGTCGCGGCCTTCCGGCAGCGAAAACTCGTAGAGCAGGAGGTACTGCGCGGCGAGTTCGGGATCGTCCGGAAGGCGGTAGAATTTCGGATCGTCGCCATGAAGGTTCTTGTTGAGGCGCTTCACGATGTCGGTAAGGGCGAAGACGTGGGAGACCTCCGGCTGCGCCCGATACCATTCCGCAAACGCGTCGACCCGGCGCAGGTATCCGATATCCGTTACGCCGCCCTCGCGCCCGGATTTGAGCGAGTATTCGTAGGTTTCCACGCCGCTGAAATTCTTGCTCACGAAATCCGTCGAACGCCGGAATTCGTAACTGTCGTCGAGCAGCTCCAGCCAGTTCTCCTTGAGTTCGATCCGCGAAATGCCGGCGATCAGCACAACGATTACGATGCCGGAGGACCAGAGCAGGGTCGTCCGGTGGGAGACGACAAACCGCCCGAGGCGGTCGAAGAGGTCCGGTTTTCCGGCGGGCAGGGGACGGCTGCGCATCGGCATGAGCGACAGAAATGCCGGCAGCAGCGTCACCGAAAAGACGAAGGCGCACAACACGCCGAACGCCACCATGTTGCCCATGACCCGGAACGGCGGCATGTCCGCGAAATTCAGGCTGAGGAAGCCGATTGCGGTCGTGAGCGACGTAAGGAATACGGGCCACATATTGGCGTGCAGGGAATCGATGGCCGCCTGTTTTCGGTCCTTCCCCTCGCGCAGTCCCGCTTGCATGGCCTCGATGATGTGCACGGAATGGGCGACGGTAACCGCCATCAGAACGAACAGCGCCGCACCGCTCTCGCCGAAAAACTTCATCCCGGTCCAACCGGTGAAACCCATCGCCGACGCCATGACGGCGATCAGCGTGAGGACGATGCCGACGGTCCCCCAAATCGAGCGCAACAGGAGCAGGGCGAAGACCATCATCGTCAGGAACGCGATCGGGCCGAGGATGCCCGTATCGTCGTCAATCGCGTCGCGCATGGCGCGATTGAGGACGACTTCGCCGGTCAGGTGGTAGTCGATGTCCGGGTGTTTCGCGCGCGCCGCCGCCGCCGTGGCGTGGAGATAGCCGGTCACCTCCGACTTGCCCTGTTCCCTGTTATCGGGAAGCGTGACGCTGACGACCAGTCCGGCAACCCGGCCGTCCCGGGAAACCAGGCGCCCGGCAAGTTCCTCGGTTTCGAGCGCGATTTTCTTCACCCGACCTATGTCTTTTTCGTTCAGGGAGCCGGCATCGTCGACAAGCTGCTCGACGATCAGTTCGTCTTCACGGCCTTCGCTGTGCGTATAGTTGACGATCGAATCGACGCGGGTGACGTAGGGCGTTCGCCAAAGCTGCTCGGTCAGCTCTTCTATGGCAACGAGCGTTTTCCGCGTGAAAACATTGCCGTCCCGCGGCGCCACGGCAACGAGCGCGACGTCCGATATCGAATAGGTGTTTTCCAGCCGGTCCAGCGCAATAATGTATGGATTGTCTTTACCGAAATGATTCCGGACATCGACGTCGACAACTTTGATAAACTGGCCGCCTGCCGCGAGTATCGCCATGACGGCCAATGAGAGCAGAACGGTCAGCCATCGGCGGCTCATTATGAGCGCTATGGTGGATTCCAGATTCATATCGACGTGCCGGATTAACGGAAGGTCCTGAGCGCGCCGCTTTCTGCCCGCACCCCGCGACCGGTTTTCTGCCGCTTTAACCGCGCAATCTTGCAACGAATGCCCAGGACGGGCAAGCCAGGACGGGCAAGCGCAGCGCGTGTGCCGAATCGAGCGTTGACGGGCGTTGCCGCCGCATGCGACGTGCCGCGTGGCTGCGGCGGGAAACCCCTCTCAGGATAGGGTCCGGCCGGCCATCGGGCATCGTGGGCGCCGGAGTCCGAACGGGGACCGCGCCCGCAACAGGGAGACCGTCATGAAATATGTACTGCTCGGCAAGCAGAGCGACGAGTGGCTGACCAGGCACGACGAACGGCTGAGGCTGGCGCGCGCCAAGGCCAGCGAGCTCGGCATCGAGTTCGATTCGATCCACTACACCCAGGGCCGGTACGATTTCGTCGATGTCGCGAACGCGCCCTCGCCGGAAGCCATGCTGAACTTCTCCGTCTGGTATGTGAAACAGGGTTTCGGGTCCTTCGAGAGCCTGCCGGCGTTCGACGATGCGGCCATGGCGGCGGCGTCGAAGGCGGATTAGCGAACGCCTGCCGGCCCCTGCCGCGCAGAAGCGGCGTGCGCCGGTCCGGGGCAGGAAGCCGCTGAAAGCCTGAATTTCCGTCCCGGCGCCGTTCCGGAAGCCGCGGTTCCCACAAGAAGGGGCCGCGGCTTCTTTCGTTGCCGTGGCTCAGACTTTCCCGGCAGCGGCGGGATAGTCGTTGATACCCAGGGCGTCGCGGAAGTCGGCCGACATCCCGGCCTTCTGGTCCTCCAGCGGAATGCCGGTCGCGTCGGCGATGCGCACGACCGCGTTGAAGATGGCGAGCACCCCGGCGGCGTCGACCAGCGCTTCATCGCCGATTTCCGCGTGCAGCCGTTCCCGGGCTGCGGCGAAGTCCTGCCCGTCGTCGAAGAAGGCGTCGGCATAGGCGGTCAGCGCCCCGGCCGCCGCGACACCGCCGCCGCTTCCGCCATCGTCGACGATGGCCGTCAGGTCGTAATTTTCGCCGGTATGCTCGCCGCTCCCACGGAGCAGCACCGCGTGGCTGGTGGTTCAGTAGACGCACTGGTTGATCGCGGAGACCCGGGCGGCGAGAAACTCGATCTGGGCGTGGGTGAGCGCCCGGTATTCGGTGCCGAAATCGCGCAGCAGCGCATCGGGCAGGTAATGCTCGGCATCGAGATCGAAGAAGCCGACGACTTCGGCGGGCACGAGCGAAAGCGCCCGGTGGATGTTAACCGCGGCCAACCCGTCATACAGGCCGGCCTCGCCTTCCGTCACATCCTCGGGCGCGACCGTCGCGATCCAGGCCAGCCCCGGCTTTGCGCCGGCAGGGCGCCGCCGGCGCGGTTCGCCGGCAACCGGCTCGGGCAGCGCGTGGCGCGGCAGGCCCATGGCGTCGCAGAAAGTATCGACGGCGACGACCGTGGCGACGACGGCGACCGTCTCGGCATATTCGGCGTCGCTCAGCCCGCCGGCCAGCGCCGCGTCGCAGAACCGGCGGGTCAGGCGCTCCGGGTCGGTGCGGATGCGGTGGACGGTGTCGACCAGAACGTCCGGCAGATCGGTCGCCGCGGTGTGCCGGCCGCTGACCGAGTAGGGCGAGAGCGCCGCCTTGCGTTCGGCGCAGAAGGCGCAGGCGGTCGCCGCGCGGGTCTCCTCGGCGATGGCGATGCGAACGGCGGCCGGCCACCACTCGCCGGGTTCGGCCAGCCGCGCCCATGCGCGCCGCTGGGAAGCCGCCAGGCCCTCGCGGACCGGCAGCGGGCTGTGACGGTAATCCAGGGTCTCGACCGGGGCGGAACTGGCGGGCATCGGCCGGCTCCCGTTGGCGGCGTCCGGGCGTCCGCAGGCGACGAAGCCGGCGGTGCAGTCCGGGGCTCGGCGGCCGGCGCCGCTTCGATCAGCTCTCCAGCCAGAAGGCCAGCGCGGTCAGGACGGCGCTCAGGACGACGATGCGCAGGCCCCATTTCGTGAAATAGCCCCACGCCTTGCGGTGTTCTTCGTAGAATGCGGTGCCTTCGCCGAAATTGTCGGCCATGCTCGATGCCTCCCGTCGTTTCCCGGCGTCGTCCGGGAACGCCCCCTTCGTACCCGCTCTATACACAAGCGGCGGCCGGGCTGCCAACCCTGCGTCTGCCGGGGGTCTGCCCAGGGGTTTGCCGGGGGGTCTGTCCACGGTCTGCCCGGCCCCCGATCGCGCAGGCTTCCGGCGGAGCGGGCGCCCTGGCGTCGGTCGGCCGCCGGTCCGGCATGTTTCTCTGGACCCGCCGCCCCCCGGCTGCCAATACCGCCGCGGAGGCGCCAATTCTTCGAAACCGGTACGATCCGGCGGGTATAAGGGGCGTGCCGGAAACCGGCGGGGAGCGCAGCATGGCCGAAATCCACTACAAAACGGCGACCGAACTGATGGCGCTGCTCGAGGCGCGGGAGATCGGCGCGCGCGAACTGCTCGAGCATTTTCTCGACCGCGTCGAGCGGCACAATCCGGCGATCAACGCGATCGTCTGGCAGGACGCCGGGCGCGCGCGGGCCGAGGCCGACGCGGCGGACCGGCGCCGTGCGGCAGGCGAGGATACCGGCCCGCTGGACGGCCTGCCGGTCACCGTGAAGGAAAGCTACGACTTGGCCGGCTCGCCCACGACCTGGGGCGTCCCGGAATACCGCGACAACATCGCGGAAACGGACTCGGCCGTGGTCGAGCGCTACCGGGGCGCCGGCGCCGTCGTCTTCGGCAAGACCAACGTGCCCTTCATGCTGGCCGACTGGCAGAGCTTCAACGCGATCTACGGCACCTGCAACAATCCGTGGGACCTGGGCCGCTCGCCCGGCGGCTCGTCCGGCGGCTCGGCGGCGGCGCTCGCCGCGGGGCTGACGGGGCTGGACGCCGGCTCGGACATCGGCGCCTCGATCCGCAACCCGGCGCACTATTGCGGCGTCTTCGGCCACAAGCCGACCTGGGAGATCGTCCCGGACCGCGGCCAGGCGCTGCCGGGAGACCGGGCGCCCACCGACATCGCCGTGGTCGGCCCGCTCGCCCGGTCGGCGGCGGACCTCAAGCTGGCCTTCGGCCTCCTCGCCGGCGCCGACGGCCCGGCCGCCCGGGGCTGGCGGCTGGAGTTGCCGGGACCGCGCAAGCGGAACCTGCGGGACTACCGCGTCGGCGTCCTGCTGAGCGATCCGCAGGCCGAGGTCGAGCAGTCCTACCGGGACGCCATCGCCGCACTCGCCCGCTGGCTCGAAGGCGAGGGCGCGGCCGTCGAGATCGACGCGAAGCCCGGCTTCTCCACCGCGGAGGCGATGGAGGTCTACACGCTGCTGCTGCGCGCCGAGACCTCCAAGCATCTGAGCGACGACCAGCTCGCCCGGGCGCAGGAGGACCTGCGCAGCCTGCCGGCGGACGCGATCCCCTACCGCCGCCGGATGCTGGAAGCCCAGACGATGCTGCACCGGGACTGGCTCCGCTGGAACGAGCGCCGCTACGCGCTCATGGAAGGCTGGGAGGCGTGGTTCGAGACCTGGGATCTGCTGCTCTGCCCGGCCGCGTCGTCGCCGGCCTTCCCGCACGACCAGGCGCGCGAGCGCCACGATCGGACGATCGCCGTCAACGGCCGGGCCGAACCGGTCGTCGACCAGCTCTTCTGGGCCGGCTATCCCTGCGGCTACTACCTGCCCTCGACGGTCGCGCTGATCGGGCTGGCGGACGGCCTGCCCGTCGGCATCCAGATTATCGGCCGCCGGTACGACGACCTGACCTGCCTGCACATGGCCGGGCTGATCGAGGAGGGCTACCGCCGCTTTACGCCGCCGCCGGGATACTGACGATACCGGCGCCGCCCCGCCGGACCGGATCGGGCCGGGTCGGTCCGGGGTCCGGCGCCGTCCGTCCGCCGCTTCCCTCTACGCGGCGTCGGGCGGCTGCTCCCCGCCGGCCGCCGAGCCGGCGCCGATCGTCGTCACGCCGTCCGTCTCCGGTTCGTAGGTCAGCGTGTCGATCCGGAAGAGGTCGGCGCCGGTGACCCGGATGAAGCCGGCATCGTCCTCGAAATGGATCTGGTGGATGTCGTGCGGGCCGAACTTGCCGACCTGGCCCGGTTCGAGCCGGTAGGCCCGCGTCCGCTCGATCCGGGCGCGGCCGTCCTGCGAACCGTCGTCGAGCCGGCGGTATTCCGTCATGTCGGTGGCGTTCCAGGCCTGGCCGTAGATCGCCCAGGACGCGCCGTGGTCGTGGGGCGGCGAAGTCCGGCCGCCGAAGCTCTTGTGGGAATAGACGATGAAGCCCTTTTCCGGGTCCGTGTAGAGCTCGCGATAGCCGTATTCGTCGCCCGGATTGCATTCCCTGGCGACGAATTCCGGATTTTCCCGGATCAGCCGCTCGAGGTTCAGCCGGATGCTTTCGAGGTCGGCGACGCCGTCCGCATCGTAGGCGCGCCGGTTGTCGGCGCAGAACGCTTCGAAACTGTAGGTCATGGCCGCTCCTTTCGTCGTACGGCCGGGCAGGGTTTCCCCCGGGGAGTCCACCGGGATTCCGACCGGTTGCAGGGAATAATGATCGAAGTGCCGGGAAATGTCATGATTTGTCATGTCCGGCCGGCGGCGGGCCGCACCGCCCTTCCGTCGTTTCGGCCGTGCGCAACCCCCACCCCGTCATTTCGACCGGAGCGGCCTCAGCCGCGAAGTGGAGAAATCCGGCCAGGGACGGAGGCCGGCTAAATGCCGGAGCCTGTGGCGTCGACGGAGCGCCGATCGGGTTTCTCCCCTTCGGCTTCGCTCAGGGCAGGCTGCTCCGCCCCGGCCGGGGGCCGGGGCTCCGGTCGAAATGACGGCAAAGCGAGGCGGTGCAATGTGTCAGGAAATGTCATGTTGTGTCATGATCCGTCATGTTGTGTCATGATCCGTCATGTTGCGCCGCCGGACCGGGTATCCGCTGTCGCTCCGGACGGCCAAGGGCGCGCCGGGGGCCGGTGCCGTCGGGACAAGCCCGCCGGTCGGACCCCGAACGTCCGCCGCGCGAAGCTGCCCGGCGCGGCTGCCCGACGGATAATTGTTCATATAATGTTCTTATCGTAGCGTTCAACTCCAGCCGGCGGAAAAACGCGGCCCCGCTATCCCCGGCACATCCGGCGGATCGCCTGCCAGTCGGCGTCGGACATGGCGGGGCGGGTTCCCGTCGCATGCGTTCCGACGAACTGCGCCCGCCCGCCGGTAGCGGGATGCGAGGCGAAATACCGGCCGATGGATTTGTCCTCCGTGCCGGATTTGCGCGCCATCGCCTGGAAGAACGCCTGGAAGCCCCGGCCGGATATCCCCGTCCGGTTGAGCATCTCGACGGCGATCCGGTCGGCCTCGCGTTCGGCGTCGCGGCCGAATTTGGACGTCGCAAGGTTTTGCGCCACGTCGGCTGCAATGCTTGAAAAGCCGGACGTGTCGCCGATCAGCGCACTCATGATAAAGCTCAGGCCGAGCGCCTTGACCAGACCTTCCATGCCGTGGCGTTCGATGACATGGCCCATCTCGTGGGCCATGACGCCGGCCAGCCCGTCGGGGCCGGACGAACTGTCGATCAGACCGCGGAACACCACGATATAGCCGCCCGGCGCGGCGAAGGCGTTGACCGTCTTGTCGTTCACCACGGTAACGCGAAAGCGGTAGCGCGAGGGCCGGGCGGCGGACAGGCGCCGCACCAGGCGTTCGATGGCCCGCTGGCCGGCCCGGCCGGTACACACGCGGGAGCCGGAGGCCATCAGGGCGAGCGCCTGGCGCTGGACCGTGCGACCCAGACCCTCTTCCCACGACAGGGGCACCTGGGAGGCGACCGGGCCGGCGGCAAGCGGCAGCAGGAACCAGAAACCGGCCAGAACGGCGGCCGTCGCCCCGATCCAGCCGGCCGCTCGAAGTTTCGTATTCGCGCCGCGCAGATCTTTCCGGCGCAATTGGCGGGCATGGGGGCGCAGCCGGTCGAGGAATTCGGCATCGGCGATTGTCAGGCGTTCGCCGCCGGACTTCCGCTTCAGCCTAACCGGACGGCCGGCATAGACTTCGTCGACCAGCCGCAGATCGGCGAAGGGCCAGATTTCCGCGACCGCGCCGTCGCCGGATTCGATGCGCAGACCGTCGGCCGCGATCGACGCCCGGACGCTGTGCCGCCGGGCCGTCCGGCCGTCCAGGTAGGTTCCGTCGGCGGAGGCGCCCCAGGCCGTCATCGCTCAGATCGTCCCGATGCCGAAAAACTCCATCAGGCCCTCGCCGTAGCGCGGCGCCCCGACGCCGGTCTGTCCGATCGCGGCGGTCCGGATGTCGCCGTGGAACTCGACATGGCGCGCAATGAAGCGCGCGGTGCGCAGGACGACATAGGGGTAGGCGAGCCCCAGGGTGAAGGCCATCAGCAGAATATTGGGGATGCGCAGCCTGACGACATCCCCGAAGGTGACGTTCGCCCTGAAGCGGACATTTTCGTACCTCAGCGTCTCCGCGATTTTTCGGACCAGGGCCGCCTTGTAGGCGCAGATCAGCAACTGATAAACGATCAGCGGCGTCAGTTCGATGGCAAGGGCGATTGCCTGAACCAGAAACGGACTGCCGTGTGCTCCATGATCCTCGGCGATAACCCGTACAAGCTGGAATGAAACGGCGAACAGGGCAGCGACGGCGATTGCGGTCCCGATCCAGGCCAGCGCGTAGCTTTTGTAGAGGCCCTCGGCATCGAGCAGCGATTCGAACCTGCCGCTGCCGAACCATGTGCGGCCGAGCCGGTATCTGAACACCACGGAATCGGCCCAGGGTTTGGTCCACCCAAGCGTCAGGACATTCAGGAATCCGAGCCCGAGGCCCAGGAATCCGTAGCGCCACGCCGATCCCTCCATGCCGCCGCGGATGCCGAGCCATGAGGTCCGCCCGATGCGGTAGCGATAGGCCGCGAACAGGGCGACATAGTAGAACAGCATCAGGATCGGGGTCGCCAGAAGCACAATCGCGAAGAACAGGATCAGCGTGTTGATCTGCGCGCCTCCGAGTTCCTCGCCGGGGTCCGGCAGTTCGACGCCCAGCCCGAAAAACAGGCCGACGACCGGCCCGTAGATCAGGACCAGGGCGAACAGGAAGCCGAGAAACAGTTCGACGCCGCGCCCGGTATATTCCAGCGGCTCGCCGAGCAGGCCGGTCTGGCTCCAGACATAGCGGCGGATCCGGGTCCGGCCCCAGAAACGGTAAATCCCCAGCGTGAGGATCGACAGCGCCAGATTGACGAGGAAGATGACGAACAGTTCGCCGCTGCGCCCGTCATGCCGCAGCCGGTGGACCGGCGGGTCCGCCAACGCTGCCGGGACTTCGCCGGTTCCGTTCGTCATTGTTCCCCGACCATTTTCGCCGCGCCCGCCTTGCATTGGCGCGCCGGACCTGATTTGACATGCGGACGGGATGCACGCCCCAATGCTCCGTGCCAACCCCTTGAACTACCATAACCCCGTGAGACCGGCATGACCTTCCGCGCCATCCTGCTCGAAGAAAACGACGGCAATGTCGCCGGCTCGGTGACGGAACTCGACGACAGCCGGCTGCCCGAGGGCGATGTGACCGTCCGCATCGACTATTCCGACCTCAACTACAAGGACGGGTTGATCCTGAAGGGGCTGGCCCGGCTGGTGCGCACCTATCCCCATGTGCCGGGCATCGATTTTTCCGGCACGGTCGAGGAGTCGGCGTCGCCGGATTTCGCCCCCGGCGACCGGGTGGTGCTGACCGGCTGGGGCCTCGGCGAGCGCCATTGGGGCGGCTTCGCCCAGAAGGCGCGGGTCAAATCCGGCTGGCTGGTCAAGGTGCCGGACGCGCTCACCAACCTGCAGGCGATGGCGATCGGCACGGCCGGTTTCA
This sequence comes from Alphaproteobacteria bacterium, assembly GCA_022819985.1. Lineage (GTDB taxonomy): Bacteria > Pseudomonadota > Alphaproteobacteria > Bin65 > Bin65 > Bin65. The sequence goes on along the minus strand of JAJEGH010000028.1, from coordinate 230,378 downwards.
CCGCCATGATCTCGGCGATGGCGCTGGAACATGCCGGGCTCAAGCCCGGCGCCGGCCCGGTGCTGGTGACCGGCGCGTCGGGCGGCGTCGGCAGCGTCGCCGTGGCGCTGCTGGCCGCGCTGGGCCATGAGGTGACGGCTTCGACCGGCAAGAGCGACGAGGAGGACTATCTGCGCGGCCTCGGCGCCGCCAGCGTGATCGGCCGGCTGGAGGCGACCGGACGGCCGCTCGAAAAGGGGCAATGGACCGGCTGCGTCGATACCGTGGGCGGCGCCACGCTGGCGACCGCCGCGGCACAGATGGGCCTGCACAGCGCCGTTGCGGTGTGCGGTAATGCCGGCGGCAACGATCTCGCCACCACCGTACTGCCCTTCATCCTGCGCGGCGTCAGCCTGCTCGGCATCGATTCGGTGATGTATCCGGCCAGCCCGCGCAAGACGGCCTGGCAGCGCCTCGCCACCGACCTGCCGATCGGAAAGCTCGAGGCCATGACCGAGGTCATCCCCCTCGACGGCGCCTTCGCGGCCGGCGGGAGAATCCTGAAAGGCGGCGTGCGCGGCCGCACGGTGATTGACGTCAACGCCTGAGGCGGGCGGCGACGCGGGGCTCTATCCAGCGCCCGGCACCAATTCGTAGCTCGTGCTCCGCCCGCCGGCCGGGCCGCGCACTAGGACGCCGCGTTCGATCAGGCCGCGAATGTCCCGGTTGGCCGTGTCCTGCGAGCAGCCGTTCATCTTCGCCCATTTCGACGAGGTGAGCCGGCCCTCGAAGCCGTCGAGCAGCCGGTTGAGGGTCTTCGCCTGGCGCGGGTTGAAGGCTTCGGCGGCATGGACTTCCCAGAACCGGGCCTTGTGCAGGACGGCTGCAAGCGTGGCGCCGGCGTTTTCGATGGCGCGGGCGAGGCATTCGAGGAACCAGACCTGCCATTTCGTGATGTCGAGAGTGCCCCTTTGCGTCGATTCGAGGAGCTCGTAATAGGCGTTTCGCTCCATGCGAATCCGGGCGGACATGCTGTAGCAACGCTCCGGACTGTCGTCCGAGCGGGCCAGAGCCATGTCGGCGATCGCCCGGGCGATGCGCCCGTTGCCGTCGTCGAACGGATGCAGCGATACGAACCAGAGATGGGAGATGCCGGCGACGAGCACAGGGTCCATGGTTCGCGCGCCCTCGAACCAGTCGAGGAAAGCGGCCGTCTCGTCCGCGAGGCGTTCGGCCGACGGTGCGGTATAATGAACGTGCTGCCGCCCGAGCGGGCCGGAGACGACCTCCATCGGTCCGTCGGCGTCGTCGCGCCACGTGCCGACCCCGATCCGCCGCATGCCGCTCCGTCCCGTCGGAAACAGGGCGGCGTGCCACGAGAAAAGGCGCTCCTCGGTCAGCGGCGCAGCGTAGTTCCGGGTCGCATCGAGGGTCATGTCGACCACGCCGTCGATATCGCGGTCGGACGCCGGCAGACCGCCGGCATCCAGCCCAAGGCGGCCCGCAATCGACGAGCGGACCCGGTCGGGGGCGAGGAATTCGCCTTCGATTTCGCTCGTCTTCACGACATTTTCCGTGAGCGTGCTCAAGGTCGCTTCGCTGCGCAGATCGAAGCCCAACGCCTCCATCCGGCCGAGCAGGCGCCCCTGGGCATGACGTGCCGCTGCGAGCGGCCCGGTCAGGCGGGCCGGGTCCTGCCGGAAGCGCGGCCAGTCGGCGCGTTGCCAGATGTACATGGCTATTCTCCGCAAATTATGCAGAGAATATAGCGGGTAATCTCCGCATGGAAAGACATTCTCCGCAAATTATGCGGAGAATGTGCTCGCTATTCGTGGCATTGCCGGGGCAGGCCACTGCGGCAGGGCTTCACGCGATGGCGGTCGGGAAGGGGCTGCGGTCGACGGTCTCGATCTCGGCCTTGGCCAGGCGCTCCAGCATCTCCGCCCTGACCGAAGCGTGAGCCGGATCGCCGTACAGGTCGATCAACTCGTGCGGGTCGTTCTCCAGGTCGTACAGCTCGCAATGCCCGGCGCCGCTGTAAACCGACAGCCGCCAGCGCTGCGTAATCAGGGAGTGGACGCGGAAGTCGGAATCGAAGCCCATGATGGCGCGCTGCTGATCGTCCTCGATCAGGACGGCGCCGTTGCCATGGTCTTCCAGGGTCGCGATTTCCTGCTCCAGACTGCGGCCCTGGATGCCGTTATAGGGCACGATGCCGGCGCGGCTCAGCACGGTCCGGGCGATATCGACGGTGCCGGCAAGTGCGGAACAGGCCGCGCCGGCGCTCCGGCCGTCCGGCTCGGCCCAGATGAACGGCACCTTGACCAGCGCCTGAAAGTGCATCGGGCCTTTCAGCACGACCCGGTGGTCGCCGAGGAAATCGCCGTGGTCCGCTGTGAAGACCACGACGGTGTTATCGGCGAGGCCGAGGGCGTCGAGCCGGGCGAGGATCCGGCCCACCGCGTCGTCGATCATCGAGATCATGCCGCAGGTCAGCGCCATCGATTCGCGCGCCTCCCGCTCGGTGACGGTGTAGGCGACCTGGCCGGCATTGCGGCTGCCGTCGCCCGGCGGGCGGTTTTCCCACATCCACCGCAGGGTCGGCGGCGCCTGGTTGCTCAGGCGGTGGAAGCTCTCCGGCAGGTCGAAATCGGCCGGGTCGTACATGTCCCAGTATTTGCCCGGCGGCGTGAAGGGATGATGCGGGTCCGGGAAGGAGGCGGTGAGGAAAAACGGCCGGCCGCCGCCTTCCGCGGCATAGGTATCGAGCCAGTCGATCGTTTCCTCCGCAACGTAGGTCGTGGGGTACAGTTTTTCCGGCACCGCCGTGCGCCAGCCCTGGGGCGCGACATAGTCGTGGGGCAGGCTGTTCTCCGGGCCGACCATGGTCTCCGGGTCGCCGCCCCGCGCCTTCATCCAGGCGATGTAGGCGGCGCCGACCTTGTCGCTGTGCATGGTGGCGAGGGAGATGTCCTCGAAGCCGTAGAACGGCGTGGCGATCTTATGGTCCGGGTCGTCCTTCCACGTCCGGGGCCGCTCTTCCGCATACGCGCCCTCGGGCAGCGGCTCCGGCTTGCGCGCCTCGGCGAAGGCGTCGTCGCGCGGCGCGATCCGGCGCTGCATCGACGGCGGCTCGGCGGTCATGTTCTGGAGATGGCTCTTGCCCATCAGGCCGGTGCGGTAGCCCTCGTGGCGCATCAGGTCGACGAAGGTGTTCTCCGACAGGGAGAGCGGGATGCCGTTGTGGCGGACGCCGTGCAGCGAGGGCATGCGGCCGGTCATCAGCGTCGCCCGGTTCGGCATGCAGACCGGGTTGGCGACGTAGAAGCGGTCGAAGCGGATGCCGCGGGCGGCGATGCCGTCGATATGCGGCGTCTCCAGGATCGGGTGGCCGGCGCAGCCCAGATAGTCCGCCCGCTGCTGGTCGGTGACGATCATCAGGAAGTTCGGGCGTTTCCGGTCGGGAGCGGTATCGGCCATCCTATTCTCCGGCAGTGGCGGGAAGGGGTGTACGCGTCCGGCGCCTGACGACGTCGGCCGCGATCAGCGCCGCGCCGAGGCCGCCGCCGGCCAGATTGAGCCACGGCGCCTGGGCGAAGGCGTAGATCGGCACGATCAGCGCGAGCCCGGCGGCGGCGTGGACGATGCGAAACGCAGGCGCGATGGGCGTGAACAGGAAGCCTGTGACAGCGACCGAGACCAGCAATACGCCGAACAGGGCGGTCGTGAAGCTGAGCGCGACCTCGAGCGCGCCGCCCTGCATGATGAGCGCCGGCGACATGATGAACACAAAGGGGATCAGGTAAGCCGACCAGCCGTATTTCACGGCCTGCCAGCCGGTCTTCATCATCGGCGCGCCGGCGAGCGTCGCCGCGGCGAAGGCGGCGATGGCGACCGGCGGCGTGATCATCGACATCATGCCGAAATACATGACGAACAGATGGGCCGAGAGATCGGGCACGCCGAGTTCGATGATCGCCGGCGCGACCAGGGTGGCGAGCAGGATGTAGACGCCGAGCGTCGGCATGCCCATGCCGAGGACGATGCAGACGATAGCGGCCAGGACGAGCAGAATGAGCAGGCTGCCGCCGGCGATGCCGACCAGTTCGCTGGTCAGCGCGAAGCCGAGGGCCGAGATGTTCAAGACGCCGATGATTGCGCCGGCCGCGCCGCCGATCATCAGCAGCTCCAGGCCTGCCTTGCCGGTCTTGACGAAGCTGGCGACCAGCGAATGGAAGGACAGCCGGTCGCCGCCGTAGCCGAGCAGGAAGCCGATCGGCAGCAGGGTGAGCGCGGCGTAGAGGGCCGCGGTCTCCGGCTGGAGCGACCAGCGGAACAGGCACAATACGATAACGACGAAGGGCGTCATGAAGATGCCGCCGCGGCCCGCCACCGGCAGCAGCCGCGGGATCATCGACCGGTCGATCGGCAGGATGCCGTCGCGCGCCGCCTGGAGATCGACCTGGATGAACAGGGCCGCGTAGTAGAGGATCGCCGGGATCAGCGCGGCGAGCACGACCTCGGCGTAGCCGATCTGCAACAGTTCGGCCATGACGAAGGCGGCGACGCCCATCATCGGCGGCATGAGCTGGCCGCCGGTCGAGGCCACCGCCTCGATGGCCGCGGCCGAATGGGTCGGATAGCCGCCCCGCTTCATCAGCGGGATGGTGATGACGCCGGTCGAGACGACGTTGGAGACCGCGCTGCCGGAGATCGAGCCGAACAGGCTGGAGCCGACGATGGCGATCTTGGACGAGCCGCCGCGGAACCGGCCCATCAGACCGGCGGAAATATCGGTGAAGAAGCGGGCGCCGCCGGCCGGTTCCAGCAGGAACCCGAAGAACATGAAGGCGAGCACGATGGTGGTCGAGACCTTCATCGGGAAGCCGAACATGCCGTTGGCGTCGAGCACGACATAGATCGCCAGCCGGTCGACCGGCACGCTCTCGCCTTGGAGCCGCCCCGGAATCAGATGGCCGACCAGCGCGAAGACCAGGAAGAACATCAGGAAGGCGAACAGGATGGGGCCGGCGGTCCGGCGCAGGCCTTCCACGATGGCGGCCAGCAGGACCGCCGCTGCCGCCACGGCGTCCGGCGGGTTATCGGCGAAATTGTCGAGGATGGTCGGGTATTCGACCGTCACATAGAGCGCCGCCGCGGCGGAAACGGCGGCGAAGATCAGGTCGTACAAGGGCACATGGGTGCGCGGCGCGCCCTTTCGCGCCGGCACGCAGAGATAGAGCGCCGCCAGCCCGATCGCGAGCATGGCGGCGTAGAACTGCTCGTTCATGAAGATGAGGCCGACCGCGCGGTAGAGGTCCGCCGCCCAGAGCAGGGCGCCGAGCGTCAGCAGGGCGCACAGGCCGCCGCCCGCCCACTTGACCAGAATGTCGCCCGTGGGGGCGGCGGCCTCCGCCTCGACCTCGGCCGCGTAGGACTCCGCGTCCGGTGCGGGGTCCGGCGCGGGGTCCGTCACAGCCGCTCTCCGGAAGGTCCGGGGCTACTTCGCCTGGCCGGTCTCGCGATAGTATTTCATCGCGCCCGGGTGATAGGGCACGCCGATATCCGTATACATCGTCTTCGGGTCGAAGCCGGCCATGCCCTTGAAGGCGGCGACCATCGTCTTCTTGTTGGCCGCCATCGCCTTGACCAGTTTGTAGACGACATCGTCCGGCACCTTGGCGTTCGCCGTGACGATGAAGGGCGCGGCCGCTATGTTGGTCGGGCCGGTGACGCCCGCATAGGCCGGCGACGGGCCGATTTTCTCGACGACCGTGCCCGGCGCAATCGCCTGCATCTTCTTCACCGAGGCCGGGTCGTCCGGCAGCGAGACGTATTTGAAGCCGCGCGAGGCGTAGGCCTGGCGCATCTTGCCGGAGGTGATGGAGAACATCGCGGCATCGACCTTGCCGCCCATATAGTCGTCGACACCGCGCACGCCGTTCGGCGCCGGCACGCCCTTGACGTTCTTGAAGGTCAGGTCCGCCATGTTCAGCATGGCGCGCCACAACACCCGTTGAATGGGCTGCTTCGGGAAGCCGGAAGACAGGCGCACGCCCTTGAGGTCGGCGACCGAAGCGATCTTCGAATCCTTGGGCGCGAAGATGCCCAGCCGCAGGGTCCGCAACCTGGCGACCACGCGGACATTCTTCTGCGGCTTGCCCTTGAATTGTGCCTGCCCCTTGTGGGCAAAGGCGGCGACGACGCTGACCGCGATCGAGAAGTTCAGCCGGCCCTTGTCGACCAGCGGCAGGGTGACGACCGGTCCGCCCTGGGGCACGACCCGGGCGCGCAGGCCGAGCACGTCCTTGGCGACTTTGGCGACGGCAGCGCCGGTCGCATAGGCCGACGAGCCCTGCGGATTGGTGCCGATGCTGTAGGTCTGCGCGAACGCCGGCCCAGTGGCGGAAAACGCGGCGAGGGTGAAGGCAGCCGCGCCGGCGGCGGCCAGGGCATGTACTTTCATGGTTTCCTCCCAGTTCAGGGCCCGGTCCGGCGGACCCGGCGTTTTCTTAACGCGCTTTGGCCGCAGGGGCTACCGGGCAATGGCAAATACGCCGCTCGCCTGACGTCTCGAATCCGCAACACGCCGCGGTCCTCTGTTCGAGCGTGCCGTCATTCGGCTCCGGTGGCTTCGGTCATTCGCAACCTGACCTCTTCAAGCAATGCCTCCGCTTGGCCGAGGGCGCTGTTGCGGTCGAGCGCCGCCGCACCGGCATCTCGCATTCCATAGCGGAACTGAACGGCGTAGGGCGTATAGTCAGTTAACGGATCGAAGCGCGAGGCGTCCGGTCGGCCTGTTTTCAACAGTTCCAGCAGTTCGGTCAGGTCGTGGGTCCACGGATAAGATTCGCCCAACAGGGCGAGCCAAGCCTTGAACAGCTTTTCGGCCGCCTGCTGGACGTGGAAACCGAAAATTTCGTCGGCAAATATGGCGGCATCACCCATGCCGCGAAGGGCGGAGACATCCCTTTCCGCCGCCTCTAGGAGCGTCCGGGCCTGCTTAGGGTCGCTCATAGAGCACTTTGCCTTCCCGCAGGGCGCGCGCGAGCACATTGTTCAGAGAATCGCGCCAGTATTCGGCCTCGTCGCGGCTGTAGACCAGAATATCCTTGGGGACCCGAAACCCGGCAAGCGCCCGCCAGAGCCGCGCCGCCTCGGCGCGCCGGTCCCGCCCCGGCCCGAACGGCTCGGCCTCGATAACCACCAGGTCGATGTCCGAATCCGGTCGGGCATCGCCCCGTGCGTGAGAGCCGAACAGGATCACCTGCTCCGGGTCGGCCGCAGCCACGATGGCTGCCGTCATCCGCTGCAGAACCGTATCGTCAACCCGCGCCCCAGCGCTGCCGGCGCCGTTATCGACAGGACTTGTCATCCGTTTTCGCACCGCGATCGTTTCGTCCCCGAACACGGCCGGGAAAGGTCAACCTCCGTCAGGCGGCCCGGCGAACCCGGCGTTTTCATAACGTGCTTTGGCCGCAGGGGCTACCGGGCAAAGGCGCATCCGCTGCGGTCGCGCAGGCGCTCTTTAGCGGCGTGTGCCGAGTCGAATGCGGTCATTCGGCAGCGGCGGGCAGATCGGCGGCCCGCATCATTTTGATCGCCCGGCGGGAATAGGCGACCGCCTTGTCGTGGCCGCGCAGGAAGAGCGGGCGGGCCGGGTCCCGGCCCACCGCTTCCTGCTGCGCCTCGATGAACGATTTGTCCTCGAGAAACGCCTCCAGGATATCCGAGTGGAATGCGGTATTGCCCGGGGCATCGAATGCCTGGCCCCGCACGGCGGTCGAAAAGAAATAGTGGAAGTTCTCCTCGTCGGCCGGCGTCGCGTGGTGGAACAGCCTGACGACCATGCCGCCGGGCTTGTCCCGGTTTTCGCGCCCGCCGGTACCCGCGTCGTGGCCGCCGCCCCACTGGCGGACCGATGCCGGTGCGATGTATTCGAAATCCTGCCAGCGGTCGACCTTGCCCTTGAAGCCGGCGACCTTGATGAAGGAGGGCGGCGGGGTCGAGCCCATCATCCACCGGACATAGCGGGCGCCGCGCTCCGTCCGCGTCGTGGTCAGCTCGGCGTCGTCATGTTCGCCCGGGTTGCCGCCGATGGTCGACGTGTGGACATAGCCCAGGTGGGTCAGGTCCATCAGATTGTCGATCATGAACATGTAGTTGGCGGCGATGTCGTAGCGCGCGTAGTGGAAATTCCACTCGTCAGTCCGGTCGTGCCAGGCGAAATCGACGATCAGGCCGGTGTCGGCCTGTACGGGGTCGCCCATCCAGATCCAGACGAAGTGCTGGCGCTCGACGACCGGAAAGGCCCGGACGCGGAAGGCCGGGCTGGGTTTTTCGCCCGGATTGACGACGCAGGCCCCGCCGCCGTCGAAGACCAGGCCGTGATAGCCGCATTGCAGGCCCTGTTCGACAGGGGCGCCCAGCGACAGCTTCACGCCGCGGTGGCAGCAGCGGTCCTCCAGGGCGGCCGCCGTGCCGTCGCCGCTGCGGAACAGGACGACATCCTCGCCCATGATCCGCCGCGCGACCGGCCCGCCGTCCAGCTCGTCGGACCACGCGCCGATATACCAGGCGTCGTGGACCAGGGGCTCCATGGCGAAATCGGACATCGTCTGCTTCCTCGTTCAGTGCTGCACGGGTTCCGGCGCGTGCGCCGTGCGCAAAGCATCGGGCCGGGTCACGGCGCCCACCCTTCCGCGATCATCGCGTCGGCCTCGGCGACCAGCGCGTTGAGATACCGCCTCAGCCGGGCGCTGTCGCCGGGCGAAAAATTCCGCAGCAGGCGTTGTTCGCGGGCGAGCGCGAAACGGGCGATCTCGTCGTGGACCGTCCGGCCTTCGTGCGTCAGTTCGATGAAGAACCGGCGCCGATCCGACGGATCGTCCTGCCGCGCCACCAGGCCGCGTTTCTCCAGCCGGGCGATCGAGCGGCTGGTGCCGCCGCGGTCCATGGCGATCCGGTCTGCGATCCCGAAGATCGTGGAACGGCCGTCGCTGCCCAGCACCTGGAGAATGCGCCACTCGCGCAGGTCGAGGCCGAGCCCGCGCGCATGGTGGCGCATGGCGTGCAGTCCGATCTTGCCGCCGAGGATCACGAACAGGGCCGGCACATGGCTGTCCATGTCGACCCGCAATGCTGCGCCGGGCGATTGCCGGGCGCCGGGTATGGCCGCTGTCTCCGTCAACTCTCGCTCTCCGGTACTTGAGGCACCGTAACCGAATTTAGTGATATGTCAATTGTTGATTTCTCTTTTTTCGGTCGTGAGGCGACAGGTTTGCTATCGGTGCGGTCGGCAATTGCAAGCGCGGCTTTGCGGCCGGTCTGCTCAAACGCTAGGCGCGTCCGACGCTTGAACCGCGCGTCCGCTTCGCCTCGATCATGTCCGGCCGATTGAAAGTCAATGCCCGACCAATTGAAAGCGAAGGCCCGACCGATTGAAAGTGTCGGCCGGCGAATCGGAACCGTGCGCTCGCCTCGGCGCACCGCGGCCGGCGCTATTCGTACTGGACCGGGCCGGTGCGGATCGGCCAGATCTCGTCGAGATAGTCGCCGCTGTCGCGTTCCTTCACCGCCTGCTTGAAGCCGACCTCGCCTACGCGCGTTGACATTCTGCGCCGTCCCGTGTTGACAGGGCGCGCACTGGCCGACAGCTTGTACCGCGCGCACACCAAGACCGGAACGAACGGCTGACACCGCATGGCTGCTGATACCGGATCGACTACCCGCAAGCCGGGCAACCCCGACGAGGGACCGGACGCCGACTGGTACGCCGACAATCTTGCCGCGCTCGAAGCAAAGCCGAATCCAACGGAAGCGGATGTAAGCGACAATCTGGTGAGACCCGTTTTGGAACGGGTTCTAAGGTTCGGCGTCTCCGAGATCGACGCGCAGCCGTCCGGCCAAACCCAAGGAAGCCAGGGTCAGCGTCCCGATTTCGTCTGCCGCCGGGGCGCTTCCCCAACCGCTGCGGCGATAATTGAAGTCAAACGGCTCGGCACGGACTTGACGAGGCGGACTTCGCCTTCCGCTCCGTGGACCACATCGCCTTTGGGACAGCTGCAAGACTATCTCAACCGATGGCGGCAGGCGGGGGAGGGCACTTGGGGCATCGTGACGAACGGTGCGCAATGGATTGTGATTCGCCGCTCCGGCGATCGTGTATCTGCCTACGCCGAAGTCGAGATTGCGGATGCGCGTTCCCTGGCGAAGGTACGCAATCTGCTTGCGTCTATCGTCGAAGAGCCTCGGAAGGCTCGGCGTGCCAAAGACTATGCACTGGATATAGACTGGTTGTCGGTGATCGCCGAATGCGAATCTCAGGAACAATTTATCGAACGCGTCGCTCCGGCCGACCGGCCGATCCTTTACTCTGCAAACAATACGGTTGCTATGCATATTGGGGAGTGCGAAAGCGGTGGTGAATTGTTCGCGAGACAGGCGTTGCTCGTCTGTACGCGCCAGGATTTCATCGACGGCAATCTGACGCCGCCGGACATTGCCGAAGCGCTGGCCCCTCTCCGCCGTCTCCCTCCCGGTCTTGGGCGTGCGGTCGGCATCGCGTACACCGGCGATGGACCCAATAGGAAATGTCGGGGATTTATATTCGACAACGAGAAACTGTACGCCACAGCGCTCATTGCTCCGTTGCTGCCCGGCTCAAGGGCTGCACACCAGTTCGAGGTGCTGTCCGACAATTACGCGGACCCGTCGCCTAGAGCCATCCTCGATGCATTGTCCAGCACGGCGCTCCACCGAAGTTTCCACGAGGAGATCGGCGCTTGGTTCGCCCGCACTGAGCAGGGCGCGAACGAATTGCGGCATCTGGTTCGCACGATGTTTGCATGGATTTTGCAAGTGCGTGGCATTTTGCCGGATAATGCGCTGTGGAATCAGGGACAAATTCCGGAACGCGAGCACGATATCCATCAACACATCGAATGGCTATTTGCAGAAGTTCTGGCGCGTCCGAAAGATCGTCGTATCGACAGGGAAGGCGAATGGGAACAGGCGCTCGTTAGAGACGCGCCGTTTCTCAACGGCTCTCTGTTTACTGCGATTTCCGACGACGAAAGGCCACAGCTTATCGATAACGGCCTTTATGTGGCCGAAGACGGCCTGCTGTCCATCCTGAGCCGGTACGATTGGACGCTGTGCGACCGTACCGGCTACGAATCCGAGTCCGCGCTGGATCCCACCATGCTCGGGGAAATGTTCGAACAGCTGATATTGCGAACCGAGGGCGTCAGATTGGAAATGGACCCCCAGAAGAAGGGATATATTCACCGGAAGATGCCGGGCGGCACCTACTATACGCCGCAGGATGTCGCCGATGAGATGGCGGCCGATGCCATCGCCGGCTGGTTGTGCGAGAGGATGCCCGGCGCGGAATGGTCGGAGATAAGGGAACTGGTTCACCCGATGCCTTCCGCCGAGACATGGCGGAATTGGGGCGCAGAAACTCGACAGAACGTGTTCGGTTCAATCAATCGGGTCACGGTGTTCGATCCGTGCTGCGGCAGCGGCGTGTTTACGCTGGCCATGCTTCATGCCTTGTGGCGCGCCAAGCGCAGGTTGTCGCCCGAAGAGATACCCGCTGGTGAAATGGAGAACATAATTGAACACCAGTTGCACGCCGCCGATATCCATCCGCTGGCCGTCCTTATCGCCCGCCTCCGCCTTTTCATTGCATTGATCGATGCGCGTGTTCGGTCGCACGCAGCCGAAGACAACCCGGGCCGACCTCTGCCAAATCTCGAAACCCGGTGTATGGTCGCCAATACCCTTTGTATTGAGAAGGCTACACAATCGAGTTTGAATGGCGACAATTGGATCGATGGGATGAACGAATTGCGGGCGGCGCGGCAACTCTGGACAGAGGCGCACGATCCGGAGGAAAAGCAGAATGCGCTTCTTGCCGAGTTCGAAGCCAGGGATCGTCTTAAGGACATTGCTGGACACTGGAAGGCCGAAAGCGAATTGGCGTGGCTCGACGTTGATTTTCTGTCATCGTCGGGTTCTCCGGCAGAATTCGACGCCCGTATGCTGTTTCCCGCACCGGAAGGAGGATGGGATATCGTAATCGGCAATCCGCCTTATCAGGTTCCTGACAGGCGCGACAAGGAGCGCGGCAAGAATCTCGAATATGTCGGGGCGTCCGCTAATCTTTATCTCATGTTTATCGAAGCAGCACTTGAAATAACTCGCGCCGGCGGAAATATTACATTGGTTGTCCCTCATTCCATTGTATTTCGAAGAGAACAGACCTATGCCAAGATTCGCGGATTAATTGAACGTTCTGCAGATTGGGTTGAAATTCGAACGTTCGACAATATGCCACAGCCTCTCTTTCCGAAACTACCTTGGTTGAAAGAGGCAAAGCACGGCATACAAAATCGACAAAGGGCGACTATCTTGACTATACAAAAAAAGGAGGAAATGAATTCAGATTCGATTCCAAAGTCTTCCGGACGCATGGTATATAGTCGGGGGTTGATACGCTTGGCAGCGTCAACAAGAAGCGCAGTACTCAAGACCAAGATTCAGCCCCAACTTCAACCTAGGCTCATGAGACAATGGTCTCAAGCTCCTACTCCAGAACTTGCCAGGCTGCTCGAGAAAATGCGAGACGAACTAGCAGCAAAGAATAAGTCAGAGGCTGACTCCTCTGAAATCGTTACATTCCCGCCAACCGCTATGTATTTTATCAGTTGTTTACCTGAAGGAGTTTTGGATAATCCTCGAAGAAAAGAATATCTTCTCCCGGACGATTTGTTTTATTGGCCTTGGATCGCTCTATATAATTCTCATTTGTTTCATGCCTATTGGCTTATGATTGGTGACGCTTTTGATGTTACCATGCAAGAATATGGAACTATCCGCCGTCCGCCCGGTTGGGATAACGAAAATCTTCGAGAAAGAACCGAACGTCTAGCGAGAAAGCTCTTGGACTACCGGACAGTGGAGGCGTGCCGCGTAATGAAAAGAAACCTCGGCGAGCAACACAATGTTAATTTTCACAAAGTAGGCACGCCAGGTCCGGCCTTGGTCGAGGGAATCGACCGTGTGTTACTGGATGCCTATGACTTGCCGCACGATCCACTTATGAAGCAGATGCGCACCATTCGCGCGCGCAGTGCCCACATGCTTTGAGCGCCCGCCCGGAGATCGTTCGCGTTTTTCTGCACCGCCGCCGGCCGCCTATTCGTACTGTACCGGGCCGGTGCGGATCGGCCAGATCTCGTCGAGATAGTCGCCGCTGTCGCGTTCCTTCACCGCCTGCTTGAAGCCGACTTCCTCCGCCCGGTGCTTGAACGCCATGCCCTCGGGCGAATGGCGGGTGATGCCGTCGAAGATCGTGGCGATCGTCTGGGTCGTCTCCAGGCCCATGTTGGTCATCGCCTGGTTGATCGTCAGCTTCTGCATCATCAGCTGGTTCTTCGGCACGCCGGCCATGCGCTGCGCCAGTTCCTCGACCCGGGCATCGAGCCGTTCGGCGGGCACGGCATCGGTCACCAGGCCCATCGCCTTCGCCTCGGATCCGCTCACCAGGTCGCCGGTCAGCAGCATGCGCTTGGCGCCCTCCGCGCCCAGGCGGTAGACCCACATTGCGGTGGTCGGGCAGCCCCAGACGCGGGCCGGCGGATAGCCGATCCGCGCATCCTCCGCCATCACGACGAGATCGCAGCACAGCGCGATGTCCGACCCGCCGGCGACGGCATAGCCCTGCACCTTGCAGATGACCGGCTTGTAGGAGCGCCACAGGCTCATGAACTTCTCGGTGTAGCCCTTCATCAGGGCGTAATCCTTCATCGGGTCCCAGGGCATGCGCTCCTGGACCCCCGCGCTCGAGCCCTCGGCGAAGTCCTTCAGGTCGTAGCCGGCGCAGAAGGCCGCGCCCCGGCCGGACAGCACGACGACATGGACCCGGTCGTCGCCGTTGGCTTCGGCGACCGCGGCTGCGATATCGTCCGGCGTCGCGGCGGCGATGGCGTTCAGCCGCTTCGGCCGGTCGAAGGTAATCCTGGCAACCCGGCCGTCGCGTTCATAGGTAAGGGTCGTATAGGCCATGACGCCGGCATCCTTCTGCTTCGTTCGGTCCCTGCCGCAATGGGCCGCAAAAGCTTGCGGCGCACCTGCATCCGGTGTTTAGGACATTGCCCGCCCGTCCCGCAGCAGATTTCCGCGCGCGCGACCGCTAAAGCGAAAGGTCATCCCTTGGACGTCGCCGAACTGATCCGCGAATATGAGACTCTCTTCTACGCCATCACCTTCGGCTGGGCCTTCATCGAGGGCGAGAGCTTCCTGATCTTCGCCGGGGCCGCTGCGTTCAAGGGCGATCTCAACATCTACATCCTGATCCTCGCCGCCTGGTGGGGCAGCTTCCTGGGCGACCAGTGCTGGTTCGCCCTCGGCCGCTTCTTCGGCGCGAAGCTGCTGGTGCGCCTGCCCAAGCTGAAGGCCGGCGTCTCGGTGGCCATGGATATGGTCCAGAAATACGACGTGCTGTTCATCCTCAGCTTCCGCTTCATCTACGGCGTGCGCAACGTGGCGTCGCCGGCGCTGGGCATGAACGGCTATCCGTGGGGACGCTTCGCCCTGTTCAATTTCATCGCCGCCTTCATCTGGGCCAACAGTTTCGCCTGGGGCGGCTACATCCTCGCCCGGGCGTTCGAGGAAGTGCTGGGCGATATCAGCGAAAACTTCGGCTACGTCATGCTCGGCGTCTTCGCGATCGTCTGCTGCATCCTGTTCTTCGTCCACCGCAGCGGCCAGAAGCGCTACAAGAGGATGCTGGCGCAGAGCGAAGAAGACGGCCCGGCCGCCAGCGGCGGCGCGGAACCGGATTCCGGTGTGTCCGGCGCCCCCGCCGCGGGCGGCAGCGACCGGTGACGCCGGCCGGTTCCCGAAGGAGGAAATGAAGGGGGGCTGGTGCCGCGGGGGAGATTTGAACTCCCGGCCCCACCCTTACCAAGGGTGTGCTCTACCCCTGAGCTACCGCGGCGCGCCATGTGTCGGGCGGGCTTCGGGCGGCTCCCCGGGACGGTTCGGGCAGGCCGCGCGAAAGGCGGGCGGAATATGCGGACGGGCCGGACGAGCGTCAATGCCGGGCGGCGCGGCGGGCGCCGGGCGAAGTGAAGCGGTATTGCCGCGGCGGGGTCCGGCACGGAAGATGACGGGATGAAGGACCGGAAGGACAAGCCGGCGCCGCGGAAGGAGGAACCGCCCGGCCCGAAGGCGAGGCCGAAGGCCGCGGAAGAGCGGCAGGCCCGGCTTGCGGCGGCGTTGCGCGAGAATCTGCGCCGGCGCAAGAAGAAGCGGCCGGGCGGCCAACCGGACTGACCCGCGGCGGCCCCGGAACGCTTCCCGGAGCGTTTCCCGGTGCGCTTCGGGTGCGATTCCGGCGGGCCGATCCGTCCGGTTGAGGCGGGACGGGAGGTCCGCTAGAACCGGCGCAGCATCCGGCGGTGGGCCGGCAGCGTGAACAGCGGTCGCGAACAGAGGGACGGTCAGCGCCGATGGACAGACTCCGGATCGCCGGCGGCGCCGCACTGGACGGCGAAATTCCGATCGGCGGCGCCAAGAACGCCGCGCTGCCGCTGATGGCGGCGTCCCTGCTGACGGCCGAACCCCTCGAGCTGACCAACGTCCCCCGGCTGCGCGACATCGCCACCCTCATCCGGGTGCTGGAACAGCACGGCGTCGAGGTCGAATCCGGCGCCGGGACCCTCAGGCTCACGGCGGCGGACATTCCGAACACCATGGCGCCCTACGATCTGGTGCGCCAGATGCGGGCGTCGGTGCTGGTGCTCGGGCCGCTGGTCGCCCGTTTCGGCAACGCCGCCGTCTCGCTGCCCGGCGGCTGCGCCATCGGCTCCCGCCCGATCGACCTGCATCTCATGGCGCTCGAACAGCTCGGCGCCGAGATCAGCCTGGGGCGCGGCTACATTCATGCCGAAGCGCCGCCCGGCGGCCTCGTCGGCAACCGGATCATCTTTCCGAAGGTCTCGGTCGGCGCCAGCGAGAACGCGATCATGGCGGCGGCGCTGGCGCGCGGCACGACGGCGATCGAAAACGCCGCCCTGGAGCCGGAAGTGGCCGATCTCGCCCATTGCCTGAACGCGATGGGCGCGCGGATCGAGGGCATCGGCAGCGAGCGGCTGGTCATCGAGGGCGTCGACGAACTGCACGGCGCGCAGCACAGGGTCGTCGCCGACCGGATCGAGGCCGGCACCTACGCCATGGCCGCCGCCATCACCGGCGGTTCCGTCACGTTGCAGAATGTCGGCGAAGACCTGTTCGGCGCCGCCGCCGCCGCGTTGCGCGAGGCCGGGGTCGCCCTGGAGCCGAACGGCGCCGGCATTCGCGTGTCCTGCGCGGACGGCGACCTGACCGGCGTCGATGTCATCACCGATCCGTTCCCCGGCTTCCCGACCGACCTCCAGGCCCAGTTCATGGCGCTGATGTCGAAGGCCGGCGGCGCGTCCATGATCACCGAGACGATTTTCGAGAACCGCTACATGCATGTGCCCGAACTCAAGCGCATGGGGGCCAACGTGAATCTCCACGGCGCGTCGGCGATGGTGCGCGGGGTCGAGAAACTGTACGGCGCCGAAGTCATGGCGACCGACCTGCGGGCGTCGTCCAGCCTGGTCATCGCGGCGCTGGCCGCCGAGGGCGAAACGACGATCAACCGGGTCTATCACCTCGACCGCGGCTATGAGCGGTTGGTCGAGAAACTGACCGGCTGCGGCGCCCGGGTCGAGCGCATCGCCGGTTCCTGACGCCGATTTCCTGACGCCGATTTCCTGACGGGGGCGCGCGATGGCTTTCCGGAAATTGCGGCTGCGGGCCGAAAGCCCGGACGATCTCGACGTTATCGGCGCCGTGTTGCAGGACGCGCTGATCCCGGTCGCCGACATGGCCTACCTGCCGGAGGAGAGCCGCTTCGCACTCGTGGCGAACCGGTTCTGCTGGGAAGGCGAGTCAGGCGGCAGGCCGGCCGAACCGGCCGCTGTCCGGCGCGGCGCCGCGGCGCACCACCGGGTCAACGCCGGCATGCTGTTCGGCAAGGTGCAGGGCGTGCAGACGCGCGGCTTCGACCGCGAGGACGCGACACGCATTTTGTCGCTGCTGTCGATCCGCGCCGAAGCCGGCCTTGATGCAACGGAAATCACCTTAATTTGTGCCGGTGCCGCTTCCATCCGCCTGCGCGTAGCGGGAATCGATTGCCGGCTGGACGACCTTGGCGAACCCTGGCCGACCGCCTGGCGGCCGTCCCACGGGGATGCCGCCCACGGGGATGCCGACCACGGGGTTGCCGACCACGGGGATGTCGAAACGGACTGATCCATCCGGCGAAGGACCGCTCCTGGCATGGACGCCGCAAACCTGCCATACGCTGCCAACGAACCGTTGGTCCTCGCTCTGCCGCACGGTCGCATCCTCGGCGAGGCGATGCCGCTGGTCGCGGCTGCCGGAATCCGGCCGGAGCCGGAGTTTTCCGATCCCGAATCGCGCAAGCTGCGCTTCGCCACCGATCTGCCGAACCTCGAGATCGTCCGGGTCAGGAGTTTCGACGTCGCGACCTTCGTGGCCTTCGGCGCGGCCCATCTCGGTATCGCCGGCAACGATGTGGTGAGCGAATTCGGCTATGCCGAACTGTATGCGCCCCTGGATCTGAAGATCGGCCGGTGCCGCCTGTCGGTCGCCGCGACCCGCGACCTGGTCGACGCCGAAGACCCGTCGCGCTGGAGCCACGTTCGCGTGGCGACCAAATATCCGGCGACGACGCGCCGGCATTTCGCCGCCCAGGGCGTGCAGGCCGAATGCATCAAGCTGAACGGCGCGATGGAGCTGGCGCCGGCGCTCGGCCTGTGCCGCCGGATCGTCGATCTGGTATCGACCGGCGCGACCCTGAAGGCGAACGGACTGGTCGAGGTCGAGCGAATTGCCGAGGTTTCTTCGCGGTTGATCGTCAACCGCCCGGCGATGAAGACCCGGCCGGCGGAAATCCGCCATTGGGTCGATGCCTTTGCCGCAGCGGTGGAGGAGCGGGATGCCGGCGCGCCAGCTTGACCGGTCCGCCCCCGGCTTCGAGGCGGAATTTGCCGAACTGCTCGGCGCCAGGCGCGCGGCCGAAGCCGATGTCGATGCGGCGGTCGCCGACATCCTGGCGGCGGTGCGCGAAGGCGGCGATGCGGCGCTCCTCGACTATACGGTGCGGTTCGACCGGTTCGAGGCCGATGCGACCGGCCTGAGGATTCCGGCCCGGCGGATCGCCCGGGCCCGCGAAGCGGTCCCGGCGCAGCAGGGCGCTGCCCTGGAACACGCCGCCCGGCGCATCCGCGCATACCATGAGCGGCAACGGCCCGAGGACTGGGCCTATACCGACGAAGCCGGCTACGAACTCGGTTCGCGCTGGACTGCGGTGGAGGCGGCCGGCCTCTACGTTCCGGGCGGAACGGCGGCCTATCCCAGCTCGGTCCTGATGAATGCGATTCCGGCGAAAGTCGCCGGCGTCGAACGGCTGGTCATGGCGACGCCGACGCCGGACGGCGCGATCGACGATCTGGTGCTGGCGGCGGCGGGCATTGCCGGCGTCGACGAAATCTACCGGATCGGGGGCGCCCAGGCGATTGCGGCGCTGGCCTACGGAACGCAGACCGTTCGCCCGGTCGACAAGATCGTCGGGCCGGGCAACGCGTATGTCGCTTCGGCCAAGAAGCAGGTGTTCGGCGTCGTCGGCATCGACACGATCGCCGGACCGTCCGAAATCCTAGTGGTCTCGGACCGGCGCAGCGACCCGGAGTGGATCGCCGCCGACCTGCTTTCCCAGGCCGAGCACGATATTTCGGCGCAGGCCATCCTGATTACCGACAGCCCGGCCTTCGCCGACCGGGTTTCGGCCGCCGTCGAACGGCTGCTGGAAAAGCTGCCCCGTGCGGCGATCGCGCGGGAGAGCTGGGAGAGGCTGGGCGCCGTTATCGTTGTCGATGCGCTGGCGGCGGCGGCGCCCCTGATCGACCGTATCGCGCCGGAGCATCTCGAACTCGCGATGGACGGGGCCGACGCGCTGGCCGCCTCGGTCCGCCACGCCGGCGCGATCTTCATCGGCCGCCACGTTCCCGAAGCCATCGGCGATTATATCGGCGGTCCGAACCATGTCCTGCCGACCTCCCGGACCGCGCGTTTCGCCTCCGGCCTCGGCGTCCTCGACTTCATGAAACGGACGTCGACGGTCAAGGGCGACGCCCGCGCCCTGGGCGCGGTCGGGCCCGATGCGGTCGTTCTCGCGAAGGCCGAAGGGCTGGAGGCGCACGCCCTGTCGGTCGGCATCCGGCTCGATGCCGGCACGGCGCCCGGCGACGGTTGAGGGCGATGGCGGAGAACGCCCGGCTGGCCGATATTCGCCTGGACGAAAGAACCGTCGTCCGGCGCAACGCGGATATCGAACACGAACGCGCCGTCGCAATCTACGACCTGCTGGAGGAAAACAGCTTCGCGCCGGTCGTGGAAGCCGATGGTCCCTACAACCTCGTCCTGTCGGTCAGCGAAAACCGGCTGCTGTTCGACATCCGCGACAGCAGCGACGCCGGACTGACGGTCGTTCCCCTGGCGCTTCAGCCGTTCAAGCGGACGGTGAAGGACTATTTCACCGTCTGCGAGAGCTATTTCGCGGCGATCAAGACCGCCAGCCCCAGCAAGATCGAAGCCATCGACATGGGCCGGCGCGGCCTGCACAACGAAGGCTCGGAACTGCTGCTGAGCCAGCTCAAGGGCCGGATCGAGATGGACTTCGATACCGCCCGGCGGCTGTTCACCCTGTTGTGCGTGCTGCACATCAAGGCGTGACGGACCGGCCGGTCCGCGCCAGACCGGTCCGCGCCAGACCGATCCGCCCCGAATCGATCTGTTGGGGGCGCGCTTCCGGATGAGCGACCTGCCGGGCAGCGTCCTGTTCGCCTGCACGATGAACGCCATCCGCTCGCCGATCGCGGAGGGCTATCTCAAATTTCTCCACGGCACGCGCATCTATGTCGATTCTGTGGGCATCCGCACGCAACGGGTCGACGGATTCGCGATCGCCGTGATGGAGGAAATGGGCATCGATATTTCACGGCATGCCGCCAAGACGTTCGACCATCTGGAGGACGACCTGTTCGATATCGTCGTCACCCTGTCGCCCGAAGCGCACCACCGCGCCCTGGAACTGACCCGGACCAGCCCGGTCGAGGTCGAATTCTGGAACACCTTCGATCCCAGTATCGTCGAGGGCAGCCGCGAACAGCGGCTGGACGCCTACCGGCAGGTGCGCGACCGGATTTTCGAGCGTATCCGCACCCGCTTCGCGCCGCCGATGAAACCCTGAGTCCGCGTCCCTTGCGCCGGTTTTCCCTTGCCGCCGGCAAGCGATTCATTCGACGAATATTCAGGATCGACAGGATTTGCACAAAGTCATTTCAAGCCGGATATTTTTCTCGACTTCTATATTCAATATGACTAATTGGTTACTTAATTCTTCCATTCCGTGGGCCGCAATTCCCGGTACATGCCATGACGTTCGATGCCTTCCGCCGCCCGCTACTCTGGCTGTGCCCGGCCCTGGCCGTCGCCGCCGCCACCCTAGCGACGGCGCATATGGATTACGCCACCGACCCGGTCCGCCGCAACGGCGAAAGATGGGTCGCCGAACATGGCGGCATAGCCCTGAATCTCGCCATCGTTCCGGATCGCAGCGCGCCCTGCATCCCGGCGCGCCCCTTCCTGCTCGCCAGCCTCCAGCCGGGCATCCGATAGGGCCGTGCGGTTCGGCGGCGCTTGCGGCCGGCCCGAAGCGCGACAATTCCGCCATTTTCCGGACGCCGGCGTCCCGGCAAGCCGCTTGACCCGGCCTGCCCGCCCGGCCATGTTCGGCCGCAACGGATTGACGATTCCAAGGAAATCGGCCGCATGGCGAAAGAGGATCTGCTGGAATTTTCGGGGACGGTGACCGAAATTCTGCCGGACGCGATGTTCCGCGTGAAGCTGGAAAACGATCACGAAATCCTGGCGCACACGTCGGGCAAGATGCGCAAGAACCGGATCCGGGTCTTGACGGGCGACAAGGTCAGCGTGGAGATGACCCCCTACGACCTGACCAAGGGACGGATCACGTTCCGCTTCAAATAGAGCCGCAAACAGTGCCGCCCCGGGGCAAGCCTCCTTTCGCCGGCGCCGTTTCGGACGGGCGTCGGAAGCAGGCCGTTCCGCCGGGCGGTTGCGGGCGGTGACGTTCGTTCTCGCCTCCGCTTCGCCGCGCCGTCTCGAACTGCTCGCCCAGATCGGCCTGACGCCGGACCGGGTGGTTCCCGCCGACATCGACGAAGCGCCGCGCCGCGCCGAACTGCCGACGGCGTATGCCGAAAGGATGGCACGGGAAAAATGTGCGCAGATCGGCCGGCAGTGCAGCGGGGAGCGGGTGCTGGCCGCCGATACGGCGGTCGCCGCCGGGCGGCGCATTCTCGGCAAGCCGGCCGATGCGGCGGCGGCGCGCCGGTGCCTCGGCCTGCTGTCCGGCCGCCGGCATCGCGTGATCGGCGCGGTCGCGCTGGCCATCCCCGGTCCGGCCGCTTCGGGCCGCGCTGCCGACCCGGCGCGAATCGCGGTCCGGGTCGTCCAGTCGACGGTTACCTTCAAGCGGCTGCATCCGGACGAAATCGACCGCTACATCGAGAGCGGCGAATGGCGGGACAAGGCCGGCGGCTACGCCATCCAGGGCCGGGCGGCGATTTTCGTGCGCCGCCTGTCCGGCTCGTATTCGAACGTCGTCGGCCTGCCGCTGTTCGAAACCTGGACCCTGCTGGAGGGCGCCGGATGACCGGGCAGGCGGGGATGCCGGCCGAGCCCGTGCGATGGCGGGCGTGCCCGTGAGCTGCCCGGTCTGCGGCAAGCCGGCCGAAGCGGCCTACCGGCCCTTCTGCTCGCGCCGCTGCGCCGACGTCGATCTCGGACGCTGGTTCAACGAGGACTACCGCATCCCGGCCGAAGAGACGGACGGGGAGGCGGACGCGGAAGGGGATTCGGGCGGGGACTCGGACGGGGAAGAAGGCGAAGGGGCCGGCGCCGCCGCCGCGATAAACCCGCGCGGCGCGCTGGCGCATCGGGACGCAGGGGGCGGCGCTGCGGGTGGACTTGCGGGGGCGATAAACCTATAAGTCGCGTTCTTCGCGCGGGGTCGCCGATCCGCTTGCTGGCGACCGCTGTCCCGCATCGGGGCCCAGGTAGCTCAGTTGGTAGAGCACGTGACTGAAAATCACGGTGTCGGTGGTTCGATTCCGCCCCTGGGCACCATCCGCATTTACTCCAGGTTCCCCTGCCTTCCCAAGGAGCCCTGAATATCGGGTTATCCTGGACTTTCCGTTCTTCATTGTTCCGTTCCGTTCCCCATGTGAAATTCAACGGCGTCGGGCGGAGACGCAGGGCAGGCGCTTCGGGGGGAGAAGACCGCCCCGATCGGCGCCCAGCGCCCGGCGCCCGGAAATTGACCGGTTTCGGTGCTTCTGCCGGGGCGGCAGCTACGGTAGCCGGCGGCAGCGGATCGATGTTATCCCGATTGCCGCAGTTTGGGTCAGCCGGTACCTTGCCGGATATCCGGGCTACAGGAACTCTTGAGCATGGATGCGTCGACTCGAACATCGGATGTGTTGCAGACCCGCCGGCGCGGTGCGGTTCTCTACGCCACGCTCAACCGCCCCGAATCGGGCAATGCGCTGTCGCTCGAACTGCTCGGTTCGTTGCAGGATCTCTGGCAGCGGATGGAGAGCGACACCTCGGTTCGGGTCGTCGTCCTCGAAGGCGCCGGGCGCTTTTTCTGCACCGGCCATGACCTGAAGGAGATTCTCGACAGCAACGAAGACGGCGGAGAATTCGCCCGTCGCCTTGCCGACGTTTGCAACCGCATGATGCTGTCGATCAACCGCCTTCCGCAGCCCGTCATCGCGAAGGTTCACGGGATCGCAACAGCCGCCGGCTGCCAGCTCGTCGCCACCTGCGACCTCGCCATCGCTTCCGCAGACGCGCGCTTTGCAACGCCGGGCGTCAATATCGGCACATGGTGCTCGACGCCGTCGGTCGCGCTCAGCCGCACCATCGGGCGCAAGCACGCCATGCAGATGCTGCTGACCGGCCGGCTTTACGAGGCGGACGACGCCTTCCGCATGGGTCTGGTCAACGAGGTGGTGCCGGCCGACGGGCTCGATGCCGCAGTGGACGAACTGGCGGACGAAATCGCATCCAAATCGCCCTACGCCATTGCGCTGGGGAAACGCAGTTTCTACCGGCAACTCGAGCTGGATATCGACGCCGCCTACGACTTTGCCGGCGAGGTCGCTGCCCGCAACGCCCATGCGGCCGACGCCAGGGAAGGCGTCTCCGCTTTCCTCGGGAAGCGCGAGGCGGACTGGCCCGGACGGCACGGCCGCTGAACCGGCCGGTTCCCGGACGCCGGTATGCCCATCAACCTGGCCTGCCATCTGACGCGGGCGGCGCGGCGCCATCCCGATGCGCCGGCAATCCTGCATGGCGAACGGGAGCGCAGCTACGCCTGGCTGGACGACCGGGTCGGGCGGCTGGCCGGCGGATTGCGGCGGCTCGGCCTCGCCGACGGCGACCGGGTCGGCATCGTGGTGGATACCGAACCGCGTGCGATCGAATGCCTGCTGGGGCCGCTGCGCGCCGGGCTCGCGATCGTCCCGGTCAACAGCCGTCTGCATCCGGCCGAGCACGCCTACATGCTCGACGACTGCGGGACGCGGGCCGTCCTGTGCAGCGCGTCGCGGGCGGCCGGGCTGCTGGGCGTGCGGGACCGGATGCCGGCGCTGGAGCATTTTATCGTTATCGGGAGCGCGGGGCCGGTCGATCCAGGGATCGCGGATTACGAGGAACTGGTTGCCGACGCGGCGTCGATCCCCGATGCCCCGGTCGGCCGGGATACGGTGTCGTGGATCTTCTACACATCGGGCACCACCGGGCACCCGAAAGGCGCCGTTCATACCCATCGCTCGCTCGGCGCCATGGTCGATGCCCAGCTCATCGATATCTGGCCCAGCGGCGTCAACGAACGGCTGGCCCATGTCACGCCGATGAGCCATGCGGCCGGGCTTCTGGTCTTCCATCAGACCGCCGGCGCCGGCGCCCACGTTTTCCCGGAGTTCCAGCGCTTCGGGGCCGAAGATTTCTACCGGATGGTCGAGCGCCACCGGGTGACCAAGGCTTCGCTGGTGTCCACGATGATCCACCGGCTGCTCGACGGGCCCTGGCCGGTCCGCCACGACATATCCAGCCTGAAGACGGTGCAGTACGGCGGCGGACCGCTGCATCTCGAGCCGCTGCGCCGGGCGCTCGATCGCTTCGGGCCGATTTTCGTCAACGTCTACGCACAGGGCGAAGCGCCGCTCGCCTGCACCTTCCTATCGCAGTCGGAGCATCGCGCAGCGCTCGAGACGTCATCGCGGCGCCTGGCGTCGGTCGGGCGCGAATGTTACGGCGCCGAGGTCGAGGTTTTCGCTCCGGACGACACCCCCGTCGAGCAGGGATCGCCCGGCGAGATCGTCGTTCGCGGCGACGTCGTCATGCAGGGCTACTGGAACGCGCCGGAGGCCAGCGCAGAGACCTTGCGCGGCGGCTGGCTTCACACCGGCGACGTCGGCTGGAAGGACGAGGACGGCTACCTGTACATCACCGACCGCATCAAGGACATGGTGATCAAGGGCGGGACCAACATCTATCCCCGCGAGATCGAGGAGGCGCTGCATCGGCACCGGGACGTTGCCGAGGCGGCGGTCTTCGGCATTCCGGACGAGGAGTGGGGCGAGGCGGTGGCGGCGGCCGTCGTGCTCCGCGACGGCGCGCAGGCCGATGCCGCCGCGCTGATCGCGTGGTGCCGCGAATCCGTCGCCGCGTTCAAGCTTCCCACCGACATCCATTTCGTCGATGCGCTGCCGAAGAGCGGCTACGGCAAGATTCTCAAGCGGGAGGTCCGCGCCGCGCTCTACCCCGGCACGGGATGACACGCCGGCCGGCCCGGCGCCGGGCCGGTGGCGGATGTTGCGCCTGTCCCGGTTCGATGGAGCGTGATATTCCCGCAGGATCCCGCTGCCATCGTCGGGTCGATCGTGGGGAAACGTCTGCGGCGCCACAGGATTACTGCGGAAATACAATGCGTTATCAGACCATTTCGGTTCCGCCCCCGGGCGCCGTTTCCGCCGCTCGTCCTCAGCCTGCGAACCCTTCGGGGAGGCTCTGAGTCATGGGGCGCCGGCGGGCGGCTGCGGCGCGGTTCCTGCCGCTGGTCCGGGTGCTCGAAGCCGCGCCGGTATTCCTGTTCCTGGGCCTGATGCGCCTCGTTCCGCCGCCGGCCGCCTCGGCGATCGGCGGCTTCGTCGGACGCACCCTCGGCCCCCTGCTGCCCTTTTCGCGGCGCGCCAGGGTCAACCTCAAACGGACTTTCCCGGATATGCCCGCGCCCCGCCGCCGGCAGGTCGTGCGCCGGATGTGGGACAATCTCGGCCGGGTTGCCGCCGAATCGGCGCGCATCGAGGCGCTGTGGGATCCCGCCTTGCAGGAAGCCCTGTCCGAAACCGGCGTCGAACGCCTGATGGCGGCGGCGCGGGCCGGCGAGTCGGTCAGTCTGCGGGGCGGGCGGATCGAGATCCGCGGCGCCGAAAATTTCGTCCGCCTGCTCACCCACCGCGGCCCGGCGCTGATTTTCGTGCCCCATATGGGCAACTGGGAATTCCTGGCGGTCGGGGCGGCGAATTTCGGCGCCTTCACCTCCGTCGTCTTCCGGCGCCCCAACAACCCCTATGTCGCCTGGCTCGTGGACCGCAGCCGCACCGGCCTGTTCGAACTGCTGCCCAAGGGCTACCAGGGCGGCGTCGCGGCGGGCCGGGTCATGGCCGAGGGCGGCCGGCTCGCGTTGCTGGTCGACCAGAAGAACAACCGCGGCGTCGCGCTGGATTTTCTCGGCCGGCCGGCCATGACGGGGGTGACGCTGGCGCGCCTTGCCCTGCGCTTCGATGCGCCGGTGTTCGGCGCGTGCTGCCGGCGTCTGGGCGGCCGGCGGTTCGCCATCCAGCTCGACGATCCGATAACGGTGGAGCGGACCGGCGACGACCGGGCCGACGAAGCGCGCTTCATGCAGCGGGTCAACGACCGGATCGCCGAATGGGTGCGCGAGACGCCGGACCAGTGGCTCTGGCTGCACCGGCGCTGGAACCGATAGCCCGGATTTCCCGCTGCGCGCCCCGGGGGCCGTAGCCGCGGACCGTAGCTGCGGGCCGTAGCTGCGGGCCGTAGCTGCGGGCTTGCCGGCGGAGCGCGGCCCGGGCACCTTGTCCGGCAGGCCCGCCCGTTCCGCACCCGGTTGCGGCGCTCCGGGCGGCCGCCCGGAGTCCAAATGCGGGGGGAGGGCATGAACGAACGGCTCAGACCGGCGCCGTCGCGGCGCCACACCGGCGAGGCCCCGACGCGCGGGGTGCACCATCTCGCGCTGACCACCGCGGACATGAAGGCGACCGTCGAATTCTATGTCGGCGTGCTCGGCATGCCGCTGGTCCACGCCATGAAGGTGCCGCCGGGCCTGGGCAACGGGCCGGGCAACCGCGGCAACCCGCCCTACGAGGAAATCCGCCACTATTTCTTCGACATGGGCAACGACAGTCTGCTCGCCTTCTTCGAGATACCGGAAGGCGCGGAGCCGCAGGCCAACCGCAACGCCGTCGGCGGCATGCAGCATGTCGCCGTCGCCTGCACCGCGGCCCGCTTCCGGGACATCCTGGAGCGGCTGGAGCGGCACGGCGTGCCGAACAGCGGCGCCATCGAACAACTGCCGGGCATGGTCGGCGTCTACCTGCGCGATCCCAACGGCATCCGGCTGGAATTCGCCTGCCAGCCCACCCAGGGCGAGCGCCAGCGCAATATCGAGGCGGTGACCCAGACGAAGGCGGAGGCTGCGGCCGAGCTCCTGACGATGGACGGCGTCGACGCGGCATGGCTGGCCCGGTACGCCGGGGACCTGCCGGACGGTTGAGCGGGGAGGGGCCTATGTTCATCAGGAACGGCTGGTATGTCGCGGCGACGGCGAAGGAGGTCGGCCGGTCGCTGCTGGCGCGCTGGATCTGCGGCGAGCCGGTGGTCATGTTCCGCAAGGAGGACGGCGCGCCGGTCGCCATGGAAGACCGCTGCCCGCACCGCAAGACCCAGCTTTCGCTCGGCAGCCTGGTCGGCGACGAGGTGCAATGCCTGTATCACGGGCTGCGCTTCGACGGCGCGGGCGCCTGCACCTTCATTCCGGGGCAGGGCAATATCCCGCCGCGCCTCAGGGCGCGGGTCTATCCTCTGGTCGAGAAACACACCTGGCTGTGGATCTGGCTCGGCGATCCGGCGCTGGCCGATCCCGGGACGATCCCCGATTACCGCTGGAACGACGCGCCGGGCTGGACGCCGGTCGGCGGCTATCTGAACTTCAAGGCGGATTACCGGCTGCTGGTCGACAATCTGCTCGACCTGACCCACGAAACCTATGTGCACGCGCGGACCATCGGCAACATGGCGGTCGCCCATACGCCGCAGAAGACCGAGACGGAGGGCGAGACCGTCCGCGTCACCCGCCTCATGAAGGACTGCGATCCGCCGCCCCTGTTCCGGCGGGCGCGCAACTTCACCGGCAATATCGATCGCTGGCAGAAGATCGTCTTCGAGCCGCCGGCCCATATCAAAATCGACGCCGGCGGCGCCGCGGTGAGCCCGGCCGACGCGGGCAAGGTGCTGAACTGGTGGATCCTGAATGCGCTGACGCCGGAAACGGAAGCGTCGACCCACTATTTCTGGAGCGTATCGCGCAGCTTTTTGCAGGACGACGCGGAACTGTCGGACCTGGTGCGGCGCCAGACCGTGCAGACCTTCGAAGAGGACCGCGACGTGCTGGAGAGCCAGCAGCGCATGATCGAGACCGACCCGGCCGGCGGGGCCCTGCTGGCGATCAACTGCGATGCCGGCGGCGTCGCGGCGCGCCGGATCATCGACGCGAGGATCCGGGCCGAGGCGCCCTGACGCGCGGGCCGGGGACGCGCGGGCCGGGGACGCGCCGGCCCGGGACGCACCGGCGGGGGCCGGTTCAGCCGGCGAAGAGGTCGTCGAGCAGCGCCGCGTACATGTCCCGCGCCGCGGCGCCGAAACAGGCGAAAACGATCCGCTCCGGAGGGCTGCCGCTTTCGAGATGGCGTCTCGTCTCGGCAAGCGCGATGCGGGTCGCCCGGTCCAGCGGATAGCCGTAGACGCCGGTGCCGATGGCGGGAAACGCGATGGAGGCGAGGTCCTTGCCGGCGGCGATCTCGAAACAGCGGCGGTAGCAGCGGGCCAGCAGTCCGGGCTCGCCGCGGTCGCCGCCCTGCCAGACCGGGCCGACCGTGTGGATCACATAGCGGGCCGGAAGATCGTAACCGCCGGTCAGTTTGGCATCGCCCGTATCGCAGCCGCCGAGCGTGCGGCATTCCTCGAGCAGGCGCGGTCCGGCGGCCCGGTGGATCGCGCCGTCGACCCCGCCGCCGCCGAGCAGCGCCGTGTTGGCCGCGTTGACGATGGCGTCGACGCGCAACGCCGTGATGTCACCTTCGAAAATCTCGATCCGGTCGCGCATCCGGCGGCTTCGGCTCCCTGTCGGTCGGGCTGCTCTGTAAAGGAGCGAAGACGCCGGCACAATCCCCCTCCGCCAGGGGAAGGAGAGGGTCGCCGGCCGCAGGGTTGTCCTTTTTTGAGCGGTCGTTCCAGTAATTTTCTCCACAAACGCCATTTTTCTGCAGTTTTCCGCCTTTTTCGGTCGATAAGCTGAATTATACAGACCGGTCTGTCTTTATATTTTTTACACTTCGAGAAGGAAATGTTCCCATGTCCTGACCGGGCGAGAGTGCCGGGCAGGACGAGGGCTCCGGCCGTTCCGTTGTTCCTCACCCGTCATTCCGGCCGGGCGCAAACCCCCGCCCGCTTCCGCCACCGGCACCGTAGCACCGGGGCAGTTCGGTGAGATACAAGGAATCTCGACTCGGTCCATCCGACAGGAACCCCAAGTCCTGCGCCGGGATTCCTCCACTACGCCCCCCTTGCGGGGCGCTCCGGTCGGAATGACGGGGAGAGGGCGGCGGCGGGGCGGACAGGGGGAAACCCGCAGGTTCCAGGGGCGTCGGCCGGCCGCGGCGGGCGCACTTCGGGCGTTGGCGAAAGCACATATAGAGAACGAAATTCGCGCTGTCAAGGACTGTTATCGAAAAAAAAGGAAATATTTTTGCAGATCGGCCCCGGCGGACCTCGGCAGGCCCGCCGCAAGGAGGGCGCAGGGCGCCGCCTACACCGCCACCACGTCCGCGCCGCCGGCCTCGTACAGCCGTTCGACCAGCGCCGCCCTTGCAGTCAGGATGGCGCGCTGGTTGAGGTAGCCCTTGTCGGTGATCTCGCCGGCGTCGATGTCCGGCGGCGCCGTCATCGGCAGGATGCGGGCGATGCGCTTGGCTGGAGCCGGGCAGGCTGACCTCGTCCCGGCCTCGCCGAGCTGCGCCCAGCCGCGGTCGAGCGCGATGGCAAGGTCGGCCCGGATCGGCAGGGCGCGGCGGCGAAGTGGCTCATAGGCAAAAGGCTATCGCTCGAGGAAACGGCGATCGAGCGGAGGTCAGGTTCAACTCGTGTGCGACGCAGCATCGTCTCTCGCGGCACGCAACTCCGACGCCAAAATTCTACGATATTCCTTGCGTTCAGATTCTGTAAGGTCGCGTTTGAGACGATGGCGCAAACGCGCCAATGTCGGGCGGTCGATTTCGGATGGAATTCGATCCTGGTTTGTATCCAAATAGTCAACGTAGCGCACAATATCGACCGCTAAAAGAGTACCAATGGTCACTTTCGACTCGATGACCGCATTCATCCTCAGTTCAGACGATTGAGACAAAGCGGGCATATTCTCTCGCGACGGCGAAGAAACTGTGTCGCCGGTCAGGATCGATCTTTCGTCAACGCTCATCCAAAGACCGACAACACCCGCGTCCCACTCATGGTGTGTGTCAGACTCTTGTATCAGGTCGGGAGATTGGGAGGCGCTTGCCGGCTTGATTCCAAGTAGATGAATTCGGACGCCGAAAGTCTGTGCGACCTGAACACCGATTCTGATGTCCTCATCGCCCGAGAGGATCAGGGCATCGCTGATTGCCCGATTCCGCGCCAACTCGATAAGATCCGTAACGATCAGGGAATCCACACCCTTCTGCTGACCCTGACTGTTCACCATCCCAAGTCGGAGCTTGACGTCAGAAGCATAAGAAACTTCATTCTGCTCAGGGGTGGGGCGATTAGCGCGAGGAAGGCCGTCGTACCAATAGATCCTTAGCAGACGTGTTCCTGGAGCAGCCTTTTCCGCCTCTTCGGCCAGCCGCTTCAGAGTATCCTTAACGGATAGCCTTATCGTTTCCCGCCGCTGTTTCTGACCTGTCAGCAGGGCCGACCCTTGGGCATAGAGGTAGCCTGCATCGACAAAAATGGCGATCTGCACCGTGCCGCCCTTCCCCAAAACGTAATGGGGCGCCCGAAGGCGCCCCTAAATAGGTGGCGGGCGACGTTTCGTATCTGCCGCCCGACAGGTTGCAGATAGTGCATGAGCTTCCGCAAGTCAACTACCGCCGGTGCCTTGGCAACGGTGGAATGACGCCCTTCCCGGAGGCCTACACCGTCACCACGTCCGCGCCGCCGCCCTCGTACAGCCGTTCGACCAGCGCCGCCCTTGCAGTCAGGATGGCGCGCTGGTTGAGGTAGCCCTTGTCGGTGATCTCGCCGGCGTCGATGTCCGGCGGCGCCGTCATCAGCAGGACGCGGGCGATGCGCTGGCTGGAGCCGGGATGCTCGCGGTTGTAGGCGGCGATCTTCCCGCGCAGGGCGTCGTGCACCGCCGGATGGGCGACGATCTCGGCCGGTGCCAGGCCCTCGGCATCCGGCCCGATCTCCGCCGTGCAGGCGTCGATATTGGCGAAGCCGAGCAGGCCGACCTCGTCCCGGTCCTCGCCGGTCACCGCGGCGTCCGAGACCAGCGGGCCGAGGAAGGAGAGGGCGTCGAGGCGCAACACGCCGGTGGCGACCCAGGTGCCGGTCAGCAGCTTGAAATTCTCCGCCACCCGGCCGTCGAAGCTGAGGCCCTGCATCGGGTCCGCCTCGTCGACCCATTTGACGGCGTCGCCGATCCGGTAGAAGCCCTCTTCGTCGAACGCCTCGGCGGTCTTTTCCGGATTGCGGTAGTAGCCCGGCGCGATGTTGGGCCCGCGGAAGCGGATCTCCGTCTTGCCGCCGGCCGGCGCCAGCTTGGCCTCCAGCCCCGGCATCGGCAGGCCGACGGTGCCCGACCGGTCGCACGGCCAGTAGCCCTTGACCGCCGGCGGCCCGGTCTCGGTCGAGCCGAGCGAGGTCATCATCGGAATGCGCGCTCCGCGCACCCGGATCGACAGCGCCTCGATCCGGTCCCACAGCGCCTGGGGCAGGCCGGCTCCGGCGTAGAACAGATACTGGCAGTCGCCCAGGACATGCTCGGCGAAGGCTGGGTCCGCCTCCAGCGCCGGCACCAGCAGGTCGTAGGCGCGGGCGACGTTCATATACTGGTTGATCCTGATCTCGCGCAGGTTGCGCAGGGTGGCCTCGAACCGGCCGGGCACCGGCTTGCCCTCGTCCATCCAGTAGGTGCCGCCGAAGCGCAGGATCGTGTTGAAGTTGAAATTCGCCGCGAAGGTGTGGTTCCACGGCAGCCAGTCGCAGATCACCGGCGGTTCGTCGTGCAGGAACGGCCAGACCTGGCCCGTCTGGGTGGCCGACGAACACATCAGCCGCTGGGTGTTGATCACGCCCTTGGGCAGGCCGGTGCTGCCCGAGGTCAGCAGGATCTTGCCGATGCTGTCGCCCGTCACCGCAGCGTAGGCGCGCTCGACCGCCTCGCCGGCTTCGGCCGCCAGCAGGTCGTCGAACGGGATGGCCCCGGGGATGGCATCGGCATTGCGCGTCGCCACGATCGCCGCCGCCGGATTCACCGCCTCCAGCGCCGGTCTGAACGGCGCCGCATCCTCGACATAGATCAGGCTGGGCGTGAAGCTGTCGCAGGCATGGCGGACCTTGGCGAAATCCTTCGACATCAGCGAATAGGCCGGCGAGACCGGCATCGCCGGAATGCCGACCTGCATCGCGCCGAGCTGCAGGACCGCGAAGTTCAGGCTGTTGTCGCTCAGGATGGCGACCGGGTTGTCGCTGTTATGGCCGTTGTCGAGCAGCCATTGCGAGATCCGGTCCGCCCTGTCCCGCGCGGCGGCATAGGTCAGGTGGACCCATTCGCCGGCATCGTCGCGCTGGGCGAGGAAGGTCCGGTCCGGAATGCGCGCGGCCTGGCGGCGCAGATCGTCCGACACCTGGGTCGGATAGGCGTCGAGCGGCATCGGGTTGCGCAGGATGGTCTCGCCGTTGTCGCGCCGCTCGATCTTCAGCGAACGCTCGGCGAGCCGGAGCGGCGTGTACGGCCAGTCCTTGGTCCAGCCGGTCGACGGGTCGGCATCGGGGATCGGTCGGGCGTCGTTCATCGGGCCTGCGTTACCTCCACGACCACGGCCATCGCGCTGTCGCCGGCGGCGCAGCCGGTGAACAGGCCCCGGCCGCCGCCGCGCTGCACCAGCTCCTCGACCAGCTCGATTACCAGGCGCATGCCGGTCGGGCCGTTCGGATGGCCGAAGATCAGCGAGCAGCCGTAATTGTTCATGGCGTTGACATCGTAGCCGGTCTCCCGGGCGAACACGACGTCGTTGACGGCGAACGGGTTGTGGGTTTTGACGGCGTCGATGTCGTCGAGCGTCAGGCCGGCCATGTCGAGCGCCTTCTGCGCCGCCGGCACCGGGGCGTGCGGCATGTAGTGCGGTTTCGTCCGGGCGAGGCCGAAGCCGAGCACCGCGATCTCGATCGACGGATCTTTCGACAGTTCGCGCGCCCGCTCCGGCGTCGCCAGGACGATCGCGGCGTTGCCGTCGGCCGGGTGGGTCTGGCCGCCGAAGGTGACCGTGCCGTCTTCCTGGACGGGCCTCAGCCGCGCCAGCCCCTCGCGGGTCGAGGGCCGCACGCCCTCGTCGCCGTCGAGGGCGCCGACCGTCTTGCGGAAACGCTTGTCCGGCACCTCGAAGGGCAGCTTCATGTAGCCTTTCTGGAAGGCGCGGTCGTTTTCCAGCGCCATTTCGTATTGCTCCCAGCGCCGGAAGACCACGTCGTGCTGTTCCTCGGTCGAGACCTGCCAGTCGCGGGCGCAGTTCTCGGCCGTGCCGACCATCGGCGGGCCGCCGAGCGGATCGCTGGCGAAGCCGTCGAGCGGCCAGCGCTCGATATCCGGCGTGCCGCCGGGGTTGGACGGGCTCGGATAGCTGAGCACGGGGCCGTTGGACGTCCGGTCCATCGCGATACAGAGCGAGGCACTGCCCAGGCCGCGCTCGATCTCGAGGGAGGCGGCCTGAAGCGCCCGCGCGCCGGTGGCGCAGGCCTGGGAGACCTGGGTGCCGGGCACGGCGTCGTTGCCGATCATCTTCATCAGCCAGGGCAGGCCGTAAAAGCTCGCCTCCTGGGGCGTCGTGATCCCCATGACCGCATGGTCGAAGCCCTGCGGGTCGATGTCCCGCTCGGCCAGCGCCTCCCTGGCGACATGGGCGGCGAATTTGATCGAATGGAGGTCGGCGAAGCTGTTCTGCCATTTGGAGAACGGCGTGCTCCAGTAACCGCCATAGGGGATGCGGACAGTCTCGATCGCGGCCATAAGGCGGCTCCCGTTTCGGATTTTCCGGACGACGGCGTGAGTGTACACAGACCGACGAACCGGTCCAGAGGGGCCGGCCCGATGCGGGTCCTGCGTATCCGGGCGGCGCAGAGCGCGGGCAGGCCGCCCCGCCGGGACCGGGGGGCGCCGCCTCGCCGGACTCAAGGCAGCCTGCAGGTCGGGTCCGTCACCGCGGTAAATCTGGCCAGCCGGGTCAGGATGCCGTTGAAGGTGCGCGCCGGGCCCGCCGCGCCATAGAGTTCCTGCATCGTCGTCGGATTGTCGTTGCCGAACCAGACGCCGATGACCAGGTCGGCGGTATAGCCCATGAACC
The DNA here is from genome assembly GCA_022819985.1 of Alphaproteobacteria bacterium. GTDB lineage: Bacteria > Pseudomonadota > Alphaproteobacteria > Bin65 > Bin65 > Bin65. The sequence goes on along the minus strand of JAJEGH010000028.1, from coordinate 196,221 downwards.
ACGCATCGGTGAATTCGTCTCCGGTGCCGGTCTTGCCCGCGACGTAGATCCTGGACGGCGGCCCGCATCCGGCCGCTGCGTCCGGGTTGCGCTCGCGCCGTTCCCGGACGGCCTGCGGCGCGCCCTGCGCGGCGGGCCGGCCGGTGCCGTGCCTCACCACATCGAGCAGCATGGCGTTCAGGTCGCCGACATGGCGCGGATCGAACATCCCGGGACCCTTCTGCGCCGCACGCCGCCAGACGAGATCGCCCGTTTCCCGCATGATGGCGAGCATGGCGTAGGGCGTCGCCCGCCGGCCGCCGTTGGCGAGCACCCCGTAGGCGCCCATCATCTCAATCAGCGGCACGCCGCTTTGCCCCAGCGCGAGGCCCCATTTCCTCTGGAGGTAGCGCGTCTCGAGGCCGAGCCGCCGCAATGCGTCGATCAAACGGTCGAACCCGACTTCCTTGTGCAGCAGATGCACCGCGGCCGTGTTGATCGACTTCACGAGGCCGTCGCGCATCGGAACCTTGCGCCGATACACCGTACCGTCATGATTGACCGGCTCGTAGCGCTTCCCGCCGGCGATCGGGATGCTGACCGGACGCGCCTCGATCAATTGGCCCGGGCGCAGCCCGCGCTCGAGCGCCGCCAGATACAGAAACGGCTTGAACGCGGAAGCGGGCGGCCGCGGAAAGAGATTTTCCGTGCGCTTCGCCCGGTTGGTGCCGCGCGATTTCGGATCGTCGCCGGCGCCGCCCACCATGGCGAGGACCTTCCCGTCCGGACGCATGACGACGACCGCGCCTTGCCCGACCGGGACCCCCTTTTCCCGCCAGCGCCGGATTTCCTTTCTGAGTTCGACCGTGGCGTAGACGTGCGTTTCGGCGTCCAGGGCGGTGACGACCTTGTATTTTCCGTCGGGCCGGCTCCGAAGGGCCTCCGCCGCCTCGGGCGCGATCCACATCCACAGATGTCCGAGATAGGGCTTGTTGGGGCGGACCCCGCCGCGGCGCGGACGGAACCCGGAGCCGAATCCGGCGCCGGCCGGTGCGAAGCCCTGCTGCTTCATAAGCTCCAGAATCAGCCGGGCGCGCCGCAAGGCCCCCGGCCGGTCGTCGAAATAGTTCCATCTGGACGGTTTCTTGATCGCCGCCGCGAGATAAACGGCCTCGCCGAGCGACAGATCCTTCGCATGTTTGCCGAAGTAATAGCGCGCGGCCATCTCCGCGCCGTAGTTGTTGTTCCCGAGATAAACGCGGTTGGCGTAGAACTCCAGAATCTCCTCGTTTTCCAGAAAGAACTCCATCTTGAGCGCCCAGACGAACTCGACGATCTTGCGCCAGATGCTGCGATACTCGCTGGACAGCAGGTTCCGGGCCAGTTGCTGCGGCACCGTGCTGTTGCCGGCGCACTCCCGCGTTCGCAAGCCGGTCGTCCTTGCCAGATAGCAGAGCGTCGCTTCGCCGAATTTGAAAGCGATGTACGGCAGCCGGTACGCCGTCGATCGGTCGAACTTGTTGTCCTCGCTGGCGATCACCGCATTGAAAAAATCTTCCGAAATGTTTCCGCGGCTGTAATTCAGGCTGTAGTCGTACCGGTTGCCGATCAGTCTCAGGCGGGTGCGGGGCCCGCCGTTTCCCTGTGCCGGAACGGTCGTCTTCTCGACATGATAGTGGACCGAGCGCGCGATCTGCCGGGTCTGCTCGGCGTCGGGGAGGCGGAACCAGAGGTAAAGGACCGGAGCGGCAGGCACCGCTATCGCGACGGCCAGCGGCGCGGCGATATAGCGGAGCCGGGTTTTCCGCCGCCCGGTCCGGCCTGCGGGGCGGCGGCCCTTGCCTTTCTCCGCGGCGTCCGATACGGGCCGCCGGCGCCGTTCCCGGCTTTGCTCCCCGCCGGACTCGCCGTCGGAAAGGAATTGGATCGTCGCCTCGCGAAAGGCCAGTTCGGCCGGTTTGGCGCCGCCTTCCCGCGCCAGCTCGTCGAGGCGGTTCAAGCGCCGGTTCCGGCCCGCTTCGGCCGACAGGGTGGCGATCTGGCCGAGAAAGGCGGCCATCGCCAGCGCGAACAGCGACGACGGAACGATGAGCGCGTGCAGCGGATTCGGAAACAGGGCGCCGGCCAGCATCGAAGCCGGCAGGTGCGCCAGCCAGACCGCCAGAAACATCTTGGCGACCGGTTGCATGCGCCAGTGGTACCGGTGGAAAGGACCGCCGTTCCTGGCCGGAAGGCCCGCCAGCGCGATCGATGCCAGACCCGCTGCGCCCATCGCGGCGTGCACGATCGCGGCCTCGAGCCAGCCCTCCTGCAGGGTCGGCGCCGCCGCCGCGGGCGGAAACAGATCGGGCCGGTCGTGGAAGGCCCGCGCCGCGAGCATCGGCCAGGCCACGGCATGGGCGATCGCGAAGGCCAGCCGGCCGGGCCGCCGGAAATGCCGGCCGAGCGGCGCGAGGGCGAAGGGGTGGCGAAGCGGCCCCCGGGTCCGGTCGAGCGGCACGCGCAGCGCCCAGAACCGGAAGACGACCAGCGCGATCAGGTGCCAGAGGCAGGCGGAGACCGGGATCGAAACCCAGACCGCAAAGGGAGCGTCGGGAAGCGGATATCCCTCCGGCGCCGGAAGCAGGGCCCCGATGTCCCTCGCCGTGGGCAGCCCGGGCAGCGCCGGCGCCTGCCCTGCGAGGAACGCGAACGCCTGCCAGTACAGCTCCGCCGCGGCATCCAGCCGGTCCACCGCGACACAGACGAGGAAAACGACGAGCGCCGTTCCGCAGATGAAGCCGGCAAGGCCGCTCAGTTCGGCGCCGACGCTCCGCCGGCCGGGGGCATTGTCCATGATCGATTGCCGTCGCGGCAGAATGGAATTCGGTCCAAGGGCCTACGAATTCTAAATGACGAATGCCCGATCCGGACGTCGCGCGTCCGGCCGGGGCGATGGAGCCGGCGGCAGAATATCATCGAATGCCGGTTGCCGATTCGAAAAAGGGGCAGGCTTCCAACGGGACGCGAAAATTCCCTGTTGCAGCCATGAACCGGCTCCATTTACGGGTATCCCGAATGTCGGCGCGATTGTACACACGGCTCCGGGGGTCCGGAGGGGATGACGTGATGCAGCCAGTTCGCAGGACGGCCGACGCGGGCGGCGGACGGGGGCGATGACGGCCCTGCGCATCCTGGCCGGCGCCGTGCTGCTCAACCTGATGACGGGCTCGCTCTATGCCTGGAGCCTGTTCATCGCGCCGGTCCAGGCGGCGCTGGATGTCGGGCGGGCCGCGGTCAGCAGCATCTTCGCCGTCGCCACCGTCGCCTTCGCCGCCACCATGTTCCTCGCGCCGGTGCTGGTCCGGCCGGGCGCGGCGTGGAGACCGGCGCTCGTAACGACGGCGCTGGCGGCCGGGGGGCTGCTGGTCTCCGGTCTGGCCGGAAGCCTGTGGGGCGTGATCCTGGGCTACGGCGTATTGTTCGGCGTCGCCAGCGGCATCGCCTACAGCGCCGCCCTGCAATCGGCGGTCGGGGCGCTGGAGAGCCGGCGCGGCCTCGCGACCGGCATCGCGGTGTCGTCCTACGCGCTGGGCGCCGTCGCCTTCGCGCCGCTGTTCCGCATCGGCCCCGAACGCTGGGGCGTGTGGGACACCTTCCTGATCGCGGCGGCGATCTTCGCGGCGATGGGCGTCGTCGGCGCGCTGCTGATCGCCCCGGCGCAGATCCCGCGCCCCGACGACGCACAGGGCGGCACGAAAGTGTCCGGCCCGTTCTGGCGCCTGTGGTTCTGCTTCTTCTGCGGCTGCACCGCCGGGCTGATGGCGCTCGGCCACGCCGCGGCCATCGTCGACGCCTACGACCTGGTTGCGCCGGCCGCCGCGCTCGGCACCGGGCTGATCACGGCGGCGAACGGCGCCGGCCGGCTGGCCTCCGGCTTCGCCACCGACTATCTGCGGCCGCGCACCGTACTGCTCGGCGGAAAGGTGCTGGCCGCGGCCGTGCTCGCCGCGCTCGCGATTTTCGGCTCTGCGCCGCTGGTCTATATCGTGCTTGCGCTGGTCGGCTTTGCCTATGGCAGCATGGCGAGCGGCTATCCGGCGGCGACGGTGCAGTATTACGGCCCGGCTAACCTGGGGCGGGTCTACGGCCGGCTGTTCAGCGCCTGGGGCGCGGCCGGGCTGACCGCGCCGCCGCTGGCCGGCTACCTGTTCGACATGACCGGCGCCTACACCCTCGCGCTCGCCGTTGCGGCCGGCGCGGCGGCCCTGGGGATCGTCGCCCTGTGGACCATCCCGCCGCCGCCCGAGGCGGCGGAATAGCGATTGGTTCCCGCGGACATAATCGATTACCTTGGCCCATGACTCCCGAATTCGTTGCAATCCTTATCCTTGCCGGCGTTCTCGGCCCGCTCCAGATCGCGATCCTCGGCTTCCTCTGGAGTCTCGCGGGCCGCGTCGGCAAAGTCGAAGGATTGCTCGAAGCCCTGGCTGCCGGACACCGGCGCGAATAAGCCGCGCCGGCGGTCTTCGGCTCCGCGCCGCCGGTCTGGCCGCGCGTTGATCGCGGGCTGCCTGTCAGACATCGCCGCACCTGCACCCTTGCGCCCGCCGTCGCGGCCGGAGCGGCGATCCCGGGCCCCGTCGCCCCGTGGGCCATCCCGCCGCCGCCCGAGGCGCCGGGCCGGTAGGCGGCGGCGCAGAAAATCGGGTACGATGCAGACGGTCGACGGCGGGCGGACGAAGGGACGGAAAGATGATCGAGCGCAAGGTTCTGCTGGCCGCGATTTGCGCCGGGATGGTGCTGCTCGGCGCCGGTGCGGCGCAGGCGGACTACGAGGCGGGCCAGCGCGCCTGGGACGCCGGGCGTCACGCCGAAGCCGTGGCGCAGTGGCGGGCCGCGGCAAAGGCGAACGACAGCCGCGCCATGCTGGGGCTGGGCCGAGCCCATATCTGGGGGCTGGGCGTGCGGCAGGACTATGTCGAGGCGCACAAATGGCTCGACCTCGCCGCCGGACGGGGCAACGCCACGGCGGCGGCCAGGCGCGATGCGCTGGCGATCGACATGACGGCGCGGGAACGGGAAGAGGCCCGCAGGCTGGCCCGGGCGTGGCGGCCCGCCAGGAAGCCCGCGACGGGCCGGAAAGCCGCGAAACGGCCACCAACCGAAGCCAAAAAAGCGCCGCGAACTGCGAAACGGAAGCCAACCGAAGCCGGGAAGGCGCAGCGAACCGCGAAACGGAAGCCGGCCAAAACCGAAAAGGCGCCGCGAACCGCCGGGCAGAATCGTTTGGACCTGCTGTGGCCGGCGGGAAAGGAATTTCAGGATTGCGATTTCTGCCCGAAGATGGTCGTCGTCCCGGCCGGCAGCTTCACGATGGGCGGCGGAGCCGCGGAGCCGCGCCACCGCGTGACGATCCGGCGGCGGTTCGCGGTCGGCAAATACGAAATCACCTTCGCGGAATGGGACGCCTGCGTGAGCGCAGGCGGCTGCGGCGGCCACCGGGCGGGCGACCGCAACTGGGGCCGCGACCGGCGGCCGGCGATCTATGTGAACTGGCGCGACGCCCGATCCTATGTCCGATGGCTGCGCAAGTTTCTCGGCCAGCCCTATCGGCTGCTCTCGGAGGCGGAGTGGGAATATGCGGCGCGCGCCGGCGCACGGACCGCCTACCCCTGGGGCGCTGCGGCGGGCCGGAAACGGGCGAATTGCAGGGGTTGCGGGACCCGCTGGGACGGCAGGAAGACGGCCTCGGCGGGCTCCTATCCGGCCAACGCCTTCGGACTGCACGACATGCACGGCAACGTCCGCGAATGGGTGCAGGACTGCTGGCACGGCAGCTATCGCGGCGCGCCGGCGGACGGCAGCGCCCGGACGGAAGGCGGCGATTGCCGCAAGCGCGTGCTGCGCGGCGGTTCGTGGAAGGACATACCGTGGGACATCCGCAGCGCCAGCCGCATGTCAGGCAGGTGGAAGGACCGCAACAGCAAGACCGGCTTCCGGGTCGCCCTGACCCTCGAACCCTGAGGCGTCTTCCTGCGGCCCGTCCCGGCCGGAACGATCAAAACGCAAACGCGCAGGAGTCCGACGGGATGCGGACGGTCTGGAAATAGACCGGCATTTCGTCGTGGGCGACGGCCCGGGCGCGCAGCTCCAGGACCGGCGCGGCCGGCGCGTTTTCCGACGCGGGGCCCGGCGTGCCGGTTGCGCAGACGCCGCGGACTTCCGTGCTCGCCCGGGCGGTCGCGACGCCGAACTCGTCCTGGAGGAAGCTGCGGATGTTGACCGCGTGCAGCTCTTCCGGCGCCATCTCCAGCAGCCGCGGCGCGGTCCGGGTGCGCAGCACCATGCGCCCGGCGACCGCCGCGCCGTTGGACATCGTGAGCGCGCGGCGGATCCGGATATAGCTGTCGTCCGCGCCGAGAAAGGCGGACCAGACCGGCGCCAGCGGATCGTCCCCGGCAGTTCCGCCCGCTTCGGGGCCGGCGATTTCGTCGATCCGGATGGGCTCCGCCTCGACGGTCAGGCGCCGGCCGCTGTCGCGGTCGACGATGCGGAAATGCCAGATCGCGCTCGAGAAGCTGTCGCCGAGCACGACCCGGCTGCCGTAGCCGCTGCGGCGCACGATCTCGCCGCGCTGCTGCAACTGCTGGAGCGCCGCCTGCACGGTGCCGACGCTGACGCCGAAGATTTCGGCCAGCCGCTTCTCCGGCGGCAGCAGGTCGCCGTCCTTGAGCACGCCGTCGCGCATCGCCTGGGCGACCGCGAGGCGGACGGCGCTGCGCTTGGTGCGGGACGGCGAACCCGCCATGCCGTCCAGGTAGGCCGCGAGCGCGCGTTCGACCGGGTCGGCGAAGGACGGTCCGTCAGGCACGGCGCAGGGCCCGGAGCAGGACGAACAGGGTGAGCGCCAGAAAGGCGAGGGCGATCGGGCTGCCGAGGAAGGCCGTCAGGTCCGACTGATGCAGCCGCAGGGACTGGCGCAGAGACGTTTCCAGCATGCCGCCGAGCAGGAAGCCGATGACCATGCAGACGATCGGGAAGCCGAGGCGCTGGAACGCCAGTCCGAGGCAGGCGAAGGCCAGCATCACGCCGACGCCGAAGATCGACTGGTTGGGCAGGTAGACGCCGACGATGCACATGACCAGCACGGGCGGCAGGATGATGGCGCGCGGCGTCCGGGCGATCCGCGCCCAGAGCGGAATGCCGATCCGCCCGATGACGAGGTGGACGCCGTTGGCCATCAGCATCGAGGCGAACAGGGCGTAGACCAGCTCGCCATGATTGGTCAGCATGAAGGGGCCGGGCACGATGCCGTGGATGATGAAGGCGCCGATCAGCAGGGCGGCCGCAATGTTGCCTGGAATGCCGAGCGCGATGGTCGGCACCAGGTTGGCCCCGACGACGGCGCTGTTCGCCGCCTCGGTCGCGATGATGCCCTGCGGGTTGCCCCTGCCGAAGCTCTGCGGTTCCTTCGACGCCCGCCGCGCCGCGCCGTAGCTGAGGAAGGCGGCCAGCGTAACGCCGAGGCCGGGCAGCATGCCGACGCCGGAGCCGATCAGCGCCGAGCGCCCGATGGTCTTCCAGTGGCCGAAAAATTCGCGCGCCGGCAGGCGGGTCTCGATCCGGGCGTATTCCTCGACGCTGAGGCGCTTCTCGCCCCTGGCCCGCCACAGTTCGAACAGCTGGCCGAGCACCGAGGCCATGGCCAGCGAGCCGACGGCGAGGGAGAACAGGGGGAAGCCGTCGTAGAGTTCGACCTCGTCGAACACCATGCGCTGGGAGCCGTCGACCGGATCGAGGCCGACGGTCGAGAGGAACACGCCGAAGGCGATGGCGATCAGGCCCTTGATCGGCGAGTCGCCGGAAATCCCGGAGAGCAGGGCGAAGGCGAACAGCAGCACCGCGGTGTATTCCAGCGGGCCGAACTCCAGCGCGATGGCGGCGAAGGGGACGACCAGCACGATCAGCAGGAGATCGGAAATCGTGTCTCCCGTGACCGAGGAGAACAGCGCGAATTTGAGCGCGCGCTGGGACTCGCCGCGTTTCGCCATGGGGTGGCCGTCCAGGGCCGTTGCCGCCGCTTCCGACGTGCCGGGGGAATTGAGCAGGATCGCCGGTATCGCGCCGCCGGACGTGCCCCCCTTGTTGACGCCGACCAGGAAGGCGATGGCGGCGAGCGGCGACATGTAGAAGGTGATCGGGATCAGGACCGCCAGCGCCGTCACGCTGCCCAGTCCGGGGATCACGCCGATGACGATGCCGAGCGTGATGCCGGCGGCGATGAACAGCAGGTTGGTCACCGTCAGCGCATTGCCGAAGCCGGCGATCAGTTGCTCGATCATGGCTGCGCCCCGCCGCTACCGCCGCCGCCGGGTCACGGGAGCACGACGCCGAACAGCCGGTCGGCGCCGAACCAGGTTGCGGCGGTCATGCCGGCGACGACGAGGCCGATCATCCACCAGCGCCGCTCGCCGCCGGCCAGCAGGCCGGCCAACATCACCGCCGGCGCCACGACCAGATAGCCCGCCGCCCCCAGCGCCCAGGCCACGAGCACGCTGCCGGCGGCCAGGATCGCGATCTCTGCCAGAACTGCGCCGCCGCCGGTCGCCGGGCGGATATCCCGCAGCTTCGGGAAGCGGATCAGGCGATGGCCGACGAACAGGACGGACAGGACGAGCAGCGCGCCCGCCGCCACCTGCGGGAAGAAGCCCGGCGCGACCTCATGATCGCTGGTGGCTTCCCCGGTGTGATGCGGGATCAGCCAGAGCAGCGCAAACAGCGACGCGGCAACCAGCACCGCCCCGGCGGCGAGTTCCTGCCGCGGGCCGGGACCGGCTGACGGGTCTGCCGTCGGCGGGACGCCGTCCGGCGCCGGGTCGGCGCCGGAAGGGGCTTCGCTTGTCCGGTCCGTCACTTCTTGGTGGCGGCGATGACCCGTTTCATGCCCGCGATGACCTGCTGGATCTGCGCGGTCAGCGCCTTGTGGCCAACAAAGGCAGCAGGAAACTTGAGTTTCTTGGTCACCAGGTCATGGAAAGCCTTGTCGGCGGCGGCTTTCTTTATGGCCGCTTCGATTTTCGCCACCAGGGCCGGATCCATGCCCTTCGGACCGACGATGACGACCGGACTCGGCATGGACACGCCGTAGAGTTCCTGCATCGACGGAATGTCGGGCGATGCGAGGAGCCGCCCGCTGTTGAACGACAGCAGCACCTTCATCTTCTTGGGGAAGCGATTGTGGATGCCGCCGCTCCAGGCGAAATCCACCTTGCCGCCAAGCAGGAAGGGCACCATCTCGCCGCCGCCCTTGGTCGGGATGCTGGTCCAGCTCACGCCCTCCTTCGAACCGATGAAATTGACGAAGGCGCGCGGCATCGGGCCCTGGTCGGCGTAGTTGAGCCGCTTCTTCTTCGCGTGAGCGATCAGTTCCTTCAGCGTGTTGAAAGGCGCATCCTGCCGGGCGATCAGCGCCATCTGCGAATCGGTGACCTTGGCGATATAGGTGAAACTGTCGAGGCCGAAACCGATATCCCGCGTCATCGGGTGCCAGAGCAGGGACACGGAGGCGGCGAACAACAGCGTGTAGCCATCGGGCTTTTGCTTCGAGACCTCCAGGGCGCCGACGGCGCCGCCGGCGCCGGGCCGGGTCTTGAGGACCACGCGGGTGCCCAACTCCTTGCCCAGCGCCTTGGTGAATATCCGGCCCATGGTCTCCATGCTGCCGCCGGCCCTGTAGGGTATGACGAGGGTGATCGGCTTGCTCGGATAGTCGGCAGCGACCGCCGGCGCGGTCATTCCCCCGATTACGACGGCCGGCGCCATAAAGGCGCTGAACGCAAGAATTGTCGAACGCGACTTTGGACGATGCGGCATGATACGCCTCCCCTGAATCTTGATCTGCACGAAGCGATAAAAACTATATAGTTTTTGCGCTTTCTGTCGAGTCGCTTCGGTGCAACGCGGGGGCGGAAAAGGATAACCGGTTGCCGGCGCGGTCTGTCCGGCGGCCTCGCGGATACGGGAGAACCGGAACGATGCTCACCAACACGCTCGACGGGCCGGTGCCGGAACACCTGATGGGCGAGGCCTGGCCGGCGGTCCAGCCCGGCGCGGACCCGGTGCTGCTCGGCCATGCGAAGCTGGAGCCTTCGAACCCGGTCGCCGTGCGCACGGCGCAGACCTTCACGCTGACCTATACCGTCGGCCGCTACGGGCTGGACGATACCGGCGCGATCCGCGTGGCGTTCCGGGCGATGACCGATTTCGGCCGGCTGCAGGTCGACGATCCGGCCGCGCCCGGATACGTCTCCGCGCGAACCAGCGGCAAGGCGCGCATCCTGCTCGAATACGCCGGCTTCGGCACTGGCGCCGGCACCCGGCCGCGCCTGCGTACTTTGACCGCCCGGGTCCGCGGCGGCTATCTGAGCGAGGGCGACACCATCGAGATCGTCTTCGGCGATACGTCGGGCGGGTCGCCGGGCATGAAGATGCAAACCTTCGTGGAGGGCGGCTTCGAATTCAAGGTGCTGGCCGACGTCTGCGCCTCCGGCCATTTCACGCCGATCGTCGACACGCCCAGCGTCGCCATCGTGCCCGGCCCGCCGGCGGTCTGGCGCGCCGTGCTTTCCTCCCTGCGCCGGCCGGGCGAGCCCTTCCGCTTCGGCCTCAAGGCCGAGGATGTCTGGGGCAACCCGACGCCGCTCGCCGAGGGCGATTTCGTCTTCGGGACGACGCTGCCGGTCAACGGCCTGCCGGAACGCTACCGCTACGAGAAGGGCAACCGGTCGGTCGTGTTCGACGGGCTGACGGTCGACTCGCCCGGCGTGCTGCGCATTGCGGTGCGGGACGGCGCCGGCGCAACAGTCGCGGAGAGCCACCCGATGGTGGTGCGCGACTGCGTCCACGGCGGCTACTGGGGCGACCTGCACGGCCAGAGCGGCGAGAGTATCGGCGTTACCACCGCCGAGCAGTATTTCGATTTCGCGCGCAACAAGGCGGTGCTCGACGTTACCAGCCACCAGGCCAACGATTTCCAGGTCAACAACGCCTTCTGGGCGCATATCAACGGCCTGACCGCGCGCCATGACGAACCCGGCGTGTTCGTCACCTTCCCGGGCTACGAATGGTCGGGCAACACCGCGGTCGGGGGCGACCGCAACGTCTATTTCCGGCGGGAAGGCCGGCAGATCCGCCGGTCGTCCCATGCCTTGCTGGTCGACCGCTCGGACCTCGATACCGACGCGCCGGACGCGCGGCTGCTTTTCGAGGCGCTGCAGGACGAAGACTGCTTCGTCTACGCCCATGTCGGCGGGCGCTATGCCGATACGGCCTTCGCCCACGATCCGCGGGTGGAAAAGGCGATGGAAATCCACTCCGCCTGGGGCACCTTCGAATGGCTGCTCACCGACGGCTTCGCGCTGGGCCACCGCTGCGGCGTGGTGTGCAACAGCGACGGCCACAAGGGCCGGCCGGGCGCGAGCTATCCCGGCGCCTCGATGTTCGGCGCCTATGGCGGGCTGACCTGCTTCCTGGCCGAAGAGCTGACCCGAGACGGCATCATGGACGCCGTGCGCCGGCGCCACACCTACGGCACGACCGGCACCCGGATGCACATGGACGTGCAGGTCGCCTTGGCCGGCGGCGGCACCCTGTTCGACCGGGATCCCAACGTGTACCCCGACACGGAAACCCGCCGCGTCGACTCCGTCATGATGGGCGACATTGTGCAGACTGCGGACCGCGAGGCGGCGCTCAGCCTGCATGTCATTACCCAGACGCCGATCGAGCGCATCGAAGTGCGCAACGGCAAGGAGGTGGTGCAGACCCTGCGCCCCTATACGGAGCGCGACCTGGGCAACCGGCTGCGCGTGCTGTGGAGCGGCGCCGAATATCGCGGCCGGGGCCGGGACAGCGCGTGGAGCGGCGAAGCCCGGTTCGACGGCGCGAAAATCCGCCGGATTGCGAAGATCAACGTCTGGAACCACGAGCGCCGGCTGGAAACCGAAGGCGACAGCAAGGTCGCCTTCGAGGCCATCACCACCGGCAACTACGGCGGCTTCGACGCATGGCTGGACGGCGATGCCGGCGGGATGGAGATCGAGACCAACCGCGGCACGCTCGCGGCACCACTCGCCGACATCGGCCTGGCGGATACGGTGCTGGAGGCCGGAGGGCTGGAGCGGCGGGTCAGGGTCTTCCGCCTGCCGGAAACCCTGAGCGTGCGCGAAATGCAGGAAACCGTGACGGTCCCGCTGTCGGACGGCGGCGACAACCCGCTGTGGATCAGCGTCTACACCGAAGACGGTTTCCAGGCCTGGAGCAGCCCGGTTTTCGCGTTTCGCTAGGGCGGGGAAGGGACGGGCGTCGAATTTGCCCTCTGGAATTCGACGCTGCCGGGCGCGATATCAACTCGACAACCGAGCCCCGCCGGAGCCCCGAACCATGGACGACGCCACCCGCACCGAACTGGAAGCCGCCGCCTTCCGCCGCCTGGTCGGCCATCTGCGCCAGCGCACCGACGTGCAGAATATCGACCTGATGAACCTGGCCGGCTTCTGCCGCAACTGCCTGAGCAACTGGTACAAGGACGCCGCCGACGAGAAGGGGCTCGACCTCGACAAGATGGCGGCGCGCGAGATCGTCTACGGCATGCCGTTCGGGGAGTGGAAGGCGAAATACCAGAAGGAGGCGACGGCCGAACAGAAAGCCGCCTTCGAAGCCGCCCAAGCCGGCGCCGATCACTGAGCGACGCTTGCTGTAACCCTTCCGGAACCCTGCGAGCCGGAAGGATCGGGGAGCGGCTATTCCGCCGGATCGGCGGGCTGGCGCCCGGTAAACCCCTCGAACAGCCCTTCGAGCCGCGCCATCCGCTCGCGCAGGTCGCCCATATCGCGTTGCAAACCGCTCACGTCCCGCCGCAATGAATGGAGCGACGGCAGGATCGTGGCGGCGAGGGCGATGCCCGTTCCGACGATGGCGATGATCTCGGGACTCAGCATTTTCTCCATCCGATTTGTTCACGATATAGCCCGCCGGGCTGCTTTGCAAGCCGGAATGAAGGTCGCAGCGCCGTTTCGATCTGCCGTCGGCCACAATCCGCAGGACAACGCCGCCGGGCGCCGCTACCATCCGGCCATGGCCACCGCTACCGATAATCCCGCGACGGCGCGCAGCCTCGGCGTCGTGACCGGCCTTGCGAAAGAGGCCGCCTGTTTGCGCCGCTCCGGCGCGGCGGAAATGCCGATGGTCCACGCGGCGGCCGGCCGGCCGGAGGAGGCCGCGGCGGCGGCGCGGTCGATGGCGGCGCACGGCGCTTCCGGCCTGGTCAGCTTCGGCGTCGCCGGCGGGCTCGACCCGTCGCTCGGCGCAGGCGTAATCGTTATCGCCTCCTCGGTCATCGGGCCGGACGGCGCGGCAATTCAGGCGCACGAACCCTGGGTCAAGGCCCTCCTGCGGGTCGACGGGGCCTTCGACAGCGGCGCGGTTTTCGGCAGCGACAGGCCGGTGATGACGGCGCTGGACAAGCGCCGGCTGTTCCGCCGCCACGGCGCGCTGGCGGTCGATATGGAAAGCCACCCTGTCGCGGCAGCCGCCACGGACGCCGGGATACCCTTTGTGGCGATCCGCGCCATCGGCGATCCGGCCGGCCGGTCGGTGCCGCGCGCGGCGCTTGCGGGACTCATGCCCGACGGCCGGACGCGGGCGCTGCCGGTGCTTGCCGGGCTGCTGCGCCGGCCGCGCGATTTCGCCGGCATCTGGCGGCTGGCGAGAGAGACCGACCGGGCGCTCGACGCCCTGCGCGCCGCGGTCGGGGCCGGCGCGCTCGACGTATTGCGGTAATCGGGACCGGGAAGCCGGATCGGGCGGCCCGAAGCCGGTCTGCGCCGGCGGTCGCCCGACGTCAGACGGCGGGAACCGTGTAGGCCCCGACGCCGACGATATAGGGGCCGACGCGGATGACGTAGGTCATCTTGGGCTGCATCGAGCGAGTACAGGGGCTGTACCAGTTGTAGCGGACCCAGCCGCGCCCCGGCGGGGACGCGGCGACGCGGCGGATGCGGGCATAGGGACCGCCGGCGCCGTACGGGCCGACGACATTGGCCCCGACATGTTCCGGCCAGCCGCCGCTGGCCAGCATGGTGCCGTGGAAATCGAAGACGAAGACATAGAGATCGCCGGCGCCAAAACCGTGGGTCCGCCCGGTAAAGGCCGGCAGCGCCACAGCGGCGCCGCTCGATTTCAGGAAAGCCGCCGCGCGCTCCGCCAAGGCCCGGGCCCGTTCTTCGGTCGCCACCGGGCAGCGGGGATCGAAGGCCCGGGCGCCCGGCGCCGGCAGCGCAACCGCGATCAGGGCCGGCAGGAGAAGCAGCGCGGCCCGGATCGTTCGGCGGGACATGGAGGCCTCCGGCGCTTCAGTGCAGCCTGGGCCGCTTGAGCATGCTGTTACGGTCGATGCTCCTGACCGAGACCTGCGAAACCTCGCCCTCGCGCACGACGGTCAGCGGTACCCTGGTCCCGGCGCTGCCCGTTTCCCAGACCGTGCGGAAGAAATCCGGCAGGTCGCCGACCGGCGAGCCCATGACCTGAAGCACGATATCGCCCGGCAGCAGCCCGGCCTTGTGGGCCGGTCCGTCTTCCACCAGGCCGATGATGACAAGCTGGTCCGATACCTCGGCGGCGTAGAGGCCGAGCCACGGGCGGGCGCTGCGGGTGGCGGCGCCGTGGGCCTGGAGGTCGTCGAGCACCGGCGGCAGCAGGTCGATCGGCACGATCATGTTGCCGTCGGAGCGCTGCTCGCCGCCGCGCGCATTCTGCACGAACAGGGAGCCGACGCCGTGGAGCTTGCCGTCCGGGCCGATCAGCGCGGCGCCGCCCCAGTTGGGATGGGCCGGCGCGGTGAAGATCGCCTCGTCCAGGACATACTCCCAATATCCGGCGAATTCGCGTTTGCCGACGACCCGGGCCGCCAGGGCGTGTTCGTATCCGCCGTGGCCGGCGACCACCACGCTGGAGCCGGCGCCCAGCTTCCGGGAACTGCCGAATTCGAGCGCCGGGCAGTTCAGCCGCCCGAGCGCTTGCACCAGTCCGAAGCCGGTCTCGAAATCGTAGGCCACCGCATGACCCGGCACGGCCGCGCCGCTGTGGGTGTTGAGCCAGATCGTCTCCGCCTCGGTCGTCAGGTAGCCGATGGTGAGGACGAGGCCGGATTCGTCGATGACGATACCGTTGCCGGCCCGCTCCGTGCCCAGAATGCCGGCGGTAAAGGCGTCTTCGGGGATTTCGGCGCGCAAGGCCACCATCGACTGGAGCACCCGGTCGAGATCGTAGTCGACCTCGTCCGGATTCGCCCGGTCGGCCTCCGCGAACGCCCAATCGCCTTCGCTGTCGTCGTCGCTCATGCCGGGATGATAGCGCGCCGCGCCGCGGAAGCAATCGGCCAGGCCGGTGGAGAAAACGGTTGCCGGTTCAGGCTGCCTGCTCTTCCTCGATCGTAATCACCGGCTCCATCGCCATGAGCTTCTCCGGCTCCAGGTGGCAGGCGATGTTATGGCGCGGCGCAAACTCGCGCACCGGCGGCGGATCGACGTCGCACACGCCCGGCATGGCATAGGGGCACCGTGTGCAGAACACGCAACCGGAGGGTGGATCGGCCGGCGACGGCAATTCGCCGGTCAGCACGACCTTGCGCTTGCTCACCGACGTATCGGCGATCGGCACCGCCGACAGCAGCGCTTCGGTATAGGGATGGTAGGGCGGCGCGAAAATCTCGTCCGTCGTGCCCTTCTCCATGATCCGGCCGAGATACATCACGACGATGCGGTCTGCGAGATAGCGCACGACCGAAAGGTCGTGACTGATGAACAGCAGCGTCGTGCGGTTCTCGCGCTGGATATCCATCAACAGGCCGGTGACTGCCGCCTGCACCGACACGTCGAGCGCCGAAACCGGCTCGTCGGCAATCACGACCTTCGGATCGCCGGCGAAGGCGCGGGCGATGCCGACGCGCTGCTTCTGGCCGCCGGACAACTGGCGCGGCCGGCGCTTGGCGAAATCCCGCGGTAGCTTGACGATATCGAGCAGTTCGTTGACCCGTTGGTCGATCTTCTCCTTGTCGGTCTCGACGCCGAATTTCCGGATCACCCGGCCGATCTGGCCGCCGACGCTGTGGCTCGGATTGAGCGTATCGAACGGGTTCTGGAACACCATCTGGAGGCGCGAGATCGTATCCTCGTCGCGCTTCTGGACGGCGAGCTGGCCCAGTTCGACATTGTCCAGAGTCACTTCTCCGTTCGTCGCCGATTCCAGGCCC
The DNA here is from genome assembly GCA_022819985.1 of Alphaproteobacteria bacterium. Classification (GTDB taxonomy): domain Bacteria; phylum Pseudomonadota; class Alphaproteobacteria; order Bin65; family Bin65; genus Bin65. Next base: position 179,951 of record JAJEGH010000028.1, on the reverse strand, counting down.
ATCAGCACCTTGGCGAAGGTGGACTTGCCGCAGCCGGATTCGCCGACGATGGCGACCGTCTCGGCCTCGCGCGCCCGGAAGTCCAGCGCCTCGTTCGCCTTGACCGTTTTCTTCTCGCCGGAGAGGAACAGCCCGCCGGTCTCGATCTCGTAATGCTTCTGCAACTGCTGCACGTTGAGGACGATATCGCCCGCCTCGACCGGGGGGCCGGTTTCCGGGCGCGGCAGCGGTACGGACCAGTCGATTTCCTTGAAACGGACGCAGCGCACGGCATGACGCTCGCCGGCGCCGGTATCCTCCATCGGGATCAGCCCCCGGTCGCAGCGGCCGGCCTCGAAATAATCGCAGCGCGGGCCGAAATAGCAGCCGGTCGGCCGGTCGTGCGGCAACGGCAGCTGGCCGCGGATCGGCAGCAGCGGGCGCGCATTCTTGTCGGCGCTGGGCAGCGGAATCGAGGAGAAGAGGCCCCGCGTATAGGGGTGGCGCATATTGTTGAACACGTCGGAGATGCTGCCGTTCTCGACGGCTTCGCCCGAATACATCACGGTCAGGCGGTCGCAGGTCTCCAGGATCAGTCCCAGATTGTGCGAGATGTAGATCATGGAGGTGCCGAACTCGGAGGAAATATCCTTGATGAGTTCGACGATGCCGGCCTCCACGGTTACGTCCAGCGCCGTCGTCGGCTCGTCCAGCAGCAGCAGTCGCGGATTGGCGAGCAGCGCCATGGCGATCACCACGCGCTGCTGCTGCCCGCCCGAAATCTGGTGCGGATAGGCGTTCATGATGCGCAGCGGATCGGGCAGGCGCACCTTGGCGAGCATCTGCTCGGCCCGGTCGAAGGCCGCTTCCTTCGAGGTCTCCTCCTCGTGGTACAGCGGCACCTCGGCGAGCTGTTCGCCGATCCGCATGGCCGGATTGAGCGAGGCCATCGGCTCCTGGTAGACCATGGAGATTTTCGAGCCGCGGATCTGGCGCAGTTCCTCATTGCTCATGGTGCGCATGTCGCGCCCTTCGAACAGGATCTCGCCGCCGACGATGCCGCCGTTCTTGCCCATATAGTTCATGACGGCGAGCGCCACGGTGGACTTGCCGCAGCCGGATTCGCCGACGATGCCGTGGGCTTCGCCGGGCATCAGCCTCAGGTTGAAATCGACGACCGCGGGGATTTCGCCGGCGCGGACGTAATAGGAAATGCTGAGATTGCGGCACTCCAGAACAGGAGTCGCGTCGTTCATGTCACCCTCCCGTCCCTAGTCGCGCAGGCTCATTTCGCGCAGGCCGTCGGCCATCAGGTTAAAGCCCAGGATCAGGCTGGACACCGCCAGAGCCGGGATCAACAGCATGTAGGAGAATTGCCAGACCATCAGGTTGGAAGCCTCCTTGATCATCAGGCCCCAATCGGGGTCCGGCGGCTGCAGGCCGAGGCCGAGGAAGGTCAGCGTCGTGATCGCCACCGTCGTGTAGCCGAGGCGCAGGCAGGCATCGACGATGATCGGTCCGCGCACGTTGGGCAGCAGTTCCCACACCATGATGCGGAACGGATGCTCGCCGCGGGTCTGCGCCGCGAAGACGTAGTCGCGCGTCTTGTTGTCGAGCGCGAGGCCGCGCACGATACGCATGATCGCCGGCGCCGACGCAAACGTGACCGCAATGACGATGTTGAAGCCGCTCGGTCCGAGATAGTTCAGGATCAGGATGAACAGCACCATCACCGGGAAGGACAGCAGCACGTTGGAAATGAACGAGATGATCTCGTCCCAGATGCCGCTGATATAGCCGGCGATCAGGCCGAAGATGCACCCGACCACATAGGCCACCGCCGTTGCCGTCACGCCCCAGACCAGGACGCGCTGGCAGCCCCACAGCATGCGGGAGAGCATGTCACGGCCCTTGAGATCGGTGCCGAGCCAGAAGGTGATGTCGCCCCGCTCCGTGCCCGGCGGCGCGAAAGGCTGGATCGGCTTGTTCGGGTCGAGCAGCGGCAGGAAGGGCACCGAAACGGCGACGAAGACCCAGAAGAACACCAGGGTGCCGCCGAGGATGGCGACCCAGGATTCCCGCCAGCTCGACATCGCAAGGGCATAGAGGATCAGCGTCGCCGGAACCGCCGGAATCAGCACGATCTCCCGAAGCCCGGCCCTGGCCAGCGCTTCGCCGAACATGACATAGGCGACCAGCGGGATGACCATGAGCACGCTGAGGACGATGAGGGCCTTCGGCCGCTTCAGGCGCTGCATCGGGGACAGGCGCGGCGCCGGCATGGTGGTATCTGTCATCGCCGCCTCCTAGCTGAACCGGATGCGCGGGTTGAGGAAGGTGTACCCGACGTCCGAAATGATCTGGGACAGCACGGCGACGAAGACCGCGACCAGGGTGGCTGCCTGGATAACGTAGACATCGCCGAACAGGGCGGCCTCGAGCAGCATCTTGCCGAAACCGTTGAACTGGAAGAACACCTCCACCACCACGACGCCGGAAAGCAGCCAGTTGAGCTGCAGCACGATCACGGTGAACGGCGCGATCAGCGCGTTGCGCAGCGCGTGCCGCATGATGACCCGGGCGTAGGGAATGCCCTTCAGAACCGCGGTGCGGATATATTGCGAGGTCATCACCTCGGCCATCGAGGCCCGGGTCATGCGGGCGACATAGCCGAAGTCGTAAAGCACGAGGGTGAGGACCGGGAGGATCAGCTCCACCGAATTCCAGCCGCCGGTCATGGCCGATTTCGCCGGCAGCCAGCCCAGGCCGAGGCCGATGAACACCGTAAGCAGGATCGCCGTCGCAATCTCCGGGATCGACGTTGTGAACACGGCGATGAAGGACACCGATCTGTCCTGGAAGGATCCCTCCTTCATGCCCGCCACAATCCCGAAGATCAGCGATAGCGGAATCATCAGGGCGAACACCCAGAAGGCAAGGATTCCCGTGTTGAGCAGACGTTCGCCCATCACCTTGGAGACGGGCGCGTTCTTCTCGAAGGACTTGCCGAAATCGCCCTGCAGCAGGCCGCCGACCCACTGGGCGTAGCGTTCGTACACGGGCACGTCGAGGCCCTTGTCCTTCAGCCACTTCTGGTAGTCGTGGTCCGACATCGCGGCGACGGAGAAGCCGCCGAGTTCGGCGGTGGCGATCTGTTTCTTGAATTTGTCGCTGTCGAAAACGACGAACAGGATCAGCGACACCACCGCCATGATGAGAACCATCTGCAGCAGGCGCCGGGCGATCAGTTTGAGCATGGAGGGCCTACCGGTCCGGAGTCAGGAAAAACGCCCCGGCCGTTTCGGGCCGGGGCGCTTGAGACTTCCTGTATCTACGCGACCCAGACCTTGTTGAACTGGTGGAAGCCCGTCGGGTGCATCAGGTAGCCGTTCACCTTCTTCGCCGAGGCGTTATAGACCGGCCGGAACAGCGGCAGGACCATCACGGCCGCGTCCTGGAGGAGCTTTTGCACCTTCTCCATCTTCTTGCGGCGTTCTTCGACGTCGAACGTCGCTTCCGCGTCGCTCAAGGCGTCGTCGAACTCCTTGCTGGCGAAGTGGGTCTCGTTCCAGGGCACGCCGGTCCGGTAGCCCAGGCCCATCACCATGGTGCCGAGCGCACGGTGCGTCCAGGCGGTGGCGCCGAAGGGCGTCTTGTCCCAGACTTCCCAGTATTTCGAAGCCGGCATCACGTTGATTTTCAGATTGATGCCTGCTTCCTTCACCTGGTCGCGCAGGGCCTCGCACACCGTCTGGTGCCACGGACCGTCCGTATTGCCGACGTCGATGGTCAGTTCGATGCCGTTCGGATACCCGGCTTCGGCGAGCAGCTTTTTCGCCTTCGCCACGTCGCGCTTGAGCGGCGGCAGCGGGAAATATTCCGGATGCACCGGCGCCACATGATGGTTCTGCCCGACATCGCCGCCCTTGGGATAGACCAGGTTCTTGATCTTCGCGTTGTCGGCCGCCGTCACGAGGGCCTGACGCAGCTTGTGATTGTCGAACGGTTTCTTCGAGATCTGCATCCGCAGACACAGGGTCCGCGCGGTGCGCGCCGGGTGAATATCGATCGGCAGGGACGTCGCGAGCGCCATCTGTTCGATCGAGAATTCGTTGATGGCGTCCACGCTGTTCGAGGCCAGCGCCGCGAGCTGGTTCTCGCTCGAGAAGTTGAAATACTGGATCTCGTCCAGATAGACCGCACCGCCCCAGTATGTGAACGGCTTGCCGTTCTTCATCTTGGTGATGCGCCTGAGGACGCATTTCTTGCCGACCTCAAGCTCCACCATTTCGTACGGGCCGGTGCCGATCAGATTATCCGACAGCGGCTTCTTGAAGGACGGATGCAGGATCGCCGCCGGATAGTGGTAGCAATCCTCCGGCACGGACAGGACCGGCTTCGACAGGTTGAAGCGCACGGTATGCTTGTCGAGCGCCTCGACGGCGTTCTCGATCCCGACCATGATCGGCTTGCCCTTGGCATCCTTCTTGCCGCTGTCCTTGCGCATGGAGCCGAACGTGGCGAGGCCGACATTGGAGGTGCCGAGGCCCGGGGTCAGCCAGCGCTTGATGTTCCAGACGACGTGGTCGGCCACCAGCTCTTCGCCGTTGTGCCACATCACGCCCTTGCGCAGCTTGAAGGTCCAGGTTTTCAGATCCTTCGACGGCGTCCAGCTTTCCGCCAGCATCGGCCGGGTGATGTTGTCCGGGCCGGTCATGGACAGGTATTCGACGACGTGGCGCGACTGGTTCGACATCTCGACCCAGTTGTAGGTCGCCGAATCCTCCATCTTCTGGACCTGCATGCCGACGCGGAGCTTGCCGCCCTTCTTGGCCTTCGGATCGTCGGCCGGGAACGGCGAATTCTCCAGCGCCCATGCCGGCGACGGAATGCCGGCCATGGCATAGGCGGCGCCGGCCGACACGCCCACAAGGGCGGCGACGCGGACGAATTCGCGACGGTCCATCCGGCCGTCTTGCATCACCTCGTAAGCTTCGTGGACTTTCGGGTGATCGTCTTTGCGGGGTTTGAGAAACGACATGATGCCTCCCTGGGGTCGTATACTTGCGGCGCCGCAACCTCCTGCGGATCCTTCCATCCCCGCAGGACTGGCACCTTGCGCCGAGAATCGGCACAATATCATCTTCGTATTCCGGGAAAACCCCGGAAACAAGAAAATGTGACCCGTGCCGGCGGGCGCCGGAACCGGGTGGGTTCCGGGATGCTTCCGCCCCGGAATCCGGAAGCCGGCGGCGCGCTTCGCCGATGGGCGGCGCGGGCGCCCCGATCCGTTCCGACGCCTCGCCGCCGACATTGCGCCGGGAGTGGATTTTTGCGTTGACACGCACAAACCGGTCGGTTATTGTTCGATAAATGAACATATGTTCGTTAAACGAACATTTTGACCCCGAAGACAGAGGGAGGAGAAACAGTGTCGGAGTACAAGACCGTGTTCGGCGGGCTGAACGACTTTACGCCCGGCGGCGTCGACGCCATCGACGACAACCCGAAAAACTATGTGTTCTCCAACGTGTTCGACGTTGCGAGCCGGAGCGCGCCCTATGAGCGCGTCGCCGTCGGCAAGAATCTCGAATATGTCATGGAGGTGCTGCGCGCGGAGGGGCAGTCGCCCTGGTATGCCTGCGCCCACGACGAGTTCGCCCTGTGCATGGACGGCGAGGTGGAAATCCATCTGGTCAAGCCGGAAGACGCAGACGGCCTGGTCGATCCGGACAGCGAGGGCGCGGTGGTCCTCGACGAGGCGCCCGACGGCCGGAAGATGGGCCGCATCGTGCTGCGCCGCGGCCACCAGGCCCTGCTTCCCGGCGGCGCCGCCTACCGCTTCGAGGCCGGCGCCCCCTCCGTGATCCTGACCCAGACCATCCAGGGCCCTGCCACCGTCGAGCGCTGGGCCGAAATCTGCCAGTCCGAAAGCCGCCCGGCCGCCTGACGACTGCCCGCCCGCCGCCCGCTGGCCGCCCCCCGGGCAGCTCCCCGGCCGCGCGAAACGATGACGAAAAGGACAGACCGATGACCGAAGCCCTGCAGACCCATTACAAGATCAACCCCGCCTCCAACGAGACCGGCTACAAATCCTACGAGGCCGGCTCCTTCAAGTTCACGCGCGACGAATATTTCGTCTCCATTGTCTGGCCCAAGGGCGCCCACACCATGGCGGCCGACGGCTTCATGCGCGCCATGATGCGCACCGTCGCCTGGGGCTTTTTCTACGGCACGCTGAGCTACGATCCCGTGTTCGGCACGACGAACCATTACGGCATCGTCGACATGTTCGCCGGCACCTACCACCCGGTGTTCAAGGAAAACGGCCGCGACCATCTCGAGAAGTTCAAGGCCGAGGACCTGCTGGAGCTGTTCCGCGACCTGGTCGACGACTGGACCAACGAGGGCTACGACCCGTTCGCCGCGCCCGGCGAGGACGACGCCGGCCAGCCCTGGGGCCGCAAGAACGGCAACAACGCCGACGCCGTCACCCGGATCCGCGTGACCGCCAACCGCATGGTCGGCCTGCCGGGCGACGCCGAAATCCGCACCGACGCCAACGGCTTTCCGCAGAACCGCATGTTCGCCGACGTATCGTCGGACCAGCCGCTGGTCGAGGCCGAGCCCGGCTTCGAGGACGAAGTCGCCGCGTTCAACCTGTACGACTACCTGTCCCGCTCCGACGTCACCTGGAACCCGTCGGTTTGCTCGGTGGTCAAGGAGAGCCTGTTCTGCCCGACCTCGGAGGAGTTCATCCTGCCGGTCGAGCACGGCAACGACCGCTGCGAATGGTTCGTCCAGCTGTCCGACGAGATCACCTGGGAGGTGAAGGACAAGGACACCGGCAATCCGCGCTGCCGCATCGTCATGCGGGCGGGCGACGTCGCCTGCATGCCGGCCGATATCCGGCACCAGGGCTACAGCCCGAAGCGCTCGATGCTGCTGGTCTGGGAGAATGCCAGCCCGCGTATCCCGGACATGATCCAGAGCGGCGAGGCGCCGGTCATCGCGGTGCAGTTCTAGCGGTAACTCTCGTCCTTCGGGACGGCCATTTCGCGACGGCGCGGAGCCCGTTCCGAGCGAAGTCGGAGGGACGCCTTCTCAACAGCCTCCTCAGGATGAAGAGGATCTCCAAACGGTCGCTTCAACCTGAGGAGGGCTGAGGAGGGCTGAGGAGGGGCCGGGGAGCGATCTGCGGGATCGCGTCCCGAAACCCGTCTCGACGGACAGCCCGCGCCACGCAGGGAGGAATAGAGCATGGACGGCATGAGCGCCTCGAACGACCCGACGGCCTGGAAGCCGGCGTCGCTGCGCAACCAACTGTTTATCGGCGGCCGGTGGGTCGGCGGCGTCGAGGGCGGGACGATCGACGTCGTCAACCCGCACGACGGTTCGGTCATCACCGCGATTGCCGAAGCGACCGCCGCCGATGTCGACCGGGCGGTCGAGGCGGCGCAGCAAGCCTTCCCGGCCTGGTCGGCCATGGCGGCGATGGACCGGGGCCGGCTGCTCCTGAAACTGGCCGACCGGATCGAGGAGGAACAGGCGGAACTCGGCCGCCTGGAAGCGCTCAACACCGGCCACCCGTTCCGCGACACGCAGATCCTGGACGTGCCGCGCACCGCCGTGACCTACCGCTATTTCGGCGGCATGGCGGACAAGTTCGAGGGCTCGGTCATTCCGGTCGAGGCCGGGTTCCTGAACTATCTGGAGCGCGAGCCGGTCGGCGTGGTCGGCCAGATCGTGCCGTGGAATTTCCCGCTCATGTTCACGAGCTGGAAGATGGCGCCGGCGCTCGCCGCCGGGAACTGCATCGTCATCAAGCCGTCGGAGATCACGCCGCTCTCGACCCTGCGCATCGCCGAGATGATGCAGGAGGTCGGCATTCCGGACGGCGTGGTGAACGTGGTGCCCGGCTACGGCCACACCGCCGGGGCGCGCATCGCCGAACATCCGGAGATCGCCAAGGTCGCCTTCACCGGCTCGACCGCGACCGGCCGGACCGTCGTGAAGGCGTCGGCCGGCAACCTCAAGAAGCTGCAGCTCGAACTGGGCGGCAAAGGCGCCAACATCGTGTTCGAGGATGCCTTCATTCCGGCTGCGGTCGGCGGCAGCGCCTTCGCCATCTGGCACAACCAGGGCCAGGCCTGCATCGCCGGCTCGCGCCTGATGCTGCACGAGAGCATCGCCGATGCGTTCATGGAGAAGTTCCTCGGCCTCACCGAATCGATCCGGCTGGGCAACCCGCTCGACCCGGCGACCGAGATGGGGCCGCTGACCTCCAGGATGCACCAGCAGCGGGTGCTGGACTATTGCGCCGTCGCCCGGGAGGAGGGCGGCGAGATCGTGACCGGCGGCGCGGCCCCGGACGATCCGGCGCTGGCAGACGGCTGCTACGTCCGCCCGACGATCGTCCGGGCGAAGCCGTCGGACCGGGTGTGCCAGGAAGAGGTGTTCGGCCCGTTCGTCTCCGTGATGACGTTCAAGGACGACGCCGAGGCGCTGGAGATCGCCAACGGCACCGACTACGGGCTGGGCAGCGGGCTGTGGACCGCCGACCTCAAGCGGGCGCACAAATTCGCCGGGGCGCTGCACGCCGGCATGGTCTGGATCAACAGCTACAAGCGGGTCAATCCCGGCTCGCCCTTCGGCGGCGTCGGCCAGTCCGGCTACGGCCGCGAGATGGGCTTCGAGGCGATGCGCGAATACACCCATCCCAAATCGGTCTGGGTCAATGTCGACGCGCAGATCCCGCCCTACTATCCGCGCTGACGCCCGGATGCAGGCCCGATAGCAGGTCAAATAAGAGGAACGCCGCGGCGTGATCGATCCCTTCACCTATACCGGCCTGCCTGCCCGGGTGATCTTCGGGCCGGGCAAGCGGCGCGAGCTGGCGGCCGAGGTGGCGCGGCTGGGGGCGGAGCGGGCGCTGGTGATTTCGACTCCGGAACAGCGCGGCGACGCCGAAATGGCCGCCGGGCTGCTCAACGGCCGCGCCGCCGGGATTCACGACAGGGCGGTCATGCACACGCCGATGGAAACGGTGGCCGAAGCCCGGCGCGCCGCCGCCGAAGCGGGCGCCGATTGCTACGTCACCGTCGGCGGCGGCACCGCCATCGGCCTGGGCAAGGCCATTGCGCTCGAATCCGAAAAGCCGGTGCTCGCCGTGCCGACGACCTATGCCGGCTCGGAAATGACGACCATCCAGGGGTTCACCGAGGGCGGCGTCAAGACGACCAGGCTCGACGCGCGGATGCTGCCGAAGACGGTGATCTACGATCCGGAACTCACGCTCTCCCTGCCGCCGTCCTACAGCGGGCCGAGCGGCATGAACGCCATCGCCCACGCCGTCGAGGCGCTGTACGCCGAGAACGCCAACCCCATAACGTCGATGATCGCCGAGGAAGGCATCCGGGCGCTCGGTACGGGCCTGCCCAGGGTGTGCGCCGAGCCCGGCGATCTGGAGGGGCGCACTTACGCCCTCTACGGCTCCTGGCTGTGCGGCATCGCGCTGGGCGCCGGCGGCATGGCCCTGCACCACAAGCTGTGCCACGTCGTCGGCGGCAGCTTCGATCTCGCCCACGCGCCGACCCACACCGTGATCCTGCCCCACGCCATGGCCTATAACGCGCCCGGCGCCGAAGCGGCGATGGCGCGGGTCTGCCGGGCGCTGGCCGCGGAGAATGCGCCGCAGGCCGTCTACGACCTGATCGCCGCCATCGGCGCGCCGCTGGCATTGAAGGACATCGGCATGCCGGAGGACGGCCTGGACCGGGCGGCAGACCTGGCCGTGCAGAATCCTTACTATAACCCGCGCGCCGTCACCCGAGACGGCATCCGTCAACTGCTGGACGACGCCTTTCACGGGCGCCGGCCGGCGGCCTGAGCAATCCCACCCGCACAACGCTTCAAGACAGGAGGAAACCCGGGATGACTGAAACGACCAAAACGACGCTTTCGCGGCGTCACGCCCTGCAGATCGGCGCCGGCGCTGCGGCTGCGTCGGCGATCGGCGCACCGGCCGCGCTGGCCGCATCCAAGACGGTCAAGATCGGCTTCGTCAGCCCGAAGACCGGCCCGCTTGCGCCGTTCGGCGAGGCCGACCGGTTCGTGATCGACAAGATCCGCGAGGCGCTCAAGGGCGGCGTCAAGTCCGGCGGCAAGACCTACAATATCGAGATCATCGAGAAGGACAGCCAGTCCAACCCGAACCGCGCCGCCGCGGTCGCCGCCGACCTGATCCTGAAGGACGAGGTCCATCTGATGCTGGTCGGCTCGACGCCGGAGACCACCAACCCGGTCGGCGACCAGTGCGAGGCGAACGACGTCCCCTGCATCTCGTCGCTGGCGCCGTGGCAGCCCTGGTATTTCACCCGCGGCGGCAAGCCGGGCCAGGGCTTCAAGTGGACCTACCACTTCTTCTGGGGCCTGGAAGACGTGATCGCCGTGTTCACCAACATGTGGTCCAAGGTCTCGACCAACAAATCCGTCGGCGCCCTGTTCCCCAACGACGGCGACGGCAACGCCTGGGGCGACAAGAAGCTCGGCTTCCCGCCGGTGCTGGCCAAGAACGGCTATACGCTGACCGATCCCGGCCGCTACCAGAACCTGAACGACAATTTCTCGAACTACATCGATGCGTTCAAGAAGGCGAAGGCCGAGATCGTCACCGGCGTGATGATCCCGCCGGACTTCATCACCTTCTGGAACCAGGCCAAGCAGCAGGGATTCAAGCCGAAGGCCGTGTCGGTCGGCAAGGCGCTACTGTTCCCGGTCGTGATCGAGAGCATGGGCAAGAACGCGCACAACCTCTCGTCGGAGGTGTGGTGGACGCCGACCCATCCGTTCAAATCGTCGATCACCGGCGAATCGGCCGGCGCTTTCGCCCAGTCCTATACGGCCGGCACCGGCAAGCAGTGGACCCAGGTCATCGGCTTCGTCCATGCGTTGTTCGAGGTTGCCGTGGACGTCGTCAAGCGCTCCGCGGACCCGACCGACAACGAGGCCAACCTGAAGGCGCTGACGGCCACGAAGGCGAGCACCATCGTCGGCCCGGTCGACTGGACCAAGGGCGGCCCGTTCGCCAACGTGTCCAAGACCCCGCTGGTCGGCGGCCAGTGGCGCTATGTGAACCAGAAGTTCAAATACGACCTGGTCATCACCGCCAACGAAACCGCCCCGATCATCCCGGCGGGCGGCAAGATGGAGCCGATCGGCTAGTCCTCCGGGACGGCTTCGGAACGGACGCTCCGGGACGGGGCCGCCGCCCCGTCCCGGAGGCCGCACCAGGGAACCCATGCCCCAGATCGAACTCCATAACGCGCGCAAATCGTTCGGGTCGCTGGTCGTCACCGACGATTTCAGCATGCATCTGGACGAGGGCGAGGCGCTGGGCGTGATCGGGCCGAACGGCGCCGGCAAGACGACGCTGTTCAACCTGATTACCGGCGGCCTGGCGCCGGACTCGGGCCGGATCGTCTTCGACGGCGCGGACATCACGGCGCTGCCGGCCCATGAACGCTGCCGCCGGGGCATCGGTCGCTCCTACCAGATCCCGCACCCGTTCATCGGCATGACGGTGTTCGAAAACCTGCTGGTCGGCGCCGCCTTCGGCACCGGCAAGCCGGAATCCCAATGCTACGGGCCGTGCGCGGAAATCCTCGAAAAGACCGGGCTGATCGGCAAGGCGAACACGCTGGCCGGCAGCCTGTCGCTGCTCGAGCGCAAGCGGCTCGAACTGGCGCGCGCGCTGGCCTCGGACCCCAAGGTGCTGCTGCTCGACGAAATCGCCGGCGGCCTGACCGAGGAGGAATGCCTGGCGCTGGTCGACACGATCCGGGATATCCGCGCCGGCGGCGTCTCGATCGTCTGGATCGAGCATATCGTCCACGCGCTGCTCTCGGTCGTCGACCGCCTCATCGTCATCAACTTCGGTGTGAAGATCGACGACGGCGATCCCCACACCGTGATGAACAGCACCCAGGTGCAGGAAATCTACATGGGGATCAGCGCGGAATGAGCCTGCTCGAAACCCGCGGCCTCACCGCCTTCTACGGCGATTTCCAGGCCCTGTTCGGCATCGACTTCGCCATCGGGGAAGGCGAGACCGTCGCCATCATCGGCTCCAACGGCGCCGGCAAATCGACCTTCTTGCGCAGCCTGACCGGCCTGCTCGCCAACGCCGCCGACGCCATCCATTTCAACGGGCGGCCGATCGGAGACCTGCCGGCCAACCGGATCGTCGGGCTCGGCATCGCCATGGTGCCGGAGGGCCGCAAGCTCTTCCCCTCGCTCACGGTTGAGGAGAACCTGAAGATCGGCGCCTACAGCGGCCGGGACGGCGACTGGTCGGTCGACCGGATCCTCGAACTGTTCCCTTTCATGAGCGAGCGCCGCCAGACGCCGGCAACGGCGCTTTCCGGGGGGCAGCAGCAGATGGTCGCCATCGGCCGGGCGCTGATGTCGAACCCCGAACTGCTGTTGTGCGACGAGATCAGCCTCGGCCTCGCGCCGACCGTCATCAAGGACATCTACGACGCCCTGCCCGCGATCCAGCAGGCCGGCACTACCGTCGTCGTGGTCGAGCAGGATATCCAGCAGGCGATGGCGGTCTCCGACCGGGTCTACTGCTTCATGGAAGGGCGCGTGACGCTGGAGGGCGCGCCCGACGAACTGAGCCACGACGACATCAAGGAAGCCTATTTCGGGCTCAAGGGAGCCGCCTGATGGGCCGGGTAAACCCATGGATTGGGTAAACGCCGTCATCCAGGGCGTGCTGGTCGGCGGGCTGTATGCGCTGTTCGCCACCGGCCTGTCGCTCATCTTCGGCGTGATGCGGCTGGTCAACATCGCCCACGGCGACCTGATCGTGCTGTCCAGCTTCCTGTGCCTCGCCATCGTGAGCGGGCTGGGCCTGCATCCGCTGATCGTCCTGGCGATCGTCGTGCCGCTCATGTTCGCCATCGGCTACGCGCTCCAGCGCGGCCTGCTCAATTTCACCCTGGGACCGGATATCCTGCCGCCGCTGCTCGTCACCTTCGGCCTGTCGATCGTCATCCAGAACGCGCTGCTCGAGATCTTCTCGGCGGACAGCCAGAAGCTGCCGGCGGGCGCCCTGCAAACGGCGAGCCTCCAGATCGTCGAGGGGTTGGCGGTCGGCGTGTTCCCGTTGATCGTCTTCGCCTGCGCCATCGCCGTCATCGCCGGTCTGCAATTCCTGTTCTACCGCACCGCATTGGGCAGCGCCTTCCGCGCGACCTCCGACGATGCCGACACGGCCCGCCTGATGGGCATCGACAACCGGCACATCTTCGCGCTGGCCATGGCGATCTCGCTGGCGGTCGTGGCGCTCGCCGGCGTGTTCCTCGGCATGCGCACCTCCTTCGATCCGAGCATCGGGCCCGGCCGGCTGATCTATGCCTTCGAGGCCGTCATCATCGGCGGACTGGGCAGCCTTTGGGGTACGCTCGCCGGCGGCATCATCCTCGGCGTCTCGCAGATCGTCGGCGGCAAGCTGTTCCCCGGCGCGGACCAGCTCGCCGGCCATGTCGTCTTCCTGATCCTCCTGGTGGTCCGGCCGCGCGGCCTGTTCCCCCGGGCGGTCGACTGAGGCGCCGGCGCCGTGGCCGAAACCGCGCAATACCGCGTCGCGACGGCGACCCGCACCAGCCGGGCCGGCCTGTTCGTCCTGCTGGCCGGGGTCGTCTTCCTGGCGACGACGCCCCTCTGGGGCGGCCGGGCGGAAATGCGCCTGGTCGTCGAGTTCTGCTATTTCCTGGCGCTGGCGCAGATGTGGAACCTGCTGGCCGGCTATGCCGGGCTGGTCTCGGTCGGCCAGCAGGCCTTCGTCGGCCTGGGCGGCTATGCGCTGTTCGTCTTCTCGATCTGGCTCGGCGTCCATCCGCTGCTCGCCCTGCCGCTGGCCGCCGTGGCCGCGGCCCTGTTCGCGATTCCGACCGCGCTCATCGTGTTCCGGCTGCGCGGCGCCTATTTCGCCATCGGCACCTGGGTGACGGCGGAGGTCTACCGCCTCAGCTTCGCGCAGGTCTCCGACCTCGGCGGCGGCTCCGGCATGAGCCTGCCGATCGGCGTCATCAAGGCGGTCGCCGGCAGCCGGTCCGAACGGGAACTGGTGGTCTTCGCCATCGGCGTCGCCGTTGCCGTGGCCTCGACCGGGATCGTCTACTGGCTGCTGCGCTCGCGCTACGGGCTGGGGCTCACCGCTATCCGCGACAGCGAGGCGGCCTCGGAAAGCCTGGGCGTCAACAATTTCCGCACCAAGCTCTACGTCTATGTGCTGGCGGCCTCGATCACCGGTTTCATCGGCGCGCTGATCTATTTGCAGAAATTCCGCATCGCGCCCGACGCCGCTTTCAGCCTGATCGACTGGACCGCCTATGTCATCTTCATCGTGGTGATCGGCGGCATCGGTCGGATCGAGGGGCCGATCGTCGGCACCATCGTCTTTTTCATCCTGCGCGAATTCCTCGCGGACCTGGGCAGCTGGTACCTGATGATCCTGGGGCTGGTCGCCGTGGTCGTGATGCTGCGCGCGCCGCAGGGCATCTGGGGCCTGCTCGCGGCCCGCTTCGACCTGCATTTCTTCCCGGTCCAGCGCCGGCTCTACCGGCGCGACGGCAGCCCGCCGTGACCGTACGCTTCGACCGGCCCTGGCACCGCCGCCCCTTCGCGCCGCCGTCCGGCGAGCGGCTGTGCGACGCGGCGGCCGTCGGCGCGGGCGAGGCGCGCGCGTTCGCCTGGGGCGAAGGCAAGACGGCGTTCGAGTTGATCCTGGTCGGCACCGAAAACGGGCCGCGCGCCTATATCAACCAGTGCCCGCATTTCAAGATCCGGATGACCGCCCGGCCGAACGAGCTGCTCAATTCCGACGGCCTGATCCAGTGCGCCTGGCACTATGCCTGCTTCCGGCCGGAGGACGGCCATTGCGTCTCCGGCCCGGTGGAGGGTTACGCGCTCAACGCGGTGCCGGTCGAGGTGCGCGGCGGCGCGGTCGTGATCGGCGAACCGGAGCCGGCGGCGACGGCCGGGCCGGCGGCGAGAGCGGAGAGCGCGGCATGAACCGGCCGGAGGTTGCGCACGCCGCCCGATCGCCAACGGGCGACAGGGAGCGGGTGCGCTCGCTCGCCCGGGGCTTGGCGGTGATCCAGGCTTTCGGGCCGGAGCGGCCGGCGATGACGCTCACGGAGGTCGCCGCCGCCACGGGCATGACCCGGGCCGCCGCCCGGCGTTTCCTGTTGACGCTGGAAGACCTCGGTTTCGTCGAGTCCGACGGCAAGCATTTTTCGCTGACGCCGCACATCCTGCGCCTCGGCTATGCCTATCTGTCGTCCATGAGCTGGTGGAACGTCGCCCAGCCTTTCATGGAGCAGGTTGCGCAGACGGTGCTGGAAAGCTGCTCCGCCGCGGCGCTCGACAGCGACGAGATCGTCTATCTCGCGCGCATCCCGGCGAGCCGGATCATGTCGGTCAATCTCAGCATCGGCACGCGCCTGCCGGCTTATTGCACGTCGCTCGGCCGGGTCCTGCTGGCTCACCGGCCGCCGGCCTGGCTCGACGGCTACCTGGCGCGGACGGCGCTGGAGAAGCGGGCGCCGCGCACGATCGTCGACCCGGACCGGCTGCGCGCCGAGATCTGCAAGGTGCGCGCCCAGGGGTTCAGCCTGGTCGACGAGGAACTGGAGCCCGGCGTGCGCTCCATCGCCGTGCCGCTCCACGACCGCAGCGGCGCCTGCATCGCCGCGCTCAACATCGGCGGCGCCGCCGCGCGCACGCCGGTCCAGCGCATGCTCGACGTCTACCTCCCCGCCCTCCGCGACGCCGCCCGCAAAACGACCGCGGCGCTGCCGTAGGGCGGCGGGCATAGTCCGGGCTTCCCGATTTTCTTATATTGTTATTGCAGAGAGGCCCCCGGTCTTGCCGGATTCCCCGGCCGGGTCATTCCTGCGTTTCCTTTCCGGACCGATGCGATCGAACGTTCGACCGGACGGCCGGGTTCGAAGGCGAAGGCGCCGTCGGGGGGACGGGCCGATCGGTGTGGATCGCGTCCGTCCAGTGCGATGGTCCGTCACCGGGCGTCTTGCCGGGATCGGAGAGGCGTACCGGCGCGTCTGTTTCGTCATGCCCGCCGTGACAGGACTTGCCTGTAAGGCGATGCAGTACGAAATGCGTTCCGACGCAGGCCAGCAGCGGCACCACCAGAACCATGTCGTCGAGCAGACCGCCGAAGGTTCCGCCGCTCAGCAGGTAGCCCGCGATCGGCAGCGTCATGGCGACACAACAGATCAGCATGCCGTATCGCATGAACAGGCCGCGCTTCGCGATGGGAGCGCCAGGGACGGTCCCATGCCTTGACGCGAGCTTCGTCGGTGTTTTCATCGCTGCCTCCGATTGCGGATACCGGAAAAAGGCTGCGGACGGTCGACCCCCGGTTTCGCGAACGGCGGGCAAGGCGGGACTGCGCGGTAAGCCGAAAGGGGAGGGGTCATCGCGCGTTCGCGGGTCATGCAACCTCCACCCAGGTCTTCATGCCGGAGGCCTGGTGCGCCAGCGTGTGGCAGTGCAAGAGCCATTTGCCGGGATTGTCGAACACGCAGAGTATGTCCCGGCTCTGCCGCGCGTCGACCAGGGTCGTGTCGCGGTAATGGCCGAGCGAGCCGTCTTCGCCGATCTCGTGGAAATGGTGGCCGTGCAGGTGGATGCCGTGCGGAAACGCGGTGTCGTTGCGCAGCGCGATCCGGGCCGTCTCGCCGCGCGCGAACCGCCGCCACGGCGCGTCCGTCATACCTGACCGGTCGTTGAAGGCCCAGAAGTCGCTGCCGCCGTGACGCCCGCCCATGGCGCCGCCCTGCATGACGAGGATGTGCCGGGTCGCGGCCCTCGCGTCCGGCGTCGGGATGGCCGGCGCCGACAGGGGGGCGACGGGGCCGTCGATGGGCGCCGGGTTCGATCCGCTGACGGCGATCGTCCCGAGAGGGAAGAAGCCGTCGCGGGTCCGCAGGGCGAAGGAGACGGGTTCGGCGACGTCGAGGATGACGTCGGTGCGCTGCGCAGGGGCGAGGAACAGCTCCTCGATTGGCGCCGGTTCGGCGAGGGGCATGCCGTCATGGGCCACCGCCTTGCCGTCGCCGCCGGCGATCCTTACCGGAAACATCCTGGCCGTGGCCGCATTGATCAGCCGGAGGCGGACCCGGTCGCCGCGCCGCACGGCGTCCGTCGAGAACAGGGCCCGGGCGTAGTTCCCCATCCGCCCGGCATGGGAGAAGTCGTGGCGGTTGCCGAAGCTCTCGTGCAGCGCGCCGCTGCGTTCCAGGCGCCAGTCGTCGAGGACGACGGTAATGTCGCGGTCGACGGCGGGCGGGTCGGCCTCCTCGACGATCAGCGGGCCGTAAAGGCCCCGCGCCACCTGCTCCCAGGAGCGGTGGTGGGCGTGATACCAATAGGTGCCGGGATAGGGGACATCGAACGCGTAATCGAAGGTGGCGCCCGGCTCGACCGCCGCTTGCGTCAGTTCGGGCACCCCGTCCATCGCATTGTCGATGTGAATGCCGTGCCAGTGGATGGCTGAGCGCCGGCCCGACCCGTTCTCGAAGGCAACCGACACCCGGTCGCCCTGCCGGAAACGGAGCTCGGGGCCCGGGCTCGATCCGTTGAAGCCGAGCATCGGAGTAAGGCCCTCGCTCTCGGGCAGGATCCGGGCTGTGACCGGCCCCGCTTTCAGGCGGAAGGCCGTCGCTGCCCCAGCGGTCGCGGGGAGGAGGACCGACGCGGCCGTGCAGGCGAGGAATTGCCGTCGGTTCACCGGCCGCCTCCGAGCGCCTTCAGACGCCAGTAATTGTAGGGCAGCGGGGTGACGAACCCGGCCGCAATGTGTGGCGGCAGCGCCAGTGGATCGGGAAACCTGCGGCGATGGCGGCCATGTCGATACCGGTCGATGCGTCCCTGCGGGCTATGTAAGGTTTCCAGTAACTGGAAAGTCAACGGCCCAAAATGAAGGTTTTCAAGGCAACGAAAACGGCCGGACATGCACGTCGAACCGATCCTTCGCCGTGCCGCTCCACGACCGCAGCGGCGCCTGTATCGCAGCGCTCAATATCGGCGCCGCCGCGCGCACGCCGGTCCAGCGCATGCTCGACGTCTACCTCCCCGCCCTCCGCGACACCGCCCGCAGGACGACGGAGGCGCTGCCGTGGGGCTGCGGCCGGAGCGACGGCCGTAGCATGGCAACTCCGGGAAACGGCGCCCCGCGGCGGGCGGGGCGCCGCCGGCCTATCTGCCGAGCGGTTTGCCGATGTCGTCGAAATACTGCCGCGTGACCTTGAAGACCATCGGCGCGAGCAGCAACAGTCCGATCAGGTTGGGAATCGCCATCAGCCCGTTGAGCGTATCCGCCAGGTTCCAGACCAGATCCACCTTGACGTTGGCGAAGGAGAGCGCGGCAATCACCCAGAGCCCGCGATAGATCAGCAGGCTCTTCTCCTTGAACAGGTATTGCCAGCACCGCTCGCCGTAATAGGACCAGCCGAGAATGGTGGTGAACGCGAACACCGCCAGCGCGATGGTGACGATATACTGGCCGCCGACGATGGATGCCTGGAAACCGTTGGAGGTCAGCACCGCGCCGGTCAGCCCTTTGCCGTCCGCGCCGGTCATCGTCCAGGCCCCCGAGGTGAGGATGACCAGCGCCGTCATCGTGCACACCACGATGGTGTCGATGAAGGTGCCGAGCATGGCGATGAGGCCCTGGCGCACCGGGCTGTTCGTCTGCGCCGCCGCATGCGCGATGGCGGCCGAACCCAGCCCGGATTCGTTGGAGAACACCCCGCGGGCGATTCCGAAGCGGATCGCGGCGGCGACCGCCGCCCCGGCGAAGCCGCCCGTCGCGGCAGCCGGCGTGAAGGCATAGGTGAAGATCATGCCGATCGCGTCCGGGATCGCGGTCACGTTGATGGCGAGGATCAGCAGCGCTGCGCCCAGATAGAGCACGATCATCGTCGGCACGAGCTTGCCCGCAACGTCGCCGATCCGCCGGATGCCGCCGATCACGACGACGCCCACCAGCGCCGCCACGACGACGCCGGTCAGCCAGGTCGGCACCCCGAAACTGTCGATCAGGGCGGCCGCCATGGAGTTGACCTGCACCGCATTGCCGATGCCGAACGCGGCGACGGCGCCGAAAACCGCAAAGGCGATGCCCAGCCACTTGCCGAGTTCGGGCGCGAATTCGCCCACGCCGTTGCGCAGATAGTACATCGGCCCGCCGACATACTTGCCCGTCGCGTCGACCTCGCGATAGGTGACGGCGCACACAGCCTCGGCGTATTTGGTCGCCATGCCGAACAGCGCGATGAGCCACATGTAGAAGATGGCGCCCGGGCCGCCCAGCGCGATCGCGGTCGCCACGCCGGCGATGTTCCCGGTCCCGACGGTCGCGGACAGCGCGGTCATCAGGGCATTGAAGGGCTTGACCTCGCCTTCCCCGACCGCCTGGTTCTTGTCGAACAGCAGCCGGAAGCCGTAGACGGTTTTCCGCCACGGCATGAAGACAAGGCCGAGCGTCAGAAGCAGCCCGGTCACGCCGAGGATGCCGAGCATCGGCGGCCCCCAGGCGAAGGCGTTGATCGAATTGATGATGGAGTTCAGTTGGTCCATTCCGTCTCTCCCACGAACTGCATACCGCACGAAGCCGCGGTGCATTTCCGATGGACGCCAACGCCTGCCCGCAGCACTGCCGGTCCAGGCCGCCGGAAACTCCATCATGGCGGAAAAGGGCGGTCAACGTCCGTCCCGCGGCGCAGGACCGTGCAACGCCGGCCGCGGGCGGGCGCCGGCGCCGGTTATGGATGCGGTTTTTGATAGTGTCGCTGCACTTTCGGCGTGCCGGCCGGGGCGGTAGCCTGTCGATTTCACATCTTCTTGAGCGAGGGAGAGGCCGTGTCGAAGCCCGGCCGTCCATCGGGGGAGGGCGCCGCGCGCCGCTCCATGACGGGAGCGCATCCGGCTTATAACCGCCGGCGCCGCGCCGCGGTTGGCCTTCGGGCCGGACTTGCGGCATACTGGGCGCAGAAAAGCAGGAGAGCCTAGCCATGACCACGGCCCCTACAGATCCGGCTGCCAGCAACGTGCCTGAGATGCCGCCGATCGAGCGGCTGCACCACTGGGCCTACAAATGCCGCGACGGCGAGGAGACGCGCCGGTTCTACGAGGATATCCTCGGCCTGCCGCTGATCCACGTCATCCGGGCGGACAGCGTGCCCTCGACCGGGCAGTGCGATCCCTATGTCCATCTCTTCTTCGGCATGCCCGACGGTTCGGCCGTCGCCTTCTTCGACCTGGGCGACAACCAGGCCGCCGACCTGTCGCCGAACTCGCCGTCCTGGTGCAACCATATGGCGCTGCACATGAATTCGGTGGACGAGGTGCTCCAGGCCAAGAGCAGGCTGGAGGCCCACGGCGTCCACGTCATCGGCCCGACCGACCATAAATTCGTCAAGTCGATCTACTTCTTCGATCCGAACGGCTACCGCCTGGAGCTGACCCACGAGCTGGCGGAAGAGGAAGCCGACTATATCGCCCGGGCCCGGGCCGGTGCGCGCAACAAGCTGGACGCCTGGACCGCGGAAAAACGCGCCGCGGCGGCGTAGTGATTTTCGTCTCGCAGGAATGGGTCGCGCCGGGCGGCTAGAACGCCCGGCGGCCAGGGAGTACCGCCATGCTGCTTCACCCCCGTTCGAAGGAACGCGACTTCGCGCTCGGCGGCTATCCGCTCGAAACCCTGCCGCGGGACGACGCGATCCTGGCCGCCGAGCGGGAGAGGCCGCGCCGCGCCGCGCCGGAGGACGCCGCCGGGGCGACGCCGCTTGCCGGGGCGGCCGTCAAATACCGCAACATATTCGCGGCCTCCGCCGACCAGGAGGCCGCCGCCGCCCGCGCCCCGGTGCCGGACGATCTCCACGCCCGCGCCCGCGACGTGAAAGGCATGGCCTATTTCATGGACGCCGCCATGGTCGGCATTTGCGAGATGGCGCCGAACGCCTGGCTGGAGGGCGCGGAGCCCTTGCCCCACAGCCACGCCGTCGTGTTGCTGGTCGAGGACGGCCGGGCGCCGGAGCCGGACAATATCGCCCATGGCTGGGTCGCGCCCGCGGTGCGCGAGGTGTCGGACATGCGGGCCGCCGAAATCGCGGTCTGCGTGGCGCGCCACATCCGGGCGATGGGCTTCGCCGCCGTGGCCGACGTCGCCGGGCACCGGCGGACCGACGCCGAACGGCTCGCCGTGATGGCCGGGCTCGCCGTCCGGGAGAACGGGGCGCTGGTCAATCCCTATCTCGAAGCCGGCTATTCCCTCGCCGTCGTCACCACCGAATACGCCCTGGAGACCGACCGGCCGCTCGCCGCCGCGGCGCGGGACGGACGCGGCCTGCGCTACTGGTGGGGGCGCAACGGCGCGACCTCGGGCCGGGAGCGCAACCGGCGCGTGCGCCGGCCGTCCCACGAGAGCTACTATCCGATGGAGCAGGTCAAACGGGTCGACCGGCCGACCACCCTGATCCTGGACGACGAAGTTCCCCGCGTGCCGAAGCGGGCGGCCTTCTTCGAGCGGGCGCTGCAGGGCGATCTCGGCGAAAAGTCCCAGAAGGAGCGCTCGCGCTTCTCCTTCAAGCACCCGACGTCCAAGGGCCTGCTCGGCGTCATCCGCTCGCTGGTGCCGCACCAGGACGGCGAAACGGCGCCGGCCGGCGGGAAGGCGCCCGACGATCCGGAAGCGAACTCCCCGGAAGCGAATTCCCCGGAAGCGAACTCAAGGGCGATCAAGGCGCTGTCCTACCATCTCGGCTCGGACCTCACCGGCATCTGCGAAATACCGCGCTACGCCTGGTTCTCCCACAAGGAGGACGGCCGGCCGATCGAGCCCTATCACAAATACGCCGTCGTCATGCTGATCGACCAGGGTTTCGACACCATGGAGGGCGCGAGCGGCGACGACTGGATCTCGGGCACGCAATCCATGCGCGCCTATCTGCGCGGCGCGGAAATCGCCGGCGCGATGGCGGAATTCCTGCGCGACCTCGGCTTCCCGGCCCGCTCCCAGACCAATGCCGACAGCGACGTGCTGCACATCCCGGTGATCCTGTGGGCCGGGCTCGGCGAATTGAGCCGGATCGGCGAACTGGTGCTCAACCCGTTCGTCGGGCCGCGCTTCAAGTCGGTCGTGCTGACCACGGACATGCCGCTGAAACCGGACAGGCCGATCGATTTCGGCCTGCAGTATTTCTGCAACAACTGCCTGAAATGCGCCCGGGAATGCCCGTGCGACGCCATCCCCTTCGGCGACAAGGTGATGTTCAACGGCTACGAGATGTGGAAGCCGGACGCCGAGCGCTGCACCCGCTACCGCCTGACCAACATGAAGGGCGCGGCCTGCGGGCGCTGCATGAAGACCTGCCCGATCAACAAGGTGATCGACGCCGACGGGCCGCTCCTGACGCGCGCGGCGAGCTGGATGGGCGTCAACGCCATGTTCCTCAAGCCGCTGATGGTGCCGATCGCCGCCTGGGCCGACGACAAGCTGGGCAACGGCACGCGCAATCCGGTCAAGAAATGGTGGTTCGACCACGAGATCATCGACGATATCGCCGTCGAGCCGCGGGTCGGCACCAACCGGCGCGATATCGACCCGTCGCGCGTCGTCGATCCGGCCAAGCAGAAGATGGCCTACTATCACGCCAGCATGATGCCGGCGCCGGACGCCGCCGGCACGCCCCATCCGGTCGACCGCAAGGCCGCACTGGCTGCCGCCGCGTTGCTCGAAACGCCGGCGGAGGCGTGGGAACGCAAGCAGCGCGGCGAGCCGGCGCCGGCCCATTACACCGCCGCTGCGCCGGCCGGCGCGAAGGGCGGCGAAACCACCGCCAGCCCCTATGTCGCGCCGACGATCAATCCCGTCGCCGACGCTGCCAAGGCGGCGGAGTAGACGCTTCCGGCGGCGCGGGCAATCAGACCGCAAGAAAATACGGAGAGAGCCTTGTTTCGGCTCTACGGAACATTATATGAACATTATCCGCCTTGCGCCGGACTGCCCGGCCGGACATGACGAATCCTGACGCATCATGACAGAACATGACATTTCCTGACACATCCGCCGGCCCCTGCCCCGGCCGGGCGCGCGCCTCGCCCGTGAACCCGGTCGTCCGCCCTTTCGCCGTTATCCCGACTGAGCGGCGAATGGAGGGATCCCGGCTCGATCGATCCGGTACGAACCCGAAGTCCGGCGGCGGGATTCCACTTCGCGGCCTGACGGCCGCTCCGGTCGGAATGACGGGGAAGGCGGAGCGGCACGAAACATGACATTTCCTTAGGCAATTACATTTTCGCCACGGCCCGTCATTAGCCAATCTGTTTCGTCAGATATACTCTAACATGTTGTAGTAATTAATCTTATTGACATTCTGCGCGTGGTCCTGCCACCCGTTTCGACGTCGGCCGGTGCCTTTCAATATCCGATGACGCGACCTCGGTCGGTTGCGATGCGATTACGCATTTGTGGGGTGCGCGATCGCTGATCCGGTTCGGCAAGGAGTGATGGACGTGCCCGGAAAGACCGCCCTCAGACTCACCAAGCGTAGCGTCGAGGCGCTGGCCGCGGAAGGCCGGGATTCGGTGTTCTGGGATTCGGATCTGCCCGGCTTCGGCGTCCGGGTCTATCGCACCGGGCGCCGGGTCTACTGCGTGCAGACCCGGGGGCCGGCCGGGCCGAAGCGGGTCACGCTGGGACAGCACGGCGAGATGACTGCCGATGCGGCCCGCCGGCAGGCGGCGACCGTCATCGACCGCATCAAGCGCGGCGAGCCGCCCTTCCCGGTTGCGCCTGAAGCTGAACCGGCGATCACTGACCTGGCCGGGCGATTCCTGCGCGCCCATGTCGAGGTCAATTGCAGCGCCAATACGAAGACAGCTTCGGCCTGATCGTTCGCAACCATATTCTCCCCAAACTGGGCAGCCTCGCGGTATCGGCGGTCGAGCGGCGCCATGTCATCGCCCTGCACGATCGGCTTTCAGCCACGCCCACCCAGGCCAACCGGACCCTGGCGGTGCTGTCGGCCATGTTCCGGCTGGCCGAGGCCTGGGACCTCGTGCCGCCCGGCCTTAACCCGTGCTGCGGGGTGCGGCGCTATCGGGAGACGCCGCGCGAGCGCTTCCTGTCGCGCGACGAGTACCGCCGGCTCGGCCGGGTTCTGGCCGAAGCCGAGAAGGACGGCTCGGAGAATCCCATCGCCGTGGCGGCGATCCGCCTGCTCCTGCTGACCGGGTGCCGCAAGACCGAGATCCTGAGCCTGCAATGGGACGATGTCGACCGCGTTGCAGGGGAGCTGCGGCTGAAGGAGTCCAAGGCCGGCGCCCGGCGCGTGCCGCTCACCCCGGCCATCGAGGCGGTGCTGTCGGGTATCCTGAGCGAGGACTGGGGGCAGGCTGTGATTTGGCACAGCTGATTGCCCCCCAGATTGGAGAAACTTCAATGTGTTTGCACGCCGATCGGCGTGCAAAAGACCTGCCGAGCAACACATCAGGCCGACCAAGGGCCTCGAAGACGTATCCAAGGTTCCGGCGAGCGCGAGACAACAATTCCAATGCCGAGGTCCGGAACGTCGAGCCAGAGCACAGATGTGCGATCCGGTCTTCCTAAGCCACCGCCGCCGGAAGGGGGCTGGTGTCGCACGCTTCCATCTGGGCGACCGCCAGCCGTTCGAACATCCGGGCGCGGATCTGCGCATGGGTGGGGTCGTCCCACAGATTGCGCCTCTCGAACGGGTCCGCCTCGAGATCGTGGAGGACGCCCCAGTCCTCGCCGCGGTAGATCGTCAGACGATACCGGTCCGTGACGACGGTGCGTGCCCGCACCGGCCGATCGAAGCCGTAGGCCCGGCGCTGCCCGTCTTCTTCGATCAGCATCGCCTCGGGGGCGCCGGCAGGATCGCCGCGAAGGTCGCCGATCAGGCTGCGGCCCTGCATGCCGTTGTAGGGCTGCACGCCCGCGCGATCGAGGACGGTGCGCGCGATGTCGACCGTGCCCGACAGGCTGTCGCTGGTGCAGCCGCCGTCCGAAGCGCCGGGCTCGGCCCAGATAAACGGCACCTTGATCAGGCTCTGGAAATGGAGCGGCCCCTTCAGAAGGAGGCCGTGATCGCCCAGAAAGTCGCCGTGGTCGCTGGTAAAGATGACGACGGTGTCGTCGGCCAGACCGGTCCGCTCCAGTTCCCGCAGCACGCGGCCGGCGCAATCGTCCATCATCGAGATCATGCCGCAGGTGAGCGCAATCGCCTCGCGCGCCTCGCGTCGGGTCACCGCGAAAGCGGACTGCGCGCTGCGGTCGGCGGTGCCCTCGGCGAGAGCCCGCCGCAGGTGCCGGACCGGCGGAATCTCGTCCGCATCCAGCGTGGCGAACGAGGCCGGCAGCTCGATAGCGCCGGGATCGTACATGTCCCAGTATCTGCCCGGCGGCGTGAACGGGTGATGGGGATCGGCGAACGAGCATTGCAGGAAAAAGGGCGCGTCGCCGCCATCTCTCGCATGGTCCTGCAAAAACGCGACGCTGCGTTCGGCGATGTAGCTGGAGTGGTGCAGCTCTTCCGGCAGTCTCGTGCGCCAGGCCTGGGGGCAGACCGTGTCGGACGGCAGGGCATTGGCAGGTCCCAGTAGCGATTCCGGGTCGGGATGCCGCTCGGCCAGCCAGCGGGCATAGTGGCCGTGAGCGCGGTCGCCGTGCCCGAGCGCCAGTTCCACATGGTCGAAACCGTAATAGGGTCGGGGAATGTCGCGATCCGGCTGCTCAGTCCAGGATTTCCGGCGTTCGAGCCGGTAGCCGGCGCCCGAGCCGTCGTCGCCCAGGCGCGCCTCGCGATGGCCGGGCGGCGGCGGAGCCTCGCCGGGGCGTGGCGGCGGGAAGGTCAGCAGGGGCTCGACGTCGGTCGCGTTCTGCAAATGGCTCTTGCCGATCAGACCGGTCCGGTAGCCGGCGAGGCGCAGGAGATCGACGAACGTGTTGGAGGTCAGCGGCAGCGACAGCCCGTTGTGGCGCACTCCGTGCACCGACGACGGGCGCCCGGTCATCAGGGTCGCCCGGTTGGGCATGCAGATGGGGTTTGCGACGTAGAACCGGGTGAAGCGCGTGCCGCCGGCGGCCAGCGCGTCAATGTGCGGCGTGCGCAGCACGGGATGGCCAGCGCAGCCCAGAGAGTCGGCGCGCTGCTGGTCGGTGATGAACAGCAGGAAATTCGGCCTCGACACTGTCCTGCCGCCTATTGCGAACGCCGGAAAATGCCGACCGACCGGCGGTGGCGAATGCGCCAGCCGCTAGCCGTCCGAACATAGTCGTCGCGGTACTCGCCGACGGTCAGCGGCAGCTGCATTGGCGCCGGCGTTTCGCCCTCTCCCTCGAACAGGGTGAAATAAGTAATGCCGCGCGCATGGGTGCTGTCGACCGGCTCGATCAATATGTTCGAACAGATATGCCGGGTGATCCGGGTCGCCGGCCGTTTGGCGAGGAACGCGGCGATCTCCGTAGCGCCGTTCAGGCGCAGGCCGGCGCGCTCGAAGACACCGTCGGGAGTGAAGAGGGCAACGACGTCGTCCGCCCGGCCGCGATCGACATGGACGGCAAAGGCGATCGACAGGCGTCGGCAGGCGGCCTCGATCCCGGCGATTTCGCGTTCGTCCATCCCGACGCTCCCTCTCCTCTGTCGCTATGCCGCCTTTATCCCATCATTCCCGGGAGAAACAGGACGATGGAAGGAAACAGGACGATCAGGACGACGCGGGCGATGTCGGCAACGAAAAAGGGAACGATCCCCCGGAAGATCGTCGAGAGCGCGAGATCCGGCATCACGGCCCGAAGCACGAACACATTCAGCCCGACCGGCGGCGTGATGAGGCTGATCTCCGCCATGATGACCACGAAAATGCCGAACCAGACAAGGTCGATGCCGAACGAGGCGACGACGGGCGCGAAGACCGGAACCGTGAGCAGGATCATCGCCAGGCCGTCAAACACCGTGCCCAGCAGAAGGTAGATGACCGCGATGAGCAGGATGACGCCGAGGGCGCCGACGTCCAGCGACACCAGCAGTTGCTGCAGGCCTCCGGTCAGGCCGGCAACGGTGACGAATGTGGACAGGATGATGGCGCCGAATCCGACGGTGAAGATCATCGCCGTGGTGCGGCCGGCTTCGGAGAGCGCCAGGAAGAATTGGGACAGGTTCATCTTCCGGCGGAACAGGGCGAAGGCGAGCGCCCCCACAGCGCCCATGCCGCCGGCCTCGTTGGGCGTGAACACGCCCAGGTAAATGCCGCCCAGGACGAAGGCGAACAGGGCGACGACCCCCCAGACCCGGCTGAGCGTCCGCCAGCGGTGCAGCCATGCGGAACGCGGACCGCGCGGGCCGGCAGCCGGATTGATCCGGGTCACGACGGCGACCGCCGCCATATAGAGAACTGCCGTCAATATGCCGGGCAGGATGCCGCCAATGAACAGCGCGCCGATGTCGGAATTGGTCAGGATGCCGTAGAGCACCAGCGCGACCGAGGGCGGAATCAGGATTCCCATCGTGCCGCCCGCAGCGACGGAGCCCGCGGCCAGGCTGTCGCTGTACTTGTAGCGCCGCATGGACGGGATGGTCGCCTTGGCCATGGTCGCGGCCGTCGCGAGCGAGGAACCGGACACCGCGCTGAAGCCGGCGCAGGTCGCGATCGTCGCCATGGCCAGACCGCCGCGATGGTGCCCGAGCCACGCGTTCGAGGCGTCGAACAATTCGTCGGACAGTTCGGCCCGATAGACAAAGGCGCCCATGAGGACGAACAGCGGCAGCACCGAGAATTCGTGGGAGGTCGAGAGGTTGACGATGATCTGCCCGGCGACCGCGAAGGCCGGTTCCCATCCGCGCGCCAGCGCGAAGCCGGCAACCCCGACCGAAAGCATCGAGAATCCGAGAGGAATTCCGATGAAGGCCAGGAGCAGGACGGCGGCGAGACCGGCGAGCGCGATGTCCATGCCGCGATCAGTCCGCGCCGGACCCGGAATCGGTCCCCCGGCCCTGCTCGGCCGACCGGCCCGAAATCGCATGCCGGATCGCTTGGCCGCACAGCACAGCCAGGGCGACCGCGCTCAGAACGGCGATGATCGTGACCAGGGGCGCCAGCGGCAGGTCGAGGAAAACGGTCGCCATTTCGCTCTCGCGAAGCACGGCGGCCTGGTTCCACAGGGTCGCCGTCAGGAAAGCGGCGACGCCGATGCTGAACAGATAGATGAACAGCCTCTGGTACCAGACGAGTCGGTTCGGGACCAGCCCGTCGAGCAGCGACACCGTAATGTGGCCACCGAGGATCGTAACGAGCGGCAGGCCGCAGAAAATGACCAGCGCCATGATGAATTCGATGATTTCGAAGGCGCCCGGAATCGGCGCCGAGAAAATGTAGCGGCCGACCACGTCGGCGAAGGTCAGGACCATCATGGCGAAGACGAAGAGCGCCATGGCAATCTCGAGCGCCAGGCGCGCACGGCGCATCAGCCGTGCCGGCAGGGCAGGCTGCGAACCCGGATTACCGTCAGGTTCCATGCGACGAGAACATTCGGAGCCGGCGGAAAAGTTGCGCCCGATTCACGCGAACCGGGCGCCGGCCGGATCAGGGCGTCGGCCGCCAGCTTTTCGCCGCCTCCTCGGCAATGGTCTTCTTGTAGAAGGCGAGCGCCGCGGCGCCATCCACGCCACGCTTGTTCGCCATCTCGACCCACTGCTGCTCGAGCGGCGCGAATTTCGCTTTCAATTCGCCGATCAGGTTGTCGCTGGCGAAGATGATGTTAACGCCCGATTTCTTGATCCTGCCCCAGGCCTTCCTGTCGGCTTCGTCCCAGTTTCCCGACAGGCGAGCCATATGCTCGCCCGACGCGCGCATCAGCGCCGCCCGGTCCTCCTTCGACAGGCCGTCCCACTTGGCCTGGTTCATGACCATGCTGAACGAGGCGGCGTAGAGGCCGCCCGGGAACACGGTCACGTTCTTGAGGAACTTGGAGATGCGGAAATTGTAGATGTCGGCGATGTTGAAGGCCGTGGCGTCGACCGCCCCCTTCGAGATCAGCTCATAGGCGACCGGCCCCGGCTTGGCGATCAGGACACCCCCGAGCCCGTCGACGACATTCTTCGCATAGCGGGCGGCGGCGCGGATTTTCATACCCTTCGAATCCGCCAGCGTGCGAACCGGCTTGTCGATGGTCCACAGATGCGAGGGGCCGATCACGATATAGGCGAGCAACCTGACGCCCTTGTGCTCGTTGGCCTTCGCGAAATATTTCCCGTGCGTCTTCCAGAGCGCGACGGACGCCGCTTCGGAACTCAGCCCGGCAAAGGGGAGATCGGCGATGGTGGGCAGGACGAACCGCCTGGCGTTGAAAACATGCTGGGCGATCGCGATGTCGGCGACGCCGGTGCGCGCCAAATCGAACTGGCGCGGGATCGGCCCCAGCGAGGAGGCGGTGAACTTGATCGTCAGCCGCCCGCCGGATTCCTTTTCGACCGCCGCCGCCCAGGGAACGAGGTGATCCTTGTAGAAATGGTGGACCCGCGGGATGAACAGGTTGAACAGGAGTTCGGTCTTGGCCTGTGCGGGCGCGACGAACAGCATCGTCGCGAGCGCGGCGTAGAGTGGCGTTCTGCGTTTCATGTGCTTCCCTCCCCGGTAATTCTGATTTCGATGTTCGCCGCGAACGGCGGCCTGTCGCGCGATTGCCGGACGGGCATCCGGGCGCAGGCGGCATTCCGATCGGGCGCCTCCGGACCGCCGGTTTGCGGCGGCGTCCGCCCGGCCGGCCCGGCCGCTCCGTTCCTTGCCAGTCGCGACCGCCCCTCGCATGCCGGTTTGAGTTAGAAACCTGCATGCGCGATGTGTCGGCACTACCCTAGGATTGCCTGTCCGAAGGCGGCAAGTCCAAAGTTGCCAACTTATGTGCAGCATGGGAGCATTTGCACGCTTTCCGGCAGAGGAGAAGCCGCCATGGCCGGCCACATGAAATTCATCACCCATATCGCGCTTTACTGCGCGGACGTGGACGACTCCATTGCATGGTACGAAGACATACTGGGCATGAAGGTCAGGGCCATGGCGCCCGGCCGATTCGCCGGGATGACCTTCGGCGAGCGCCATCACGACATGGCGCTGGTTCAGGCGCCGCCCGACTTCAATCCGGCGAACCGTCCGCAGGTCGGCCTTTACCACATCTCCGTCGATACGGGATCGCTCGACGAATCCTTGCGCATTTACGACCGGGCCAGAACCGCCGGCCGGCTGATATTCGAAAAGGCCATCGACCATCGCGTCGGAACCGGCATCTACATTCGCGACCCGGACGGCAATCTCGTCGAGCTGTGGTCGGAAACCTACGGCACGATGAAGGAGGCGGTGGAGGCGATCGACCATTTCGATCCGCCGTTCGAGGAAAACCCGATCGGCTGGCCGCTCGACATCGAACAACTCTGGGCTGAGTGGTCGGAAGGGCGCGACCGGGAAACCGGCTAGCGATGCCTACAGACCATGTCCCCGTTCTCGTCGTCGGTGGCGGACCGGTCGGACTGGCCGCCGCCTGCGAACTGGGCTGGCGCGGGGTGCCCTGCCGGCTGATCGAGCAGAACCCCGTCACCAACCGGCATCCGCGGGCCAATGTCGTCGGCGCAAGAACGATGGAACATCTGCGCCGGTGGGGCATCGCCGACCGGGCCATCGCGGTGGCCCTGCATGGCGACTATCCGATCGAGTACATCTTCGCCACCAGGGTCTGCGGCGGCGAGTTTTTCCGTTTCTCCTTTCCCACCTTCAACCGGGCGCTCGACCCGACGGAACGGGTGCTGCGGGAGTTTCCCAGCGTTGCCCAGTCGCCGTATTTCAAGACGTCGATCGGCCAAAACCACTTCGAACCGGTGCTCCTCGAATTCGCCGGGAAACTTCCGGACGTCGACGTGCGGTTCGGATGGCGCCTCGCCGAATTCGAGCAGAAAAAGCGCGGCGTCGCCGCGACCGTCGAGAATACCGAAACCGGCGCGAGAGAGAGCCTGTGCGCCGATTTCCTCGTCGCCTGCGACGGAGCGAAAAGCATCGTCCGGCGGAAGCTGGGGATCGAATTGCAAGGACAGGGGCAGCTCGGCCGTTTCCTGGGGATCTATTTCCGAGCGCCGGACTTTCACCGCCTGCACGGCAGCGGGCCGTCGTCGCTGCACTGGGCTATGAATGCGGAATCGAGCGGCTGCTTCATCGCCATCGACGGCAAGGAACACTTCACTTTCCAGCTCGCGCTGCGGCCCGGCCAGGATGCGACGAACATCGACCCGCGAGCGGCAATTGCGGCGGCATTCGGGCGACCGCTCCATTGCGAGATCGTCTCCGTACAGCCTTGGACGGCGCACCAGCTCGTCGCCGGGTCCTACGGCGCCGACAGGATTTTCCTGGCCGGCGACGCGGCGCATCTGTTCGTGCCGACAGGGGGCTTCGGCATGAATACCGGCATTTCCGACGCTGTCGATATCGGATGGAAACTGGCCGCACTTTATGCAGGTTGGGGCGGACCGGGACTCCCTGCCTCCTACGAGGCGGAACGCCGGCCGATCGGTATCCGCAATTCCATAGAGGCGGCGGACAACTACACCGAGATCCTTCCCGCCCTCCGGCTCGGCAGCGAGGCCGAGGAGCCGGGGGAGGAGGGCAGGAAAATCCGCGAGGAGATCGCCCTTCGGCTCGAGGCCGGGCGCAAGCATTTCGCGGCGGCCGGCATCCATCTCGGCTATCGCTACGAAGGCTCGCCCGTGTGCATACCCGACGGCACGCCGGCGACGGAAGACGATCCGCAGTTTTACCGGCCGACGTCACGGCCGGGCTCCAGGGCGCCGCATGCCTGGCTGTCTCCGGGACGCTCGACGCTCGACCTGTTCGGGCGCGGTTTCGTGCTGCTGGATTTCGACCGCGACGCCGGCGCGTGCGCGGCGATGGCCGAAGCGGCAGCCGGAGCGCGCATCCCCTTGAGCATTGAGACGATTGCCGACACCGGGATCGCAGACTTGTACGAAACCCGCTTCGTTCTGGTGCGCCCGGACGGGCATGTCGCGTGGCGCGGCGATGCGATCCCGCCGGATCCGTCCCGCATCCTCGCAACGGTCACCGGTCATTCCGCGCCGTGACAAGCGCGTCATTCGAAAGGCACCAAGATGCTCGAACTCTACTATTTCCCGACGGCGACCTGCGGTCTGAAAGCGCGCCTCGCCGCCGAGGAGAAAGGGGTCGGCTACGTTTCCCGGGTGCTCGACCGCGACGCCGGGGAACTCAATACCCCGGCCTATCGCGCACTGAATCCGCAAGGCGTGGTGCCGACGCTGGTGCATGACGGGCGGGTATTGGTCGAATCGAGCGTCATCATGCGCTATCTCGACGACGCCTTTTCCGGCCCCGACCTGATGCCGGAAACGGCCGGCGACCGCGCCGACGCCAATCTGTGGATGAAGCGCGCCGACGAGGGCTATCTGCCAGCGCTGGGTGCCCTGACCTACGCCATCTTCGTCCGCCATAAGGTGCTGGAGAAATCGCCGGAGGACTTGCAGGCCTATTACGACGCCATACCGGACCCGGCCCGGCGCGCCCACCGGATCAGCGTCGTCGAACGGGGCCTCGACGCGCCCGAGGTCGTGCCGGCTGCAAAACGGCTGGCCGGCATGGTCGCGGCGATCGAGACCGCCGTGCAGCGGAGCAAGTGGCTCGCCGGCCCCCGCCGGTCGCTGGCCGACGCCGCCATAATTCCCTTCGTCGAACGTCTGCACCAGCTGGGCGGCCTCTGGCTCGCCGAACGCCCCGCACTCGACAGGTGGTGGGCGCGGGTCACGGCGCGGGCTTCCTACCGTGCGACCGCCGAAGCGCAGCGCGACCGGCCTCGCGAGGCCGCCATGCGCGAACGCGGCCGCGCGGCCCTCCCGAAACTGTCCGGGATCGCCTGATCGGTTCGGGAACGCCTATTCGCCATCCTCGACCGGATTGCCGAGACACCCGATTCCCGAAATCTCGACCTCAACCCGGTCGCCCGGCTTCAGCCAGAGCGGCGGGTCGCGCCGGGCGCCGACGCCTGAGGGCGTGCCGGTGGCGATCACGTCGCCCGGTTCGAGAGTCGTGAAGGTCGAGAGGTAGGAAACGATTGCGGGGATATCGAAAATCAGCATGTCGACGCCGGACCGCTGAACCGCATTTCCGTTGACCCGCGTCTCCAGGATCATGTCCTCGGGCGGCGGCGCCTCGGCGCGCGGCACGACCCAGGGTCCGAAGCTCCCCGTGGCGGTGAAGTTCTTGCCCGCGGTCACGCTGTGCTTCTGGAAGTCCCGGATCGAGCCGTCGTTGAAGCACGACCAGCCGAACACATGGTCCATCGCGGCCTCCGGCGCGATGTTCCGCCCCGCCTTGCCGACGACCAGCGCCAGCTCGCCCTCATAGTCGAAATGCGGCGACGCCTTCGGCCGCCGGATCGGCGCTTCGTGGCCCACCAGCGCGTCCGGCAGCTTCAGAAACACGGCAGGATGGTCGGGCAGATTGCGCCCCGTCTCCTCGACATGGAGCCGGTAGTTGATGCCGATGCACAGGATACGCGCCGGCGCGGGAATCGGCGGCAGCCACGAAGTATCGGACGCCGCTATGCCGTCGCCAGCCGCAATCTCGCCGGTTCGCCCGGCGGCGATGCAGTCGGCAAGCGTCGGACAGTCACCGAGCAAACCAGCGGGCGCTCCTATCAGTTCATCGCCTGTAACCGCACCATAGGTCGCGCGGTTCCCGTACCTGAAGCTCGCCAGTTTCATGTCGGTCCCTTTCATTCTTCGTTCGGCGCCCCAATCGTTTAGGGGTATGCAAAGATTGACCCATCCGTGCACGAAACAGGCTCAGCGACGATAGGAGTCCAAACGACCCGCCGCCGAGAAAAGGCACCTTACACGCCCTCACCTTCCCTTCTCCGATGAATTCGATCAGTAGGCCACCTGTCAAATCGCTCGTTTGAAAACGGCCGGAACGCCGGGATATCTCGAAGCGCATCTTCATTCGCTGTGTCGACGATATGCTCATCGAACCCCAATGCTGAGATTGGACCCAGCTCGCCGGGGAATTTCACCAAAATGCCTCGTCATGGTGACCGGAGCGTTCCGCTCTGACAGGGGCCCGCCTAATCCTGTGAAATTCCTCGATTTTATTGCTATATCCGCCGAAACAAGCGCGGGCACCCGTCATCGCGTCGTAAGCGGCTGAATTCATTCTTCCGAAGAGGGATGGCATTCCATGATTTCGTAATCGGAATTTGGAGCATCCCCGGCTAACTGCCTGTCCGGATCCCGGACCGCCAATTGAACACCTCACGATCTACAGCACTCATACACCAGCGGCGGCCTGCTGGTCAGCAAGGGGCTGCCGGTGATCGACATGTTGCTGGACCACGCCAACTTGCACATGACCGCCCGTTACGCCCATCTCGCCGACGACCTGCTCAAGTCTGCCGCCAACCGTATCGCCAGAAGGATCGCGAACGCCGCCGGGTAGGCGTTGAAGCCTCGCACCGGAGTGCCTCGTCGCAGAAGGAAGACGTCCGGGATGCCCCTCGAATCGGTGGTGTCCCCAAGGGCGGTGCAGGAGCCGAGGCTTCGGGCGCAACCTTTCAGCTATCCTCGAAGAACCTTTCGCCGAACTCTTCGGTGATGCGGTGCCAGTAGAGCCCCGGGACGACGCGGAGCTCGCAGGGGTTTCCCGGATTGCGGCGCAATTGCTCCGTTGCCGCCTGCCCTCGGCACCTATCGCGCGGCGGTCTGATCGAACCGGGAAACGGTCATATCCATGTCCGGTAATTTGAACGAACTGCCGGGATAATCGCTTCTCGTCGCCGCGCAAAGCTCTTCGATGAAGACGTTCATCGCCGGGGACACGGATCGTCTCGGATCCCACAGGACCGACATGTTGAAGCCGAGCAGGCGATCGCCGTGGCAGATCGGAATTGCGCTGTCCTCGAGCCCTCCAAGCAGAACCGTTGAGGGGACGACGGCGATTCCCTGCTGCGACCTGACCAGGGCGAGCAGGCAATGGGGACTGTCGCTTTCTATCAGAATGTGCGGGTTGATGTTTGCGACCTGACAAACGCCGTCGAAAATCCGCCGCGTCATGAATTGGGGCTTCAGCAGCAGCATCGTTTCCGATGCCAAGTCCCGGATTTCCACTCTCGAGCATCCTGCGAAGCGACTCCCGGTCGGCACCACCGCCAAGAGACCCAGCGGCAGTAAAGGCCTGCCTTCGAGCGCGGAGTTCGACGGCAGGCCGGCAATCGCCAGTTCCAGATCGCCGCTTTCGAGGCGCTGGCTCAGCCGCGCCGAGCCGTCCTCCACCAGCTTGATTTCGATGTCCGGAGACCGCTGGCGGAATTTCGCCAGAAAGCGCGCTACCACGCTTTCCATCGTCTGCGGCGTTGCGCCGATCCGCAATACGCCTCTGGAGCCCTTGGCGAGCGCCTTCGCGCGCAGACCCAAGGCATCCACATCGTTCAGGATGGCTTTGCTCCGGCTGAGGAGATCCCGCCCCGCTGCCGTCAGTTCGATGCGCCGCCCGATGCGATCGAAGAGGAGAACCCCGAGGTCTTCCTCCATCAGCTGGACCTGACGGGAGAGGGCGGACTGGCTGATACGCAGTCTCTCCCCGGCGCGGGAGAAGCTCATCTCCTCGGCAACGGCGGCGAAATAGCGGAAATGGCTCAGTTTCATGGGTCGATCTATAACGAAATTCGCTAGAAATCGGAACTAAATTGCATTGGACAAATAGATATCCGGATATCCATAATCGAACGCCTGCCGTTACGGCATCGAATCGAACTGGTGGGGCTGTAGGAACATGGTTCCGGAACTTCACGAACAATGGCAGCCGCTCGATTTCGCCTGCCTGCTGACCTCCGACGTCGCCTTCCTGAACACCGATTCCCAGAACAGCATTTTGAATCCGGAAGGCTGCCTGACCCATGAGCGGATCTGGGTCGACGCCAACGAACAGGGCGGCCCGCTGTACAACACATTGCGATTGGCCGAAGCCGCCCGCGGGGCCGGAATGCCGTTCCTCTGGCTGCGTTACGACCGTTTCATCGGCGAGATCGAACCGGTCAACGAAATGGACCGAGTGCAATACCATTTCTGGAACAAGGACTATGTGGGCGACCGCGCGAAAAAGGACTGGGAAGCCGATCTCGTCCCCGAGGTGAAGGCGATCATGGAGCCCGACGACATCACCCTGGTCTATCCTGGATGGAGCGTCTTCACGGGGACGCCCGTGAACAGGTGGCTCAATCAATGGCACGCACGGACGTTGCTGATCTCGGGATACCACACCGATTGGTGCATCGAGATGGCGACACGGCACGCCCGCGAACTGGGCTACATGCCGGTCGTCGTCGGCGATGCGTGCGGCAGCACACAGCCGCTGCACGACCAGACCCTGGAGCAGATCAACACCTGCTATGCACCGGTGATCTCAACGGAAGCGGCGGTCGGCTTCATCGCGGAAGGACTGTCCCGGCACGAACGCAGCGCGGCGGAATAGGATGCGGTGCGAAGACGCCCCGGGAGACGGGCGATGGTCGCTCCGGTGCCGGGACCCCTAGGCGCATATCGGCAGGCTTTTCGGGGGAATACGGCAATTTTTTCAGCAATCGACGATCGGCGCACTTTCATCGGGAGCAACGTCATCGGAAGAGCGGCTTCGCCGGCGCGTCCAGCGGCTGCCGTCCGGTGAGGCCGGGCAGCACGAGCGCGGACGAGGAAGCGGACAGCGATGCCGAGCGGAGTTTGGACAACGCACCGGCCGGCGAGGCCGACGCCGGCGAGAGCCGGGACGCGATATCGGTTCGCCGGCATTCGGAGCCGCCGATATTGCGGACCGAGGCCATTTCTCTCTCGTTCGGCGGCGTTCGCGCCCTGATCGATGTGGGGTTCGACGTGCTGACGGGGGAGATACTGTCCATCATCGGTCCCAACGGCGCCGGCAAGACATCGATGGCCAACGTGATCAGCGGCCTGTACCGGCCGACGTCCGGGCGCATTTTCTTCAAGGGACGGGATCGGACCGCCTTCTCGCCGCAGGCCGTCGCGGCGCTGGGAATCGCGCGCACGTTTCAGAACCTCGCGCTGTTCCGCGGCCTGACTGTGATCGAGAATATCCTCGTCGGCCGCCATCTCCACATGCGCTCGGGCCTCTTCGCCGGCGGCATCCACTGGGGCACGGCGCGGCGCGAAGAGCTTGAGAACCGCCGCAGAGTCGAGGAAATCATCGAATTTCTGAACCTCACGGAATTTCGCGGCCGGGCCGCCGATACGCTGCCCTACGGCCTGCAGAAACGCGTCGAACTGGGACGGTCGCTGGCGGCGGAGCCCGGATTGTTGATCCTGGACGAGCCCATGGCGGGCATGAACCGGCAGGAAAAGGAGGACATGGTCCGCGTCGTCGTCGATGCCAATGTCGACCTGGAGACGACCATCATCCTGATCGAGCACGATATGAGCGTGGTCATGGATATCTCCGATCGCGTGGTCGTGCTCGATCACGGGGAGAAAATCGCCGAGGGCGACGCGGAAACGGTACGGCAGGACGAGACCGTGATCGGGGCGTATCTCGGTCAGGAGGCCTGATGAACGACCTCATCTACGGCATCGAGCTTACGATCACGGGCCTGCTTATCGGCTCCATGTATTCCATGGTCGCGCTCGGCTTCGTCCTCATTTTCAAGGCGTCCTCCGTGTTCAACTTTGCGCAGGGCGCGATGACGCTGTTCGCCGCCCTGACCCTTGTCGGCCTCATACCAATGGTCGGTTTCTGGGTCGCCCTGCTGCTCACCGTCGGCGTGATGGGCGGGGTCGCGGTGTTCGCCGAACGGGCGATCTTCCGTCCCCTGGTCGGCGCCGAACCGCTGGTCATTTTCGTGGCGACTCTGGGCCTCGCCTTCATCCTCGAGGGATCGGCCCAGATATTCTGGGGCACGCAGCCCCACGGACTGAAGCTCGGCCTTCCCGTCGAACCGCTGATGATCGGCGGGGTCTTCGTTTCGATGCCGGATTTCATTTCCGCCCTGGCCGCCGCCTTTTTCGTGATCCTGCTGGTCCTGTTCTTCCACAAGACCCGGATCGGGCTCGGACTGCGGGCCATCGCCGACGATCATGTGGCCGCCCAGTCGATGGGGATCCAGCTGCGCAAGGTCTGGACGATCGTCTGGGTCCTGGCAGGCATCGTGGCGCTGGCCGCAGGGATGCTCTGGGGAGCGCGGATCGGCGTCCACTTCGCGATGTCGCTGATCGCGCTGAAGGCGCTTCCCGTGCTCATCATCGGAGGCATCGAAAGCATTCCCGGCGCGATCGTCGCCGGCCTGATCGTCGGCGTTGCCGAGGCGCTGGGAGAGGGATTCATCGGGCCCCTCGTGGGCGGCGGCGTCCAGGACATCATGGCCTATCTCGTCGCGCTCCTGTTCCTGATGTTCCGGCCCTACGGCCTGTTCGGTGAAGAAATGATCGAGAGGGTGTGAATGGCCCTTCCGGACGCCCGAACGCAACTGCCGCAGGTCCTTCAGAGGGACATGCGCTACCTGCCGGGATCCCTGGACCGGCTCGCCCTGTTCCTGCTCGTCGGCTTTTTCCTGCTCGTGCCGCCGTTTCTCGGCGATTACTGGCTCAAGGGAATTCTCGTTCCCATGCTGATCCTCTCGATCGCCGCCCTCGGCCTGAACGTCCTGACGGGGTATGCCGGGCTCATTTCGCTGGGCCAGGCGGCGTTCATGGCCATCGGCGCGTTCGCCGGCGTCATCGCCTACGGACGATACGGGATTCCGATCCCCCTGACGCTGCTCCTCGCCGGATTGACGGCCGCTCTCGTCGGCGCCGTCGTCGGGACGCCGTCCCTGCGC
Source organism: Alphaproteobacteria bacterium (assembly GCA_022819985.1). Lineage (GTDB taxonomy): Bacteria > Pseudomonadota > Alphaproteobacteria > Bin65 > Bin65 > Bin65. The sequence continues at coordinate 140,977 of JAJEGH010000028.1, read as the reverse complement.
ATCAAGGGCCTGTACCTGCTCGTCGCCACGCTCGCCGCCCAGTTCATCATCGTCTGGACGATCCAGCGCGTTCCCTGGATCGGCGCGGCGTCGATGGTGACCATCAACACGCCACCGGTCTTCATCGGCGCCTGGGAGATCGATACCGCGCTCGAGCAGTATTACTTCTCCCTCGCGGTCGCCGCCGTGCTGACGCTCTTCGCCTGGAACCTGACCCGCAGCCGCGTCGGGAGAGCCTGGATGGCGATCCGCGATCACGACGTGGCGGCGCGGGTCATGGGCATTTCCATGCTTCGCTACAAGCTGCTCGCTTTCATGGTGTCGGCGTTTTACGGCGGGATCGCCGGCGCCCTTGTCGTCTTTGCCTGGGTCGGGGCGGCGAACGTCCAGGAGTACGAGCTGGAACTCTCGATCCAACTCCTGGGAATGATCATCATCGGTGGCCTCGGAAGCATCCTCGGATCCTACCTGGGCGCTGCATTCATCGCGCTGCTGCCTATCGCGATCAGCATCGGAATGCACAACCTTTACGGAATTGTCGGCGGCGAGATCGTATCCGCCGCCGTGCTTGCGAACGCCGAGCATGTCGTGTTCGGCGTTCTGATCGTCCTCTTCCTGATTTTCGAACCCCTGGGGCTGGCCCACATCTGGCGCCGGTTTTCGTCGCGCTTCGAATTTCGGCTTGGGTCGGCAGTGCGCACATGAACCGGCGAGGCGTTTGCGAGCAAGCCGAAGAATCGGTCAATCCGGCCGATTCAAGACCCTACGCCGTGCAACGGCACGGAAACAGGAGGTCGATATGTTGATGAGACGTGCATCCATTCGTTTTTCCCCGGCGCTCGCGACCGGGGTCCTGGCCGCAGGTGTGCTTGCGACGGCGTCGGCGACGCTGCCGACGCAGACAAGCATCGCCGCGGAAGGCGAAATCTATCATCCGATGCTGGTCACCCGGACCGGCCCGTTCGCTTCCGCCGCCAGCGGCGTAAGCTCGGGCCAGCAGGACTATTTCGCTCTGGTCAACGCCAACGGCGGCATCGACGGCGTCAAGATCAAGTGGGAGGAATGCGAGTTCGGCTACAAGACGCCGCGCGCGCTCGAATGCTACGAGCGCTTCCGCGGCAAGTGGAAGATCGTCTACCCGAACAGCACGCCGGTCATATTCGCGCTGTCCAAGAGGCTTACGGAAGACAAGGTACTCGGCATCAATCTTGCCGGCGGACGGTCGGAATCGACCGACGGAACGACGTTCCCCTACCTCTCGCCGGTCATCCTGAACTTCTGGTCCCAGGCCGCGTCGACCATCCGCTATATCGCGCAGCAGGAGGGCGGCGAGGCCAAGCTCAAGGGCAGGAAGATCGCCTTCGTCCATCTGGACAACGCCTACGGCCGCCAGCCGTTCCCGATCTTCGATGCGCTCGCCAAGAAATTCGGGTTCGAATGGAAGTCCTGGCCCCTTGCCTGGCCGGCCCTCGAGCAGAGCGCCGCCTGGGTCGACATCGCGCGCCGGTTCCGCGCGGACTGGGCGATCCAATGGAATTACGGCCAGTCCTGCAACGTTCCGATGACCGAGATGAAAAAGGTCGGATTTCCGATCGAGAAATTCGTCGGCACGCTCTGGTGCGGTTCCGAGGAGGACGTCACGCCGGCGGGCGATCTTGCCAAGGGCTACGTCTCGGCCAACTATCATGGAGTCGGCCTCGATTTCCCGGTGATCCAGGAAATCATCAAGAAGGTCCACGACCAGGGCAAGGGCAACATCGACCGGAAGCGGGTCGGTACGGTTGCCTACAACCGCGGCGTCCTGACCGGGATCATCATCGTCGAGGCATTCCGCAACGCCATCAAGAGCGCCGGCATGCCGCTCGACGGCAAGAAGGTCCGCGACGGCTTCCGCATGATCAAACTCGACAAGAAGAGGCTCAAGGAACTCGGGGCGGAAGGATTGCTGCCCGAGCTCGTGTTCTCCGCCACCTATCACGGCGGCATCGAACCGCAGCTCTTCCAGCGCTGGGACGGCAAGACATGGACCACGATCTCCGATTGGGTCCCGCCGTACGAGGACGTGGTCAAGTCCGAGATCAAGCGGGCCGCCGCCGAATACAAGAAACAGACCAAGCAGTGATACCGTGGCGCCCGTACTGAGGATCGAGGATGTCGAGGTCTACTATGGTGGCGTCATCCACGTCCTCAAGGGCGTCTCGCTTGCAGTCCCCGAGAAGGGCATCGTTGCCCTTCTCGGGGCCAACGGCGCCGGTAAATCGACGACGTTGAAGGCGGTGTCGAACCTGTTGCGGGCGGAACGCGGCGAAGTCGCCCGGGGCACGATCGAGTTTCTGGGCCGTTCCGTGCTGAAGCTCGATCCTGCCGACATCGTGCGGCTCGGAATCGTCCAGGTCCTGGAGGGCCGGCGGCTGTTCGAGCATCTGACGGTCGAGGAGAACCTTCGTGCGGGGGCCTATGCGCAAACCTGGGGCGAGACCGTTAAAAGCGATCTTGAGCGGGTTTACGAGTATTTCCCGGCTCTTGCGGAGCGGCGCGAGCTCAAGGCCGGCTACCTGTCCGGCGGAGAACAGCAGATGGCGGCGATCGGCCGGGCCATGATGGGGCGTCCGAAGCTCATTCTCCTGGACGAACCCTCGATGGGTCTGGCACCGCTTCTGGTGAAGGAGATCTTCCAGATCGTTCACCGCCTCAACCGGGACGAAGATGTCGCCATCCTTCTCGCCGAGCAGAACGCCCTCATGGCGCTTTCCATCGTACAGTACGCCTATGTGATGGAAGGCGGCCGCGTCGTCTCGGAGGGCCGCGCCGACGCACTGGCCCGGGACGATACCGTTCGCCGGTTCTATCTCGGGATGGCCGATCACGAGGAGCACCAGAGCTACCGAAAAATTCTCGAGGAGAAACGCGCCGCCGCCGGCATGCGCAATCTCCGGAAACGTCAATCCGCAGGAGGAAGCGATGATTCCTGAACAGAAGACCAGTTGGAGATCGAAAATTCCGGACCTTCATCCGCAATGGGCGGGGGTCGATTTCGCCGAAATCCTCACGCTGCCGACAGCGTATCTGGCGGTCGGATACTCCAACAGCATACTGAGCAATTTCGGCGCGCAATCCCACGAGCGGCTGTGGGAGCGGACCCGGCTGCCCGGCGGCGCCCTCGGCAACACCGTCAAGCTGATCCACGCCTGCCGCGACGCCGGGATGCACCTGTTCTTCACCCGCTACGAAATCTTCCGGCAGGGCTTTCCGCAATCGCCGATGGACAGGTCGCAATACGACTACTGGGCCTCCGGCAAGGAGGACTGGACCGACGCGCAGAAGGAACGGGACTGCGATACGGTCGCGGAAATCAAGGAACTGATGCGACCGGAAGACGAGATCATCCACTACACGTCGCTCGGCAACGTGTTCCTCGGCACCATGCTGTCGAGCTACCTGAACATGCGCGGTGTCCGGACCGTCCTGCTGTCCGGCTTCCACCTCGACTGGTGCATCGAGCAGGCGGCCCGGAGCTGCCGCGACATGGGCTACATGCCCATCGTCGTCGGCGACGCCTGCGGCTGCGGCCGGGAGGAGGACGAGGTGCCGACCCTGGAGCGGCTCGACATGTTCTTCGCCCCGGTCATCTCGACGGACACGGCGGTCGAGTTCATCCGCCAGGCGCGCGAGCGGCGGGCGGCCTGATCCGGGCTTCCGAAGACTGCCGGGCCCAGGCGGGTGCAGGTGTCCGGGCGGCTGTTCTCCGGAACGCGCGGTCGACTGCTGGGGATCGCGGAACGCGGGATGGCAGCGAGCGAGCGATGACCAAGCCTCCACTTGCGGGCCTCAAGGTTCTCGAGCTGGGAGAGCTCGTCGCGGGACCCTTCATCGGGACGCTGCTGGGCGAGTTCGGCGCCGAAGTGATCAAGGTCGAGAGGCCCGGCCGCGGCGACGTGCTCCGCCAGTTCGGGCCGATGGTCGACGGCGAGAGCCTTTATTGGAAGGTCAACGGCCGCAACAAGAAATCCGTCGTGCTCGATCTCGAAACGGCCTCGGGCCGGACGGTGCTCGGCGAACTGATTGCGCGCTGCGATGTCATGATCAACAGCCTTCGGCCCGGCACTATGGAAAAATGGGGATTCACCGAGGAGGGCCTGAAGGCGTCGTTTCCCGGGCTGGTGATCGTCTATGTCAGCGCTTTCGGCCGTACCGGCCCGAAGGCGTCGGAAGGCGGCTACGATCCGATTGCCCAGGGATTCAGCGGCCTGAGCGACCTGACCGGCGAGGCCGGCGGACCGCCCATGCGGGCCGGAGGCTGCATTCCCGTCTGCGATTTCATGACCGGCGTCGCTGGAGCCCTGGGCGCCGTTCTTTCGCTCTACGGCCGGGCCAGGGATCCCGGTGCGCGGGGCCAGTCGGTGGATATCGCGCTCTACGACGTCGCTTTCAGAATGACCGCGCCGCTCCTGAGCTACTTCGACCTTTTTCAAGAGGTCTGGAGCCGGAGCGGAAATCACAGTCTCGGAGGCGCGCCGACCGGCCATTTCCTGACAAGCGACGACCGGTGGGTGTGCGTCTCCGTTCAGAACGACGAACAATTCCGGCGCTTGGCACAGCTTGTCGATCGTTCCGACTGGCTCGTCGACAGTCGCTACGCCGATAGTGCGTCGCGAACCCAAAACCGTGAACTGATTTGCCGTGAATTCGCCGACTGGGCGCGGTTGCAGACGCGCGATGAACTGATCGAAAGCTTCGACAGGCGGGGCCTTGTTGCCGGCCCCATCAATGACGTCGCAGATTTGGCGACAGACCCACACCTCGCCGCCCGCGGCTACAACTGGATCCAGGATGACGAGATCGGAGAGTACCGCACGCCCGATATCGTGCCGCGCCTTTCCGCTTCGCCGGGCTCGGTACGATGCCCGGCCCCCGCGCTCGGCGCCGACACCCTCGATGTTCTGAAACGGGAGCTGTCCTATTCCGACGCCGCCTGCGCGCGATTGCTGAGCGAGGGCGCGTTCGGGGTTTCGGGTGTCGATCAGCGTACGGATTGAATGCCGCTCGATGTGCTATTTCGTTGAATTTGCGAAGCCTTCGTGAGGTCAAACTCGAGTGTCGAACAACGCCATTTGCCTCGTCATGTAATCCAAGGTGGTTCGGTCCGACGAGGACCTGCCCAGACCGGCGGAGTTCCTCAATGCTTCGTTCAATCCGCCGAATCGGACTCTGGTGCCCGTAATCGTCCCGCAATCGGTCGCATTCAAACTCCAGGCCAAGGCTGTCCGACGAACCGAGGCCACCTCAGATCTCGCCTGCCAAGCCAATCGGCTCATCAACTGGAGGGTATCTGTCATTAAGTGAATCTTGGGAGTTTCCATCGTTGTTGACATGCGATTCCAGCTGTCTACAGGGGACGGAAACCGGCTTGCATGACGCGACCCTGTTCGATTGATCTTCGCGAGCGTGTTGTCGATGCCCATTTGGCGGGCGAACCTATCCGGTCTGTGGCGGCGCGCTATCGCAAGCCCGAGGATGGCTCTCCCAACCTGTTTCGCCGCCTCAGCGCCGCCGAGACGGCCTGCCGGGACACGCTGCCTCACGGGGCTGTCATCACCTGCGGACCGAGCATGGCGACCGGGTCCCCCAAGTTTCCAGGATACTCTCGGTCGAGGCGGCAGTCAGGGTGTCTGGCGTCGATCCTCGAAACGCCCCGCGCACTGGCAAAACGAGTTCAAACCAACTATCCGGCCTCGGGGTCCCGGTCCACTCCCGAGCGCGCCAGATGGCTTCGGCCTGCGCCTGCGAAGCCGGGCTCAGGCCATCTCGCTCGGCAGGTAGTTGCCGCCGACCATGCGCGTCATGCGGTGGAACAGGCGGTCGATCACGATGCCGAGTATGCCGAGGACAGCAATCGCCACGATCACCGTGTCCATCCGGGAGAATTCGCGCGACGAGAAGATCAGGAAGCCGAGGCCGGAATTCGCCGCGAGGATCTCCGCCGAAACGATCGTCGCGAAGGCGCGGCCCATGCCCATGCGCATGCCCTGGATGGCGTAGGGCACGACGGAGGGCACGACGACGAGCTGCAGGACCTGCCTACGGTTACCCCTGCACGGAACTGGCACCCGCGGCGGACTCGATATTGTCTCCGCGCTTCGAAATGGTCCTTTGCCGCCATGTGTCGCCCGCCCAGGTCCTGGAATTGAAAATCCCCGCATGCGTTTTGATGACCCGGTCGGCGCTCATCGCCAAGCGTCGGCGGAACCGGAGCAATCCACAACCCGTCGAGACGCCCGATAGACCAGGAATTCCGTCGGACCGTTGCGATCCGACACGGGACCGGCCGCGGCAACCGCCCCGGCTTTGCGGCCGGGACACAATGTGGGGGCCGTTCCGCGCCCGCATAGGGGCGCAGGACTCGCTATCTTCAGGCTCAGCCGACCGAAATCCGAAGCCCATCGTTTGCCGGTTAGCCGTGGCGATGCCACGCGACACCAACTGCGCACCCGGCTTACACGCACTTCAGGCATCGAATCGACGCTTCCAAGGCCTGACGGAACGCTTTCTCCGGTTGAACCTTTGCTGGCGGGGCCGGGCAGGAGGAGTCGCTACCGAGACCCTTCACCCATGGAGCCGGGCGTGCGCGATTGACCCACTCGGTTCCTCACCTGACAGGTTCGCTCAAGGATTTCTTGCCATGAACGCGTGATCGTGACCGACGGCTTGCGGGGAATCCAGGCTGATGCGGTCAGCACCCTATCCGAGCAATTGCAGAGCCTCTTCGGCAACGGGATTCGGTGCCGTTGCGGAGCCAGTGAAATATGCCATCGAGGCGGACAGAATCCGGTCCCGCCACACGGTGGGCGCCATTTGCCGGTGGTTCTCCAAGGCGGCCTCTGTGAACTTGTAGTCGTGGGATTGCCGTCCGCTGTACGCGAGATGCCGGCGTGCGCCGGCGACCAACCTATCCGCGGAACCGCCCTGTTGCAGGTAGTGCAAGGCCTTGCGCGCGCCGGAGGCGGGGTCGTGCGGCAGTTCGGAGAATGCCTCGCGCAGCGCGAACGCGCCGTTGCCAGAGACCGCGAGAGGTTCCAGCTCGTCGATGCGCCGATCGGGCTGCGCGTTGCCAACCCCACGCCGGAAAGCCGGCATGAAGGCCGCCGACTGCAGCAGCGCCAGAAGCTGCGTCGACTCCGTTCGAGCGTGCCGGAACACATAATGAAATGCGTTCGCGGACGTCTGGGAGTGCGCCGGGACAACCGTCGGCCGTGTCAACACCAGTTCCGCAGCGGTGGCGAACAGGGCCTCCCAGATCGAGTCGGCGGACACGCCGTGTTTCAGGAGATCGATCACCGCCCGGCCCGCATCGAGCTCCGAAACTTCGCGCAGCGTGCGGACGAGCTCGTTGCGTGCGGCGGCATCCCGGCGGCCTTGTTTCCAAGTCTTCGGGATCTCTCCGAGCATCACCTGGAACTCGCGCCAGGTTCGATCGGAAGGCAGGTCGGCGGTGGCGGGATTCGGGTCGTAGCCGTGATTCTGCAACGCCGCGGCGAGCGAGCGAAGCACCGGCGGCGCATATTCAGGTCCGACGAGCGGCAGGAGGCGGTGCACATTCTGCGCCGCGATCGCCTTGTGACCGATCGCACGAAGATCCCGGATGCCGTATCTGAAAAGGATCTCGGAGAGCTGCCCCGGGGTCGCAAGCCGTGCGAAATCGACGACGGCGGAATCGACGGCCTCAAGATCCCAGCGATCCAGGGCTTCGATCAGGCGTTTGCTGGCCTTCTCCGGCGTCGTCGCCACGGGCGCCGGCGGCGGACCCATCGCCCAGCCGCTCGAACGATGCTCCTGTTCCTGGGCGCGCTTGAAATAGTCGAGCGCCCAGAAAATCGGCAGCCAGCGTTCCTTGCCCGCAAGGTTAAGCGCCGTCAGGTGAACAGATTGCAGCGCCAGCACCGTGTGGTATTTGAACCCGACATGCGGGAGCGGCTGGACGCGGCGCGAGGTCGCGACGGCCAGGGCGGCCAGGGTCCTGCGGTGATCGAGCCCGTCCCCGATCAGGCCCGCAAGCTCGACGGCGACGCGCTCGTGGGGCGTTTCTTCCAGAAGGCGATGCAGGGCGCCGACCTCGGGAAGCGTTCCTGCCAGACCCGGCCCGCCACTCAGGCCCACCGCGGCGGCGCTGCCGGTAGCGTATAGGAATTCTCGACGATCCACGGCACTCAATGTACGGCCCATCGGCAGGCCGATCCCCACCCGATGACATAAGTGCCAATCTCGAAATTCAACACCCGAGGTCGTCGGTCGGCGCGCGGATCGGACGCCGATCGGCACGGCGACGCATCGATTCACATAATTCTATGGGGCCGAGACTTGGCGCCGAATACCAGACTGGACTGGGCGCTACAACGTCACGCCCGAGCTCATCGAGACTGTTGCCGAGACGCCGCAATTCATCGCCGCGCTCTACAAGGCGTCCGGCTGGACACACGTCGGAACCGCCCAGGGACGCGGCCGCTACGACAGGCACACCAAACGGGATCAGTCCAAGAAACACGTCTGGCTCCGGCCCCTCAGAAGAGACCGGCGGCGAACTCTACACTTGTGTTGGTCAACCGAAAATGAACGTCCAATGGAATCCTCAAAAGGGATTGGACCCAAGCCCATCTAGCCCGGATATTTCATGAATGGACGACGTTTCTTCGTTTGACGTGTTTTTGCGGCGCGGTTTCCGGAGTGCGTGGTGTTGTGACGGCGGTTTGTCTGCCGGGGCGTCGATTTCGGGGAGTTTTGGGCGGATTTCGCGGGGTCCGGGCGTGCGCCGGCGTTGCCGGTAGCGCTGCCGGCATGGACCTGACCCGGCCGGTCCGTGGGTCGGGCGCTATCCGGGTTTGAGGCGGGCGGCGACCAGGCGGAAGAGGTCCTGCTCGGGACAGGCCGACGACAGGTGGAAACGCACCCGCCGTGTGTTGCGGACGATCACGGCGCCGATCTTCAGCAGCTTGAGGCGGATGGTGGCGCACTGGGCGCGCGCCATCCGGGTGCCGGCAAGCCCGAGGCGGCGGATCGCGTTGAGCAGGGTGTAGGCGAGGCTGGCGAGCAGCAGGCGGAACTGGTTGGGCCACCATCGGTGGCACGAGGTGCGGTCGGCGAAGAGCTGGAGCTGCTGTTCCTTGATCCGGTTCTCCATCTCGCCGCGGGCGCAATACACACGCTCATAGAGCGCCCGGCCGTCGCCCGCCAGATTGGTCACCACGAAGCGCGGGTTGGCGCCCCTGGGGCCGTGCTCGAGGCGCGCGATGACCCGGCGTTCGCGGTCCCAACTGCGGGCGCCGTAGGTGAGTTCGGCGAAGCGGCGCTGCTTCAGCCCGCTCTCGGCGAAGCCGGCCTCGGCCAGCGCCATCTCGGGCTGCGCCAGGGCCGCCAGCCGCGCGTTCCGGGCCAGGCCGAGAATGTAACCGACGCCCCCGAGATCTGGGACGCTCGCACCAGCGCATCAGCCGCCAGCGGCAGAAGCCGGAATCCGCCCGTACCACGATGCGAACCCCGGACCAGGCCCGGCGCAGCCGGGATACCAGAAGCTTCAAAATGCCAAGCGAATGCTTCGCCGGGTCGATGTCGGCCCCGACGGCGTCTACCGGCCGCAGCCAGGCCACCAGCAGGTGATCGCCGCAGAACACATAGAGCGGCAGGAAGCAGTAGCGGTCGTAATAGCCGTGGAAGAAGCGCCCCTCCTGGTGGCCGTGCACCGCATCGTCGGTCGCGTCGATGTCCAGAACGATCTCTTCGGGCGGCCGCGCAAACGAGGCAACGAAGCTCTCGACCAGAACCTCGTGAACCGCCCACGCCCAACCCCGCTCGGCCCGGTTCTCGAAGCGGCACAGCGTCGGCGCGCTCGCCAGCGCCCGGTCCCGCCCGGCAGCGGTCTGCAAGCCGGGATCATGGCGCAGATCGGCGTGATCGTTCAGGTCCTCGTAGCCCAGCGCAATCCCGTAGACCCGCTGGCGCAAGAGAGCCGCCACGCCATGGCGCCGCTTGCCCCGCTGGCGCCGATCGCCGAGCCGCCGCGCCACCGCCGCCGTCAGGCCGAGACGGCGGTCCGCCTGACCCAACAGCGGCGCACCGCCGTTGCCTGTCACCCAGCCGCCGTCGAAACCCGCCTCGACACGGCGTCCCCGACAGGCTGGAAAAGAAAGCCGACCAGAGCTACAATCCGTCACCGCCGCGCTCCCGTGTCAGATTCGTCTTAACCAACTGAATCATAACACAAAACGGAACGCGGCGGTGCCTACTTCATGAAATATCCGGGCTAGAGCCGCGTGCATCCATCCATTCATACTCGTGCGTAGTCGAGTATCCGAACAGGCGAACTGGCGTCGTGGCAACTGCCGGAACACGGGCCTCTGCTTTGCCATCGATGACCGCTGTCTCGCCATTCGTGCGGACGTTCCCATCCCCGATCTTCATGTTTCTCCCGCAACGGAACTTCGACAGGCGCGGCGAGCGCGGTAGAATCGTGCGGGAAAGGCTGGAACGGCCCCGCCTTTTCGGTCAGGCCGGCGCAGTCGGTCAGAACGTGTGGTGATCGTAAGTCGTCGTCCGCGTATAAGGAATCGCAGTGCTGCTTTGGGCGGCAGGCGGAAGTCGAAGGTAATTTGCTATGGCGCCAAGGGAAGCGGATCGAAACCTGGGTGTCGTAATCGGCGGGGCGAGGGGGATCGGCCTGGCGGTCGGACGGTATTTGCTGCGCGACGGGTGGCAGATCGTCGTAGCCGACCTCGATCCGCCGGAGGCGGAGAAACCGGGCGGTGCGGAAGTGCGGGGCAACGCCGCGAGCGCCCTGCACTACATCCGTACCGACATTGCCGACAGCGCATCGGTGGACGGCCTCGCCGCGAAAGTGCAGGCGATGGGCGGCCCGGTGTGCGGCCTGGTGAACGCCGCCGGCTACAACCGCCACCGGGCGGTCAGCGACATCGACGATGCGACCTGGCAGGAACTGCTTGACGTTCATCTCGGCGGCGTGATCCGGGCGTGCCGCGCTTTCCATCCGATTCTGAGAGAGTCGCAGGGCGCGGTGGTGAACTTTTCCTCGATCGGGGCGCGAATCGGCCGACCGCGGCGCGCGCCCTACGGCGCGGCCAAGGCCGGCATCGAGGCGTTCACCCGGACGCTCGCCATCGAATGGGCGGCCGACGGCATCCGGGTCAACGCGGTCGCGCCGGGCATCGTCGACACGCGCATGATCCGCGAGAATATCGAGCGCGGGCTTGTCGATCCCGATAGCCTGTGCCGGAACATTCCGCTGGGCCGGTTCGGCGAACCGGCGGAAATCGCCGAAGCGGCCGCCTTCCTCCTGTCCGACCGGGCGAGCTACGTTACCGGCCAGACCCTGGCGGTCGACGGCGGGGTCCTGGCGAATGGCGCCTGGTAGGTCGGGGCAACGAGCAATGGCGAACCGGCTGAAGGTAATCGTCGACCGGCAAAAATGCGTCGGCTCCGGCGAATGCGTTTTCACCGCGCCCGAAATTTTCGACCAGGACGAGGCGGACGGTATCGTCATGCTGCTGACGGACACGCCGGAGGCGGCGCTGTGGGACGCCGCGCACCGGGCCGCGCGCCAATGCCCCGCCAACGCCATCCGGGTGGAAGAGGGGTAGGAATTCCCTTTGAGTTTCTATGGGCAGGCTCCCGATACGGCCCCCTCGATACGGCGCTGACGCGCCTACTCGGGATGAGGAATCTGTTGGGAATTCAAATGCCTCAGCGCACCACACATCCTCACCCTGAGTAGCCCCGGCCGCCAGGCCGGGGCGTATCGAAGGGCGGATTCAGGCGCCTGCCTGCACCACCGGGTTCCTCAGTTCCCCCAGCTTCTCGATGCGGGCGACGACGGTTTGGCCGGGCCGCAGATAGTATTGTGCCGGATTGTCCCGCGCCAGGGCGACGCCGGAGGGTGTGCCGGTGATCAGGATGTCGCCGGCCTCCAGCCCGGTGCGCGACCAGTACGCGATCAGCTCGGCGACCGGGAACATCATGTCCGCCGTGTTCGCGTCCTGCCGCACCTCGCCGTCGACCTCCAGCGTCAGCCGGAGCGCCTGCGGGTCGCCGACCGCATCGGCCGTCGTCAGCCACGGCCCCATCGGCGCAAAGCCGGGAAAGTTCTTGGCCAGCACGATGCCGATCTGGGCCTCCATCTCGCGCCGCTGGATGCCGCGCGCGCCGGCGTCGTTGCAGATCGCGTAGCCGGCGACATGGTCGAGCGCCCGTTCGGCGGTCACGTTCAGCGCCGGCGTGCCGATGACGACGGCAAGCTCGATCTCGTAATCCAGATCGTCGATTCCGTCGGGGATGCGCAGCGGATCGTATGGCCCGGTCAGGCTGGAGGGGAATTTCGCAAAGGCGGTGGGAAACTGCGGAATTTCCACCTTGCGCCCGCGCTTCGCCCAGATTTCCTGCCCTTCGCGGACATGGTCCATATAGTTGCGCCCGGCGGCGATGATCTTGCCCGGCCGCGGCACCGGCGGGCCGAAGCGCCAGGCCGCCGGGTCGGCCGTGGCGGTGGCGGTCTCGCCCAGCTTCTGCGCCATTTCGGCCAAGCGCGCCAGGCCGTCGGCGCCGAGCCAGTGAAATCCGAGGGGATCGGTCAGCGCCGTGGGCAGCGCCGCGCCCGCGGCTTCGGCCGCCTCGGGTACCGGAAAGGCGACGCCTTCGTTATCGACGAAAGCGAGGGTCCGGAGGCCGTTTTGCCGGTGGACGAGATTGGCGATGCGCAAGGGGCGGAGGCTCCGGTTCAGAACAAGTCGAAGGGAACCTTCTCGCCCCGGGAGCTCCAGCCGATCATGAGCAGGGTGGCGTCCGTTGCCGCTTCGAGGGCCGGATGGTCTTCGCCGCTCGGCAGGATGAAGTAGGAGAGCGTGTCGAACGCCCGGTCGCCGAACGAAAGATCGCCCTCCAGCAGGAAAACGGCGCGATGGCCGTCGGGCGTCGCGCCGGGCAGGGTGGCGCCCGCCGCGATCTTCGCCATCTTGATGTTCGGCCCGCACTCGAAGAAATAGGCCAGGTCCTTGGCCTCGACGCCGGGCAGCCCCGGATGCGCCCGCCAGGGCATGCCGGACGAGCGCAGCACGACATAGCTGTTGAGCCGCGGTTTCGGATACTCGATCCGCTCGCCGGTCAGCTCTTCGAGGATCGCCTCGTAGGCGTCGCGCTTGCGTCCGTTGGGAAAGGTGTAGACGCCCTCCTCGAAGGTGCCGGTTTCGGCCAGGCGGCGCTGCGCGTCCACGACTTCGTCGGGCTCCGGATAGGGGATGCCGGAGGGCCCCTCGAACTGGATGTCGGCGAAATGCAACTGCTCGCCGCTCTCGACCGGTTTGACCGGGCCGTAATACGCGCCTTCGGGGATATAGAGGCAGTCTCCCTTCTCGTAGACCTCGCTGCCGTATTTCATCTTGCCCGACAGCACATAGCGCACCTGCTGGAAGGTGTGCCGGTGGCGCGGCGAATGGTAGTAGGGCTCGGCATAAAGGCTGCCGATCCGGGCCGCGATCCGGCGGTCCTTGTCGAAGAAGCCCTGGTAGCGCTGGTTGTAGCCGGGCCTGACCCCGATATCGACCCAGGGCAGGTCCGCCTCGCGGACCCCGATCGCTCCGTGCAAACTCATCGCCTTGCGTCTCCCCCTCTTGCGCCGGCGGCCTGTGCCATCCATCCGGCGCGGAATTATGGCCCGGCGGCGCGCCGTGTCAAACCGGCGGCGGGTTTGCCTGCCAGACCACCGGCAGTTCGTAGAGGCCGTAGATCTGCGAATCGTATTTGAATGCCAGCCGGTGCAGCGGTTCGGCCGTCCGCAGGTCCGGGAGCCGCTCGAACAGCTTGCGGAAGACGACCTGGAGCTCGACCCGGGCCAGCCCCTGGCCGAGGCAGCGGTGGATGCCGTAGCCGAACGACATGTGGTGCGTCGCCCGGCGGGTGATGTCGAACCGGTCCGGGTCCGGGAACTGGTCCGGATCGCGGTTGACCGAGGGCGAGAGGGCGAACACCCCGTCGCCCTTGTGGATCGTCACACCGCCGACCTCGACATCCTCCAGCGCGACGCGGCGCGGCGCGAACTGGACCGGGGAGAGATAGCGCAGCAATTCCTCGACCGCCGATTCGGTGAGCGACGGATCGGCCTTGAAGGCGGCGAGCTGGTCGGGATGCTCCAGCAGCAGGACGACGCCCAGCGCGATCATGTTGGTCGTCGTGTCGTGCCCGGCGCGCAGAATCATCGAGCAGATGTTGGCCAGGTCCTCGCGGCTCAGGTCTCCGGGGACGACATAGTCCCGGATCACCCGGCCCAGCATGTCGTCGGCGGGCTCCCGCTCCTTTGCGGCGATCAGCTGCCGGCAGTATTCGACCAGGTCGTTGGCCGATTGCGCGGCCTCGTCTGCGGACTGGGACAGGCCGTGCCGGCCGGCGGCGCATTGCAGGATGTAGGTGTGGTCCTCATAGGGCGAGCCGAACAGCTCGCACATCACCAGCGCCGGCAGTTCGACGGCGAGATCCGCCACCAGGTCGCAGGGCGGGCCCTTTTCCGCCATGGCGTCGAGCAGATCGTCGGTCAACCGCTCGATCTGCGGCTTGAGCGCCAGCATCCGTTTGGTCGTGAATTCGCGGGTGAACATGCGCCGGAAATGGTCGTGGCGCGGGTTGTCCATGCCGACGAACGCGCGCTCCAGTTTGTCGATGGCGCGGCGCGCTTCGGTAACGGTCGGAAAATCCGGCCGGGCGAACGCGCCGCTGAAGCGCACGTCCAGCAAGACCTTCTGATAGTGCTCGTAGCGGGTGAGCAGCCAGGCGCGCTGACCGTTCCACAGGGTGACCGGGGCAACCGGGCAGGTCTCCCGCGCAACGGCGTACTCATCCGGCAGGTCGAACTGCCGGTCGCGCCGGAACGGAAAACCCGGCGGCGTATCGCTATCGGAGAAAGGGCATCCCCCGTCGTCCGGCATGGAACCATCTCCCGTTGATTTTTGCGCCGCCGCGCCCTGCGGACGATCCCGGCCGGCGCCTCCAGTCGGCGCCGTTTCCACCCGCGCCGTCTTGCCTGAACGGGGCCGCATGCTATTCATCGGCGCTCCGATTGTGAAGCCTGACCGCCCTGTGCCGCCGTTCCCTGCAATATCCGCCCCTCAAAGCGAAACCCTGCCGTCATTCGGCCGATCCCACCCGGACGCCGGCGGCTTCCTCCATGGGCAGGATGACCGAGGCGATGTCGTCGCCGGCATGGCCGCGGGCCGCGGCTTCGGCGAACAGCGTCATGGCGGTTTCGCCCAGCGCCGACCGGATGCCTTCGGCCGCCGCAAGGTCGAGCGCGCCCTGAAGGTCTTTCATTATGGTTTTCATGGAGGCCGCGGCCTCGAAGTTTCGCGGCAGGAAATGACTGGGCACGACCCGTTCCAGCGTCCGGCTGTAAGCGGAGCTTTGCGACAGGACTTCGTAGAGTGCTTCGGCATCGATGCCGGCCTTTGCGCCGAGCACCATGGCCTCGGCGATCAGGGCGTGGCTGGTGATCGTGATCAGGTTGTTGCACAGCTTCGCCGCCACGCCGGCGCCGGTCCCGCCCATATGGAACGTCCGCTTGCCGAGGGCCTCGAACAGCGGCCCGGCCCGCGTGACCGCCACCGCTTCCCCGCCCGCGATGATGGTGAGCGTGCCCGCCGCCGCCGCGTGCGGCCCGCCGCTGACCGGCGCGTCGATATAGTCGGCACCGGCGGAGCCGAGCGCCCGGCCGATCTCCCGCGACGCCATCGGGTCGACGGTTGCAAAGTCGATGCACAGCGGCGGGACAGGGTCTGCCGAGAGCACACCGCCGGGTCCGGTAAAGACCGCGCGCGACTGGTCCGGCGTCACGCGGCAGGAACAGAAAATCTCGACGCGGCCGGCCACATCGGCGACCGAATCCCCCGCCGCGGCGCCCCGGGCGGCCAGCGCGTCGACTGCGTCTGCGCTGGCGCTGAAGACATGAACTTCATGGCCCGCCTCGATCAGGCGTCCGGCCATGGGACGGCCCATCAGGCCGAGGCCGACAAAACCGATCTTCATGGGCTGCTCCCCTGTCTGAGCGCCACCGCGCCGGGACGGGTCTCGTGACCGCGTCCGCCGGTATCCTGTTCGAGCCGCAGACTTTCGGCGCGGCGACCCTGCGCAACCGGATCGTCATGGCGCCGATGACGCGCAAGCGTTCGCCCGGCGGCGTGCCGACCGCGGAGGTCGCGTCCTATTACCGGCGGCGCGGCACGGGCGGCGCCGGCCTGATCTTCAGCGAGGGCGCCTTCATCGACCATCCGTCGGCCCAGGCCCATGAGGGCAATGCCTATGACAACATCCCCCATTTCTTCGGCCGGGAGGCGCTGCGCGGCTGGGAGCGGGTGCTGAAGGCGGTCCACGGCACCGGCGCGATTTTCGTGCCTCAGCTCTGGCATGTCGGCGAGGTCCGGCGCCTCGGCATGCCCGACGACCCAGCCGTGCCCGGCTATGGGCCGCGTGAAATCGTCCAGGACGGCGAGGTCGTGGTCAAGGCAATGTCGGCGCGGGACTGCGAGGAGATCGCGGAGTCCTACGCCCGATGCGCCCGGACGGCGCGCCAGATGGGCTGCGCCGGCGTGGCGCTGCACGGAGCGCACGGCTACCTGATGGACCAGTTCTTCTGGCCCGAATCCAACCGCCGGATCGACCGCTACGGCGGCGACATTGAAAATCGTTGCCGCTTCGCCTGCCTCGTCGTCGAACGGATCCGCGATGCCGTCGGCCCCGGGTTCCCGATCGTCTTCCGCTTCTCGCAATGGAAGATGACCGACTACGACGCCCGGATCGCCGAATCGCCTGAGGAGCTGAAGACCTTGCTCACGCTCCTTGTCCGCGCCGGCGTCGACTGGTTCGACGTCAGCGCCCGGCGCTTCTGGGAGCCGGCCTTCGACGACGATCCGCGCAGCCTCGCCGCCTGGACCCGCCATTTGTCGGGCAGGCCGGCGATCGCCGTCGGCAGCATCGGCCTCGACCGGCCCCACCAGTCCAAATTCTTCCGGGACAAGGTGAGGATCGATGCGAACGTCGCCGATCTCGGGCCGGTCGTCGAGGCCCTGGCGCGGCGCGATTTCGACCTCGCCGCAGTCGGCCGCGCGATCCTCGCCGACCCGGAATGGCCGGAGAAAGTTCGCACCGGCCGGATCGCCGATATCCGGCCCTTCGAGCGGGCGGACCTGGCGGCCTATCGGTGATCGCCGGATCACGGCGCCGCCGGGTGGAGGACGGTTTCCTCCGTCCAGATACCCGCCAGATCGCGGACATGATCGGAAAAACCCGCAATTTCCCGGATCGGGCCGGCGAGGAACGCATCGACGCGCAGCGCCTCCCCGGAGGCAATCTCGTCGACGCAATCGCACAGCGGCTCCGGTGCGTCGTCATCGGCCGGCCGGGCGTGGTTCTGGACGTAGCCGCAGCCCGGGCCTGTTTCCGACAGGAGCTTCGCGACCTTCGGAGCCACCTTGTCGAGCCACCAGGCCTGGAATTTTGCAGAGCCGACCTGCGGGTTGCGCCGGACCCGGAGAAACAGTTTCCGCCGCTCTGCGCCGAACGGGACGATCCGATGTTCCCCGGTGAGCACGGCGACCTCGCGCACCGGCCGGGCGAAGGTTTCCAGTTCGTCGCGTTTGAGGACCGGGCCGGCGCTCCGGTCGGCGATATGCTTCCGGCGGCTCGCTTCGTCCCTGTACCAGACCGCCGCCACGCCGTCGCACGGGATGACCGGCATACGCAGCGCCGGTAGCTCGACGGCGTCGCAATGGACGTAGCGGTCGATGTTGCGCCAGCGCGGCATCGACATGCCGAGCCGGGCGTGTTCGCGCCAACGCGCCCGGAAGGCGTCGCGGTCCATGTCCGACCGGCGTTCGGCGAAATAGATCAGCTTGGGCCGGCCGCTCACCGCGACGGCGTCGCCGGCCGGGGGCTCAACGCCGGTGCAGGCGGTTGTCGAGGACAAGCAGGAAGCCGTTGATCGAGACGGCGAAAACGCCGATCAGAACGGTAATCGCGATCATCATCGAGACGTCGTTGACCTCGATCCCGCCCATGATCAGGTGGCCAAGCCCGCGCACCGAGGCGAACATCTCGCCGATCATCACCCCGAGAAAGGTGATCGAAAAGCTGAGCCGCGTCGCGGTCACAAGCTCCGGGATCGTCGCCGGCGCATAGATGAGCGGGAAGGTCTGCCACGGGCTCATCCGCATGCTTCTGGCCGTGCGGATCAGGGCAGGGTTGATCGAGCGCACGGCGTTGTAGGTAATCAGCGTCATCGGGATGATGCCGTGGATCGCACCGAAGGCGACCTTGGCCGCGAAGCCGAGGCCGAAAAACAGCAGCATGACCGGATAGAGCGTTACCTTGGGCGTCGCCTGGAGCGCCACGAACATGGGCGCGAAAATCTCGCCGGCGCGACGGTTCAGCCCGAGAATCATGCCGATCAGCGCGCCGCCGAAGATGGCGATGACCAGTGCGACGCCGAGCGCCCGCAGCGTCTCCTCGGCATGGCCCCAGAAGCGGGCGGTCGGGAACATGATTTCGGCGCGTTCCAGGGTTTCGAGCGGCGAAGTCAGCGCCTCGCTGCCGACCAGATAGTGCAGGAACTGCCAGATCGCGAGCAGGGCGACGATCACGATGACGGCGTCGAACGTCTTGCTCAGCGTCCCGCCTTCGATCGAGATCTTTTTCGCGGTCGAAACCGTCCAGGCCGATCCGGCGGTGAATTGGGAGCGGCGCTCGAAGATATGCACGCCGGTCAGCAAGAGGGTGACGAGAAGAATGACGAAGAGCAGCAGCCCGTACATCTTCTCGCTTTCGAAGCCGTCATAGGCGAAGGCGATGGAAAAGCCGAGGCCGGAATTGGACAGGATGAACTCCGACCCGATCACCCCGGCCATGCCGTAGCCGAGGACCAGCTTGATGCCGGTGAAAATGTAGGGCGCCGCCGCCGGCAGCTGAATCCGCACCGCCGTCTCCACCCGGCCCATCCGGAAGCTCCGGCCGGTCTTGGCGAGCACCGGCGGAATCCGGTCCAGTCCGCTCAGCGTATTGGTGATCATGGCGACCAGCGCATAGGCAAAGCCCATCAGGATGATCGAAAAGTCGTTCATCCCGACCACGACGATGGCGAGCGGATAAAGCACGAAGAAGGGCAGCGCGTAATAGCTGGCGATGACCGGCTCCATCGCCCGGCGCAGGCGCGGCAGCCGGTAGAGAAGCAGTCCGATAAGGAATCCCAGCACGGTCGCGAGGATAATTGCGATAAAGATGTTGCGGATGGTCTTGGTGGTCTGCTGCCAGAACCCGGCCTCGCCCATCAGGCCGGCCAGAGTCGTTACCATGCGCGACGGCGCGGTGAGCTGCAGCGGGCTGATGACCCCGGTCTGGCACAGTATTTCGAGCAGAAGGACCGCGGAAACCAGCAGCGCGATCCGGATATTGGTCGAACTCCGCCTCACGCGCCTTCGTCTCCCATCGCCTTCATCGATTCGCCGCGTAGCATCTCCCACAGATGGGTCGTGACCAGACCGAACTCGTCCTTCGAGGCCATGCGGCTGTCGCGGTCGGCCGGCCAGCCGGTTTCGACGATGTCGATGAATACGCCGGGCCGGGCCGACATGACGCCGATACGGTCCGACAGCAGCGCCGCCTCGTCGAGCGAATGGGTGATCAGCAGCACGGTCGCGCCGGTCTCCCGCCACAGGCGCAGCAGCTCGTCGCCCATCAGGATGCGGGTCTGCTGGTCCAGCGATCCGAACGGCTCGTCGAGCAGGATGAGCCTCGGTTCCATGACGAAGGTGCGCGCGATGCAAACGCGCTGGCGCATGCCGCCGGACAGTTCCGAGGGCCGGGCGTTCGCAAATCCCTGGAGCCCCATGAAGTCGATGGCGTAATCGACCCGGTCCCGGACCTCGGCGCCGGCCATGCCCAGGCGGCGCAGGCCGAAGGCGATATTGTCGAATACGGTCAGCCAGGGAAATGACGCATCGTCCTGAAACACGATGCCGACGCCTTCCGGAACCGCGCCGCGGACCGGCCTCCCCTCAAACACCACTCCGCCGCCTGTCGGCTCGGTCAGACCGGCAACGATGTCCATCATGGTGGTCTTGCCGCAGCCCGACGGGCCGATCGTGGCGAAGAACTCGCCCTGCCGCAGCGCGAGGTCGATCGGGCCGAGCGCATGCACGGTCCCGCCATAGACATGCTCGACCGCCTCGAGCATGACGGCCGTCTCAACCGCCGCAGCGGGTTCCTCGGAATTCGTTTCGGCGTGCGATTCGGGTGACATTGACAACCGACAAGCTAAAAGGCGGCGCCGAAGGTACGGCGCCGCCTTTCTCTATCCGGTTTCGAAAGCCGGGTTACATGCCCTTCTGGTCTTCCGGCAGGAAAGAATCGTCCAGAATGTCCTTCCAGTTGATCGGGCCTTTCCAGGCGCCCTGGTCGCGCAGTCCGTCAAGCATCGCGTTGAGCGCCGGAAGGTCGAACTTTCCGCGGCCCCAGTAGTTGATCTTGACCATATTCTTGACCGCGCTGATGGCGACCTCTTCCGAGACCTTTTTGCCATAGGCTTTAGCGACCAGCTTCGCCGCCTTGACCGGCTCGCTGTAGAGATAGTCCACAGCCGCCCGGCGCGCCGCGATGATGTTGCGCAGCTTTTCCGGCTGTTTCTTGGCGAATTCGGCAGTCGTCACGCCGACGGTCTGGGTCATGCGCGGCAGGTTGCTGAGATCGAACGCGATCTGATACTTGCCCTTCCGGCCGCTCCAGATCGGCTCCAGGATAAGGGCGGCCTGGACATCGCCGCGCTCCAGCGCCGCCAGTCCTGCGCCCACCTTGCCCAGCGAAACCAGCTCGATTTCGTTCGGCTTGATGCCGGCTGCGGCGACCGCCATCTTGGCCAGCGTCTGGCTGGTCGAGCGCGGCCTTGTGTAGGAGACTTTCTTGCCCTTGAGGTCGTGGATCGATTTGATGCCGCTGCCCGGCATGGAGACCCAGAACAGGTCCGCAAGCGTCATGACATTGGCGCTGACGATCTTGACGTCGTGGCCTTCGCGGAACGCCGCCAACACGGCCGCCGTGCCGACCACGCCGTAACCGGCGCCCGAAGCGATCTGGTTGCGCATCGTGGTGCCGCCGCCGGACGACGAAATCACCTGGGTGATGTCGATGCCGCGCTTCTTGAATTCGCCGCGCTCGATGGCGACGGCGATCGGCGCGGTGTTGAACAGGAAGCCGTAGTGCGATGCGACGATGGTCTCAGCCTGAGCCGGGACGGCTGCAGCGGCGACGGCGAACGCCGTCACGGCAAGGCTGTGAATGCGCCAGGTCTTTAACATGAACGTCTCCTCTCGATTGCCCGCTCCGCTTCCGGCGGGCGATTTTCCTGAGAGCGGCTTCGGAAATTTCCTCCGAAAGAGGCGGAATGCCTTCATTTCGTCCGGTTCGCCACTCTCTCCCCTGACCCGCCTCCGATTGCCGGAGCGCATGAGACGGGACCGACGGTCCTGACCGTCGTTTGCTACGACGACAAAGGCGGAAGTCGGATTTTGCACTCCAAATCCGGCGCCAGTATAAGTAGCGTCCCCTAGCTGTCAACGGAACGGCGGCGCCGGCGGGTGCGTTCGAATCCGGGAAAATTCGCGGATTTCTGCCAAAATTCCGCCCCCGGCCGGTCTGGCCGCAGCCAGGCGGCATGCCGTATGTGCATAGCAACC
The DNA here is from genome assembly GCA_022819985.1 of Alphaproteobacteria bacterium. Lineage (GTDB taxonomy): Bacteria > Pseudomonadota > Alphaproteobacteria > Bin65 > Bin65 > Bin65. Next base: position 119,219 of record JAJEGH010000028.1, on the reverse strand, counting down.
GAACGGGACCATGAGAGGATGTTTGAGAGGCTGGACGCCCCCTTCGGCGCGGAATCCCGGTCGGTCGATCTGTCCCGGCCCCTGGAGCCGGCCACCGTCTCGGCCATTCGCGCGGCGTTTCTCGGGCATGCTGCGCTTGTCTTCCGCAACCAGCAGCCCGAGGACGCCCATCTCGCCGCGCTCGGCGCGTTGTTCGGACCGCTCGAGACGCATCTGATCGAGAACAGCGACGGCCGGATCATGAGCGCCGTCCACTGCATCACCAACTTCGATTCCGAAGGCCGGCCCTCCGCCCGGCCCTACATCAACACCAACTATTTCTGGCACACCGACAAGTCGTATCTCGCCGTGCCGTCGCTGGCGACCATGCTGCATCCGGTCGAACTGCCGCCGGCCGGCGGCGATACGCAACTCGCCCATATGGGCATGGCCTACGCGGCGCTGCCGGACGTGACGAAAGAGAAAATTGCCGGCCGCCGGGCGATCCACAGCCTGGAATTCATGCGCGAGAGTCTCGACAACCCGCCGCCGACCGAGGACCAGAAGCGCAATGCGCCGCCGGTCAGCCACCCCATCGTCCGGCGCCATCCCGAAACCGGCGAGCCCTGCCTCTACATCGGCATGTACGCTTCCCATGTCGAAGGCCGCCCGGTCGCCGAGGGCCGCACGATCCTGGCCCGCCTTCAGGAACAGTCGACCCAGCCGCCCTTCGTCTATTCCCACCGCTGGCAGCCCGGCGACGTGATGATCTGGGACAACCGCTGCCTGATGCATCGCGGTGTGGCGAACTACGAAATGGACCGCGAGCGCCGGGTCATGAAGCGGGTCTGCGTACAGGACCCCGCCGGGCAGGTCTCCGGGTCAGCCGGTCCCGGCCACAGTTAGCAACCGACGCGTCGCCGCCACGGCCCGGGAGACCCGTTCGGCCGCCCCTAGGCCCGAGGCGGTCAGCGCGGCCTGCGGGATTTCGAGAGCGAGCGGAATGCCGGCGGGGAGCGCCCGCAGGATCGCCGCGAGGTCGATGTCGCCTTCGCCGGGCAGCAGCCGTTCCTTCGTCGCTTCGTAGACGAGTCGTTCGCGCGGCGGAAGCGTCTTCGATCCCGGCGCGTCGCAGATCTGGGCATAGCGGAACCAGCGCCGCGGCAGACGCGCCAGCTCATCGGCAGAACTGCCCGAGCGATGGAAATGCAGGGTATCGACGGCAATGCCGAGGGCATCGTGCCTGCACGTCCGGACTAGGTCCGCCGCCGCCCGAAGGCCGGAGAGCGCCGTCCAGGGCACGAATTCCAGATCGACCGTCAGGCCGCGCTCGGCGGCCAGGTCGCAGAGGCGGCCGACATTGTCGGCCGACCGGTCCGGATCGGCGTCGTCGACCGACGCCATGACGTGCCGGGCGCCCAGACGGGCCGCGGCATCCAGAAACGGCGCATAATCGGCAACCTGCGTTTCGGGAACGATGCGCGCCGTGTTCGCGTCCAGCGCCGCGATGCCGGCGTCCGCCATCGCCTCCAGCATGGCCGTCTGCAGGCCGCGGTCGAGCAGCAGCGGCGTCTCGCTCCCGCCGGGCTGGCCGCCGAGCAGGCGCAGGCCGACATGGCTGCAGCCGGCCTGCGCCGCGACTGCGACCGTCTCAAGCGGCGACAATTCCGGCGCCGTGTAATAGGAGAGGGAGAGCGGTCGGGTCATAGGCGCGCGGCTGTGGAGTTACGGTGCGGCCAGATAAGCATCGGCCCGTTGGCCGGGCAATGCTGCGACTCCCGAAAGGAAAACCGGGATGCCGACGATGCCGGCAACAGCCGATGAGTGAAAGCGGTAGCCGGCCGGTCGCGGCGGTCGTCGGCGGCGGCAACGGCATCGGCGCGACGGTCTGCCGTCTCATGCATGCGCGGGGCTGGCGGGTTGCCGTCGCGGATATCGACGGCGAGGCGGCCGGGCGGGTGGCCCGGAAACTCGATGGTTTCGGCTGTGCTCTCGACATCGCCGACGAGGCCGCCGTCGAGGAAGCCGCGGAGCGGATAGAGCGCGAGGCCGGGCCGGTTGCCGCGCTGGTCGTGTCGGCGGCGGTGTTCCAGGACATCGTACCGGCCGAAGATCTGCCGGTCGACGAGTGGGAGCGGATTCTGCGGGTCAACCTCACCGGCACATTGATCGCGAACAAGGCGTTCGGCCGGCGCATGGTCGGGCGCGGCCGGGGCAGCGTCGTCAACATCGCCTCGATCGCGGCATTCAGCTCGATGCCGGCCCAGGCCTATGGCGCGAGCAAGGCCGGCGTCGTCCACCTGACCCGCAACCTGGCCGGCGAATGGGGCCACGCCGGGGTCCGGGTCAACGCCGTCTCGCCGGGCTCGACGCTGGTACCGCGGGTCGAGGCGCGGCTGGACTCCGGGCGCTACGCCGCCCATCCCGGCGAATTCACCGCGCTCGGACGGATGGTCGAACCGAACGAGGTCGCGGAGGCAGTGGAATTCCTCGCGTCAGACCGCTCTTCGGCGATCACCGGGCAAAACCTGGTCGTCGACGCCGGCTGGGAAATCGCCGCGACCTGGGCCCAGTTCGGCGGCGTGCGGAAGTTCTGAGGCAGCCTCCAGGCCCGCCAAGGGCGTATCCACCTTGGATGGAACCACGGCGGCGCGGCATCCCTCGATACGGCGCGCAAGCACGCCTACTCGGGATGAGGGGAAAGGTGTTCGAGATACTCCCAACCCCTCACCCTGAGTAGCCCCGGCCGTCAGGCCGGGGCGTATCGAAGGGCCGGCAATCGCTGAGATGGCGGTTCAAACTAAAGCGGATACGCTTTAGCCCTGCCGCAGCAGCCGCCTTGCATTGTCGGCCCAGACCGGATCGATCTCGCCGTGTTCGCCCTCTCCCGGCTGGTCCCAGCCGGCGAAGTTCGTGCCGTAGACGATGCGGTCGTAGCCGACCCATTGCCGGAGCAGGTCGAGCGCCGAAGGGTCGGTGACATGGGCGTCGTACCAGAGCCGGGTGACGGCCTCCTCGAACGCGCCATCCTTGCGGATGTCCTCGCCGGCCCACGGTCGTTTGCGCGCCGCCTGGGCGAGCCGGCCGGCCAGCATCGGCAGGCCGCCGCCGCCATGGCTGATCCAGATGTCGAGATCGGGATGGCGGTCGAGCACACCGCCGAAGATCAGGGTGGCGACGGCGATGGATTCCTGCGCCGCGAAGCCGATGACGACGTCGAGGTCGAAGCGCTTCAGGTTCGGATCGCCGGGCGGTCCGTCGATGCCCGACGGCGCCGGGTGAAAGAACAGCGGCACATCCAGCTTCACGAAGGTTTCGTACAGCGGATCGAGCGCCGGGCTGTGCAGCGGCTCGCCGAATTCCGTGCCGGTCGCCGCGCCCCAGAGGCCGAGCTCGCCGACCGCCCGGTGCAATTCCTCGGCCGCCGCGCCGGCATCCTGCATCGGCAGCGAGGCGAGGCCGCCGAGGCGGTCGGGAAAGCGGCGCACGAGTTCGGCGCAGGCGTCGTTGTGCTTGCGGCAGAAGGCAACCGCCTCGGCGGTTTCGATATGGTGGAAATAGGTCAGCGGGCTCGGCGACAGGACCTGGAAATCCGTGCCGTCCCGGTCCATTCGCGCCAGGCGCATTTCGGGATCGGTGAACGGGCTCGCCTTGTGCCGGACGCCGACCAGCTTGTAGTTGCCGACCCGGTACCAGGGCGTGCCGTCCGCGTCCTCGCCGAACTCCGGCCCGTGCCGCCCGGCCGCCCCGGTCGTCGAATTGAGCCGGACATGGGCATGCACATCGATGACCGACGCTGTCCCGATTCCCGTCATCGCGTACTCCGCCCTCGAAGGTCCGAAAGGTACCGCGCATTATGGACCGCGCTGCGGGAGGATCAAACCCGGCACCGCGCGCCCGTATTCTGGGAAATTTGCGCGGCATATCCAACTGTGCCAGCATCGCGGCCGACCGGTCCTACCGCAGGAAATCCGCATGCCCGCAGCCGCCCCGACGCCGATGACGGTCAGGGAGTGCGCCGAAGCCGTGATCGCGGCGCAGCGCCGCCACGACGCCGAAGACCCGGCGGTCTTTCTTGCCGCCATAAGGCAGCCGATCGCCGCCCTGCTGGAGCGGGGCGACCTGCGCGGGATGGGCATTCCGCGGCAGGGCAACAATGTCGACTGGTCGCACTATCTCTATTTCGACGGCGACCTGTCCTTCCTGCTGTTCGAGGTGCCCGAGGGCGGCCGGATCCCGCCCCACGACCACGGCGTCTGGGAGCTGTTCGCCGTCTATCGCGGACGCATGCGCCACACGGTCTACCGCCGCACCGACGACGGCTCGGTCGCGGGATACGCCACGCTGGAAGCGACCGACGACCGGGTGATGGAAGCCGGCGAATCGGCCATCGTCGCGCCGCCGGCTGATATCCACGGCTTCACGGCGCTGGGCGGCGGCGCCATGGGGCTGACCGTCGTTTCCGGCGCCTACAAGCCGGACCGCCACTACTACGATCCGGAAGCGAACAGCTATGTCGTCAGGCGCGCGGCCAACCTGCGCTAGGCCGGCGGCGGAAGACCGGCCTGCATGAGCGATAGCAGCGGGAAATCGGCGCTGGTGACCGGGGCGGCCGGCGGGCTGGGCCTGGCGATCGCCCGACGCCTTGCTGCCGACGGCTGCCGCGTGGCGCCGGTCGATATCGACGGCGACGGCGCCGTCCGCGCGGCGGCGGACCTGGACGGCGCCATAGGCATTCGCTGCGACGTGACCTCGGAGGATTCGGTTGCGGAGACGCTGGGGCGGTTCGAGGCGGCCTTCGGCGGCCCGCCGGACATTCTGGTCAACAATGCCGGCATCGTGCGCTTCGGCGATCTGCTGGAACACACGGTCGAGGAATTCCGGAAGGTGACCGAGGTCAATCTTGTCGGCGTGTTCCTGATGTCGCGCGAGGCCGGCGCGCGCATGGCGGCGCGGGGCAGCGGCGCCATCGTCAACATCACGTCGCTCAACGCCGTGCAGACCAGCCCGGATGCGGGCGCCTATCCGGCGACCAAGGCGGCGGTCGCCAAGCTGACCGAACAGTTCGCTCTGGCGCTCGGCCCCAGGGGCGTCCGGGTCAACGCCGTCGGGCCGGGCTTCGTCGACGCCGGCATGTCGGAACCGATCTACCGCGATCCGGCGGTGCGCGCGGTGCGCGGCGCCGCCGTGCCGGCCGGGCGGATCGGCACGGCGGAGGACGTCGCCGCCGCCGTCGCCTTTCTGGCGTCGGATGAGGCCGGCTACATTCACGGCCAGCATCTGATGGTGGACGGCGGGGTTTCCTTCAGCCTGAAGCGCCAGCTGCCCCGCAAGGCGCCGAAGGAAGCCGAGAAATAGCGCCATGCGCACCCTGATCCTTTCCGGCGGAATCAGGCACGATTTCGCGGACAATGCCGCGGCGCTGGCCGGACAGCTCGCCGCGGCCGGGTTCGACCCGGAAATCGAGACGGATATCGAAGCCGGGCTGGCCCGTCTCGAGGACGGCCGCTACGCGCTGCTGACAGTGATGGCGCTGCGCTGGCGCATGGACGGCGACGCAAAATATGCGCCCTACCGGGCGGAATGGGCCTTCAGCCTCTCACAGAAGGGCCGGGCCCGGCTCGGCGGCTTTGTCGGCAGCGGCGGCGGCTTGTTCGGCTTTCACACGGCCTGCCTCTGCTTCGACGGCTGGGACGAATGGCGGAACATCCTCGGCGGCGTCTGGGTCTGGGGTCGATCCTGGCATCCGCCGCTCGGGCCGGCCTGCGTTACGAAGACAGCCGAAGCGCACCCGCTCACGGACGACCTCGGCGGGTTCGACATCGTCGACGAGGTCTATAGCGGCCTCAGCCTGGCGAACGGCGTTCGCCCGCTGCTCGAAGCCAGGGCGGGAACGATGGAACGGCCCGAACCCGTTCTATGGGTGCACCGCTACGGTGAGGGCCGGGTGGTTTTCGACGCGCTCGGCCACAACCGGGCGTCGATCGAACAGGACAATCATGCAGAGATCATCCGGCGCGCTGCGAGGTGGGCCGCAGGCGCCGTAGACGGTGCGCCGGGCATATCGGCTTGACAGGCTGGTGGAGTTCCGAACCTGGAAGTCGTTGAGGCGGCCGTCAGGATGTCCGGCGTCGATCCTCCGATTGCCTCGCGCACCGGCAAATATGTTCAAACCAACTACGCGGCCTTATGGGGCATGGGGCCGCTCGGCGCGGCGGGACGAGAAACACCATGGCTCAGTGGCCGCTTGTCCCTTTAGCCCATGGGAGCAAGCGACACAGACACGCCGCACCAAATTCTTCCTGATAATCAAAGGGCTGGTAAAGCTCAGACCGGAATCTCGATCAAATGTCGGTCTCGGTGGTTGCGAGCCCTCGCAATCAGGTAAGAGGCTAATTTCGGCCGAACCCGAGGTTCCTCATCTTGCCGTGGATCACGATCGCCAACTTGGGCTCGCACATCCTCGCCCGTCTTCGTTGGCAACTGCCCGAGAACTGGACCGAGCGCCACAAGGTCACGCCGGTGCTCATCTAGACCCCGCGCCTCACCGGTGCGCTGTACAGAGCGCCAAACTGGTTCTAAGTCAGAACCACTCAAGGCCGCGGTCGCTACGACGGGCACAACAAGCGGGACCAGCCCAGGAAAATCATCTGACCCCCGACCCCTCAGGAAGGATTCGCGGCGAATTCTCAACCGGGGACATAATGCCCCCTGTCACCGCGTGACCGAACGAAAACCGGAAGCGTTGGTTGTGCGGTGGTGGTGAAGGATGACAAGAATGCGCAAGTGGGCCCGGAATGTTGATCGAATCCGCCTGCGAATTGCTTACGAAAATATCGAACGGAAACCGAGGCGCTTTCCTATTGCAGACAAAATCTCAATTTATGACTATTATTCAGTCGCTTAGAGAGAATGAACCCAGCCGTGCCATCTATAAACTCCTTTGATTTCAAAGCATGACATTTCCTGACATCGCCGCTCTTTCCCGCGCCGCCCCGCCGGAGACCCGGGGCGGGCGCTTCAATCCCGCGGCACGGTGGGCGGGCGTTCGGGCAGCAGGCCGCCGGGGAATTTCTGCAATACGACCTGGAGCAGGAGGCCGATCAGGAAGATGCGCAGATAGCCGACGCGCAGGGCCCATTCGTCGGGCAGCCGGCCAGTCAGCAATTCGGTCATCGTCCACAGGCCCCAGACCAGGATCGCGCCGAGCACCGCGCCCTTGTTGTTGCCAGCCCCGCCGACGATCAGCATCACCCAGGGCAGGAAAGTGACGAGCAGCGGCTCGGTGCCCTCCGGGCTGATGATCTTGACGTAGTGGGCCATCAGGGCGCCGAACAGGCCCATCAGCGCCGAGCCGAGGATGAAGGCCTGGAGGCGGAATTTCTCGACATTCTTGCCGGCGGCCTCCGCCGCGTCCTCATTCTCGCGGATGGCGCGCAGCACCCGGCCCCAGGGCGCCGCCCAGGCCCGCTGCACCAGGAACAGGATGACGCCGACGATGGCGACGACCAGCAGCAGGAAGGCGATCTGGTCCCACGGCCCGGGCAGGCTTTCGAACGGCCGCGGGATGTTGTTGACGCCGAACGGGCCGCCGCCCAGCGGCTGGTAGTTGCGGAAGCTGAGGCGCAGGATTTCCGCGATGCCGATGGTGGCGATCGCCAGATAGTCGGAGCGCAGGCGCAGGCAGATCCTGCCGATCGGCCAGGCGACCAGGGCCGCCAGCACCATGGCGGCGAGGATGCCGACCGGCACGGGCAGGCCGAAGCCGCCGATATGGTTGACGCTTTCCGGCGCCGTCAGCACTGCGGAAGAATAGGCCCCGACGGCGAAGAAACCGGCCACGCCGACGTTGAACAGGCCGGTGAAGCCCCAGTTGATATTCACGCCCAGGCTGCCGACCGCATAGATCATGGCCATGGTCAGGAAGCCGACGGCGAACAGGAAAAGGCCGTACAGTTCCATCTACAGCACCCTTCCCCTGAAAATGCCGCGCGGCCGGAAGATCAGCATCAGCACCATGACCGCGAAGGCGACGGCCGTCTTGTAGTCCGGCGGCACGAGCGGACCGTCGCCGACCCACGGATAGGTCGAAAGCTCCTCCATCGCGCCGATGATGAGTCCGCCGGCGATCGCGCCGTAGGGCTGGCCGAGGCCGCCCAGGATCGCCGCGGCGAACACCGGCAGGAGCAGATCCCAGCCCATGGTCGGCACCAGCCGGGTGTCCATGCCGAGGAAGACGCCCGCCACCGCGACCAGTCCGGCGCCGAGGATCCAGGTCCAGATCACGACCCGTTCGGTGTCGATGCCGGAGACCCGGGCCAGGTCGGCATCGTCGCTCATCGCCCGCATCGCCTTGCCCGTCCGGGTGCGGGTCAGGAACCAGTGCAGGATCAGCATGAGGGCGATCGTGACGACGACGATGTAGATGTGGCGCTCCAGGATGCGCAAAGGCTGGAACATCTTGAGCGGGAACTGGATGCCGTCGGCATAGTTGATCACGTCGACGCCGAAGAAGAGCTGGACCAGCGAACGCAGCATCAGCGCCACGCCGAAGGACGCGATCACCACGACGATCATCGAGCGGGCGCGCCGGAACGGCCTGTAGAACAGGCGGTCGATCAGGATGGCGACCGCTGCGGTGCCGGCGAAGGCCGCGGGCAGCCCGATCAGCAGCCGGACATTGACCGAGAGTTCGGCGAGCGGCGTCGCGTCGAGCACCCAGACGACGAGCAGGCCGATATAGGCGCCTGTCGCCATCAGGTCTCCATGGGCGAAATGGGCGAAGCGCAGGATGGCGTAGATCATCGAGACGCCGATCGCGCCCAGGGCGTAGATGCCGCCCAGCACCAGCGCCGGGATCAGATACTGGTTGACGAAGTCGATCAAGCGTGCGTCCCGCCCCGATCGGCCTGGTTGCCGTGTCCGCCGAGAAAGCTCTCGGCCACTTCCGGGTTGGCGAGCAGCGCATCGCCGCTGTCGGTAAAGATATTCTCGCCCGTCGCCAGCACATAGCCGCGATGGGCGATCTTCAGCGCCTGGCGGGCGTTCTGCTCGACCATCAGGATGCCGACTCCGGTCTCGTTGACGGCGATCACCCGCTCGAAAATCTCACGCATATAGACCGGCGACAGGCCGGCGGTCGGCTCGTCGAGCAGGAGCAGCGCCGGCTCGGTCATCAGCGCCCGGCCGAACGCCACCATCTGGCGCTGGCCGCCGGAAAGCTCGCCGGCCTGCTGGCGGCGCTTGTCCTTCAGGGGCGGGAAAAGGTTGTAGACCAGGTCGATGACATGGCTGAAATCGTCGCGCCGGATGAAGGCGCCCATCTCCAGATTCTCGTGCACGGTGAGCGAGGGGAAGATGCTGCGCTCCTGCGGAACGTAAGCCATGCCCTTGCGGACCAGTTCGTCGGGCTGGCAGGCGCCGATATCTTCGCCCCGGAAGCGGATCTCGCCCTCGCGCAGCCGGACCAGGCCGAACACCGCCTTCATGGCGGTGGATTTGCCCGCGCCGTTCGGCCCGATGATCGCCACGATCTCGCCGGCTTCTACCGCCAGGTCGACGCCTTTGAGGATATCGGCGCCGCCGTAGCCGCCGGTCATGCCGTTCGCCCGTAACAGGTCGGAGCCCATGTCAGGCGGCTTCCTCGTCGCTCATGCCGAGATAGGCCTCGATCACCCGCCGGTCGGCGCGGATGTCCGCCATGCTGCCCTGGGTCAGCACGCTGCCCTGGGCCATGACGATCACCGGGTCGCATAGCCGGCCGATCAGGTCCATATCGTGTTCGATCACGAAGAAGGTGTAGCCGCGCTCGCGGTTCAGGCGCTCGATGTCGTTGGCGAGCGAGGCCAGCAGCGCCCGGTTGATGCCGGCGGCGACCTCGTCGAGCAGGACGATGCGGGCATCCGTCATCATCGTGCGGCCCAGTTCCAGCAGCTTCTTCTGCCCGCCGGACAGGTTGCCCGCCAGTTCGTATTTCAGCGGGCTCAGACGCAGGAAATCCAGCACGTCCTCCGCGCGGCGGCGCACCTCGGTATCCTGCGCGCGGATCCGGCCGGGCCGGAGCAGGGCGGTCGCCAGTCTTTCGCCGTCCTGGCCGGGCGGCACGACCATCAGGTTTTCGATCACCGGCAGCCGGGCGTATTCGTGGGCGATCTGGAAGGTGCGCACCAGGCCGCGCTCGAAGAGGCGGTGCGGCTTCATCCCGGTGACGTTTTCGCCGTCGAGAAAAACCTGCCCGCCGGTCGGCGGAAACACGCCCGCGATGATGTTGAACAGGGTCGATTTGCCGGCGCCGTTGGGGCCGATCAAACCGGTGATCGTCCCGGCCTCGACTTCGAGCGAACAATCGTCGACGGCCGTCAGGCCGCCGAACCGCTTCGTTATCCCCCGGACCGAGACCATCGTCCCGGACGAGTCCGCCTGCGCCATGCGCTCTCCCCCAAAGCCGGCGCAGCATAGCGGGGATCGCGGCGGTGTAAATCGGCCGACGCCGATTTTGCTTCGCGGCGGTGCCCGTTTTCCTGGCGCGCCATCCGATCACATGGCCGCGGCCGCCCGGCATCCTGTAGGGATGAGCGGAAGTTCGCCGTCGCCCGTTCGGCGCAAAAGCCATATCCAGGGAGCCCCGCCATGCGCGAAGCCGTTATCGTCTCCACCGCCCGCACGCCGATCGGCAAGGCCTATCGCGGCGCGTTCAACGACACCCAGGCCCAGGAACTCGGCGGCCACGCCATCCGCCATGCGGTCGAGCGCGCGGGGGTCGATCCGGCGGAAATCGACGATGTGATCATGGGCGCGGCCCTGCAGCAGGGCTCGACAGGCGGCAACACCGCGCGCCAGTGCGCGGTCCGCGCCGGCCTGCCGAACACGGTCGCCGCCATGTCGCTGGATCGGCAGTGTTCGTCCGGCATGATGGCCATTGCGACGGCGGCCAAGGAAATCGTCGACGACGGCATGGCGGTCGCGGTCGGCGGCGGGCTGGAGAGCATTTCGCTGGTCCAGAACGAGAGCATGAACCTGCACCGGGCCAACGATCCGTGGATCGTCGAGCGCCTGCCGGCCCTCTACATGACCATGCTGGAGACCGCCGAGGTCGTCGCCGGGCGCTACGGCGTGTCGCGCGAGCGGCAGGACGAATACGCCGTGGAGAGTCAGGCGCGCACGGCCGCGGCGCAGGAGGCCGGCCGGCTGGACGACGAGATCGTGCCCCTGCCCTCGACGATGAAGTTCAAGGACAGGGAAACCGGCGCGGTTTCGGAGCGCGACGTCGTCCTGGAGAAGGACGAGGGCAACCGGCCGGGCACGACCTACGAAGCCGTCGCCGGGCTGCAGCCGGTGTTCAGGGACGGGCAGGTCATCAAAGAGGGAAAATGCATCACCGCGGGCAATGCCTCACAGCTTTCCGACGGCGCTTCGGCGGCGGTCCTCATGGAAGCGTCGGAAGCGTCCCGGCGTGGCCTGGAGCCGCTCGGCGTCTATCGCGGCATGGCCGTCGCCGGCTGCGATCCCGACGAGATGGGCATCGGGCCGGTCTTTGCCGTGCCGAAGCTGCTGGAGCGCAACGGCCTCAAGATCGAAGACATCGACCTTTGGGAGCTGAACGAGGCCTTCGCCGTGCAGGCCCTCTACTGCCGCGAGCGGCTGGGCATCGACCCGGACATCTACAATGTCAACGGCGGCGCCATCTCGATCGGCCATCCCTACGGCATGTCGGGCGCGCGCATGGTCGGCCACGCCCTGATCGAGGGCCGGCGCCGGGGCGCGAAATACGTCGTCTGCACCATGTGCATCGGCGGCGGCATGGGCGCGGCGGGCCTGTTCGAGGTGCATGGGAGGGCGTAGCGAAAGCGACGGGTCCGAAGGCGCGCTTCCCGCTCCCCTTCGGGCGGCGGCTTGTGTAGGGTTGCGCCGGCCTAACCCGAAACAGGAGCGATCCATGCCCAAGGAGATTCCCGAAGTCCCCGGCCTGTCCGAGGGACTGCGCAAGAACAACGTGCCGCTGTCGCCGGTGGTCAAGGCGAACGGCTTCGTCTTCGTCTCCGGCCAGCCGCCGTTCGATATCGAGACCGGCGACCTCGTGAAAGGCGATCTGGAGACCCAGACGCGCGCCTGCCTGGAGGCGGTGAAATACTGCCTGGAATGCGCCGGCTCCTCGATGGAGCAGGTGGTGAAGGTCACGGTCTTTTCGGTCAACGCCGCCCATTTCAAACGCTTCAACGAGGTCTACAAAACCTACTTCCCGAAAGACCCGCCGGCCCGGAGCTTCGTGACCGTCGCCTCCTGGCCGCTGGATTTCGATATCGAGATCGAGTGCATCGCCCTTGCCGACTAGCGGTTCAGGAGGGGCCGACCCAGGGGCGGACCGGGGCGGAATAACGGTCCTCGGCGCCGGCATCGTCGGCACCTGTTGCGCGCTGGCGCTCCAACGCGAGGGCTTCAGCGTCACCCTGATCGACCGGGACACGCCGGGCGCCGGCACGTCCAGCGGCAATGCCGGCCTGATCCAGACCGGCACGCCGATGCCGATGGCGACGCCCGGCATGCTGCGCCAGGTGCCCGCCATGCTGCTCGATCCGAAGGGCTCGCTGGTCATCCGCTGGCGCTACCTGCCCCGGCTGATCCCCTGGCTCTGGCGCTTTATCCGCGAATCGTCGGCCCGGCGGACCGCGGCCAACGCCCGCGACCAGATGCGCCTGCTCGATCGTGTCGGCGACGCCTATCGCGAGCTGGTCAAGGCGGCCGGCGCCGAGGACATGCTGCGCTACAAGGGGCTGCTGTTCGTCTACCGCGGCGCGGCGGATGCCCGGGCCGCCGGCTGGGAGATGGACATGTTCCGCCGCCACGGCGTCCGGGTCGACCCGGTGGGTGCCGACGAATTGCGCCAGATGGAGCCGGCGCTGAACCGGGCCTACACCCACGGGTTCCACCTGCCGGACTGCTTCTATACCGTCGATCCGAAGTATCTGACCGAGCGGCTTGCCGAAGCGTTCGGCAGGATGGGCGGCGTATTCCGGAAGGCGGAGGTCACGGGGATCGAGATGGGCGCCGGCGGGCCGACGGGTTTGCGCACGGCATCGGAGACGATTCCGGTCGAGCGGCTGGTTCTTGCCGCCGGTGTATACTCCAGGACCTTCGCGAAGGAGTTGGGTATTTCAGTGCCGCTGGAATCGGCGCGCGGCTATCATCTGATGCTGCTGGACGAGACCGTGCGGATCAACGGCCCGGTGCTGGACGGCAAACGGCATTTCGCTGCGACGCCCATGTCCGGCGGTATACGCTTGGCCGGAATGGTGGAGCTGGCGAGCCTCGAGGCCGCGCCGAATTACGAACGCGCCGAAATGCTGCTGCCCCTGGCCCGGGACATGCTGCCGGACCTGAAGGGCGCGAAGACCCGGCCCTGGATGGGCCACCGGCCGATGCTTCCGGACAGCCTGCCGGTCATCGAGCGGTCGCGCCGGCATCCCAACACCTTCTTCGCCTTCGGCCACGGCCAGCTCGGCCTGACCATGGGCGCAATCACCGGCCTGCTGATCGCCGATCTGGCTAGCGGCCGCGAACCCAGGGTCGACCTGACGCCCTATCGCTCCGACCGGTTCTGAGGCGCGCCCTCCGGTACGGGCCGGGACGCGCCGCGCCGCCCTGTTGCTTTCCCGGCCGCGAAGGCCAACATCCCGCCCGTTCGTTTTCCCGCCGAGAGGCTGCCTTGCCTTCCGCTGCCCCGACACCCCGATGGCCCGACCTGCTGCCCGCCGGCCGGCCGGCCCTGATGGGCATTCTCAATCCCACGCCGGACAGCTTCTCCGACGGCGGCCGCTACGAGATGCCCGATGCGGCGCTGGCCCACGCCGGGCGACTGATCGCGGCCGGCGCGGACATGATCGACATCGGCGGCGAATCGACCCGGCCGGGCGCCGCACCGGTGGCGCCGGAGATCGAACTCGACCGGGTCATGCCGGCCCTGCGCCGCCTTGCGGCCGACGGCCGGACCGTATCGATCGACACCCGCAACGCCGCCGTCATGCGCGCCGCGCTCGGCGCCGGCGCGGCGATCGTTAACGATGTGAGCGCGCTGACCCACGATCCGGACAGTTTCGAGGCGGTCCGGCGCAGCGGGGCGCCGGTTATCCTGATGCATATGAAAGGCGATCCGGCGACGATGAACGACGACCCGCGCTATGGCGACGTCGTTGCGGAAGTCGCCGATACGCTGGGCGAACAGGCCGAACGCTATATCGCTGCCGGCCTGATGAAGTCGCAGATCGCCGTCGATCCGGGCCTCGGTTTCGGCAAGTCGCACCGGCATAATCTCGCCCTGCTGCACGATCTGGACAGGCTGACGGCCCTTGGTTATCCGGTCTGCATCGGCGCATCGCGCAAGCTGGCCGCGCCGGCGGCGCCGTCGGGAGTCCGGCTGGCAGCGTCCACGGCAGCGGCGGTTTTGGCGGCACAGAAGGGCGCTGCGATCCTGCGGGTCCACGATGTCGCCGAGACCCGGGTGGCGCTGCGCATCGCCGGGTTCGCCATGCCGCGGCCCGCGGAAGGACCGGGTCCCGGCATGGCCGAAAGCGCCGCAATCGTATAGGACTCCGACCGAAGCGCCCGGATTGGGCGGAACCGGACCGGGGCGGAACCGGAAGGCGGAACCGGAGCATGAGCCGCAAACTTTTCGGCACCGACGGCATTCGCGGCGTCGCCAACTGCGAGCCGATGACCGCGACGACGGCGCTGGCGCTGGCGGCGGCGGCCGGCGACCATTTCCGCCGCGGCGCGCACCGTCACCGGGTGGTGATCGGCAAGGATACGCGCCTCTCCGGCTACCTGCTGGAGCCGGCGCTGACCGCCGGTTTCATCTCCATGGGTATGGACGTCATCCTGGTCGGCCCGATGCCGACGCCCGCCGTCGCCATGCTGACGCCGTCCCTGCGCGCGGATCTCGGGGTGATGATCTCGGCATCGCACAACGCCTTTCAGGACAACGGCATCAAGCTGTTCGGGCCGGACGGCAACAAGCTGTCCGACGATATCGAACTGGAGATCGAACGGCGGATGGAATCGGGGACGGCCGAGCAGGGGCTCGCCGGTCCGCGCGATCTCGGCCGGGCCCAGCGGCTGGACGACGCGCCCGGCCGCTATATGGAATTCGCCAAGGCGACCTTTCCGGCCGAACTGCGCCTCGACGGCCTCAAAGTTGCGGTCGATTGCGCCAACGGCGCCGCCTACCGGGTTGCGCCTACCGTGCTTTTCGAGCTGGGCGCCGAGGTCGTGCCGGTCGCCGTTTCGCCCGACGGCTTCAATATCAACCGGGACTGCGGCGCCACGGCGCCGGAAGCCCTTGCCACGGCGGTCGTGGCCCACAACGCGCATGTCGGGATCGCGCTGGACGGCGACGGCGACCGGGTCCGCATGGTGGACGAGACCGGGCGGATCGTCGACGGCGACCAGATCATGGCCCTGATCGCCGGCGCCTGGCGCCGCGCCGGCAAACTGCGGGGCGGCGGGGTCGTCTCCACCGTGATGTCGAACCTCGGTCTGGAGCGTTATCTCCGGGAGATGGACCTGGCGCTGGTGCGCGCCCGGGTCGGCGACCGGTATGTGGTTGAAAACATGCGCAGGCACGGCATCAATGTCGGCGGCGAACAATCCGGCCATATCGTGCTCAGCGACTATATCGCTACCGGCGACGGCCTGGTGACCGCGCTCCAGGTGCTGGCGGAACTGGTGCGCACCGGCAGGCCGGCGAGCGAGGTCATGCATCTGTTCGAGCCCGCGCCCCAGTTGCTCAGGAACGTGCGTTACCGGGACGGAGCCGAGACCGCTCCGCTGGAGGCCGTCGCCGTAAAGCAAGCGATCGCCGACGGCGAGAGCCGGTTGGGTGACGTTGGCCGCCTCGTCATCCGCAAGTCCGGCACCGAACCGGTGATCCGCGTTATGGCCGAAGGCGACGACGCAAGCCTGGTCGCCGCCGTCGTCGAGTCCGTCTGCGCCTCCATCGAGGCGGCGGTCCGGTGAAAGGCCGGGTCCTGATCGTCGCCGGATCGGATTCCGGAGGCGGCGCGGGAATCCAGGCCGACATCAAAACGGTCACGGCGCTCGGTGGCTTTGCCATGACAGCCGTGACCGCGCTTACGGCCCAGAACACGCTGGGCGTCCACGGCGTCGTCGGAATCGAGCCGGCCTTTATCCGACAGCAGATCGAGGTGGTGGCGGACGACCTCGGCGTCGATGCGATCAAGACCGGCATGCTGCACAGCAGTGCGGTGATCGAGGCGGTGGCCGGCGCGATTCGGGACCTCGCGCCCGCAACGCCGCTGGTGGTCGATCCGGTCATGGTCGCCAAAGGGGGCGCGCCGCTGCTCGAGCCCCGGGCGATCGCCACTCTGCGCGATACGCTGTTGCCTCTGGCGACTGTCGTGACGCCGAATCTGCCTGAGGCCGGTATGCTGCTCGGCCGGGACATTCCCGATGCGGACGGCATGGCGGACGCCGCAGAAGCGTTGCGGGACTTCGGCCCGCGCGCAGCCTTGCTCAAGGGCGGCCATCTCGAAGGCGACACCGTCCTCGATCTGCTGGCGGCCGGCGGCACGGGACCGGTCCGTTGGACCGCTGCGAAGATCGATACCATGCACACCCACGGAACGGGCTGCACGCTGGCGTCTGCCGTCGCCGCCGGGCTGGCGCAAGGCCTGGCCCTGGAGCCGGCGGTGGCGCGGGCGCGGGAGTATGTGCGCAGCGCGATTCTGGCGGCGCCCGGCTACGGCGCCGGGCACGGGCCGCTCAACCACGCCCACGGTTTCGACCGGGCGTAGGGCGCAGACGTTATCGGCAGCGTCGGTTCGGGGCGGTTCCTCAGTTCCCGCTCTCCCCGTCGTCATCCTCCATCAGTTCGGATATCCGGGCGTTCAACCGGGCAATCTCGGCCTCGGCGGCGACCGCGGCTGCGGCCAGTTCCGATCGCTCGGCCTCGCCCTCGAGGGCCTCGGTCTTTGCAGCGGAAACCTGCCGCTCGAGATCGTCGATCCGGCTTTGCGTCTTTCGCCGGTGGAGTCCCCAGATCAGCCAGCCGGCAACCAGGCCGATTGCGTAGGCGATGGCCAGCCAAAGCCAGATTTCGCCGATCAGGTATCCCATGATGTTCTCCCCGGTTGGCGCCGGAAGCGGGCGGACGCCGGAATCCCGGTTTTGCCGGCTATTCCGAAATCTCGAATTCGATCCGCCGGTTCAATGCCCTGCTTTCTGCCGTGGCGCCGGCGACGCGCGGCTGCGTGCTGCCGTAGCCGCGGGCGGCGATCCGGCCGGCAGGGACGCCGAGGCCGGTCATATAGTCGGCCACTGCCGCGGCTCTTGCCTCGCTCAGTTTCCGGTCGCGGTCCGCATCGCCGGATTCGTCCATGTGGCCCTGTACCTCGATCCTTGCGCCAATGCAGCGTTTCGCCGCCACGGAGAGCGCATCCAGCAGCGCTTCGCTTTCGGGCGCGATCGTCGCCGTACCGGCGGCGAACCGGATCGGCCTGCCTTTCGTCACTCCGTCGAAGGCGTTGCGGCAGGCCTCGGCGGACGCAAGGGCCGGCAGGACGGTCGTTTCGTCGGCGACGCTGTCAACACCCTCGACCGCCTCGAGTATTGCCCGCGCCGCGGCTACCCGAGTGTTGCGCTCCGCTTCGACCGGGGCAGCGCCGGACAGGACGAAGCGCTGGTGCTGAGACCGGCATTGCAGCCAGTTGAGCGCGAAGTCCTCGATTGCGGCGCTGCAGGCGTCGTCGAATGCCTTTCGCATTTCCTCGAAGGTATTGTAGTAGGCCTGCGTTGTGTCGCGGACGGTTTCGCGGGCGCCCAGCCGCTCCACGGCACTGAAGACCTTTTCGACGATCTGCCGGCGCGCCGAATGGGTTACGGCACCGCCGCTCAATGTCACGGTTCGTCCCTTTACCGCACATTTCAACCAGGTTGCCCGCAGGTCCGACACCGCCCGGGCGCAGAGGGCGGCAAGCTTCGTTTCGATTTCGGCCAGGGATTTGAAGCGCGCCGTCGTATTGTCGCGGACTTCGCGAATTCCGGGAATGGCGTCGAGGGTGCCGGCGGCCTTTTCCGCACCCTGCCTGCGCTCCGCCGGCAGCAGCGCTTCGCCCATGAGAACGGCGTCGCGCCCGCGAACCTCGACGGAGGCCCATACCGGCCCGGTCGCATCCAGTTTAGTTCCGGCGGCGCGCTGGAGCCCGGCCTCGATCCTGCCCGATTCGTCCAGGCCGTAAATCGCGATGGCGCCGACGATTGACACGGCGAGAAGCCCGGCGGTCAGATATCCGAGAAGCCTGGCCATGCTCCCTGTCCCCGGCCGTCATCACCGATAACGTTCCTTTCCGGCCGCGGCAACGGGAGAAGCCGCCGGAAGCCGAAGGCGATTATAGGTTTTCCTGTCCGGTCGCGCCGCATTTCTTTCCGGGCACCTCTTTCCGGGCGCCGCTGCGGCTGCGCCGGGTCGCGATCGGCGGCACCGCCCTTTTTCCGGCGCCGTTTCGATGATAGGGCGGAGCCATGAACCGGCTTCTGCCCGAACCGGATTACCGGCTTGGATTCGCCCTCGTCCTGGTCGCTTCGGCTTGTTTCGGCCTGGGTCCTGCGCTTGGGCAATTCGCCGCCGACAACGGCCTCTCTCCGCTGGCAACGACAGCCTGGCGCTTTGTCATTCCGGTGCTGGTCCTGTCGCCGTTCCTGCCGCGCGCCTTCGCCCACGGCCGGCTCGCCTTCATCGGACTCGCCGTCGGCGCCATCGCCGCGCTCGGCATGGTCGGCTACTTCACCGCGCTCCGGCACCTGAGCGTGGCAACGGTCTCGGTGATCTATTTCAGCTACCCGCTGTTCACGATCCTGCTTGACCGTCTCCTGTTCGGCGAACGGATCCGCCGCCGGGCGGTCGTTGCCTCGTTGCTCATCGTCGCCGCTGCCGTCGTCGTGGTGCCGGGTGGCGGGTTGGGCGGCGGACGAGCGGAAATCTTCCTTCTGGCCTTCGCCTCGCCGGTCGGATTCGCGATACTGATCGTCGCCCTGTCGCGCACGCTGACGCCCATCCCCGTCCTGCCCCGCGCCAGCATCGGCCTGACCGGCGCGCTGGCCGGCCTCGCGCCGGGATTCCTGCTGTTCGACGCCGGGCCGCTTCTGCCGGCGGCGCCGGAGGCGACAGCCCTTCTCATCGTGTTTGCCGCAGCGACCACCGTGATCCCGCAACTGCTCTATACCGCGGGCTCCGCCTATGCCGGCGCGGGCCTGACCGCCATTGCCGGCGCCTTCGAACTGGTCGTCGCGCTGCATGTCGGATGGCTCTGGCTCGGCGATCCGGTGCTGATCCGCGAGGTTATCGCCGGATTGCTGATCCTTGCGGCCCTGGCGTCGGCTGTCGTGCCGGTCCCGATAGGCGCGCGCCGGCGCAATCAGCCGTAGCTTGCCGACAGGCCGGCCCGCGCATCGCCCTGGATGCCGTATTGCGGAATCGGGTAGCGCAGGCCGTTCTTCGACAGGGCCGCCAGACCGTCGATCACGCCCGGCAGGTAGGACGGCGGAAGCGCCATCAGCAGTTCGTCCTCCAGCACGCCGCCGTAGCGCCGCTCGGCGAAGCACGGGATCGACAAGCTGGGCTCGCCGGTCGTGAGCGCCCGGCCCCAGCTGTCGGCGCAGGCGCTCTCGCCGACGCAGCCCCATTCGAGTTTGCGGTAGCCGGTCCATTGCAGCCCGTTGATGAACAGGATCATCTGGGCCGGCGTGGCGTAGATCAGGCAGATGTCCGGCGGATCGAGGCGTCCGGCGGCGAGCGGCGAAACCGCCATCGCCGCGTAGGTTCCGTGCGGAACCACATCCATCGCTTCTTGGTGGGCCGCTGCGTCGGCTTGGGTCTCGAACCACACGCCGGCCATGTGTTCGCCGGAGAGCCACTCCGGGTTCTGCGGATGCAGGCCGATCACGGCGCCGCACTGGGCGCCGACCAGGTCCTCCTGGGTGATGCCGACGGTCCAGCCGAGGCGGCAGGACTGGGCGACGATCTGGTCGGTGGTATGGATCGTCCCCTTCGGCCGCCGGATGCGCGGCACAGCCTCCATCGCTTCGACCGTTTCGAACAGCTTCATGCCGATGGGCGTCGTGCGCAGGCGCAGATACCGGTTCAGCCCGGCGACGAGAGCGCCGTAGTCGTAGGCCAGGCGCGCTTCGCCGGCCTTGGGGGTTTCGGAGGAGGTCAAGGACATGGCAGGTCTCCGGGGGCGGTGTCGGCGCATTCAACCACAGGGACGGCCCCGGACCCAGCCACATCCCCGTCCCCGTCCCCGTCCCCGTCCCTGTGCCGAACCGCCGGCGAGAGATCGCCGTGGCGGAATCGCCTCTCGACCGGGCTACGGCAGCAACGACCCGAAGGTGCTGTAAAGCCAGGCGGCGAAATCGTCCTCCAGCGGGAAGGACAGCATGCCCAGGACCGAATAGCCCAGCAGCCACGGCATCAGATAGAAGCGGATCATGTAGAAGAACCAGGCGACGTAGAGCGGGATCATCGGTTCGATCAGGAAGCCGGGAGTGATCGGCTTGAAGACCCGGAGGATCGGGTCCGTGATCTTCACGAAGGCCTTCATGAAGAAGAATGGCGAAGTGGTCGGCAGGAAAATGTTCATGCCGAAACGGCCGATCAGGGTCCACATGATCGCGCCCAGGATATAGTCGAGGCCCACTGCCCAGACCGGGATGCCTGCGGTCATGTTCCGCCTCTCGTTTCCCGTCGCGTCGGCAGCATAAAAGAATTGCGGGACGGGACAAGCGTCGGCCCGAAGCCGAAAAAAAATCGGGGGCGGAACAGCGTTCCGCCCCCGGTGCAAGGTAAAGGTTGGTTGGCGTCAGTGCGAAGCTTCGAGGATCGCGGACCCGCTGGGATCGCGGGTGTCGTCGACCATCTTCTGGACTTCTTCGCTCGGCGCCGGAGTCACCAGGCTGACGACGACCATCGCCACCAGGCTGACCGGCATGCCGATGATGCCGAAGCGGAGATGGTTCAGGTCGAACAGCATCTGACCGGTAGTGTAGGTCCACCACAGGTAGACCGACCCGGCCCCGAAGCCGAGGACCATGCCGGCGATCGCACCCGCCGTCGTCGCCCGTTTCCACCACACGCCGAGGACGAGCGGGAAGAACAGGCCCGAGCAGGCGAAGCAGAAGGCCCAGGCGACCGCTCCCAGGATGCCGGTGAGCTGCAGGCTGGCAACCGCAGCGCCGAGCGCGCCGATCACGATCAGCAACACGCGGGCGACAATCAATCGCCGTGCGGTGTCGGCCTTCGGATCGATGATCTTGTAATACAGATCGTGGCTCAGGGCGTTGGCGATGGCGAGCAGCAGCCCGTCCGCCGTCGACATGGCGGCCGCCATGCCGCCGGCCGCAACCAGACCGGAGATCACATACGGCAACCCCGCAATTTCCGGCGTGGCCAGCACGACGATGTCGGGCCGCATGAAGAACTCGTTGACCTGGAGGATGCCGTCCTTGTTGCCGTCCGTGATGGCCAGCATCTTCACGTCGACCCAGTTCTTGACCCATTCGAGGTTGTTCACCTCCGCAACGGACTTGCCGATGATGCTGGTCGCGAGGTTCGGATCGAACAGCTGCAGCTTGGTCAGCGTGGCCAGGGCCGGCGCCGTGAAGTACAGCAGGAAGATGAAGAACAGCGAGAAGGACACGGAACGGCGGGCCGCGCGAACGGTCGGCGTCGTGAAGTAACGCATCAGGATGTGCGGCAGCGATGCCGTGCCGGCCATCATGCAGAGGGCCAGGGTCACGAACTGCCAGCTATGCGCAGCGTCACCGGGTGCGTTGTGCAGGTTGGTGAGGATCCTTACCCCCGGCACCTTCTCGACCGCCGCCGCGCCGACGCCGAGCGTCGGCTCCAGCTCGGTAATCCGCGCCACGGCTTCGCCGTAGGTGAAGTGCGGAATGATACCGAAGCCTTGGGCGTTGGACATCCAGATGACCGGCACCAGGTAGGCGATGATCAGCACGATGTACTGCGCCACCTGCGTCCAGGTCACCGCGCGCATGCCGCCGAGCATCGAGCAGAGCAGAATGCCCAGGAGGCCGAACCAGACGCCGACCTCGAACGGAATGTGCAGCGCGCGCGCCGCGATCGTTCCGGTGGCGTTGATTTGCGCCGTCACATAGGTGAAGGACGTAATCACCAGGATGACCACGGCCACGAACCGCGCCGTGTTGCCGCCGTAACGGGTGCCGATGAAGTCCGGTACCGTGTAGCAGCCGAACTTGCGCAGATACGGGGCGAGCAGCGCGTTCACCAGCACATAGCCGCCGGTCCAGCCGACGACGAAGGCGAGGTAGCCGTGTCCGCCGAAATAGATACCGCCGGCCAACGCCACGAAGGACGCGCCGGACATCCAGTCCGCCGCAGTGGCCATGCCGTTGAAGACGGGCGGCACTTCGCGCCCGGCGACATAGTAGGCCGACACCTGCATAGTGCGCGACAGCCAGCCGATCGCCGCGTAGATGACAACCGTGAAGATGACGAACAGGATGCCGATGGTGTCGGCCCCCAGGCCCGCCTGCTCCAGGATCGCCATCAGGATGATGAAGACGATGAACCCGCCGGTATACATGCCGTAGATTTTCGGCAGATTCTCGATGAAGTTCCCTTTAAACATGGCGATCTCCCCCTAACCTTCGGTTTCGTCGCCGGAGAGACCGGCCTCGTTGTCGATCTTGTCCTGCTGCCAGTTCTGGTAGAAGATCAGCAGCACGAAAATGATCAGCGAGCCTTGGACTGCGAGATAGTAGCCTAGCGGGAAGCCGATAAAGGAAACCCCGTTTAGGCTCTTAGCGAACCAGTGCACCAGCAGGGAGAAGACGAACCAGATGACCAGTACGAGGATCGTAAGGTTCCTGGTCCTCCCCCAATGGCGCGTCCGCTGGCCTGACGAATCGGACATGCGGCACCGTCCTTTGAGTTTTTGTCGAGTGCGTTTCCGCGGGCAACCCCGGTTTCCGAAAGACCGGGCACACGGAGCGGGAAACTTAAACGATGAGGCCGAAATGTGTCAAGGTATCGTAATTTCCTGTTATTTCGCATCCACTTAAATATATCCAATGATCCTTACCCTGCTTGCAAGACTGCCCGGCCCCTTCAAGAGTATTGCCGAACGATTCGACCGGACACCGATAGATTCAGTCGAGAATCTATGCTTGTTTGCAAGGACCAGAGCCTCATTCGTTGCGCAGACGGCGCTGTTCGGATATTTGAAGGCTCGTATGGGGACACAATTTCGCGAGTACTTTACTGACGAAGTATTTGCTCAGGCAATTCAGGATTCGTCGGTAAAGGTGTTTGTTTCCTGCCTGTCCGACCTCACGGTTCATGTCGTTGCCATCGTGGCGGAGTCCGCGCGTCTGGCGCCGCAGGAGGCCCAGGCCATCGCCCGGCTGTGCTTCGACAACGGCATGCGGGGCGGTCTGGTCGACATCGAACCGGGAAAGATCCCGGCCGATGCCCGCGAGCGGTTCGAGCAGCGGTTGCGCGAGACCGACTGGTCCGCGGCGGCAGTCGGCGCCGCCGCATTTTCCCTCAGCTCCGTCGACCTGCCGCGTTTTGCGCCCGTTGTCGACGAATTCAAGAGACTCGACCGGAAGATCGTTGCTACGTCCGTCGGCAACAAGTGGCGCGAGGTTCGCGCTTCCTTCCGGGATCGTGTCGTTCCCGACAGTATCGCGCTCGACTGGCGGAACGCTTCCAGTTCATAGCGTTCGAGGCCGCATATGAGCTTTCGGTCCACATCGGGCGGGTTGTCGGGCATGCCGCTTTCGAGCGTGCCGGCTGTCGTTATCGATACTGAAACGACCGGCCTCGATGTCGAGAAGGTGCGGATCGTCGAAATCGGCGCGGTGCGTCTCGAAACGTGCGCGCCCGGTCCCCGGCGCGAGTTTTCCGAACTGGTCGATCCCGGTATTGCGATCCCGGCGGCTGCCACGGGAATTCACGGTATTGCCGATTCCGATGTCGCCGAAGCGCCGCCTTTTCCGGAGCGGATGGCGGAGTTCGGGGCCTGGGCCGGCTCTGCGGTCGTTATCGGCTATTCGGTCGGCTTCGATCTGGCGGTGCTGAAGGCGGAGCACGAGCGCCACGGCCTGGCCTGGCGCCCGCCCCGCGCCCTCGATGTCCGCCATCTGGTTGAACTGGTCGCGCCGGAGTTGCCGGAGCAGTCGCTCGAAATGGCGGCAGGCTGGCTCGGTGTCGAGGTGGCGGATCGCCATCGGGCCCTGGGAGATGCCCGGGTCGCCGCCGAAGTTTACCGCGCCGTAGTACCGAAGCTGCGGGACCGGGGCCTCGTCACGCTGGCGCAGGCGGAACGGGCCATCCGGGCCCTGTCCGCCCGGATGACGGAGGAAGCCCAGGCCGGCTGGCACGATATGGCGCAGAGCGGCGCGAAGGAGGCCATCGCGGAGTATGTCCGGATCGACAGCTATCCCTACCGCCACCGCGTTGCCGATCTGATGAAGACGCCTCCGCTGACGGCGGAGAACGAGCGGCCGGCAAAATCGGTACTCGCTCGGATGATGGCGGAAAAGGTCAGCTCCCTTTTCCTGGTTCCCGAAACGGCCGGCGGCCCTTACGGCATCGTAACGGAGCGGGATATTCTGCGCGCTATCGACCGGGACGGCCCGCCGGCTCTGCAATCGCCGGTCGGCGCGCTCGGGCGCCGCCCCCTGGTCACGATTCACAGGAACGAATTCGTTTACCGGGCGCTGGCGCGGATGTCCGATGGCGGGTTCCGGCATCTCGGCGTATCGGATGACGACGGCAAACTCTGCGGCGCGCTCAGTGCGCGCGATCTGCTGCGTCAGCGGGCCGGCGATGCGGTTTCGCTCGGCGACAGCATCGAATCCGCCCGGTCGCGCTTCGAGCTCGGCCGGGTCTGGTCGCAACTGACCGCAGTTGCCCGCGCGCTGGTGTTTGAGGAAGTCGACGCCAGAACGGTCGCTTCGCTGGTCTCCCGCGAATTGCGCGCATTGACGGGCCGGGCGTGCCAACTGGCGGAAGCGGAAATGGCGGAAGCGGGCCTGGGCGAGGCGCCGGCGTCCTATGCGCTTCTCGTGCTCGGCTCCGGCGGCCGCGGCGAGAGCCTGCTCGCCATGGATCAGGACAACGCGCTGATTTACGCGGACGACGCACCGGAGGATGCAGACGACTGGTTCGCGGAACTCGGCCGCCGCATTGCCGACATCCTGAACGAAGCCGGCGTCGTCTACTGCCCCGGCGGTATCATGGCGTCCAATGCCGCTTGGCGTAAACCGCTCAGGGTATGGCGCGAGACCGTCCGGTCCTGGATCGAGCGGTCGCGCGCCGACGATCTTCTCAACTGCGATATCTTCTTCGACGCCCAGGCGGTGCTCGGCGCTGCGGATATGGCCGAAAGCCTGCGCATGGAGGCGCTGGACATCGCCCGGCATGCACCTGCGTTCCACAAATTCCTTGCCATGCACGCCGGAGAATTCGACACGCCCCTCGGACTGTTCGGACGGTTCAAGACCGAGGCCGGACGCGTCGACCTGAAGATCGGCGGCATCATGCCGATCTTCTCGACCGCCCGCGTCGTCGCGCTGATGCACGGCGTCGACGCACGCACGACGCCGAAGCGCCTGGCGGCGGCACGCGCGCTGGAGACAGTTCCGGAGAAGACGGTCGACAATCTTGTCGAGGCGCACCGGATACTGCTCGGTCTCATCCTCGACCAGCAGTTGCGCGATATCGACCGCGGCCTGAAACTGTCCAACAAGGTCGATCCGGCGGAACTCGGCGGCTTTGAAAGGCAGGAAATGAAATGGGCGCTGGAACAGGTGCCGATGGTCGCCGACCTGCTCGGCGTACCCGCGCTCGGCGCATGACCGGACTCTCGCAGTAATCCGGCGGCAGGTAGAGACTTCGGCTATTCCGCGGCCTCGGACGGAACGGGCGCGGCTTCTTCTGTCGGTTCTCCATCCGGTCTGCCGGTCCGCACGACTCGCAGCCTGGGGGCCTGCGGTTCGGCACGCCCGCCGTTTTCCATCGCCGCAGCCCGTTCGAGAATGTGCTCCCTGAGCGACTGTCCGGCCGACGTACCGCCCGCGTCGGCCCGGCTGGAAACGGCGGCCGGCGGCATCTGCACCCCCGCTTCCTGCAGGTTCCGGATGGTCTGGAAATAGATTTCGTCCGTCGCCTCGCGGCGCTGCGGCGGCCGGGTCGCCGCCAGGTTCTTCGGCCACACCGCCATCTCGTAGATCAGCCGGTAGAGCTCGGTCTTCATGTGGGGCGCCCAGTTGTTCTGGCGTGCGTTCGCGCGGTGCTGGCGCAACCCCTCGATATTGATCGGCGCGGCGACGAAGGCGTCGCCCTGGGTCCGGATCTCGTGCGCGATCCGGCCGCGATAATCGACGATCATCGGGTGGCCGCCGGTCACGAAGCCGCGCGTGCCGGCTGAATCGACGATGTGATAG
This sequence comes from Alphaproteobacteria bacterium, assembly GCA_022819985.1. Classification (GTDB taxonomy): domain Bacteria; phylum Pseudomonadota; class Alphaproteobacteria; order Bin65; family Bin65; genus Bin65. Next base: position 92,741 of record JAJEGH010000028.1, on the reverse strand, counting down.
CCGGTATTCGGCGCGATGACGTAGCAGTTGTTGTCCAGCGCGCGGGCCCGGTTCTGGATCTGCCAGACGCCGGTCGAAATCTTGTTCTCGATGGAACTCGGCCGGTAAACGATTTCCGCACCGTTCATCATCAGACCGCGCGCCAGTTCCGGATAGTTGCCCTCCATGCAGATCAGGCAGCCGATATTGCCGATCGGCGTTCTCGCAACCGGGAAGAAGGCGTCGAGCCCGTCGCCGAACATCGCGACCCACTGGTCCCAGACATCGTGCGGCGTGGTCGTGTGCTCGATGGTGAAGACGACGTTCTTGCGGTGGAGGTGAACGATCTCGCCGGCCGGATCGATGATGAAGGCGGTGTTGAAGAAGCGGTCGGGAAACTCCGGCATGCGCGCCTTGGCCTGGCCGATCAGGTAGAGATCCCATTTGACCGCTTTTTCCGCCAGGCGGTCGGTGACCGGGCCGGGAATGTCGATGGCGCCGCTGCGGGCGTAGGCCGCCGATTCCCAGTCGTGATACTCGTCCGGGAAACCCTGGATCGCGCCCTCGCAAAGCACCAGCAGGCGCGGCCGGTATTCCATGGAATGGAGCACCGCCATGTCGATCATGTGGTCGAGATGGCGCAGGTTGCGCTCGTAGTCCGGTGCATCGCCGATTCGGAACTTGCAGTCGACCGTGTCGGTCTGCAACCCGATGGCGTTGTAGATTTCGCTCACGATCCGCACCCCGCTTCTCGCCGCGCAGTCTACACCAACGTCGCGAAGGGGCAAATTCCGGCCGGTTGCAGCTCGGCTACTGGAGGAAGAACAGCGACACTTCGGGCACGAAGGTCACAATCATCAGCACCGCCAGGATCAGGGCGATGAAGGGCAGGACGGCCCGGCAGACCAGGAAGAAGGATTCCCGGAAGGCCGTCATCGCAACGATCAGGTTGAGGCCGACCGGCGGCGTCAGGAAACCGACCTCCAGATTGATCACCATGATGATGCCGAGATGGATCGGGTTGATGCCGTAGGTTTCGGCAATGCCGAGCATCAGCGGCCCGAGGATCAGGATGGCCGAAATCACGTCGATGAAACAGCCGACCAGCAACAGCAGCAGGTTCATCGCCAGCAGGAAGGTGACCGGATCGGTAACAATCGTGCCGATCCATTCGGCGAGCGCGTGGGGTACCTGCTCGACGGTCAGCAGCGACTTGATGCTGAGCGCGACCGCCACGATAGGAAACAGCGTGCCGAGCAGCTTCGCCGTCTCGACCGAGGTGTTGAAGAAGTCCCGCACCCGCATCTCGCGATGCACGAAAATCTCGATGAACAGCGCATAGCCCAGCGCCACCGCGGCGGCTTCGGTCGCCGAGAAATAACCGGAATAGATGCCGCCGAGCAGGACGACCGGCAGAAGGAGCGCCCAGATGCCCTTGCGCAGCGCCTCGCCTATGGCCAGAAAATCCCACGGCTTCGCCGGCAGTTGCCGGTTGACCCAGAGGGCGTAGATGCTGAGCACCGCCGTCAGCAGGAGCCCCGGCATGATGCCGGCCGTGAACAGGTCGGAAATCGATTTCTCGGTTACGATCCCGTAGAGGATGAGCGGGATCGACGGCGGAATAATGATGCCGAGCGTGCCGCCTGAAGTGAGCGCACCGAGCGAGAAGCTCCTGGAATAGCCTTCGCGCAGCAAGGCCGGATACAGGATCGTGCCGACCGCCAGCAACGTGACCGGCGACGAGCCGGAAATCGCGGCGAAAACCGCGCAGGACAGAATGGTAGCGACCGCGAGGCCGCCGGGCAGCCATTGCGTCAGGACGCGCATGACCTCGATCAGCCGTTCGGCGATCGAGCCGCGCGTCATCACGTTGCCGGCGGCGATGAACATGGGGATGGCGAGCAGGACCTCGTTGTTGAGGCTGCCCCACATATCGTCGACCAGATAGGAGATCCGGCCGTCGCCCCACACCAGATGGACAAAGGCGGTCGCCGTTAGCAGAATCAGGATGACGTTCTGGCGGAATGCCAGAAGCAGCAGGACGAGGCCGATCAGGCCGAGCGCTTCCATGGCGTCAGCCCTCTTCGGGCCGCGCCGCGGGCTTCAGCTCCGGAAAGGCGGCAAAGGAGAAGTGCCGCACCGCCGACGAGAAGAAGGCGTAGGGCAGGACGATCTGGATCGGCCACAGGGGCGTATACAGCACCGCGGCGCGTTCCCTGGCGACGATGCTCTCCTCGACATAGCCGAGCGCCACGATGCCGAAGCCGATATAGAGCAGACCCGACACGACATCGCCGATGCGGCTGACGCCCGGGCTCCAGGCGCGCGGGAACCAGCCGTCGGCGAATTGCGGGCGCAAATGGCTGTTCGATGCGGTTGAGAGCACCAGACCGAGAAAGCCAGCGATAATCGCGCCGAAAACCGCTATTTTCTGCGCGCCCCAGATCGCCTCGCCGAGTATTTCCCGCGACTGGACATCGGCAAGAAGCCGGCTCGCCACCGCCGCGTTGGCGGCGGTGGCGAGCCCGGCCTCGAACCAGTAGAGCGTGCGCAGCGCGCGGGCTAGGCCGCTGCGCATACGAGCTTGGTGCCGGTCAAGCGGCGCAGGCCTTGCGGGCGGCCTGCAGGCGCTTCCAGACCTCGGCCGCCTGGCCACCGAGATCCTTGATGATCTGCGCCTGGGCGGCCGGCGCCTTGGCGCGCCAGGCCTTCATTTCCTCTGCATTCGGCCGGTAGACCGTCGCGCCGCCCTTCGCGATCTTTCCGAGCAACGCGACTTCGGCGCCCCGGACGGCTTTGCGCAGGAATCCGACCTCTTCGTGCGCGGACTTCAGCCAACCCTGCTGCTGCTTGTTAAGGCCGTCCCAGACCTTCTTGCTGATAACGACCCCGCCGAGCTGGTGCGAATGGTTGGTCACGGTCACATACGGGGCGACCTTGTGATAGCCGACCGCAATGCCGTAGACCGTGGGCCATGTCGTGGCGTTGACGACGCCGGTCTTGATCGCGGGCATGCTTTCCGCGGTCCCCAGCGGAATGGCGCTGGCGCCGGCGACCTTCATATAGGTCGTATCGGTCGGCGTCGGCGCGGTGCGCAGCTTGACGCCGGCGAGATCGGCCGGCGACTTGATCGTCTTCTTGGCGAACACGATCTGGTTGCCGACCTCCATCCAGCTCAGCGGCACCACGCCGCCCTTGCGCAGCAGCCCTTCGTAGACCGGCAGCAGATGCTTGTCGGCCACGCAATCGGCTTCCTTCAGGTCTTTCCAGAGGTACGGCGCAGCGAGCAGGGCAAATTCCGGCGCGACCAGCGAAATGCCCGTGTTCGAGTGCGCGCCCAGGTCGACGCGGCCGCGCACGATCTGGCGGATCGTGTTCTGCTCGTTGCCGGAAAGCTGGTCGTTGAAATAGTTCTTGATCGTCAGCGTGCCGCCCGAAGCCTTCTTGACCTTCTCGGCAATTCTTATGACGAATTTGCCCCACGGCGTTTGCGGCGGCGGCGAAATGGAAAGCTTGAGCTCCAGCGCCTGAGCGGCAGGCGCGGTCAGCAGCGCTGCTGCGCTCAGCGCCAGAATGGTCGAACGGAATTTCATCTGTTTCCTCCCGATGGTGATGAACCTGACATGCAGTGGACGGTGCCGAACTTGCTATGACGCCGCCCCGGCGTCAAAGGGTTCGACGGCGGAATCGAACGGATCGGCCCCCGGATATTCCAGCAGGCCGAACTGTTCGCGATACTGGCCGGGCGTCAGGCCTACGAGACGCCGGAACAGGGTGCGGAAAAAGGCGACGTCCCGGTAGCCGATCCGCGCGCCGATTTCCTCGATGCTGTTGTTGGTGGTCTCCAGCCTGAAGCGGGCCTCCTTGACCCGGAGGTGCTGGATATAGTCGGTCGCCGATTGGCCGGTCGCCGCCTTGAAGCGCCGCTTGAAGGTGCGCGGCGACAGGCGCGACGCCGCGACGGCGCAGGACAGCACGTCGGCGGACGGAAAGTCCCGGTGCAGGATCTGCTGCGCCCGGGCGACCGCCGCGTCGCCGTGTTTGCGCGGCGGAAACCATTCGGCGTAGGGCTGCTGGCCGCGCACCTTGCGGAAGATCGTGAAGGACTTGGCGGTTTGCGCGGCGGTCACCGATCCGGCGAAGCGGGCGATCAGGTAGAGTGCCAGATCCTGCCAGCAGGTGCCGCCGCCGGCCGTAACGATGCGCTCGCCCGGACCGGCCGGTATGAGCACCCGGTGGGGCTGAAATCGGATCGCCGGATATTTCCGTTGCGCCCGCTCGGCCAGCGTCCAGTGGATCGTCGCCGCCCGGCCGTCGAGCAGGCCGGCCTCGGCGAGCAGCAGCGCGCCCGACGAATTCGAGCAGACCAGGCTGCCGTTGGTGTAGGCCGCCGCGAGCCAGGACACGATCGGGCGCCAGGTATCCGCAATCCCGATCGGCTCTTCCAGCAGCGAGGGCAGGAACACCGTCGGCACGAAGGCAATATCCGGCGCAGGCATGTCCTTGAGCGCCTTGTCCGCCATGGCGGTCAGGCCCTGATAGCAGCGCAACGGTCCCTTCCGGCGCGCGCCTACGGTCACGTCGAAGCGCCGCGCCGAAGCCGGGTCTGCATTCAGCACCTGCCACAGGTAACCGGCGCTGGACAGGATATCGAACGGCCCCGCAATTGCCGAAGACAGCACCCCGTCGGCAGCCACGATCGCCACTGTCGTTGGTTTCGGGTCCGTCACCCCAAGCCGCCCGAGGCACCTCTCCGACTACGATTGCCGCCGATTGAATAGCATCGGCCGGTGCGACGCAATTGCTGGCGGAACGGTGAGGCATGGCCGGAACTCAGTCCGCTCGGCCGGGCAGCGCGTCAAGCGCCTCGGTAACGTGCGCAAGCGCGTCGTTCAGCGTACCGGCCTCGCCCGCCATGTAAACCCGGCCACTGGCGCCGATCATGCGGCACTCGACCAGGCTGATGCCGGGCTGCACCTTTTCCGCCTCGTTGGCGATGAAGGCGGCGAACAGGGCCGGCACGCACTCGATCAGCAGGAGGCTCTGGCCGGGCAGGATCATGTTGGCCTGCTTCGACCGGTTGACGATAACGGCATGCTGGTCGGTGACGTCCTCGATAATGTCGGAGAACAGGATCTGCGGCTTGAGCTGATCCTCCGGCTTTGCCCCGAGCCATTTGAGGATCGCCCGGCCGCCCCGGCCGAGCGCCCTCCGGTCCTCGCTGTGCAGTTCGAGCACGCCGAACTGGCGCTCGACCGCAAGGATGCCCGGTTCGAGGGACGGCACCGACTTGAGCGCGAGATCGATCACCCGCTCGATCACCAAGCCGGGCGCGATCTCGATGATCAGCGAATGCATGCCCTCGAGCGGAACGTAGCCGCGCGCCGGCACCGGCGAACTGAGATAGGCCGCAAACTGGCGCTGCAGCCCGTTCAGCGTCAGGTAGACCCGCAGCTCAGGCATGACGTCCGCTCACGCGCCCGTTCACTTGCCGGGCCGTTGCCCGCAGCGCTGTCATTTGCCGCCGGCGAACGCTTTCTGCACGTCGGCGTGCGGACGCGGGATGACGTGCACCGACTTGACCTCGCCGACCTGGGATGCCGCCTCTGCGCCGGCCTCGGTCGCCGCCTTGACTGCGCCGACATCGCCGGTGACGCTGACCGCGACCAGGCCGCCGCCGACCTGCTCGCGGCCCGCGATGGTGACGTTCGCGGCCTTGACCATGGCGTCGGCCGCCGCATAGGCGGCGACGTAGCCGACCGTTTCGATCATTCCTACAGCTTGAGACATTCCATCCTCCATATCGATGGGTGGTTTTTGGGATAACGTACTGTTTCAGCTTCCGTTTTCGTCGAGCGAGCCGACGATCAGGGCGTCCACGACGGCCTTGCCCTCGGGGAACCAGTTGGTGGCGGCGCGCCCGAAGGTGACGAGCACGCGCTCGCCGTCGCCCGAGCCGAGCGGGTCGAAGGCGATCACCCGCTCCTTGGCGCGGCCGTCCAGCTCGATTTCCAGCAGGGCGCCGGCCGGAAGCCGGTCGATCCGCTTGGTGGCCCAGACGCGGCCGACGACGGTGCCGGATTTCATGGGTCGCTCCTCTCGATGGTCAGGCCGAGGGATTTGGCGCGGTCGCGGGCGAGCGGCGTGACGACCGCATGGCGACCGACGACCAGTCGGGTGCCGAGCCGGGCGGCCTCTGCGACCTTGCGCTCGGTGACGACGCCGTTGGCGATATCGATCGACGGTGCACCTGTACGCGCACCGCCCGGGGCGGCGCGCTTCGCAGCGCCCGATCGGCTGTCGGGCGGCACGGACTTGTTGAAGGCGTCCTTCAGCGCGATCTTCCCGTCGCGCACAATGTAGAAGTCCAGCCCGGTGAAATCGTAGATTTTGCCGTCGGGCCCGGTGCCAGTGACGCGGTAGTGCTGGTAGACGCGGTCGCCGCTGACGAACACGACCTCGTTGACCGCGGTGAAATGCTTGAGAAAATCCCAGCGCTTCGTATAGGCGTCGCGGAAAGCGGCCTTGCCTTTCGCCGAGGTGTAGGGCGCATCGGGGCCGCCCGGCAGGCGCCATTCGAAATCGTCGGTGACGGTTTCCCAGACCCGGTCGAACTCGCCGGTGTTGAAGGCCTCGAAGAACCGGTCGAACGCCGCCCGCGCTTCGGCTTCCGCGGGCCCGTCCGCCCTCCCATCGGTCTGGGCCGCCAGACGTGCGTCGAAGGCGATGGCGCCGCCCTTCAGGCGCGGCCCCAGTTCGGGCGAGGCGGCGATGGCCGTTACCAGCTGCGCCAGTCGGCCGGCGTCGGCGCTGTCTCGGATGACGACGGGAATACGCAGCGGCGCGGTTGGTGAGGTGCCGGCGGCGGGCGGCGGCGCGTCTGCACCCTGCAATTCGGCGATCGCCTCCCGAACCAGTTTCCGGATCGCTTCCGTGTGCTCCGCCATCGCTATGCCCCTCCCGCACCCACGGCGCCGAGCGCCGCCCTGGCGGCCTCGGCGGCCGTGCGCACGTCCGACGCCGTGCCCGCCATGTAAAGCCGGCCGGCGGCGCCCATGAAGCGGCAGTCGACCAGCTTCACGTCGGCCACCTTCTCGGCCTCGTTGGCGGCCAGCAGCGCGTTGGCCGACGGTGTCATCTCGAATATGAACAGGGTGTCGCCGGGCAGGAGCATGCTGCCCTGCTTGTTCCGGTTCACCAGGAAGGAATGGTAGGGGTCGACCCGGTCGACGATTTTCGACGCCAGGATTTCCGGCGGTATCGCGTCTGCCGCCGAAGCGCCGGCCGCTTCCAGGATCGCCGCGCCTGCCGAACGGACCGAGGCCGGATCGCCGGCGTGGAACTCCAGATAGCCGAACTGGCGCTCGACGACGAGATTGCCGGGGCGGATGTCGTCGTGCTTGAGCGCGATGTCGGTCAGCCACTCGATATCCATGCCCGGCGCGACCTCGACGATCATCGCCGCATCGCGCTGGCGAGGCAGGAAGCCGCGCATCGTCGAGCCGATGTAGCACATGGTCTGCGGCTGCAGCTGGTCGAGGAAGATATAGGAGCGCAGGGTCGGCATCGGCTCAGTTCCGCGCCAGTTCCTCGGCGACGATGCGCCGGATTTCTTCCTTCAACGCGTCCACCGTCGCGTCGGTGCCGCGGGCCGGCCTGGCCCGTTCCGCATCCGCCCCGGTCGCCGGAGCTTCGCCGACGGGAAAGGCGACACGCTTCCAGTCGACCAGGTCTTCGGGACCGAGGTTATGGTCGATCGAGCTCTTGCCGGCGAAGCCGGTGCCAATGGTGAAGGTGACGGGCAGGCCGGTGCCCTGGCCGATCGCGCCGACGGTCGGGTCGCCGTTGACCACGACGCGGTAATAGTCCAGCGCGGCGCCGAACAGTACCGCCTGTTCCGGGTCGCCGGTGAAGATGGCGGCAGTGTGGCCGCTGCCGGCCGAACGGAGCATGTAGCGGGCGATGGCGATGGCGCCTTCCACCCCGTCGACGGCCGCGGCGCCGAGCAGGACGGAGAGTTTCTCCCGCGCCATCGGCGGCACGCGTTCGGCATCCTTCACGAACCCGACGATCGCCCGGGTTTCCGGCGGCAGCGACAGCCCGGCGATTTGCGCCACCCGGCCGGCGGGCTGGCCGATGATTGCGGGATTGAGCCGGCCTCCGGGGAACGCCGCCGCCTCGAGCGTCGCCAGTTCCTCGTCGGAACAGAAATAGGCGCCCTCCCGCTCGAACAGGTCGCGCAACTCGCGCCCGATCGGCTTGTCGGCCAATACGACCGACGGCGCCGAACAGGGCGTGCCGTAGTCGTATTGCTTGCCCTCGACGATCTTTTCCGCCGCGAAGGACAGATCGGCCGTCCGGTCAACATAGACCGGCGTGTTGCCCGGCCCGACGCCGAGCGCCGGATTGCCCGAACTGTAGGCCGCGCGCACCATTGCGGCACCGCCGGTCGCGATCACCAGATCGGTCTCGTCGGCCTGCATCAGCGCGTTGGTCGCCTTTAGGGTCGGCTCGGCGAGAATCTGGATGGCGTCGGCCGGTGCGCCGGCGAGCCGGGCCGCCTTTTCGAGAAATTGCGTCGCATCGCCGCTGCAGGCGAGCGCCGCCGGGTGCGGGCTGAACACGATGGCGTTGCGCGTCATCAGCGCCAGCATCGCCTTGAAATAGATGGTGCCGACCGGCGAGGTCGAATTGGACAGGCCGACGATCACGCCGGCCGGGCGGCCGATCTCGACGATGTTGCGCGCCCGGTCCTGCCGGATGCCGCCGATCGGCCGGTCGCGGTGCGCCTCGTAGATCCGGATGCTGCCGGAAAGGTTCTTGTCGATCTTGTCTTCGACCTTGCCGAAGCCGGTTTCCCGGACCGCCCATTCGGCGTAGTGACGGGCGCGCCCGGCCGCCGCCTTGGCGACCGTGCCCGCAATCGCCATGGCCCGGGCCGGTGGAATGTGCCGGAACTCTTCCGCTGCCGCTTGCGCGCGGCGCAGCAGGTCCCGGCTGCTTTGCAGTGCTTGGGGGTCCTTGTCCATCGGGTCGGGCCCGGCGCGTCCGATGCCGCGGCTCAGATGCCGGCCGCGCGCGCGCCGATGGCATCGAGATCGACGCCGTCGAGGGCATTGAATACGGCGTGAACCGCGGCCCGTTCCGCCGCGGGCGCAGCGGCCAGCCGCTCGGTATCGACGATCGAACGCGGCCCCGCGCCGTTGCCGGCCGAGGCCGAGGGCGGCCGCAGATGCACCGGAACCGTCGCCATGTCGAGGCGCGGTTCGGCCGAACCGGCCGTCATCCGGTGCATGCCCCGGTAGTTCGGTGCGTAATCGAACACCGCGTAATGCTGGGTCGCGAAATTGTCCCAGATCACCAGCGAATCGGTCTCCCAGCGGAAGCGCACTAGGAATTCCGGCTTCTTGACCCACTCGAAGAGCATGGCCAGGAGCGCGTCGCTGATATCCAGATGGACGCCGAAGAATTTCTTGGTCCAGATCGAGTTGACGAACAGGGTCAGCCGCCCGGTGACCGGATGGTTGATGACCGCGGGATGGGTCACGATCGGGTTCTGCTCGATCAGCCGGAACTCGTGCTCATTGGCCATCGAGTTCATCATCGACTGGCCGCCGATCCGGCCTTCCTCGACCCGGCGGTAGAAATCGATCCGGCGCTGATGGTGCGGCAGGTCGTGGTCCGCCTGGAGGCCGAGCAGCATGGTCTTGACCTGGTCCGGCAGGGCGTTGAAGGCCGCCGCGGTGGACGACCAGACCGTGTCGCCGCCGGCCGGCGGCAGCTTCACCGCGCGCAGCAGGTTGACGCTGCTCGGCCGGGCGCGAAACGTGACATCGGTGTGCCAGCGGTCGGTTTCCGGCTGGTCGTAGCCCTCATGGGCGATGGTCTGGATCTGCGGATAGCCTTCGATGTGGGGGAAGAATTCATGCTCTTCCAGTTCGCCGAACTGTTTTCCCAGCCGGATATAGGGCTCCGGCTCGATCGGCTGGTTGCGGAAGAACAGGACGTGATACTCCCACAGCGCCGCCTTGATCTCTTCGTAGACCGCGTCGGAGCGGACATTGTTAAGATCGACATTCGAGACCATGGCGCCGATCGTCGGCGTCATCGGCTCGACCGTGATATGGGCGTGGCTCATGGAGGCTTCCTCCCGAAAGGGCCGGCGGCCGGCTGTAGGGCGGAAGTGTCGTCCGTCCCGATCGCCGTCTCAAGTGGCTGCCGGGCCACACGGCAGGATCGGACGATTCCGCGGTTGTTTCGCCCTCCGGAAGGTTACGGGTTGTGCGACGAGGGAATGCCGGGGGCGATCGGGCCACCGCTGCAGCGGTCCGCTCGCGCCTCCGGGCGGGCTCACGAAATTTCGACGGGCGCGTGCCGAATGGAATTGTGCAAGCCGCAAACGCCGCGCTATGGTCGGGCGACTGTCAAGCTACAGCGATTGCCCACGTCCCGATTCAGGAGTTCGCCCGAATGTTGAGATTCTCGGAAGAGATCATGCTGCTCATGCTGGACGACAAGGGGGGACGATTCATCGACGTGCCCACGCTGTCGCTCGAATACGCCCTTGCCGGAGCGGTTCTCATGGATCTCGCGATGGAAGGGCGGATCGATACCGATCCGGAGCGCCTCTTCGTGATCGATCCGACCCCGGTCGGCGACGATCTGCTCGATCCGGTACTGGAACGGATCGTCGAGGCGGAAGAAACCTACGACTCGCGGCACTGGATCAAGGAAACGGTCGGAAGCGCAGAGGAAATCCGCGAGCGGTCGCTCGCCCGTCTGGTCGAGCGCGGCATCCTGCATCGCGAAGAGGACCGCTTCATGTGGGTGCTGCGGACCCGGCGCTACCCGATCGACGACTACAAGACGGTCCGCGAGGTGAAGCTCCGGATCATGGGCGTGATCCTGAGCGACGAGATCCCGGACGCGCGCGACATCATCATCATTTCGCTGGCCGATGTCTGCCGGATCTTCGAAGGCCTGATGTCCGGGCGGGAGCTGAAATCCGCGGCGCCGCGAATCGAGCAGGTCCGCCGGATGGACCTGATAGGGCGGGAGGTTTCGAAGGCGGTGACGGAGATCGAAACCTCGCTTGCCATGGCGTTCGTCCCGATGCACTGACGTGCAGGACCTGGCGGCGCTCCGCCGATCCCTGCCACCCCCGGGGCGGTTCGGGGCCGTATGACCGAAAGCGCAGGTCCACGACGTGCCGGTCCGGGCGGTCGTCGCCGTCGCGGGCGTGACATTCCTGTTCCCGCAGCGCGTAACCGCGCCCTGCGACCGCACCGGAGGAAGCGGCGGGAACGGGTGCATCCTCAGGCGAAGCGGGGCCGTGACTGCGGTTGGAAAACCGGGCTAGGATGCGCGTCCGCCGGCCGCGCCGGCCGGAACGAAGCGCAATCCGGGGGTCTCATGAGCGAGAGTGCCGCGCAGCTCGATCTGACGGTGCAGACGAAGGACGGCAACGAAGCGCTTGCCGCCGCCGTCGGCGAACTTGTCATCGCCGGCTGGACTGGGCGCAACCGGGAGGCGATGGAAGCGCATATCGCCGAACTGGAGGCGATCGGCATCGCCCGGCCGAAGACTGTGCCGATGTTCTACCGGGTCGCGGCGGCCTTGTTGACGACTGCGGCGGAAATCCAGGTCTCGGGGCCGCATTCCAGCGGCGAGGCGGAAACGGTCATCCTGAACCTGGACGGACGCCACTATGTCGCCGTTGGCTCGGACCATACCGACCGGCAGGCCGAGACCGTCGGCGTATCCCTGTCCAAGCAGATGTGCGCCAAGCCTGTCGGCCCGGCGGTCTGGCCCTATGACGAGGTGGCCGGCCACTGGGACGACCTGATCCTGCGGTCGTGGATCGAGGAAGACGGCGGACGCAGCCTGTATCAGGAAGGCGCGGTCGCCGCGATGCGCCCGCCCGCGGAACTGCAGGGCCTCTACGGCGACCTGCCGGAGGGCGCGGCCATGTTCGGCGGTACCCTCGCGGTAAGGGGCGAAATCCGCCCGGCTGCCGCGTTCGAGATGGAACTGGATGACCCGGTGCTGGGTCGCCGCCTGCGCCACCGCTACGCGATCGTGCCGCTGCCGGTCGAAGGCTAGCGACAACCGGGGAGGGAAGAGTGCCGTTCAACAAACCGCACATGGAGTTCTTCGCGCTCGATATGGACAGCGGCTGGGAAAGGCCGCCCGGCTATACGGACGACGGCGTGCAACAGAAAATCCTCGCCAGCGACATCGACGAGGCGAACGGGATCGGCAGCCGGACCCGGTTCCTGCGCTTCGGTCCGGGCGCCTTCAGCACCGTGCCCTTCGTCCACGATCATTGGGAAGAGGTGTATCTGGTCTCGGGCGACCTCACCGTCGGCAACGACGAGAAGGGCGAGGGCGGGGAGAATTTCCTGGCGCCGACCTATGCCTGCCGGCCGCCGGGCGTCTATCATGGCCCGTTCAAGAGCGAAGGCGGCTGCCTGCTCTACGAAATCCATTATTACGACGAGACAAACCCTTTCGAGGGCGAACTGTAGGTTATAAGGGCCGGGCGCGGCGCAACCCGGCAGGCCGCGGAGAGGCGGGAGGCCCCGACATGCTGAAGACCGGCAAGGAGCATCTGGAAGGGCTGCGCGACGGCCGGACGGTCTATCTCGGCGGCGAGAAGGTCGACGACGTGACGACCCATCCGGCCTTCGCGACCGCGGCGCAGACCGTCGCCGACATGTACGACGCCAAGCGGGCGCCGGAAAACCTCGAAACCTATTCCTTCGAGGAGGACGGCGAACGCTATTCGACCTGGTATCTGCGCGCGAAATCGAAGGACGATCTGCGCCGGCGCCTGAAATGCCATAAGGGCATCGCCGACATGACCTATGGCATGTTCGGCCGCTCGCCGGACCATGTCTCCGGCTTCGTCACCGGCATGTCGACCCTGCCGTCGGCCTTCGATACCGAGACCTGGAAGTTCGGCGACAGCCTGGTCGCCTATTACGAGCACTGCCGCAGGAACGACGTTTACGCGACCTATGCCGTGCTGCCGCCCCAGGCGGCGCGCAACCCGGAATTCTACACGCGCCAGAACCTGCCGGTGCCGACGCTTTCGGTGATCGACGAGCGCGACGACGGCATCGTCATCAGCGGCATGAAGATGCTGGCGACCAGCGCGGTCTTCTGCGACGACATTTGGATCGGCAACCTGCTGCCGCTCGCGCCAACCCAGGTCAAGCAGGCGGTGACCTGCGCCGTGCCGGTGGGCGCGCCGGGCCTCACCCTGTGGTCGCGCCAGCCGCTCAATCTCAATACCTCGAACGAGTTCGACGGCCCGCTCGCCTGGCGCTTCGACGAGACCGACTCGATGGTGATGTGCGAGAACGTCTTCGTGCCGTGGGAGAAGGTGTTCGTCATGGACGACGCCATCAAGGCGCGCAGCATCTATATCGAGACGCCGGCGCACTGCTACGGCAACCACCAGTCCAACGTGCGCTACTGGTCCAAGATGGAGCTGATCGTCGGCCTGTGTTCCAAGGTGGCGCAGGCGACCGGCGCGATCGAGGTGCCGGCGGTCCTTGAAGTGCTGGGCCGGATGGCGGCGCTGGAGGCGACCCTCTCGGGCATGATCCACGGCCAGATCGAGGCGGCGGAGCAATGGCCGGACGGCTACGTCACCTTCAACCGGCGCATGATGTATGCCGCGCTCAACTGGTGTACGGAGGGCTACTCGGCGATCATCGACCAGCTGCGCGAACTGTCCGGCGGCGGCGTGTTCCAGATGCCGGCGAGTGCCACGGTAATGAACGACCCGGAGATCCGCGCGCAGTTCGAGACCTACTGGCAGACGCCGCAGCTGCCGGCGCTCGAACGGATGAAGCTGTTCAAGCTGGTGTGGGACATGGTGGGCAGCGAATTCGCCGGGCGTCAGCAGCAATACGAGAAATTCTATGCCGGCGCCTCCTTCATCATCCGCAACCACAACTATCGCGAAGCGCCCTGGGACGATTTCGGCGCCGTCGTTGACCGGCTGATGGACAGTTACGACGTCCCGGAGGCGGACATGGCGGCGGAGGCCGCGGAGTAGGCGGCCGCCCGCCGCCATGCGTTCTGCCGGCGTTACGGTCAGGCTCGGGCTGAATGGCGCAGCTGGATTATCGCCCGTATGTCCCCGGTCCCGGCGAAACCAGGATCGCCGGGGCGACGGCGGAGGACCATACCGCCGCGCGGCTGGCGACGCCCCGGCCGCAGCAGTTGTTCGCCGAATGGGCGGCGTTGGCGGAGGAACCTTTCTACGGCCTGACCGACAACGGGCGGAAGCGCGAGGGTCTGTTCGCGCTGAAACCGGAAGGAGCGCCGGCCGCGGCGATGGCCGAAGCGGCCTGGCGCCTGATCGACGCCCTGACACCGGACCAGCGGGCGCGGACCCTGCACCCCGTCGGCTCTCCCCTGTGGCACAAGTGGCAGAACACCGAGATGCTGGTCGAGGACCACGGCCTGCGCCTGGAAACGGCCGCCGCCCCTGTGCGCTCGCTCGCCATGGCGGTAGTGCGGGCGAGCCTGAGCGAGGCCGGCTATGCGGCGAGCGAGGGCGTCATGCGCCTCAACGCTTTCCTCGGCGAAGTGCTCAGCGCGCCCGGCGTGCTCAACGAATGGAGCTACACTTTCTGCCTGTTCGGCGCGCCCTCGGCGGCCGATCCCTGGGGCTGGCAGCTGTTCGGCCATCACCTGTCGCTCAACTGCCTAGCGCTCGGCGGGCAGATGGTGCTGACGCCAGCTTTCCTGGGCGCCGAGATCACCGGCGCCGGCACCGGGCGCCACGCCGGCCTGCGCCTGTTCCGAGATCACGAACGGCTTGGCCTGGAGCTGATGAACGCCCTGCCACCGGATTTGCAGGACAGGGCGATCGTCGGCCGGTCGATCCTCGGCGACGGCCTGCCGGAGGGCAGGCGCCATTTCGCCGATCACATGCATCTGGGCGGCGCATATCGGGACAATCGCGTCGTGCCCTACGAGGGGCTCGAAGCGGCGCGGATGGATGCCCGGCGCCGCCGGATGCTGACCGACCTGGCGGGCGAATATCTTTCCATGCTGCCGGACGGGCCGCGCCAGGCGCGCCTGGAGGACTTCGAGCGCCATCTGGGCGAGACGCATTTTTGCTGGATCGGCGGCACGGGCGAGGCCGACGCCTTCTATTACCGCATCCAGAGCCCGGTGCTGTTCATCGAGTTCGACATGCACAGCGGCGTTTTCCTGACCAACCGGGAACCGGCGAAATTCCATGTCCACACCATCGTGCGCACGCCCAACGGTAACGACTACGGCATCGACCTGCTGCGCCAGCACTACCGCCGGTCGCACAACGGCGGTGCGGACCACGGGCATGACCATGGACATGGGCATGACCGCGGCTGAGACGGCGGAGGCCACGGCCCGGCCATGACCCACTATGACGTCGTCATCGCCGGCTGCGGGCCGGTCGGCGCCGCGCTGGGCAATCTGCTGGCGGCCCGGGGGCTGAGCGTCTGCATCGCCGAGAAGCACCGCGAGGTCTACGACAAGCCGCGCGCCATCACCTTCGACTGGGAGGGCATGCGCGTCCTCCAGTTCTGCGGCGTGGCGGAGGAATTCGCCAAGGGCATCCGGCCCCATCCCGGCACCGATTTCCGCGGCATCGACGGCCAGGTCATCAAGCTGTTCGATCCGCTGCCGCCGCCCTGGGACCTCGGCTGGCCGCCGACATTCACCTTCGTCCAGCCGGAGATGGAGCGGCTGCTGCGCGAGGCGCTGGCCCGGCGCGAGACCGTCACCCTGATGCTCGGCCGGTCGGTCGAGGGCTTTCGGGATAGGGGCGACGGGGTTGAGGTGGACATTCTGGACCCGGAGACCGGCGAAACGGAGACCGTGACCGGAGACTTCCTGGTCGGCTGCGACGGCGCGAACAGCGGCGTGCGGCGGGCGCTCGGCCTGCCGCTCGACGATCTCGGCTTCGACGAGAACTGGCTGGTGGTCGATACCCTGCAGCAGCGCGAGACCGCGATTCCGGCCAAGGGCACGCAATTCTGCCATCCGTGGCGGCCCGCGACTTTCATTCCGGGGCCGGGCCGGCTGCGGCGCTGGGAGCTCAGGATCCTGCCGGGCGAGATGCCGGCGGAGTTCGACGATCCGGCGCGGGTGCGCGCGGTGCTGGCCGATCATGTCGATGTCGATGCCGTGGAGATCTGGCGCAGCGCGACCTACCGCTTCGCCGCGCGGGTCGGCCGGGAATGGCGCAAGGGGCGGGTCATCCTCGCCGGCGACGCGGTGCACCAGACGCCGCCCTTCCTCGGCCAGGGTCTGTGCTCCGGCATCCGCGACGCCGCCAACCTCGCCTGGAAGCTGGTCCACATCAAGCGCTGCGGCTTCAACGCGGCGCTGCTCGACAGCTACCGCGACGAGCGGCGGCCCCATGTCGTCGCCGTGGTCGCGGCGGCCAAGGAATTCGGCGAGATCGTCGGCGAGCTGGACATGGACAGGGCCCGGGTCCGCGACGCGGCGCTGATGGCGGACCTGAAGGCGGGGCGGATGGAGACGAGGCGCCAGAAGTTCGTCCCGAACCTGGAGGCCGGGCTGGTCGATTTCGAGGAGGGCGTGCCGCGGGAGGACCAGGTCGCCGGCACCCTGATGCCGCAGCCGGAGGTTTATGCGCCGGACGGCACCAAACGCCTGCTCGACGATCTCGTGCCGATGGAATGGCTGTATGTGACGACGGGGATGGAGGCGCAGAAATGGATGAAGGGATTAGAAGACATTTGGCACGGTATCGGTGGGCGACGCATCGTCATTAATTCTCGCATTCCTTTAACATCGGCAAAACCATCCACCGGTGTCGAATTCTTGCAGGAAACCAACAGCACCTTCAGTCGCTGGTGCTTCCGGTCCAGCCCCTTGGGCTTTCTCGTTCGCCCTGATCGGTATGCATACACCGAAATTAACGGCAGTGCGGAACATAGAGAAAAGATAAATAAACTGAATGCGCATCTATTAATTACCAAGGCTTGAAATAGGGATGACTTAAAAACTATAGGATAATTCACTTGAGTTAGATGACATGATCATTCGATTTCTCCAACCTGTTCTTTGTAAACCGACTGAAAAATTCAATCAATGCTTGGGTGTGATGTGCTAAGAGGTCAGCATTTTTGTCTGATAATCGAGCGAACAATACATTTGAACGTGCTTGGTTTCTTTCCTTTGGTAAAGATTAATTTACTTCTAGAGTCCAAAATCAGGGCATTCGCCGAGCTGCTGAGTAGACTAATTTCATCTGATTGGGCCTGTCTGCCGATTGTTTCGAGAGTCGCTGTAACCGCACTTGGGGCGATCAATCCAAGTTGTAGTGCTATCATCGCAGAATGTACGGGAAAGTGAAGTGAAGCCCACAGACCGCCGAGCGCTGCCGTAGCAATGCCGACTACAAACAGCGTTACCAGCTGGACGCGAGGTTTATCACCGTTTATCATAGCTTCTACTGCACCATTGTCGAGAATTCCATTAGCTATCAGTACCGAAATAAGGCCACCAGCACATCCGTACAGCCACAACTTACGTTTTGATAAACCTCCCTCATTTTTTTGGCCGGATGATGCTTCTCCATTGGCGGAGGAGTCTACGGGATTAGGTCTTGTAGGATCATTCATCTGCGCACCATCTACATTACGCGCTGTGCAGCATTGTTCAAGAACACTATATCTCTCTGTCCAATCTAAACAGATCGAATTTAATCAGCGCGACGCTTGGTGAAAAAGTATAATGAAATATATGGCTGCCGCTTGTCTATTCTTGCTATGTTTTTGCATAATTTTGCTATTTTAGTATTTGATCCTCTATGTGAGGTATCGGGAAATTCTGTTTGTTCATTCTTGCCTTTTTGTATGTACTTTTCAAAATTATAGCAGACTTAGTAGAGCCGTTGACTAAAAGCGGTCGGCACAAAAGTTATCGACGCCATCCAGAGCGCCTTCAGGCTGAACTCAAAGCGTCATTCGGGCCGACGGCTTCGCGGAATAGTACGGCGTGGTCCTTCTGGCAGGACGAGGGCAGGCGAAATATGTGACCGGGACACGATTTACATCGAACCGCGATCGCCATTGGAATTGGCTGTTTTCTGAGCGCTGGAGCCACATAGCAGGCGAACTGACTGTATTCCTGCCGCGTAAAACCGAAATCGCCGTCCTGCTCGAAGGCCGAGTGCATCTCCGGAGGCGCGGCGACGATGGCTTCCGCGATCCGTTGATCGAACGCCTCGTGCAGCCGGTTTACGCTGAGATAGTCTATCTGGCGCTGGCCAGCAGGATGCTGGCTGAGACCTTGGCCGCCGCCCCTAAGCGTTCAGATTCTTGAGCACTTTGCGGCGCTTCGGCGCAACTGTCCGCTGAACAACGCCTGTTGGTTGGCCATCGGCACTAGTTTTGCGTTCACAAGTTTGGCTTGCATCATTGGGAGTGCCAGAACCGCAACTAGCAATTGCAATAGAATAACATTTTTCAATCAACTCGGCCTATGAAGTCGGATCTTGACACTAAAGCAAAGTTGCTACTAACTCTCTGTTCTTGTGCGATAGCTGTTCGTTTCTAATAAATATGTACGATTCTTGATTAGGTGAGTAGGTTCACCGAGCAACACAGTAAGAATATCGTTGACGATAATGTCATTGTCTTTGTGGTACCGATGTTCCTGGAACCCGGTGACAACGTCCGTACAGTCGACGACCGACACTTTCGCCGGCAGTAGATGCGGATGCGTCGGCCCATCGGCGCCGAGGCGGTCGGGGTTTCCCTTGGTCATGTCGCTGATGGCGAGCGGGATATCCTCGCGGTTGTGGTAGACGGTGACGCGGCGCCCGAGGCGCGGCAGGAGCGCCAGCTTGTGGTCGTATTCGAAGGCGTCGGCGTCTTCGTCGACGGCGATCAGGAGGATTTCGTCGAACAGGCGCGGCAGGTCGTCGCCGATTTCCCGGCGCATGCCCTGGACGGCGTGGCGCAGGACGTAGCCACCCATGCTGTGGGCCATCAGGTGCAGGCGTCCGGCGCAGAGCTCCTTGCGCAGGCGGGCCGCTTCCGCGTCGCGGCCGAGGTCGGAGCGCGCCCGCTGCCCCAGTTCGGCGGAGACCTGCTGTACGAATTTCCCGAGCGTCAGCAGGCCGCGGCCCAGTGCCGTACCCGACGTGCGGGCGTCGGCCCGGTCGTTCGCGTAGGCGATGTAGGGCATCAGCGAGCCGTCGGACGGCCAGGAGAAAACGAAGAAGGTATACGGACAATCGTCGGTTTCGTAGGTCCGCTTAAGCCGGGCGGCGTCGATCAGCGATTCGTGGAAGGTATAGTTGAACCCGTGAATGAACAGCACCGTGTCGATCCCGGCGCGCATCCTTTTCCGGATCTCTTCGAAAATCGCAGTGCTGCCGAGCAGTTGCGACCCACGGCCCGGGCGTAACCGCTCCGGCGCCACCTCGATCTCCGTGATGCTGTCAAGCTCGTCGGAAACCTGGGCCTTCCCGAAGCGCAGGAACGATCCGCGATTATTGAGTTGGTCGCCGAAATCTCTCGGCGCCCGGGCCGGTATGGGGTTCCTGTTGGTTCCAAAAAAAACTTCAACCATAGTTGGCTAAACCTGCCCCGTTTCAAGCGTTCAATATTCCGGCATTACTTGCGCTTCTCTTGAACTGCGCATTTCAGATTACCCAATTGCAACAACAGATTATTGCATTCGAAATGCACCATTCATTTGACTGGCATCGTACTCATTAACTCTAAAGCACAGCAAGGTCGTTCCGCATTATATGTTTTTGCTGTTTCGTTGCATATATCTGCCTTTTGAATTTCGATTCGCAAATTGATCGATGCATTTCGTCAAATTGGTCAAATCCCGCGACTTAAGCGGGTAAATTTGTCCATTCTTGCTGTTTTTGCATGCATTTGCTGTATTGTTGGCCGATATTTGTAAAGCCATTGACTGCCGCTTGCAGGCGGAGTGAATGTTAATCCGACCCAAAGCGTCGTCGGGAGGGCGTGCGAGGGGGTAGGACAGCGTGGACCGTGTGGCAGGACACGGGCAGGCGAAATACACGACCGGGACGCTGCTTGCATCGAGCCGCGATCGCGGATGGGGTGTGCTTCTGGCCGAACGCTGGCGCCATGCGGAAGGCGAGCTCGCCGAATTCCTGCCGCGCGAAACCGAAATCGCCGTCATGGTCGAAGGCCGCGTCCATCTGCGCTGGCGCGGCGACGGCCGGTTGCAACACAGCGATGCGGTACCGGGAATGATCTGGTTGTGTCCTGCCGGCGTTCGGGAGGACATGATCAAGGCTTACGGCGATATCCCCGAGATGATCCACCTCTATCTGCCCGCGATGCTGCTGTCCGATACGGCGCTGCGGGAACTCGATGTCGATCCCGACAGCGTCAGGCTCCACTTCGACGGCGGCTTTCGCGATCCGCTGATCGAACGCATTGCGCGAGCGGTTCACAGCGAGATCGTCGAGCCGGCGCCGGCCGGCAAGATGCTGGTCGAAACCCTGGCCGCGGCCCTGGGCGTCCAGATTCTGCGGCAGCATTCCAACCTGGAGCGGGCTACGATTTCCCTTCCGAACGCTCGCGGCGCGCTCGATCCGCGGCGCCTGCAGCGGATCGTGGAATTCATCGACGCCCATCTCAGCGAGGACCTTTCCGTCGAGACTCTGGCGAACGAGGCCTGCCTGAGCCCGTTCCATTTCGCCCGCGCGTTCAAGGCCGCGACCGGGACGGCGCCGCACCGCTACCTTACCGACCGCCGGATCGAACACGCCAAGGCGCTGATCGCCGAAGGCCGGCTGCCGCTCGTCGAAATCGCCGATGTCTGCGGTTTTTCCTCCCAGGCGCACCTGACGCGCTGGTTCAAGCGGATCGTCGGCACCACGCCCGGGGCCTACCGTACGACGCTCGGTTAGCCGTCGTCGGATGTGTGCCGGCCGCAACATTGCGGCCGCGAAGCGCTCCTGTCCCGGGATGCGGGTGCGGCGGGAGGCGAACGATGCCGCCCCGCTCAGGCGGGCGACAGCATGAAGTTGGCGTTGGCGCCGGCGACCGGCCGGGCCGGATCGTCCTGCCAGGCGAAGACCCGGACATTGGCGACCCGGGCGCCCAGCTTGGTCACGCCGGCGCGGGCGAAGGTGTCCTTCGGCCCGGCCGAGCGCAGATAGTCGACTGTGATCGTGATCGTCTTGGGGATGCGCAGGGTCTCCTGCATCCACAGTAATTTCAGGATCGCCGCGGTCTCCAGCAGGCCGCCGATCGTGCCGCCGTGGATTGCCGGCAGGATCGGGTTGCCGATGATGTGCGGACTGTAATTCATGCACGAGACCAGGTCGTTGCCGTCGAGCCCCGCAGTGATGTTCAGGAAGCGGGCGTAGGGAATTGCCTCGGCCATGGCGTTCGGATCGCCCGATTCGCGCGCCGCCGCAAGCCGCTCGGTCAGCGTGCCGCTCATGCCGGCTTCTTGCCGCCGGCGTCCCCACCGGTTCTCGGGCCGCTCTTTTTCTTCCGGCTGCCGACGAACATGAAGGTGCCGGTGGCGAGAGCGACCGTGTCCTTGGGGTCGTCCTGGTAGGCGACGGCGCTGAGGAAGGCGATGGTGCGGGTCATCTTGGTCACCTCGGCCCGGGCGAACAGGTCGAGATGCGGCGTGGCCGGGCGCTGATAGTCGATCCGCAGGTCGAGGGTCACGATGCGCTCCGGCGGCTGCCGCGCGCTCATCGTCGCCATGCCGCACACGCTGTCGAGCAGGGTCGTCACGACGCCGCCGTGCAGCACCAGTTCGTCCGGGTTGCCGACCAGCCGCTCGTGCCACGGCAGGCGCATGATCGCCATGCCCCGGGCGGAATGGACCACCTCCAGCCCGAGCTCCCGGCTGTGCGGGGTCGAGCCGCTGATCAGCCTGATCATCTCTTCGGTGGTCGGCGGCTTGCCATCCGCCAGACTGTTTTTCAATCCGGGGCGCGGCGGCGTTACGGGGTCTTCTGCCATGGTCCCGTGTCTTGTCAGCCCGCCCGAAGCCGGTCAAATTGCCTTCATGACGCATAATCCGGCCACCCCCCTGAAACCCGGGCCGGCCGGCCCCGCGGCTTCCGGGGACCGGCTCTCGCGCCCGCGCTCCGGCGGCCGGGCAGGCACGGGGCAGAATGTCGGACCGGACGTCTGGAAGATTCCGGAGGGCGACGAGCGCGAGCGGCTGGTCTGCTCCGATTGCGGCTTCATCCACTACGACAACCCGAAGATCGTCGTCGGTTCCGTGGCGGTGTGGGAAGACAAGGTGCTCATGTGCCGGCGGGCGATCGCGCCGCGCATCGGCTACTGGACCCTGCCGGCCGGCTTCATGGAGCTGCACGAGCGGTCCGAGGCCGCTGCGGCGCGCGAGGCCTGGGAGGAGGCGCGCGCCGATATCGAGGTGCACGACCTGTTCGCGCTCTACAACATCCCGCGCATCAGCCAGGTCCAGCTTTTCTATCGCGCCACGCTCAGATCGCCGGCGATCGAACCGGGGCCGGAGAGCACCGAAGTCCGCCTGTTCGGCTGGGACGAGCTGCCGGAGGACGAATTCGCCTTTCCGTCGGTCCCCTGGGCGCTGCAGCATTACCGCGAAATCGCCGGCAAAACCGCCTTCGCCGTCCGCACCAACCCGCCCCCCGGATCCATCGATCCGGCCGCCGACGGCGCGGGCGATCGACCCCAGAACCAGGAGCAACCGCGTGGCTGAGTTCATTCAATGCGCCGCCGACAACGGCGTCGGCATCATCACCCTCGACCGGCCGGAGGCGAACAATGCGCTCAACGCCGACGCGGCCAAGGAATTGTGGGACGCGACGACCGAGTTGACCGAGGATCCGTCCGTGCGCGCGGTTCTCGTCCGGGCCAACGGCAGGATGTTCTGTTCCGGCGGCGACCTGAAATACATGCTGGCAATGGAGGACGAAGCCGCGCTCGCCAAAGCGCTGAAGGTGACGACGACCTATTTCCACGCGGCCGTGTCGCGGTTGATGCGCGGCAACGCGCCGGTCGTCATGGCGATCCAGGGCGCGGCGGCCGGCGGCGGTTTCAGCTTCGCGATCACCGGCGACATCGTCATCGCCGCGGAAAGCGCGAAATTCAAGATGGCCTACACCGCTTCGGGCATCAGCCCGGACGGCGGCTCGACCTGGTTCCTGCCCCGGCTGGTCGGCCTGCGGGTGGCGCAGCGTCTGGCGCTCGAAAACCCGACGCTCACGGCGCAGGAAGCGCTGGACATCAACCTGATTACCCGGGTCGTGCCCGACGGTGAACTGGCGGAAACCGCGATGGAAACGGCGCGCCGGTTCGCCGAAGGGCCGACCCTCGCCTACGGCCGGGTCAAGCAGCTGTTCGCCGAGACCTGGGCCAACGGGGCCGAGCACCAGATGGAACTGGAAACCCTCGCGATGGCCGCCAGCGCCCGCACCCGCGATATGAACGAAGGTCTCGCCGCCTTCTCGGCGAAGCAGGCGCCGGAGTTCAAGGGGGCCTGAGCCGCCCGGAACCGGGCCCGAACCCGCCCCGAGGCGGCCTAGTACATGTGCTGGCCGCCATTGATGCTGAGTGTCGAGCCGGTGATGAAATCGGCATCCTCGCCGGTCAGGAAGACCACGCCGCGGGCGATGTCCTGCGCGTTGCCGAGGCGGCCGACCGGGATCCGCTGGATGATCCGCTCCAGCACTTTCTGCGGCACCGCGCGCACCATATCGGTATCGACATAGCCGGGCGCGATGGCGTTGACGGTGATGCCCTGTGCGGCGCCCTCCTGGGCCAGCGCCTTGGTGAAGCCGTGGATGCCGGATTTGGCGGCGGCGTAGTTCACTTGGCCGTACTGGCCGCCCTGGCCGTTGATCGAGCCGATG
The DNA here is from genome assembly GCA_022819985.1 of Alphaproteobacteria bacterium. Taxonomy (GTDB): domain Bacteria; phylum Pseudomonadota; class Alphaproteobacteria; order Bin65; family Bin65; genus Bin65. The sequence continues at coordinate 68,860 of JAJEGH010000028.1, read as the reverse complement.
TTGACGATGCGGCCGAATTTGCGCGCCCGCATGCCCTCGATGACGGCGCGCGAGCAGTTGAAGCAGGAGGTGAGGTTGGTGCGGATGACATCGTCCCAGTTGTCGTACGACATCCGGTGCATGGTGCCGTCGCGGGTGATGCCGGCGTTGTTGACCAGGATGTCGATGGGTCCGAGATCGGCTTCGACCTGCGCCACGCCGTCCTTGACCGCCCCGAAATCGCCGACGTCGAACTTGTAGGCCCCGATGCCGGTGCGGTCGAAAAATTCCTTCGCCCGCTCGTCGTTGCCGCCATAGTTGGCCGCCACCTTGCAGCCGGCGTCCTTGAGCGCGATGGAAATCGCCTCGCCGATGCCGCGGGTGCCGCCCGTGACCAGTGCTACGCGCGCCATGATGTCTGTCTCCTGTTGTGCAGTTCGTCCCGCCTTCCCATGCCTGGGCAGGCTGCGTCCTGCCGGGTTCGGTTAGAGGTTTTGCGGCGGCCCGGAACGGCCCGGTCGCCGCGCGAAAGGATCGTGGCCTCCTGTGAGGCGCTTGGGGTGAGGCGCGCAGGGTCAGTCGCGCGCAACGCACATGGCGATGCCCATGCCGCCGCCGATGCACAGCGTGGCGAGGCCCTTTTTGGCGTCGCGGCGCTTCATCTCGTAAAGCAGCGTGGTCAGAATGCGCGCGCCCGAAGCGCCGATCGGATGGCCGAGGGCGATGGCGCCACCGTTGACGTTCACCTTGTCCATGTCGAAGCCGAGATCCCTGGCGACGGCGCAGGACTGGGCCGCGAAGGCCTCGTTCGATTCGACTAGGTCGACATCGTCGATGCTCCAGCCGGCCTTTTCCAGCGCCTTGCGGCTCGCCGGGATCGGGCCGGAGCCCATCAGCGCTGGATCGACGCCGACGGTCGCCCAGGATACGATACGGCCCAACGGCTCGACGCCGCGCTTCTCCGCCTGCTCGCGCGACATCAGGACCAGCGCCGCCGCGCCGTCGTTGATGCCCGAGGCGTTGCCCGCCGTGACGGTGCCGTCCCTGGAAAAGGCAGGACGCAGCTTGCCAAGGGTTTCCGCCGTCGTGCCGTGGCGGGGATATTCGTCGGTGTCGACCGTGATGTCGCCCTTGCGGTTTGGGACGACCACGGGGACGATTTCATCGGCGAACCTGCCGGAATTCTGCGCCGCTTCGGCCTTGGCCTGGCTGGCGGCGGCGAAGGCGTCCTGGTCGTCGCGCGTGATCTGCCATCGCTCGGCGACATTCTCGGCCGTGGTGCCCATGTGATAGCCGTTGAAGGCATCCCACAGGCCGTCCTTGATCATCGTGTCGGTAAACGCGACGTCGCCCATCTTGGTGCCGGCCCGCATATGGGCGGCGTGAGGCGACCGGCTCATGCTCTCCTGACCGCCGGCCACGACGATCTCCGCGTCGCCGGCCTGGATCGCCTGACCGGCCATCGCGACGGCGCGCAGGCCCGATCCGCAGACCTGGTTGATGGTAAGCGCGGTCTTTTCCTTCGGCACACCGGCGGCCATGGCAGCCTGCCGGGCCGGGTTCTGGCCGGTATCGGCGGTCAACACCTGACCCATGATGATGTCGTCGACATCCGCGCCGGCGACGTTCGAGCGTTCCATCGCAGCTGCGATGGCGGCCTTACCGAGATCGGTGGCCGGCACCGTGGCAAAGGCGCCGCTGAAGGCGCCGATCGGTGTGCGGGCGGCGCTGGCGATGATGACGTCTGTCATGGAAGGTTCCTCCTGAAGGTCCGGCCCGGAGGGCCGCTTGTGTCGATCCGGGGCCTGCGGCGCGCCGGCCGGCCCGGAAAGCGTTGTCGCGCAGCGGTCGCACGGCATTTTCCGGCTAACGCAACCACTATAATGCTGCAATGCAGCATTTTCAAGTGCACCTGCGAAGAGCGGGCGCTATCGTCGCGGCTAGGCGGGCTTCAACCCAAGCGAGCCGCGCTTCCTAACCGGCAAGGGACTGTTGCCATGCCAGCAGCGGTCTCCAGGTCTCGCGCTCGGCCCGGCGGCCGGCCATCATGCCGATATGGCCGGCCCGGGCGATGCGGATCTCGGCTTCCGGCAGCAGGCGGGCCAGGGCCATGGCAGATTCCTGCGGCACGATCCGGTCCTTGTCCGGGATGATGGCGAGGGCCGGCAGGTCGATTTCCTCCGGCCGTATCTCGAAGCCGCCGACCGTCCAGCGCCCGGCGGCGGTAAGATTGTCCCCATACCAGCCGTGCAGGGTTTCGCGCGCGATGGGCAACGGCAGGGGGATACCGTCGTTCAGCCAGTCTTCGAGCGCCACGAAGCGCCGCGCTGCCTCCGAGTCCGGGTCCATGCGGGCAAACGCCCGGAACTTCCGGAAAGCCACCATCGGATCGTTGACGGCAAACAGGGCCTGCAGGCCATCGACCGGAAACTGACCGAGCGTTTCGAGCGCAGGCAGCCAGGTTCCGGTGAAATGCGCCAGGGCGCGCGCCTGCTCCGGCCGCTCGGCGTGGAAATCCCACGGTGTGGCCAGGACCGCGAGGCCGGCAATGCCGGCCATGCGCTGCCGGGCGGCGCTCAGTGCGAGCAGCCCGCCCATGCAATATCCGACCACGGCCGGCCGGCCGGCCCGCGCCGTCACGTCGTCCAGCGCCGGCAACAGCCGTTCGCCGATCAGCCGCGCCAGGTCGAAGCCGCTCTCTTCGGTGTCGGGCGTGTTCCATTCCAGCAGAAAGACCGGCGCGCCCGCATCCGCCAGGAACCGGGCGAGCGAGACGCCCGGCATGAGATCGAGTACATAGCCGCGGTTGACCAGCGACGGCACCAGCAGGACCGGCGGTCCGGCGCCCCCGCCCGACCGGCCGGGCGCCGAATAGTCGAGCAGACGCGCTGTGCCGTAGCTGGCGGCAACGGGCGGCTCTGGCATGTCCCGCCGGTAGGGATGGTTGCGGTAGGCGTCGATGCCCGCGAGGAAATCGCCGTACGCCTCCGCCGACAGCCGGCCGACTGCGGCGGCGACGGATGTATCGTCATGGCTTGCCAGGCGCGCCCGAAGCGCCAGCGCTTCAGGACCGTTCCAGCCGGGCCAGCCGCTTCTCAATCCGCTCAAGCCGCTCAAGCAATTCGCCGAAGCGATCGTCGCCATCCACAGATGCAGGCCGAAGGGGCGCGGCGACATCGTCCGGTTGAGAGCGATCCGATCCGAATTCATCCTGCGTCTTCCCCGCTGCGTTTCCCGCCGGGGTCGCCGGCGCTGCTCCCGGTTCTCCCGGGACCGCGGTAGCGGCGGCCTGCGCCCACCGGGCAAAAAAGCCGGAGATCGCCTCCGAAACGGCCGGGTTCGCGGAGAGCGCCGTCAGCTGATCCTGCCACAGGTCGAGATATTGCCGGGCCAGTTCGTCCAGCGGGTCCGGCGTATCGCGACGCGCGCCCTCTTCTTCCGTGCCGGTCATGGCCCACCATAGCGCGGCCGGAAATCCGGGCCAATTTCTTTGCGTCCGGCCTTTTTCCGCGCTGATGTCATTGCGCGCTTGCGAAATGATTCTTGCGCATTGCGGCAAATTGCTGGCAGTCTTGAGAAAATCGGCTCAAGGGACAGGCTCCCCGCCCTCGGGGATCGTTCGATCGGGTGCGGGCGCCGGAAGTTGCGGGAGGGCTGCATCGCCATGCCGAGCAGGAAAAAACCGGGCGACGACGGCCAGGTCGTCATCAAGAAATACGCCAACCGCCGCCTCTACAACACGGCGACCAGCAGCTACGTCACCCTGGACGACCTGAGCGGCATGGTCCGCAACGACATCGATTTCGTCGTCTACGACGCGAAGACCGGCGACGACATCACGCGGTCGGTGCTGACCCAGATCATCGTTGAGGAAGAGGCCAAGGGGCAGAACCTCCTGCCGATCGGCTTCCTGCGCCAGTTGATCGGCATGTATGGCGATTCGCTCCAGGAGCTCGTGCCCAAATATCTCGAGCACAGCATGGAGAGTTTCATCGACAACCAGGAGCAGATGCGCGAGTACATGACCCAAGCCTTCGACGGAATGTTCCCGTTCGGCTCACTGGAAGACCTGAGCCAGCAGAACATGGAAATGATGAAGCAGGCGCTGGCGATGTTCAATCCGTACCAAGCCTCCCGCACCGCCAGGCCGGAGGACGGCAAACCGGCGGCAGGCGCCGGCGATCCCTTCGCCCTGATGCAGGCGCAGATCGATGCGTTGCAGGAACAGATGCAGGCACTGGCCGGCCTGAACAGGAAGAAATAGGCGCCCCTCCCGACGGCCGGCTCGCCGGCGATTCCGACAGCAGCGACTGCCCATGGACAAGCCGGAAACCATTCTGGACCTGTTGCAGGCCGGCGCCGACGGGGCGCCGGCGATCGGCGGCGCACGGCGCACCAGGCTGACCTATGAAGGGCTGCATGCCCTGCGCGGTAAGACTGCGGCGAGCCTTGCCGGCTGCGGAATCGGCCGCGGCGGCCGGGTTGCCATCGTGCTGCCCAACAGCCCGGAGATGGCCGCGGCCTTCGTCGCCGTCGCGAGCTGCGCGACCACTGCGCCGCTCAACCCGGCCTACCGGACCGAAGAGTTCCGCTTTTATCTCGATGATTTGCGCGCCGACGCCCTGATTCTCGAACGGGGCATGAAGAGCCCGGCGCGGCAGGTTGCGGCCGATCTGGCCTTGCCGGTCATCGAACTCTCGCCGGACGCCGACGGCCCCGCCGGCGCGTTTGCGCTGTCCGGAAACGGCGGCAGCCGGGCTGCGGACAGCGAACCGCCGTCTCCGGACGATGTCGCGCTTATCCTGCACACTTCAGGCACTACCTCGCGGCCGAAGATCGTTCCGCTGACCCAGCGCAACATTTGTACGTCGGCGGCGAACATCGCGCAGACCCTGGCGCTGACGCCCGCCGACCGATGCCTGAACGTCATGCCGCTGTTCCACATTCACGGCCTGATCGGCGCGGTGCTGGCGAGCCTCGCCGCCGGTGCCTCGGTCTGGTGCGCGCCGGGGTTCAACGCGTTACGCTTCTTCGCCTGGATGGCGGAAGCAGCGCCGAGCTGGTACAGCGCAGTGCCGACCATGCACCAGGCGGTCCTGCCCCGCGCCGGCCGCAACAGGGCTGCGATCGACGGCGCCGATCTGCGCTTCATCCGTTCGTCCTCCGCTTCGCTGCCGCCGCAAGTGATGGCCACGCTGGAAGAGTCGTTCGGCTGCCCGGTGATCGAGAGCTACGGCATGACCGAGGCGGCCCACCAGATGGCGTCGAATCCGCTGCCGCCCGCCGCACGCAAGCCGGGCACCGTGGGCCTGGCCGCCGGACCCGAAATCGCGGTTCTCGACGGCGCGAACCGGCCTTTGCCCGCCGGAGCAGTCGGCGAAGTCTGTATCCGCGGCGCCAACGTCACGCCCGGCTATGAGGCCAACCCCGAGGCCAACGCGGAAGCCTTTGCCGGCGGCTGGTTCCATACCGGCGATCTCGGACTGCTGGATGCCGACGGCTATCTGACCATTACCGGGCGCATCAAGGAGATCATCAATCGGGGCGGCGAGAAGATCTCGCCGCGCGAAGTCGATGAAGTGCTGCTCGACCATCCCGCCGTAGCGCAGGCCGTCACCTTCGCCCTGCCGCACGACAAGCTCGGCGAGGAGGTTGCCGCGGCCATCGTGCCGGCCGGGGAAGATGGCGTGGACGAGCGCGCGCTGCGGGACTTCGCGGCCGTGCGGCTGGCCGACTTCAAGGTGCCGCGCCGTATCGTCGTTCTTGAGGAAATTCCGAAGGGCGCGACCGGCAAGGTCCAGCGCATCGGCCTGCACGAAAAACTGGCGCAATACCTATGAAAATCGCGATCTATGGCGCCGGCGCCATCGGCGGCTATCTGGGATGTGAACTGGCCCGCGCCGGGGCCGACGTCACCGTGATCGCCCGGAACCGGACTCTCGAAGCGATCCGCGAGAACGGCATTATCCTGCATATCGAAGGCGAAACGCGGATCGGCCGACCGGCGGTGACGGACGACCCTGCCGAAGCCGGTCCGCAGGACGCCGTGATCGTCGCCGTCAAGGCCAACGCGGCGCCTGCCATCGCGCCGAAAATGGCGCCCATGCTGGGGCCGGAGACCACCGTGGTGACGGCGACCAACGGCGTCCCGTGGTGGTATTTCCACGAGCATGGCGGTGCGCTGGCCGGCACGCGCCTCGAGACCGTCGATCCAGGCGGTATCCAATGGCAGACGATCGGGCCGGAGCGGGCGATCGGCTGTGTCGTCTACCCGGCGGCCGAAGCCGTCGCGCCCGGCGTGATCCGCCACATTTCGCTTAACCGCTTTTCGCTGGGCGAGCCCGACGGCAGCAAGTCCGACCGGGTGCGGCGCCTGTCGGACGCCCTCAAGGCCGCCGGCTTTTCGGCGCCGGTCCGGCAGCGCATCCGGGACGAAATCTGGCTGAAATTGTGGGGTAATCTGAGCTTTAACCCGGTGAGTGCGCTCACTGGCGCGACCCTGGGGCAGATGGCGCAAGACTCGCTTGTCCGCCCGGTGATCGTCGCCATGATGGCCGAGGCGCAGACCGTGGGAGAGGCGCTCGGCGTGTCGTTCGGGATCGACCTCGACAAGCGGATCGACGGCGCGGGCAAGGTCGGCGCGCACCGCACCTCCATGCTGCAGGATCTCGACGCTGGCCGGAAAATGGAGATCGACGCGCTGGTCTGCGCGGTGCAGGAGTTGGCGCGGCTCGTCGAGGTGAACACCCCGGCGATCGATATCGTCGCCGGGCTGGCGAAGATGCGGGCGCAGGTCGATGGTCTGTACCCGTAGGGCGCCCGTCCCTGAGGTGGCTCCGGGTTCGATCCGTGCAATGGCGACCTGTATCCGCAGCGGCACGCGATGACCGTCGCATCGCCCTGCATTCTGGTCTGCGAACTGGAACGCGACACCGGCTGGTGCTTCGGCTGCGGGCGCAGCGGCGAAGAGGTTGAGAACTGGCTCGCCTTTTCGGATGTCGAGCGCGATGCCGTCATGGCTGCCCTGCCCGACCGCCTCGTTGCCATTGGATTGCCCGCCGGGGGCGACCGTGTCATGGCGGAGGATCGGGCGCGTGCCCAGAAAGGCGTCACACGCCGGCAGAACCGGCGGCGGAAGCGGCGGGCCTGAACCGGCTATTTCGCGGCGGACGCCGGGTGCCGCTCCACATCGGTTTTCGCGAAATCGGCGCCCTTGAATAGCAGCGCGTCCCCGGTCGACTTGCTCGCGGCGTAGGCCATGCAATCGCCAAAATTCAGCCGCGCCGGATGCCGCCCCTTGCCGTAGCGACGGAAAGCCGCCGCAGCATGGCGGTATTCGTCCGGATCGAAAGGGACGACGCGAACACCCAGGTCGCTGCAAAGGGCGTCGACGTCGCGCAAATCGCCGTCGGTCCGGCTGACGAATACCATCGATGCTTCCAATAGGTTAGGAGCGCCGATCAGCACCGTTTCCGCCGCAATAATCGCCGTAAAGAAACTCGCCGATTCGGGCTCGCCCTTCAGGATGGAGATGACAACGGAAGTATCGACGACCACTTACTTCGGCAATCCGTTCTCGTCGTACAGGTCTTCGACCATTTCTCTGGCCGACTTACCGGAATCTTTCCACCGGAGCGCCGAGGTGCGCGCGACGATCTCCCGCGCCGCTTCCAGCTTGTGCTCGCGTTCGCGCCCCGCGGAACATTCGCGGGTCAGCCGCTGTTCAATCGCCGTCCTGACGGCAGCCTCTACGGTCTCCCCGGTCGCTTCGGCGAGCGCTTTGGCAAGACGGTCGATCTCCGGGTCTTCGATATTGAGCGCCATCGTTTCTTTCCGATCCGCAATCGGGCCGAACGAAAGTAAGTCGCTGCCGGAATCCCTTCAACCGGACGCTATTTCTCCGCCGAATCGAAGCGCCAGATATAGCCGCGGTTGAGGGTGTCGTATTGCGGCGGCCATTCGACCTTGCCATAGCCGATCCGGTCCATCTCGTAGGCCGCGTGACGCGTCCAGTAGGGATCGTACAGATGGGCCCGGGCGATCACGCACAGATCGGCCCTCCCGCCGGCCAGGATGGAATTGGCGTCCTCGTACGAGCTGATCGCGCCGACCGCCATGGTCGGCCGGTCGAGTTCCAGACGGATGCGTTCGGCGAACGGCGTCTGGAACAGCCGGCCGTATTCCGGTTCCTCGTCGGACACCACCTGGCCGGACGAGGCGTCGATGATGTCGGCTCCGGCGGCGTAGAGCAGCCGGGCGACCTCCACGGCATCGGGTGGCGTGGTGCCGCCGGCCTTCCAGTCATGCGCTGAAATCCGCACCGAGATCGGTTTGTCCTCCGGCCAGACCTCGCGCACCGCGCGGAAGACCTCGAGCGGAAACCGCATCCGGTTTTCCAGGCTGCCGCCGTATTCGTCGGTGCGGATGTTGGTCAGCGGCGAGACGAAGTTGTTGAGCAGATAGCCGTGCGCCATGTGGACTTCGAGCATGTCGAAGCCCGCCCGCTCGGCGCGCATGACCGCCTGGCGGTATTCCCCGACCACCCGGTCCATGTCCGCCCGGTCCATTTCCTTTGGCACCTGGCTGTGCGGCTTGTAGGGCAGGGGCGAGGCCGCCATGATCGGCCAGCTGCCCTCCGGTAGCGGTTCGTCGAACCCTTCCCACAGCAGCGTCGTCGAGCCCTTGCGCCCGGAGTGTCCCAGCTGCAAGCCGATTTTCGCCTGCGTATAGCGGTGGACGTAGTCGGTGATCCGCTTCCAGCCGGCGACATGGTCGTCGCTGTAGATGCCGGCGCAGCCGGGACTGATCCGCCCCACGCGGCTGACATTGGTCATTTCCGCGATAACCAGTCCGGCACCGCCCATGGCGCGGCTGCCGAGATGGACGAGATGCCAGTCGTCGGGCATGCCGTCCTCGGCGGAATACTGGCACATGGGCGAGACCACGATCCGGTTGTCCAGCACCATGTCGCGCAGCCGGAACGGCGTGAACATGGGCGGCGGCGGCGGGCCGTCCGGCAGGTTGACGCCCGACCGGTTGGCCGCACCGGCGGCGAACCACCTGTCGACGCTCTCGACATAGTCGGCGTCGCGCAGGCGCAGGTTGCCGTGGCTGATGCGCAGGCTGCGGGTCAGCAACGAGAAGCCGAACTGAATCGGTTCGAGGTTTTCGTAGTAGCGCTCGGTTTCCTCGAACCAGCGCTGGGAAACCCTAGCCGACCGTTGCAGGCTCTCGACCTGCGGCTTGTAGGATTCTTCATACTGCGCGAGTCCCTTGCCGATATCGCCGGTCTCGAGAATCGCGCCGTGCAGGGCGATGGAATCCTCCATCGCCAGCTTGGTGCCGGACCCGATCGAGAAATGGGCGGTATGCACCGCATCGCCGGCCAGCACGACATTGTCGAACGACCAATTCTCGCAGGAAATGTTGGGGAACTGGCGCCAGTGGGATCGGTTCCTGATGATCCGGGCGTCGCCGATATAGGGGCGCAGCAGGTCGGCGACGTAGGCCACCGTCGCATCCTCGTCGGCAACCTCCAGGCCGGTGTTGGCGAAGGTTTCGTCGGTGCACTCGATGATGAGCGTCGACATGTCCTGGACGTAGCGATAGCAATGCGTCCGCCACAGGCCGTGGCCGTTTTCTATGAAATGGAAGGTGAAGGCCGGGAAGTTGAAATCGGAGCCGAGCCAGACGAAGCGGTTGGGCCGGAAATCGAGCGTCGGGCGGAACCGGTCCTTCCAGCGCTCGCGGGCGACCGAGTTGACCCCGTCGGCGGCATAGAGCAGGTCGCAGTCCCTGAGGTCTTCCGGATCCTCGATCCGCTCCTCGAAGTGCATGTCGATTCCGAGTTCCCGGCAGCGGTCCTGCATCAGCAGCAGCATCTTGACCCGGGACATGCCGGCGAAGCCGTGGCCGGTCGATTTCAGCACCCGGCCCTTGATGTGGATGTCGATATCGTCCCAGTGCTCGAACGAGCGGGTGATCGCCTCGTGGGTCGGCGCGTCGGCCTCGCGGAAGCCCTCCATCGTGCGGTCGGAGAAGACGACGCCGAAGCCGAACGTGTCGTCGTGGCGGTTCTGTTCGTAGATCGCGATCTGCGCGTCCGGGAAGGACTTCTTCATCAGGATCGCGAAATACAGGCTTCCCGGCCCGCCGCCGAGGCAGTTGATCTTCATGCTCTTTCCTGCATTTTTCCGGGCCGGGGCTGCCTGCCGGCCGAAGCGACGGTTTCTACAACGGTTGCGATGATACGGACGACAACAGCCGCGTCGCCGGAGCCGGAGTGCCGGTTCATTGCACCCGGATGCCCCTTTCGCGGGCCTTCTCTTCTTCCATCCGGCGCAATTTGAAGCGCTGAACCTTTCCGGTCTCCGTGCGCGGCAGTTCGCTCACGAACTCGATGGCGCGCGGATACTTGTAGGGCGCGATCTCCGCTTTCACGAAGTCCTGCAATTCTTCCGCGGCCGCGTCTCCCGCGTCGGCCGGGTCGCGCAGGATCACGAAGGCCTTGACGATCCGGCCGCGCTGTTCGTCCGGCGCGCCGACCACAGCGCAATCCTGCACCTTGGGATGGTCGAGCAGCGCATCCTCGACCTCCGGGCCGCCTATATTGTAGCCGGCCGAAACGATCATGTCGTCGGCCCGGGCAACATACCAGAAATAGCCGTCGGCATCCTGACGGTAGCGGTCGCCCGGCAGGTTCCAGCCGTTGACGACATAGGCGCGCTGCCGTTCTTCGTTGTCGAGATATTTGCAGCCGGTCGGCCCCCGTGTCGCCAGCAGGCCTTCGCAAGGCGGCTCCAGGATGGTGCCGGCCTCGTCCATAATGCAGGCCTCGTAGCCGGGGATCGCCGTGCCGGTGGCGCCGGGTCGGATGGCATCGCCTTCCGCCGAGACGAAAATGTGGATCATCTCGGTCGAGCCCAGGCCGTCGATGATCCGGATCCCGGTCGCCGCCCTGAAGGCTTCGAAGGTCGGCAGGGGCAGGGTCTCGCCCGCCGAGACGCATTGTTTCAGGGTTGCGGGCGCGTTTCCGCTTTCCGCAATTTTGTCGGCGAGCGCGCGGTACATGGTCGGCGCCGTGTACAGCGTCGTGCAGCGGTATTCGCCGATCAGGTCCAGCAGCCGGTCGGGGCTCGGCGGTCCCGGATAGAAAACGACCGAAGCGCCGGTCCGCATGGGAAACAGCAACTGCGCGCCCAGGCCGAAGGTGAAGGCGAGCGGTGGCGTGCCGACATAGACATCGTCCGGCGACGGCCGGTAGACATGCTTCGGGAAACAGTCGCACATCGCGAGGATGTCGCGGTGGAAATGGACGGTACCCTTGGGCTGGCCGGTCGTGCCGGAGGTAAAGGCGATCAGGCCGATATCGTCCGCCGCGGTATCGACATTGCCGAACCCCGCCGGCTTGGCGGCCATCGCCGTATCGAGATCGGCGGCCGGGTCGGACGCGTCGCCGAGCGGCGTAAAGTACCTTACCCGCTCCAGGACCGGCGCCCGCTCCATAGCGCCGTCGCCCTCGGCCCGCAGGTCGAGATCGCACAGGAAATGGCGGATCTGCGCCTTCTCCGCCATGTAGGCGAGCTCGCGTGCCCGCAGCAGCGGCATCGTCGCGACGACGATCCCGCCGGCCTTCAGCACCGCCATCCAGCAGGCCGCCATCATCGGGTTGTTCGGGCCGCGCAGCAGCACCCGGTTGCCCGTTTCCAGCCCCATATCCTCGACCAGCACCCGGGCCACGGCGTCGGCCTTCGCCATCAGGTCGGCATAGGTCCAGACCTCGTCCGCATAGTGGATGCAAGGGCGCTCGCCCCAGCCGAATTCCGCCACGGCCCGGTCAAGGAATTCGACGGCCGCATTCATCCGGTCGGGATAGGCCGCCAGTTCCGGCAGGCCGGAATAGTCGAAGTCCGGCCACTGGTCCTTCGGCGGCAGGCGGTCGCGTGCGAAGGTATCCGTATGGGCGGTCGCGCCGTCGCCGGGAATCCTAGCCATGAGCGGCTCCGAGCGCATTCACCGTCTGGCCGGCGATCACCAGTTTCTGCACTTCGCTCGTTCCCTCGTAGATGCGCAGGGCGCGGATCTCCCGATACAGTTCTTCGACCTTCTGACCCACGGTCACGCCCAGCCCGCCGAAGATCTGCACCGCCTCGTCGACCACTTCCTGCGCGGCTTCCGTGGCGAACAGTTTGGCCATTGAGCTTTCGCGCGTCACCCGGATTTTCCCGACATCCTTGGTCCAGCCCGAGCGATAGACCAGCAGGGCCATGGCATCCACCTTGACCGCCATTTCGGCGATCTTGGCCTGGATGAGCTGGAATTCGCCGATCGCCTGGCCGAACGCCTTGCGGGTCTGCGCATAGGCCACCGCCTCGTCGAGCGCCCGGCGCGCCATGCCGAGGGCCGCCGCTCCGACCGTCGTCCGGAAAATGTCGAGGTTTGCCATAGCGATTCTGAAGCCTTCGCCCGGGTTGCCCAGCAGATGGCTGGCCGGGACCCGGCAATCGTCGAAGGACAGGGTGGCGAGCGGATGGGGCGCCATCACGTCGATCCGGCCGGCGACCCGGAAGCCGGGATTGTCGGCGTCGACGACGAAGGCGGAAAGGCCCTTGGCGCCCGGCGCCTCGCCCGTGCGCGCGATCACCACATATTGGTCGGCGATGCCGCCATTGGAGATCCACGTCTTGGTGCCGTTCAGGACGAAGTGGTTGCCGTCGAGTTCGGCCGTCGTTTCGAGCGCGGCGACGTCCGAGCCGCCCTGGGGCTCCGACATCGCCAGCGCCGCGATCCGTTCGCCCGTTGCGACTCGCGGCAGATATTCGGCCTTCAGCTCGTCCGAGCCGTAAAGCGTAATCGCGCCGGTGCCGAGCCCCTGCATGACGAAGCTGAAATCGGCAAGGCCGAGATAGTAGCCGAGAATTTCGCGCCCGAGGGCGATCGAGCGGACGTCGAGAGTCTCATGGGCGCCGCCGTACGCCGCCGGCACGGTCAGCTTCAGCCAGCCGGCCTCGCCCAGCATTTTGACCAGGCGCAGGCAGATGTCGTCGACATCGGTCTTGCCGTGGACTTCGTGCTCCATCGGGCGGAGATTGGCTTCCGCCCAGGCGCGGAGACCGGCGGCGAGTTGCCGGTGCCGGTCTTCCAGGAACGGCCAGTCGAGATAGGTCGAATCCGGCATCAGTTGCCCGCGAATACCGGTTTTTCCTTGGCCACGAAGGCGTGGTAGGCGCGATGGTAATCTTGGGTCTGCATGCAGATCGCCTGAGCTTGGGCCTCGGCCTCAATATACTGCTCCAGTCCCATATTCCATTCCATATCCAGCATCTTCTTGGTCATGGAATTGCCGAAGGTCGGCCCGTCGGCCAGCCGCGCGGCAAACGCCTGCGCCGTTGCCAGCAGATCCGCGCCGTCGACCAGCCGGTTATAGAAGCCCCAGCGCTCGCCTTCGTCGCCTGTCATGGCGCGGCCGGTGTACAGCAGCTCGGCGGCCCGGCCCTGACCGATTATGCGCGGGAGTATCGCGCAGGCGCCCATGTCGCAGCCGGCCAGTCCCACTCGGTTGAACAGGTAGAGCACCTTCGCTTCCGGTGTGCCGAAGCGGATATCGCAGGCCATGGCGATCGCCCCGCCGGCGCCGGCGCAGATGCCGTCGATGGCGGCGATGACCGGCTGCGGGCAGGTGCGGATCGCCTTCACCAGGTCGCCGGTCATGCGGGTGAAGTTGAGCAGGCCCGGCATGTCCAGATCGAGCAGCGGGCCGATGATCTCGTGGACGTCGCCGCCGGTGCAGAAATTGCCGCCGGCGCCGGTCACCACCACCGCCCTGACGTCTTCGGCGTAGCTCAGCGACCGGAAGGTGTCGCGCAGTTCGGCATAGCTTTCGAAGGTCAACGGGTTCTTTTTTTCCGGCCGGTTGAGCGTGATCGTGGCGACCTTGCCATCGACCTCCCACTTGAAATGGCGCGGTCTGTAGTCGGCGCCCAGCGCAGGCGAGGTATCTTCCAGCATCTGGCCGAAGGTGCGGCCGTGACGCTTGAGCATGTCGGTTTCGGGCATCGGCTTCCTCGAAGGTGCGGCGGACGGAAGCGGCACTCAGCCGCCGGCCGCCTTGTCGTGCAGATGATCTTTCAGGCGGCCCAGAAGGCTCTGCAGCTGGCGCAGGTCCGACCGCTTCATGGCGCCCAGCTTGGCGGCAATCACCGCCTCGTGGTTCGGCAGCATTTCGCCGAAAGCCGCTTCGCCCGCCGGCGTCAGCCTGACGATATGGGCCCGGCGGTCCTTCGGCATCGGCGTGCGCTCGACGAGGCCTTCCTCGACCAGCCGGTCGATCAGACCGGTCACGTTGCCCCTGGTGACCATGAGCCGGCGGGAAAGTTCGCCCATCGTCAGGCCGTCCGGCGCGCGTTCGAGTTGCGACAGCAGGTCGAAGCGCGGCAGCGTCATGCCGGATGCGGATCGCAATTCCTGGCGCACATCCTGCTCGATCCGGTTGGCGCAGGACAGCAAGCGCAGCCAGACCCGAAGTTCCAGCTTGTCGTCCGCCGTCGCCGCCGTCTCGCGGTCGACGTCGCCGCCCGGTTTCACGTCGCCGTCCATCACATGATCTCGCCGCCCGCCACCGGGATGGACTGGCCGGTGATCGAGCCGCTGTCGGGCCGCGCCAGCCAGACCACGGCATTGGCGACCTCGGCCGGGTCGATCAGGCGGCCCTGCGGATTGCCCTGCGCCAGCTGGGCCCGCGCCGCTTCGGCATCCATGCCGGTCTTTTCGACGATATTGGCGATGGTGTCCGCGGTCATGTCGGTTTCGACATAGCCGGGGCAGACCGCATTCACTGTCACGCCGGTCTTCGCCGTCTCCAGTGCCAGAGACCGGGTCAGGCCGACCACACCGTGCTTCGAGGCGACATAGGCGGTGACATAACGATAGCCGACCAGGCCGGCCGTCGAGGCGATATTGACGATGCGACCGTAACCCGCCTCCGTCATCGCCGGGAGAACCTGCCGGATGCACAGGAAAGTGCTCAGCAGGTTGATTTCGACCATGCGCATGAAAAAGTCGGTCGTCGTGCGCTTGAAGGGGGCGCTGTCGCCGCGGCCGGCGTTGTTCACAAGGATGGAGATCGGACCGCGTTCCGCGACTGCCTTGGCGAATGCCGTTTCGACGGCGGCCTCGTCGGTAACGTCGGCGGCGGCGGTTCCGGCGGCAACGCCGAAATTCTCCGCCAGGTCCGCCTGCTTGGCTTCCAGCGTGGCCTCGGTCCGGCCGAGCAGCGTGAGCGCAGCGCCGTTGGCTGCCAGGGCGTCAGCGATCGCCGCACCGATGCCGCGGCCGCCGCCGGTGACCAGCGCGTGCTGTGCCTCGAACGGGTTTGACTGGAGAGCGGTCATTGCGATGGCGTCGGTTGCGTGCGGCAGAGCCCGGGAGAAAGGAGGACAACGGAGCGGAAACGGCCGAAACCGGGGACTGGACAGCCGAAAATTAGTTTAGATATAAAATATTCAGGCCTAAAATTTCTGTCTACCCCTTATTCTTGGCCCTTATTCCTGGAGCGACCGAGATGCAGTTCCTGCAACCGCCCGGCTGGCCGCGCGCCAAAGGCTATTCCAACGGCGTCGCCGCCAGAGGAACCATGGTATTCGTCGCCGGCGAGATCGGCTGGGATCCGGTCACCGAAAAGGTCGTCTCCGACGATTTCACGGCCCAGTTCCGGCAAGCGCTGGAGAATACCGTGGCCATCCTGAAGGAGGCGAACGCCCGGCCCGACCACATCGTCCGGATGACCTGGTTCATTACCGACAAGAAGGCGTATCTGGATGACGCCCGCGCTGTCGGCCAGGCCTGGCGCGATACGATCGGCCGCCATTATCCGGCGATGGCCGTGATCGAGGTCAAGGGCCTGATGGAGCCCGGCGCCATGGTCGAAATCGAAACCACGGCGGTGATCCCCGACTGATCGCCGTGCCGGCCGTGGCGCGGATCCCTCCGCCCTGCACTGCGGTTGCGAAACGTCGGAGCCGTTCGACGTTGAACGGCTTTGCCGCCTGGGTCACAATACAGCCCGGAAGCACCGACCGCGGCCAGGCGTCGTAGAACGGATACCGGGGCCGCATCGCGAAGAACAAAGGGCCGGAGGCGGGCAGTTGCGGGAGATCATCCGGGCGGTGCTGACGGCGAACAGCGAATTCTATCGCGCTTTCCGCGACCGGGATATCGGCGCGCTGGAGGATTTGCTGGCGGTCCGCTCGCCGGTCGCCTGCATCCATCCGGGCTGGGACATCCTGACGGACCGGGAGGAGGTCCTCAACAGCTGGCGGCAGATCCTGTCCCACCAGCAGGATGTCGCCATCGAGTGCCGCAACGCAACGCCCTACGTTTTCGACGATGTCGCCATCGTCCTGTGCCACGAGCATCTCGGCGGCCATACTCTGGCGGCGACCAACATGTTCCGGCACGAGGAAGGCGAATGGCGCATGATCCACCACCAGGCGAGCCCCATGGCGGTATCGATGGACGAGGCGGAAGACCGGGACATTCCGGAGCCGACCCGGCGTTTGCATTGACCGGTCTGTTCATTCCGAAACATCTTCCGGCTGGAGGTCGAACTCCGAATCGCGAAACTGGACAAAACGGTATAGTATAGTTTTGTCCGATTTCGCCCGTCGAAGAATTGCGTGGAGACGCCGACCATGAGCCTCAGGAAGAAAGACCGGTTGGTCGATGCAGCGCTCCGGCTGTTCACCCGCCACGGTTATCGCACAACGGGAATCGAGGCGGTCCTTGCCGAAGCGGGGGTCGCCAAGATGACGCTGTACAACCATTTCGGCTCCAAGGAGGCGCTGATCCTGGCGGCCCTGGAAAAGCGGGACGAAGAGCATATCGCGTGGCTCACTGCCGAAACCGAAGCGCGCGCCGCCGCGCCGGAAGACGGCCTGCTCGCCTTGTTCGATGCGCTGGACGCCTGGTTTGCCGGCAAAGATTTCTGCGGTTGCCCGTTCCTGAAAGCATCCGGCGAATTCGACGATCACGATGACCCGGTCCATCGCGCGGCGCTCGCGCACAAGGGGCGTCTGCTCGCCCTGATCCGGACACTGGCCGAGGCCGCTGGCGCGCCCGATCCGGGGCGGATCGCCGGAGAAGTCTACATGCTCGTGGAAGGGGCCACCGTCGTCGCCCAGTTGACCGACGACCGCTCGACCGCCGCCCGGGCGAAGCAGGCCGCCGAAGTCCTGCTGGCCGCTGGCTGACACCGCTGCGCCGGGGCCTTTCCTTTCGGTCGGCCGATCCGCCGAACGGCGAATGCGTTCCCGCCCGGTATCCGGCCGGCTTCGGTGTGCCCTGAGGCGCTTCGCAGCAGGCGCCGCCGCAGCGGCGATGGCTCTGGACGTCGGCGCCGCGAGTGCGCAATCGGCAGCTGCAGACCGGGAAACCGCCGGGCCGGGCCGGGTCTGTGTCGGCACGAGAGGTTTTGGCGTCGCCTGCCTGGCCGGTGGCGCCTGGACGCGATGGACCGAGGCAGGCGGCGCGCTGAATTCCGATTTCGTTTACGCCATTGCGGCTTGCCACGGCCGGATCGTCGTTTCCACCGGCCGGCGGCTGCATGAATTCGATGGCGAGCGCCGCCTCCTGACCCATTGGACGCCAGGCGGTCCGGCCCGGCGGATCGCCTGCGACCCGGCCGGCGGCTATTGGATAACCGGCGGCCGTACACTGGCGAAATGGACGGGCCGGACCTGGCTCAGCCCCGGCATCGACAAGGTGCTGACCGCCGCCCGGGCCGGCTGGATCGACGGGCTGGCAGCCGCGCGAAACGGCAATCTCTGGGTGGTGGCCGGCAGGAGAATAGCGGCCCGTTTCGACGGCGCGGAGTGGCAACTCTTCAGAGCCGGCGCCGGCCTGCCGGCCCGTTGGCGCCTGACCGGCGTCCATGCCGGCCGCGACGGCAGCCTGTGGCTGGCGCACGATCGCGGTCTCGCCCGGAGGCACGGCGACGGCTGGAACGACACAGCCGGTCCCGGCAGCGCCAATGTCATGGCCGATGGCCCGGACGGCGCCCTCTGGCTGGGCTATTTCGGCCGGATTACCCGGTATCGCGACGAATTCTGGACACGGTTTGCGCTGGCCGCGCCGGTAAAGGGCCTGGCGGCGGACGACAGGGGCCGGATATGGGCCGCAACCCGCTACGGCCTCGGCGTTTACGACGGCGGAAAATGGCACTGGCGGCGCATGGCGGATTCTGCATTGCCGTCCAACGACCTGGCCGGCGTTGCGGTGCTGGGCGCCGGTGCCGGCCTGCCCCGGCCGCTCGCCAAACCGCCGGGCCGTCTCGCGTTTAGCCTTGTCCGGCAAGGCGGCGGCGTCCTTGCAAACGCGCGTGTCGACATTTGCGCGGCGCCGCCGGGCCGGGTTCTGCGGGGCGGCCGCTCGCCCTGTCACGGACGGCCGTTGCATCGGGTTTCCAGGACGGACGCGACCGGGCGGGTCTCCTTCGGCGATCTGCCGCCGGCGGACTATTATCCGGCGGTTCTGCCGCCGGAAGAGGAGCGATGGCTGTTCGGCGACAGCGGGCGGCGCACCCGCGTCACGGCGGGGCGGCATTCGGACATCGGCACCCTGCGTTTACGCCTTGTAGACAACACCGGGGTCGCGCGATAGGCAGCCGACGCCAATCGCCGCTCATTGACTTTATTTTCCATTATGATACGATGTTTCAGAATATTCCGAAATAAGGAGGGCGCCGTGCAGCTTTCTCCGGTCATGGAATCCTTCATTCTCCATTGGGGCGAGATGGGCTCGCGCTGGGGGCTGAACCGGACGGTCGCGCAGATCTATGCCCTGCTTTACGTCGCCGGCACGCCGCTGCCGGCCGACGAGATCGCCGGCACGCTGAAGGTCGCCCGCTCGAACGTCAGCACCAGCATCCGGGAACTGCAATCCTGGGGCCTGATCGCCCGGACCCACGCGATCGGTGACCGGCGCGATCATTTCGTCGCCGAGACCGATTTGTGGACGGCCGCCGCCCGCGTCGCGGACGCACGCAAGAGGCGGGAGATCGATCCGGCGATCGAGGCGTTGGCCGGATGCCTGTCGGACGCCCGGACCGACGATGCCATCGGTAAAGACGCCGTCGCCCGGATTCGGTCCATGCACGACTTTCTCGAAGCCGCGGGCGGCTGGTACGAGGATGTGCGGGAACTGCCGCAGTCCAAGCTCGAGACCCTGATGAAAATGGGCGCGAAGGTCGCCCGGCTCGAAGCGCGCGCCAGGAAGCCGAAAAAGAAGAAGAAGGGCAAGGGCAGACGCTGAAGTTTGCGCCGAAACGGCCGGCATGCCGCCGCCGATCAGGAGTTGTACACCGCATGGCCGAATACCAGAACGTCGTCGTCGAGACGCGCGGACGGGTCCGCATCGTCACGATCGACCGCCCCGGGGTCCGCAACGCGGTCGACCCGCCGACCGCCGAGGCCCTACGCGATGCGTTCCTCGCCTTTGCCGACGACGATTCGGCGGATGTCGCCGTGTTCACCGGGGCGGACGGCGCCTTCTGCGCCGGCTACGACCTCAAGGCTCTGTCCGCCTCGCAGGGCGCAATCGCCTACGAGCCGGAAGGCGTTGGCCCCATGGGTCCGTCGCGCCTGCTGCTCGACAAGCCGGTGATTGCCGCGGTCGAGGGGCCGGCCGTCGCCGGCGGGCTGGAGCTGGCCTTGTGGTGCGATCTGCGCGTTGCGGCGGAGGATGCCGTGTTCGGCGTCTACTGCCGGCGCTGGGGTGTGCCGCTGATCGACGGCGGCACCGTCCGCCTGCCGCGGCTGATCGGCCACAGCCGGGCCATGGATATGATCCTGACCGGCCGGCCGGTGCGCGGCCCGGAAGCCCTGGAGTTCGGCCTGGCCAACCGGCTGGTTCCGAAGGGCGCCGCCTTGGAAGCCGCCGTCGCGCTGGCCGACGAGCTCGCCCGCTTTCCGCAACTCTGCATGCAGACAGACCGCATGAGCGCCATTCGCCAATGGGGCATGCCGCTCGACGAGGCGCTGCGCTATGAAGGCCGGGAAGGCGTCGTGCCGCTGAAGCGGGAGGCCGTGGGCGGTGCGACGCGCTTTGCCGGCGGCAAGGGCCGCAGCGGCGCGTTCGACGATATCTGATCCCCCTCCGATCCCGCCGGCGCGGCTGCCGGCCGACGACGAGAGCCCATGCCGCCCAGAACCCGGAACTTCACCCTGTCGCACCGGCTCGGCCATCCGCGCAAACGCCATGAGGGCAGGCCGGTCACGCCGCGGGACGCCGCGACGCTGATCCTGGTCCGCAGCGGGCCGGACGGACCGGAAATTCTGATGGGACAGCGGTCCAACCGGGCGAAATTCGTGCCCGGCTCCTTCGTCTTTCCGGGCGGCCGGCTCGACAGCCATGACTGGGAGGCGCAGCCCGCGACGCCGCTCGCCGCGCCAGTCGCGAAAATGGGCCTGCGCGGCAATGCCGCCAAGGCGCAGGCGCTCGGTATGGCGGCGATCCGCGAAACTTTCGAGGAAACCGGCCTGCTGCTGGCGGCGGACGGCGATGTCGGCGCGGCCGACGACGAGACCTGGCGCGAAATGCGCGCTCTCGGCAAGGCGCCGGACCTGGCGCGCCTGACCTACCTCGCCCGGGCCATCACGTCGCCCTACAGCCCGATCCGCTTCCACGCCCGTTTCTTCATGGCGACGTACCGGCCGGAAGATGGCGGGATCGGTGGCTCGGGCGAGCTGTCGGACCTGCAATGGATCCCGATCGAACGGGCCGACGATTTCGGCCTGCTCGACGTCACCCATTTCATGCTCGGCGAAATCCAGCGCCGGCTGGCCGATCCCGACGCTGAGACCGTCCCCCTGTTCGCCTACCGCCTCGACCGCCCCTTCGTGCGCTACGACTGAGCGGCAGGCGGCGGCCCGTCGGGGACGGCCGGTTAGCCGGTCCGGCCTCGGTCCCGGCGCCGGCTCTTGTCGGCGCTCTGCCGGCCGTGCGCGGTCTTGAGGTCGTCGAGACGAGCGTATTCGGTGAGGTCCTCGTCTTGCGCAGCCTGCCGGAGCGCCTCGCAGGTCTCGTCGTTGGGAGTTTTCGCCGGAAACGGCACAGCGTTCTGCCCTGCCCTCAATGCGCGATGTCCTTGCGGATTTCGTAATGGTCGCCGCCGAACTCGCCGAACATGCTCTTGACCTTGGGATGGCCGACCGGCTTGCCGGTGTCGTCGGGCAGCAGGTTCTGTTCCGAGACATAGGCCGTGTAGGTCGTCTCCGCATTCTCGGCGAGCAGATGGTAGAAGGGCTGGTCCTTGCGCGGCCGGACCTCTTCGGGGATCGATTGCCACCATTCCTCGGTATTCGCGAATTCGGGATCGACGTCGAAGATCACGCCGCGGAACGGGTAGAGCCGGTGTCTGACGACCTGGCCGATGGCGAATTTGGCAGTGGCAAGCATGGCTCCGGCCCGGTAGTGCGGCGTTGCCGCCGTTCTTCGATCAATGCGCCGCCCGCCGGGGCACCGCGCGCCGCCATTGTGGCCGGGAACCCGTCTGCACGCAAACCCCGATCCTCGTCCACAGCGGCCCGCATTTCCACCCCGTCACTTCGACCGGAGCGGGCGCCAGCCCGCCCCCCGATCGTCATTTCGACCGGAGCAGGCGCCAGCCCGCCCCCCATCGTCATTTCGACCGGAGCGGGCGCCAGCCCGCGTAGTGGAGAAATCTGTCCCGGCACGGCCCCTCCTCACACACTGCATCGGGCAACGGTCGGTCTCCGGGCAGATTTCTCCGCTCCGTGAAGCCTTCGGCAAGCTCAAGGCAGGCTCTGCGGTTCGCTCCGGCCGAAATGACGAAGCGGCGATGAGGTTTGTATTTTCCCTGACACCGGCAAATTCGTTCCCTATATGTACTTCTGTCAACGCCCGGAGTGCGCCTGCTGTGGACAGGCGGCGCGCCGGGGTCCATGCGCATCTCCCGCCTTCCGATCCCGCCCGGGGCAGGATACGGCAAAATTTCCTGGATGAATTATTTTATTGCACTCTCGAATCGTATTTTCCCAGCGTTTCTGCGGGGTCCGGGCGATTCGAGGACCTGCAAAGTGCAAAAAAACATCAAAATACAGACCGGTCTGTCTAATTCGGCATCGAGCACGGAGAAGCGGCGGAAAACTGCGGAAAAACGACGGTTTCGGCGAAGAAAATACTTGAATGTTTGCTCAAATAAGGGGTTGCAGACCTGCCGCCCGACCGCCCCTCACACCAGCCGGAACGCCGCTTCCGTCCCCAGCTCGCCTTCGGCGTGGACCCTTTCCTTCTCGACCAGCCAGACGAGGTGGGAGAGCACCGAGCGCGCGGCGGCCGGATACATGGCGGGCGGCACGTCGTTCGCATACATGCGCGGCACCATGTCCGCGATGGAGGTCAGCCCGTCCGCCAGGCAGGCGAGCACCTGTTCCTCCCGACCCATGCGGTGCGCCTTCAGCGCCGGCACGAAGGCCGCAGGATCGCGGATCGGCGCGCCGTGGGTCGGCCAGTAGATCGCGTCGTCGCCCCTTTCGCCGCGGGCGATCAGCTTGTCCAGGCTGGCGACATAATGCGCCATGTCGCCGTCGGGCGGCGAGACGATGGTGGTCGACCAGCCCATGACATGGTCGCCGCTGAACAGGGCGTTCTCCTCCTTGAGGTGGAAGCACAGATGGTTCGAGGTATGGCCCGGCGTGTGCACGGCCTCGACCGTCCAGCCGTCGCCTTCGATGACGTCGCCGTCCTGCGTGACGACATCGGGCGCGAAACTCTCGTCGCCGCCGGCCTCGACCACCGCGCCGGCCTCGATCCGCCCGCCGCCGTGCGGGCCGAAACCGCAGGTCGGCGCCGCCCAGTCGCCCTTGAGCGGCGCGGCGGCCGGCGAATGGTCCCGGTGGGTGTGGGTGATCAGGATATGGCTGACCGTCTCGCCGCGCAGGGCGTGTTTCAGGGCTTCGATGTGGGACGACAGCAGCGGGCCCGGATCGATGACGGCGACCTTGCCGCACCCGATGACGTAGGTGCCGGTGCCGTGGAAGGTGAAAGGCCCACCGTTCGGCGCGACGACCCGGCGGATCAGGGGCGAGACGGCCTCGATCCGCCCGTATTCGAACTCCAGTTCCCGGTCGAAGGGAATGGCGCCGGGTGGAGTGCTTTCTGTCATCGTGCAGCGTCCTGACCGTTGCGGGGCCGGCCGGCAGCCTAGCCGCGGCGGCGTTTGCAGACAACGCGCGGCGGCCGGAAGAATGACGGAAGCCGTTGCGGGGCGGCCGGGGTCCGCGGCCTGACTGAGATTGTGGCCCTGAGACTGCATTTGCGTTTCCGGCAGCACCGGCGCCCTCAAGCGCCGCCGGATGGCCCCGGATTTCGCCCGGTTGCTGTCCGGTTTACGAATTCTTGTCCCGATCGGCGGCCGGCGGCTCGTCCTGCCGCTTGTCCGGGTTCGATCGGTTGCCCCGTTCGACGCATTCCACGAGCCGTTTCAGCGCCGCGGCGGTTCCGGTAAGCTGGAACCCGTATTCGCGTTTGCCCTGCAGCAGCCGGAGCTTCAGTCCCCAGCGCAGGCGCTCCCTGATGCCCCGGTCCTTGCCCAGCGCCAGCCACAGGCGGTTCGTATCGTATCGGAGCACGGTGCCCGGCGCCGAACGGATGACCTTCCCGTCGATGGCCATGGTCATCGTGTAGGGGCTGTGCGGATTGAGCGACCAGTCCGGCGCCGCGACGCCGATGAACAGATCGTGATTGCGGAACAGCAGGAAATAGAGAGTGATGCCGCTGTTGTATCTGGCCGACATGATGCAGTGGCTGAAGCCCCCCGCACGGTCGATGTAGGAGCTGCCGGTCCAGTCGCCGGCTGTCCATTGCGCCCGGGCGGCCGGCGCCCAACAGACCGAACCGCCAAGAAAGACGGCGAGAATCAGGGCGTGAAAACAGCGGAAGGGCCGGGGCATTCGGGCGGCTCTTTCATGCTTTGCGGCACAGCGCCGATCATTGGCCGATCATGGGGCGGTCATGGGGCGATCGGGGAGCGATCATCGGACCGTGGTTGCGGGCGGTGGGATTATCGCCTTCGTTGCTGTTGTGTTCAACCGCTTCGGTCGAACTCCGTCGGTCATGCCGGCGCGCGCCCCTGTCACGGTTTATCTTGCGCCTGCGAGGCCCTACCTATAGGCGCATTTTTCGGAACGAGGGCGGAGGGGCGCTCGCCCCTCAGGAGCGACAATCGTTGGCACGGAAGCGCAGACGAAACGACGGTAGCGCGCCGGAAACCGAGATCGACCGTGAGGAAGAGCTCTTCATTCAGGAAGTGAATGAAGAGCTCAAGCAGGAGCGGTATCTCCAGACCTGGAAGAAATACGGCCAGTATTTCGTCGGCGGCGCCATCCTCGCCGTTGGCAGCGTTGCGGGCTGGCAGTGGTACCAGGATAGCATCCGCAGCGGGCAGGAGGCGGAAAGCGTGGATTTCGCCTCGGCCACGGCGCTCGCCGCCGGCGGGAAGAGCGGCGAAGCCGGCAAGATTCTCGACAAGCTGGCCCGCGAGACGGACGGCGGCTACGCGGCGCTGGCGCGATTGCGGCAGGCCGCGCTGGTCGGAAAATCCGGCGACGCGAAAGGTGCCGCAGCGCTCTATCTCCAACTCGCCGACGACGAAAGGCTGGCGCCGGTCTTTCGCGATCTCGGCACGGTATTGTGGGGATTGCATGCCCTGGATACGGCCGGGCCGGACGGGGCAATCGAGCGGCTGACGCCCCTTGCCGCAGCCGGCGCAACCTGGCGCTATACGGCGCTGGAACTGATTGCGCATTATCACCGAAAGGCGGGACGAAAGGGCGATGCCGTGCGCATATTCAAGCAGATTGCAGGCGATGCCGCCGCGCCGGAATCTCTGAAACGGCGGGTTGGTGAGTTGTTGTCCATGATGGGAGAGTCGTGAGCGTTCGCGGCGTCGCGGACGGCTCGGCCGGCAGGTGAAAGAAATGAGCAGGCTTAAACTTGCGGTAGCGTTGGCGGCAGGTCTGGCGACGGCGGGTTGCGACTCGATCAAGGACATTTTCAATAGCGAGGATCCGCCCCTGCCGGGCCGCCGTCTGGCCGTGTTGCCGACCCCCGACATTCTCAAGGCCGATGTCAGGATTTCGGATGTCCGGATCGTGCTGCCGCGGCCGGCGCCCAATGCCGCCTGGCCGCAACAGGCCGGCTATCCGAACCACGCCATGCATCATCTGGCGCTGGGCAAGGATCCGCGGGAGGCGTGGTCGGTCGGGGCCGGGTCGGGCTCCGAGGACCAGGGCCTGCTTTCGCTCTCGAGGAGCCGGCGCCTGCTGGCCCGGCCGGTCATCGCCGGCGCCAGGGCATTCGCGATGGATTCGAATGGCACGGTCCGGGGATTCGATCTGAAATCCGGCCGGCGGCTCTGGTCCCAGGGGACCTTGCCGCGGCACGAGCGCGACGGCGACGTCGGCGGCGGGATCGCCTATCACGAGGGGCGGCTTTTCGTTGCGACCGGTGCGGCCGAAGTCTTGGGTATGGATGCTGCGAGCGGCAGGGTGCTCTGGCGGCGCGATACCGGGGCGCCCATGCGCTCGCCACCGGCAGCGGACGATGGACGCCTGTTCGTCGTCACCACAGAAAATACCGTGATCGCCTTCGATACGAAGGACGGCAAGAAGCTGTGGAGCCACGACGGAGTGGCCGCCCAGACCGGACTTCTGGGCGGCGGCGCGCCGGCCGTGGACGAGGGCGTTGTGGTTGCACCCCAGTCGACCGGCGAAGTTGTCGCTCTACGGTCCGATTCCGGCAGCCTGGTCTGGACGGAGAATTTGGGCGCGGCGCAGCGCGGTAATCCGGTGGGCGGCCTGAGCGCCATAATCGCCAGTCCGGTGATCGACCGCGGCGTGGTTTACGCCGTGAGCAACGCCGGGCGGCTGGCGGCCATCGAGTTGGCTTCGGGCCGGCGGCTGTGGGATATCGAATTGAGTAGCCGTCAGACGCCCTGGGTGGCGGGCGACTATGTCTTCGTGTTGACCAATCGTGCGGTGCTGGCCTCGATCCGGCGCAGCGACGGCCGGGTGCGCTGGGCAATCCGGCTCGACCGGTTTACCGACGACGACGACCTGGCCGACGGACGGCCGTTCTGGACCGGACCGGTGCTGGCCGGCGACCGCCTGGTGGTCGCCGGATCGCATGGCGAAGCCCTGGCGGTCTCGCCCTATACCGGAGAAGTCATCGGCTGGATCCCGTTGAACAGGGGCGTGTTCATCCCGCCGGCGATTGCGCAGGGAACGATCCTGTTCCTGGACGACAGCGGTCGCCTGACCGCCATGCGGTAATGACCGGCGCCACGGCCAGGGTCGCCATCGTCGGCCGGCCGAACGTCGGAAAATCCACGCTGTTCAACCGGCTGGTGGGCCGGCGCGCCGCCCTGGTGCACGATACGCCGGGGGTGACGCGCGACCGCAAGGAAGCGCCAGCGCGCCTCCATGACCTGAAATTCTCGGTTGTCGATACCGCGGGCCTCGAAGAAGCCGCAGCCGGCGCGATCGAGAACAGGATGGCCGCGCAGGCGCTCCGGGCGCTCGAAGATGCGGCGGTCGCCCTGTTCCTGATCGACGCGCGGGCCGGCATTACACCCGACGACAGGCATTTCGCCAATCTTCTGCGCCGCGCCGGCACCCCCGTCCTGCTCCTCGCCAACAAGTGCGAGGGCCGGGAAGCCGAGCCGGGCCGGCTCGACGCGTTCGGCCTCGGGATTGGGGAGCCGCTGGCGATTTCCGCCGAGCACGGCCTGGGCATGGGCGACCTGCGGCTCGCCCTCGCGCCGTATCTGGAAGCGCCGGCGGGGACTGCGGACGAAACCGGCGCCGACGTAGCGGACCGGCCGATGTCTCTCGCCATCGTCGGACGGCCGAACGCCGGCAAGTCCACCCTCTTCAACCGCCTGATCGGCGAGGAGCGCGTGCTGACCGGGCCGGAGCCCGGCATCACCCGCGATGCCATCTCGTTCGACTGGCGCTGGCCGGACGCGGCGGGCGGGAGGCCGATCCGCCTGATCGACACGGCCGGCGTCCGCCGCCGGGCGAAGGTGGACGGCTCCCTGGAAAAACTGTCGGCGATGGATACCTGGCGCGCGATCCGGTTCGCCGACATCGTCGTCCTGATGATCGACGCGCAGACGATCCAGTCCTTCGGCCACGGCATCGAGAAGCAAGATCTGACGATCGCCCGCCAGGTCGAAGAAGAGGGCCGCGGCCTGGCCATCGCCGCCAACAAGTGGGATCTGGTCGCCGAACCGCAGAAGGTCCGCCGGCAGATCGCCGAGAGCCTGGGAAAATCCCTCAGCCAGTTGCGCGGCGTTCCGCTTGCCTGCATCTCCGCCCTGGACGGGCAGGGGATCGACCGGCTGATGGGGGCAGTCCTGAAAATCGATACGGCCTGGAACAGCCGGGTCGGCACGGGCGCGCTCAACCGCTGGATCGAGGCGATGCAGGAGGCGCACCAGCCGCCCCTGGTCAACGGCCGGAGGATCAGGATCCGCTACGCCACCCAGGTCAAGGCGCGGCCGCCGACCTTCGCGCTGTTCGCCAACAAGCCGGCGGACCTGCCGGACAGCTACCTGCGCTATCTCGCCAACGGCCTGCGCGAGTCCTTCGGGCTCGACGGGGTGCCGCTGCGATTGCATCTGCGGAAAGGCAGGAATCCGTATGCGGATACGGCCTGACGGCCGTTCAGGCGAATACGGTTTCACCGTGCCGGCGGCAGTCCGCCGAGGCCAGTTCGACGAACAAGCCTGCGAGGCTTTCCGGCGGCGGCAAGGTCGTCGGATCCTCGCCGGGCATGGCTTCCGCGCGCATCCGGGTCCGGACGACGCCGGGGCTGAGGAGGTTGACGCGGATGTCGGATTTTTCGAGTTCCGCGGCCCAGGTCCGGACCAGCGCTTCCAGCGCCGCCTTGCTGGTGGCGTAAGGTCCCCAGTAGGGGACGGCCCCCCCGGCGGCGCCGCTGGTCACGAAGATCGCCCGGCCTGCCGGCGACCGGCGGAGCAGCGGCTCGAAGGCCCGGATCAGGCGCCAGTTGGCGGTAAGGTTGACGTTCACGGTCTCGGCCCAGCGCTCCGGCTCGACATGGGCCAGCGGCGCCAGCCCGCCCAGGACCGCGGCGTTGCCGACCAGGATGTTGAGCCTTCCGAACCGTTCGGCGATCGCTCCGGCCATTTCGTCGATGCGGTCGTGTTCCGCAAGATCGACCGGCACGAGAGTGACCTCGGCGCCGTCGACCGCCGCTGCGATCCGGTCGTCGATTTCTTCGAGCGCACCGGGCGTCCTGGCGGCGAGGACAAGCCGGGCGCCTTCCGTGGCGAACCGCTCCGCAACGGCGGCGCCGATGCCGCGCGACGCGCCGGTGATCAGCGCGATCCGGCCCTCGAGAGCGCCCACGGCCTCACATATCCTCTTCGAGCAGCGAGAGTTCGCTGCCGATCGAACCTTCCTCGAAGTCGGTCAGGCCGGTCGGATAGTCGCCGGTAAAGCAGGCGTCGCAGAATTGCGGCGCGGCGGCGTTGCGCCCGGCCGCCTCGCCCATCGCCCTGTGCAGCCCGTCGATCGACAGGAAGGCGAGGGAATCGACGCCGATCAGGGCGGTCATCCCTTCGATGTCGTGCCGTGCCGCCAGCAGTTGCTCGCGCTCCGGCGTGTCGATTCCGTAGAAGCAGGAATAGCCGGTCGGCGGGCTCGATATCCGCAGGTGGACCTCGCGCGCGCCGGCATTGCGGATCATCTCGACGATCTTGGTCGAGGTCGTGCCGCGGACGATGCTGTCGTCAACCAGTACAACCCGTTTGCGGTCCAGCGCATCGCGGTTCGGGCTGTGTTTCAGTCTGACTCCGAGATGGCGGATCTGGTCCGCCGGTTCGATGAACGTCCGGCCGACATAGTGGTTCCGGACGATCCCGAGTTCGAAGGGCAGACCGGCCGCCTCGGCATAGCCCATGGCCGCCGGAACGCCGGAGTCCGGCACCGGCACCACGACATCGGCCGGCACGCCGGCCTCCCGGGCCAGTTCGGCGCCGATGGATTTGCGCGTGCTGTAAACGCCGCGGCCCTCTACACGGCTGTCCGGCCGGGCGAAATAGATATGTTCGAAAATGCAGAAACGGCTCGACCGGCGCCGGAACGGCCGCAGGCTCTCGACGCCGTCGTCGTCCAGCACCACCATTTCGCCGGGCTCGACATCGCGGAGGAACTCGGCGCCGATAATATCCAGCGCACAGGTTTCCGACGCGAGCACATGGCTCGCATCGAGCCTGCCCAGCACCAGCGGCCGGACGCCGAGCGGATCGCGCACCCCGATCACCTTCTTCCTGCTGATCAGCACCATGGAATAGGCGCCTTCGAGCTGGCCGATCGCATCCGTCACGCGGCCGACCAGCGTGTCGCTGCCGCTCTTGGCCACAAGATGGATGATCACCTCGGTATCGGTGGTCGACTGGAACAGCCGGCCATCGCGGACCATCGCGGCGCGCAGCGCCCGGGCGTTGGTGAGGTTGCCGTTCTGCGCCACCGCCAGGCCGCCGAATGCGAAATCAGCGAACAGCGGCTGAACGTTGCGCATGATGCTGTCGCCGCTGGTCGAATAGCGGACATGGCCGATCGCCATATGTCCGGGAAGCCGCGCAATCACTTCCGGCGAGTTGAGGGTGTCGCCGACATGGCCCTTGGCGCGGTGCATGTGAAAATGGTCGCTGTCATAGGCGACGATGCCGGCGGCTTCCTGGCCGCGGTGTTGCAGCGCGTGCAGGCCGAGGGTTGTCAGCGCGGCGGAATCTTCGTGCCCGAAGATACCGAAAACTCCGCATTCTTCCCGCAGCTTGTCGTCGTCGAACGGATTCGTCGTCATCGTGACCGGGGACTTGTTGGCGGCTTGGCCGGGCGGGCGGTTATTGGGCGGCATCGCGCTTTGCGACGCCGCTGCCCGGCCTGCGGGCGTCGTCGATCTTCTTCTTGATCTCGGCTCCGGTACGCAGGTCCGCTGCCGCGTCGCGTCCGGTCTGGATCACGCCTTCCGGCAACAGCCCTTCGGCAATGCGCAGTCCCCGTTCCAGAAGAGGTTTCGAGGCCGCATCGCGCATCCAGGGAATCTGGCTGTCCTTCGGAAAGAAGGAAATCAGCACGACATAGCCCAGAACGACCAGGACGGCGCCGCGCACCGCACCGTAGACGCCGCCAAGCAGCCGGTCGGTCGAACTGAAGTGGCTGCCGCGCACCCGTCCGGCAATCGGCGAACCGATGAATGCGATGGCGAACAGCACGACGATGAACACGGCGACCGACGCGATAATCCGGGCGGCCAGCGCGTCATCGACGATCTGCCGTGCATAAGGTTCCGTGTAGGGCAGCAGGAACCAGGCCGCCGCCGCAGCGCCGATCCAGCCGACCAGGCTGAACACCTCGCGCGTAAAGCCGCGAATAAAGGCCAAAATCGCGGACAGCAGCACCACGCCGATAACGATGAGATCGAGCAAGGTCGGATTCACCTGCGGCCTCGATTTTCGGCCCGGATTCCGGCCCGGATTCCAGATTGCCCGGCCGGCGCCTCGAACAGAGGCAGCATTTCGCGGAGATGGCCGATCGAAGACTGCTTCAAGGCGACCGGGGCGCCGCCACCGGCCCGGGTCCGCCGTTTCGGCACAATGGCCCGTTCGAAGCCGAGTTTGGCGGCTTCCTTCAGCCGGTTGTCCATCTGACTGACCGCTCTGATCTCGCCCGACAGGCCGATTTCTCCGAAAACCACCGCGCGGCCGGGTACCGGACAGTCCGTCAACGACGATACCAGCGCTGCGGCAACGGCGAGATCCGCAGCCGGTTCGGCAACCCGCAACCCCCCGGCCACGTTGAGATAAACGTCGCGTCCGGCGAGCGCAAGTCCGCACCGGGCTTCGAGGACGGCAAGCACCATGTGCAAGCGTGCCGCATCCCAGCCGATGACCGCCCGGCGCGGAGAGGCGAATGTCGCCGGCGCAACCAGCGCCTGGATTTCGACCAGCAGCGGCCGGCTGCCTTCCATACTCGCCAGGACCGCCGCGCCGCTCGCCCGCGCACCGTTTTCCTCCGCCTCGCCGAGGAACAGGGCGGACGGGTTGGGAACTTCCGCCAGGCCCCGGTCTGTCATTTCGAAGACGCCGATTTCGTCGGTCGGGCCAAACCGGTTCTTGACGCTGCGCAGAATGCGGAACTGGTGGCTGCGCTCGCCTTCGAAATAGAGCACGGTATCGACCATGTGCTCCAGCACGCGCGGGCCGGCGATCGCGCCTTCCTTGGTGACATGGCCGACGAGCAACAGGACCGCGCCGCGCTTCTTGGCGGCCCGGATCAGCTCCTGGGCCGAAGCCCGGACCTGGGAGACCGTGCCCGGCGCGGCCTCCAGCGTATCGACATACATGGTCTGGATCGAATCGATGACGACCAGCGTGGGGCCGTCGGCGGAGTCCAGGCTGGCGACCACATCCCGGACGCTTGTCGCGGTCGCCAGATCGAGCGGTGCGTCGGCAACGCCGAGGCGGGACGCTCGCATGCGAATCTGCCCGACGGCCTCCTCGCCGGAAACGTAGACCGCGGCGCCGTCCGCCGCCGCCCGGGCCGCGACGGCCAGCAACAAGGTGGACTTGCCGATGCCCGGATCGCCGCCGATCAGGACGGCGCTGCCGGGTACCAGGCCGCCGCCCAGGACCCGGTCGAACTCGGCGATGCCGCTGGGCCGGCGCGGCGGTTCGCCGGAAGCGCCATCGAGGCCGGCGAGCGCCAGCTTGCGGCCTTTCGATGCCGCGCCGGCGCCCATGCCGCCGGGCGCCGGCGTCTCGACCTCCTCGGCGATGCTGTTCCACGCGCCGCAGCCGTCGCATTTGCCGGCCCAGCGGCGATGAACCGTGCCGCAGGACTGGCAGACGTAGCGGGTGACGGTTTTCGCCACGCCTACCTCCTGACCGCCATTCCGATCGGCCCTTCGGCGCGGCCGTGGATGAACTGGTCGACGAAGGCGTTGCCGCTCGATTCGATGTCGGCGGCCGGCCCGTCCCAGACGATCCTGCCCTCGTGCAGCATGGCGATCCGGTCTGCGATCTTGCGGGCGCTGGTCATATCGTGGGTGATCGAGACGGCGCTCGCCCCGAGATGACGGACGCAATCGACGATCAGGCGGTTGATGATGTCGCCCAGGATCGGATCCAGGCCGGCGGTCGGCTCGTCGAAGAAAACGATCTCCGGATCCGTCGCGATCGCGCGCGCCAGCGCCACCCGCTTCTGCATGCCGCCCGACAGTTCCGACGGCGACAGTTCGGCGACATCAGCGGCCAGCCCGACCTGCGCCAGCTTCGCCAGGGCCACGTCGCGGGCTTGCCGCTTCGGCATGGCCGACTGGCTGCGCAGCGCGAAGGCGACGTTTTCCCAGACCTTCAGGGAATCGAACAGGGCGCCGCTCTGGAAGAGCATGCCGATTTTTTCGGTATGGGCCTGGCGCGCCCGGCCGGTCAGCGCGGTCACGTCGGCGCCGTCGATATGGATCGACCCGGCGTCGGGCCACAGCAGGCCCAGGACGCATTTCAGCATGACCGACTTGCCCGAGCCCGAGCCGCCGATCACGACGACCGATTCGCCCGCGCCGACCCTGAGGTCGACGCCGTCGAGCACGGTCTTGGCGCCGAAGGACTTTTTCAGGCCGCGCAGCTCGATCTTGGATTCGCTCGCCGTCCTTGTCATCGATCGGGCCCGGTCATCGATCAGGTTCCGAAGAACGCCGTTGTGATCATGTAGTTGGCGGCCAGGATCAGCACGGAGGCGGAGACCACCGCGTTGGTCGCGGCGGCGCCGACGCCCTGGGCGCCGCCCCTGGAATGGAAGCCGTGATAGCAGCCCATCAGCGTCACCAGAAAACCGAAAACCGCCGCCTTGACGAGGCCGGTGATCACGTCCAGCGGCTCGAGGAATTGCCAGGTCAGCTTCAGATAGTTGGCGGCGTTGAAATCGAGCGAATGAACGCTCACGACGTAGCCGCCGAACACGCCGATGATGTCGGCGATCAGCACCAGGATCGGCAGCGTGACCACGCCGGCGATCAGGCGCGGGACGATCAGGTATTTGTAAGGGTCGGTCGACAGGGTCGCGAGCGCATCGATCTGCTCGGTCACCCGCATGGTGCCGATCTCGGCGGCGATGGCGGCGCCGACCCGGCCAGCAACCATCAGGCCGGCGAGCACCGGGCCGAGCTCCCGCGTCATCGTGAGGACGACGACGGTGGCGATGGCGGATTCGGCGTTCAGCCGCGCGAAACCGGTATAGGACTGCAGCGCGAGGACCATGCCGGTGAAAATCGCGGTCAGCCCGACCACGGGCAGGGAGAAATAGCCGATCTGGATCATCTGCCGGCCGATCGACCGGCCGTAGAGCGGCGGCCGCACACAATGGCTGACCGAAACCGCGGCGAACGCGACCAGCCGTCCGGTCGCGACCAGAAAGCCGATAAAGACACGGCCGATCGGCGCGAGGAAATTCATGCGCTGCCCTGCGCCGGCCGGGCCGTTTCGATTTCGCCCAGGTAACGGCGGCGATAGCGGCTGCCGAGGCTCGTCAGGATTTCGTAGCCGATGGTGCCGGCATGCCCGGCGACATCGTCGATCGTGTGCCGGGTGTCGATCAGGTCGGCCAGGGTGCCGGGGCGGATTTCGCTGCCGGCCTGCACGGCCTCGGTGACGTCGACGGTCAGCAGATCCATGGAGAC
The DNA here is from genome assembly GCA_022819985.1 of Alphaproteobacteria bacterium. Classification (GTDB taxonomy): domain Bacteria; phylum Pseudomonadota; class Alphaproteobacteria; order Bin65; family Bin65; genus Bin65. The sequence goes on along the minus strand of JAJEGH010000028.1, from coordinate 35,101 downwards.
CCGTCCTGTGACCGGGCACGCTCGGCCGTCGATGAAAACGGTGCCCCGGTTGCTCATGGCGCGGAGATAGCCGTCGGCATAGCCGGCCGCAAGCGTCGCGATCCAGGCGGACGGCGCGGTCTCTGCGGTTGCGCCGTAGCCGACGGTGCGGCGTTCCCGGATTTCGCGGACCTGCAACACGGGGGCCTGCAGCCGCACGACGGGTTGCATAGGGTTGATTCCGGCCGACGGCGTCGGGTTGCCGCCGTAGAGCGCGTAGCCCGGTCGGCCGAGATCGAACCGGAACTCGTCGTCCAGGAACAGGCCGGACGAATTCGCGAGGCTCGCGCGCGCCGCCGGAAAGCGCGGCCGGACCGCGGCAAAGGCCGCCTGCTGGCGGCGGTTCAGCGGATGGCCCAGCTCGTCGGCGCAGGCGAGATGGCTCATCACGACCAGGCCGGGCAGGGCGCCCAAGGCCCCGAGATCGAGCGCGTCAAGGTCTTCGGCATCGAGGCCGAGCCGCGTCATGCCCGTATCGATATGCAGGGCCGCCGGCAGCGGGCCGGCATCGGCACAAAATTCGAGCCAGGCGCCTGCCTGGCCGGGATCGTTGAGGCAGGGCGCCAGCCGGTTGCGGCGGTAAAGCGGGGCCGTACCCGGCAGCAATCCGTTCAGCACGAAAACTTCAGCCTCGGGAACCGCCTGGCGCAGTTCCACGCCTTCTTCGGCGTGAGCGACGAAAAAGGTCGTGCAGCCTTCGGCGGCAAGGCGCCGGGCGACCGGCACGGCGCCGAGGCCGTAGCCGTCGGCCTTGACCACGGCGGCGCAGGCGCCGCCCGCCTCAGGACCGCCCATGCGGTCCCGCAGCATGCGCCAGTTGGCGGCCAGCGCATCCAGGTCGACGGTCAGCAGTCCCGCAGTTTCGCCGGTCTGCACGGCGGATGCCGGTTCAGCGCGCCTCTTCATGATAGGATTGCGCCAGGTCCTCAAAGCGGGCGAACTCCGGTTCAAAGCGCAGTTTCACGCTGCCGATCGGCCCGTGGCGCTGCTTGGCGACGATAATGTCCGCCTTGTTGTAGGCGCGCTCCATATTCTCCGACCATTTGGTCCATTTGTCGGTATTCGGCGGCGGTTCCTGTCGCTCCAGGTAATACTGCTCCCGATAGAGGAACATGACGACATCGGAGTCCTGTTCGATGGAGCCGGATTCGCGCAGGTCGGCCAGTTGCGGGCGCTTGTCCTCCCGCTCCTCGACCTTGCGCGAGAGCTGGGCGAGCGCCAGGACCGGCAGGTTCAGATCCTTCGCCAGCGCCTTGAGCGAGCGGGTGATCTCCGTCAGTTCCTGCACCCGGTTTTCCGGCCGCTGCCCCGGCGCCGGCCGCAGTAGCTGGACATAGTCGACGATGATCAGAGACAGGCCGTGCTGGCGGTGCAGGCGGCGGGACCGGCTGCGCAAGGCCGCGATGCTCAGGTCCGCGCTGTCGTCGATATAGAAGGGCAGGTAATTCAGTTCCTGCGATACCTGAACGAAGCGGGAGAAATCGTCCCCGGATACCTCGCCGCGCCTGATCCGGTGGGAGGAGACGCCGGACTGCTCGGCGAGGATCCGGGTAGCCAGCTCTTCGGCTGACATTTCGAGGGAGAAAAAACCGACCACGGCGCCGTCCTGGCGCACGGGTTGGCCGTTTTCGTCCCGTTCTTCGCGATAGGCCCGGGCCGCGTGGAAGGCGATATTGGTGCCCAGCGCGGTTTTGCCCATCGAAGGGCGGGAGGCCAGGATGACCAATTCCGACGGCTGCAGCCCGCCCAGCAGCGTGTCCAGGTCTTTGAATCCGGTCTTGATGCCGACACTCCGGCCATCCTGCTTGTGGGCGGCTTCGGCCTGATCGAGCGCCCTGGCGAGTACGGTGGTGAATGGAGAGAAATCGACCTGCGTTTCGCCGGCGGTCGCCAGGGTGTAGAGCTGCTGTTCGGCCTGTTCGATCTGTGCGGAGGGGTCGAGGTCGAGATCGATATTGTAGGCTTCGTTGACGATATCGGTGCCGATCTCGATCAGCGCCCGGCGCAGGTGCCGGTCGAACACGGTCCGCCCGTAGTCGCCGGCATTGACGATCGTGACGACGGAGGCGGCAAGGCGGGCCAGATAGTCCGCGCCGCCGATCTCGTCGAGCGACCCATCGCTCTCGAACAGGTTCTTGAGCGTGATCGGATCGGCGACCTGGCCCATCTCGACCAGTTTGCGGATCGCGCCGAAGATCCGGCCGTGGCGGGCATCGGCAAAATGCTCGACCTGGAGGAAATCGGAGACGCGGTCGAACGCCCGGTTGTTGGCGAGCAGGGCGCCGAGCAGCGCCATCTCCGCCTCGAAATTATGCGGCGGCACACGGAAGGCTGCGCCCTCGTGCAAGCCGTCCGCAGGCTGAGCGCCTCCATCGAGACCGCGCGCCGGAACCGGACCCGAACCTTCCATGCGCGTGGTTTCCCGCTTTGCAAGACGACAGAATGAAAACTGTATCAGTATTGCGGAAGAAAAAACGAGGGCTAAACGCTGGAGCAGAAAACAATCCAGTATCCAGTTATGCACAGTTTGTGAATTACGGCCATAAGCGGCGGAACAGGCCTGTGTGCCTCGATCGCCGGGCGCCGCGCGGCGACCCCGATCCGAAAACCGGTCTCCAACCAGATGCGGCAGGCTCGATCGTATCGGCAGCTTCCCCGATTCGGACGGAGCCTTCAATTTCTTGACCAGAATACCGCCTCGACTACTATATCTAGAATCGAAGGAGCGCTGAATGGCCGATATGCCCATTGCCGCGGAAGTGCGCGACACGCCGCTGGCGGACGCGTTGGGCGAGCGCTACCTGTCCTACGCGCTCTCCACCATCGTGTCGCGCTCGTTGCCGGATGTCCGCGACGGGCTGAAGCCGGTCCACCGGCGCCTGCTCTACGCCATGCGGGAGTTGCGGCTCGATCCGGCGGCCGGGTTCAAGAAGTGCGCCCGCATCGTCGGCGACGTGATGGGCAAGTACCATCCGCACGGCGACCAGGCGATCTACGACGCCATGGTACGGCTGGCGCAGGAATTCGCCGTGCGCTGGCCGCTGGTCGACGGGCAGGGCAATTTCGGCAATATCGACGGCGATAACCCGGCGGCCATGCGCTACACCGAAGCGCGCTTGACCGAAGTCGCCGAGCTGTTGCTCCAGGGCATCGACGAAGACGCCGCCGATTTCCGGGAAACCTATGACGGCGAGGGCAGCGAACCGGCGGTTCTGCCTGCGAATTTCCCGAACCTGCTGGCCAACGGCGCCAGCGGCATTGCCGTCGGCATGGCGACCAACATCCCGCCGCACAATGTCGCCGAAATCTGCGCTGCGCTGAAACTGCTGCTGCGCCGGAACCCGGAGAACCGGCACAAGGTGCCCGTCGCCGACCTGATCGGGCTGATGCCCGGCCCGGACTTCCCGACCGGCGGCGTGCTGGTCGAGACCCGCGAGGCCGTGACCGCCGCCTACGAGACCGGCCGCGGCAGCCTGCGCATCCGGGCGCGGTGGCACGCGGAGCCGCGCAGGGGCGGCGGCAGTACCGTCGTCGTGACCGAGATTCCCTACGGCGTCCAGAAGGGCCGCCTGATGGAGAAGCTCGACGAACTGCTGGCGGCGAAGAAGTTGCCGCTGGTTGCCGATATCGTCGACGAATCGGCCGAGGACGTCCGCATCGCGATCCAGCCGCGCAGCCGCAACGTCGATCCGGCGGTGCTCATGGAATCATTGTTCCGCGCCACCGAACTGGAGAGCCGTTTCGGCCTGAACTTCAACGTGCTGGACGCCGGGCTGACGCCCAGGGTGATGAACCTGCGCGAAGCGCTGTGCGCTTTTCTCGACCATCGCCGTGCCGTCCTCATACGGCGCACCGGGCACCGCCTCGGCATCATCGCCCGGCGGATCGAGGTCCTGCAGGGCTTCACCGTCGCCTATCTGAACATCGACGAGGTCATCCGCATCGTCCGCTTCGAGGACAGCCCGAAGCAGGAGCTGATGGGCCGCTACGACCTGAGCGACGTCCAGGTCGAGGCGATCCTCAACATGCGGCTGCGCGCGCTGCACAAGCTGGAAGAGATTGGCATCCGCAGTGAACTCGAAGAGCTTGAGACCGAGCGGGCCGACCTCACCGGCCTGCTCGACGACGAAGGGCTCCAGTGGAACAGCATTGCCGACGAGGTCGACCGGCTGCGCAAGATCTTCGGGCCGGACACCGAGCTGGGCCGGCGCCGCACGGAGCTCGGCGACGCGCCGGGCGCCGAAATCGTCGATTTCGAGGCCTTGGTCGCGAAGGAGCCGGTGACCGTCCTGTGTTCCGAGAAGGGCTGGATCCGGACGGTCGGCGGCCATGTCACCGACACCGGCGCCCACCGCTACAAGGAGGGCGACCGGGAACGCTTCGTCCTGCATGCCACGACAGCCGACCGGCTGGTCCTGTTCGGGACCGACGGGCGCTTCTACACCGTCCCGGTCGACCGGCTGCCCCGCGGCCGGGGCTTCGGCGAGCCGATCCGCCTGTCCATAGACCTCGGCAACGACAGCGAGATCGTTTCGCTCATGGTGCACGATCCGGCGCGCAGGCTGCTGGTTGCGAGCAGCGATGGCCGCGGCTTCCTGGTGCCGGAGAAGGAGGTCGTCGCCCAGACGCGGGCGGGCAAGCAGGTGCTCAACGTTGCCGGCGATGTCGAGGCCGCGGCCTGCACCGGCGGCGCCGGCGACCATGTCGCCGTGCTCGGCGAGAATCGCAAGCTGCTGGTCTTTCCGGCGGCGGAACTGCCGGAGATGGCCCGGGGCAAGGGCGTGATCCTGCAAAGATACCGCGGCGGCGGGCTGGCGGACGCCCGGACTTTCATGCTCGCCGAAGGGCTCGACTGCCGCACCGGCGCCCGGACCCGGACCTTTTCGGCGGCCGAACTGGCCGGCTGGCTCGGAAAACGCGCCCAAGCCGGCCGCCTGCCGCCCAGGGGCTTCCCGCGAGGCGGCCGCTTCTGAGCCGGCTCCCGGTCGGGCTGAAGCGTCCAGCCGGCCCTAGAAATTCAGCGAAATATCGCGGTGGTTAGCCAGGCAGACGGCAACGTCGCCGGCCTGGTCGCTGTTCAGGCGCGGTTGCAGGCGCAAGCCGATGGTCTGGGCGATCGCCGCGTCGTATTCGGCCAGCGGTCCGGTGAGTTTCGCCTGCGCTGCGGTCCGCCAGGCGATCTCGCCGTCGAACCGTTTCAGCGCATCGTCATAGGCCTTCAGCGCCCGGTCCCGCCGCAGCCGGGTCGGGCGCAGGCTGCGCCGCGCATTGCTCAGGCGCGAGCGGATCGCGCTGGTGCCTTCCACCGAGCGCATCTCGCGCTCCAGGGTCCGGAGCGCCGTTTGCGCCGCTTTCGGGTCGCCCGCTTCGATCAGCGGTTTGAGCCCCGCGAGCTTCGGTTTGAGGCCGCTCAAGGCGCCCGCGCCGGCAATCAGCGACCGGGTTTCCTTGATCGGCGCATAGGCGCCGTCGACGGTCCGGCGATAGCGCAGCCGGGCCAGCCGCTCCTTCTTGGCGAGATCGAGGAATTGCTTGCGCCTGGCCTGCCAGTCGGCGGGAACCTGCGTCAGCAGCGCCTTTTTCTCCGCCTGGAGGGCCGCCATATCCTTTTCCAGATCGGCGATCGCGTCGCGGTTCGGCGAGTCGGCCTCCCGCAGTCGGCGCAGATCCTCGGCTTCCTCGCCCAGCTTCTCGTCGATGATCAGCACCTGGCGGTTGATCGACCGCACCTTGCGATGCAGCGGCCTGTAGGCCGGCACATACACACCCACCGCTTTCTCGGCAGCGCGGACGTCGCCGATCCGCGCGAACGTATCCCGCGCATTCTTGAAGGCCCGGTTCAGCGTTCCGCGCCGCTCGGCCGGGAGATAGGCGATGTCCGTCTTCGACACTTTGTCGATAGCTGCCTGGAGGATGGCCCGGTTCTCGGTTATCAGCACGAAGTTGCGCTCTTCGATGCAGGCCTGGAGCCGCGGATTGCGCGGCGGCGGCGCATTCTCGCCGCTGAGCGAGATGCGGTTCGGCAGATAATTCACCAGCGACGGATAGAGGCCGACGATGCCGAGGGCGACCAGCTGCAGCGTGATGAAGGGCACCACGCCCTTGTACATCGAAATGGTCTTGACCGACGCCGGCGCCACGCCGCGCAGGTAGAACAGGGCGAAGCCGAAGGGCGGCGTCAGGAAGGAGGTCTGGATGTTGACGCCGATCATCACGCCAAGCCACACGGCGGTGATGTTGGCCGACGGATCGGCAAGCAGGATCGGTGCGATGATCGGCACCACGACCACGGCGATCTCGATGAAATCGAGGAAGAAGCCGAGAATGAAGATCACCGCCATGACCAGCGCGAACTTGGCGAGGAAGCCGCCCGGCAGGCCGAACAGGAAATCGCGGACCAGATCCTCGCCGCCGAAGGCCCGGAAGGCGGAGGTCAGCATCGCGGCGCCGATCAGGATGATAAACACCAGCGATGTGGTCTTCGCCGTCTCGACCATGACGTAGCGCAGCGTGTCGTCGATCTTGTAGACGCGCCAGCCGCTCCAGACGAGCGACGTGAGCAGGAAGAAGACGGCGACCGACGCGAGGATCAGCGCCGTCACGTCGTCGGCGGTGACGACATTCTTGACATTGATCGTGTAGACGGAGAGCAGGAACAGGATCGCGCCGATCGACAGGACCGCGAGCACGGCCGGGTAGAATGCGCCTCTGCGGCCTTGGTAGAGCCGGTATCCGGCCATGATCATGGCGCCGGACGCGCCGATGGCGCCGGCCTGGTTCACGGTGGCGATGCCGGTCAGGATCGAGCCCAGCACGGCAAAGATCAGGGTCAGCGGCGGCACAAGGACGATCAGCACCCGTCTGGCGAAGGCCGCGTCGAATTTCCCTTCCCGCGCGACGGGCGGCGCGAGCTTGGGCCGCATCAGCGCCGTCACCAGGATGAACGCGATGTAGAGCCCGACCAGCACCATGCCGGGCAGGAAGGCGCCGAGGAACATGTCGCCGGCGCTGGCGGAGGTCAGGCCGTAGTCGCCGGGCATGGCGCTCGATCCGGTGCCCGCCTTGTATTCCGCCTTGCGCAGGGTCAGCGCCTGGTCGGTCGCGTTCGAGAGCTGGTCCGCCAGGATGATGAGCACGATCGACGGCGGAATGATCTGGCCGAGCGTGCCGGACGCGCTGATCGTGCCGGTGGCAAGCGCGGGGCTGTACTTGTTGCGCAGCATCACCGGCAGGGAAATCAGCCCCATGGCCACGACCGTGGCGCCGACGATGCCCGTGGTCGCCGCCAGCAGGGCGCCGACGAAGACGACCGAGATTCCCAGTCCGCCCGGAATGCGGCCGAACAGCTGGGCCATGGTCACCAGCAGGTCTTCGGCGATCTTGGACCGCTCGAGCATGATGCCCATGAAGACGAACAGCGGAATCGCGATCAGCGTGTCGCGATCGGGATCCCAGTAAACGCCCCGGAAGTTGGAAACCCCGGAATTCAGCCATTCGATCGGGCCGCCGGTATGGAAGAAGCTGCCTTCGTCGCCGGTGAAAATGAGGCCGGCGACCGTTGCGAGCAGGATGGTGAGAATGGCCGAGCCGGGCAGGGCGAAGGCGACCGGATAACCGGACGCCAGGGCGCCGGCCATCAGCAGCACCAGAAGCAGCAGGAAGAAGAATTCCATCAGCCGCCGCCCTGCCGCGCCGTCCGGCTGCCGCCCCTAATGGTGCACATCGCTCTCGCCCGTACTCTTGGGTGCGTCCGCTTCCTCCAGCAGAACGCCGGCGTTGGACAGCATCGACGCCATGAATTCCAGCAGCATGGTGACGGCAAAGACCAGCAGATAGCCGGCCAGCATGTATTTGACGTAGAGGCCGAAGCCGGCCTGCGTGACTTCGAAGGTGAGCAGCGGGCCGCTGACGATGCTGAACTTGTTGGCCAGGCCCATCGTGAGCACGATCCAGCAGACCGGGGCGCCCAGAATGGCCGCGCCGACCGCGTTGACCCAGGCGCGCCGGCGCGCGCCGAAGCCGGAATAGAGCACATCGACCCGGACATGGCCTTCATGGAGCAGCGTATAGGCGCTCGCGAACAGGAACAGGGCCGCGTACCAGAAGCGCACCAGATCGGCCATGAAGGCCTGCTCGTAGGAATAGAGGAAACGCAGGATGACGATCTGGAGTTCGGCCACCACGACCAGAAGCGCCAGCCAGGTGAAGCCGACCGAGCGGGTGAACAGCGAGATCGCTATGGCGGCCGCCATCAGGGGCAGATGCAGGACCTGGGCGCGGAACGAAGACTTGCCCAGATCCTGCGCCAGGCCCTTGCCGACGACATCCGGGAGAAGGCCCTCGACCCTCAGGAAGGAGACGACCGCATCGGCAAGGCCGACGAGAAGAACGGTCCAGAAGGCGGCCCGGGCGACGAAGGCGCCGATGGCGCTGAGGCGTTTTGCATCCATATGGAGGGTGCGGGCCCGCGTCCGCAAAACGTAGACGGCGATGGCGGCGACGGTAACCGGATAAAGCGCAATCTGAAGAACGGCGAGCGCGACGCGGTCGCCGATCGGCTCTTTCGGAGCGGTAAAGCCCAACAGTCCGGCGTCTCCGAGCAGGGCGGCGACGCCCGGCCAGTCGAGCCAGAAGACCAGGTAGGCGTTCGCCAGATAGACGAAGCCGAGATAGGAGACGGAGAGCGCAAGAATGCGCATTGCCGGCTGCATCCGGCCGGACGCCGCCGCAGGCAGGTCGGAAATGGCGCCGGAATCGGCCGTCGTTGCAATGCTCATACCGGATCGCTCGACAGGCAATGACGTCCGCCCGTCGCCCGCATTAGGTCGCCCGCATCGGGTCGCCCACGCGGGGCGGACGGGAAGCCGAGCCGAAAGAACCGGGAGCAGCCGATGGCGTTATCGGCTGCTCCCGATCCTGGCTATACGGCGATCCGGCTAGAGGCCGAGAACGCGGTTGCGCTGGGACAGATAGGCCTGAACCGAAATCTGTGTCCATGCGCCGAGGTCGGCGCGCGCCGCGCGGAAGCTGTCGTCGACATCTTTCGCGAGCTTGCTGTGGGCGCGGGTCGCTTCGAAGACCGCTTCGGCGCCCTTGCCGAACGCATCGTAGACATCGTCGTTGAACTGGCGCAGCTTCACGCCGTGATCGCGGACGAGTTCCTTGAGGGCCTGACCCGATTTGGCGTCGAATTCGGCCATCATGATGTCGTTCTCGGCGGTGGCGAGGCCCTCGATGATCGTCTGATCGTTCTTGCTGAGCTTGCCCCACCAGGACCCGTTCATGCCCAGGGACAGCATGGCGCCGGGCTCGTGCATGCCGGGATAGTAGTAGTAGCTGGCCGCTTCGTAGAACTTCATGAACTTGTCGTTCCACGGCCCGACCCATTCGGTGGCGTCGATCGCCCCGGAGACCAGGTTCTCGTAAATCTGGCCGCCCGGCAGCGAAACCGGCGAAGCGCCCAGCTTGGCCATGACGTCGCCGCCCAGGCCCGGGATACGCATCTTCAGGCCCTTGAGATCGTCCGCCGAATTGATTTCCTTGCGGAACCAGCCGCCCATCTGGACGCCGGTGCTGCCGGCGCGGACGCATTTGAGGCCGAATTCGCCGGCGACCTTGTCCCAGAGCTGCTGTCCGCCGCCCCACTGGATCCAGGCGTTGATCTCCGTGAAGGTCAGGCCGAAGGGCACCGAGGTGAAATAGGCCCACGCCGGATGCTTGCCTTTCCAGTAGTAGTCGGCAGCGTGATAGATCTGCGCCTTGCCCGACGCGACTTCGTCGAACGAGGCGAAGGCGCCGACCTTCTCGCCGGCGGCGTAGTAGGTGATCTTGATCTTGCCGTCGGTGGCGTCGTTGATACGCTTGGCGAGACGCTGCGCGCCCGTGCCGAGGCCCGGGAAGTCGCGCGGCCACGTCGTCACCATTACGGCTTCGACCTTTTTCTGCGCCAGGGCCGGCTTCGGCAACGCACTGGCGGCGACGGTAGCGCCGGCCGCAGCCGCGCCCGACAGGAATATACGACGTTTCATGAAGCGTCCTCTTCGACTGGTGTGGCTCCCTCGCGCCTCCCGACCGTGCTGACGCAACAATGTCCGGCAGGCAGATTCCGGACGGTCGGGGCGGCGGAAATCCTGGAACGGTCCTCCCCCGCTCGGCAGCGCGGCGGCATTATATGCGTTTAACACACACTGGCAACATGCGCGCTATTGGCCGGTGTGTATGTAACACGGCCGCCGCAGGCGCGCCGGGTGAGTCCGAAACCATTGGCCCGGCGCATGGCATCGCTCCGATGTCGGAAAGCGGGCATCGTATGGGCGCGGACAGAACTCGCCGGGCGTCTTCGGCACGACGCGGCAGTGGACACCCGGCCGAAGGAGGTCTTCGGCGGCGGCCCTCAGTCACCGGACGGCGCCATGCGGGGCAGCCTTGGAGCGCGCGACGTTCTTTTCCTTCGCATAGCAGAACGGCCGGATTTCATCGCACCGAACCTTTTTGGCGGTGACGTTGCGCACGGCTTCATGGCGATGGGCGGCGCAAGCCCGACCTGCCTTGATCGTCGGCTTCGCGACGGTGTTATCGAAACCCCTGCAACCCGGCTGGCGGCCCGCATGGACAAGCCTTCAACCGGCATATTCGGAATTCGGACGCGCGTCTGTGTGGTTAGCCCGTTCATACCCCCGATACAGGGGCAGCAAGCTATTTATCGGGCGTTTTTTTCGGTTTCGTCTTCAATAAATGCTTTGATTTCGTTCTCACCCATTCCGGCTTGTCGCAGTATCGTTGCTGCGTACCTGGGATCGTGTTGTTTATTCCGAGATAAGGTCACACGGTGGATAGACCCTGCTTTCTTCCATATATCGACCCGCTTCCCTTGTTTCTTGAACGCATAGCCCAGTGCGCGCAGTTCATCACGCAGTGCTGCGTTGGATATCACGGGCGCCTCCACGCGCAATCAATTCCCACGGGACAGATACGGATACGCCTTCGGAAACGGCGTCGGGGATTGGCTCATTTAGAGACCACCCGCGATCTGCAAGAAATTCCTCCAGCTCGCCATCTTCCACAAGGTCGGCAAACAAAAGGTCGATTGCTTCGTCAGTCGCATTGTGGACATCGTCCAGGCTGTCCCCCTCGACTACGATACCTAAAGACTTGCATTCTCCAATCCAACGACCGGATTGTTCGATCTTCTCCGCCTCGCATCGAATTTTCAAATTAAGCTGGAGCATCATCCAAGCTACTCCTTCCATCTGCTGGCGGCGGCTAGACGGCCGATTTCTTGCCGCTTCCCACGACCGAGGAACGCTGCGCGCGCTTTGGCTGCTGGCTCACATATTGGCGTTGCTCGATGCAGCCTACCCTAGCAAGCCCTACGGTAAGGGTCTATGCGCAAATATAGTCACATGAGACGGACGCGCCAGATGAGGCATCGTTCGCCTGCTGGCGATAGGACCGCGATCGGCCCCGCAATTTCAAACCGGGGCACTGGCAACATGCGCGCTATTGGCCGGTCTCCATTCAGAAGCCGGCAGGGCGGCGCTGCGGCCCTGCCGTTCCGGGCAGCCGACGCAGCAGGTTCCTGCGGTTTCCGGATCGTCAGGCTGCGAACAGATCCTGCTGTTCGGCCGGGCGCAGGTCGAGCAGGCGCCAGCCGTCCGCCGTCAGCCCTTCGAGCGGGCGGAAGCGCCACTTGTAGGACATTTTCGGGCTGCCCTCGATCCAGTAGCCGAGATAGAGATAGGGCAGGCCGAGTTGCCGCGACCTGGCGATCAGGCGGACGATCGTGTAGGTGCCGAGGCTGCGCCGGTCGAGGGCCGGATCGAAGAAGCTGTAGACGGCGGACAGGCCGTCTTCCAGCCGGTCGACGAGGGCGCAGGCGCGCAGCCGTCCCCTCGGGTCGCGGAATTCGGTGACGAAGGTGCGCAAGGGGCTGTCCTGCACCATCGCGGCATATTCCTGAAAATCCATGCCGGCCATTTCGCCGTCGCCGTGGCGCGAGGTGACATAGCGCAGGAACAGTTCGTATTGCTCGGCCGTCGCCCGGGCCGGCAAATCCTGTTCGGCCAGATCGGCGTTGCGCCTGGCGATCCGGCGCAGGCTGGCGCCCGGCGCGAAGGCCGGCGCCACGACCCGGACGGGCACGCAGGCCCGGCAGCCCGGACAGGCCGGCCGGTAGGCCACGTTGTGCGACCGCCGAAAGCCCGACTGGGTCAGCGCATCGTACAGGCCGCCGGTATTGGGGCCGGCCAGTTCGGTAAAGATATTCTGTTCCGTGCGCCCTTTCAGGTAGGGGCACGGCCGGGGCGGCATGCGGTAGAAGAAACGGGGCAGCCTGGTGGTGTGCGCAGTCATCGTCGTCGGTCCGGCCGGCTCCCGCCCAATCCGTCAGGTCGCTGGGACGCCGGCATGATGGCCAAGAAGCCGGGCCATTGCAAGCCGGAGGGCCGTTCGGCAATGAGCCGGTTCGACTGTCGGCGTCGGCCGGAACCGGCACTCCACTCCGTCATTCCGACCGGAGCCGCCCAACGGGCGGCGGAGCGGAGGAATCTGTCGGGCGCTCCGCCGTCGGAGCGCGGCGCGGGCGGCCGGCACCCGCCGCCAGCCGGTTTTCTCCGCTACGCCCCGGATAAATCCGGGGCTTCGGTCGAAATGACGATAAAGAAGGTCGCCGCGCCGCTCAGGCCGCCGCCAGCGCCCGGTCCAGGTCGGCCAGGATGTCGTCGCAATCCTCGATGCCGACCGAAAGGCGAACCAGCCCGTCGGTGAGGCCCCGGGCATGGCGTTCCTCGGCCGGCACCTCGGCATGGGTCATGGTCGCCGGGTGGGTGATCATGGTCTCCACGGCGCCCAGGCTCTCGGCCAGCGCGCACAGTTCGACCGAGTTCATCAGCGCCTTGCCCGCCGGGATGCCGCCTTTCAACTCGAAGGAGATCATGCCGGCAAAACCGTCCATCTGGGCGGCGGCGATGTTGTGCTGCGGATGCGAGGGCAGGCCGGGATAACGGACCTGCGCGACCTTGTCGTGGGCCTCCAGAAAGCGCGCGATCTTCATGCCGCTGTCGTTGTGGCGCGCCATGCGCAGATGCAGCGTCTTCAGGCCCAGCAGGACCAGCCAGCAGTCCATCGGGCTGGGCACGGCGCCGATCGTCTTCTGGATGAACTTCATCTCCCGGTAGATGTCTTCCCGATTGGTCAGGACGGCGCCGCCGATGATCTGGTTGTGGCCGGAGAGATATTTGGTCGTGCTGTGGACCACGATATCCGCGCCGAGTTCCAGCGGCCGCAGGAAGACCGGCGTGGCGAAGGTGGAATCGACGCCGAGCAGGAGATTGTGCTCTTTCGCGATCGCCGACATGGCCGCGAGGTCGGTCACCTGGAGCAGCGGATTGGTCGGCGTCTCGACCCACAGCATCCGGGTTTCCGGCCGGATGGCGGCGCGCACCGCGTCCGGATCGGCGGTGTCGACATAGGTGAATTCGAGGCCGTAGCGCGCGAGCACCCGGTTGAAGTGCCGCGATACGCCGCCGTAGACGTCGTTCGAGGAGACCGTGTGGTCGCCCGCCGACAGCAGCTTCATGACGCTGTCCACGCTCGCCATCCCGCTGGAAAAGCAGATGCCGTATTCCGCCCCTTCGATGGCGGCGAGATTGTCCTCCAGCACCTGGCGCGTCGGGTTGGACGACCGCGTGTAGTCGAAGCCCTTGTCCCTGCCGACTTCCTCGAGGACGAAGGTCGCTGTCTCGTAGATCGGCGGCAGGATGGCGCCGGTGGTCGGGTCGGGCGAAATACCGGCGCGGACGATGCGGGTATCGAGCTTCACGGATCGGGCCTCCAGACAGGCGGTATCGCAGGGTCGCGGCGCTTACTGGCACAGCGCAGCCGCCATTGCCAGCCCGCGCGCGCGCCGTTTTGACGCCGGGAAGCGGGGCGGCTAGGCTGGCGCGCGGGTCAAGGATTCGGGAGGCAATGCGTGGCCGCCGACAAGGATTCCCTCGATTACCGGAGTGCGCTGGGGACGTTTGCGACCGGCGTGACGGTCATCACCACCATGTCCGGGGGCGGCGAGCCGGTCGGTTTTACCGCCAATTCCCTGAGTTCGGTTTCCCTCGATCCGCCGCTGGTGCTGTTCTGCCTGGACCGGGGCAGCTATTCCTTCAATCACTTCGAGACGGCGAAGCATTTCGCGGTCAACGTGCTGACCGACCGGCAACAGGACGTGTCCGCCCATTTCGCCCGGCCGTCGGAGGACAAGTGGCGCCACGTCGGCTATGACATTTGCAGCGTCGGCTGCCCCGTATTCGCCGGGGCGCTGGCGGTCTTCGAATGCCGGACCCATGCCGTTCACGACGGCGGCGACCATATCATCGTCGTCGGCGAGGTGGTGCGGTTCCGCCACGAGGCCGAGGGCGATCCGCTGCTCTATTACCGCGGCAGGTATGCCCGGATTGCCCCGGAAGGCGATTCGCCGGACGAACGGCGGGGATAAAGGCGCCGCGCCGGCGGTTCGATCCGGCGGTTCGATCCGGTGGGGCGCGGCCTCAGGCGGCGCGCTGGCGCATGTAGTTCAGCAGGTCGATCCGGGTGATCAGGCCGAGGAAGCGCTCGCCTTCCATCACGATGGCGACCTTGTCCCGCGCGAACAGGACCGGCAGCGAATCCACCGGCGCGCCCGGTTCGATGGTCTCCAGGTTGGCGGTCATCGCTTCGCGCACGGGCCGCTCGAATCGGCCCGGATCGTCCAGCACCGACAGCAGGATATCGCTCTCGTCGACCATGCCGACGATCCGGCCGTCGTCCATGACCGGCAGCTGCGAAACGTCGTGCAGCTTCATCCGGCCGAACGCCGCCGTCAGGGTCTCGTCCGGCTCGACGGTGACCACCGCGCGCTCGGCATGCTTGCGGCCGATCAGGTCGCGCAGGTCGCCGGCCGGTTCGGTGCTGAGAAAGCCCTGATCGGCCAGCCAGTAATCGTTGTAGGCTTTCGACAGGTATTTCGCGCCGCTGTCGCAGACCAGGGTGACGACCCGCTTCGGCTCGCTCTGTTCGCGGCAATGGCGCAACGCCGCCGCGATCAGCGTGCCCGAGGACGTGCCGGCGAAGACGCCCTGTTTCAGCAGCAGGGTCCGGATGGTCGCGAAGGCCTCGGAATCCGGGATGGTGTAGGCCTTGCGGACCGGGCCGAGATCGGCGACCGGCGGGATGAAGTCCTCGCCGATGCCCTCGACCAGCCATGAGCCGACTTCGTTGCCCAGCGTCCCGGTGTTGACATAGTCGGCGAGGATCGAGCCTTCCGGATCGGCCAGCACCATTTCCGTCTTCGGCGAGTGCGCAGCCATGAAACGGCCGATGCCGGCGAGCGTTCCGCCCGAGCCGACGCCGCATATAACGGCGTCCACGTCGCCGCCCATCTGCCCGAAGATTTCCGGCCCCGTGCCGGTCTCGTGCGCCCTCGGGTTGGCCGGGTTGCCGAACTGGTCGGCCCACCAGGCGCCGGGTATCTCCCGCACCAGGCGGCCCGCAACCTCCTGGTAATAGTCCGGATGGCCCTTGCCCACGTCGGAGCGGGTCAGGCGGACGTCGGCGCCCAGGGCCTTGAGATGGAAGATCTTCTCCCGGCTCATCTTGTCCGGCACGACCAGGATGCAGCGGTAGCCCCGCAGCACGCCGATCAGGGCCAGGCCGAGCCCGGTGTTGCCCGCCGTTGCCTCGACGATCGTGCCGCCGGGCTCGAGGTCGCCGGCGTCCTCCGCGGCGCGGATCATCGAAAGCGCGACCCGGTCCTTGATCGAGCCGCCCGGATTCTGGTTCTCCAGCTTGAGGAACAGGCGGCACGGCCCGGTATCGAAGCAGGCGGCCTCGACCAGCGGCGTATTGCCGATCAGGTCGAGCACGGACGAAACGGGCGCAGGAGCTTCGGGCATGACGGCTTCGGGCACGGGGCCGGCGGCGGGGCTTCCGGCCCGCTACTTAGCAACGCGATTGCCGCGGGGAAAGCCGGGCCCTCCGGCGCGCCCTGTGAGGCCGTGTCGCAGCAAAGCGGCGGCGTCCCGGTGGTAACTCTCCGGATTGCCGCGAAACGGTTCGGAGATGCCGGGTGAGCGTCGACGACAAGCGCATCCATCTGTTCGACACGACGCTGCGGGACGGCGCGCAGACCCGCGGCGTCGATTTCTCGGTGCGCGACAAGACGACGATCGCCGAGGCCCTGGATACGCTCGGGGTCGATTACATCGAAGGCGGCTGGCCCGGCGCGAACCCGACCGACGACCTTTTCTTCGACGCGCCGCCCGCCCTGACGACGGCGAAATTCACCGCCTTCGGCATGACCCGCCGGCCGGGGCGCAGCGCCGAGAACGATCCGGGCCTGACCGCCATCCTGACCACGAAGGCGCGCACCGTCTGCATGGTCGGCAAGACCTGGGATTTCCACGTCGATATCGCCCTCGAGACCACGCTTGAGGAGAATGTCGCGATGATCGCCGACAGCATCGCCCTGGCGAAGCGGCGGCTCGACGAGGCGATGTTCGACGCCGAGCATTTTTTCGACGGCTACAAGGCCAATCCGCAATTCGCCCTGGACTGCCTGAAGGCCGCCCACGACGCCGGCGCGCGCTGGATCGTGCTGTGCGACACCAACGGCGGCGCCCTGCCGGACGAGGTTTACCGCATCGTCTCCGACGTTGCGCGGCACATTCCCGGCTCCCATCTGGGCATCCACGCCCATAACGATACCGAGAATGCCGTGGCCAATTCGCTGGCCGCGGTCGAGGCCGGCGCGCGGCAGGTCCAGGGCACGATCAACGGGCTGGGCGAGCGCTGCGGCAACGCCAACCTGATCTCCCTGATCCCGACCCTGGCGCTGAAAACCGACTACGAAACCGGCGTCGCGCCGGCGCAGCTCGAACGGCTGACTTCAATCTCCCACATGCTCGACGAGCTGCTGAACCGCAGCCCGGACCGCAGCCAGGCCTATGTCGGCGAAGGCGCGTTCAGCCACAAGGGCGGCCTGCACGTCTCGGCCGTCCAGAAAGACCCCCGGACCTACGAGCATATCGACCCGGCCCTGGTCGGCAACCGCCGGCATATCGTGGTGTCGGACCAGGCCGGCCGCTCCAACGTCCTGGCCCGGCTGGCCGACGCCGGGATCGGGATCGCCGCCGACAATCCGAAGATCGGCCGGCTGGTCGAGGACGTGAAGGCGCGCGAGCATGACGGCTACGCCTATGACGGCGCCGAGGCCAGCTTCGAACTGCTGGCCCGCAAGCTGCTGCAGGGCCTGCCGAAATTCTTCACCATGGAGAGTTTCCGGGTCGAGACCGAGCGCCGCTACAACGCGCGCGGCAGCCTGACCACGGTGTCCACCGCCGTGACCAAGCTGGACGTGGCCGGCGAGCCCTATCTGGAGGCGGGCGAGGGCAACGGGCCGGTCGACGCCCTGGACGACGCCATGCGCAAGGCGCTGCTGCGCGCTTATCCCGAACTGGCCGACATGCGGCTCACCGACTACAAGGTCCGCATCCTGACGCCGCAGGAAGGCACGGCCGCCGTGACCCGGGTGATGATCGAATCGACCGACGGCAGCGGCCTGCGCTGGTCGACCGTCGGGATTTCGCCGAACATCATCGAAGCCTCCTACGAGGCGCTGCGCGACGCGATCTACTGGAAGCTGCTGCGCCACGCCGACGCCCGTAACGGAAATGGGCGCAACGGGAATGGGCGCTAGCGCCGCCCCGGCGGTCATCGCCCCTGCCATAATCCTGGTCGAGCCGCAGCTCGGCGAGAATATCGGCACGGCGGCGCGCGCCATGATGAATTGCGGCCTGTCCGACCTGCGGCTGGTCGCTCCGCGCGACGGCTGGCCGAGCGAACAGGCGTTCGCGGCTTCTTCCGGCGCCGAGGCGATCCTGGAAGCGGCCCGCCTCTGCGCTTCGACCGCGGCGGCGCTGGACGGCCTGCACCGTGTCTATGCGACGACCGCCCGGCCGCGCGACATGAACAAGCCGGCGCTCGGCCCGCGCGAGGCGGCTGCGGAGATGCGCCGGGCCGAGGCGGGCGGCGCGCGCGTCGGCATCCTGTTCGGCAAGGAATCCAAGGGCCTGCACAACGACGATGTCGCGCTCGCCGGCGCGATTATCGAGGCGCGGCTCAATCCGGCGCACAATTCGCTCAACCTGGCCCAGGCCGTGCTGCTGGTCGGCTGGGAATGGTGGACCGCGGGGCCGGCCGGCCCGGCCGGAATAGCGGCGGCGGCGGAACCGGAACCGGGGGCGGAACCGGAAGCGGGGGCCGGGAGCGCCGATGCGCCGGCGCTGCACTCCGACCTGCTCAACCTGTTCGAGCATCTCGAAGGCGCGCTGGACGAGGCCGGCTATTTCCATCCGCCGGAGCGCCGCCCGGTCATGGCGCGCAACCTGCGCACCGTCCTGCACCGGGCCAACATGACCGGGGGCGAAGTGCGCGGCTTCCGCGGCGTCATCGACGCCCTGGCGCGCGGGCCCCGGCGTGGGCGGTAGGGGCGTCGGCGGTAGGGGCGAGGGCGGCGGGGGCGCCGGCGGCAGGGGGGCCGCGCCCCGGAACCGCTCTTCCGCCGCGGTTACGCCGGCCCGGCCGTGCCGACGCCGCCGTGAGAACAGGAAAAAAAGAACAAAAATCCTGCATTTTTGTACGACCGTTCAATATTCGATTCCGGAAATAGGCAGGAAAAACAGGAGGTTGTCCCGGTTCCCTGACCTGGACAGACCGGTCTGTCTTTCGAAAAAAAACGCCGGACAGGTTCGCCGCACCGCTCCGGCATTCCGCGCAACGCCTTGCCCCGCAACGCTTTCGGGGCTGTCGGCGATCCGGAACGCCACGCCGGTCCGGCCGCAAAATCCGCAAACATAGGATAATGGTCCTCATCGTTCTGCACATCCTTTCGCTGTTCGTTTTCGAAGAACAGGCCGGAAAAACAACGGGTTGGCCCGCTTTCCCGACCCGGGCGGAGCGCGCGCCCTTTCCCGTCATTCCGACCGGAGCCCCGGCCCCCGGCCGGGGCGTAGTGGAGGAATCTGGCGGGCGCTCCCCGGAAAACAGTGCGACGCCAGAGGCTCCGGCGTTCGACCGGCGCCCGTCGCTGGCCGGATTTCTCCGCTCGCTGCGCTTCGGTCGAAATGACGATGGGGGCCGCTTCGGTCGAAAGAGCCTGCCCTGAGCGAAGCCGAAGGGACGGGAAGGGAAGCCGCGCTCGGCCCGCCGGGAGGCATCTCCGGCGCGGGGATCGGCGGTCGGGATCGGACGGGAAAGCCGCCCGCGCGGCGCTCCGGGCGCATTTCGGGCGTTGACGGAACCGATATAGGAGACGGAAATCGGATTGTCAAGAAAAAAATAAAGAAATAGGTAAAATTTTTTGAAGCCCGATCCGGGCGCCCGGCCCCCGATCCCCGAATCCCGCCCGTCTTTCCGGCCGGGGCGGGCGTCAGCCCGCCCTTCTCCCGTCCCTTCGGCTTCGCTCAGGGCAGGCTGTTTCGACCGGAGCGGGCGTCAGCCCGCCCCTTCCCGTCCCTTCGGCTTCGCTCAGGGCAGGCTGTTTCGACCGGGGCGGGCGTCAGCCCGCCCCTCTCCCGTCATTTCGACCGGAGCGGGCGTCAGCCCGCGAAGCAGCCCGCCCTGAGCGAAGTCGAAGGGGAGAAATCCGGCCGGCGACGGAGGCCGGCCGCACGCACCGCCCGTCGGCGTCGGCAGAGCGCCCGCCGGATTTCTCCGCTCCGCCCCGGCTTGCGCCGGGCCGTCGGTCGAAATGACGGGTAGGGGTTTACGCCCCGGTCGAAATGACGGGGAGGGCGCGCCGGGCGTTGCCCCCTGCCGGCCGGTTGCGCTAGACGTTCGGTTCGGGCGCACGGATGGAAGGAAGGGCGGCGGGCCCTCGAACGGGAGGAGAGCAGGAATGCGGATCGGAAGGGTGTGCCTTGCGGCGCTGCTGGCGGCGGCGGCGTTGATGCCGGCGGCCTCGGCCAAGGAACTGAAGCCCAAATTCGGCAATATCGACGGGGTTTACTATTCCGACGTGTCGGGCAACCGCGAAGCCTGCCGCCAGGCGATCCGGAACAAGATCGCCCTCTGCCGCCAGAACACGAGCTTCGAGAGCAATACCAGGAACCGCCAATACGCCGGCTGCCTGCGGATCTTCCGGCGCCAGGCCGAAAGCTGCGCGACCCATTTCCGGCACCAGATGAGCAAGTGCGACCTGTCCGGCGCGGCGCGGATCGCCGACTTCACCGGCTTCAGTTGCGAAGTGACGAAGACGGTGGTGGAAGACGGCGGCGGGCCGGACATCGCGCCGCTGGACGAGCGGATGCGGGCGCGCACGGGCTCCAACCTGCGCGCCGGGCCGGGCACGAACCACCGGGTGGTCGGCTCGCTCAGGACGGGCCAGGAAGTGCAGGTCACGGGCCGGGCCGGCGACTGGCTCAGGATCGCCGCACCCGGCGGCGGCGCGGCCTTCGTGCATGGGTCGCTGATGGCGGCGATGGCCGAACGGCGCCAGGAACCGCAACCGCAACGCGGCAGCCCGGCGGCCGGCCCGTCGCCGAAATGCGCCGGGATGAGCGGCGGCGCGAAATGCTGGCTCGAACTCGCCAACAAGCCCGGCTGCTATTTCTTCGAGATCCGCTACCATCCGTCCAAGACGGCGACCTGGTCCGGGGCGTGCGCGGGCGGCGTCGCCGTCGGGCGGGGAACGGTAGGATGGAAGCTATCCGACGGTTCGATCCAGGGAACGGGCACACTGGTCCGTGGCAAGCAGCACGGAAAGTGGGTCTTGCGCGCCTCCAACGGGAGTGTTGCCCAAGGCCCCTTTGTGAACGGCAAGTGGCACGGAAGGTGGGTCTATCGTACAGGCGCCCGTTGTTCCACTGTCCGGTACAGCCACGACAAGATAGCGTCCAAATTTACGCGTTGCTGACGCAGCGGCCGGGCTTCCCCGCAGGCCGCCGGCTGGGCGGCGCGGCGTTCCGGCGGATGGAATGAGGGGCGACGGGTCTTCGAACGGGAGAAAAATGGGGATGCGGATCGGAAGGGTGTGCCTTGCGGCGCTGGCCGCGGCAATGTCGGTGCCGGCGGCATCGGCCAAAGAGCTGAAGCCCAAATTCGGCAATATCGACGGCGTCTACTACACCGACGTGTCGGGCAACCGCGAGGCCTGCCGGCAGGCGATCAAAAACAAGATCGCGCTGTGCCGCCAGAACACGAACTTCGAAAGCAACACGAAAAACCGGGAATACGCCGGCTGCCTGCGAATCTTCCGGCAACAGGCGCAAAGCTGCGTGACCCATTTCCGGCACCAGATGAGCAAGTGCGACCTGTCCGGCGCGGCGCGGATCACCGATTTCACCGGTTTCAGCTGCGAGGTGACGAAGACGGTCGTGGAAGAGGATAGCGGCCCCGGCATCTCCCCGCTGGACGAGCGGATGAAAGCGCGAACGGGCTCCAACCTGCGCGCCGGGCCGGGCACGAACCACCGGGTCGTCGGCTCGCTCCGGACCGGCCAGGAAGTGCAGGTGACCGGCCGGGCCGGCGACTGGCTCAGGATCGCCGCACCGGGCGGCGGTACGGCCTTCGTGCACGGGTCGTTGCTGGCGGCGATGGCGGGGCAGGCGCAGCGCCGTCAACCTGCCGGACGGACAGCACCAGAGAGCGACCGCGTGAATCCCGCCCTCGCTTCCGCCTCGGGCCGATGCCAGGCTGCCATCGCCCGCGCGAACGCGGCGTTCAAAGCGACGGTTTCATGCCGTGGATTAAAAAGGTGCGATCCCGTCCGCAGACGGAAGCAAGCGGCGTACGGTGCAATGGGGAATGCTTGTTGCGGCGCCTTTCGTGCGTCGTCCCCCCGTGAAAGCGAAATGGTTTACCGGATGAAACAAGCTTGCGACCGCTACAAAAGAAATGACGCGTTCGATCGCTGCAAGAGGGGCGGCGGATCGTTTTCCAAGTGTATCCGGCTTCTGCGACCGCGCTGAGGCCGCGAAGCCGCTCGCGCCGGGCACCGTCCGATTTCGGCGCGGGCATCCTTCGGACGACAACGATGGCGGGCTTTCGCCGCAGGAAAGGAGAAAAATCGTGAAGAACAACAAAGCAGGCATCGCAGCGACCCTCGCGGTCGCCTTCGCCCTGGCCGCCGGGACGCCGGCGCAGGCCGCCGATCTGACGGTCGATATGGCCGATCCGGCGTGGAACGGCTTCCAGATCCCGGACGGTCAGCAATGCTCCAAGTTCGGCGGCAAGGGCGCGACGCCGCCGCTGCGCATCGGCAACATCCCGGCCGGCGCGAACGCGATTATCGTCGAGTTCAACGACCGGGATTTCCAGCCGCTGTCCGACGACGGCGGCCACGGCAAGATCGGCTTCTGGATCGCGAAGGGCGCGAAGAGCGCCGACCTGCCGGCGGTGCCGGGCGAGACCGACGATATGCCGAAGGGCGCCTTCCTCGAAGAGCGCAACCGGGCGACCGGCAGCTACGCCACCGGCGGCTACCTGCCGCCCTGCTCCGGCGGCGGCGGCCACGTCTATTTCGCCGACATCAAGGCGGTGAACAAGGTCGAGGGCGAAGACCCCAAGGTGCTCGCCGAGACCCGGTTCCTGCTCGGCCGCTACTGAGCCGGCGTCCGGCGTTAGACCTACGGGCGGATGGAAGGAAGGGCGACGGGCCCTCGAACGGAGGAGAACAGGAATGCGGATTGGATTGGCGGGTCTCGCCTTGCTGCTGGCGGCGGCGGCGGTGCCGGCGGCCTCGGCGAAGGAGTTGAAGCCGAAATTCGGCAACATCGACGGGGTCTACTATTCCGACGTGTCGGGCAACCGCGAAGCGTGCCGGCAGGCGATCCGGAACAAGATCGCGCTCTGCCGCCAGAACACCAATTTCGAGAGCAATACCAAGAACCGCCAATACGCCGGCTGCCTGCCGGTCTTCCGGCGCCAGGCCGAAAGCTGCGCGACCCATTTCCGCCACCAGATGAGCAAGTGCGACCTGTCGGGCGCGGCGCGGATCACCGATTTCACGGGATTCAGCTGCGAAGCGACCAGGACGGTCGTGGAAGAGGATAGCGGGCCGGGAATCTCCCCGATGGACCGGCGGATGAGGGCGCGCACGGGCTCCAACCTGCGCGCCGGGCCGGGCACGAACCATCGGGTCGTCGGCTCGCTCCGGACCGGCCAGGAAGTGCAGGTGACCGGCCGGGCCGGCGACTGGCTCAGGATCGCCGCACCGGGCGGCGGTACCGCCTTCGTGCACGGCTCGCTGCTGGTCGCGATGGCGGGGCAGGACCGGGGGCGGTCGACCGGACGCAGAACGCAGCCGAAGGGAGACCCGGATTCGGCGCGCCTCGGGACGAACTGGTACGCCGCGGCGAGCCGGTGCTGGAAATATACCAACCGTATAGAAGAACTGCTGACAAGACGGTTGAAATGTTCAGATGAAGAACATCGTAAAGCATTAATCAGGAAACGAGGCGTTAGGGATGCGTGGAAAGTCTGCCATGCAAGATACAACCCGAAGGTGGTAAATGCTCTCCGGCGCGCCGACAGAATGTGTTGCAGCCCCGTTCGACGCGCATCGGCCAGCGATCGGAAAGCGCCCGGCTTCTCAAGTTTGAAATCCCGGTGCAGCAAGTTCACAAGGCATTACCGCAAACACGGATGGTCATGGTGAATTCGGCTTTGCCGGGTTGCGCCTCCGGCGGGCGCGGCGCAGCGACATTCCGGCCGCCGCCGCACGGAGGGCCGTCGCCGGTTCCTTCGGGATGCCGAATCCGCGACCGGAAAGGCGATTTGTGGGCCTTGTCCGGCAAGTGTTTCCGGGACCGCAAGGGGTATGCGTTGGCGTGGTCGGGCAGCAAGGCGAATTGCCCCTCCAGGTAGCGGATCGCCTCGGCCGAATCCCCCTCCCCTTGGGGGTGGGGCTAGGGGAGGGGTCATCTGTCGTTGCAACTACGCCGATTCCGGCAGTGCACAATCCGCTGACCCCTCCCCCTAACCCCCTCCCCCAAGGGGAGGGGGGACGCGTTGCATTCTCCGCGGGCCCCGATTCGCCGCTCCGGTCGATATGACGGGGAGGGATTGTGGAGGTGTTCGAAGCCGTTGACAGTCTGCGATGCGGCACACCTTGCGGCCCGACGCAGCCCGGCCTTTGAACTTCCGGATATCTGCGCTTACGATAGAAGGGCGATCCGCTGCTGAGGCCGCAATGCGCGCAACCGGTTTCGATACCCTTGAGGCCGCCCGCGATCTCGAAGCCGCCGGGATCGAGCGTCCGCAGGCCGAGGTTCTTGCCCGCACCATGCGCAAGGCGAGCGTTTCCGGCCTCGGCCATCTGGCGACAAAAGCCGATCTCTACCAGGTCGCTCTCGGCATCGTAATCGCAAACGCCGCGATCGCCTTCGGCCTTCTGAAGCTGCTCTGACCGCGGGAGCCGTGCCGGGCACTTTAGAGCGTATCTGTCTCGGAAGGACTCGCTGCGGTGTGGCGCCCCTCGATACGGCCCCCTCGATACGGCGCTGACGCGCCTACTCGGGATGAGGAGATTGTGTGTTCGAGTCCCTCAACACCCCTCATCCTCATCCTGAGTAGCCCCGCCCGCTAGGGCGGGGCGTATCGAAGGGGCGCCATAGTTGCATCAGCGCTTCCATCGAGAACGGACGCACTTTAGCGGCGCCGGCTCGTCGTCGAACGCGGCGTTCCGGACCCGCCTCAGTCCGGATACAGCACCATCTGGGTCTGGGTGACCAGCGCCGCCAGCTTGCCGTTTTCGCCGGTCAGCCTCGTCTGCCAGACCTGGGTCGTGCGGCCCCTGTGCAGGGGCGTCGCTTCGGCGGTGAGCGTCGAGCCGACGGGGACCGCGCGGAAGAAGTTGGTCTTGCTCTCGACGGTCGTCGTGCGCGCGCCGCGCGGCATGTTGGCGACCGTGCCGATGGCGCCCAGCGTATCCGCCACCGCCATGATCGCGCCGCCGTGCATCGCGTCCGACGACGTGCTCAGCTCTTCGCGCGCCTCGACCTTCGCGACCACCTTGTCCGGCTCGACATCGACCAGTTCGATCCCGAGGGTCCGGGCCATCGGGACGGCGTCCCCGGCGAACCATTCCGTCAGGTCGGCGCTCATGCGGCGAGTTCCCGCTCGACCCAGTCCAGCCGGTCCTGGCCCCACCACATCCTGTCGCCGACGAAGAAGGTCGGCGCGCCGAACGCGCCTTTCTCCACGGCTTCGTTCGTGTTGGCGATCAACGCATCCTTCACGTCCTGCCGCTGGATGCCCTCGACATAGGCGGCGGCGTCCAGGCCGGCTTCCTTGAGCGTTTCGACGATGACGGCGGGGTCGCCGAGATTCTTCGCGTCGCGCCAGATGCCGTAGAAGATCGTGTCGTTGTAACGGTCCAGTTCGCCGCGCTCCTGCGCCAGGACCGCGCCGCGCATCAGCGGCAGGGAACTGAAGACGAAATAGGGGTTGGGCTTCAGCGGCACGCCGTATTTCCGGGCATAGTTGGACATGTCGAAGAACATCCACTTGCCCTTCGCCTCGATCTCGACCGGCGTCCGGTTGCCGGTCGCCTTGAAGACGCCGCCGAGCAGCATCGGCCGGTAGTCGACGGCCGCGCCGGTGCGCGCGGCGATCTTCTTCAATTCCCAATGGGCCAGATAGGCCGTGGGGCTCTGCACGTCGTACCAGAATTCGACGGTTTTGCTCATGGCTTGCTCATGCGTGCGCTCTTTCCTTCCCTGCGGGGCTACCAGGGCTCGGCCCAGGGCCGCATGTCGACCTCGAAGGTCCAGGCCGTGCGGGGCTGGCAGTGGATGTTCCAGTACGTCTCCGCGATATGGTCCGGCTGCAGCAGATTGTCGTCCCAGTCGCGCTCGGCGATCAGGTTCGGCATCAGTTCGCGGGTCCAGGGCGTGTCGATCGGGCCGTCGATCACGGTGTGGGCGACATGGATGCCCTTCGGCCCCAGTTCCCGCGCCATGGCCTCGGCCAGCGCCCGCTTGGCGTGCATGGCGCCGGAGAACGCGGCGAAGCCGGCGGCGCCGCGGACGCTCGCCGTCGCGCCGGTGAAGATCATGGTGCCGCGGCCGCGCGGGACCATTCTCTTGGAAACCTCGCGGCCGAACAGGAAGGCGCTGAACGCGGCCATCTCCCAGACCTTGTAGTAGACCCGGGAGGTCGTCTCGCCGATGTCGAAGCGCACATTGGCGCCGATATTGTGGACGCACACCCCGATCGGGCCGATCGTGCTCTCGATCGCTTCGACCAGTTCGACGACCGCCTCTTCCTTGCGGGCGTCGGAGGCGAAGGTATGGATGCTCGCGCCGAGACCTTCGATGTCGGCCGCGAGGTCTTTCAGCCCGTCGGCGCGGTCGCGGCGGGTCGCGCAGATCGTAAAGCCCTCGCGGGCGAAGCGCCGGGCGACCGCGCTGCCGGTCGCGACGCCGGCGCCGACGATCAGGGCGACGCCGGGGCCGCCGGAATCCCGTTCGGGCATGGTTCCTCCGCCGCGCAGTTGAGAGGCGGCGCAGAGTAGAGGCCGCCGCCGACGGGATCAACTGGCCGGATCGACCGCTAGCGAGTCGGTTTGAGTTTCAGGTACGGGCGGAACCCGAAGTCCTGTCCGCCGCCCCGATGTATTCGCGGAGAAACCGAAGCGTCACCTTCTGTTGTCACCCCGGCCGACCGGAGGGAGAGCCGGGGACCAGAGTCGCCCGGCACGGTTTCTGCCCGTGGCTCTGGCCCCCGGATCGTCGCTCCGCTCCGTCCGGGGTGACAAGAGAGGAGTGTCGGGCGCCGTTGCCTCAGTCCGCAGCCGGCGGAGGGCCGGTTCCGCCTCAGTAGGACAGCGGCTTGGTCAGCGTCTTCCAGCGGGCGTTTTCGACGACCGCCAGATAGGCCTCGGTCGAGCCCTGGTGGTCGTTCGGGCCGAAGGTGAGCGGCGGGCCGCCGATCGGCATCTGGTAGTTCTTGAGGCTTTCCATCGCCGCGATGAAGCTGTCGACCGTGAGGTTCTTGCCGGCGCGCTTCAGGGCTTCCACGAAGAGCACGCCGCTGCCGTAACCGAGCTGCGATGCGCCGGTGTGCGGCCGGCCGGCGTATTTCTTGAAGGCGTCGGCCCAGGCCTTTTGCGCCGGGTCGGCGGTGTCCGGATAGATCATCTCGAACGACGTCATGGCGTAGTAGCCGTTCATCAGGCCCTTCTTGAAACCCGCGACGATGAGGTCGTAGGTCGCGATGGTGCCGACGAAGACGCTCTTCCAGCCCAGCTTCTTCGCGGTCAGGAACGGCCCGATGGAATCGGTGATGATCGTCCCCATCATCGTCACCTGGCAGCCGGCCTTGCGCAGCTTGGTGATCGCGCCGACGAAGGATTTCTCGCGCGGGCTGTGCGCGGACTCGCCGGCGATTTTCAGGTTCAGCGCCTTCAGCTGATCGTTCACCGCCTGGAGGATTTCGCGGCCGTAGTCCGTGTCCTGGTAGAGGGCGCAGACCTTCTTGAAGCCCTTCTCCTTGACGAAATAGTTCGTCGCGGCGCGCATCTGGTCGTAGTAGCTGGCGAAGGCGAGGAATTTCAGCCGGTGGTAGGGCTCGATCATCTGGCGCGACGCCGTGAACGGCACGAAGTTCGGCACGTTCGCCTTGATCTGGCGCGGCAGCACGGCGTTGTTCATCGGCGTGCCGAGCGCGCCGACCATGGCGAAGATCTTGTCGCGGTTGAGCAGCTTGTTGGCGGCCTGGACGGCCTTCGGCACCTGGTAGCCGTGATCCTCGACGATGAATTTGATCTTGCGGCCGTGGACGCCGCCTTTCGCGTTCGCTTCGGCGAACGCCATCCGCGCGCCGGCGGCCTGGCCGACGCCCCAGGGGGCGACCGGGCCGGTGAGCGCCGTATGGCTGCCGACGACGACTTCGGTATCCGTCACGCCGCGGGTCTGGGCGGACGCGGCGCCCGAGGCGATCAGCGCGGCGCCCGAGACGCCGGCCAACAGCATTTTTGCCTTTGTTTTCATGGGGTTCCTCCCTACGAAAAGCTGGAACGGGGGCGGGCGGCGAACCGGTTCTGGCGACCGGAAATCGCACTGCCCATTGGACCGGCAGGTTACGCCGCCTCATACATCGAGTCGATCAAATCCTTGTATTTGGCGCTCACGAAACCGCGCTTGAGCTTCATGGTCGGGGTCAGCTCGTCGTCCTCCGGCATCAGGACCCGTTCGATCAGCCGGAACGCCTTGACCTGCTCGACCCGGGCGAAATCCCGGTTCACCTTGTCGATCTCGCCCTGGATCAGCCGCTGCACCGCGTCGGCGCGGCACAGGCTGGCATAGTTGGAGAAGGGCACGTTGCTGTCCTGGGCGAATTTCATCACCGTGTCCTCGTCGATCATCACGAGGCAGGACAGGAACTTGCGCTTGTCGCCGACGATGACCGCATCGGCGATATAGGGCGAGAATTTGAGCTGGTTCTCGATTTCCGACGGCGTCACATTCTTGCCGCCGGCCGTGATGATAATGTCCTTGAGGCGGTCGGTGATCCGGAAGAAGCCCTGGTTGTCGACCGAGCCGACATCGCCGGTGTGCAGCCAGCCGTCGACCACGGTTTCCGCCGTCTTTTCCGGGTTGTTCAGGTAGCCCTTGAAAACGTGCGGGCCCCGGATCAGGATTTCGCCCCGTTCCGAGATTTTCACTTCGGTGTCCGGCAGCGCCTTGCCGACCGTGCCGACCTTGAATTCGTCGGGCCGGTTGCTCGTGGCGACCCCGGTATTCTCGGTCTGGCCGTAGAGTTCGACCATGTTGATGCCGAGCGCGAGATACCAGCGGATCAGGTCCGGCGAGATCGGCGCCGCGCCGGTGGCGGTCCAGCGCGTGCGGCGCAGGCCGATCAGGGTCTTGACGTTGCGCAGCACGAGGAAATCGGCGAGCCCGTAGAGCAGCTTTTCGTCGATGCCCGGCTCCGTGCCCTCGATCCGGTGCTCGGCCATGCGCATGCCGACGCCGATGGCCCAGCCGTAGAGCCGCTTGCCGGTCCAGGTCGCGTCCTCCATCCGGATCGTGAAGGAGGAATAGAATTTCTCCCAGACGCGGGGCACGGCGAACAGGTAGTGCGGCGCCACCTCCCGGACATTCTCCGCCACGGTTTCCGGGCTCTCGGCGAAGTTGACGACCGTCTTGAAGGCGATCGACAGGAACATCGAGAAGCCGCGCTCGGCGATATGGCACAGCGGCAGGAAGGCGAGCTGGTTGTCGCCTTCGCGGAAATTCAGCATCGCGTTGCCGTTGCTGACCTGGAAGACGATGTTCCGGTTGGAGATCATCGCGCCTTTGGGCGGGCCGGTCGTCCCCGAGGTGTAGACGAGGATCGGCGCGTCGTCGGGCGCAGAGGCGTCGATGCGGTCGTCCCAGGCCGACGGATTTTCCGCGCCGAACTGCCGGCCGAGTTCGAGCAGCTCGTCCCAGCTCATGGTCATCGGGTCGTCGAAATCCCGCAGGCCTTCGAGATCCATGACGATGACTTTCTTCAGCGTCGGCACGCGGTCGCGGACCTGAAGATACTTGTCCAGTTGCTCCTCGTTCTCGACGAACAGGAAGGCGGAGCGGGAATCGTTGACGATATATTCGAGCTGTTTGGCCGAATCCGTCGTGTAGACGCCGCTGCTCGAAGCCCCGGCGCAGATCGCGCCCAGGTCGGCGAACATCCATTCCTTGTTGGTCTCGGACAGGATCGAGACGACGTCGCCGCGCGCCAGCCCCATCGCCATCAGGCCCTGGCCGGCGAGCCGCGCCGCTTCGCCGTATTCGGCCCAGGAGATCGAGCGCCAGATGCCGAGGTCCTTCTCGCGCATGGCGACCTTGCCGGCCTCTTCGGTACAGCGCTTGCGGAACAGCTTCGGCAGCGTATCGCAGCCGTCGAAGAGGATGCTCTCGGGTGTCGTCGTGCCGGTCGGGCCGTCCATATCGTCCTCGTCCGCTGCGCCGGGTCAGCGCCAGGTTTTCTTGCGGCGCCAGCGTTTCTTGCCGCGCACCGCGTCTTTCTTGACGCCGAGATAGAACTCTTTGATATCGTCGCTTTCCAGCAGGCGGCTGCATTCGTCGTCCATGACGATGCGCCCGAGTTCGAGGACATAGCCGTAGTCGGCCGCCTGCAGGGCCATGTTGGCGTTCTGCTCGACCAGCAGCATCGTCACGCCCTGTTCCTCGTTCAGCCGCCGGACGATGCCGAAGATTTCCTTGACCAGGATCGGCGACAGGCCGAGCGACGGCTCGTCGAGCAGCATCAGCCGTGGCCGGGCCATCAGGGCGCGGCCGATGACGAGCATCTGCTGCTGGCCGCCGGAGAGATAGCCGGCCTGCTGTTCCGAACGTTCCTGCAGGATGGGGAAGTAGCCGTAGACCATCTCCAGGTCGCCGGCGACCGCCCCGCGGTCGGAGCGGGCGAAGGCGCCCATCAGCAGGTTCTCGCGCACCGTGAGGAAGGGGAAGACCTCCCGGCCTTCCGGCACATGGGCGATGCCGCGGCGCGCCACCCAGTCCGGGTCCCGGCCCTGGATTTCGGCGCCCTCGAAACGCACGCTGCCCTTTTGCGGGTCCATGACGCCGCTGATCGTCTTGAGGATGGTCGTCTTGCCGGCGCCGTTGGCGCCCAGCACGGTCACGATCCCGCCCTTCGGCACGTCGAGGCTGACGCCGCGGATCGCCATGATCGGTCCGTAGTAGGTCTCGATATTGCGGACGCTCAACACGGGATCGGCCGGGGAAACGGGCAGGGTGTCGGGCAGGGATTCGGCCATCGGCTCACGCTCCCAGATAGGCGCGCAGCACGTCGGGATGGTTCTGCACCTCGTCCGACGTGCCCTCGGCGATCGTCTTGCCGTCGTTCATCGCCATCACCCGGTCGGACACTTCCGTCACCAGCGACATGTCGTGTTCGACCATGAGGATCGCGATCCCCAAATCGTTCTTGATGTCATCGATCCAGAAGGCGACGTTTTCCGTCTCCTCGACGCTGAGGCCGGAGGCCGGCTCGTCGAGCAGCAGCAGCTTCGGCTCGGTGCACAGGGCGCGCGCCAGCTCGACGACCTTGCGCACGCCGTAGGGCAGGTTGGCGATATACTGCTCGCGGTAGGGCTGGAGATCGAGGAAGTCGATCACCTCCTCGACCTTCTCGCGATGGGCGTATTCGGCCCGGCGCACCTTCGGCAGGAAGGCCAGTTCCTCGAACACGTTGGTCCGGCTCTTGCAATGGCGCCCGACCAGCAGGTTGTGCAGCACGGTGGCGTGCTCGAACAGTTCGATATTCTGGAAGGTGCGGGCGATGCCGAGCCCGGCGATCCGGTGCGCCGGCGTTTCGGTGATGTCCGCGCCGCCGAAGCGGATACGGCCCTCCGTCGGGTCGTAGATCCGGCTTATCAGGTTGAAGATCGTCGTCTTGCCCGCGCCGTTCGGGCCGACGATGGTGTAGACCTCGCGCTCCCGCACCTCGAACGAGACGCTGTCGACCGCGGTCAGCCCGCCGAAGCGGATCGTCAGGTCGTCGGCCGACAGAACCGCGCTCACCGCATCCGCTCCGTCTTCAGGTAGGCCTTCTGCCGCCGGAAGGTCGCCTTGCGGTAGACCGGGAAGATATCGAAGAACAGCTTGATCTTGCGCCAGCGGCCGTAGATGCCCATCGGTTCGAACAGGATGAAGGCGACCAGGAGCAGGCCGAAAATGCCCGGCTCCAGGCCGGGCTGGTGGCCGATCGACGGCGGCAGGTAGTCCTTCATGATCGTGATCGCCTGGGGCAGCAGGATCACGACCAGCGCGCCGAGGATGGCGCCCTGCAGCGAGCCCAGTCCGCCGACGACGATCATCAGCAGGAAGGTGATCGAAATGATCAGGTTGAAGCCGTCGGGTGCCAGATATTGCAGCTTGTGGGCGAACAGGGCGCCGCCGAGGCCGGTGATCGCCGTGCTGATGCCGAAGGCGGTGATCTTGGTCCGGGCGATGTTGACGCCCATGCTGCGCGCCGAGACTTCGGAATCGCGCACCGCGACCATGGCCCGGCCGGTCGGGCTGCGCAGCAGGTTGGCGCACAGCGCCAGCACCAGGATCAGGATCGCCAGCGCGACATAGTAGAAATCCCAGCTGTCCGGGTTGAACTGGTAGCCGAGCAGGGACGCCGGCTCCACCGCCATGCCGTCGAAGCCGCCGGTGACGGACTTCCAGCTCTTGAGGATCTGCTCGAGCACGATGGACAGCGCCAGCGTGCCGATGGCGAGATAGATGC
Source organism: Alphaproteobacteria bacterium (assembly GCA_022819985.1). GTDB lineage: Bacteria > Pseudomonadota > Alphaproteobacteria > Bin65 > Bin65 > Bin65. The sequence goes on along the minus strand of JAJEGH010000028.1, from coordinate 2,794 downwards.
CGGTCATGCGCAACAGCGGGATGGCGAGCAGAAAGCCGATAATGCCGGTAAAGACCGCGGCGATCGGCATGGCGACGAGGAAGGAGATATCGAAACTGGCGAGCAGCCAGGCCTGGGCGTAGGCGCCGATGCCGAAAAAGGCGGCATGGCCGAGGCTGACCTGCCCGGTGAAGCCGACCAGCAGCATCAGGCCGAGGCCGGCGATGGCGAAACTGATCGCCTGGGTCAGCTCGGAGATTTCGAAATTGCCCAGATAGAGCGGGGCGGTGACGGCGGTGAGGAACAGGAAGCCGTAGGACTGCCAGTAGCCCGTATGCTTGAAGAAGCGGATGTCCTGGTCGTAGCCGGTTTTGAAGACGAAGCGCATGGGCCGGCTACACCTTCTTGCGCTGGATTTGCGCGAACAGGCCGTCGGGCCGGATCAGCAGCACGGCCAGCAGGATGACGAAGCCGGAAATCGGCGCGATGCTGCGGGCATACTCGCCGGGCAGGTAGGCCTGGGCCAGCTGCTCCGTAATGCCGATGATGAGGCCGCCCAGAACGGCGCCGGGCAGGCTGCCGAAGCCGCCGATCACCGCCGCCGCGAAGGCCGTGATCGCGAGGAAGCCGACATCGGGATCGAAGGTCGCGATTTTCGGCGCCAGCAGGATGCCGGCGATGCACGAGACCGCCGCGCTGATGCCCCAGATCAGCGAGATCACATACTTGACCGGTATGCCCATATAGTAGGCGGCAAGCTGGTTCTGCGACGACGCCTGCATGGCGACGCCGATCCGGGTGAAGCGGAAAAAGGCATAGAGCGCGCCGACCAGGACGAGCGTGCCCAGGATGATCGTCAGGTCGGCCGCGTCGATGACCGTCCGTCCGGTCTCGTTCTCGTCCAGCGTGACGACCAGGCCGCCATAGGGCGTATCGAAGGAGACCGGGTCGGCGCCCCACACGCCGCCGGCGGCCGAGCGGAAAACGAACCCCACGGCGATCGTCAGGATAATCACGGCAAACTGCGGCTGGCCGATGATCCGGCGCAGGACGAACGCATCGAGGCAGAAGCCGAAGACGCCCGTTATCGCGATGCCGGCGAGCGCGCCGAGCCACCAGGGCAAGCCGGCGATCGCGATCAGCGTGAAGGCCGCGAACATGCCGAGCATCATGATGTCGCCCTGGGCGAAATTGACCTGCTCGGTCGCCTTGTAGATCAGCACGAAGCCGAGCGCGATCAGGCCGTAGACACAGCCTTGCGCGATTCCGGCGACCAGGACCTGGATCAGTTCCACCGAGCGCCTCCCGTTACGGCTGCCGCAGCGTTGTCCGGCCCGCCGGGTCAGCGCGCGCACTTAAGCCGAGGCCATCGGCACTGTCTAGGATAGTTTGGGGCGGCGCTGTCCCGGTTTGACATTCGGGTCTTGGTGCGCCGTGCAGAGGCAGCAGGCCGCCGCGGCTTCGGCGTCAGGCGCAAGCCGCAAGGTCGCCGGCGCGAAGGCGGGCGCTTCTCCCGTTGCGTTACTCCGCCGGCTCCGTAGGCGGAGCCGGATTTCCCGTCAGGATGCCCTCGATTCGGGCAACGCGTTCGCCGAGCTGACCGAGTCTCCGGTTCAGCGCGTCGAACCGATCCTGCCAGCGGGCGTCGACACGCCACAGGAACGCCACCACGGCCACGATCCCGGCAAGATTGACATATCCGATGAGTTCCGGAGACACGGCCGGCCACTCCCCTTTTCAGTCCCCGAGAATTGGAGTAGGGCCGGCCCCTGTCAACACTAGAACGCATCCGTTTTTGACGGAGCCGCGGCAGCGTGGCGTCTCCTTCGACAGGCTCGGGGCAGGCTCTCGATACGGCCCCTCGATACGGCCCCTCGATACGGCGCTGACGCGCCTACTCGGGATGAGGAGGTTGGGGGGTCCAAACGCCTCAACATTCCCCTCCTCCTCATCCTTTTATGAGGCATTTGCAGTCAAGTCGGGATTTGGTGTGCCCTAGTTCATGTTGGTTCTCCGTGTTCGGCAGGGATCGTCTTGCTTGCCGGGCCGGAACGTTTTTGCGCTTCGGTCTCGCGCCGGTTGCGCGGACCCACCTTTTATCCGGCCGGTTTCCGGCGCAGCCGGTTCCGTGCCCCGATCCCGCGTGCTGCGGGCGCAACGTTCCGAGCGGTGGGAGCCCTCTGAGTATCGGCGTCTTTCAGCCCAGGATGAGTGCCGCTCACACACCGCCCGGCCCAGCCCGGCCGCGTCCGGCCGGAGCTGGAAGGCCGCGGTTCCGGTCTCAGGCGAGCCTGGCGCCGGTCGGCACGAGGCCGGTCTCCCAGAAGCGCCAGAGGGCGATGAGCAGCTTGCGGGCGAGCGCCACGATCATCACCCGGCGCGCCCGCCCGCCGGCGCCGGCGGTGCGTCTTTCGAACCATCGGCTGAGCGCGCTGTCGGGCTGATGACGCAACCAGCGCCACGCCATCTGGATGAGCTGGGCCCGGACCCAGCCCGGCCCGTCCCGGCCGATCCCCTGGTCGCGCTGGACATCCCCGCTCGCCCACGGGGCCGGCGCAATCCCGGCCCAGCCCGCCACTTCGCGGCGGTTGCGGAAGTTCCGGTAGAAGACCTCATGGGTCAGCAGGGTGGCGTCGTTCGGGCCGATCCCCTTGAGCCGGGTCAGCGCCGCGATCCGCAATGCCGCCTGCGCGGTATCGTTCCCGGACGCAGCCGCTGACGACAGGGCGGCGCCCCGGCGCACGACCGCGTCGCGCTCGGCCTCGACCTCGGCGATCTGCCGTTCGACCAGCGCCAGCCGCTCGGCAAGGCGCAG
>JAJEGH010000048.1 GCA_022819985.1 Alphaproteobacteria bacterium | reverse complement strand
CCGCCGCCCCGGGGGGGCTTCGGCCGCTCTCGCCGGCCTGCGCCCGTTCGCCGGCCGCGGCGGTGCGGCGGGCGCCGCCCGGGGCCGCCGCCCCGCCTTCGCGCAACAGCTTCTGGACGCCCTTGATGGTATATCCGTCGTCGTAGAGCCAGGCCCTGATCCGATGGATCAGGTCGATATCTTCGGGCCGGTAGTAGCGCCGGCCGCCGCCCCGTTTCAGCGGTTTGATCTGGCTGAACTTGGTCTCCCAGAACCGCAGGACATGCTGCGGCACTCCGACTTCGTCGGAGACTTCGCTGATGGTACGGAAAGCCTCCGCCGATTTGGTACGGCGGCTCGACGCGCGATCCTCATGCCGGGGACCGCCGTCCGGGGGGTCGTCGTGCGCGGACGCCATGGTTGCCGTATCCTGTCAGCGGTGCCCGGGCGCCGGTCGAACTGCGGCCTCAGCCGCCGTCCGTCCGGTTCAGGCGTTCCTTCAAAATGTTCGACGGCCGGAAGACCAGAACGCGCCGCGGAGAAATCGGCACTTCCTCGCCGGTTTTCGGATTGCGGCCGGTCCGCTCGCCCTTGTTGCGCAACATGAAACTGCCGAACGAAGAGACCTTCACATTCTCGCCGCCGACCAGGGCATCGCATATTTCGGTCAGCACCGATTCGACCAGTTTTGCCGAATCGTTGCGTGACAGCCCGATTTCCTCGTAGACCGCGTCTCCGAGGTCGGCCCTCGTTATTGTCTTTGCAACCATCGCCGCCTCCCCAACAGCGCATAGATGTAGCCGCCAACTCCCGAAAGCGTCAAGAAAATCGCCGTTTCCCGTTTCGTCGGTCCCGGCGACGGCCGTGCGAACCGGCCGGGACGCGGCTATAGCCCCAATTTGCCGGCGGATTTTCTGCGCAAAAGACCCGGCGCGCCTTCAGTACGGCCCCGGCACAATGGCGCTTCCGTCGAAAAACCGCTGGAGGCGAAACCGGTCGAGATCGTGGCCGGGCGGGCGGCCGCGCACCAGGTCCGCCGCGATCCGGCCGACCGCCGGCCCGATGCCGAAGCCGTGCCCGCTGAACCCCGTCGCGACCAGCAGGCCGGGGATCGCATCGGCTTCGCCGAGAATCGGCACCGCATCCGGGGTCACGTCGATCATCCCGGCCCAGGCCCCCGAAAATCCGATTTTCCCCAGCGCCGGAACCTGCCGGGGAAGCCGCTCGCGGATGCGCCGGACGGCGGCGCGCGCCGGCGCCGGATCGAGTACGCGGACCCGTTCGAAGGGCGTCTCCTCGTCCGCGTTCCAGCGCTGCGCCGTCGCCCAGGCGCCGGGATAGCCGCGGGGCGCCGCAGGCAACAGCCGAAGCTCCCGCGCCGATTGCCTGACCAGCCGGCGGAAACGCCCAAGATGGCGGAAGGACGGCGGCCCGACGAAGTGGTCGGCGAAGCCCGTTCCGACCGTATAGCCGCCATCGTCGCGCCGGCGCAGCGCGATGCCCGTCAGCGAAACATTGGGGCCGATCGCCGCCGGCGCGGGCCCGGTGCGCACGGCAGTCGCCCGAACGAGCAACTGGGGAATGGCAATACCCGCATTACCGGCAAAAAGGCCCGACCACGCGCCGCCCGCCAGGATGGCGCTGCCGCACCGGACGCGCCCGCGTTCGGTGACGATGCCGGCGAGGCGGCCGCCTTCGAGGTCGAGCGCTCGCACCGCGCAATTCTCGGCGACGGTAACGCCGAGGCGCTGCGCGGCCCGGGCGAGCGCCGGGACCGCCAACCGGGGTTCGCTCCGGCCGTCGCTCGGCGTCGCCATCCCGCCATACCGGTCGCCGGCGACGCCGGGCAGCAGTTCGCCGACCTGTTTCCGGGTCAGCATCCGGGTATCGAGCTGGTGCCGGCGGGCGATCTCGCACCAGTGCTCGAAGACGGCGAGCCTTTGCCGGTCCGCGGCGACGTAAACGCAGCCTGCAGGCGTGAATGCGAGACCGGGTTCGCCGGTCTCCGCCGCAAGGCCGCGCCAGATGCGGTTGGATTCCATCATGATCGGGAGTTCGGCCGCATCGCGGCCCTGTTGCCGCACCCAGCCCCAGTTCCGGCTGGATTGCTCCGCCGCAACCCGCCCCTTCTCGCAGAGCAGGACGGACACACCGGCGCGCGCCAGGAACCAGGCCGTGGCGGTGCCGGCAATTCCGGCGCCGATAACCGCCACATCGGCCGCTTCGGGCAGCGGATCGCAAAAGGTTGCGGGCGGCGCGGTCCCGGTCACGGGCAAGTCCGGCCGCCGGGCGGCGGCTCGATCGGACCGGCGCCGGCGCCTACCAACGGATGACGCTGGCGCCCCAGGAGAGGCCGCCGCCGATGGCTTCCAGCACCACCAGGTCGCCCTTCTTGATCCGGCCGTCCGCGACGCCCTGGTGGAGCGCAAGCGGTATCGAGGCGGCGGAGGTATTGGCGTGCCGGTCGACTGTCAGAATCACCCTTTCGGGCTCGATGCCGAGCTTTCTCGCCGTGCCGTCGATGATCCGCTTGTTGGCTTGGTGCGGCACGAACCAGTCGACGTCGCCGGCGTCGAGATCGTTGGCGACCAGAGCCTCGCGCACCGCGTCGGCCAGCTTGTTCACGGCATGCTTGAAGACTTCCGGCCCCTGCATGCGGACATGGCCGGTGGTGCCGGTTGAAGACGGCCCGCCATCGACATAGAGCAGGTCGTAATAGCGGCCGTCGGAATGCAGATGGCTCGACAGCACGCCGGTCCGGTCGGCGCCGTTGGACGCCCGTCCCTCCAGCACGATGGCGCCGGCGCCGTCGCCGAACAGCACGCAGGTCGAGCGGTCGTTCCAGTCGAGCAGGCGCGTGAAGGTCTCGGCGCCGATCACCAGAGCCTTCGCGCATTGGCCCGCCCCCACCGCATTCGCCGCGACGCTGACGGCGTAGATGAATCCGGCGCAGACCGCCTGGACATCGAACGCCGCGCCGTTCGTCATGCCCAGCGCCGCCTGCACCTTGGTGGCGGTCGCCGGGAAGGTCGAATCCGGTGTCGTCGTTGCCAGGACGATCAGATCCAGTTCGGCGCCGTCCACGCCGGCATCGGTCAGCGCCGACCGGGCCGCCGCCAGGGCAAGGTCGGAGGTCAGTTCGCCTTCCGCCGCGACGTGACGCTGCCGGATGCCGGTGCGCGCTTGTATCCACGCATCCGACGTTTCGACCCGCATTTCGAGGTCTGCGTTGCTGACGGCGTTCGCCGGCAGATAGGCGCCGACCCCGGTGACGACGGCGTCGATCCCGCCGCTCACGACGACGACACCGGCTGGGCGCTGAGGCCGATCGCGGGGCCTTGGGCGGGTCTCGGACGTTCGCCTTCTTCACCGGCGGGCAGCGCATGGAATTCCCGGACCATTTTCTCGATGAAACCGTTGCGAATCATGTCCCGGGCCACGCCGACCCCGGTCGCGAATCCCAGCGCGTCCGATCCGCCGTGGCATTTCACCACGATGCCGTTGAGGCCGAGGAAGGTCGCACCGTTGTACCGCCGCGGATCGACCCGGGCGCGCAGCTTGATCAGGGCGCGTCGGGCGAACAGGTATCCGACTGCGGCGAGCAGCGAACTCTTGAACGTCCGGCGGACGAATTCGTTGACCAGCTTGGCCGTTCCCTCGGCGGATTTCAGCGCCACGTTGCCGGTAAATCCGTCGGCAACCACCACATCGACCGTTCCGGCGGCGATGTCGTCGCCTTCCACGAAGCCGCTGTAGGCGAGGCCGCTCTCCTTCAGGATGGCATGGGCCTCGCGTAATTCCTCGTGTCCCTTCACCTCTTCCGAACCGACATTGAGCAGCCCCACCGTCGGGCGCAGCGAACCGAGGACGGTGCGCGCGAAGGTTTCGCCCATTGTAGCGAACTGGACCAGGTTATCGGCGGAACATTCGATGTTGGCGCCCAGGTCGAGCATGGCGGTCTCGCCCCGGAGCGTCGGGAAGAAGGAGGCCATGGCCGGCCGGTCGATTCCCGGCACGGTCTTCAGCACCACCTTCGCCATCGCCATGAGCGCACCGGTGTTGCCGGCCGAGACGACACCGGCGGCCTCGCCGTCGCGAACCGCATCGATCGCCTTGCGCATGCTGGAATTCCGGCCGCTGCGCAGCGCCGTCGCGGCCTTTTCGTCCGCCGAGACGACGCCGGGCGCGTGAATGATCGTCGACGAGCGGCGCAGGCGGATCAACCGCTTCATCATCGGCGCCAGTTTTTCCTCGTCCCCGAAAATCAGGAACTCCAGGTCAGGGTGGCGGCGCTTGGCGATGGTCGCGCCGCGCAACACGCTCCGCGGAGCGTTGTCGCCGCCCATGGCGTCCAGCGCGATGGTGATCCGACCGCTCAATGTCCCGCCCGTATCGACTCCGGCCCGAAAGCGGCGCCCCGAAGGCCGGCGCCTGCCCGGTCGCTGTCTGTTAGCACAGGCGCGCCTGGAATGTCCTAGGCTTCTGTCGCGTCGACGACTTCCCGGTCCCCATAATAGCCGCAAGCGCCGCAGACATGATGCGGCCGCTTTAACTCGCCGCAGTTCGGACACTCGGCAACATTGGCCGCCGTGAGGCTGTCGTGCGCGCGCCGCATGTTGCGGCGCGATTTCGAGATTTTCGATTTCGGTACTGCCATGACCCGGCTCACGAAAGACGCCCCGGCAAGTGCCGGGGCGGTGTCTGTCGAAGGCGATACTTAAATTCTCTGCACGGAGGCGGCAAGGGCCAACGGTCGCACGAACGGCCTGCGCCGAAGACCGGCGGCGGTTCAACCGTCGGTGTCCTCGCCTCCTGCACCGTCCGGCTCCGCCGCCGGCATACCCAACCGGGCGCCCAGGCCGGCAAACGGTTTCCCCCTCCCGCCGCCGGCAGCCTCCCCTTGTGCCTCGAATGCGGCAAGCACGCCGTCGGCGCCGGGTCCCCGCGGATACGCCGCCATGGAGACGGCCAGAAACTGAACGGCCAGTTCGGCAAGGTCGACCCGGCCATCCGGAGCGACTTCGTAATCCGTCTCTTCCGCGGTGTCGTCCCCCGCGGCCGCCGGCTCCTCCTTTACGATCGCGGTCTCGAACGCCCGGTCGACGATCTCTTCCATCGTATCTCCGCTCACCACGCAGCGGCGGATCAGCCGGGCGCGGAGCCGGCCGTCGACAAGGACGCCGCGGCCGGGTTCCGCCCGCAGCGCAAAAGTCGCCGCACAAGCCTCGACCGATGGCAGCTGCAGACGGCCGGCAATGGCGCGCCGGTCTTCGGCACCGGCCGAGAGACGCACCGTCGCCCCGCCGGCAGGGAGCGTCGCGACGTCTATCCCGGCGTCTGCCCAGTGCAACGCCCGGGTCACGATCCCGGCTCCGGGAAGCGGAAATCCGCCGCCGCGACGGCGGGCAGGGACAGCCGGTCGAGCATCCCCGCCGCCGCTTCGATATAGTCGGCCGCCCATGCGATATTCGCCGGCGCGGGATCGAGCGTGCCGTAAAGGTTCCGGGCCACGGCCCCTTCCAGGGCCGCGCGGTCCCGGCCGTCCAGCGCCGCGGCATAAGCGCCGCACCGCCCGTAGAAGGCGCGCGCCATCTCCTTGACCCGCCGGCCGAGCGACGGATCGTTCACGCCGAGCTCCCGCAGATTCACGTCCAGGTCTTCGATCATAGTGTCGAAAAGATGCTGTCCGGTCGCGGCGCCGGCCGGGCCTTCGGCGGCGAGGCGGCGGCAGACCAGCACGATGTGCAGCGCGAGAAGTTCGAACCGGCCGTCCAGGGTGTCCGGCACGCCGCGCACCCGATAGAAATGTTCGTGGCGGGCCGCCGCGACGATACAGGCATAGAGCGCCCCGGCCGACGCCCGGTTCCGCCGCCGGTCCTTGTCGAATATCGTCGAAAAGCGATCGAGCAGGGTCATGGTTTCATGTTGCAGCGCAGCCCCGGATACGGCGACGGTTCAGGCCCGCCCCGCGTGTCGGCGACCGCCGGTGCGGCGGCGGATTCGATTGACTTCCCCGGACGGCGCGGCATATCGATTTGGATCGAATCGGGCGATATTGACAGGTATTTTTCCGGACGCGCCCGGCAAGCGATTTGGGCGAACCGGTCACGCGATCGCAGCGGCCGGTCCCGACCGGGAACGAACGGATGGGCAGAATGGCAGAAATGCGCAGCAGACGGAAACGCGGAACGGCGACGCGGTGGCTACTGGCAGCCGGGCTCTGCGCGATGACTGCGCTTGCGGCCTGCTCGCCGCGCGTCGACATTCGCGGCAACGCCGCCGAGCAGGAAGATATCGTCCGCATCCGCCAGGGGGTCACGTCCGCGACGGAGGTACGGCGCGCCCTGGGGCCGCCGTCCACCGTGTCGGCCTTCGACAACAAGACCTGGTATTACATCAGCAAGCGGGAAGAAACGGTCGCTTTCCTGGCTCCGAAGGTCAAAACCCAGCAGGTTATCGAGCTGCAATTCGACGACAAGCTGGTAGTCAAGCGCATTCGCACCTATGGGTTGAACGACGCCCGCAAAGTGGACCGGGTCTCGCGCACCACGAAAGTGGAAGGCGACGAACCCGGCATCTTCCGCAGCATGATCGACATGATCGTCCGGCGACGCGCCGTGACCGGCCGAAGCAGAGGCAGCTACGGTCTGTAGGGCGCATGGCGACGGCTGCATCCACCCGGGGGCATTCCTTCGCTCCAGGGTGAGCCCGGGCCGGCGCCCCGACGACGCTCCGCCATGAACCGTTCGTCCACTCCTCCCCCCATCCATATCGTCGGCGGCGGGCTGGCAGGTTGCGAAGCGGCGTGGCAGGCGGCGCGGGCCGGTGCACCGGCAATCCTGCACGAGATGCGGCCCGTACGCGGTACGGATGCCCACGAGACGGACACGCTTGCCGAACTGGTCTGCTCCAATTCCTTCCGGTCCGACGATGCCGAGGCCAACGCAGTCGGCGTCTTGCACGAGGAGATGCGCCGCTGCGGCTCGCTGATCCTCGCCGCGGCGGATGCCCACAAGGTACCTGCGGGCGGCGCGCTCGCGGTCGACCGAAACGGATTTGCGGCAGCGGTCCAGGACAGGCTCGCAGCGCACCCGCTGGTCGAAATCCGGCGCGAGGAGGTCGCGAACCTGCCGCCGCCCGCCTGGGACAAGGTCGTCGTCGCGACCGGCCCGTTGACCTCGCCGGCGCTCGCGCAGGCGATCCTGGATTTGACCGGCGAGGAATCGCTCGCCTTCTTCGACGCCATCGCACCGATTGTCCACGCGGAGTCGATCGACGAGACCGTCGCCTGGCGCCAGTCGCGCTACGACAAGCCGGGTCCGAGCGGAGACACCCGCGCCTATATCAACTGTCCGCTGGACGAAGCGCAGTATAACGGCTTCATCGACGCCCTGATCGCCGGCGAAAAGGCGGCGTTCAAGGACTGGGAGAAGGACACGCCCTATTTCGAGGGCTGCCTGCCGATCGAGGTCATGGCCGAGCGCGGCCGGGAGACCCTGCGCTTCGGCCCGATGAAACCGGTCGGCCTGACCGACCCGCGCACCGGGCGGCGCGCCCACGCCGTGGTCCAGTTGCGCCAGGACAATGCGCTGGGCACCCTGTTCAACATGGTCGGCTTCCAGACGAAGCTGAAACACGGCGCCCAGACGGAAATATTCCGGACGATTCCGGGGCTGGAGAAGGCGCGCTTCGCCCGGCTCGGCGGCATTCACCGCAACACCTTCCTGAACAGCCCCAGACTGCTGGATGCGCAACTGCGCCTGAAGGCCGATCCCCGGCTGCGCTTCGCCGGCCAGATCACCGGCGTCGAAGGGTATGTCGAAAGCGCGGCGATCGGCCTGCTGGCCGGCCGGATGGCGGCGGCCGAGCGACTGGGCGCCGCCTTCGCGCCGCCGCCGCCGACCACGGCGATGGGCGCCCTGCTGCATCACATCACCGGCGGCGCCGCGGCCGACAGCTTCCAGCCGATGAATGTCAACTTCGGCCTGATGCCGGCGCTCGAAACCGGTGGCAGAAAGCTGAAGGGCCGGATGCGCAAGCAGGCGATGGCCCGGCGCGCGCTTGCCGATGTCGACCGTTGGTTGCCGTGAAACGCCGCCCGCCTTCGACAGGGAAACGGCAGCGGGTCCGGTCCGCGACGGCGGCCTGCACGACGCAATAGACGGACAATCGCTCACTTGCCGCCGTCGGCGCCCCTGCGGCAGTCGGTTTCGTCGGCGTTGTTCGAGATGCGGGCGAGCCAGGCGTTGAGGGTCCGCACGTCTTCGGTGCTGAAGCCGTCGAGCAGACGATCGATCTCGGCGACGACGACGGATTTGAGTTCCTCCATCCTGAGCCGCCCTTCCGGCGATAGGCTGACCCGCGTGATGCGCCGGTCTTCGGGATCGCTTTCGCGCCGGACCAGACCGTCCCGCTCCATGCGTCCGACCGCCCGCCCGACGGCCGAACTCTCCACGAAGGTCGCCGTCGCAAGGTCGCCGATGGAGAGCGCGCCCCGTTCCGAAAGCGTAATCAGGACCCGCCACTGGGTCTGGGAGAATCGGGTGGCGCCGAGCGCAGCGTCGATGCCCCGCGTCGCCTTCGAAATGACCCGCGCCATCAGGTAGAACGGGCTGTGCTCCAGCCGGAACGGCAGGCCGCGGATTGTCTCTCCGCCCGGGCCGCCGCGGGTCACGGCCCGACGGCTCCGGCCCGGTACAGCGGCTTTCGGCGCACCGGCCTTCGGTGGACCGCCACGCGCGTGCGTTTCCTTTCTTGGCGGATTATCTGCATCGGCATATGTTCGCAAAGGACCGTCGGAAAACTCGGGGAAACGGTATGGCTGCCGCAACTGTATCGGGCGAAACCGTAGCGATAGAAGGGCCGGACGGCAAATTCGACGCCTGGCTCGCCCGCCCGGCGCAGGGCCCCGCTCCCGGCCTGGTGCTCATGCAGTATATCTGCGGCGTCAACGCCGTGATGCGACGCCTGGCGGACGATTTTGCCGGCCACGGCTATCTCGTCGCCTGCCCGGACCTGTTCTGGCGCCAGGAGCCCGGCGTCCAGTTGATCCAGGACCCGTCGAAGCCGGACCCGGCGGAGCAGCAGCGCGCACTGGAACTCAACGCCGGCTTCGACGACGGGGCGGCGACCGCCGATCTGAAGGCGACGCTTGCCTGGCTGCGCGCCCGTCCCGAGTGTAGCGGGCGGGCCGGGACCCTGGGCTACTGCCTCGGCGGGCGGCTCGCCTTCCTGACCGCTGCACGCAGCGACGCCGACTGCTCGGTCGGCTACTACGGCGTCAATATCGACCGCTATCTCGACGAAGCGGACGCCATCGCCGGACCGCTGATGCTCCATATCGCCGGGGCCGACGAACTCTGTTCGCAGGAGGCGCACGATGCGATCGTCGATACGCTGGACCCGCTCGACGCCGTAACCCTGCATGAATACGAAGGGGCCGGCCATGCCTTCGCCCTGGAAGGCGGGCACAACTATCGCGCGGATGCCGCCGCGCTGGCCAACGGACGCTCCCTCGCCTTCCTGCGGCAGCATCTGAACGGCGCCTGATGGCGGAGCGCCCGTTCGGCGAACCGGTCGGCGACCCGCCGGAGATCGGTGTCGCCGGGCGCGTCGTCGTCATCACCGGCGCCGGGCAAGGACTGGGCCGCGCCTACGCCCATCTGCTGAGCCGCGGCGGCGCGAAGATCGTCGTCGCGGATATCGACGGGGAGGCGGGCCGGCGCGTCGCCGGGGAAATCGCCGAAAACGGCGGGCCGCACCTTGCCGTCGCGACCGACGTGACCGATCCGGACGCCACGCAGGAGATGGCCGACCGCGCGGTCGAGATTTTCGGCCGGATCGACGGCCTGATCGCCAATGCCGGCCTCAACGCGGCGCTCGCCCGCCGCCCCTTCTGGGAAATCCCGGCCGAGGAATGGGACCGGGTGATGCGAGTCAATGCCGGCGGCGCCTTCAACGCCGCCAAGGCGGTCCTGCCGACGATGCGCGCGACCGGCTGGGGCCGCATCGTCACCATCTCGTCGGCCGCCTGGCATCTCGGCCTGCCGAACTACCTTCACTATGTCGCCTCGAAGGCGGCGCTGGCCGGCATGACCCGTTCGATGGCGCGCGAACTCGGCGGCACCGGCATTACCGTCAACGCGATCAGCCCGGGGCAGATCCTGACCGAGGTCGACAATCCCGGCCAAACCGAGGAGAACATCGCCGCGGTGGTCTCCCGGCAGATCGTCCCCCGCTCCGGCGTGCCGCAGGATATTGCCGGGCTGCTGCTCTATCTGTTGTCGCCGGCCAGCGACTTCGTGACCGGCCAGTCCTTCACGGTCGACGGCGGTCTTTCCCACCAATAGCCCGCAGGACCGGAATCAGGCCGTCAGCGGTCCCGGCATGCGCTGCTCCGGCGCCGGGCCAGCTTCGCTGTAGGCCGGACGTGCTTGCAGCCGTTCGACCCAGGCCCCGGTGCCCTGCCGCACCTCCCACAGGCGGCGGAGGCCGCAATATTGCAGCCGGTCGATCACGCCCGTCATCGCGACATCGGCGAGCGAGAAGGCGTCGCCGGCGAGCCAGGGCCGGCCGTCCGCCAGGCCGCGCTCCAACCGGTCGAGCGCCCGGCCGAGCGCCGTTTCGGCCTGTTCCAGCGCGGCCGGCGGCGCCGGAGTCCGGCCCATCTGCCGGAACATGGCGAGCCGGTTCGGGTCGGGGTGCCTCGCCAGACGGGCTTCCATCTCCGCGTCGGACAGGCGCGCCATCGGGCTTTCGGGATGCAGCAGGATCAGGCTGAAAGTGTGCGGCCGGGTCGCCGGATGCAGCACATCGTCCTGGAACTTCACCCACATCCGCATCTCCGCCCGTGCGCCGGGATCGGCCGGTTTGAGCGGCGGGCCGGGGCCGATGTCGTCGAGATATTCGTTGATGACCGACGATTCGAACACGATCCTCTCGCCGTCGACCAGCGTCGGGACCGTTCCGTTCGGGTTGAGCGCCAGATAGTCGGGCCCGAGATGCTCGAACGCCGCGATCGAATAGGGCACCGATTCCCAGGCCAGTCCTTTCTCCGCCAGGCCCATGCGGACCTTGATCGGACAGACGGCGTCCCAGGCATGGTGCAGAACGAGAGTCATGGATCGAGTCCGCGCAGCACGGAGGGAGCGTCGGGAACTTCGGCCCGAAGGCACGACGTATATGGCACAGCCGCCGAAAATGAGATACGGCGTGCCGCAAAGCAAGCGGAGGGAACGCGATGCGAGCCGCAGTCTGCCGGTCATTCGGCGCGCCCCTGGAAATCGCGGACATCGAACTCCGGCCGCCGGGGCCGGGCGAGGTCGAGGTCGCCATTGCCGCCTGCGCCGTCTGCCATTCGGATCTCCACGCCATGGACGGAGCCTGGGGCGGCTATCTGCCGGCGGTCTACGGGCATGAGGCGGCGGGCCATGTGACGGCAACCGGCGACGGCGTTGCCGGCCTCTCGCCCGGCGACCCGGTGCTGGTCACGCCGATCCGCGCCTGCGGAACCTGTCCGTCCTGCGCCGGCGGCCACCCGGCGACCTGCGAGACACCGTATGACCGGGTGCAGGGCAGCCCGCTCAAGGACCGGGACGGCACGCCCATTGAGCAGGGCATTTCGGCGGCCGCCTTCGCCGAGTGCGTTGTCGTCGACCGCAGCCAGGTCCAGAACATCCCGTCCGGCATCGGCATGGACGCGGCCTGCCTGCTGTCCTGCGGCGTCATCACCGGCTTCGGCGCCGTTACGAATACCGCCGGCGTGAAACCGGGCAGCGATGTTGTGGTGGTCGGCGCCGGCGGCGTGGGCCTGAACTGCATCCAGGGCGCTGCGGTCGCCGGCGCGGCGCGGGTGATCGCCGTCGACACGGTCCCGGAAAAGCTCGACGGCGCCCGCGAGTTCGGCGCGACCGATGTCGTCCTGGCAACCGGCGACGATACCGATACCCGGATCAGGAAACTTACAGGGGGGCGCGGCGCGGATACCGTGCTGGTCGCGGTCGGCGCCGGCGACGCCTACCGGAACGCGCCGCGCTTCCTGGCGCCGCGGGGCCAGCTGATCGCGGTCGGCATGCCGCCGTCGGACGTCCAGGCCGAATGGTCTCCCGCCGATTTCTCCTACTACGGCCAGGGCATCCGCGGCTCGTGCCTGGGCGATACGGTGCTGTCGCGGGACATTCCCGCCCTCGTCGAACTCTACCGGCAGGGCCGCCTGAAGCTGGACGAGCTTGTGACCGGCAGGTATCCGCTCGCGCGGATCAACGACGCCATCGGCGACACGCGCGCCGGCCGGTCCCGGCGTAACGTCATCCTGTTCGAGGGGAACGTCCGATGAGACTGGCGGACCTCGACATCCTGGTCGTCGGCAACCCGCCGCCCGGCTGGGGCGGCCGGTATTTCTTCTTCGTGAAGGTGTCCACGGCCTGCGGGATCGCGGGCTACGGCGAAGTCTACGCCGCCGCGGTCGGGCCGGACGCCATGGAGGCCGTGGTGCGCGACGTCTTCGAGCGGCACATGGCCGGAGAAAATCCAGAAAACACGGAGCTGATGTTCCGCCGGGCCTACTCCTCCGGCTTCACCCAGCGCCCCGACCCGACGGTGATGGGCGCCTTCTCGGGGCTCGAGATGGCGTGCTGGGACATCCTGGGCAAGGCGCACGGCCGGCCGGTCCACGCCTTTCTCGGCGGCATGATGAACGAGCGGCTCCGCTCCTACACTTATCTCTATCCCCTGCCGGGCCACGACCTTGCGGAGTTCTGGACCAGCCCGGCGATGGCGGCGGAATGCGCCGCGGAAATGGTGCGGCTCGGTTTTACCGCCGTGAAGTTCGATCCGGCCGGCCCCTATACCCTGCGCGGCGGCCACCAGCCGGCGATGGGCGATATCGAACTGTCCGCCGAATTCTGCCGCGCCGTGCGGGGCGCCGTCGGGCGCCGGGCGGATATCCTGTTCGGCACCCACGGCCAGTTCACCACATCCGGCGCGATCCGCCTCGGCCGGCGGCTGGAGGAATTCGACCCGCTCTGGTTCGAGGAGCCGGTGCCGCCCGACAACCCGGATGAGTTCGCGAAGGTCGCGGCGGCCCTGCGCATTCCCGTGGCGACCGGCGAACGGCTGTCGACCAAGGCCGAGTTCGCCGCGGTCCTCAAGACCGGCGGCGCCAGCATCGTCCAGCCGGCGCTCGGCCGCTCCGGCGGCCTGCTCGAGACCAAGAAGATCGCGGCGATCGCCGAGGTGTTCAACGCCCAGGTCGCGCCGCATCTCTACGCCGGGCCGGTCGAATGGGCGGCGAATATCCAGCTGGCCGCCTGCATCCCCAACCTGCTGACGGTCGAGACCGTCCAGACCGGCGGCGACTTCCACCGCCGGCTGATCGGCGACACAATCCAGTGGGAAGACGGCTACATCCGGACCCCGACCGCGCCGGGGCTCGGCATCGACTTCGACGAGGAGCTGGCGCGGGCGCATCCCTACGAGGGCACGAAACTGCATCTGGAGATGCAGGAGGCGCCCAGCGACTACAGCGGCGACAATGCGTTCCTCGGCGGCGCGCCGCCGGCGAAGGAATGACCGCCGCCGCCCCGACGCTCATTCCGGTGCGTCGGCCCCCGCCATGCCGCCCGCCATGCCACCCCCCATGCCGCCGAGATCCGCAACGACGGCGTCGCGCCCGCACGACGCGATGAAGGCCAGCAGCTCGTCCGGCCCGAGGCCGGTGCTTTCGGTGTTGACCAGCGGATGAAAGTTCAGCTGGCCGGAGCCCATGAGCCCGGCTTCGATCGCCACAGTCACCAAGCCCCGGCTGTCGTTCAGCACCGCCAGCGGCGTCAGCGCGCCGGGGACGACGCCGAGCACGGTTTCGACCAGCCCGGCCGGCGCGAAGCCCAGGCGCCCGCTCGCGCCGATGCGCCGGTGCAGCGATTTCAGGTCCAGGGCCTGGTCCTCATGCGCGACGATCAGGAACAGCCGGCCCTTCTTGTCCTTCAGCAGCAGGTTCTTCGTGAAGGTTCCGGCCATGTCGCCGCGCAGCGCCTTGCCTTCTTCGACGGTCCGGTGCGCCGGATAGGGTACGGTCTCGGCTTCGATACCGAGCTCCCGGAAACGCTGGAAGAGGCGTTCGCGCGGATCGGTCATTTCCCCACGACTCTCCGGTCGGCCGGCCGCCGGCGCCGGTTTGACATCCCCCGTTCGGCCCCATACGGTTGCCGCCGCCTTGCCCGAGGGTGCGATTTCCAGCGCCCGATCTCAAGCCGAAAGGGAGGAAAGACATGAAGAAATTGCTGCCGGCTGCCGTGGCCGCCGCCTTTACCGCCGCGGCATTCCTGCCGCTGGAAGCGGACGCCAAGACGTTACGCATGGGGCTTCTGGTCTCCAACAAGTCGCTGGCCTACAAGGCCGCCGAAAAACTCGCCGAACACGTCAAGGCGAAAACCGGCGGCGAATACACCATCAAGCTCTTTCCCAGCCAGCAGCTCGGCAGCGGCAAAGAAATGATGCAGATGCTCAAGCTGGGCACGCTGGACCTGTACCAGGGCACGAATGCCCAGCCGGCATACTTCAAGGAGGGCCGTAACTTCGGCGCGACCGCTGCGCCCTACACGTTCCGGAACCAGGAGGAATTCCTGAAGTTTCTCGACAGCCCGCTGTTTGCGGAAATGGTCGCGCAGCTCGGCGCCGGCGGGGTCCGTTGGGTCGGCTATATGGGCGCGCGCTCGCCGCGGGCGATCACCACGGCCAACACGCCCGTGCGGAGCCCGGCCGATATGAAGGGCCTGAAGATGCGGATTCCCGGCTCGCCGCCGTTCGTCGCCTTCTTCAAGGCGCTGGGCGCGGTCCCGACACCGATGCCGTTCTCGGAGTTTTTCACCGCCGCCAAAACCGGGCTGGTCGAAGGCCAGGATAACGGCATCGAGGTCGTCTATCCGCGCGGGCTGTACTCGGTCCAGAAATACTTCTCGAAGACGGATCACGCCCTCGGCGCCTGGATGGCGTTCGTCGGCGAGAAGAAATGGCAATCGTGGCCGGACAGCCTGAAGAAGGCGGTCAGCGAGGGCATGAAAGCAGCCGCCGCCTACAGCGACGCCGAACTGAAGAAATCCATGGATGCGGCCTTCAAGGGCGTAAAGGAAAAGGGCATGACGGTTCTTGAGGTCGACAAGAAGCCCTTCATCGAAGTTGCCGGGAAGGTCTGGAAGGGCCTTGACGGGACCAGTTGGGACAAGGGCTTCATGGACCGGGTCCAGAAGCAGCTGGCCGAATACCGGAAGTAAGGGCCGCGCGTCCCTCCCGGTTCCCGCGGACCGGGAGGGCTGCCCCGCCATGGCGGACCGGGCCACGATGCCGGACGCGCGCGATCGGGCGCAGCGGCTGATCCATGCCTTCGACCGGGCGTTCGATTACCTCGGCGTCGTGGCGTTTCTGGGCATGATCGTCGTTCTCTGCCTGCAAATCTTCTTTCGCTACATCCTTGCCGCGCCCCTGGTCTGGGCGACGCCTCTTTCGATGTTCCTGTTCATCTGGGCGATCTGGTTCGGCGGCGCCTCCGGCATCCGCGACCAGACCCAGGTCCGCGTGGAACTGGCGGAAAGATACCTGCCGCATGGCATCCAGCGGCTTCTCATGCCGGGAATCAGCCTAGCCTGCGCCCTGTTTCTCGTGATCGTCATCTACAAGAGTTTCGAGGTCGTCGAGCTGCAGGCCTCGGCGATCTACGACACCCTGCCCTTTACCCGGGATTACCTGTTCATGGTGGTTCCGGTGCTCGGCAGCGTGATGGTGCTGCAAGCCCTCCGGGTCTTCGTGCGCCAGATCGGGCAGTATTATTTCCCGGATCGGGACGGGTGAGCCCGATGGACATCTTCATCCTGTTCTCGTCCCTTCTGTTCCTGATGCTGATCGGCGTGCCCGTGACCTTCTCGATGGGCATGGCGGCGGCCTTCTACCTGACGGTCACCGGCCAGCTGGACATGCTGGTCATGCTGCCGCTGCAGATGGTCGTGGGGCTGGAGCATTACGGCCTCATGGCCATTCCCCTGTTCTTCCTGGCCGGCGCCATCATGACGTCCGGCGGGCTGACCGCGCGGCTGCTCCACTTCTCGCGCGTCCTCATCGGCCGCGTGCCGGGCAGCCTCTCCATGGTCAACGTGACCGGCAGCATGTTTTTCGCCGGCGTTTCCGGGTCCTGCGTCGCGGATACGTCCGCGATCGGCAGCGTCCTCATCCCGGCCATGAAGAAAGAGGGCTATTCCGCGGCCTATGCGGCGGCGGTTACCGGCGCGTCGTCCACGGTCGGCCACATCATCCCGCCCAGCATCGCCATGATCGTGATCGGCGTCATGGCCGAAGTGCCGATCGGGTCGCTGTTCCTGGCCGGCGCCCTCCCCGGCCTGCTCCTGGGCGTCGGCCTGATGGGCCTGTCGCTGTGGCTGAGCATCGCGCGGGATTATCCGCGGGCGCCGCGGCGGTCGACCGGCCGGGAAATCCTCGATGCCACCGTTTCGGGGCTCTCCGCGCTCGCTATGCCGGCGATCGTGGTCGGCGGGATCCTGTTCGGCGTCGTGACGGTCACGGAAACCGGCGTTCTCGCCTGCATCTACGCCCTGCTGGTTTCGCTGTCCTACCGGGAACTGACCCTGAAGAGCACCTGGGAGTTCTTCGTGGAGACAAGCCAGGGCGCGGGAAACCTGCTGATCCTGCTGGCGCCGGCGTCCTTTTTCAGCTGGGTCGTGCTCAACACCGGCATGGGGGACCAGCTGGTCGACCTGATCGGCGCGATCTCGACCGATCCCCAGACGGTGATGCTGCTGGTCATCGTGTTCCTGCTCATCATCGGCTGCGGACTGGACACGCTGGGCATGGTCTTCATCTTCGTGCCGGTCCTGTTCCCGGCCGTCGAAGCGGTCGGCATCGACCCGCTGCATTTCGCGCCGGTCTTCGTCCTGTGCCTCGGCATCGCCCTGCTGACGCCGCCCGTGGGCATCATCCTGTTTATGGTCACGAACATGTCCGGCGCGCCGCTGACCGAGGTGATCCGGGAGTCCCTGCCGTTTTTCCTGATCCAGTTGATCGTTCTGGCGCTTGTCGCCTATGTGCCGTTCCTTTCGACCTGGCTGCCCGGTACGCTCATGTGACGTGCGAGTTTTCGGTGGAAAGCACGAAACGCAGGGAGGAACCGGAACGAGGCCCGGCCCCCGCGGGAGGATTGAAAATGCAGAACGGCGAATACTGGCCCGAATCGGAAGGCCCGCTGGCCGGTGTCCGCGTCGTCGACATGACCCGGCTGGCGGCCGGGAACATGGTCACGCGCATGCTCGCCGATTTCGGGGCGGAAGTTATCAAGATCGAACGCCCCGGCATCGGGGACGATCTGCGCGACTTCGGCGAAGGGCGGGTCTGGTGGAAGGAGTACGCCCGCTCCAAGAAGAGCTTCACGCTCGATTTCCGGCAGGAGGAGGGTGCCGCGCTCCTCAGCGATCTGATCGCCCGCTCGGACATGCTGGTCGAGAATTTCGTGCCCGGAACCCTGGAAAAATGGGGCCTCGGCCCCGAGGAGCTCTGGAAGACGCAGCCCGGCCTCGTCATCGTCCGGGTCTCCGGCTACGGGCAGACCGGCCCCTATGCCGGCAAGCCGGGCTTCGGCACCCTGGTCGAGGCGCTGACCGGCTTTGCCGCCATGACGGGCTTCGAGGACAAGCCCCCCCTCCTGCCGCCGATGGCGCTCGCAGACATGATCGCCGGCATCGCCGGCTTCGGGGCGTCGGTCGTCGCCCTCTTCGCGCGCGACAGGGGCCGGGTCCGGGGGCAGGTCGTCGACGTGTCCCTGTTCGAGCCCCTGTTCAGCGTGATCGGCCCCTGGCTGGCGCACTACAAGGCCAACGGCAAGATCCCGATCCGCGAGGGCAACCGGAGCAAGATCGCCGCGCCGCGCAACGCCTACCGGTGCGCCGACGGCAAGTATCTCGCCCTGTCGGCCTCGATGCAGTCCATGTGGGAGAAAGTGGCCATCGCCATCGGGCGCCGGGAATTGATCGAGGATCCGCGCTTCCGCTCCGGGCGCGACCGCGTCGACAACATGGTCGAACTCGACGGGATCGTCGCCGGCTTCATCGGCGCGAAGACGCTGCAGGAGAATCTCGACCATTTCGGGGCCGCCGGCGTCACCGTCGGGCCAATCTGCGATCCGACCGACCTGATCGACCACGAATATATCCGCGGCCGCGCCGTCGCCGAGGACTATCCCGACGCCGATCACGGCACGATCCCGCTGCACACGCCGTTCCCGCGTCTGAGCGAAACGCCGGGGACGATCCGCGCGCCGGCGCCGGAACTCGGCGAGCATACCGACGAGGTGCTGGCTCTGCTCGGGCGGAGTGCGGCGGACTGCGACCGGCTGCGCGACGCGGGGATCGTCTGATGTGGCGCTCGCTCCTCTTCATGCCGGTGCTCGAGGAGCGCTTCCTGGCGAAGGCCGCCGAACGCGGCGCGGACGCCATCGTGCTCGATCTCGAGGCGAGCATCGCCGCCGCGCGCAAGGACGAGGCGCGGGCCGTGCTGGCGCCGGCGGTCGAACGGCTGCATGCCGCCGGGCAGGATGTGCTGGTCCGCATCAACATGCCGTGGCGGCCGGCCCTGAAGGATCTCGAATACGCCGTCCGGCCGGGCGTTGCGGCGCTGGCGCTGCCCGGTTGCGCATCGGCGGCGCAGGTCGTGGCGGTCGATGCCTGCATCGGCGAACTGGAGGCCGAGCGGAACCTGCCGCGCGGCGGCATCCGCCTGGTCCCGCTGATCGAATCGGCCCGCGGCGTCCGCGACGCAGACGGCATCCTGCGCGCGTCGGGCCGGATCGTAGCCGTCGGCTTCGGCGTCGAGGATTATCTCGCCGACATGGCGGCGCGCCCGTCGATCGAGCTGCAGACGATGACGGGGCTCGCGGTCGCCGAAGCGGCGCGCGGCACCGGCGTCGTCCCCCTGATCGTCCCGGAAACGCTCGGCAATCTCGAAGACCTCGATGCTTTCGAGGCGGCGGCGGAACGGGGCCGGCGGATGGGGTCCGAAGGCGGGTTCGCAGCCCATCCGGGGCAGGTCGAACGCCTCAACCGGGTCTTCACGCCGTCCGGCGAGGAGGTGGCGGCCGCCGAGCGGATCGTCGTCGCGGCCCGGGAAGCCGAGCGCGCCGGCCTCGGCGTCGTACGGCTCGGCGACGGGTTCATCGACGGGCCGATCATCGTGCGGGCCGAGCGCCTGCTGGACCGCGCCCGGCGCTACCGGAAACCGCCTCCGCCCTGAACCGGGCAGCGCCGCAGCCGGAACCCGGCGACCGACCGCGCTGTCCCCACCCGTCATTCCGGCCGGGCGCGCGCTCTCCCACCATTCCGGCCGAAGCACACCCGGTCCCGTCATTTCGGCCGAGCGCAGTCCTCCTACCGTCGTTTCGACCGAAGCGCAGCGAACGGAGAAATCCGGCCGGCGACGGAGGCCGGCCAAACGCCGGAGCCTGTGGCGTTGCCGCTGATTTCCGGGGGCGCGCCGGCCGGATTTCTTGTATCTCACCGTACTGCCCCCGGTGCTATGGTGCTGGTGGTGCTGGAGGCGACTGGCGGCTTCGAGGTCAGGGCGGCGGTGCTGTGCGCGGCCGGTCTGCCGGTTGCGGTGGTCAATCCGCGCCAGGTCTGAGACTTCGCCCGGTCGACCGGCCGGCTCGACGATCCCCGACCTCTCGACGCCGACGATCAGCGGCAGTTCGCGCTTGGCGTAGGCCATACCGCGCGCGCCGAACAGGTCGATATGTTGAGCGATAGGGCCTCGCCGGCGCCGGGCGGCGGCCTCACGCGTCGGCAATGGCCCGATTGTCACGAGTCCGGGACCGGGCCGGCCCGGTCGATCTTGTCACGGAAGGGACATGCGCCAGTCGGAGCGAATGTCCGCTGGCTCGTTCGTGTTGTTCGGGCCTGGAGAGCTACGCCGGTTGCCGCCGGTCGACGCCTAGTACCGATTCACCCGGTGCTTCACTCGCTGAGCCGCCATACAGCGCTCGCCACCATATCAAGGTCAGGACCTCGGCGATCTTCTCGATGTCGCGTCCGAAATCGGTCACCGTCTCGTCGCTCCCGCAAAATATCTTGCGCAATAATTCATCGACCATACCCATGACGGCGTAGATCGCGAGGCGCTGCATATCGGGCGGTGCCGCCACAGTGTTGCCGGGGCCCGCGGCGAGGTCGGCCAGAACGCGTTCGGCGAGCCAGCGGTCGGCGGCCTGGCCCAATTCCGCGAACTCCGGATCCTCTACTTTCAGCCTGACGTATGTGCGCATCAGACCGGCATTCTGCCGGAAGAAGTCCGTGTAGTAGAGGTTGCGGTCCCGGATCCGTTCATACTTGTCGACCGCCTCAATCGCGGGGCGCCGGTCGCGGACAGATTTCGTGAGCCCGGCAAACACGGCAAAGACGATCGCACGCGTGTTCTTGAAATACCTGTAGAACGTGCCGTGGGCGAGACCGGCCGCCTGAGTCACCTCGGCTACGGTCAGCGCATCCACACCCCGTTCGGCAATGATCTGTGCCGCTGCGATCAACAGGCGGATTCGTGTCCGGTCGACTTTCTTCGCCTGCCGGGACGCCGCAAGCGACTTCTTCAGGAGGTTCACATAACTGAGATCGTCCATCTTGCACTCAATGCGAGGAACAAGGGCGCTGCCCGGTTTGCCTGCGTGCCATTTATGATATGAATGTCATTTTTGTTGACAAGGGATAATCGCATCGTTAATGACGTTATTGTCATTTTTCGAGCGGGCGCACCGGTCCGCGCACGCAGCAATGTTCCAGGGTATCCGGCGAATGACCGTGGGCGGCGCCACCGTTGAATTCGAGAAGATCCGGAAGACCTACGGCGATTTCGTCGCCGTAGACGATTTCACGCTGACGACGGAGCCCGGCGAGTTCGTCACCCTTCTTGGACCCAGCGGCTCAGGCAAGACGACCGTGCTCAACATGCTGGCCGGGTTCACCGACGCGACGGCGGGCGATATTCGGGTGAACGGCCAATCCGTGCTGTCAGTACCGACGGAAAAGCGCAACGTCGGCATGGTGTTCCAGCATTATTCCCTGTTCCCGCACATGAGCGTGCTGGACAACGTCGCCTTCCCGCTGCGCATGCGCAGCGTGGCGCGTGCCGAGGCGCGGGACCGGGCGCTCAAGGCGCTGGCGATGGTGCAGCTTGAAAGCACAGCCGACCGAATGCCCGATCAACTGTCGGGCGGCCAGAAGCAGAGGGTCGCGTTCGCCCGTGGGGTCGTGTTCGAGCCGCCGGTCCTGTTGATGGACGAGCCGTTGGGCGCACTGGACCTGAAGCTGCGCGAAGCGATGCAACTCGAACTCAAGCAAATTCACAAAACGGTCGGCTGCACGATCATCTTCGTGACCCACGACCAGTCAGAGGCGCTCACCCTCTCCGACCGGATTGTTGTCATGCGCGATGGCCGGATCGAGCAGGTCGATACACCCAACCGGATCTACGACCGACCGGCCAACAAGTTCGTGGCGGAGTTCATCGGCCAGACGAACTTTTTCGCGCTGGAATCCGAACCCTCGACAGGCGCCGGCAACCTGCCGGAACTCGGCAGCTCGATTCCGCTGCCGGAGAGCATTGACGCCAGGGCCGGCGGCGACTGGTGGGTCAGCGTCCGGCCGGAGAAAATCCTGCGCATCGCCGAGGGCGCGGAACGCGGGATCAACTTCGACGCTGCCATCGACGAGGCATTGTTCCTCGGCAACGAAGTTCACTACCAGGCCAGTCTGCCCGGCGGGCGGCAACTGCAGTTTCGGGAACAGCGCGGGCCGGACACGCCGCTATTGGCGCGGCAGGCGGCGGTACGCCTGGGCTTCGACTACAGCGACGCCATTCCGGTCGCTGACACTCATCCTGCGTCCGCGTGACGTTGGCTCCACTGCATCACACCATCCAGGGAGGATCGATCCGATGCGTTTCAAAAGTACAGTTCTGAGCGGCGCGATCGCGCTCGGCCTTGCCGCATCCCCGGCACTGGCGGAAAAGAAAATCGTTGTGAGCGGGTCGGGCGGTGGCCTGGCGAAGGTTATGACGGCGATCTACGACAAGCCTTTCACCAAGGCGACCGGAATCGAAATCAGGCGCGTCGCCTCTACCAATCGTGTCTCTCTCCTCGCCGGCATGGAGAAGACCGGACGGGTGCTTTGGGACGTTACGGAGCTTTCCGGTCCGGAATTCCCCCTTTCGGTCGCCAAGGGATTCGTCCGGGCGCTCGACTGGAACCTCATCGATCCGGATAACAGACTGCCGGCTATCGCGCGCGACAAGTATGGCGTCGTAGCGGCCAGCTTCTCGACCATTCTCGCCGTCCGTACCGACAAGCTGCCGAAGGGCAAGAAGATGAAGTCGTGGGCGGACTTTTGGGACGTCAAGACCTTCCCCGGGCCGCGTGCGCTGCGCAACCGTCCGGTCGAGAACCTCGAATTTGCGTTGCTGGCCGACGGCGTCCCAACGGCCGATCTCTACAAGGTTCTTGCCACAAAGGCCGGCCAGGATCGGGCCTTCAAGAAACTCGATCAGATCAAGAAGCACGTCGTCGTCTGGTGGAAGACCGGGGCCCAGCCGATTCAGCTCCTCTCCGACGGCGAGGTCTACTACACCAGTGCCTTCAACGGCCGCGTGACGAAGCTTGCCAAGTCGGGTACGCCGGCCGAGATCGTCTGGAATGGCGGTGCGCTCGCTCTCGCCTATTACGCCATTCCGAAAGGCGCCAAGAACATCAAGGAAGCGCATGCCTATCTCAGCGCGCTGGCACTCGATGCCGATCGGGCAGCAGCCTTCGTAAAGATCGTTCCGTATCCGGGCTTTGCGCCTGGCCTGTACGGCAAGATTCCGGCCTCGATGGGCAAAGTCCTGCCGACGCATCCGGACAACGTGAAGGTCCAGTTCAAGCTGAACGTCGGATTCTGGGTCAAGAACACAGAGGCGCTGCAAGAGCGGTGGGACGCCTGGTTGTTGAAATAGTCCCGGCGCCGTGCTTCGGAAAAAGCTTCACAAGTTCGGTCGCCTTACGCCATGCCGCCCCGGATGGAGCAAGCGGAAATCCGGGGACCGGAGTCACCGGCGCAGGCCGTGCCGGGCGGCTCCGGTCCCCGGCTCGCCCTTCGGTTCGCCGGGGCGGCCACGGTCTCGGAAGGCTGCAGGAGCGAAGCATAGTTTCCGAAACACGACACTAGCGAAGGGCCGGCTCTCAACCGCGCCGGGTCGGTGCCGGCCCATTCCTTCAGATTGCTCTCGTTGGGGATCGGGATCGTGAAGCTCTTGCGTAGCAGCGATTGGCTGATTGTCCCCGGCGTCCTGTTGTTGGCGTTCTTTTTCGTGGCGCCGACGGTCGAGATTGCGCTGTCGAGCATCTTCGACGAAGGATTGACCGGCAAGCATTTCGAACGCTTTGCCACCAAAGGCGCCTATGTCGAAGTGTTCAGGCGCACGCTCGTTCGATCCGTCTGGATCGGCATCCTGTGCGTCCTGATCGGCTATCCGATTGCCTATTTCATCGTCCACCGCAGCCTGCGCACCCAGGTATTCCTGATGCTGCTGATTTTAGTGCCGCTGTGGACCAGCATTCTGATCCGCACCTATGCCTGGATGGTCGTGCTGGGCCGGGAGGGCATCGTGAACAATGCGCTGATCTGGCTTGGCCTGATCGACAAGCCGCTGCGCATGATGTTCACGACCGGCGCGGTCTATGTGGCGATGATTCAGATCCTGCTGCCGATCGCCGTGATCGCCTGTTACAGCGCGATGACGGAGATCGACCGGACGCTGCCGCGGGCTGCCAAGGTGCTCGGCGCGAGTCCGTGGAAAGCCTTTCGGCACGTCTTCCTGCCGCTCAGCCTTGAAGGCGCTCTGACTTCGTTTGTCATCGTCTTTATGTTGTCGATGGGGTTCTTCATCACACCGGCGCTCGTCGGCGGTCGCAAGGACGCCATGCTGGCAAACGTCATCGCCCACAATGTCGAGCAATTGAATTGGGGCTTTGCATCGGCCCTAGCGCTGCTGCTGCTCGTCGCGACCATCATCGTCATTGTCGTCGTCCGGTTGCTGGCCAATCGGTTTGTCGGCGTGCGATCCGTAGGAATGGCGCCATGAGCCGAAAAATGGGCAACCCGGGCAGCATCCTGCTGACCGCCTATACAGTCGCCGCGATCGTCTTCCTGTTCTTTCCGATCCTGATCGTGATCCCGATGTCGTTCAGCGGCGAGCGGTTTCTCGGCTTTCCGCCGAAGACGCTCGGACTGCGCTGGTACATGAACTACTTCTCGGACGCCAATTGGATCGAGCTTACCTTGCGGTCCCTTCGCGTCGGGCTGGGTTCCAGCATCCTGGCATCGGTCCTGGGGACGTTGACGGCGCTCGCGCTCGCCAGATCTCAAATACCGTTCAAGAAAGCGATCACCGCGCTGTTCGCAGCGCCGGTCGTCGTCCCTACAGTGATCATTGCCCTGGGCGTGTTCATCTTTGCCGTGCGCAGCCGGATCAACGATTCCGAACTGACGCTGATCGCCGCTCATGCAACCATAGCGCTGCCCTTTGTCGTCATGATTGTCGGCGCGGCGGCGCGGCAGGTCGATCCGACTTACGAGAAGGCCGCGCGTGTTCTGGGCGCCGGGCCGGTCAAGGCGTTCTATTACACGACTTTCCGGGCTCTGATGCCCGCCGTGATCTCAGCGGCGATCTTCTCCTTCTTCGTTTCCTTCGACGAGTTGATCATTGCGCTCTTCGTGATGAGCGAGAACCACACGTTGCCGATTCGCATCTGGTCCGACCTGCGTTTCGAGCTCGACCCCACGATCGCCGCCATTTCGACGCTGCTGATCGTCTTCACTACTGCAGCGATGATCGTCGCCGACCGGTTGCGCCGGCGCAGCGCGCGCAAACCGGACGCCTGAATTGCCGGGAGCCAGGAGAGCATGACCCTTCGATACGAAAAAGCCGACCGGATTGCGACGATCACGATCGACAATCCGCCGGTCAACGTCTTCACGCCGGACATGCATCGGGAACTGTATGACATCCTGAGGGATTTCGTGGCCGATCGCGACATCCGCGCCGGTGTGTTCCGGGCAGCGGGCGAGCGTGCCTTCTGTGCCGGCGATGACATCAAGAGCCCCCGCCCGAAACGAACGACGGGCGAGATCGTCGAGCGCCATTTGTTCCCGCTGCGCGAGGACGGTCCGAACGAATACCCCGGCTGGGAATCCGACGTTCTGCGGATGACGCGTCACAAGCCCATCGTCGGTGCGGTTCAAGGGCAGTGTCTCGGACAGGGGTTACTCTACTTGCTGAACCTGACCGAACTGCGTATTGCCAGCCCGGCAGCCAGGTTCGGTTTTCCGGAGATTGCCTACGGCATGGGGGGGGCCAGCGGTGCTGTCCGGCTCGGCAGGCAAATCCCGCACACGGCGGCCCTGTGGCTGGCTTTGACCGGTGAACCGTTCGACGCCGATACCGCCCTGCGCAACCACATGATCAACGAGATTGTTGCGGCGGAAACCCTGCACGACAGGGCGGCGGAAGTAGCCGGATTGATCGCCCGGCATCCGCCGCTTGCCGTGCGCGTGGAGATGGAAGCCTACTACCGCGCCCTGGACCAGTCGCGCGAGGAAGCCCTGGCCTCTACCGGCCACCTGTATCGACTACAGCGCGCCGCCATGGACCCGACGCCGCCGTTGGCCGTCGCCAACTCGAAAGCTGCAGAATGACCCCGGTCGCGCCAAACCTTGCCGACCCCGGCGTCGCCGAAATGGAGGCCGTCAAGGCCGAGGTCTCCGCCATGGCGCTGCCGGCGTCGCTTGGCGATTTCATCGCCGAACGCGCAGCAACCCTCGGAGACCGGCCGGCCTGCGTCTACTTCCAGAACGGCGCCACGCTCACCTATCGCGATATCGACGACCAGGCCAATCGACTCGCCAACCGACTGCTGGCTATCGGCGCCCGCAAGGGCAGCCATATCGCCGTCATGCTGCGCAACGGCCCCGCATTCCCGCCGGTCTGGACGGCCATCGGCCGGGTCGGAGCGGTCATGGTTCCGGTCAACACGTCCTATACCGAGGCTGAACTGGAATTCGTCCTGACCGATTCCGATGCACAATTTCTGATCATTGACGGCGATCTGCTCGATACATTCGCCAGGATCGAGAACCGGCCAACCCTGATCGCCGACGGCAACGTCATCGTCAACGGCAACGCGCAGGCGCCACATCGCAGCCTGCCGGCTTTCCTGTCCGGCGGCAGCGCGGTTTTCGAGCCACCGACGACGGTAACCGAGAACGACCTGCTGAACATCCAATACACCTCGGGAACTACAGGTTTCCCCAAGGGCTGCATGCTGACCCACCGCTACTGGCTGCTGCTCAGCCACAGTGCAGCGGCGATGCATGACAGGTTCAGGCTCTCCAACGTCCTGATGTGGCAGCCGTCGTATTACATGGACGGCCAGTGGCCGATGTTACTGACCTTCCGGCTGGGCGGTACGGCGTACATCGCCAGCCGGATGAGCCTGTCGCATTTCCTCGATTGGATACGCGACTACGAGATCCACTTCTGCGCCTTTCCCGAACCGCTGCTCAAGAAGGCGCCGCCGTCGCCGGAGGACGCCGACACGTCGCTGGTCCAGGTCAACGCCTTCGGCTGGCGCGGAGCGGCGATCGAGGAATTTGAACGGCGGTTCGGCGCCACAGCGCGCGATGCGTTCGGTATGACGGAGATTGGCGTCGGCACAGCGATGCCGAAGGCGGCGACGCATATGGCGACCGCCGGGTCCTGCGGCCTGCCCGGCCCGTTCCGCGAGATCAAGGTGGTCGATGAGGATGGCAACGAAGCCCCGCGCGGCGAAAGCGGCGAGCTTTGGGTCGCCGGCGACTCGCTGCTCTGGGGGTACTACAAGCGGCCGGACGCCAACGCGGAAGCCTTCGTCGGCCGTTGGTTCCGAACGGGCGATCTCGCCCGTCAGGACGAGAACGGGTACGTCTTCATCGTCGGCCGGCTGAAGGAGATGATCAAGCGCAGCGGCGAGAACATCTCCGCCCGCGAAGTCGAGGCGGCGCTGCGCGAAATCGACGGTATCGAAGAAGCCGCAGCAGTCCCCGTGCCCGATCCGACGCGGCGCGAGGAGGTCAAAGCCTATCTCATGCTGTCGGCTGGCCATACTCCTGACCAGGTGACGCCCGAGGCGGTGCTCCGACATTGCAGATCGCGTCTCGCTGCCTTCAAAGTCCCGCGATATTTGGCTTACGTCGAAGATTTTCCGCGTACCGCCACCCGCAAGATCGCCAAGCAGCAGTTGATCGAAGCGGCAAAGGATCTGCGCGTGGGCTCGTTCGATAGAGTCGACGGAATCTGGCGGTAGCAGAAAGCGGCAGCACAGCCGGGCGCCGCCGCCGGCCTGCGCAAGGCTCTCTCCCCCGCGGAGCGATCGCGGGGGCCTTGCAGGACCTCATGCCCCGATCCACAGGCCCCTTGGCGATAGCAGGACCGATGCCACGAGCGCGCGTTCCGTAGCGGTCGCCTCACTCGGCATATTGCAGGGACATGCGGGTGATCCTGCCCGACTTGTTCCACCAGTAGGAGTAGTGCACCACCCAGCTCAGCCAATTGACCTCTGTCTTGGCATAGCCTTCGGAGGTTTCGAGAATGCGGCGATGACGGAAGGTGTCGCCGTGTGAGATCACTTCGCGCAGCGCCCAGGCGCGGATCGCATCGCGGCCGGTGAAGGTGCGCGAAACGTCGATCATCTCGGCGTCTTCGGTGAAACAGGCCATATAGGCGTCGATATCCTTGGCGTTAGTGCTGTCCCGATAGCAGGCGATTGCCGTGGGCAGATCCGCGGCCTGCAACGGCTGTGCCAGAAGAACGAGTGCGAGAAGGCTGCGTTTCAGCATCGATCCGCTCCTTTGCGGTGTCAGCGGCTGGCGGCTTCCGCTCGCTCGGCGGCCGGAGCGAGCAGGTTCGGACTGCGTAGCTGAGCCCGCGGACTGGCGCGACGGCTCAATCCGGTACAGGTTTTAGCTCGCTCGCCCCATTGATTGACTATTATTCGGGAATATTGCAATCATATAGTCATTGAAGGAGAAGCAATAATGTCGTCCATCGACCTTGCCCGACCTGCAGATCGGCCTGAGACGCGCGCCATCGTCGCCGGCGTCGCGATCGATCTCGTGGAAGCCGGCAGGGGACGGCCCTGCCTGCTGTTGCACGACATCGACGGAATTCACCCGTCGTCGCCATTCTTTACGGGGCTTGCCGGGCGTTTTCGCCTGTTTGCGCCGTGGCACCCGGGGTTCGGCCACTCGGAAACCGTGCGCCAGTTTCACGATGTCAGGGACCTCGCAATTTTCTACCAGGCCTTCCTGAAGGAGAGGGACCTCGACGGCGTCACCGTTATCGGCACCGGCTTCGGCGGCTGGATCGCAGCGGAGGTCGCCGCCATGTCGACGGACCGGCTCGGCGCTCTTGTCCTGATCGGGGCCGTCGGGCTGAAGGTTTCGGGCCGGGACGAGCGCGACATCGCGGACATGCACGCCACGCCGTTCGCGGCATACGAGGCGCTCGAATATGTCGATCCGGCCAACAAGCCGAACAGGTACGACAGAATGAGCGATTGGGAGATGTGGGGCCTGGCCCGGTCGCGCGAAACGGCCGCCCATCTCGGCTGGAAGCCGTACATGCACAATCCCAGCCTCAATCACTGGCTTGGCCGGGTGGATATTCCGACGCTCGCGATCTGGGGCGAACGGGACGGGGTGACCAGCCCGGCCTACGGCGAGGCCTATGCCGGGACGATACCCGGAGCGTCGTTCGTCACCGTGCCGGATGCGGCGCACCATCCGCATGTCGAGCAGCCCGCGCGCACACTCGACCTGATCGACCGGTTCCTGGCCGGCGTTTCAGGCCGCGAACGGGCAGCCGAATAATCCTGCCGGGAGCGAACCGATGGAAGCCTACTATTTTTCGGAACAACCCTATCCCGGCGCGTGGGAAAGCGACATCGAGAGCTTGCGCGTAACCCTGCCGAACCGGCATTGCGATCCGCGCGTCGCGGCCGACCTGATCAATGCCCGCCTCGACGAATGGGAACTGTGCGACCGGGTCGGCATCAACATCATGATCAACGAGCATCATTCGTCGGCGACCTGCCTGTCGCCGTCGAATACGATCACGCTCGCGATGCTGGCGCGGCGGACGACGAATGTCCGGCTCCTCGGCCTTGGCTTTCCGCTTGCCAATCGTCCCGATCCGGTCCGGTTGGCGGAAGAGATCGCCTATATCGATTGCGTCACGCGCGGCAGGCTCGATATCGGGTTCTCCAAGGCGGCGCCCTACGAGATTTCGCCGGCGAATTCGAACCCGGCGCGCTTCATGGACCGGTTCTGGGATACCCACGACCTCGTGCTGAAGGCGCTGACCGTCCAGGATGGGCCGTTCAACTGGGAGAGCGAGTTCCACCACTTCCGGCAGGTCAACGTCTGGCCCCGGCCGTACCAGCAGCCGCGCCCGCCGGTCTGGATACCGGCCGGCAGCATCGCCAGCGCCAGGGAGGTCGGCCAGCGCGGCCATACCCTGGCGATGTTCCTGAGCGGCCTGAACGCCCGAAAGCTGAAGGACGCCTATCGCGAGGGCGCCCGCGCCGCGGGTCGGCCGGAGCCCGGACCGGAGAAATTCGCCTATATGGGGATTGTCGCCGTCGGCGAGACCCGGGAGGAAGGCCGGAGTCGGGCCGACCGGATCATGGGGTATCTCCGGACGACCTCGATCGTATCCGACTGTTTCATGAACCCGCCCGGCTACATGCCGCCGGCGGGCAACGTCATGTGGATGAAACGGAACCAGACGCGCGGGCGCGCCGGCGACCACTTCCCGGTCACGAAGCGCGACGGCACGATACTCAAGGTCGGCTCCGGCCGCGACTGGACGGGCGAAATTCCGATGGACGATCTGATCGACGCCAACATCGTCTTTGCCGGTAGCGCCGACGATGTCTATGGGCAGATAACCGAATTCAGCGACCGGATCGGCGGGATCGGCACCGTTCTCATGATGGGGCACGGCGGCGATCTCAGCCACGAGGACGCAATGGCGAGCATCCGGCTGTTCGGCGAACAGGTCCTGCCGCGTCTCAAGACCTACGCGGCGCCGGACACCGCGGAGGCTGTCTGAAGGTTTTCGCGGGAACTGTCCAGCGGCGGGGAATACGGCGGACCTAATCGTACTCGTCGCAGCGTGCGCTGGCGCTTATGCAATCGCGTCGACTAACCGGACGACCCGGTGGTGGGGCAGGTGGAATTCGTCCGGCGCCAGGGTGCCGAACGGCGTGCGGGTCGCCTCCGGGTCGCGGTCGAGTTGCTCCTGGAGCGCAGCGATGCGCGCGACGCAGTAAGCGATTTCGCTTTCCAGCTTTCCTTCCGCGCCCCTCTCGACATCGAAGCCGATGCTGGCCGATGCGACTGCGGCTCCGCCGAATGCCGTCAACGGAACCGCCGCCCAGTGGAGGAGCGAATAATCGCTCGGCCGCTGCGAGATATAGCCGGCGCCGGCGAGTTCGCGCCGCTGCCGCGCCACGCGTTTCGGGTCGATCGGCGCACCGCCGAAGTTGCCGCTTCGGCGGCACCGATCAAGATAGGCGGTCGCCTCGTCGTCCGGTAGCGCTGCTAGGATGGTCGCGGGGCCGATGCCGTCGTGAAGAGGCCGGGCCTCGCCGACCCGCCGCAGCTGATAGGCTTCATGGGTTCCCTCGAACGAGAGCAGCCGGAGACTGCGCCAGCCAAGGCGATGATTGAGCGAAACGGTCACGTTCCTGGAACCGGACAGCTCACGCAGGAAGCCGGCCGCGGCCTTGCGCACCGGAAATTGCGCAACCAGGGCGCGAATCAGATGATGGACCATGTCGCCGGCGACGAATCGGGCGCCTCGGCCGCCGCGCTTTACCATGCCGCACGCTTCCAGCGTCATCAGCGCCCGATGCACAGTGCTTGCCGGCAAGTCCAGTTCGGCGACCAGATCGGCCAGGCCGACCGGTTGCCGATGCTGCGCGATCGCACGCACGGCGGCGAAGAGATGCCGGGTCGACCGGTTGGTGACCGGCGCGCTGCCGCGGCCGTTCTTTTCGGTCCCGGCGGTCATGGCGCCTGGTACAGCGAAGTGATCGAATTGAGGTTCGCGACCGCCGGGCGGATCGTCTCCAGATGCTCGTGGATCCAGGCGTCGGTCAGCCGGGATGCCGGCCCCCCCACAACGATCGCACCGAACGGACGGGCGTCGAAATCGACGATCGCGATGGCAACGCCGATCGTACCGGGGCTGTAGTCGCCGAAGGAAAGCGCGTAGCCGGCGTTTCGAATCGCCTCGATTTCCTTCCACAGGGCGTCCGGCTCCGTGAGGGTCGCGGGGGTGTAGCGGGTCAGCGGCGCGTTCCGCTTGAGGTAATCCTCGATTTCGCCGTCCGTGCAGGCGGCGAGGATAGCCCGGGACGCGTTGGATGCATGCAGCGGAGTTGCCCGCCCCAGCTTGACGCGGACGACCACCGGCCCGCCGCCCTCGATCCCGTCGATGATCGTCTGGACATCGCCGCTGCGCACGCACAACTGGGCGGTCTCTCCGGTGGCTTCGCTCAAATACGTCAGGCAGGGGCGGGCGAGCTCCCTCAGATCGGGCGGCGCTACCGCCGTGTTCTGCAGTTCGACCAGGCGGTAGCTGAGCACATAGCGTCCGCCCGGGTCGCTCTTCATCAGGTAGCCTTCTTCGGCGAGGGTCACCAGGGCCCGATGCACCATGTTGCGGCTGAGGCCGAGCTGCCGGCTCAGCTCCGAGGCGCCTAGGGGCGCCGTTGCGCCGATGAAGCTCGCGAGGACGTCGAAGACCCGCTTGGTCGCCTTGTTGATCGAGCGGCCTTCGCCCTTTGCATAGAGTTCCGTCAAAGTCATCCGCTTGCGGCCGGGCCGGTCGAGACCGTCTGAAACTAGCGGTCTTCAGTCGAGAAACGAAGGCAGATAAAGGCTGATTTCGGGGAAGCCGATGATAAGGACCATGACGATCGCCTCTGCGGCCAGGAACCAGGCGAGTCCCCGGAAGATCAGGCCGAGCGGCACCGCATCGCCCACAATGCTCTTCACGACGAAAGCGTTCATGCCGACCGGCGGGGTAAGGAGGCCGATCTCGATGAATTTGACGACGAGAACGCCGAACCAGATGAGGTCGTAGCCGACCGAATCGGCAATCGGGAGCAGGATCGGCAGCGAGACCAGCATGACCCCGATCCCCTCCAGAAACATGCCGAGGACGATATAGAAGGCGCTGATCAGAAGGATCAGGACGAGTGGGTCGACCGATGCCTCCCTGATCCCGCCGACGATGAAGCGGGGC
This sequence comes from Alphaproteobacteria bacterium, assembly GCA_022819985.1. Taxonomy (GTDB): domain Bacteria; phylum Pseudomonadota; class Alphaproteobacteria; order Bin65; family Bin65; genus Bin65. The sequence continues at coordinate 40,901 of JAJEGH010000048.1, read as the reverse complement.
ACGCCGGAGAGCGCCAGGAACTTCGTGAAGAGCACGGTGCCGATCACGATGAAGAAGACCAGTGCGGTGGTTTTCGCGGCGCTGGCCAGGCTCTCGGCGAAACGCGCCAGGTTCATTTCCCCGCGGAAGATGGCCACCAGGCATGTCAGCAGGGCCGCGGCAGCGCCGGCCTCGGTGGGAGTCGTCGCGCCCGTGTAGATGCCGACGACGACGCCGACGACGATAACCGGCAAAGGCCAGATTTCCCGAAGGGCCTGCCATTTTCGGGCCGCGGAAAACGCCTCTTCCGGGGCCGGGGCCAGGGCGGGATTGCGCCGGACCCGGACGACGATCATGACGCAGTAGACGAAGGCGGTGAGAAGGCCCGGAAGGATGCCGGCCATCAGAAGCTTGCTGACGGACTGGCTGGCGAACCAGCCATACAGGACGAAGGCCACGCTGGGCGGGATCAGGGCGCCGAGCGTCCCGGCGGCGGCGACGACGCTGGTGGCCAGCGACCTGTCGTAGCCGTGCCGGAGCATTTCCGGCACGGCGAGGCGGCCCATGGCCGCCGTCGTCGCCAGGCTCGAGCCGGATACGGCAGCGAAGCCGGCCGCGGCGAAATTGGTCGATATCGCAAGGCCGCCGGGAAATCTGCCGATCAGAACCCGGGCGGCCGTGAACAGGCTGGCGGCGATCCCGGAGTTTTGGGCGAAGGTGCCCATCAGGATGAACATCGGCACGGCGGACAGCGTCCAGGTCGCCGTGAAGTCGTAGGGAACCTCGCCGAGTGTCCCGAAAGCCGCCGCCTCGCCGCGCATCAGCCAGATGCCGCCCAGCGACACCAGCCCGAGCGCGACGGCGATGGGGACGCGAAGGGCGAGCAGGGCCAGCATAAGGCCGATGCCGGCGAACCCGATTTCGAGGTTGGACAGCATCGATTCCCTAAAAGTCGGCCGGCGCGCCCGCGGCCGATTCCGACGCCGTCGGGCGACCGGTCGCGGCGTGGAGAACCGACTGCACGACCTGCATCAGGCTCCACAGCATGGCGAAGCCGAAACCGATGACCGGCAGCCATCTTCCGGGCCAGACCTCCACCTGGAATTCGATATTGGTCGAGAGTTCGCGGTCGGCGGTTTTTTCGACCGCGACTTCGAGATTCTTCCAGAAAAGAATGGCCAGGAAGGCAAGCGAAAGCAGAAAGGCGAATATATCGACCGCGGCCCGGGTCCGCGGCGACAGGTTGTGGGTGAACAGTTCGACGAAGACTTGCGCCCGGTCGCGCTGGACCGCTGCGAGCGGCAGGAAAACCACGGCAACCATGTAAAACAGGCTGACGGTCTCGAGGGTGCCGATTATCGGTTGGGACAGAAAGAGCTTGGAGGCGACATCGATCGAAACATGCAGCATCATCAGGGCCGCTGCAGCCGCGGCAATGTAATAGAAAATCTGCGTCAGCAGCCAGATTGCGCGCTCGAACATGGCGCCCGGTCCGATGTCGCCCGCCGGAAGAAAGGGGCGCCGGAACGGCTCCGGCGCCCCTGTCCGGGCGGACCGCCTATTTCATCTTGGCGTAGACCTCTTTGGTCAGTGCCGCTTGCACGGCCGCCGCATCGCCGCCCGCCTTGCTGACGATACCGTTCCATTTCGCGACGCTCGCCTCGAAACGATCGAGGATTGCGCCGGCATTGGCAATGCCTTTCTTCTTGCCGAAGTCCTCGATGTTCTTTCGTTCGCCGGCGAACCATTTCTGCATCGTGGCGGCCATTTTCTCGTTCGGTTTGGCCCAGACGATGCCCTTTTCGGTTGCCGTCTTGCGGATCGACTGCGCCTTGTCGTTGCCGGCCGCCGCAGCCTGGACTACCAGAGTCGGCAGGGCGCCGACGATTGCGGCGCGATCGGCGGCGTTCAGCTTCTTCCAGAATGCCGTGTTGACGCCGAATACGAGGCCGTTGTTGTACTGGCCCATCGGCAGGTCGACGACATATTTGACGACGTCCCAAAGGCTGTAGGCCTGCAGCCAGAAAATGCTCCCGACGAGGCAGGCAACCTGGCCGCGCCGCATCGCCTCCATCACTTCCACCGTCGGGGTGTTGACCGGCGTCGCGCCGATATACCGGACGAAGCGCAAATAGGCCGAGGCCGCACGGATCGACTTGCCTTTCACTTGGCTGAAGTCCGTAACGGGGGCCTTGCACATCAGATAGAAGGGCGGCGTGCCGGCGTAGGCGAGCGGCGTGACGCCGCGCTTGGCCACTTCCGCCCGGCATTCCGGACACTCGTTCAGCACGAAATCGGTAACGCCGGCGGAGATGGACAGCGGGTTGGCCTGGATCGAAGCGTATGAGGTTATCATCGAATCGATCGGCAATTCGGCCTGGTAGATCGCACCGGCGATGTAGCCGGCATCGACGAGGCTGTCCCGGATACCGTTCAACACCGTGCGCATCTTGACGACGGAGCTGTCGAAGTGATTGACGACCTGGATCTTGCCGCCGGACCGCTTGCCGACCTCGGCCGTGAAGGCTTTCATCCCCAGCGAGGCCGGATCGCTCGACGGCGCCCAGGATCCGTAGGTGATCTTTGTCTGGGCGACGCTCGCCGCCGAATATAGTGTCAGTGCCGAGGCAATCGCGGCAACGAGGCTGATGGGTTTCATGCGTTCCTCCTGGTTGTCGGCCGACTATCGGCCCTTCGCTCGGGTTCCGGTCGATTCGGTGCCCGGGACGGCAGCCGCTGCGTGCCGGCCGGACCGCTGTTTCTTCTTCGGTGCCTCCGGTTGCAGCCCGGGAACGGGCGGCAAACGAATTTTACCTGTTTATATGTTGGAAATTATACCAGATTTTGTGAATAGCCAACACTTTCTGTGCTACGCACCGGCAGGGGGGCCGGGACTCGCAAAGCGCCCCGCACCTTCGGTCCACGCAGCAAGGAACGGCGGTTAGATGGATTTCGTCGTGGTTGGCGCCGGCTCCGCCGGCGCGGTGATTGCCAATCGGCTCTCGGAGAATCCCGCGCATTCGGTGACCCTCCTGGAGGCCGGCGGCGGCGACTGGGGACCGATGATCCATGTGCCGATGGGCAGCGGCGAACTGATGCGCAAGGGGGCGTTCGGGTGGCGGCTGTTCACCGAGCCGGAACCGGGCCTCGACGGGCGGCAAGTGTTCTGGCCGCGCGGCAAGGTTCTCGGAGGTTCCTCGTCGATCAACGGCCAAGTGTATATCCGCGGCCATCGATCCGATTACGACCAGTGGGCGCAGCTCGGGAACCGCGGCTGGAGTTACGCGGAAGTCCTGCCCTATTTCCGGCGCTCGGAGCGCCACGCCGACCGCCATGACGCGTTCCATGGTGGCGACGGTCCCATGTGGGTTGCGCGCGGCGGACTACGCAACCCGCTGTTCGACGCCTTCGTCGAAGCCGGCAAGCAGGCCGGTTACGCCGCAACGGACGACTTCAACGGCGTCCGGCAGGAAGGGTTCGGACGCCTGGATTTCACGACCTATCGCGGGCGTCGCCAGAGCACGGCTGTCGCCTTCCTTCGACCGGCGAAACGGCGCCGCAATCTGCGGATCGTGAAAAACGCCCGGGTGACGCGAATCGAGATCGCCGAGGGGCGCGCGGTGGCGGTCGAGGCGCGGGTCGGCGAGCGCATCCGCCGGTTCGAGGCCGCGCGGGAAATCGTTCTGGCCGCCGGTGTCGTGGGGTCGCCCCATATCCTGATGCTTTCCGGAATAGGCGATGCCGGGCATCTGGCCGAACACGGGGTCGAGGTGAGGGCCGACCTGCCCGGCGTCGGCAAGAACCTACAGGACCATGCCCAGGTTCCCCTGTTCTACGGTTGCAAGCTGCCGATCACGCTCTACCGCCTGGTGCGGATCGACAGGGCGGTCGCGTCGATGGCCCTGGCCCTGTTCCTGCGCTCCGGGCCGTTCGCCCATTTCCCCGTCCAGGGAGGCGCGTTCACCAGGTCGGCGCCGCATCTCGAGGCGCCCGATACGCAATGGCATTTCGGTATCGGCCTCGGCGTGCGTCGCGCCCGGCTGCCGCGCGTCCGGCCGAGCAGGGACCCGTTCGACCGCGACGGCTACATGATCGCTCCCTGCCTCCTGCGCCCGCAAAGCCGCGGCGAAATCGGGCTTGCCGGTTCCGATCCGCTTGCGGCGCCGCGCATCCGGGCCAACTACCTGACGGCGGAAGCGGACCGGCTCTTCCTGCGGAACGCCTTCCGGGAAGCGCGCAGGATCGGCACGCAACCGGCGTTCGATCCCTATCGGGACGGCGAACTGGCGCCGGGCGAGGACGTCCGGAGCGACGACGAGATCGACGCTTATATCCGTGCGACGTTTGCAACCTGCCACCACCAGGTCGGCACCTGCCGGATGGGGCAGGATCCGATGGCTGTGGTCGACGACCGGCTTCGGGTGTACGGCGTGGAGCGCTTGCGCGTCGCCGATGCTTCGATCATGCCGACGCTGACCGGCGGCAATACGAACGCGCCGACGATAATGATCGCCGAAAAGGCGGCCGATCTCGTTCTGGGCAGGGAGCCGCCGGAACCCGATCCGGGCGATGCGGGCGGGTAGCCGGCCGTTTCAGCCGGTTCCTTCGTAGCGGCCGAAGGGCGACGGGGCGTCGGGAACGCAGAACTCCACGGCGTTCAGGGTATGCGCCCCGATCTGGTAGTAGCCGATCAATGCCGCCAGCTCGACGACGCCGGCGGTTCCGAAATGCTCCGCAACGCTGCGGTAGGCGGCGTCGCCGACCGCATTGTCGCGCAACAGTCCGGTGGCGAATTCGTAGATCGCGTCGGCGTCTTCCGCCAGGCCGTCCGGTTTGATCCCTGCCTTGACGGCGGCGATCGTCTCCGTCGGCAAGCCTTCCCGTTCGGCAATCTGTGCGTGCACATGCCATTCGTAGTCGCAGCGGTGGTGCGCGGAGACGATCAGAATCGTCATTTCCGACAGCGCCTTCGGCAGGACGTTGTTGAAGCGGAGGTGCTCGCCTAGCGCCTGGGCCCGTTCGCACAGATCCGGGCTGTGCAGCCAGAGCGCGAGAGGTCCGGCCACCCGGCCGCGCGGGCCCGAGGCGATCCTGTCGTGCAGCGCCTGCTGGCGGGCATCCAGGGTTTCAGGCAGTCCTGTCAATCGCTGCAATTTTGCAATCCTTTCCCAATCAATCGCCGGCGATGCTCTCGAGCACCGTAACGGCGGCAGCGGCTTCCTCGACGCCGACGAAACCGCCGCCGTTCTCGGCGACGGCGATTCTTGCGCCATCGACCTGCCGGCCGCCGGCTTCACCGCGCAACTGGGCGACCAGCTCATGTAACTGAACGATCCCGGTCGCTGCGATCGGATGGCCCTTGGACAGGAGCCCGCCCGAGGTATTGACGGGGCAACGCCCGCCGAGCGTCGTCTCGCCGGCCTCGGTCACCGGGCCGCCATCGCCGCGCGCCGCCAGCCCGAGATTTTCGATTTGCACGATTTCCCCGAACGCCGTTGCGTCATGCACCTCGGCGACGTCGATATCCGCCGGTTCTATGCCGGCGGCCTCGCAAGCGGCCCGTGCCGCACGCCGGCCGACCTGCCGGTCGTAGTCCTCCGGCGCGCGGTCGGAGCCGCTTTTCATGGCGCAGGCGCGAATCCTGACCGTGCGCCGGCTCGGGTTGGCCCTGACCCGCCGGTCGCTGACGATGACCGCCGCTGCGGCGCCGTCGCTCACCGGCGCGCACATCGAGCGGGTCAACGGAAAGGTCACCTCCCGGTCCGCCAGCACGTCCTCGACCGTCATCGCATGACGGTACTGCGCCACCGGATTATGGACGCTGTGACCGTGGTTCTTGGCGGCGACGCAGGCGATCTGGCGCTGCGTGGTGCCGAACGTCCGCATATGGTGCTTGGCCATCGCGGCATACATGTCCATGAAGAACGTATGGGCGCCGCTGTCGCTCGTAGCGCCCGGTTCCCGCTCCCCGGCCAGTCTGTCGAAGACCGCCCGCGCCTCGTCGATGCGCGAGATGTCTGTCCCACCCAGAAAGGTCCGGAAAATCTCTTCCTTGGATTTTTCCGGGTAGATCATCTTTTCCGATCCGACGACGAGGGCGACGTCGCACATTCCGGCGTCGATGGCGGCAATCGCACTCCACACGCCGGCCGTCGAAGACGCGCAGGCATTCTCGATGTTGGTTATGGGGATTCCGGGCAGGCCGAGATCGCGCAGGGCGACCTGGCCGCGGATCGAGTTCTGGCCTTCCATCAGCGCCTGGCGGGTGTTGGAAAACCAGGCGGCCTCGACATCGCCGGTCTCCAGGCCGGCGTCGGCAAGCGCGCCGCGGACGACTTCCTCCGCCATATCGCGCACGGTCCGGCCGGCCAGCCGGCCGAGTTCGGTCACCGCAATGCCTGCGATATGGGCTCCGGTCATGACGAACGCTCCCTTGCCAGCGCCCAGGCCCGAGCGTCCTTGCGCAAGACCTTGCCGATCGGGCTGCGCGGCAGCTCGCCGGCGATGTGGACGGTTTTCGGCGCCTTGACCGGGCCGATCCGCTCCCGGACGAAAGCGACGATCTCGTCCGCCGTCGCCGCCGCGCCGTCGTGAAGCTCCAGCGCCGCCTCGACCCGCTCGCCCCACTTCGGGTCGGGCGCGGAAAACACCACGCACTCGCGCACCGCCGGATGACCCACCAGCGCATTCTCGACCTCGATCGGGTAGACGTTGAACCCGCCCGAGATAATGACGTCGCGCAGACGGTCCTTCAGAAACACGAAACCGCGTTCGTCGATATAGCCGACATCGCCGGTATGGAGCCAGCCGTCGACGACGGTCCGGGCGGTTTCGTCGGGCATGCCGAAATAGCCGTTCATCGTCAGCGGCCCGCGCCCGACGATCTCGCCGATCTCTCCCGGCGGCAGGATCTCGCCATCGCTGTCCATGGCCTCGACCCGGCAGAACGGCGTGACCCGCCCGGCCGAAGCCAGATACCGGTCGTCCGCCAGTTCGCCGGCGCGCAGAATCGACATCACAACCGGCATCTCGGTCTGGCCGTAGACGGCTTCGAGCTTGCCGCGAAAGAACGCCCGCGCTTCCCGGACCTTCTCTTCCGGCATCGGCGCCGCGCCGTAGATAACGTGCCGCAGTTGCGGGAAGGCCGGCTGCCGCCCGCCCGCCGCGTCCATGATCGCATAGATCGAGGTCGGCGGCAGGAAGGTGGTGGTTCCTTCGCCGCTTTCCAGAAGCGCCAGGACATGGCCGGGCGCGGGTTCGGCAACCAGGCGGTTCAGGCCGCCGGTCGCCAGAATCGGGATCAGGAAGGTTCCGGCGCCGTGGCTGATCGGCGCCACGCAGAGATGGCGGTCGCCTTCGTCGAAGCCGAAGCAGGCCAGCATGGTCGCAATCAGCGTCGTGACGCAGCGGAAACTCTGCTCGACCGCCTTGGGAACGCCGGACGTCCCGCCGGTGAACTTGATCCCGTTGACGTCGTCCATGGCGACGGCGGGCCAGGAAGGGCGGCTCCCGGCAAATTCGGCCCGCAGCGCCACCGCGTCTCCGTGCGTGCCGATGCCCGGCGTCCCGCCGATGACCGGCAGCGCGGTTTCAGCGAACAGAGGCGCCGTGTCCGGCTCGGTATAGATGAGGTGCGGCCCGACCCGGGCGATCTGTGCGCCGACATCGGATGCCGAACTCCGGGCGTTGATCGGGACGATGATCCCGCCGGCGGCATGAACGGCGAGGACGGTCGTGCAGTGCGACAGCGTGTTGTTGCCGCAGACCGCAACCACCGGACGGTCCGTGCCGGCGCGATCCTGCAGGGCGGCGGCCATGGCGTCGACCTCGGCCATCAGTTTCCGGTACGACCAGACCGTCTCGCCGTCGCCGGCGGCCGGTGCGTCGGGCGTGTAACGGGCCGTGCGGCGGACGAAATCTATGGGAAACACGGCTCTCGATGATCCTTCCGGTCGCTCCGGGCGCGCCGCCGATCTCAGTCCGTCGTCAGGACGATTTTTCCGAAGTGCCGGTTTTCCGCCATCTTCTGCTGTGCAGCCAGCACGTCGGCAAGCGGAAAGGTGCCGTCGACGACCGGCCGGAGCCGGCCGGCCTCGATAGCTGGCATCAGGTCCCGCAGCATCGCGTCGCGGACGGCGCGCTTCTGTTCCCGGTCGCGCGTCCGGAAGGTGACGCCGATCAGCGAAATCCGCCGCAGCGCCAGCTTGTCCATGTCAACGGTGTCGTGGAAACCGCCGAGACGTCCGACGGACACGATCCGGCCGCCCAGCGCCGTTGCATCCAGAAGCGCGTCCAGGATGCCGGCCCCGACCATGTCGATGACGACATCGGCGCCGCGGCCCCCGGTCGCCTCGAGCACCCCGGTCGTGAGGTCGTCCGGCGAAGCGCCGACCAGGGCATCCCACGGCAACGCCCGGAACGCCGCCGGGCGCGGCCCCGGCCGGGCCGAGCCGAGGATCGGCGCCGCACCAAGCACGCGTGCGCACTGCGCCGCGGCAATCCCGATCCCCGAAGCCGCCGCCGTCACCAGCACCGATTGCCCGGTTTCGAGCCTGCCGGCGGTCGCCAGCGCATCGTGCGCCGTCTGGTACCAGACCAGCAGGGCTGCGGCCTCGACATAGTCGATGGTATCCGGAATGCCGATCGCCGCCGCCTCGTCGGCCAGCGCGAACTCGGCATAGCCGCCGGGCGCCATGGCGGCGATCCGGTCGCCGGGCGCGAAGGCCCCGACGCCGGCGCCGGTCGCAACGACATCGCCCGCCACCTCAAGACCGGCGATGACCGGTCCTTCGACCTTGAAATGGGCCTGGGCGCGGCTGAGGTCGGCCCGGTTGAGCCCGGATGCCCGGACACGGACCAGCATCTGGCCCTCTCCCGGTGCCGGAACGGGGATATCGACGATTTCCAGCGTCGGTCGGTCCGCCGTTGCGACGATTGCCGCCGCCTTCATCGTGGCTGGCAGATTTTCGCTCATGGGCTGGTCGTCCGGCTCGGTCCGATGCGTCTGGTCGATCGGGATCAGGGTATACAGTCTGCCTGCATGTTGGCAATTTTTCTGATATTTAGAGCAAGGTCCATCTTTGCGAGCTGGAGTCTGCCGCCGGGACGCGGCGGGGAACCGCGCCGGCGCGCCGCCGACATGCCTGTACCGGCCGGGGAGCGATTCAGATGGTTTCACCCGAACTCTCGGCCGCGATGGAGCGGCTCAAGCGGAAACGCCAGGACTCGGGGATGCGCGACGACCGGTTCTCGGTCGCGGCGGCGCGCGCCGCCGAACTGGAGGCAGAGCCGGTCTATCCGGAAGGTATGGCCTTTCGCGACGTCGATGCCGGCGGCGTCGCGGCGAAATGGGCGATTCCGCGAAACGGCGCGGCGGCGCGAAGGATCGTGTACTTTCACGGCGGCGGCTACATCACCGGCCGCTGGGAAACCCACTGCACCATCTGCGCCTGGCTGGCGGAAGCGAGCGCCGCGCCGGTGCTGTTCGTCGACTACCGGCGCGCCCCGGAACATCGGTTTCCGGCCGCGGTCGACGACGCCTATGCCGCGTATCGCTGGACGCGGCGCAACGGACCGGACGGAGCCTCGCCCGCGCAGAGCGTCGCGACCGCAGGCGATTCGTCCGGCGGCGCGCTTGCGATGGCCGTCATGCTGCGCGCCCGGAGCGATGCGGCGCCGATGCCAGACGCCGGGGCGCTGATCTCGGCCATGCTCGATCTCGACGAAGCGTCGTCGGAATTCCTGCAAACCTACGGCCGGATGCGCGATGCCGCGCGGCTCTATGTGCCGCCGCCCGGGGATCCGCGCCATGAATGGGCGTCGCCGGTCCATGCCGATCTCGCCGGCCTGCCGCCGCTGCTCGTCCAGACCGGCGAGGCCGACTATGTCAAGGGCGACAGCCTGCTGCTGGCGGAACGGGCGCGCTCCTGCGGCCTCGATGTCCGGCTCGAGGTGTGGCCGGAGATGCCGCATGTCTGGCATCGGTTCGCCCCGGCCGTTCCCGAAGCGCGCGACGCCCTCGAACGGATCGGCGAATTCCTGCGGCAGCAACCTGCGTTTGCCAGCGTAGCGTCCTGAGAAGCGCGGTATCCTTTTGGATTGGCTGTCGTCTCGCCCGGAGCCGCTTCAATCCTGTCAGCGGAGGAACTCGGCGCGATGGCGCCTGGCGAAATCGACCCAGCGGGTTGGGTCGCGGCCGATCAGCCGCTTCAGCGTGCCGTGCGTTCTGTCCGCATCCGGCGCGCGTCCGGCGGCGACGGCCTGAAAATACGAGACCCCCGAACCGGCATAGGTCGCTTCGCGTCCGGCGGCCAGCAGCCGCGGCGTCAGTTCGGCCGCGTCGCGATGCTCGAACTGCCAATCCTGCCCGGTTTCGGCGTGCAGGATCGCGGCGACCTCTGACATCGAAATCGCTTCGGAATCGAGAAAATAGGTCCGGCCCCGATGTTCATGGGGCTCGCCCAGAATCCGTGCTGCCGCCGCGCCGATATCGTCGATATCGACCCACGCGACGCGCGCTGCGCCGGTGTAGTGTACCAGTACGCCGGGCCGGTCCCTGTTGGCCCGCGCATAGTCGAGGATGTTGACCATGAACATCGCGGGCCGCAGATGGGTGAAAGCGAGGCCCCGCCACTCGATGTAGCGTTCGACCAGCTGATGCCAGGCGTGGTGCCTGAACGCGGTGTCGTCCGGTGCATGGGTGCCCAGATGCACGACATGGGCGACGCCGGCGGCAGCGGCGCGATCGATCAGAAACTTGCTGTGATGCAGCATGTCGACGCTGTAGCCGGTGAGAAGGAACAGCCGGTCGACTCCGTCCAGCGCGGCGCCGTAGCTGTCGGGTTCATCGAAATCGAAGCGAACCCATTCCTGCGCGAAGCCCTGCAGCCTGTTCCGCGCGTCTTCGGTCCGGCAGGCGGCGCGCACGGCGATGTCGTCGCGCCCCGCCAGATGGCGCAGGACGGCGCCGCCCACCTTGCCGGTCGCGCCGAGGACGAGAATCCGGGGTCTGGAGGTCCTGCTCATCGGATAGTCCTTCTACAGGAAGGGATGAAACCGGAAGACTTCGCCCGACTCGCAACCTTGGCAGCAACTTCGATACGATGCACCGAAGCTGCAATCGGATATTGCGATGCTTCGATATGCTCATCGGCGGCTAGACGTGATCTCTCAATAGGGTGTCCCATCCGGGACTGATCTCGGAAGCTGATGGGTGACGAAAGCCTGTCAGCGAACCGAGAAGCGAGCCCCGGATGAACGTCCATAAGAATGCGCGCATGACGGTCCATGGCCGAGTCCTTCTCTCTCAGCGGATCTGCCGGGAGGGCTGGCAGGGCTTCTCGGGACCGCTTGCTTGTCTGTCCCCGATTGCCCGGGCAGGAGGGGACCAGAAGGGACAAACGAGGAGGCATATGGTGTCAGGATATGTCAGGATATGTCAGGATTTGTCGGGTCCGGTCAGGTCCGGCAGGCCGCATCGCATCCCCGTCGTTCCGGGCGGAAGGGTGGAAAAGGCGCTGAATTTCTGTATTCTGTATACAGAAATTCTTGCTTTCTTTATTTTTCAACGCCTTGCATCAAATAACCGACCGGCCCATCGATCGCTTTTTCTACCCCTCCGGGACGCGGCGGTCCGGCTGAACGGAGGCCGGGCGATCCGCCGGCGCCCGCCGCCATGCCGTCTTTCGTTCATATAATGTTCCGATCAGCGCCGTCAAGGCCGTCCGCGCCACAGCAGCGACCGCCTGTTCCGGCCGGAGGTCAGCGCGCCGCCGCCCAGTCGCGGAAGGTCGTCCCCTGCCCGGCGACCTCGCGCAGCAGCGGCGCCGGCTCCAGCCAGTCGGGATCGCTGGTCCGGGCGTAATGCTCCAGCCGCTCCAGGACGTGCGCCGGGCCGATCTCGTCCGCCCAGTGCATCGGGCCGCCGCGGTAGCGCGGGAAGCCGTAGCCGTAGATCCAGATCAGGTCGATATCGAGCGGCCGGGCGGCGATGCCCTCGGCGAGCAGCTTGGCGCCCTCGTTGATCAGCGGATACAGGCAGCGCTCGAGGATCTCGTCGTCGGAAATGTCCCGCCGTTCGATGCCGAGATCGGCCGACGCCTGCTCGATCAGCGCCGTCACCTCGGCGTTGGGATGCGGCGTCCGGCTGCCCGGCTCGTAGTCGTACCAGCCCTTGCGGGTCTTCTGGCCGTAGCGGCCGAGATGGTAGATCGAGTCGGCGACGGTCGATTCGCGCCTGTTGGTCCGGCCGTATTTCTTGAGCCGCTCCTGGCGCACCAGATAGCCGACATCGACGCCGGCGAGGTCGCTCATGGCGAACGGCCCCATCGGCAGGCCGAAATCGTAGATCACCCGGTCGACATCCTGGGGCAGCGCGCCCTCCTCGATCAGGAAGTTGGCCTGCCGGCTGTACTGGTAGAGCATGCGGTTGCCGACGAAGCCGTCGCACACGCCGCACATCACGCCGACCTTGCCGATCCGCGGCGACAGCTTCATCGCCGTCTGCGCGGTTTCGTCGGCGGTTTTCGCGCCGCGCACGATCTCGATCAGCCGCATGACGTTGGCAGGGCTGAAGAAATGCATGCCGACCACCGCCTCGGGCCGCGACGTGGCGGCGGCGATCTCGTCGACATCGAGGGTCGAGGTGTTGGTCGCCAGCACGGCGCCGTCCTTGCAGATATCGTCCAGCGTGCCGAATACCTGTTTCTTGATGTCCATGTTCTCGAACACCGCCTCGATGACGATGTCGGCGTCCGCGATGCCGGCGTAGTCCGAAGCGCCGGAAATCAGCGCCATGCGCCGGTCCATCGCCTCCTGGCTCAGCCGGCCGCGGGCGACGGTCGCGGCGTAGTTGCCGGCGACGACTTCCAGGCCCTTCTCCAGCGCCTCCGGGCTCGTTTCCAGCACCGTCACCGGGATACCGGCGTTGGCGAAATTCATCGCGATGCCGCCGCCCATGGTGCCGCAGCCGATCACGGCGGCCTTCTCGACGGTGCCGGCCGGCGTGTCCTTCGGGATCGAGGGATGGCGCGCCGCCTGGCGGTCGGAGAAGAAGACGTGGCGCATGGCGCGGGCTTCCGGCGTGCCCTGGCATTCCCGGAACACCGCCCGCTCCGCTTCGACCGCCTCGTCGTAGGGCAGGACGATCTTGGCGACGGCGTCGACGGCCTTGAAACGCGCCTCGAAGCCGCGCCAGCGCCGGGCCATGCCTTTCTTGTAGTCGTCGAAAAAGCCGTCCGGGATATCGCCGATCCTCGAATCGTCCTCGCGCAGCTTCTTCGGCGGCCGGGAAAGCGCGATCGCCGCCGCGGCCTCGACCGGATCGTCCTCGATCGCTTCGACGATGCCGAGGTCCAGCGCCCGCTTGGCCGAAACGAGATCGCCGCCGACGATCATGTCGAGCGCCGTCTTGAGGCCGGTAACGCGCGGCAGCCGCTGGGTGCCGGTCGCGCCCGGAATCGTGCCGAGATTGACTTCCGGCAGGCCGAGCCGCGCCTTCGGGCCGGCGACCCGGTAATGGCAGCCCAGCGCGACCTCCAGCCCGCCGCCGGCCGCCGCGCCGTTGACTGCGGCGACCACGGTCTTGCTGCAATCCTCGATGGCGTGGACCGCCGCGGCGAGGCTCGGCGCGCCCGGCGGGTTCGGCTTGCCGAACTCGCGGATGTCGGCGCCGGCGATGAAGGCCCGGCCGGCCCCGGTGACGACGACGCCCTTCACCGAAGCGTCGGCGTCGATCGCCAGCATGGCATCGCGCAGCTGCCGGCGCATGTCCGAGCTGATCGCGTTGACCGGCGGGTTGTTCAGGGTGACGACGCGCACGCCGTCCGGCCGGTCACGGGTTTCGACGACGACGGTCTCGGTTTCTGCAGTCATGGGTTCGGTCTCAATTCTCTACTGTCTTTCTGGCGTCCGGCCGCTTCCGGTGTCGCCCCGGACCCCGATCCGGGGCCCAGAGTCGCCCGGCACGGCCTTGGCCTGTGGCCCTGGGCCCCGGATCAAGTCCGGGGCGACAATCCTTACAAATGCTTGCCGATCTCCATCCGGGCGATCTGGGCCTTGTGGACCTCGTCCGGGCCGTCGGCGAAGCGGAGGATGCGGCCGGCCGCCCACAGCTTGGGCAGGATCGTGTCCTCGGTCAGGCCGCAGGCGCCGTGGACCTGCATGGCCCGGTCGGCGACGCGCAGCAGCATGTTCGGCCCGGCCACCTTGATCGCGGCGATCTCCAGCCGGGCCGCCTTGTTGCCGACCGTGTCCATCATGTGGGCGGCGTTCAGCGTGAGCAGCCGCGCCTGGTCGATGTCGATCCGGCTTTCGGCGATCCAGTCGCGGATCAGGCCCTGGTCGATCACCTTGATGCCGAAGGTCGTGCGGTCGGCGGCGCGCCGGATCATCAGCTCCAGCGCCCGTTCGGCCATGCCGATCATGCGCATGCAATGGTGGATGCGGCCGGGGCCGAGGCGCCCCTGCGCGATCTCGAAGCCGCGGCCCTCGCCGAGCAGCATGTTCTCCGCCGGCACCCGGACATTGTCGAACGTGACCTCCCAGTGGCCTTCGGGCGCATCGTCGAAGCCCATGACCGGCAGGAAGCGGTGGATGGTGATGCCCGGCGTGCCGGGCTCGACCAGAATTTGCGACTGCTGGTTGTAGCGCGGCGCCTCGGGGTCCGATTTGCCCATGACGATCCAGATTTTCGTCCGCTTGTCGCCGGCGCCGGAGGCCCACCATTTGCGGCCGTTGATGACGTAGTCGTCGCCGTCGCGGCGGATTTCGGTCTGGATGTTGGTCGCGTCCGAGGAGGCGACGTCCGGCTCGGTCATGCAGAAGGCGGAGCGGATTTCGCCGGCCAGCAGCGGCTTCAGCCATTTCTCCTTCTGCGCCTCGGTGCCGTAGCGGGTGAAGACCTCCATGTTGCCGGTGTCCGGCGCCGAGCAGTTGCAGGATTCCGGCGCCAGATGCGGCGAGCGGCCGAGGATTTCGCACAGATGGGCGTATTCCAGGTTGGTCAGCCCGGCGCCCAGGTCGCTCTCGGGCAGGAACAGGTTCCACAGGCCGCGCCGGCGCGCCTCGGCCTTCAGCTGCTCCAGGACCGGCGGCGCGTCCCAGCGGTCGCCGGCGTTGTGCTGTTCCTCGTAGACCGCCTCGTTCGGATAGATGTGGCGGTCCATGAAGTCGAGCAGATTGTCCTTCAGTTCCTGAGCGCGCGGCGTCAGATCGCGAAGCATGGACGGTCTCCCGGAAATCGCGTCGTTTCGAAGTCGTCTTTTCAGAGTCGGGGCGGACCCTATCGCCCGCGCCGGGCGAAGGCCAGCGGCAAGGGCGCGCGGTCGGCAGGCCGTCCGGCCCCCGTCCGGAGATGCCGCCCGGAAACGCCTCTTCCGGAAACGCCCCCGCCACGCGCGGCTTGCCCGGTGGCGGGGCAGCCGATAAGCAGACCGGCATGGACAGCGACCGACCTTGCGGCCCGTCCGCCGCCCCATCGGAGCCGGACGCCGACGCAAGGGACGGCGGCGCGCCGCCGGGCATCGGCAGCCGTCTGCTGCGGCTGGAGGACGAACGCTTCCTGCGCGGCGAGGGCCGCTTCGTCGAAGACATTGCGCTGCCGGGCGAGGCCCGCGCCGTCTTCCTGCGCAGCCCCCACGCCCACGCCCGGATTCGCGGCCTGTCCGTCGCCGAAGCGCAGGCGATGCCCGGCGTGCTCGCCGTCCTCACCGGTGCCGATGTCGCCGCCGACGGGCTGGGCGGCGTGCCCTGGGAGGTCCGCCCGCCGACGGACCTGCCGACCGAATCCCTGCCCCCTCTGGGCGATCCGTCCGTCGCCGCGCCGCAACCGACGATCGCCGGCGACACGGTCCGCTTCTGCGGCGAGATCGTCGCCATGGTCGTTGCCGAAAGCGAGCCCGCCGCCCGCGACGCCGCCGAGCGCATTGCGGTGGACTACGCGCCGCTGCCGGCCTGCGCCGACAGCGCGGAGGCCGAGGCACCGACGGCGCCGGCCCTGTGGCCGCAGGCGCCCGGCAATTGCGCCTTCGCGATCCGGCTGGGCGACCGCGCGGAGACCGACGCCGCGTTCGCCCGCGCGGCCCATGTCGAGCGCATCGAACTGGCGAGCAACCGGATCTTCGGCGCGCCGATCGAGAACCGCTGCTATATCGGCGACTGCGAGGCCGGCGGCGGGCGCCTGGTGCTGCACGCCACGGCCGGCAAGCCCCATTCCACGCGCAAGACGCTGGCGGCGGACATTTTCGGCGTGCCGCCGGAGAAGATCGCGGTGAAGGTGCCGGATGTCGGCGGCGGCTTCGGCATCAAGAACGTGCTCTATCCCGAAGCCTGCCTGGTCCTGTGGGCAGCAAGGCGGCTCGGCCGGCCGGTCAAGTGGATCGGCGCGCGCGGCGAAGGCCTGCTGAGCGACGTCGGCTGCCGGGAACAGGCCAGCCGGGCCGAGATGGCGCTCGACGGCGACGGGCGCATCCTCGCCGTCCGGGTCCGCTCGACGGGCAATCTCGGCGCCTATCTGGCGCCGCGCGGCGTCGTCTCCCTGCGCAACTCCGGCTACGTCCTCGCCAATGTCTACGCCACGCCGGCGGTCGATTACGAGATGCGCGCCTTCCATTCCAACACCGCGCCGACCTGCAATTTCCGCGGCGCCGGCGAGCCCGAGGGCATTGCCGTCGTCGAGCGGCTGGTCGACGCCGCGGCGCGGCGGCTCGGCCGCGATCCGGCCGGGCTGCGCCGGCAGAACCTCCTGCCGCCGGACGCCCTGCCCCGCACCGGCCCGGCCGGCCTCGTCGAGGACACCGGCGACTACGGAGCCATCCTCGACGCCGCGCTCGCGCTGGCCGACCGGGGCGGCTTTCCGGCGCGGCGGCGGCGGTCGGAGGCGCGCGGCCGGCGGCGCGGCTTCGGCATCGCCATGCACCTGTTCAAGTCGGGCTTCAACTTCACCGAAACCACCCGGCTCGCCGTTGCGCCCGACGGCACGGTCGAGCTGTCGATCGGCGCCCAGTCCGGCGGCCAGGGCCATGCCACGGCCTTCGCCCAGGTCGCCGGCGACCGGCTCGGCATCGATCCGGCGCGCATCCGCGTCGTCCAGGGCGATACCGACCGGATCGCGACCGGCTCCGGCACCGGGGCTAGCCGGTCGCTGACCATCGGCGGCTCCTCGGCCCTGCTGGCGGCCGACGCCCTGATCGGGGCCGGCCGGGCGCGGGCGGCGCAGGCGCTGGAGGCCGCCGCGGGCGACGTGACCTACGCGCGCGGCGTTTTCGCCATCGCCGGCACCGACCGCCGGATCGACCTGGCGGCGCTGGCCGGGCTGGCGGCGCAGGACGGCGAGGCATTCGACGCTGCGGCCGGCTACCGCCCGGAGCACGGCACGTCCGCCGCCGGCTGCCATCTCTGCGAGGTCGAGGTCGACCCGGAGACCGGCGCGGTGACCCTCGACCGCTACGCCATCGCCCAGGACGCCGGCCGGATCGTCAACCCGCCCATCGTCGAAGGCCAGATCCACGGCGGCGTCGCGACCGGCGTCGGCCAGGCCCTGCTCGAACAAGCGATCTACGAGCCGGGCAGCGCCCAGCTGCTGACCGGCTCCTTCATGGACTACGCCCTGCCCCGCGCCGCCGACCTGCCGCCCTTCGCGCTCGCCCTGCACGAAACCCCCTCGGCGCATAACCCGCTGGGCGCCAAGGGAATCGGCGAGGCCGGCAGCCTGGGCGCGGCGCCGGCCGCCATCAACGCGATCCTCGACGCGCTGGCGCCGCTGGCCGTCACCCATATCGACATGCCGGCGACGCCGCACCGGGTCTGGCGGGCGATCCGCGATGCGCGGGCCGGAAAAGGGCCGGAGCCCGCGGAGGCCGCCGATGCATGAAGGACTGATCCAGGACTGGCCGCGCAAAGTCTGCCACGGCCCCGGCAGCGTCGCCCGGCTGCCCGGACTGATGGCCGAATTCGGCCGGTCGCGCGCCTTCGTCCTGTGCGGCCGGACGGTCGCCTCGGGGCCGATGCTGGAAAAGGTGCAGCGGGCGCTCGGCGACCGGCTGGCCGGCGTCTATGACGGCATGACCGCCCATACGCCCCACGCCCGGGTATCGGAGGCGGCGGCGCAGTTCGACGCCTGCGGCGCAGACACCGTCGTCAGCGTCGGCGGCGGCAGCGCGATCGACGGCGGCAAGGGCATCGCCCTGCTCCGGGCAACCGGCGGCGATTTCGCACCCTACGTCATCGACTTCGGCGTCAAGGGCATGGAACGCGCCGCCATGCCCGATCCCGGCATCGCCCATATCGCAGTGCCGACCACGGCCGGATCGTCCAGCGACGTCATGCCGACCGCCGGGCTGCGCGATCCGGAAAAGCGCACCAAGCTGTTGTTCTGGGACCGGCGCATGGTGCCGGACGCGACGGTCCTCGACCCGGAAATGGCGATCTACGCCGACCCGGTGCTCAGCGCGCTCACCGGCATGACCGCGATGGCGCGCTGCATCGAGTCCCTCTACGCCCGCACCCGCCAGCCGGTCACGACCGGCCTTTCGCTCCACGGCGCGCGGCTGCTGCATCGCGCCCTGCCCCGCGCCGTCGAAAAGCCGGACGACCTCGGCGCGCGCGCCGACTGCCAGATGGCCTGCCTGATGTCCGGCGTCGCCGGCATCAACACCATGGTCTGCGTCGTCCACGCCCTCGGCCACATTTTCGGCGGCCGGCACGGATTGCAACACGGCATCGCCCACTCGATGCTGCTGGCGCCGGCCATGCGCCGCCTGCTGCCGGCGCTGGGCGACGGGCAGATCTGGGTCGCCGAGGCGCTAGGCGTGCCCACCGGCGGGCTTTCGGCGGACGAAGCCGGCGCGGCGGCGGCGGACGCGATGGCCGGGCTGGTCGGCGCGTTGCCGATCCCGCAGCAGCTTGCCGATGTCGGCCTGACCGACGCCGATCTCGGCCCGATCGCGGCATTGGCGATGGACGATTACATGATGCCCCACGTCCCGCGGCCGGTAACGGCCGGCGAGGTCGAGGACCTGCTCCGGGAAGCGCTGTGACCGGCCCCCCGAACGACGGCACACCCGGCCGGCCCGCCGCCCGCGTCCTCGCCGACTGGACCGCCGGCCTGCAATGGGCGGACGTGCCGGCGGCCCAGCATCCGCTGATCGGCCTGCGCGCGCTCGATACGCTGGGCCTCGTCCTGGCGGGCGGGTCCACCGCCGCCGCCGCCGCGGCGCGCGCGGTCGCAAGCCGGCAGGGAAAGAGCGATGAAGCCGGCATCCTTCCCGGCGGCGGAAGAGCGGCGGCGGCCTGGGCGGCCTTCGTCCACGGCGTGACCGCCCATTGCCGGGATTTCGACGACACCTTCCAGGATTCGGTGGTCCATCCCGGCTCCGTCGTGGTGCCGGCGGCGCTCGCGGCCGGCGAGGCCGAAGGCGCGGCGGACACCGACATCGCCGCCGCCATCGTCGCCGGCTACGAGGTGGCCGCACGGCTCGGCGGCGTCGCGGGCCGGCGCTTCCACATGCGCGGCCTGCACGCCACCGGCATCGTCGGCCCGTTCGCGGCGGCGGCAACGGCCGGGCGGACGATGGGGCTGGACGGCGCGGCGATTGCGAACGCCCTCGGCCTCGCCGGCAGCATGGCGGGCGGGCTGATGGCCTTCGTCGCCGACGGCTCCTGGTCGAAATGGCTGCACGCCGGCTGGGCGGCCCATGGCGGCATCGTCGCGGCACAGATGGCGGCGGAAGGCTTCCGCGGCCCGGCCGGCGCGCTCGACGGCCGGCACAATCTCTACGCCGCGCTGCTGGCCGGCGAAGAGGTATCTCCGGCCGCTCTGACCGAAAAACTGACCGGGGGGCTGGGCGCGGTCTGGCGCGGCGCGGAGGCCCATTTCAAATACTATCCCTGCGCCCATGTCATTCAGCCCTACCTGGACGCCGCCATCGACTTGCGGCGCGGGCACGGCCTGACGGGACGCGACATCGCCGGCGGCATCTGCCGGATCGCGCCCTGGGCGGCACAGATCGTGTGCGAGCCGAGGGCCGGTAAAATCCGGCCGGACAGCGAAATGGCGGCGATCGCCAGCCTGCCCTACCTGCTCGCCGTCGCGCTCGCCGAAGGCGCGGTAACCCTCGACGCGCTGGACGCGGCGTCGCGCACCGACCCGGCAATCCTCGACCTGGCGGCGCGCCTGGCCCATGAGGAGGACCCGGCGCTCGGCCGGGGCTTCGACGGCGTGCTGATCCTCGAATGCGGCGACGGACGGCGGTTCGAACGGCCGGCCTCGTCCGCCCCGCCCGATCCGGGCAAGGTGCTGGCGAAATTCCGCGTCAACGCCCGCCGCGCCGCGTCCGGCCTCGATATCGACGCACTGGAAAGGGCCGCGGTCGCCGGCTCGCTGCCCGATTTCGGGCGTTTGTTCGCTCCGATCCGATGAGCGGTTCGCGCAAATGCACGCTTCTCCGGACGGGGCCGGACGGGCGCGCATGGGCATTGCCCGCTGCAAGCGCTGGTATTCCGCCGGGCGGTCGGCTAGGTTTTGCGGCGCAATCCCGGATTTCCACAGGGAGGAAACGGGAATGGCGGGAAAAACGAGGAGTCTGACAATGCGTAAATTGGGTCTGTTGATCGGCGCCGCGGCCATTGCCGCCGCCCCGTCCCTCGCGATGGCCGAAACGAACATGCGGGCCATCGCCTTCATTCCGCACAAGCATCCGGTGATGAAATCGTCCCATGACTGGGTCGCCAAGGTGAACGCGGCGCTGAAGGGCACGCTGAAAATCAACTATATCGGCGGGCCGGAAGTCATCGGCCGGCGCGAGCAGTGGGATGCGGCCAAGAACGGCGTGATCGACATCATCTTCGCCGTGTTCGCCGACATCCAGGACCGCGCGCCCGAGACGGCATCGAGCTGGCTGTCCAAATGCACGATCCCGGACGAGCGCAACAACGGCCACTTCGCCCATCTCGACGCCCAGATGGCGAAGCTGAACCTGAAGCTGCTGGCCCGGGTCCAGTACGGCAACTTCTATCTGTGGATGAACAAGAACGCGAAAACGCTGGCCGACGTCAAAGGCCTGAAAATGCGCACCGGTTCGCTCTACGACAAGATGATGAAGAAGCTCGGCATGGTGCCGGTCACCATGAACTCGCCGGCCGTCTACACGGCGCTGGAGCGCGGCGTGGTCGACGGGTTCGGCTGGCCGACCGCCGGCGTGCTCAAGCGCGGCTGGGTCAAGAAGGCGAAATATGTCATCGATCTGCCCTTCTTCGGCAACTCGAACATGGGCGCGATCATGAACCTGGACAAATGGAAGAAGCTGCCGGCCGACGCCCGGAAGAAGATCACGGAAATCTCCGTCGCCTACGAGCCGGGCATGGTGAAATACTACCAGGGCCTGGAAGCGAAGGACTGGGAAGCCCTCAAAGGGAACGTCACCAAGATCAAGTTCTCGGATGCCGAGAACAAGGCCTATGTCGACGCCGCGTATGAGACCGAGTGGGCGCGCCTGACGGAGAAGGTCGGCGCCAAGCGCGTGGCGGAGCTGAAAAAGCTCGCCTGCAACTAGGCGCACTCGATCTGAGGAAGTAATGTCGGGGGCGGCTTCCCGGCCGCCCCCGCATTTTACGGATCGCCCCATGCAGCGCCTGCTTCGCATCCTGGACCGGATCGAAGACGCAATGTCGTTCGGCGCCGTCCTGCTGCTGGTCGCCATAACGCTGGCGGTCTGCCTCGAAGTCTTCATGCGCTACGTTCTCAACGACCCGCTGGTCTGGGTCGTCGAGCTGTCCGAATACGCGTTGCTCTATATCTGCTTTCTGGGCGCGGCCTGGGCCTTGCGCGAGGGCAATCACGTCCGCGTCGATATTTTCCTCTATGCCTTCTCCCAGCGCTGGCGGCAGCGCTTCGGCGTCGTCTCGTCCCTGCTCGGGCTCGGGATCGCGCTCGTTCTGCTCGTCTGGGGCATCGGGGCGACCTGGGAAAAATACGTCACCGGCGCCTACAACCCGACGGTCGTCGAATTCCCGTCCTGGATCGTCCTGCTGTGCATCCCGGTCGGCTCCCTGATCCTGGCCCTGCGCTTCCTGCGCCACACGATCGAATTCGCCGCCGGCGTGCGCAGCGACCAGGCCAGTTTCGAAGCGGAGATCGAATAGATGGGCCCCGAATGGTGGGTCGTCCTGCTGGTTATCTTCGGCGCACTGATCGTGCTGCTGGCGATCGGCGTGCCGGTCGCCTTCGCCTTCCTCACCATCAACGTCGTCGGCGTCTATATCTTCTGGAACGGATTTGCCGGTTTCAACCAGCTTGTCCTGTCGGTCAGCGCGTCGGTCACCCATTTCGCTATCCTGCCGGTGCCGCTGTTCATATTGATGGGCGAGGTGATGTTCCGGTCGGGCATCGCCTCGAAACAGATGGAGGTGCTGGATTCCTGGTTCGGCCGGGTGCCCGGCCGGCTCAGCCTGATGGCAGTCGGCGGCGGCACCATGTTCGCCACGCTGACCGGCTCGGGCATGGCGGGCACGGCGATGCTGGGCAAGCTGCTCGTGCCGGACATGGAACAGCGCGGCTATGCCAAGCCGATGACCCTGGGGCCGATCCTCGGTTCCGGCGGCCTGGCGATCATGATTCCGCCGTCGGCGCTCGGTGTGCTGCTCGCGGCCATCGGCGATTTCTCGGTCGGCGATTTCCTGATCGCGATCATCCTGCCGGGCCTGCTGATGGGCCTGTTCTACGCCTCTTACATCGTGATCCGCTGCATCGTTCAGCCCCACCTGGCGCCGCCCTACGACGTGCCGCCCCAGCCGCTGCTGCCCAAGATCGGCAACACGCTCCTCTATGTATTCCCGCTCGCCGCCATCGTCTTCCTTGTGATCGGCCTGATCTTCCTGGGCGTGGCAACGCCGACCGAATCCGCTGCGCTTGGCGCCGCCGGCACTTTTGTCCTGGCGGCCCTGTACCGCGGCCTGCGCTGGGAGGTCGTCACCAAGTCCCTCCGCTCGACCCTCGGCACGACGGTCATGATGTTCATGATCCTGACCGGCACCACGGCGTTCGGCCAGATTCTCGCCTTTACCGGCGCCTCGCGCGGCATGGTCGAGCTGGCGACGGCGGTCCAGGTCGCGCCCTTCGTCATCATCATCCTGATGATGCTGGTGCTGCTGGTCATGGGCACCTTCATGGAGCCGCTGTCGATCATGTTCCTGACCGTGCCGATCTACCTGCCGATCGTCGAGGCGCTGGCGCCCGGCCTCGGCCTCACGCCGGAGCAGGCCGTCATCTGGTTCGGCGCGATCATGCTGCTCAACATGCAGATGGCGAGCACCTCGCCGCCCTTCGGGCTCCAGCTCTTCGTCATGAAGGGCGTGGCGCCGGCCGGCACCAAGATGATGGACATCTACAAGTCCGCCCTGCCCTTCCTGGGCTGCGATTCCATGGTCATGCTGCTGATGATCTTCTTCCCGCCGATCGTCCTGTGGCTGCCGGGGCTGTAGGCGGCGGGGCGCTCGATGCTCGGGCATTGCAACCTGTTCCAAGTCTAGGCAGCGCAATCAAAGAGCAATTGGGAACACCAGATGAAAATTTCGACGATACTGGACCAGATCAACAGTCCCGCCATCGCCTTGCCCGAGTTTCAACGTGGTTATGTCTGGAACCGAGAACAGGTACGCAACCTGTTCGAATCCCTATATCGCGGCTATCCGGTAGGCGGCCTTCTCTTTTGGGAAACCGAGGCGAAAACCGCTACGGCACGCGGCGAAAACACTACCTCAAAGGGCATAGTAAATCTGCTTCTGGACGGGCAGCAGCGCATGACGTCGATCTATGGCGTCGTGCGGGGTGCGCCGCCAAAATTCTTTGACGGAGATGAGCGAGCCTTCACCGGGCTACACTTTCACCTTGGTGACGAAACTTTTGCTTTTTACCAGCACATCAAGATGCAAGATGATCCTCTGTGGATCGACGTGACCGAGTTGATGCAGGGGGGAACTGCCGGAGTTCAACCCCTCATGGATAGACTGCCTGATCGTGCAGATGTCAGCGGACAATTCCTTGGACGCTTGCTCAAACTTCTACAAATCAAGGAAATCGCGTTACCGCACGAGACGATAACCGGAGAACACCAGACACTCGATGTCGTGGTTGACATCTTCAATCGGGTCAACAGCGGCGGAACGAAACTCTCCAAGGGCGATCTGGCGTTGGCCAGGATTTGCGCAGAATGGCCGGAAGCCCGCGAAGCCATGAAGACCAAGCTGAGCCAATGGGCAGATGCGGGATACTCCTTCACCCTCGATTGGTTGTTGCGGTCGGTTAACACGATCTTGACCGGCGAAGCCAAATTCAGCTATCTGCGCGACCAAGACACCTCCGACCTTCAGAACGGACTAGAGAGCGCGTCAAGGCATATCGACACGACGCTCAATATGATCGCCGGGCGACTCGGTCTCGACCACGACCGTGTGTTCTTCGGTCGTTTCGCGGTTCCGGTGATAGTCCGCTACCTAGACCTCAGAGGTGGCCGGCTAGATGAAAAGGAGCGCGACAAGATTTTGTTCTGGTTTGCGCAAGCAGGCATGTGGGGACGCTTCTCTGCTTCGACCGAGACAGTCATCGACCGAGACTTAGCTGCGCTCGAAGGACCGAACGGAGGTCTCGATGCGCTGATCGAACAGCTTCGCCTGTCGCAGGGTGGCCTGCGTATCGAACCTGACCATTTCACCGGCTGGAGCCTCGGGGCTCGCTTTTATCCCATCCTCTACATGCTGACCCGAATGGGTGAGGCCTGCGATTGGGGGACGGGCCTGCGGCTCAAGGCGAACATGCTCGGACGAATGGCCCGTCTGGAAGTGCATCACATCTTTCCGAAATCGAAATTGTATGCGTACGAACATACGCGGGCAGAGGTCAATGCCGTTGCGAACTACTGTTTCCTGACCAAAGACACCAATCTGAATATCAGTGATCGTCTGCCCGAAGAGTATTTCCCGGAGATCGAAGCGAAGCACCCAGGCGCGCTGGCTTCTCAATGGATTCCAACGGACCCGACACTATGGAAGATCGAGCGTTACCTAGATTTTCTCGAGGCGCGCAAAACTCTACTCGCTGCCGAGGCCAACAAACGTTTTGAAGAACTTCTGCACGGCGATACGCAATGGCTGAGGCACATTGCACCTGTCGCAGTCGCTACGGAACAAGCGCCTATTGGCGGCATCGAAAGCGAAGACGAGGAGCACGAACTCGAAAACCTGAACGTCTGGGTAGTGGAACAGAACCTACCCGCAGGACAGATTTCGTTTGACTACGCCGATCCCGATACGGGAGCCCACAAAGCCGTGTTCGACCTTGTATGGGAAGACGGCCTTCAACCTGGCCTAACCGAACCTGTCGCGGTGCTGCTAAACGAGCCAGACGAACTACTGTCGCTGGCAAGTGGAGCAGGTTTCCGCTGCTTTACCGCAGGGGCCACGTTCCGCACCTACGTCGAGAACGAAATTCTGAAACTCCAAGCCACCTGATCGGATTGTTTCGAACTGGCGGTATGTTTCGCTTTGGAAACCCGAAAGCGACACAAATCAAATGATGGACACTGATACCCGATACCGCATCGCCGTAGACGTCGGCGGCACCTTTACCGATGTGGTGATTGCCGACGAGCGGGGCCGCGGGCTGACCGGCGCCAAGGTGCCGACGACGCCGCACGACCGGGCCGCCGGCGCGATGGACGGTCTCCGGGCCGCCGCCGCGGCGGCCGGGATCGGGCCGGGCGATATCGTCGAGGTGGTCCACGGCTCGACGACGGGCACCAACGCCCTGATCGAGCGCAGCGGCGCGAAGGTCGGATTCCTCACGACGGCCGGCTTCCGCGACATGCTGGAAATCGGCCGGGTCCAGCGGCCGATGGAGGGCCTGTACGACTTTACCGTGGACCGGCCGCCGCCGCTGGTGCCGCGCCATCGTTGCCTGGAAGCCGTCGAGCGCATCGACGCCGAGGGCCGGATCGTGACGCCGCTGGACGAGGCGAGCGTCGTTGCGGCGGCGGAAATCTTCGCCGGCCAGCAGGTCGAGGCCGTCGCCATCTGCTTCCTGTTCGCCCATCTGAACCCGGCGCACGAAGACCGCGCCGCCGAAATCCTCGCCGAACGCCTGCCCGGCGCGCCGATCAGCGTGTCGAACCGGATGAGCCCGGAATACCGGGAATACGAGCGCGCCTCGACCGCGGCGATGAACGCCTACCTGACGCCGGCGATGGACTCCTACCTGGGCAATCTCGAAGCCCGGATCGCGGAGACCGCGCCGGCGGCGCGCCTGTCCGTCATCCAGGCGAACGGCGGCTCCACGTCGGTCGGCGTCGCGCGGGAAAAGGCGGTGACGACCGTCAATTCCGGCCCGTGCGGCGGCGTCGTGGCGGCGGCGCTGTACGGAAGGCGCCACGGGCGCAGCCGCATGGTCTCCGTCGATATGGGCGGCACGTCCTTCGATATCGGGCTGATCGAAGAGGGCCGCTCGCGGGTGACGACCGAGGGCGATTTTCAGGGCCTGCCGGTCAAGATCCCGATCGTCGACCTGCATATCATCGGCGCCGGCGGCGGCTCCATCGCCTGGATCGACCCGGGCGGCGCGCTCAATGTCGGGCCGCAGTCGGCGGGCGCCGTGCCCGGCCCGGCCTGCTACGGCCTGGGCGGAACGGAGGCGACGGTGACCGACGCCAACCTGGCGCTCGGCCGGCTCAACCCGGACAATTTCAACGCCGGCCGGATGGCCCTCGACCGGGACGCCGCCGAACGCGCCATCGGCGCCCTGGCGGAGCAGATGGGCGCGAGCCCGGAAGAGGCCGCGCTCGGCGTCATCCGGGTCGTCAACGCCAACATGACCCGGGGCATCGCCACGGTCACGATCCAGCGCGGCATCGACGTGCGCGATTTCTCGCTGGTGTCGTTCGGGGGCGCCGGCGGCGCCCATGCGGTGGCCCTGGCCGAGGAACTGTCGATGGCCGAAGCCATCGTGCCGCCGATGCCGGGGACCTTCTCGGCGGTCGGCCTGCTGGCGACCGAAATGCGCCACGACTATGTGACGGCGACCGGCGGCATCGTTGCCGAAGAGGCCGATATCGCCGGGCTGGAAACCGCCTATCTGGACATGGAGAAACAGGGCCGGGACCTGCTGGCCGCCCAGGGCTTTGCGGACGACCGCATCCGGCTGACCCGGCTCGCCGACCTCAAGGTCGTCGGCCAGACCTACGAACTGCTGCTGCCCCTGCCCGGCCGGGGGCCGGTGACCGAAGCCAGCGTCGCCGCGCTGGTCCGGGATTTCGGCGCGCTCTACCGCGAACGCTACGCGTTCTTCTTCGAGGGCGAGCCCATCGAGATCGTCAACCTGCGCCTCAGCGCCGAAGGCCTCAATCCGCCGGTCGAATTCCCGGAGAGCGCGGGAGGCGGCACCTCCCCGGCCGCGGCGCAATCCGGCGGCCGCCCGGTCTATTTCGACGGGGCGGGCTGGACCGACACGCCGATTTTCGAGCGCTCCCGGCTCGCCCGTGGCATGATGGTGCCCGGACCGGCGGTAATCGAGGAGGAGACCTCGGCCACGCTGGTGCCGCCGGGGACGCAGGCGGCGGTGGCCGCCGATCTCGGCCTGGTCGTCGATCTGCGCGGGCCGCAGGGGAAAGGGCGATGAACGATCCGGTGACCATGCAGGTGATCCGCTACGCCTCGGAGCAGATCGCCGACGAGATGGGCTACACGCTGGTGCGCACCGGCCGCTCGACCATCATCACCGAGATCAAGGACATTTCCTGCGTCGTCACCGACGCGAAGGGCCAGACCGTCGCCCAGGCCCACCACACGCCCAGCCTGCTCGCCGGGTTCGAGATCACCATGCGCGAGCTGGTGAAGGAATACCGGCCGGAAGACCTGACCCCCGGCGACGTGATCGTCACCAACGATCCCTACCGCGGCGGCCAGCACATCATGGATCTCTACGCCATCGCACCGGCCTTCCACGACGGCGAACTGATCGGCTTCGTCGGCAACATCACCCACCATTCCGACCTGGGCGGCGTGGCGGCCGGCGGCGTCGCGGGCGGCATCCGCGAGATCTACATGGAGGGCCTGCGCCTTCCCATGGTGAAGCTCGTCAAGGCCGGCGCCGAGGACCGCGAGATCGTCGGCATCATCGCCAACCAGATCCGCGTGCCGGACAAGACGCTGGGCGATATAAGGGCGCAGATCAGCTCCCTCATGGTCGGCACGGACCGGCTGGCCCGCCTGTTCGACCGCTACGGCAAGACGGTCGTCCGGAACGCCTGGAACGACCTGCTCGACTATTCCGAGCGGCGCATGCGCCAGGGGCTGGCCGCCCTGCCCGACGGCACCTGGGAGGCCGAGGATTTCATCGACGACGACGGCATCAACGACGAGCCGATCCGCATCGCGCTCAAGGTCACGATCGACGGCGACCGGGCGATCGTCGACCTGACGGAGTCCGACCCGCAGGCCGAAGGCAACACCAACTCGACCATCGCGAACACCCACGCCGCGATCTACTACGTCATGATCGCCGTCGTCGATCCCCACGCGCCGCCCAATTCCGGCTGCTACCGCCCGGTCGAGGTGGTGACGAAGAAGGGTACCATCGCCGACCCGCTGCCGCCCGGCGCGGTCGCGGCGCGCACCAACGCCTCGCAGAAGATCGCCGAAGGCACCTTTTTCGCCCTGTCGCAGGCGGCGCCGGACCGGGTGACCGCCGGCAGCCACGGCCAGATCACGACCTGCGGCTTCGGCGGCACGGACCCGAAGACCGGCGAGACCTTCATCATGATCGACATCCAGGGCGGCGGCAACGGCGGCCGGCCGCGCCAGGACGGCGCCGACGGCCAGGACAGCCACCTGCCCCGCTTCATGAACACCCCGGTCGAGGCCGTGGAGAGCCGCTTCCCCTTCCGCATCGACCGCTACGAATTCCTGCCCGACAGCGGCGGCGCCGGAAAGTTCCGCGGCAGCCTCGCCCTGCGCCGGGACATCCGCCTGCTCACCGGTCCGGTGAGCTTCGCGCGCTACGCCGACCGGCAGAAATTCCCGCCCAAGGGCCTGTTCGGCGGCCGGCCCGGTGCGCCGGGCGCGATCATCCGCAACCCCGGCACACCGGAGGAAGCGCGCATGCGCTCCAAGGCGCTCGATACGCTGGCCGAAGGCGATGTCGTCAGCCTGCGCCAGCCGGGCGCCGGCGGCTACGGCGATCCGCGCGAGCGGGACTTCGCCGCCATCGACCGGGACCTGCTGGACGGCAAGGTGACGCCCGATTGCGCCGAGCGCGACTACGACGCGGTCGTGGACCGGGCGGCGATGCGGGTCGACCGCGCGGCGACCGCCGCCCTGCGCGCCCGGACCGGCGGCGCAGCCGTGGCGGCGGAATGACGGGCGGCGGAATCGCGGGCGGCGGCGGAGGAAATGAGGTGAAGAAACGCACCGTCATCGCGATGGAGCAGGCGCTCGCGATGCCCTACGCGACGATGCGCTTCGTGCGACCTGTAGATGATCGTTGGCACAATGCCGATGGTTGGGTTGCGTTCGAAATAATCCGGGCTGTCATGCGGTCGTAGTATCTATTCGGTGTCCGCAATTCAATCAATCCATTTTCGTCATTCGAGAACTATTCTAACGAATGAAAACCGCTCAATAGGCATTGGTAATATTTTTGGGAATTGCAAAAATAGTTGACATGATTCTTTTCACTCCTATACCCATGATAGAGACAGGGAGAATGAAAACTACTCAGAATCCCCCCGAAAAAGCACATCGCGAAGGGCTGATTTTAATTCAATTTATGGATATAATATCCGATATGCCCACAAGACGGAAACTGGACATCTAGATATCAGTTCGAGGTTGAAGCAAGGCGTCGAGCCGTTTGCGCAATGCATCCAATTCTTTTCTATTAATCTTGTTCAACTCTTCTTTAGCGAACCGGTCTCGCATAATACGCGCCAGTTTCTTCATGCGCTCTGCGATTTCAATTTCTTCTTTTTTGAATTTTATCCACTTGTTTTTCAGGAGACGTTGCTGTCGGGTATTAGATAAAACCGACAGATATTTCCGATATGCGGTTTCCGTTGCTTTCTTGGAATCGGCATACCGTCGTGCGATAGAACTTTTCCGAACCGCTGTCCAGGCTCGTTTGTCCGCCCGGAGCAAGATCGCCCGTGCTTCATTCTGTAGCGCGATCTCTTTTTCCTGTAACGCGATCTCTTTCTCGACAGCCTCGATATCGGCTTTTTCATCGGCGACCGCAGGGGCACCGGTAAGCAGGATGAACACGGCAAGGACACACCGGGCGACCATCCGTTGCTACTCCATGCTGGCGTCCGACCGGCGAGCGCCGGGCCGGTCGCAAAACATTCATCAGAGCGTAGAATCCCGCTCTTTTCCACTATGGGTCTTGTATAGAGCAAGCGACCCGACGGGGGGGCGTCGCTCTGATACGTTTGGCGATAGGTAAAACGTGACGGTGTTCACGCGTCCGTCTCCCGGATCGTTTCGTATGTTGGCCCACGGTGGCGAATGTTTCAAGCTATGCCGCAGTCAGAATTTGGTAGTGTAGGCGCTATCGGATCATGGAGGCGGTGAAGGCCTATGCGACAGTCGGCGAGAGAACCGGGGTCCTCGCCGACGTTTGCGGCCGGTTCGAGGAGCCGGTCACGATCTGAGGTCAGCACGACCGTTCGGAGCGAAATACGGCGGAGGAAATGAGGTGAAGAAACGCACCGTCATCGCGATGGAACAGGCGCTCGCGATGCCCTACGCGACGATGCGCTTCGTGCAGCTCGGCTGGCGCGTTATCCGGGTCGAATCGACCGGCGGCGGCGAGCAGCCCGGCGACCCGAACCGCTATATCGGCGGGCCGGTGCCGGGCATCGAGCCCTATTCCTATTTCCTGGCCCAGAATGTCGGCAAGGAATGCGTCGCCCTCAATCTCAAGGCGCCGGAAGGCCGGGCCGCCCTGCACCGCATGGTCCGCGAGCTCGACGCCGACGTCTTCACCTGCAACACGATTCCCAGCCGTTACGAACCGCTCGGCATCGACTACGGGACCCTGAGCGTCGTCAAACCGGGGCTGATCTGGGCCGGCATTTCCGCCATGGGGCCGGACTATCCCAAGGTCGCCGGCTACGACCCGGTCATCCAGGCCATGTGCGGCTATATGGAAGTGACCGGGTTCGAGGACGGGCCGCCGACCCTGATGGGCGTGCCGGTGGTCGATCTCAAGGCCGGCGACGAGGTCTACGCCAACGTCCTGCTGGCGCTGGCCGAGGGCGCGGACAAGGCCGGCGGCCGGCGGATCGACGTTTCGATGCTCCAGGCCGCCGCGTCGTGGCTCATCACCCTGCTGCCGCTGATCGACCTGGACTGCGACCCGGAGGAGGTCGGCCGCTGGGGCAACGCCCACCGCAAGTTCATCCCGACAAGCGTCTACCCGACGAGCGACGGCTATATCTACATCGCCGTCGGCAGCAACGCCCAGTGGCGCCGCCTGACCGGGATCGAGCGCTTCGCCCCGGTCGCGAAGGACGGCACGCGCGATACGCCCGAGGCCCGCTACGCCGACCGCGCGGCGATCTACAAGGAAATCGGCGCGGCGACCGGGCAGGCGACGCTGGAAACCGTTTCGGCGGAACTGGCGGCGGCGCAGATTCCCAATACGCCGATCAACCCGATCCCGCGTGTTCACGAAATGCCGGCGGTGCGCTCGAAGATGACCCGGACGGTGCTGCCGACCGGCCAGGCGCTGCGCCTCCAGCCGCGCGCCGTGGATCTGGCGGACAAGCCGGCAGACTTCTTTCCGCCGCGCGGCTACGGCGCGGATACGCGGGCCGTGCTGGCGGAGGCCGGTTATTCCGGGAGCGAGATCGACCGGATGATCGACGCGGGCGTCGCCGCCGGCCCGTCCGCCGCATAGCCGGATTTTCGGGCGCCCCTTCGACAAGCTCAGGACAGGCTCCTTCGATACGCCCCACCCTTCGATACGCCCCGGCCCCGGGGGGCCGGGGCTACTCAGGATGAGGAAGAGGGGTGTGCTGAGGCATTTGAACCATCAACAAACCCCTCATCCCGAGTAGGCGCGTCAGCGCCGTATCGAGGGGCCGTATCGAGGGGCCGAGTAGGCGCGTCAGCAGCCTGTCCTGAGCTTGTCGAAAGGCCGTATCGACGGGTGCTTCAACCCTCGAAAATCCGGATCGCGAGCGGGGCGGACCGGAAGTTGTTGGTCGGCGAGGTGTCGGCAGGGCAGGCGGAGACCGCGGCGAGGACGTTCATCTCCGCGCGCAGGTCGATATGGTCGTCCGGCCCGACTTCGGTCGGCAGGATCTTGAACGACCCATCGGTAAACAGGTCGACATTCATGAAGACGTTGAACACGTCCATGACGTCGTCGCCGGTCAGGCCGAACGGTTCGACCGCCTCGCGCAGGTTCTCCTGGCACGAGCGGTGGCTGCCCGGCGGGAGATTGTCGCGGATTTCGTAGAGCCGGGTCGAGCAGCGCCCGCCCATGTTGCCCCAATGGTTGGGATAGGTGTCTTCCAGCACCGTGAGCATGACGTTCTCGCGCGGCGGCTTGGAATAGAAATACTTGAACGCCTTGCTGGTGCCGGTGCCCGCGGTCACGTTGATCGCCCAGCTCTGGCCGCAGTGGAAGGTCTCCTTCGGATCGTCGGCGTTGAAGAAGGCGCAGTCGCCGACCTGCCCGCCCTCGACCTGGGCGATGCGCAGCACCTGGCCCTTCTCCACGACGAAGCCGCGCCCGTAGCGGGCCGGAATGACGAACTCTTCAAGCAGCTTTCCGGGCATGATCTATTCTCCTCCCTCGTCGGCGTAGACCATCCGCCGTTCGCCCTCCAGCCGGAAGCCCGGCAGGCCGAGGCTGTCCTGGAACATCCGCAGATAGGCCGGCGCCGTCCCGCCGCCGTTGTCCCGCGCCTCGCGCAGCGCCGCCCGCGCGGCGCCGGTGGCCTCCGTATCCACCGCGCCGTCCACGCCGAGCACGACGCCGTAGACCGCTTCGGCATATTCCCGGGTGATCCGCTCCTCGGAGACATCCGCCGCGACCAGCGCCGGATCGCGCGCCAGCGGATCGCCCTGCCCGGCCCCGCCGGCGCCGATATGGCAGAAGACCTCGCCTTCCGCGAGCCGGACCGCCTCCATCGGCATGACCGGCTCGGTGCGCTGGTCCGGGCCCGGATTGACGATATTCCACGACGGCGTCCCGGGACAGCCGCCGTCCAGCCCGTAGGGCAGGAATTGCCGCCGGTCGGAGCGCATGACCATCTGCACGCCGCCCGGCGCGCGCACCCGGTATTGCCGCCGGTAGGCCGGCGCGCCGCGATAGCGGCCCGGCCCGCCGGAATTCTCGACCATGCCGTAGCGCTCGACTTCCAGCGGATGCAGCGCCTCGATCATCTCGACCGGCTGGTTGGTCAGGTTGCCGCCGGGGTTGGGGATGCCGAAGCTGCCGTCGCGGTCCGGCATCGCGCCCCAGCTCCCCGCCAGCGTCTCGGACAGGACGAATTGCCGGCCGCGGTGCAGGCCGCTGATCGCCGGGAAGGTGACGCCGCCCTCGCCCGCCGCCGGGATCCTGTCCGGCACGATCTGGGCGAAGGCGCCGAGCAGCACGTCGAGCGCGCGCCAGCCGACGATCGCCCGCGCCGCGCAGGCCGCCGGCGGCCTCGGATTGACGATGGTGCCCTCCGGCAGGCGGATTTCGATCGCGCGCGCAAAGCCCTCGAAGTTCGGGATTTCCTCTCCGGCGATACATTTGACAATGAGCTGGACCGCCGACTTGACGAAGGGCGACGGGCAGTTGATCGCGCCCGGCACTTCCGGCGACGTGCCCGCCCAGTCGACGATCATCCGGCTGCCGTCGATGGTGACGGTCACTTTGAGCGGGATCGGCTCCGGATCGTCGCCCAGCCCGTCCAGCCAGTCGGTGAACGACCATTGCCCGTCCGGCAGTTTGGCGATTTCCTGGCGCGTCACCGCCTCGGCATAATCGTGCAGGTCGGCCAGGATGGCGCGGAAGGTCTCGCTGCCATGCTTCTCCACCAGCCGCCCGTAGGCGCGCTCGGCGGTGTTGCAGGCGGCGACCTGGGCGCGCATGTCGCCGGCCAGCTTGTCCGGCACCCTTGTGTTCGTGTGCATCAGCCGGAAGAAGGTCTCGTTGGGCCGGCCTTCCTCATACATTTTCAGCACCGGAATGCGCAGCCCTTCCTGGAAAATCTCCGTGGCGTAGACCGCCGTGCTGCCCGGCGCGATGCCGCCCATGTCGATCTGGTGGACCAGGGTCGCGGCATAGCCCTCCAGTTCGCCGCCGCAGAACAGCGGCTTGACGATGTAGACGTCCGGCAGGTGCATGCCGCCGGCGCTGTAGGGATCGTTGAAAACGAAGATGTCGCCCGGCTTCGTGTCGTCGCCATAGTCGGCGACCAGCGCCTTCATGGCGTCCGGGAAAGAGCCGAGATGCAGCGCCATGGTGAGGCCGTGGGCGACCGCCGCGCCGTGCCGGTCGCACAGGCCGGTCGAATAGTCCATCGAATCGCGCACGATGGAGGAATAGGCCGTGCGCAGGACGACCAGCGCCATCTCGTCGGCGATCGACGACAGGGCGTTGCGCACCACTTCCAGGGCGATCGGATCGGCGTTGCGGCCGGGCCGGGTCATGCGGCGCTTCCCTTCTCCAGCACGATATTCTGCGCCGCATCGAGGCGCGCCGTCCAGCCCGGCGGCACGACGCAGGTGGCGTCGTATTCCTCGACGATCAGCGGGCCGTCGCGCCGTTCGGCCGTCAGCCCCGCGCGCGCCAGCACCGGCGCGTCGAGCCGCCCGGCCGACGCGCCGAAAAAGGCCGGACGGACCGCGCCGGGCGCATTCCCGCCGGATTGCAGCCCGGTTTGCGGCCCGGTTTGCAGTCGGGGCGCCGGCTTTTCGACCGTAACGGTCGCGACGGCGCGCAGGGTGACGCTCTCGACGGCTTCGGCGTCGGCCCGGTGGCCGTAGGTGCGCTCATGCTCGTCGCCGAAGGCGGCGGCCATCGCCGCGGTGTCGGGCAGCCCGTCCGGGCCGGTCGCCACCGGGACCGCCAGTTCGTGCGCCTGCCCCTCGTAGCGCAGTTCCGCCAGGCGGCGCAGGGCATAGTCGCCGGCGCCGTAGCCCTCGGCCGCCATGTCCGCCGCGAGCCCGGATTCGAGCTCCCGGAACAGGGCGTCCAGCGCCGCCGGTCCGGTCCCGGAGAGCAAGGCGAGATGGCTGCGCGCCGCTTCCTGCTCGATGTCGGAGAGCAGCAGGCCGTAGGCGCTGAACACGCCGGGGTTGGGCGGCACGACGACCCGCGTCATCTCCAGCAGGTCGGCGATCGCTGCGGCCACGACCGGGCCGTTGCCGCCGAAGGCGAACAGGGCGAAATCGCGCGGATCGCGACCGCGGTAGGTCGAGACCGCCTTGACCGCGCGCATCATGGTGCCGCAGGCGACCTCCAGAATGCCGTGGGCGGCGTCCGGCACGTCGCGGCCCAGCACGGCGGCGATCTGCGCGCCGACCGCCCTTGCCGCAGCGCCGGCGTCGATGGCGAGGCCGCCGCCGACCAGGTAGTCCGGGTTGAGCCAGCCGAGGGTCAGCACCGCGTCGCAGAAGGTCGGCTCCGTACCGCCCTGCCCGTAGGCGACCGGCCCGGGCACGGCGCCGGCGCTCTCCGGCCCGACGCGGACCAGGCCGCCGGGGTCGACCCGCACGAGGCTGCCGCCGCCGGCGCCGATCTCCGATATGTCGATGACCGGCAGCTTGAGCGCATGGCCGCCGCCCATGACCAGCTTGCTCGACAGGTTGATGCCGGCGCCGACCTCGTAGTCGCCGGTCCGGGCGACCTCGCCGGCCTCGACGATGGACGCCTTGGCCGTGGTGCCGCCCATGTCCAGCGTGATGCAGTCCGCCATGCCGTCGCGCGCGCCGGTGTGCGCCGCGCCGATGACGCCGGCGGCCGGGCCGGATTCGACGATGTAGGCCGGCTTCTCCGCCGCGGCGGCGGCGCTCATGATGCCGCCGTCGGATTTCATCACCAGGATCGGCGCGGTCACGCCGATGGCGCGCAGATGGTCCTGCAGCCGGCCGAGATAGCCGCGGATCACCGGGCCGAGATAGGCGTTGATGACGGTCGTGCTGGTCCGCTCGTATTCGCGGATGACCGGCAGGAGGTCGCTGGAGCAGGTCAGGAACACATCGTCGCCGAGCCGCGCACGCAGGATCGCCGCGACCTGCTTCTCGTGGTCAGGGTTGGCGTAGGCGTGAAGCAGGCAGACCGCGACCGCCCCGACGCCGGCCGCCGCCAGCCGCTCGGCCGCGGCCTCGACGCTTGCCGGGTCGAGCGGCCGCCAGACCTCGCCTTCCGGGCCCGTCCGCTCGTCCGCCTCCAGGCGCAGCCGGCGCGGCACCAGCGGATCGGAACGCCGGTAGTTCAGCGTGTACATTTCCGGGATGCGCAGGCGGCGCATCTCCAGGACGTCGCGGAAACCCCTCGTGGTGACGAGGCCGGTCAGCGCCCCCTTGCCTTCCAGCACGGCGTTGGTCGCGACGGTCGTGCCATGCACCACCCGGCCGATGGCCCCCGGTTCGATCCCGGTCTCGCCGAGCAACGCCGCGA
Organism: Alphaproteobacteria bacterium; assembly: GCA_022819985.1. Taxonomy (GTDB): domain Bacteria; phylum Pseudomonadota; class Alphaproteobacteria; order Bin65; family Bin65; genus Bin65. The sequence continues at coordinate 4,261 of JAJEGH010000048.1, read as the reverse complement.
CGCCATCGCGGATGCCCTCGCCGTAGTCGTCCGGCGTCGAGAGCAGCTTGTGGGTATGCAAGGCGCCGTCGGGCGCCGCGAGCACGAGATCGGTAAAGGTGCCGCCGATATCGACGCCGAGACGCCAGCCGGATTGCGGCGCCGGCACGATCAGCCCGGATTTCCGGCCGCCGTCGGGGCCGCGGTGGAGTCCGGCGGCGGGTCCGGCGGCGCGTCCGGCGCGGTCGCCTGCATCGAGGGGCGCCGGCCGAACGCGGCGAACCATTCCGCCAGGGCGGGATGCGCGCCGCGCCAGTCCTCCGACGGGAAGCGGAAGTCGAGATAGGCGAGCGCGCAGGCCGCCGCGAGGGCATCGGTCGTCACCGGCGCCTCGGCCGGCGCAACGCCGCCGGCGAGATGGCCCAGCACGCGCATCCGGCGGGCGCGCAGCCGTTCGATGAAACCGTCGGGCCGGTGGCCGTCGGGCTGCAGCGCCAGGTGCCGTTCGGCGACGGCGGCGTCCATCAGGCCGGTCGCCGCCGCGGTCCGCGTGGCGACGCGCCACCTGTCCGCGCCCCGGCCGCCCAGCGGTTCGGCAAGGGTCGCGCCGTACCGGGCATCGAGCCAGGCGACGATGGTGGCGGAATCGTAGAGTACGGCGCCGTCTTCGAGCACCAGGGTCGGGATCTGCGCCAGCGGATTTACCGGCGCCACGACATCGACGATGTTCTCCACCGTCGCCTCGACCAGGCGGAACCGGCCGGCGACGCCCAGCTCGTGGGCCGCCGCCATGACCAGCCGGGCGAAGGGCGATGTCGGCGCCCAGTAGAGGGTGAGCGCGCCGGGCACAGGCCGGCCCGTTTGCGCCTCTGCCCGCCCGGCGCCCCTACCCGCTCGGCACCGTGGCCTGCATGGCCGGACGCCGGGCATAGGCCGCGTACCAGTCCGCCAGCGCGCCCCGTCCGCCGCGCCAGTCCCGGTCGGGGAAACGGAAATCGAGATAGCCGAGGGCGCAGCCGAAGCCGATCGCGCCCAGGCCCGTTTCCGCCGCCGCCGGATCGCCGAGTCCGGCCGCCTCCGCGCTCATCTGGTCGAGCGCGCCGTCGATCTTGCCCATCTGGGCGTCGATCCAGCCGTCCCACTGTTTGTCCTCGGGCCGCACGAAGGTCTCGTAGCGGCACAGCACGGCGGCGTCGAGCAGGCCGTCGGCCAGCGCCTCCTGCCGCTTCGCCGTCCAGCGCGCCGCACCCGACTCCGGCACCAGCCGATGGCCGCTCTCGGCGTTCAGATAGTCGGTGATGACGCCGGAATCGTAGAGCACCGCCCCGTCGTCGGTCACCAGGGTCGGGATTTTCTTCACCGGGTTGGCGGCGGCCAGTCCGGCGTCCGGCTGGTGCGGGGCGGTCGCGAGGACGTGCAGTTCGATCCGGTCGTCCAGCCCGCATTCCATGGCGAAGATGCGGACCTTGCGCACGAAGGGGGAAGCCAGGGCGGCGAACAGTTTCATGATGTCATCCTGTTTGGGGGGCCGTCGGAGTTTGCGATGGGAGCCGGTCAGCCGCGGAATACGTCCTTGCGCTGCCGGACTTCGGCGAAGACCTCGACCGGCGAGCCCCCGGCCAGGCCGACCGTGGCGGCGACCCCGGCATCGTCGGCGCGCAGGAACGGGTTGGTACGCTTCTCGACGCCGAGCCGGCCGGGCACGGTCGCGATGCCGGCGGCGCGCATCCGGTCGATCTCGGCGGCCCGGGCCGTCAGGTCGGCGTTCTGCGGATCGACCGTCACGGCGAAGCGGGCGTTGGCCTGGGTGTATTCGTGGGCGCAATAGACGTTGGCGCTGTCCGGCAGCGCGCGCAGTTTGCCGAGGCTGGTCCACATCTGCGCCGGCGTGCCCTCGAACAGCCGGCCGCAGCCGAGCAGGAACAGGGTGTCGCCGCAGAACAGGGCGTCGCTTTCGGCGAACCAGTAGGCGATATGGCCGCGGGTATGGCCGGGCACGTCGAAAACCTCGGCCCGCGCCTTGCCGAAATCGTAGGTGTCGCCGTCGCCGACCTCGATATCGATGCCGGGAATCCGGTCGCGGTCGGCGCGCGGCCCGACGATCGTGCAGCCGGTCGCGGCCTTGATCTCGCGGTTACCGCCGGTGTGGTCGCCGTGATGGTGGGTATTGAGGATATGGGTGATCGCCCAGCCGCGGCGCTCCGCCTCGGCGAGCGGCGCGTCGGCGACCGCGGGGTCGACGACCGCCGTCAGGTTTTGCTCCGGCTCGTGGGCGAGCCAGACATAGTTGTCGTTCAGCACGGGGATGCGGACGATTTCCAGCTTCGACATCGCGGCCTATCCGGTAGCACAGGGAACGCCGCCGCTATCTAGCACCGCACCGGGACCGGGCCAACCTTCGCGGGCGGGCGCCGGGAGCGGACCGCGCGATCCGTTGACAGACGGGCGCCGGCGCGGCAACCCTCGAACCGGTCCGTTTCCTTCAGAGAGTGTCGTACCCATGGCCGAAGACCGTCCCACCCAGGCCGAAAAGGCCGAGCGCTTCCATGCCCTGCACCGGGGCGCGGAGCCCTTCATCCTCGCCAACGCGTTCGACGCCGGCTCGGCCCGCATCCTGGCCGGCCTGGGGTTCGAGGCGCTGGGAACGACCAGCGGCGGCTTTGCCGGCACCCTCGGCCGGCGCGACGGCGACGTGACGCGCGACGAGGCCATGGACCATGCGCGCGCCGTCGCGGACGCGGTCGACCTGCCGGTTTCGGGCGATCTGGAGAACGGCTTCGGCCACGAGCCCGAGGCCGCGGCGCTAACCGTGACGCGGGCGGCCGAGGCGGGGCTGGTCGGCTGTTCGATCGAGGACTACACCGGCGATCCGGGCCGCCCTTTCTACGACCGCGACGAAGCCGCCGAGCGCATCGCCGCGGCGGCCGAAGCCGCCCGGTCCGTCGGCTTCCGCTTCACGCTCACCGCCCGGAGCGAATGCTTCATCCGCGGCCTGCCGGACCTCGACGAGGTGATTGCCCGGCTGCAGGCCTACGAGCGCGCCGGGGCCGACGTCCTGATGGCGCCGGCGCTGCCGGACCTCGACGCCGTCCGAGCGGTGTGCCGGGCCGTGTCGAAACCGGTCAACTTCATGGTCGGCGTCGGCGGCAGGTCCTTTCCCGTCGCCGACGTTGCGGCGGCCGGCGCGAAGCGCATCAGCCTGGCGACGTCGCTGTACCGCGCGGCGATGACCGGCCTGACCGCGGCGGCGACCGAAGCGCTGGAGAAGGGAACCTTCGCCTATGTCGACGAAGCCATGTCGACGCCGGACATCGCCAAATTCATGCGCGGATAGCCACCGGAATCGGCCGGGCGAAAGGAAATCGCCGACGCCGGAATACGGCAATAGGTCGATCCGAAAGGTGGGCCAGGCGCAAATCCCGGCCGCGTTCCACGGCAGATCAACCCGTTTCGACGATCCGAAGATGGCGGTCCGGCCGCTCTTCCCGGGGCAGGAGCCGGTTCATCCGGCGATCCAGCGTGGCAAGGCATCCCGCACGGGCGCGGGCGAGCGACAGGAGATAGGCATCGGTAACCTGACGATGTCCGGTCATGCGCATGCCTCCTGCGAACGCGACCGACGTGCAATCGATATCGTCGGGCCAAAACTCGTGGCCATCCATGGCGATCATGGCTCCCAGCAGGGAGAGCGCCTCGACCGGCGATACCGCATCGGACGTAAACGCGGGATTTGATGACAGGCGGATGAATCCGAGTTGCGTCACCGGGCAGGTCGCCCATCCCGGCGCGGCGTTCTGCCGGAACCAGTCGTGCGCAATGTTGTGATGGACATGGGACGGCCAGGCGAGGGCGAGCAGAAGATTAAGATCGAGCAGGAAAATCAAGGCATATCCTCGTGCCGCTTGACTCGATCCAGCGTCAGGGGAGTGCTCCCGCGCGAGACGTCGAATACGGGGAACCCTTTATGCCGCCGCTGGCCCGCATCCGGCCGGTGCAGTCCGCGGCGGGCCAGATCGGACAGCACAGCGCCGACCGGGAGACTTCGTTCTTCCGCAAGCGCCCGCGCCGCTTCGAGGATTTCGTCGTCGATGTTCAGCGTCGTTCTCATGTTTGAGGATCTAAACCAATGATGCGTTGATGTCTAGAGCGCGATGACTCGATTGTGAATCGAAAGGGGATTCCCTTTGTTGGCTTGAGTTGATTCCCTGTCTTTGCGACGACAGGGGAGGCTTGAGGGATGACCCGTCCGATTTCGATGGATTTGCGCGAACGCGCGATGGCG
>JAJEGH010000003.1 GCA_022819985.1 Alphaproteobacteria bacterium | reverse complement strand
AATGGCCAGCCAGCACTGCTGCGATCAAGGTCGGAGAAATGGCTAAGCAACGTCTGCACCCCAAAACGGCTGAAGCGCTGTGAGAGGTACAGGGGGCCACCGGGGTACCCATGTAACCGGTTGCTCACCGGCACAGTCACGCCCCTTTCGCAGAGAAATCCTCTTCAGAGGGGGAGACCAGGTGGGGGTGAGCGGCGGCAGGTGGGCGTCGCGGACCGGGCGCACTTCGGGCGTTGACAACAGAACATATAGATTACAAAACTGGCAATGTCAAGAAATAATATCGTATTCCGGAAAATATTTTTCCGCGCCCGGTCCCGCGCCGCCGGAGTCCTCCGAAGCGGGGGAAGGACCGGGTCGTCGCCGCGGCGAATGTCCCGGCCGGGTATTTGCCGCACAAGCCCTATTCCATGGCCGGAACCCGCATTTTGTGCCATTGCGGGACATCGGGATTTAGAGGACGCCATGACCGAAGAACTGTTCCGCGGCGACGCCTATCTGAAGTCCTGCGAGGCGACCGTCCTGCGCGCCGGGCCGGAGGGGATCGTGCTCGACCGCACGGTGTTCTACCCGCTGGGCGGCGGCCAGCCCGGCGATACGGGCACGCTCGCCCTGCCCGGCGGCGGCGAAACCGCGATCGACGATACCCGCAAGGACCGCGAAACCGGCGAGCACCGCCATATCCCGGCGCAGGGCGCGGCGCTGCCGGCGGCCGGCGAAACCGTGACCTGCGAGATCGACTGGGGCCGGCGCCACCGCCACATGCGCGTGCATACGGCGATGCACCTGATGTGCGCGGTCATCGACGGCGCAGTGACCGGCGGCCAGATCGGCGACGGCAAGGGAAGGCTGGATTTCGACCTGCCGGACACGTCCCTCGACAAGGCCGCCATCGAAGCCGCGCTCAACGGCCTGATCGCGGCCGATCTGCCGGTCGGCGCCGAATGGATCGCCGACGAAGAGCTGGCCGCCCGGCCGGACCTGGTGCGCACCCTCTCGGTCAAGCCGCCGGTGGGCGCCGGCACGGTCCGCCTGCTGCGGATCGGCGGCGCGGCGGACACGGTGGACCTCCAGCCCTGCGGCGGCACCCATGTTGCGCGCACCGGGGAGATCGGCCCCGTCGCCATCGGCAAGATCGAGAACAAGGGCCGCCGCAACCGCAGGGTGAATTTCCGGCTGGCGGGATAAGGCGGGGCGGCCGTTCGCGGAAGGCCCCATCGCCCACGCGGTACGGCGACCGGAGCACCGGGCCGGCGCGCCGGGGAACCTATCGGGCGCCCGACAATTTCTCGACTTCCGCCCTGACGCCGTTCTCGATGGCCGAAACGGTACCATCGATGCGCGCGCTGCGCGTCTCGAGATCCGAGTAGCGAATTCGTTCGTCGATCTTCGATATCGTCATGTCGTTGACGGTTGCCGTTCGGGAAAACCCCTCGGCATCCAGAGACCATGAGAGGGATATCGAGATTTCGAAGTCCGCTTCTCCGGGACGGTTGTAGCCCCCGAGCCTGAATGTGTGCGTAATTTTCAGCGGCCGCTTTTCGTTCAATGCGAATCCCGACTTCGCGATGAAATCCATTTTCGTCCGCTCCCAATGGCCGGCGTCCAGCAAGCCGGATGAACCGACATTGCTGCTACCGAACTCGATTGTGGAATTTGGAAAAATGCTCCGGAAGAGCAGTGCCACATGCTCTTTTAGAGCGGTATCGAGCGCATCGAGCGTGGGGCGGATGTGCCTGTGGAATACGCTGTCCACAACGTCCAGATCGGTCGTTGACGGCGCCGGCGCCGCTCTGTTCGCGACAAAGCCGGCAATCTCCCGGTCGGTGTCGAAGCGGTCGAGAAAGCCCTGCAAATCGTCGAACGGCACGACCTCGCCGGCGCTGCGCGACTGACGGGCCGCGCCGCCATACACCACGGCTTTCATAGCGACGTTCGGTACCGCTTTCGCGACGGCGCCGAGAGACCCGAAGAATTCCGGGGCGACCGTTGCGCCCGACTTGATCTCGATGGCGCCGAGGCCGCTCCCGGTCTCGAACAGCAGATCGCATTCCAGCCCGCGGCTGTCCCGGAAAAACGACAAATTGGAGGAAAGCCCGCGATTGAACCGGTGCTTCAGAACCTCCACGACGACCGTATTCTCGAACAGCGGCCCGCGCAGGGGATGGGTGGCGACCTGGTCGGCCCGCTCGATGCCGATGAGATAGGCGGCCAGGCCGACATCGTAGAAATAGAGCTTGGGGGTCTTGACCAGTCGCTTGCGGATATTGGCGTGGAACGGCGGCAGGCGAAAGGCGATGTAACTCCGCTCCAGCAAATCGAGCCAGTTCCGCGCCGTCGTGCGGGACACGCCCGCATCGGCGCCCAGCGACACGAGGTCGGTCAACTGTCCGACCCGGCCGGCGCAGAGCCGGACGAAACGCTGGAAATTCGATACGTTGCGGATCTCGCCCAGCCGGCGCACGTCGCGCTCGACATAGGTCTCGAAATAGTCGCCGAGCGCCTGTCGCGGATCGATGCCCCGATCGTAAATCCGCGGATAAAAGCCGGAATAAAGAATTTGGTCCAGCGCACCGCCGGCGCCCGCGCGTTCGCGTTCCGCCAGCGTGAAGGGCAGGAGACGCAAGAGGCCCGTCCGCCCCGCCAGCGACTGGCCGATCGCTCCGGACAGCTTGAAGTGTTCGCTGCCGGTCAGCAAAAAAAGGCCGTTTCGCCCCTTTTCGTCGGCAATGACCTGCAGATACGACAGGAGGTCCGGGACGCGCTGGATTTCGTCCAGGATGGCGCCTTCGCCGAGGCGGGCGAGAAAGCCGCGCGGATCGGATTCGGCGAATTCCCGTTGGTCGGGCGCTTCCAGATTGACATAGGCAAGATCGGGAAATGTCCCGCGGCAGAGCGTTGTCTTACCCGATTGGCGCGGCCCGGTGACGGTGACGAAGGGGTATTGTCCGAAGAGCCGGCGCAGGCAGGGCGCGATGTCGCGTTCGATCATGCATGCGACCTACCGCATTTTTGCACAAAATGCAATTTCTATTTGCAATTTGTGCAAATCTTTGAGCGATAAAGATTTTCTGACCCGGCTGCCGCGCCCTGAGGCGCCGCAAAGGGGTTCAGTCGACGAAGCGCGCCCTGGCCTCTTCGGGAACCGGGATGGCGCGGAATCCCGCCGGCCGGTCGGGTGCGGGCGTGACCCAGACCCGCTTTTCGAAACCTTCCAGCGCCGGGCGGCCGTCGGCATGGCTGAGCGCGTGGGCGACCGTGAAGACCTTGCCGGCCCATTCGCTGACATGGCTGGCCATGGCCAGCCGGTTGCCCAGCCGGCAGGCGTTCCGGAAGGTCGCGCCGGTCTCGAGCAGCGGCATGCCGCTGACGCCGAAATCGCGTTCCATCTCGGGGTAGGACAGCGCGTTGGCCGAGAACAGCCGCTCGGTCGCCTGGTCGAACCAGGTGTAGAAATGCGGATAGAAGACGATGCCGGCGGCGTCGCAATGCGCCCACTCCACGACGAATTCGGTCCGGTACTCCCGCATCGGTCAGCCCTTCCCCCGCACGGCCGCCGACCGCCCTAGAACGGGATTTCGTCGTCGAAATCCGCCCCCGATGTCTGGGGGGCGCCGGCGCCTTCCCGCCCGCCGTAGCCGCCGCCGTCCCGCTGCCCGCCGTAGCCGCCGCCGCTCTGGCTTCCGCCGGAGTCGTAGGAGCCGCCCCGGTCGTAGCTCTCGCTCATGCCGCCGCCGTCGCGTCGGCTGTCCAGCATGGTCATCTCGCCCCGGTAGGGCCGGATCACGACCTCGGTCGTATAGCGCTCCTGCCCGGTCTGGTTGTCCTCCCATTTGCGGGTCTGGAGCTGGCCCTCGATATAGACCTTGGAGCCCTTCCGCAGATACTGCTCGGCGATTTCGGCGGTGCGGCCGAAGATCACGACGCGGTGCCACTCGGTGCGCTCCTGCATCTCGCCGGTGTTGCGGTCCTTCCAGCGTTCGGAGGTCGCGACGGAGAAGTTGGCGACCTTGTCGCCGCTCTGCATCGTGCGGACCTCGGGGTCGCGGCCCAGATTGCCGACGATGATGACCTTGTTGACGCTGCCTGCCATGATGTTCCCCGTTCGTTCGAGACACGTCTCATGTTTATATTGCCTAGCCCGCGTCAGCAAGCCGTTTATAACCTGCACCCGCCCCGGACCGGAAGGCCGGAAGGCCCGAACCGAAAGATCCGCCATGCTCCTCGAAGGTTCCTGCCACTGCCGCGCGGTGACGTTCAGCGTCGAAAGCCGCACCCCCCGCCCGTTCAACTACTGCTACTGCTCGATCTGCCGCAAGACGACCGGCGGCGGCGGCTTCGCCGTCAACATCATGGGCGACACGCCGACCCTGCGCATCGAGGGCGGCGAGCATCTCGCGGTCTACCAGGCGACCGTCGACGGCCGGACGAGCACGGCGATGCGGCATTTCTGCAAGCGCTGCGGCAGCCATCTCTGGCTGTGGGACCCGCGCTGGCCGGAGCTGGTCCATCCGCTCGCCTCGGCCATCGACACCGAACTGCCGCCGGCGCCGGAGCGGGTGCATCTGATGCTCGGCTCGAAGCCGGGATGGTGCCCGGTCCCGGACGCCTCGGCGGACGAACGCCACTTCGACGGCTACCCGGAGGAAGCCATCGAGGACTGGCACCGGAAGCGGGGGTTGTTAGTGGAGTGACGGCTGTTACAGGAATTGAAGATGAAAATTCTGGCGCTTAATCTCAATAAGCTCGGTCCGGCTGCCGGCAACGGCCGCCCGGCGAATCTGGTCAGGTATTTCCGCGATAGCAAAGCTGACGTCCTAGTGCTTTCCGAGTTCAAGAAGTCCTTGTTGAACCGGCCGTTCACGGAGGGACTAGCGGCAGCAGGTTATCCTGAAGAAACCTGCTTTGCGACCGCATTAGAAATGGAAGGTTTTCGATACAAATCAGTATCGAAAACTGACGGAGACTCCGAATTGGGCGTAGCGGTGTTTTCCCGCCGTCAAGCGAAACCGGTATGCTTGGACCCGCCATCCAGCGAGAAAAGGCGAATCACTGCAATTCAAATCAACGACATCGTAGTTGCGGGAGTCTATTTCGCCACCGACCTTTCCAAGAAAAACAACAAGAAGGTTCCGTTATTTGAATTTATTCTTGACGTACCGAAGGGCCTTTCCGGCCCTTCATTGGCGATTGGGGACTACAATGCAGGACTCAATTGTATCGACGAAGAAGGCACAATATTGGCCGTCCAAAGCCAATTCAGCCGAATGGATAAACGCGGCTGGTGCGATCTCTGGCGCGCCAAACATGGCGGCAAGCGGGAATTCAGCTGGATGAGTAATGCGGGAAACGGTTTTCGAATCGATCATGCGTTCGGGCGCGGCGGCGTCGAAGCGATGGTCGCCGACTGCCATTACGACCACAGCACCCGCTGCGCCGACCGAGCCGGGAATAAACTGAGCGACCACTCTGCGATGATCGTTGAGATCGAATGACCTGAGCGATGCTGTGCAGCCCGCCATGAACGGCAAACCCCGAAAACGCCGAGGCGACGCCATATCGGGCCGATGACGCGGCCGGAACAGTTCGACCTTTTCTCCGGCAGCGGGACCGTCGTGACGGATGCGGCGGGGGCCCCCCGGCCACTCGATCCGGAAACGCTTTCGGACGAGGACGTTCTCGCCCGGATTCCGAATGCGGGCATTGCGGATGTGCGGCTGCTTTGCGACCTGATCGTCGAGCGCGGGCTCGACGACCGCGCCGTGCCGGCGCTCGAAGCCCTGTGGCAGCGTTTCAAGGGATTCGGACGGGAGCGGCCGGAGCCTGAACAGAAGACCGTGATCGAAACGCTCGCGAAGCTCGGAACGGCGCGTGCGCGCGAATCGCTTGCCGGCATCGTGACTGCGCCCAATTTTCCGCCGCCCCTGCTGCCGGCGGCCCTGTCCGCCGCTCTGGCGGCCTCGCTAAGGCTTCCCGCAGACTTTATTCGCCCCCTGCTGGCCCACGCGGACCCGCGGATCAGGGAACAGGCGGCGAAGCTGTCCGGGTTCGGGCAGCCCGATATCGGGGCGCTCGCAGCCTGCCTCGACGATACGCAGCCGGCGGTGCGGCGGGCAGCGGCCATCGTCCTCGGACAGTTCGGCGACGCCCGGGCCAAGGCCATACTGTTGAGCGAACTCCAACGGGCTCCGACAGGCGAAATCGTCGGGGCGCTGTCCGCCATCGCCGACGACGACATCATCGTGCATCTGGGCCGCTGCGCCGATGCGCACCCGGCGCTGGCTGAAAGGATCGCGGCGGAGCTAGAGGAGATTGAGACGCCCCTGTCCCTCAGAGTTGCCCGGCGCATTCGCAGAGACCGGACGGTTTCGGGGGTATCCTGACCGCCGTATTGGGGCTCGGGACCGGTGCACCGGATTGAGCACTTTCGACAACCGTATCCGTCATATCGACCGGAACGGACCGCAAGGGCCTGCCCTGAGCGAAGTCGAAGGGGCCGTGGAGCGGAGATATCTTTCCGGTACGGCGCCCTGGACTACGCTCTGCGGGTGAAAGATTTCTCCGCTACGCGGCTACGCCGCTCCGGTCGAAATGACGGGGAGAAGAAACGGCCGGCCCAAATGACCGCATGGGGCAGAAATACGACCGCACCGTCACCCCCCAAATCCGAGTCGCTTTCCGGGTCCTTCCGCCCCATATTGGGCGGCACGCGGACGGGCCGACGGCCGAGTTGAATTTCCTACCTGAAACATGCCCGATTTTCCTGCCGACCCGATGCCCCGGACCCCCGATACCCCCGTTGCCACGCCGGTTGCCGCTTCCCTTGCCCGGCCTGCGCCGGACGCCGCCGGGCTGACCCATATCCGGGTGCGCGGCGCGCGCGAGCACAATCTCCGCAACATCGACGTCGAAATCCCGCGCAACACGCTGACGGTCATCACCGGCCTCAGCGGCTCCGGCAAATCCTCCCTCGCCTTCGACACCATCTATGCCGAGGGCCAGCGCCGCTATGTCGAGAGCCTGTCGGCCTATGCCCGGCAGTTTCTCGAACTGATGGAAAAGCCCGACGTCGACCATATCGAGGGCCTGTCGCCGGCGATCTCCATCGAGCAGAAGACGACCTCGCGCAACCCGCGCTCGACCGTCGGCACGGTGACGGAAATCTACGACTATATGCGCCTGCTGTGGGCGCGGGTCGGCATTCCGTACTCGCCGGCGACCGGCCTGCCGATCGAGAGCCAGACCGTCTCCCAGATGGTCGACGCCGTCATGGCGATGCCGGAGGGCAGCCGGCTCTACCTGCTCGCGCCCATCGTGCGCGGCCGCAAGGGCGAATACCGCAAGGAATTCCAGGACCTGCAGAAGCGGGGCTTCCAGCGCGTCAAGGTGAACGGCGAGATCTACCTGGTCGACGAGGCGCCGGCGCTCGACAAGAAGTTCAAGCACGATATCGACGTGGTGGTCGACCGCATCGTGCTGCGCGACGACCTGGCGGCCCGGCTCGCCGATTCCATCGAGACCGCGCTGGAGCTGTCGGACGGGCTGCTGTTCGTCGAGGATGCCGACAGCGGCGAACGCACGACCTTCTCCGCCAAATTCGCCTGCCCGGTCTCGGGCTTCGCCATCGACGAGATCGAACCCCGGCTGTTCTCCTTCAACAACCCGTTCGGCGCCTGCCCGTCCTGCGACGGCCTCGGCGTCCAGGCGGAGTTCGACGCCGCGCTGGTCGTGCCGAACCCGACCCTCAGCCTGGACGACGGCGCGCTGGCGCCCTGGGCCGACACCAGCTCGAAATATTACGGCCAGACGCTGAAGAGCCTCGCCGCCCATTACGGCTTCAAGCTGTCCACACCGTTTACGAAGCTGCGCAAGAAGGACCGGCAGGTCGTCCTGTACGGCTCCGGCGGCGTCCCGATCGCGATGCGCTACGACGACGGCCTGCGCAAATACGAGACGACCCGGCCGTTCGAGGGCGTGATCCCGAACCTGGCCCGGCGCTTCCGCGAGACCGATTCGAGCTGGGTGCGCGAGGAGTTGAGCAAGTACCAGACCGTGGCGCCCTGCGCGGCATGCGGCGGCTTCCGGCTCAAGCCCGAGGCGCTCGCCGTCCGCGTTGCGGAATTGCACGCCGGCGAAGCGGCGCAGATGTCGATCGCCGGGGCGCGCGACTGGTTCGCCGCCCTGCCGGAGCGCCTGAGCGCCAAGCAGATGGAGATCGCCGGGCGCATCCTGAAGGAGATCAACGAGCGGCTCGGTTTCCTGGTCAATGTCGGCCTCGACTATCTCACCCTGTCGCGCAATTCGGGCACGCTCTCCGGCGGCGAGAGCCAGCGCATCCGCCTCGCCTCCCAGATCGGCTCGGGCCTGACCGGCGTGCTCTATGTGCTGGACGAGCCCTCCATCGGCCTGCACCAGCGCGACAACCGCCGATTGCTCGACACGCTGGAGCGGCTGCGCGACCTCGGCAACACCGTCATCGTGGTCGAACATGACGAGGAGGCGATCCGCGCCGCCGACTGGCTGATCGACATGGGGCCGCGCGCCGGCGTGCATGGCGGCGAGGTCGTCGCCATCGGCCCGCCGGCCAAGGTGTTCCAGGCGCCGGACAGCCTGACCGCGGCCTACGTCACCGGCCGGAAGGAAATCCCGGTGCCGGCGCAGCGGCGGACGGAGTCCGGGGGCCGGGCCGGGCCGGCCGGCCGGGCCGTGACGGTGCGCGGCGCGGCGGCCAACAACCTGCAGAAGATCGACGCGGTTTTCCCGCTCGGCGTGTTCGCCTGCGTGACCGGGGTTTCCGGCGGCGGCAAATCCACCCTGGTGGTCGAGACGCTGTACAAGGCGGCGGCCCGGCGGCTCAACGGCGCGCGCACCCTGCCCGGCGCCCACCGCGCCATCGAGGGGCTGGAGCATCTCGACAAGATCATCGACATCGACCAGTCGCCGATCGGCCGGACGCCGCGCTCCAACCCGGCGACCTATACCGGCGCCTTCGGCCCGATCCGCGAGTGGTTCGCCGGCCTGCCCGAATCCGGCGCGCGCGGCTACAAGCCCGGCCGCTTCTCGTTCAACGTCAAGGGCGGGCGCTGCGAAGCCTGCCAGGGCGACGGCGTGCTCAAGATCGAGATGCATTTCCTGCCCGATGTCTACGTCCAGTGCGATGTCTGCAAGGGCAGGCGCTACAACCGCGAGACCCTGGAGATCGCCTTCAAGGACAAGTCGATCGCCGACGTGCTCGACATGACGGTGGACGAGGCGCTCGATTTCTTCCGGGCCGTGCCGGCGATCCGCTCGAAGATGGAGACGCTGCAGCGCGTCGGCCTCGGCTACATCAAGCTCGGCCAGCCGGCGACGACGCTCAGCGGCGGCGAGGCCCAGCGGGTCAAGCTGTCCAAGGAACTCTCGAAACGCGCCACCGGCCGGACCCTCTACATCCTCGACGAGCCGACCACCGGCCTGCATTTCGACGACGTGCGCAAGCTGCTCGACGTGCTGCACGAGCTGGTCGACGCCGGCAACACGGTGATCGTGATCGAGCACAATCTGGAGGTCATCAAGACCGCCGACTGGATCGTCGATCTCGGCCCCGAGGGCGGCGACAAGGGCGGCCTGATCGTCGCCGCCGGCACGCCCGAAGAGGTCGCCGCCGTGCCGGAAAGCTTCACCGGCCGGTATCTCGACCGCATCCTCGGCCCGGCCGTCGAAGCGCGGAAGAGCGCCTGACGCGGGGCGGCGGCGGCCGTACCGGGTTCGCGCGGATCGCCAACTGTCTCCAGGCGGGAAGGGCCGGCCCCATGGACCTGATTTCCCTGATCCAGGAAGGCTCGGCCTCGTTTGCCTATCTGGCCGCCGTCGGCCTGGTGCTGGGATCGCTGCACGGCCTTGAGCCCGGCCACTCCAAGACCATGATGGCCGCCTTCATCGTCGCGGTCCGCGGCACGCCGTTTCAGGCTGTGCTGCTGGGCATTTCCGCCGCCCTGTCGCACAGCATCGTCGTCTGGGTGCTGGCGGTGCTGGCGCTGTCCTGGGGCGACGCGGCGATCGGCGAGACGCTGGAGCCGTATTTCGTCGGCGGCGCCGGGGCGGTCATTACGGCGGTCGGCGCCTTCATGCTGATGCAGGCGTTCCGGCGCGCCGGCGCCCGCGCGCACCGCCAGGACGACCGCAGGCACGATCGCGGGCACGACGGGCACGATCACGGCCATAGCCACCATCGTCACGGTCGCGACGGCGGCGGGGACGCCCACGCCCGCGCTCATGCCCGCGAGATCGAGGCCCGGTTCGCCGGCGGCAGGGCGACCCATGCGCAGACCGTCGGCTTCGGGCTGGTCGGCGGGCTGATCCCCTGCCCGGCCGCGATCACCGTGCTGCTGCTCTGCCTCGGCATCGGGCAGTTCTGGCTCGGCGTCGGCATGGTCGCGGCCTTCTCGACCGGCCTCGCGGCCACGCTGGTCGGCGTCGGCATGGCCGCCGTCTTCGGCCTGCGCTACGCGACGAAGCGGTTCCCGGGCGCGGACCGGTTCCTCGCGTCGGCGCCTTACGTCTCCGGCGCGCTGATCCTGCTCGTCGGCCTCTACATGGCCTGGTCTGGCTGGACCCACTTGGCGACGGGATAGGACGACGGCGCGGCGCGTCGGAAGCCGGCATGTTTCGCGATGCCGGCCGCTCATTCCCGAACAAACCTTACTGTGTCACCCCGGCCGACCGCAGGGAGAGCCGGGGTCCAGGGCCTGCCCTGAGCTTGTCGAACGGGTCGCCCGGCACGGCTTTTGCTCGTGGCTCTGGGCCCCGGATCGTCGCTACACTCCGTCCGGGGCGGCAATGGAGGGGGTTTCGTGGGCGGTGCGGAATCCTCGCCGAAATAGGACTCCGACGGCGGCGTCCCAGGCCTCGACCCAGGCGACCGCGCGGACCAACGCCCGGTCGACGCTATCGTCCGTCCGATCCGCGTTGCGCCTGCACATAGCTTTCGAGCACGCGGTTGATCCGCGTCTGGTAGCCCCGGCCCGGCGCCCGGAAATGGTCGAGCACCGAACGCTTGACCCGGAGCGTGATCCGCTCGGTGCGGTCGGGCCGGACCAGTTCGGCTTCGCGCCAGAACGCCGCGTCCAGTTCCGGAATGTCGCTGAAGTCGATCTCCCCGTCTTCCACAGTTGCAATCTCATCCGGCGTCAGGGGCCGCTTGTATCTGTTCATGCCAGATCTGCCTTTCCTTGCGGGACGCCGGCCGCGCCGAAATCAGCCGCACGCGCCCGCCGCGTTCGGTGTGGACGACCACGATTATGTCCCGGTTCCTGACCTCGTCCCATTCGAACGCCATCGGATAATATATGCATAATTTGTCATGACAAAAAGCGCAACGACGGGCCGCGGGTGACCGGCAGCGTGTGTGAAAATGTCCCTCCCTCTTCAGAGGATTCCTCTGCGAAACGCGGATAGGGCGGAAACGGGCGCTGGCGCGGCCTTCCCCGCCGGACTTGCGCCCATTCCGGCCCTTGAACCCATCCCGTCATTTCGACCGGAGCCCCGGCCCCCGGGCGGGGCGGAGTAGCCTGCCCTGAGCGAAGTCGAAGGGGAGAAACCCGGTCGGCGCTCCATCGACGCCACAGGCTCCGGCGTTCGGTCGGCCTCCGTCGCTGGCCGGATTTCTCCGCTGCGCGGCTGACGCCGCTCCGGTCGAAATGACGGGTTGGGGGTACGCCGGTTGAAATGACGGGCGGGGCAAGCGGCGCGCGTGCCTTTCGCAGAGGAATCCTCCGAAGAGGGGGAGGAACATACGGGCGGCGCAACCGCCCGCCCCTTCCCCTACACCAGCTCGATCGGCCCCCGCGGGGCGCTGGCGGCGCGGAGGATGGAGTACCAGGTCGAGCCGAGCATTTCGGTGCCGGAGACGCCGACGGCGGGCTGGCGCTTTTCGGTGCGCAGCAGGCCGCCGGCCGCATCCCACGCCTCGACCTCGGCGACCGCGACGTCCAGCGCCGGATCGGCGATCAGTCTTGCTTCGCAGGCGTCCAGGCCGGTCGAGACCAGGGCGCAGGTCACCATGGTGTTGACGTTGCGCGGATAGAGCGCCGCGACGCCGCGCACCGGGCCCTCGTAGATCACGGTCTCGCCGTCGATGGTGGCCGGATCGAAGCCGCTCTCGGAGAAATCGAGATTATCCGGATGCTTGCGGAAGGTGATGCGCACCCGCTGCCACCGGCCGCGCCGCATCAGCAGGTCGTCGCCGCCGGTCAGCGCGCCCGCCGGCACGAGCAGCCGCGTGCCGTGCGCCGCCGCGGCGGCCTCCAGCCGTTCGCGCAGCGCATCGTCGGCCAGCGCCGTCACCGACAGCGGCATGTAGTCGGCGCATTGCAGGAAGGTTTCGCCGTAGCGCGCCGAGATAGACGAATGGGCGCATTCGACGATCAGGCCGGGCCGGCGGCTTTCCGCGTCCGCCAGGTCGTCCAGCCGCAGGGCCGGATCGACCCCCTCCAGCGCCGCCGCGCTGCGGTTGTAGACGAACGCCGTTTCGAAGCGGCCTTCGCTCGCCGCGATCCGCTCGGCGATGAACCGGCCGATATAGCCGTAGCCGACGATCCCGATGCGTATGGGCCCGATGCGCATGGCGGCGGTCCCGGTTCTCCGCCGCCCTACCCGAACACAACCGGCAGCGTCCGCGGGCCGCGCACGGTGCCGTCGGACCAGCGGACCTCGCCGTCGACCCGGTAATCCGGGATCCGCTTCAGCCATTCCTCGATGGCGACCCGCAATTCCATGCGCGCCAGGTTGGAGCCGACGCAGCGGTGGATGCCGAGGCCGAAGGCGCCGTGGCGGTTCTCCTGCCGGTCGAGCACCACCCTGTCGGCGTCCGGGAACATGGCCGGATCGCGGTTGGCGGCCGGGAAGGACAGCAGCACCATCTCCCCCTGCTTCATCGGGCAGCCGCCCATGGTCACGTCCTTCTTGATCTCACGCGCCATGGTAACCGGCGAATAGGCGCGCAACAGCTCCTCGATCGCCGTCGGCATGAGATCCGGCTCTTCGATCAGCCGCCGCCGGTCGTCCGGGTGCCGGCCGAAATGCAGGATCGCGGCGCCGATGGAGCTCCAGGTCGTGTCGATGCCGGCGATCATCAGCAGGTTGAGCGTGCCGAGAACATGGTTTTCCTCGAACGGCACGCCGTTGAGCGAACCGTCCATCATCACCCGGATCAGGTCGGGCTCCGGCCCGTCGGGTTCCGCCTCGCTCCGGCCCTCCTTGCGCAGGGCGATATGGTGGCGGAAATAGTCGCGCATCGCCTTGGTGGCGTTCTTGCCGATCTCGTCGTCGACGATGCCGACTTCCAGGATTTCGTGAATCCACCGGATGAACAGGTCGCTGTCCTTCACCGGCACGCCGAGCATGTAGGCGATGATGCGCACCGGAATGTGGCGGGCATACTGCTGGGCGGCGTCGCAGCTTCCGTCGGCGATGAAGTCGTCGATCAGCCCGCGGCAGATCCGACGCGCCATCGGCTCCAGCTTGCCGACCTCCTGCGGCGTGAAGAAGGGCAGCAGCACCTGCTTGTGGGCCTTGTGCTCCGGCGGGTCGGAGGTGATCGGCGGCGCCGGCAGCGGCGGGTCCTCGTATTTCCTGTGGCGCAGGACGATCCGGCGCGACGTGAAATGCTCGGTATCGTAGGCGATCGCCTTCACGTCCTCGTAGCGGGTCGGCAGCCAGGCGCCCTCGAAGCGTTCGGTGCGCGCGATCGGGCCCTTGCGCAACTCGTCCCAGATCGGGAAGGGGTTGTCGCGCCAGCGCGGATCGAGATGGTCCCAGTCGGTGCGCCAGTCCGTGACCGGCGGCCGTTCGACGGCCGGATGGCCGCCTTGACCGGATACCGGGCAGGTTTGCGCGCCGGCACCCGCTTCGGCGGGCGGGGCGGCCTGCGAGCCGGCTCCCGGCCCGGCCCCTGAGCCGGGCTTGCTGTCGCTCATTCCGCGTCCTCCACGATCTCGACGGCGTATTCCGGGCAGTTGGCCGCGGCGAGGCGCGCTTTTTCCTCCAGGCCGGGCGGCACCGCGCCGTCGCCGATTGCCGCGGCGTTGCCGAAATCGTCCAGCGCGAACAGTTCTGGCGCCAGCGCATGGCAGCGGCTGTGCCCCTCGCAGCGTTCCGGATCGACCCGCACCTTCATGGCCCGCCTCCTCCGGTCAGGACGCGAGGCGCTGCGTGTCCAGCACCAGCCGGCCGCGCGTGTTTTCGCCGGCTTCGAGGATGCGGTGCGCCTCGGCCGCCCGGTCCAGCGGCAGGACCCGGCTGACCAGCGGCCGGAGATGGCCGGCTTCCGCCAGACCGACGACTGCGGAGAGGATTTCGCGATTGTCCAGGATCATGGCCTGACGCACCTCGATATCCAGCCCGGCGGAGCGATCCTCGAACGGCTCGGCGATCAGCCACACCAGCATGCCGCCGGGCCGCAACACGCCGTAGGAGCGATTATGGACCCCGCCGCCGACGAGGTCGATAACGACGTCCAGACCCGAGACTTCGGACTCGAACGCCACCTCGTCGTAGGGCACGATCCGGTCGCAGCCCAGCGCAGCGACATGGTCGCGGTTGCGCGCGCTGCAGGTGCCCGTCACCTCGGCGCCCAGATGCTTGCACAGCTGCACGGCCATGCCGCCGATGGCGCCGGCCGCGGCATGGACCAGCACCCGGTCGCCGGCCCTGACCCCGGCGGTCTCGACCACGGCGATCCAGGCGCAGACGCCGGCATGCATGACGGCGGCGGCCTCGATGAAGCCGAAGCCTTCGGGCATCGGCACCACATCGTCCGCCGGGCGGGCGGCGAGCCGGGCGTAGGAGCCCTGGTCGACATGCTGGCAGGTGAAGCAGACCCGGTCGCCGGGCGCGAAACCCGAGACATCGGCCCCCACCGCGCGCACGATTCCGGCGCCGTCCCGGCCCGGCACCTTGGGCGGGCGCACCGGGAACATCCCGGTCAGCAGGCCTTTGCGCAGCTTCCAGTCGCCCGGCACCACGCTCACGGCGTGCACCTCGATCAGCACGTCGCCCGGCCCCGGTTCGGGATCGGGCATCTCGACCAGCTTCAGTTCCTCCGGGCCGCCGAAGCGGTCGAAACGGATGGCTTTCAACCCGCACCTCCTGCCAGAGTCCCTACCCTTGCGCCGCCCCGCCTGGAGTCCGCCGCACGGCGCGGGGGACCTTGCGAGAAGGCGGGGGCAAGGTCAATATGGCGCCGTTCGCTTCCCCCGTTTCGAGGCCGTGCATGACAGGCAATGTTCCGCAGGAGCCGGCGGCGGCCCGCGCCGGGCCGGAGGACGGCCCGCCCCGCGACGGCGCGGCGGACCGGCGGGAGATCGAAGAGGAACTGGCGCGCTTCGCCGCGGTCCTGGCGGACATCGGCCCCGCCGATCCGGCCGTCGAGCCGGGCGTCGATCTGCGGCGCCGGCTGGTCCGCGCCGCCCGGCCGTGACCCCACCGTGAGCGGAAACCCGGCCGATCTGACGCTGTCGGCCGCCGCCGCATTGCTCGGGGCCGGCGGCATTTCGGCCCGCGAACTGATCACGGCCTGCCTCGACCGGATCGAGCGGCAGCAGCCGCTGCTCAACACCTTCCTGACCGTCGACGCCGAAGGAGCGCTCGCCGCCGCAGCGGCGTCGGACGAGCGCCGGGCGCACGGCGAAGCCCGCGGCCCGCTCGACGGCATCCCGGTGGCGCACAAGGACCTGTTCGACCGGGCCGGCCGGGTGACGACCGCCGGCGGCATCCTGCTCAACGACCGGGCGGCGCAGGACACGGCAACCGTTCTCGCCCGGCTGGATGCCGCCGGGGCCGTCGAGACCGGCACGCTCGGCGCCTCGGAATTCGCCGCCGGCGCAACCGGCCATAACCGGCACTATGGCGATTGCCGCAATCCGTGGGATCCGGCGCGTATTCCCGGCGGCTCCTCCGGCGCCTCGGCCGCCGCGGTCGCAGCCCGGCAGGTCTTCGCCTCCCTCGGCACGGACACCGGCGGCTCGGTCCGCATGCCGGCGCATTTCTGCGGCACGGTCGGCCTGCGCCCGACCCAGGGCCGGGTGAGCCGCCACGGCGTCTTTCCGCGCAGCTGGTCGATGGACGCCGCCGGACCGCTCGCCCGGACGGCCGAAGACGCCGCCCTCCTGCTCCGGGCGGTCGCCGGCCCCGACCCGGCCGATCCGACGGCCGAGGCCGTTCCGGTCCCCGATTACCGCGCGGCCCTCGAAGAGCCGGTCGGCGGACTGAGGATCGGCGTGCCGACACGCTACTTCTTCGACGAGGTCGACAGCGGCATCCGCGCCTTGCTGGACGCGGCGCTGGACGTTTTCGCCGGCCTCGGCGTCACGGTCGCGCCGGTCGATGTGCCGGACCCGTCCGCGCCGTTCCGGCTGGCCGTGATCGTCCTCAAGGCGGAGGCGGCGGCGGTCCACGAACACTGGATGCGCACCCGGCCGGGCGGCTACGACCGCGGCATCCGCGAAGGCATGGAAACCGGCCTGTCGATCCCTGCGGTCGACTATCTGCGCGCCCTGCGCGAGCGCGGACCGGCCCTCGAACGCTGGCTCGCCGGCCCCCTGTCGCAGGCCGACGCGCTCTTCACGCCGGTTCTGGACGATCCGACCCCGACGCTGGCCGAAAGCGCCGTCGCCGGCGCCGGCGGGGCCGCGCGGGTCATGGCCCGGTTCGGCCGCTGCACCCGGCCGTTCAGCTTCCTCGGCCTGCCGGCGCTCTCGGTCCCCTGCGGCTTCCAGCCCGGCGGGATGCCGGCGGGCTTCCAGCTGATCGGCAAGCCCTTCGCGGAGGCGACCCTGCTGCGCCTGGGCCACGCCTACCAGCAGGCGACCGGCTGGCACGAACGGGCGCCCGCGCCCGTCGCGGGCGACGCCGCCGCAACAGACGAAGCGAGACTCCGATGACGTCAACCCCGACCGCCGCCCCGAACGCCGCCTCGAACGCCGCCTCGAACGGGGGGTCCGCCGGCGCGATCCGCCTGCACGCCGAAGGCCCGGTCCGATGGCTGGCCTTCGACCGGCCGGCCAAACACAATGCGCTGTCCCTCGGCATGGTCGAGGCGGCGCACGCCGCCGTCCGCGACTTCGGCGCGGACGAAGAGGCGCGCGTCCTGGTGCTGACCGGCGGCGGCGACCGCGCCTTCGTCTCCGGCGCCGATATTGCGGAATTCGAAAAAGAGCGGGACGCGGCCGGGACCGGACGGCGCTTTGCGGCGCAGGGCGCCGACATGTTCGAGGCCGTGGCGGATTGCCCGAAGCCGACGATCGCGATGATCCACGGCTATTGCTTCGGCGGCGGGGTCGCCCTCGCGGCGGCCTGCGACCTGCGCTACGCGTCCGACGACGCGCAATTCTCGATCCCGGCGGCCCGCCTGGGGCTCGCCTACTCGCTGACCTTTGCGAAATGGATCGCGGATCTGGTCGGCCCGGCCGCCGCGCGGGAAATCCTCTATACCGGCCGGCGCTACGACAGTGCGGAGGCGGAACGGATCGGCCTGGTAAACCGGGTGTATCCGAAAGCGGCGCTCAGGGCCGAAGTGGCGCACATTGCGGACACGATCGCCGGCAATGCGCCCTTGTCCGTGCGCGCAACCAAGGCGACAATCCGCTATCATTCGGGAGATTCCGCGGACGGCGGCCGCCAGGCCTGCGAGGACGCGATCGCGGCCTGTTCCGACAGCCGCGATTTCGTCGAAGGCCGGGCGGCTTTCGCGGAGAAACGTCAGCCCGTTTTCGAGGGCCGGTAGCGTTACGCCGGATACCGCGGACGGGCGCCGGCAAATACGGGCAGGGTGTCGGCATGAACCGGGAAACCGACTTTATCGACCTGACGGCGCGGGAGATCGCCGCCGGCGTGAACGACGGCCGCTGGTCCGCCGAGGCGGTGACGCGCGCCTTTCTCGACCGGTGCAGCGCGCTGGAAGACCGGCTTAGGGCGTGGGCCGCGCTCGACCCGGACCTGGCGATCGAACAGGCGCGGGCCATCGACCGCGACGGCCGGCACAAGCCGCTGGCCGGCGTGCCGGTCGGCGTCAAGGACATCTTCGCGACGGCCGATCTGCCGACCGAATACGGCAGCCCGATCTACACGGGCAACCGGCCGCAGGTCGACGCGGCCTGCGTGGCGCTGTCCCGCGCGTCGGGCGCCGTCATCCTCGGCAAAACGGCGACGACCGAGTTCGCCGCCTACAACCCGACGGCGACGCGCAACCCGCACGATCTGGACCGCTCGCCCGGCGGCTCCTCCAGCGGCTCCGCCGCGGCGGTTGCGGCCGGCGCGGCGTCTGTGGCGATCGGCACGCAGACCGCCGGATCGGTCATCCGGCCGGCTTCCTATTGCGGCGTCGTCGCCTACAAGCCGACCTTCGGCTATTCGCCGCGGGCCGGGCTGAAGCCGTCGGCCAACTCGCTGGACACCCTGGGCTATTTCGCCCGCAATGTCGGCGACGTCGCCCTGTTTTCGTCGCTCTCGAGCGGCCGGAAGCCCTTTCCCAAATACGACGACCCCGATCCGGCGCCGCGTTTCGCCCTGTGCCGGACCGCCGAATGGTCCGCGATGGAAAGCGGCACGCTGGAAGCGCTCGAAACCTGCGTCGACGCGATCCGCAGCGCCGGCGCGACCGTGAGCGATATCTCCCTGCCGGAGACGTTCAGCGGCCTCGCCGACGCCCACTGGACGGTCATGGCCTACGAGACGACCCGCTCGCTGACCTGGGAACGGATCAACCATCCGGACCTGATCTCGCAGAAGTTGCACACGATTTTCGAACTCGGGGAAAGCATATCGGACGAGGATTACGGCAAGGCGCGCATCCTCGGCAGCCGGTGCCGCTCCCAACTCGACGAGATGCTGAGCAAGGCGGAAATCGACGTGCTGCTCGGCCCCGCCGCGCCCGGCGAGGCGCCGGAAGGGCTCGAAAGCACCGGCGACCCGATCCTGAACCGGGTCTGGACCTTCCTGCACATGCCCTGCATGTCCCTGCCGTTGCTCACCGGCCCGGCCGGCCTGCCGCTCGGCCTCCAGGCGATCGCCCGGTCCGGCCGGGACTGGCAGCTCATGCGCGCGGCGGCCTGGCTCGAAGACCGCCTCCCCTATCGCGGCGCGCTGGACGAGCGGATCGCCTGAGCGCATCCGCGCCGCGGCCGGCGGCAGGGCTCCGCCGCGCCTTTTCCGCTCCGGCGCGCCGGTGTACCCTGCATCCGGCAGAATGAGAGGGCCCGCCATGTGGACGACCGAGCGGATCGCGGACCTGGTGCAGCCCGGCCGGGTGCACCGGGACGCCTATACCGATCCGGCGATCTTCGATCTGGAGATGGAACGGATCTTCGGCCGGGCCTGGCTGCTGCTCGGCCATGACAGCCAGATCCCGCGCGCCGGCGATTTCGCGACGACGCAGATGGGCCGGCAGCCGGTCCTCATGGTGCGCCAGCGCGGCGGCGGCGTGAGCGTACTGTTCAACCGCTGCGCCCATCGCGGTTCGACCGTGTGCAGCGCGGCGAAGGGCACGGTCACGCAGTTCGTCTGCCCCTATCACGGCTGGACCTACGGCCTGGACGGGGCGCTGGTCGCCGTGCCGTCGCCCGCCGGCTACCCGGAGGAGCGCCACCCGCAGCAGGCCGGCCTGGGCCTCGCCGAAGTGCCGCGCACGGAGGTCTATCGCGGCTTCGTCTTCGCCAGCCTGGCGGCCGACGGCCCGTCGCTCGGCGATTTTCTCGGACCGCTGATCTCCTCCTTCGACGACCTGGTGGACCGGGCGCCGGAGGGCGAGGTCGAGGTCGCCGGCGGCGTCTCGCGCCACGCCTATGACGGCAACTGGAAGTTCGTGCTGGAGAACCATCTGGATACGATCCATCCGCGCTACGTCCACGCCTCCTCGATCGCCGCCGCCAACGAGCAGGACGACGGCCGGCCGACCGACGGCGCCGGCGAGGTCGCGGTGCGCCAGATGCGCCAGAACGGCGCGCCCAACGAATTGTGGGAAGGCATCGGCCTGTGGGTCGCCGGCGGCGGCCACGGCTACATGGCCGACTATCACGACGACGAGAAGCTGGTCGCCGCGTCGGACGACCCGGTCCATGTCGAATACCAGCGGCGCATGGAGGCGGCCTACGGCACGGCGCGGGCGCGGGAAATCCTCTCGGTCACGCGCTGGAATTCCATCGTGTTTCCCAACGTCTCCTTCATGAGCCAGTTCGGCCAGCTGCGCATCGTCCGGCCGATTGCCGCCGGCCGCACGGTGCTCGATACCTACGTCTTCCGCCTGAAAGGGGCGCCGGAGGAGATGTTCCGCCGGGCCGTCGCCTTCGCCAACGTGGTCAACGGCACCGGCTCGCCGGTGCTGACCGACGACCTGGAGGTCTACGAGCGGCTCCAGACCGGCCTCGGCGCCGACGGCAACGCATGGGTCGACACCGGCCGCGGCTTCGGCCGCGACGTGCGCGACGGGGACAACGGCCTGGACCGCGGCGGCACCGGGACGAGCGAGATCGCCGTGCGCAACCAGTTCCGCGCCTGGGCGGAGTATATGACCGGTACCGGCGCAACCGAAGCTGGCGGCATGGCCGTGGCGGCGGAATGAGCGGGAGCGCCGTTCCCGCCGCGTCGATGGACCCGGCCTTCGACCGGGCGGCGGTCGAGGCCTTCCTGATCCACGAGGCCGACCTGATCGACCGGCGCGACTTCGAGGCCTGGCTCGCCCTCTACACCGACGATTGCCGCTACTGGGTGCCGCTCGAGGAAGACCAGGCCGATCCGCAGCACACGGTTTCCCTGATCTACGACGACCGGAAACTGCTCGAGACCCGGGTGCGCCGGCTCGGCCATCCGCGCATCCACGCCCAGGCGCCGCCCTCGCGCACGCTCCACACGGTCGCCAATGTCATCGTCGAGCCGGAGCCGGAAGACGGCCGGATCGTCGTCCGCTCCAGCCAGATCGTCGCCGAATACCGGCAGAACCGCACCCGCCTGTTCGCCGGCCGCTGCACCCACCGGCTGGAAGCGCAGGGCGGCAGCTACCGGATCGCCTTCAAGCGCATCGACCTGATCGATTCCGAAGGCGAGAACCGCGGCATCCCGATCATTCTGTAGGACGGGCTGTAGGACGGGCCGGGCGATGAAGGTGCGGGTCAACGGCTGCGATTTCAATTGCCGGGTCGAGGGCGACGGCCCAGGCATCGTGTTCATCCACGGCGAAATCCACGGCCTCGACTACTGGGCGCCCCAGATCGACGCCTTCTCCGGCCGCTACACCTGCCTGGCCTACGACCGGCGCGGCCACGCCGGCACCGGCATGACGGACTACGGCTTCTCGGTCGAGAACCAGACCGTCGACCTGCTCGGCCTGATCGACCGATTCGGGCTGGAACGGCCGCTGCTCGTGGCGCTCGCCTTCGGCACGACCATCGCCGCCAACCTCGCCGTCAACCATCCGGAGCGCGTCTCCGGCCTTGCCCTGATCGCCTGGGGCGAGCTTTACGAAGCGCGCTCATATCTGGAACGCTGGCAGGTTGCGGGGCGGGCCGCCGCCGACGCCCTCGAAGCCGGCGGCCGGGACGGGCTGGTCGCCCTGCTGCGCGAGCATGGCGGCAGCCGGTATTTCAAGGTGATTCCGCCGGAAGGCCATCCGTTCCGCGAGCCGGTCATCCAGCTCCTCGCCAACCATCCGGTCGAGGAATACCGCTACGGCATGCTGGAGATGGCGGCCTCGGTGCCGAACGTCATTCCACGGCTCGAAAAGCTCGACATTCCGGTCATGGGGATCAACGGCACCGCCGACCCCTTCATCGAGGATCCGGCGCGCCTCGCCGGCGTGCGCAATTTCCGGCAGGTCGAGCCGGTCGAAGGCGGCGGCCGGTTCCTGCACTGGGAATACCCCGAAATTTTCAACGACCGGCTCGCAACCTTCTTCGGCCTTTAGGGCGTATCCGTTCCGGACAGAATCGTTACGGTTTGGCGCCCCTTCGACAGGCTCGGGGCGGGCTGCCGGCGCGCCTGCCCGGCCCCTCGATACGGCCCCCTCGATACGGCCCCCTCGATACGGCCCCCTCGATACGGCGCTGACGCGCCTACTCGGGATGAGGAGGTTGTTGGGGATTCAATAAGCCCCAACACACCGCTCCTCCTCATCCTGAGTAGCCCCGGCCCCCCGGGGCCGGGGCGTATCGAAGGACGCGCCATCGCTGCGTCGGCGCTTCCATCGAGAACGGACGCGCTCTACCCCCCGTAGACCAGCCGGATCTGCTGCCGGGTCCGCTCCAGGCTGACGCCGAAGGCCCATTGCGCCGAGTAGGGCGTCGGCATGCGGAAATCCGGGATGCGCAGCCACAGGCGCCACAGGACGCGTTTGCGCTCGGGCTCCGGCCAGTCCTCGAAGGCCGTCCTGGTGTGCAGCGCCGTATAGTTGTTGAGGAACTGGATGTCGCCGCGCTCGAACTGCATCGCGGCATGGTGCTGTTCGGCCAGGTCCGACATGACGTCGATGGCCTCCTGCTGCCGGGCCGTCATGTCCGGCGCGTCCGGCAGGGCATGGCCCTTGATCATGTGCTGCGGCCCGAAGGCGATGCACAACCGCCCGTCGAGGAAATTGAACACCGGGCTCTCGTAGTACGGCCGCTCGCCGGCCTCCATCTCGCCATGCTTGGTCCAGCAATAGGGCTCGCTCAGGACGTCGAGAAGATCCGGGCGCCGCTGCAGCACTTCGTTGTACAGCCGGAGCGAACTGACGACCTTGGACAGGCCGCCCGATTTCGGCGTGCGGATACACAGCAGGCCGACGACGTCGGTCTGGTCGCAGTGATAGTCCATCGTCGCGCTGGTCTGGTAGCCGCGGTGCTTCGGATGGTCGTAGTCGCGCCCGGCGTCCAGCACATGGCCGATCATATCGCCTTCGGGATTGTTGGACTGGGCGGCGCCCATATGAAGGCCCGTCGCCCAGTAGACGACCATGGCCTCCAGCGGCGACAGGTCGTCCATCGGCAAGCCGCGGTAAAGCGCGATTCCCGGCCCGTCGCGCAGCAGGCCGAGCATGGCTTCGACCGTATCGGCGAAGGGGCCGAGGTCGAAGTCCGACCGGTTCGCCGCAAGCAGCCGGTTCGGATCGCCGTTCAGCCGGGCGGCGGCGGCGCGGGCCATATCGACCAGGTGGGCCGTTTCGGCGGCGCCCGCCCCGAGGCGCCAGTCGGTTCGCGCGGTCAGGTCCGCGCCGGTCCAGTCCGCCGGATCGACCGCCGGCCGGCCGAATGCCGCTTCCTGTCTCGAGACGACGTTCACCCTGCCAGACCTTCCAGGACCGTGCCGATTTCCTCGGTTCCGCGCCACATCTCCTCATCGCCGGCATAGGCGACCCGGCCGTCGTTCAGACCTTCGAAAAACTCGCCGTAAAGCCGCTTGCGGTCCGCCGACCAGCCCAGGCCGTCCCAGATATCGTCCCACTTGGCGCGCGGCAGCGGTGCGGCGGCGATCGGCTGCCCCAGGACCGCGCCGAGGGCGGCGGCAACATCGTCCGGCGATACGGGGCGCGGACCGGTCACGGCGGCGATCCGGCGGCCGCCGACCGGATCGAGCAGCGCGCGGGCGGCGGCGCGGCCGATATCGCCCGTGCTGACATGCTCGACCGCCAGACCGGTCGGCGCGATGAAGCTCGGCAGCGTGCCGTTCGCCCGGGCGGGCGCCAGAACGGCTGCCCAATTCTCGATAAAATAGGCGGCGCGCAGGGCGGTATGGGCAATGCCCGCTTCGGCGAATTTCCGCTCCATGCGGTGCAAGCCGACAATCTGGCCGGCGCCGGACCCGCGATGGGCCCCGATCGAGGACAACAGCACGACATGGGGCACGACATTGGCCCGGACGGCCGCGATCATATTGGCCTCGATCGGGATGCGTTCGGCGAGCAGGTCGGCCGCCGTCGCCAGCGGCGGCGTCATCAGATAGGCCCCCGCCGCGCCGGCCAGCGCCGCGGTCATGGCCTCTGCATCCAGGAAATCGGCGATTGCCGCTTCGGCGCCCCTCGCCCGCCATGCGTCGGCAGCCTCCTGCCGCCGGACGACGACCCGGACCGGCTCGCCCCCGGCGAGCAGCGCTTCGGCCGCCGCGGCGCCGGTCCGTCCTGTTGCACCGGCGATCGCATACATATCGGATACCCCAACGGAAGCCCCGCCGGTTCTCTAACGCCTCCGGAATGGGCTTGCAACGCCGGCCGCCGCGCGGCACATGGCCGTTGCATCCCTCCTTCGACGAGTCGATCCCATGCGCCTTTCCGATTTCAAAGCCCTCACTTTCGATTGCTACGGCACCCTGATCGACTGGGAGTCCGGCATGGTTGCGGGCCTGAAGCCGCTGACCGACCGGGCGGACCGGGCGCTCGGCCGGGACGACATTCTCGAAGCCCATGCGTACCACGAATCGACGGCCCAGCGGACGACACCGGCCAAGCCCTATCCGGAGCTTCTGGCCGTCGTGTACAAGCGGCTGGCCGAGGAATGGGGCGTTCCCGCGCGCTGGGAGGATTGCCTCGCCTACGGCGCGTCGGTGAAGGACTGGCCGGCCTTCGAGGACAGCGCCGCGTCGCTGCACTATCTCAAGCAGCATTACAGGCTGATCGTGCTGTCCAACGTCGACAACGCCAGCTTCGCCCACAGCAATCGCAAATTGCAGGTCGAGTTCGACGCGGTCTACACCGCCGCCGACATCGGCTCCTACAAACCGGCGCCGCGCAATTTCGAATACATGCTCGAACAGCTCGCCCGGCACGGCATCGGCAAGGCGGATATCCTGCACACCGCCGAAAGCCTGTTTCACGACCACGGGCCGGCCAACGATTTCGGCCTGGCCAACTGCTGGATCCACCGCCGCCACGACCGCGAAGGCGCCGGCGCGACGGTGGCGATGGCCGAACCGCCGCGCACCGATTTCCGGTTCACCTCCCTGGCCGGGATGGCGGCGGCGCACAAGGCGGAGTTGGCGGCCGCCTGACCTGTCCGCCTTAAACCGTCCGGGCGCCGGTCAGGCGGCGCTGCCGAACAGGGCGCGCGAAATCACGACATTCTGGATTTCGTTGGCGCCGTCGAGATACTGGGCGATCTTGGCGCCGGCCAAGTGGCGGGCGACCGGGTGGTCGTGGGTCAGGCCCCAGGCGCCCATGACCTGCATGCAGTCGTTCAGCCGGTCGAAGGCGACCCGCGTGGCGTATTTCTTGGCATGGGCGGCGAGCACCCTGCCCTCCGGGTCGCCGGCGGCGAGCGCCTCGCCGGCCTTCGCGGCGAGCGCCGAGGCGGCTTCCAGTTCGCTGGCCACGTCGGCCAGGAGCCACTGGATGCCCTGCTTTTCCGTGTTGCGCGTGCCGAACAGGACGCGCTGCGACGCGAAGGCGATGGCGGCGTCGAGGCCGGCGCGCAGCATGCCGCAGGCGCTGTAGGCGACGTTGACCCGCGCCAGGTCGATGCCCTGCATCGCCACCGAAAAGCCCCGCCCCACCGGGATGAAGAGGGCCGCATCGGGGAGTTCGAGCCCGTCGAAGCGGAAGCCGGCCGCCCCCAGGGCGTGGCCGCCGAGCATCGCGTAGGCCGGCAGGCGCTCGACGCCGGGCGCGTCCGCCGGCGCCAGGAAACAGGCGACGCCCCGGTGGCCGGTCGCCGGATCGGTCTGGGCATAGATGCTCAGCAGGTCGGCGTGGGAGCCGCTGGTCACCCAGGCCTTCTCGCCGTCGAGGCGCCAGCCGCTTTCCGTTTTCACCGCCGTCGTCTTCACGTTGGCGGCGTCGCTGCCGCCCTGCGGTTCGGTCAGCAGGAAGGCGCCGATGCGCCGGCCGGCGATCAGGTCCGGCAGATGGGCCTCGCGATGGTGCGCCTCACCGTTGCGCGCGATGTTGCCGGCCAGGTTGTTGTGGACGACCAGGCTGAAGGCGAAGGCGAGATCGGCGGCGGCCAGAACCTCCATAATGCGGGCCATCGCGAACAGGTCGAGGCCGGCCCCGCCCTGGTCCTCGGGCACCAGCAGGCCCATCAGCCCGGCTTCCGCGGCAGCCTCCAGCGCCTCGCGCGGCGCGCGGCGGTCGCGCTCCCAGGCCGCGGCATGGGGCGCAATCGTCCCGGCGGCGAAGCGGCGGGCGGTCTCGATGTAGCGGTCGGCTTTGGCGGCAGGGTCGGCGGACACGGCGGGCTGCCCTTTCGTAGCGGAACGGCGCAGCGCAGCAAAGCCCGAAACGCGGGCCGGATCAAGGCTTGCGGCGTGTCGGAGGAGCCCCGGTTCGAAGCCCCGGACGGCCATTCGGGGCGTCCGTCTCCGCCTAGGACGGCGTCATCAGGCCGATGACCGCGCCGCCCGGGTCCTGCACGATGGCGATGCGGCCGACGTTCGGCACGTCGAAACAGTCCTGAAGGACCGCGCCGCCGGCGCCGGCCACCTTCGCGGCAGCGGCATCGACATCGTCCACGGCGATGTAGGCCATCCAGTGGTTCGGCATGTCCGGCGCGCCGGTCTTCGCCTTGTCCATAATCCCGCCGACCATCTTGTCGCCGGATCTGGCGACCGTGTAGGTGAAGTCCGGCATGGGGACGTCGTCATAGGTCCAGCCGCAGACTTCGGCGAAAAACGCCTTGCAGTCCTCGACATCGCCGGTGAGCAGTTCGTTCCAGTAAAAGGCGCCGTGGTCGGACATGGGGGTTACTCCTTTGAATGGGCGGCACCCGCTTATCCCGCGCGCCGGTCCCGGCCCAATGTCGATATCGTCACAGGCCCGCCGCGCCCCTTCGCCGGAAACGGGCCCGGCGCGCAAAAATGATTGAGATTGCAAATTATTTGTGTTACTGATTATTTGTCTTGCAGCACAAATCGGCGACGGGAGCCGGAGCGATGGCCAAACGGATCGTCAGTTTCACCCTGAACGGCCGGGCGCATGACGGCGTCGTGCCGGACAATACGCTGCTGCTGGACTATCTGCGCGAAGGGCTGGGCCTGACCGGCACCAAGACCGGCTGCGACGGCGGCGAATGCGGCGCGTGCACGGTGCTGGTCGACGGCCGGGCGCAGCTTTCCTGCCTCACGCTGGTCGGCCAGGTCGCCGGCACATCGGTCGAAACGGTCGAGGGCCTGTCGAAAAACGGCCGGCTGTCGGACGTGCAGGAAGGCTTCCACATGAAGCTGGGCGCCCAGTGCGGCGCCTGCACGCCGGGTTTCGTGATGGCGACCGAGGCGCTGCTGCGCCGAAACCCGGCGCCGGACGACGACGAGATCCGCGACGCGCTGGGCAGCAACATCTGCCGCTGCACCGGCTACATCAAGATTCTGGATGCGGTGCACCACGCCGCGGCGCGCCGGCGCGGCGAGGAACCGGCGCCCTACCCGCCCCTTCCGGACAGCGTTCCGAACCGGGCAGCATAGCGGGGAGACGGAGCGATGAACGAACAGGTCAGACCCGCCGATGCTGTTGCTGCCGAACCCGTGCGCTCCATCGGCGAATACGTCCCGATGGTCGACGGGCCGGAGAAGGTTTCCGGCGCCGCCAAATACACCGCCGACTTCGTCGAGGGCGACGCGCTGGAAGCCGCGATCCTGCGCAGCCCCTACGCCCATGCCGAAGTCCTTGAGGTCGATACCTCGGAAGCCGAGGCCATGCCGGGCGTGCGCGCCGTCGTCACCGGGGCGGACTGCGACAAGACTTTCGGCGTGCTGCCGATCGCGCGCGGCGAATACCCGCTGGCCCGCGACCGGGTGCGCTACAAGGGCGAGCCGGTGGCCGCCGTCGCCGCCGACGACATCCACACCGCCATGGCGGCGGTCAAGAAGATCCGGATGAAGGTGAAGGAACTGCCGGCTTACTACCGATGCAAGGACGCCTACGCCGAAGGCGCGGTCGACCTGCACGAGCACCGGCCCGGCAACCTGGAGCGCGACGTGTTCTTCGAACTCGGCGACGTCGACGACGCCTTCGCCGGCGCCGACCTGGTCATGGAGCGGAAATTCCACGCCGCCGAGGTCTGCCAGGCCCAGATGGAGATGCACAGCGCGCTGGTGACCTACGATCCGCTGCGCGACCGGCTGACCTGCCAGTGCTCGACCCAGGTGCCCTACTACGTCCATCTCATGCTGGCCAAGGTGACCGGCATGGACCAGGGGCGCATCCGGGTCGTCAAGCCCCATGTCGGCGGCGGCTTCGGCTGTCGGACGGAGACGTTGCAGCCGGAACTGATCGCCGCCCTGCTCGCGCGCAAGATCGGCGGCGCGGTGCGGCTGCTGACCACCCGCGAGGAGACCTTCATCACCCATCGCGGCCGGCCGGAGACCGACCTGCGCCTCAAGATCGGCATGACGAAGGACGGCAGGATCGCCGGCGTCGAGCTGGAGAACGACCAGCGCGGCGGCGCCCATTCCAGCTACGGCATCGTCACGATCCTCTACGCCGGCTCGCTGCTCTACGCGATCTACGATTTGCAGAATGTCCGCTATATCGGCCGGCGGGTGCTGACCAACACGCCGCCCTGCGGCGCCTTCCGCGGCCACGGCACGGTCAACACCCGCTTCGTGTTCGAATCGCTGCTCGACGAGATGGCCGAGGAACTGAGCCTCGACCCGATCGAGGTCCGCCGCCGCAACTATATCGAGGCGCCGGCCTTCACCCAGAACGACCTGATGATCAATTCCTACGGCCTGCCCGAATGCGTCGACTGGGTCGAGCGGGCGAGCGGCTGGAAGGAAAAGCGGAAGAAGGGCCTGCCCGATCCCGGGCCGGGCAAGAAGAAGGGCATCGGCTTCGCCTGCTCCCATTACATTTCCGGCGCCTCGAAGCCGGTGAACTGGACCGGCGAACCCCACGCCACCGTCAACCTGAAGCTGGACTGGGACGGCGCGATCACGGTGCTGACCGGCGCGGCCGAGATCGGCCAGGGCTCGTCCACACTGGTCGCGCAGATCACCGCCGACGTGCTCGGCCTGCCGATCGACCGCATCCGGGTCATCGCCGCGGACAGCGAAGTCACGCCGAAGGACAACGGCTCTTATTCCTCGCGCGTCACCTTCTATGTCGGCAACGCGACGCTGGAGGCGGCGGTAAACCTGCGGAAAATCCTCGTCGAGGCGGCGGCGCGCAAGCTGGAGGCCAACCCCGAGGATATCGAGGTGCTGGGCGAATACTACCGCGCCGGCAGCCAGGACACCGGCATCCCCTTCCAGGAAGTCGTGATGGAGGCGCTGCGCGACACCGGCACGATCACCACCAAGGGCATCTACAACACGATCCCCGAGAGCTGGGGCGGCAAGAAATACCGCGGCGCCGCGATCGGCGGCACGATGGGCTTCTCCTACGCCGCCCAGGCCGTCGAGGTGACGGTGGACGAGACCACCGGCGAGGTAACGGTGGACGATGTCTGGGTCGCCCACGATTGCGGCAAGGCGCTCAACCGGCTGACGGTCGAGGGCCAGGTCGAGGGCTCGGTGTGGATGGGCATGGGCCAGGCGCTGAGCGAGGAGACCGGCTACTACAACGGCCTGAACCTTGCCAACA
Organism: Alphaproteobacteria bacterium; assembly: GCA_022819985.1. GTDB lineage: Bacteria > Pseudomonadota > Alphaproteobacteria > Bin65 > Bin65 > Bin65. The sequence continues at coordinate 52,566 of JAJEGH010000003.1, read as the reverse complement.
ACCTGCTCGACTACCGGGTCCCGACGATCCAGGATTCGCCGCCGATCCACACCCATATCGTCGAATCGAACGATCCCCACGGCCCCTACGGCGCCAAGGAGGCCGGCGAAGGCTCGCTCAGCGGTTTCATCCCGGCGGTCGCCAACGCAATCCACGACGCCACCGGCCTCCGCTTCCCCGATACGCCGATCACGCCGGACAAGGTCTTCCTCGCCCTGGAGAAGGCCGCCCGGTTCGGCGCGAAAAAGAGGGCCGCCTGATGGACGCATTGCACGGTTTCGACGTCATCCGCCCGGCGACCGTCGAGGAGGCGCTGGCCGCCCGGCAGGCCCATCCGGACAGCCGCATGATCGGCGGCGGCACCGACATCCTGGTCAACATCCGCCGGCGGATCGAGACGCCGCCGGTCCTGATCGACACCAACGGCCTGACGGACCTGAAGACGATAGACATCAGCGACAACGGCCTCGCCGTCGGCGCGTCGGTGCGGCTGTACGAGGTCGCGGAGCATCCGGAGATCCGCCGGCTCTATCCGGCGGTCGCCCGGGCCGCCGGCTCGATCGCCGGGCCGACCCAGCGCAACATGGGCACGGTCGGCGGCAATATCTGCCTCGATACGCGCTGCATCTACTACAACCAGTCCGAATGGTGGCGCGAGGCCAACGACCATTGCCTGAAGACCGAACTGGGCGACATGTGCCACGTCGCGCCGAAATCGAAGGGCGTATGCTTCGCGACCTATTCCGGCGATCTCGCCCCGGCGATGCTGCTGTTCGACGGCGAGATCGACCTGCTCGGCCCGGACGGCGCACGCACCGTCGCCATGCGCGACTTCTTCATCGGCCATTCGCGCCAGGACGGCTCGACCGGCGACGGCATCGACTATATGGCGATCCGGCCCGGCGAGTTCGTACTGCGCATCCGCGCCGCCGCGCCGGGCAACCTCGTCTCGGGCTACGACAAGGTCCGCATCCGCCGCTCGATCGAATACCCGGTGGCCGGCTGCGCCGCGGCGGTCGCGCGCGACGGCGACACGCTCGCCGACCTGCGCATCGCGGTCACCGGCACGAACCCGCGCCCGGTCTTCCTCGAAGGCGCCGCGGACCTCGCCGGCGGCGTGCTGGACGACGCGGTGGTCCAGGGCATCGACGATCTGTGCAAGGACCAGCTCATGTCGATGAAGACCACTTTCACCCCCGGCCACTACCGCCGCCGCGTCGCGACGAAAATGGCGATACGGCTGGTGCGCCGGCTGTTCGGGGACGCCGCCGGAGCCGGCTGAGGCAGTCTATCTGACTAAAATGTTCTTTGCTTCGGTAATGGTGGGAAGTCACTTGCGCGCACAATTTCAAGAGTAACTTGGTCGACGGGGATGACGCGCTCAATGGTTGCTGTAGCATGTGGATATTGCGAATGCACCGGATGCATTTTCTTGAATTGAACGACCACTCTGATGAATCCTTCTTCTTGTTCAAGCGATAGAATCGGCTCGAAATCTGGAGCGCTACTGAAGCTGCCAGAACCTCGCTCATTGTAAAATCGTGCTAGTTGCCTGTCCCGCTTACTGACATCCGGATCGGTCGTACCGTCCGGGCTCTTTCGTACCGCCACTATCACCGCGCCGCGCCCGTATCTGGCGTGATATAGATCGTGATCGTCGAGCAAGGATGAGTCGATCAGATTTCGCATACGTTGCTCTCCAATGGTTTGAGTAAGAACCGTATCTTTCGTCCGCTCTCGGCTTAACGAATCTGGGTCGCCATTCCGGCGCACAAGGTACCCCGGCGACGGTGTCGACTATAGGGCGATATGGCTGGTGCGCCGGCTGTTCGGGGACGCCGCCGGAACCGGCTGACGCGGGGCGCGATGCAGGCCGTGACACGGGGGAGAAATCCGGGCTAGGGTGCGCGCCGCGAAACAGGCCGGAGCGCAAGAGGCGGGTTTTCCATGAAGGTCGGCATCCTTTTCACATCGCATCCGGACCCGAAGTCCGAACCCTATCCGCACCGGGGGATTCACGAGCGCGTCACCCGCGAAATCCTCGAAGCGGAGGAGCTGGGTTTCGATGCCGTATGGATCGCCGAGCACCATTTTTCCAACAAATACGGCATCCTGCCGGACCCGTTCAGCTACCTGTCCTACCTGGCGGCGAAGACGACGCGAATCCGGCTCGGCGCAGCCGTCATGGTCGTGCCGCTGCATCACCCCCTGCGCATCGTGGAGAATGCCGCCTTCGTCGATATCCTGAGCGGCGGGCGCTTCCAGCTCGGCATGGGCTCCGGCTACCGGCCCTACGAGTTCGAGGGGCTCGGCATCAGCTATGAGGAGCGGCGCGCGATCCAGGCCGAGGCGATCCCGCTGATCCTCGACGGCTTCCACAAGAAGCGCGTGAACAGCGACGGCGAATATTTCCGCTTCGCGATGGACGAGACCTACGAGGTCTTTCCGCAGCCCGTCCAGCAGCCGCACCCGCCGTTCTTCATGGCCGCGGGCACGGACGGCTCGATCCGCACGGCGGCGCGCAACGGTTTCGGGCTGATGCAGTCCCTGCTGCCCTCGGCCGCCACCATCGGCGAGCATATCGCGCTCTACCGCGAGCATATGGCGGAGACGCCGGCCCCGCTCGACGCCAACCCGGCCTTCGGCGAGGTGGACGTGGTGCGCATGACCTATGTCGCGCCGACCGACGCCCGGGCGCGCGAGGAAAGCGAGGCCGGCATCACGCACCACATGAAATCGTTCATGGGCGGCGAGGTCGGGGCCTATCTGGGCGACGTCGCCGAGAAGACGGACGAAAGCCAGTTCGCCTACGAGCGCCTGGTGAAGGATACCATCCTGCACGGCGCGCCCGATACGGTGCTGCGCAAGATCGAGGCGTTCCGCGATGTCGGCATGACCTCGCTGATGGTCCACTATCCGCCCTACTACGGCCCCGAGCGGACGCTCGGCATGCTGCGCCTGTTCGCCGCCGAGGTGCTGCCGGAACTCAAGCGGATGGATATCGGCGCGCAACCGCTGCGCGCCGCCGAATAGGCCGGCCGGCCCCGCCCTTCGACGCTGACAGCCTCGGGCGCCGCGGGCAGTCCGCGGCCCGCCTCTTCTTCCGGCGCGCGTCGCGGATTCTGACATTTCACGAATTTTGCGGTGTATAGTCCAGACTGAACGCTATCGGGCAGAAGCCGCACGACTTTCGGGCAGCCGGCGATTTGTGCGCTATCGGCGATCGGGGAAAGCAAACCGAATGATGGAACGAGACGTATCCCGCGAAAACTCCGAAGCCTTTTCGGTCGAATCGGACGATGGAGAAAGCAGAATTTCCGGCGGCGGCGAGCCGATCGCCATCGTGGGCATGGCCTGCCGGTTCCCCGGGGCGGACGACATCGCCGCGTTCTGGCGCCTGCTGGAAGACGGCAGGAACACGGTGCAGAAGGGCGTTCCCGGGTCCGGCATCGGCCGCGTGGGCGCCCTGTTCCCCGAAGATACGGGACAGATCGAGGCCTGCCGCTTCGGCGCCTATCTCGACGAGCTCGATCTGTTCGATGCCGCCTTCTTCCGCATCTCGCCGGTCGAGGCGGAACTGCTGGACCCGCAGCAACGGCTGATACTGGAGACGAGCTGGCGGGCGCTCGAAGACGCGGGCATCGATCCCGAGCAGCTGAAGGACAGCCGCACCGGCGTCTATGCGGGGATCAGCAACAACGACTACCGCGGGCTGATCCTGGAGGCCAACGAGAATGCGGGGCCCGCCGAACCCGCCGCCAGTCTCTATGCCGTCACCGGCACGTCGCTCAACACGGCGATCGGCCGGGTCGCGTTCGCGCTGGGCCTCGGGGGGCCGGCGATGGCGGTGGACACGGCCTGCTCGTCGTCGCTGGTCGCAACGCACCAGGCGGTGACGGGCCTGCAGCGGGGCGATGCGGATCTCGCGCTTGCGGGAGGGGTGAATATCATTCTTTCCGGCCGGCTTCTGGAGTTCCGCGCCAACGCGGGGATGCTCGCGCCGGACGGCCAGTGCAAGACCTTCGACGCCTCGGCCAACGGATATGTCCGGGGCGAGGGCTGCGGCATCCTGGTCCTGAAACGGCTCGCCGAAGCCGAGGCCGACGGCGATCGCATCTGGGGCGTGATCCGGGGCACGGCGCTCAATCAGGACGGGGCGAGCCCGGGCCTGACGGTTCCGAACAAGGCGGCGCAGGAACGCGTGATCGCGGCGGCGCTCGAACGGGCGGGTGTCGATCCGTCGGATATCGATTACCTGGAGGCGCACGGGACCGGCACGGAGGTCGGCGACCCGATCGAGATCGACGCGACGGCGGCGGTCTACGGGCGCGGGCGCGACGCGGACCGCCCACTGCTGATCGGCTCGGTCAAGACCAATATCGGCCACCTGGAATCCGCGGCCGGCTCTGCGGGACTGATCAAGACCGTGCTGGCGATGAATCGGGGAATCATCCCGAAGCACCTGCATTTCCATAACCCGAATCCGGAGATGGACTGGGAACGGCTGCCCTTGCAGGTGACGGCCGCCCCGACGCCCTGGCCGTCCAATGCAGACCGCCCGCCGCTGGCCGGCGTGAGCGGGTTCGGCTGGTCGGGCACGAACGCCCATATCGTGCTGGAGGGATACCCGTCGCCGGACGGCGCCGCGCCGGCTCCCGAAGAGGACCGCTGGCTCGCCGGCGCCCCGAAGCCGGTCGCCGTATCGTTACCGGTCCCCGCGGTGTCCCCGCCGCCGAAAGACGGGCTGGCCCCGCGCGCGACGCGGCTGCTGCCGCTTTCCGGGAAGACGGGCGCCGCGCTGCGCGATGCCGCGGAAGGCTATCTCGAATGGCTCGACCGGCAGGAGGCGGCGCTCGCAGCCGACGGCGCGGCGTCCGGTCCCCTGCTGTCCGACATGGCCTGGTCGGCCGGGATCGGCCGGAGCCATTTCGGCCACCGGGCGGGCGTGGCGTTCCGGGACGCGGACTCGCTGCGCGCGGGTTTGCGGGCGATCGCCGGGACCGACGAGCGGTCGGCGTCGCGCAAGGCGGCGACCGTGGCGTTCGTCTACACCGGGCAGGCCAGCCAGTGGCCGGGCATGGGCGCGGCGCTCTACGACAGCGAGCCGGTGGTGCGCGCGGTGCTCGACCGGTGCGACGCCGTGCTCGGCGAAGAGCGCGGCGCCTCGCTGCTCGACGTCATGTTCGGCCGCCCCGGCGCCGCGGGAGACCTGGACGACCCGCAGTGGAAGCAGCCGGCGATCTACGCCCTCGAATGCGCTCTCACCGCGCTGTGGTCGAGCCTCGGCATCCGGCCGGACGCGGTGCTCGGACACAGCCTGGGCGAGATCGCGGCGGCCCACACCGCGGGCGTGTTCAGCCTGGAGAATGGCCTGCGCCTTGCGACGGTGCGGGGGACGCTGGTCGGCGCCCTGCCCGGCGAGGGGGCGATGGCGGCGGTCTTCGCCCCGCCCGCCCGCGTCGCCGAGGCGCTGGACGAACACAACGCGGCCGCCCCGGGCATCGGCCTGTGCATCGCCGCCGATAACGGGGCGCACCAGGCCATCAGCGGCCCGGCCGAGGACATCGCGGCGATCCTCGAGCGCCTGGAGGCCGCCGGCATTCGGGTCGCGCGGCTGCGCCGGAGCCCGGCCTACCACAGCGCCATGATCGAGCCCGCGCTGGACGATCTGGAGGCCGCCCTTTCGCAGCTTGAGTTTGCGCCGCCGTCGCTCCCCTTCGTCAGCAATCTCACCGGCCGGACGGCCGGTTCCGGCGAGACGCTGGACGCGGCCTACTGGCGCCGGCAGATGCGTGCGCCGGTGGCGTTCCGCGCCTGCGTCGAGACCCTGGCGGGGCTGGGCGTGGACGCGGTCGTGGAGATCGGACCGCACGCGGTGCTCGGGCCGATGGTCTCGCTGGCCTGGCCGGACGCGGGCGGGGCCGCCGAGCCGGCGGTCGTGTCGAGTCTCATTCGGCCGGCGACCGGCGAGGCACCGCCGGCGCCGGGGTCCGGCGGCGGCTTCGTCGAGGCCGTGGCCGGCGCCTACGAGGCCGGGCTGCCGCTGCGCTTCGACGGGCTGTTCGCCGGCGAGGCACGCCGCCGCATCGCGCTGCCGGGCTATCCCTTCCAGCGCGAGCGCTACTGGGTCGAGGCGCCGAAGCGGCGGCGGCAGGCAAGCGGCCATCCGCTGCTCGGCAGCCGGCACGAGTCCGCCAGCGGCGAGACCGCCTTCGACACGGAGGTCTTTCCGACCGATCCGGCGTGGCTCGCCGATCATCGCGTGTTCGGCCGGCTGATCGCGCCGGGGGCGCTTTACGGCGCCATGGCCGCATCGGCCTGCCGCGCCGGCGGCGACGCCGCGGTTGTCGTCGAAGACTTCCGCATGCAGAGCGCCCTGGTCTTCGCCGGGGACGGCGCCGGGGAAGACACCGGCGACGGCGACGCGGGCCGGCGCATGCAAGTGTTGCTCGATGCCGGCGGGGACGGCCCGTCGCGCCGGGTCCGCGTTCTCAGCAAGGGCGACGACGACGAGGAATGGACGCTGCATGCGGAGGGGCAGGTTTCGAGCGGCGCGGCAGGCCCGCCCGAGGCCGCGCCGCCGCTCGATGCCGACGGCCTGAAGGCCGGGCTCTCGCCCGTGGACCTGCCCGCCTACTACCGCGCCAAGTCAGCGGTCGGGATCGATCTCGGCCCCGCTTTCCGCACCGTGACCGCGCTCTGGGCGCGGGACGGCGAGGCGCTCGGCGAAGTTGCGCTGCCCGCCGGTCAGGAGCGGGGCGCCCTCGACGTGCATCCGCTGGTGCTCGACGGCTGCTTTCAGATCATGGGGGCGGCGCGCGATCCGGACGGGACGGGGGACGGCACCACCTATCTGCCGTTCGCCTGGGAGCGGCTCTGGATCGGAGACGGGCTGCCGGACCGGCTCTTCTGCCATGTGACGATGCGGGAAAGCCCGCGCGATGCGGCGGCCGATGCCGGGAACGCCGGAACGCCGGAGGTTTTTGCGGCGGACATGCGCCTCTACGCCGGGAGCGGAGAGCTTCTCGGCGAACTCGCCGGCTTCACCGTCAAACGCGCGACGCGCGCGGCGCTGCTCGCGGCGGTCGAAGGCGTCGAAGACCTGCTCTACGAGGTGGTCTGGCGCGATTGCGCCCTGCCGCCGGGCATGCCGCCGGCGGACTTCCTGCCGAGCCCGTCGGCCGCTGCCGCCCGCTCGCATCCCTTCTCCCGGTATCTTGGCGATGAAGGAGTCGAGGTCGCGGCCGAGATCGACCTGCAAGGGGAAATGGAGCGGGTTTCGTGGTGCTACGCGCTCTCGGCCCTGGAAACCCTGGGCTGGGACCGCAAGGCAGGCGCGACCGCGGACACGGAAGCGCTGCGCGAGCATCTTGAGGTCTTGCCCGAACACACGCATCTGCTCCGCCGGCTCCTGGAAATCCTGGCGCGCTCCGGCGTGGTGCGGGAGACGGACGACGGCTTCGCGGTAGCGGTCGGCGCCGGCGACCCGTTGCCGGAGAACATGCCGCGCGATGCCGGGGCGTTCCTGGCCGAGGTGACGGAGCGCTTCCCGCACGCGATCAACGAGATCGGGCTGTTCCGGCGCTGCGCCGGGGCCCTGCCCGAAGTCCTCCGCGGCAACGAGGACCCGCTGTCGCTGCTGTTCGGCGATGCGGAGCCGTCGGCCGGCGGCCTGTATCGGCTGGCGCCGGCCTGGCGGGCGGCGAACCGGATGATCGGCGAGGTGGTCCGGTCGCTCGTGGACGACTTGCCGGACGGGCGGCGGCTGCGCGTGCTGGAGGTCGGCGCCGGCATCGGCTCGGCGACCGAAACCATTCTGCCCGAACTTCCGGCCGGGCGGTTCGATTACATGTACACCGACATCTCCGCCGGCTTTTTCGCCGATGCGGAATCGCGCTTCAGCGCGGACGGCGCTTCGATCGACTACCGGATGCTCGATATCGAGAAAGACCCGGTGGACCAGGGCTTCGAGCCCCATGCCTACGACATGGTCATCGCGGCCAACGTGCTGCACGCCACGCGCCGTCTGGACGAGACGCTTGCCCACTGCCGGGCGCTCCTGGCGCCGTCGGGGCTGCTGGTGGCGCTGGAGAACCAGCGCGGCCGGGGCTGGATGGACCTGATCTTCGGCCAGCTGGACGGATGGTGGCGCTACGCCGACCGCTACCGCACGAACCACGCCCTTGCGGGCCCCGACGTGTGGCGCGCGGCGCTCGCCGATACCGGGTTTGCCGAATCGGAGGTTCTCGGCGTGGACCGGTCGGAATCCGCCGGCCTGCCGGACCGGGGCGTGATCGTGGCGCAGGGTCCGGCGAAGATCGACCTGCCGGAAGGCGTCTGGATTCTGGCTGCCGACCGGGGCGGCACGGCGGCGGCGCTGGCCGCGCAGCTCGCGGCGCAGAACCAGCGGGTGGTGCTGGCGGGCGACGATCCGGACGGGACGGGCGCGGCAGCGGAGGGCAAGGACGGGATCGTCGTGGCCTCGGTCGAACTGGAGCGGCGCGAATCGTGGCAATCGCTGGTCGAAGGCCTGCCTCCGGACGTGCCCTTCGCCGGCGCGGTGCATCTCGTCGGGCAGGACGGACACGGGGCCGACGCGACGGCCGCAGACCTGGCGGCGGATGCGAAACGGGCGGCGGCAAGCGCGCTCGCGCTCGTGCAGGGCATCGCGGACGCCGACGCCGTGCCCGAGAAGGGCCTGTGGTTCGTCACCCGCGGCGCGCAGGTTCTGGAGCGGGAGCGGACCGGGCAATTGGCCGGCGCCGCCCTCTGGGGCCTGGGCCGGGTGGTGCTGCGGGAAGCGCCCCAGATGCAGGCGCGGATGCTCGATCTCGATCCGGAGGCCGCAGAGCCGGGGGCGGTGCTCGCGAACGAACTGCTGTTCCCGGATTCGGAGAACCACATCGCGCATCGCCGGGAGCGGCGCCAGGCCGCCCGGCTGGTCCGGACCGGCGCCGGCGCGGCGCGTCTCGCCCTGCCGGAGGAGGCGGACTGGGTGCTGGCGCCGGACGAGGGCGGAGCGATCGAGACGCTGCAGGTGCAGCCGCTGGCGGCGCAGGCCCTGGAGCCGAACGAGGTGCGGGTCGCGGTCGACGCCTGCGGGCTTAACTTCCTGGACGTGTTCCGGGCTATGGGCCTGGTCGAGGAAGGACTGCTCGGCGAGGAATTCTGCGGCCGGATTGTCGAAACCGGACCTGACGTAACCGCCGTCTCGACGGGCGACCGCGTGGCCGGCTTCGCGTTCTGCACTTTCGGGCCGGAGGTCGTGACGCACGAGGCGCTGGTTGCGCCCGCGCCGCCGGGCATGTCGGCGGCGGCGCTCGCCACGGTGCCCTCGGTGTTCGTGACTTGCGTGCTGTCCTACGAGCTTGCCGGACTGAAGGCCGGGGACCGGGTGCTGATCCACGCCGGCGCGGGCGGCGTCGGGCTTGCGGCCATTCAACTCGCCCAAGCGGCGGGTGCGGAAGTGTTCGCCACGGCGAGCGCCCCCAAGCAGGACTATCTCCGCGCGCTCGGCGTCGAGCATGTATTCGACAGCCGCTCGACCGCGTTCGGCCGGGACATCCTCGACGCGACGGACGGCGCCGGGGTCGACATTGTGCTGAACAGCCTGACCGGCGAGGGCTTCATCGAGGCGAGCCTGTCGTGCCTCGCGCAGGGCGGCCGCTTCGTGGAACTCGCCCGGCGCGACATCCTGAGCGAAGACGAGATGGCGGCGCTCCGGCCGGACGTCGCCTATTCGATCCTCGATCTCTACGTCCTGAAACAGCACGACCCGGCGCGGCCGGGCGCGGCCCTGAAAGACGTGCTGGGACGCATGGCGACGGGCGAGCTTGCGCCGCTCAGGCACACCAGATGGCCGCTGGCCGAGACGAGCGCCGCCATGGGCTTCATGCGCGCGGCGCGGCACATCGGCAAGATCGTGTTGACGGCGCCGGCCCTCAGGGCCGGACGGCTGCGGCAGGACGGGACCTATCTGGTGACGGGCGGCCTGGGCGGCATCGGCTGCGCGCTCGCCGAATGGCTGGCCGAGCGCGGCGCGGGAACGGTCGTGCTGAACGGCCGCCGGCCGCCGGACGAGGCGGCGGAACAGGCGATCGAGGCGTTGCGCGCCCGCGGGTTCAGGATCGAAGTCGAGATCGCGGACGTGACGGACACGGCCGCGCTCGATGCGATGCTGGCGCGGATCGACGACGCCCTGCCGCCGCTTGCCGGCGTGATCCACAGCGTCGGCGTGCTGTCGGACGCGGCCCTCGGCAACCAGAGTTGGGAAAGCTTCGAGACCGTGCTGTGGCCGAAGATTCTTGGGGCATGGCACCTGCACCGGGCGACGATGGAACGCGATCTGGACATGTTCGTCCTGTTTTCGAGCGTCGCCGGCATTTTCGGCAATCCGGGCCAGGCCAACCATGCAGCGGCCAACGCCTTCCTCGATCAGCTCGCCGCCCACCGGCGTGCGCTGGGCCTCCCCGGCCAGGCCATTGCCTGGGGCGCCTGGTCGGAACTGGGCGAGGCGGAGGAACAGCGCGAGCGGATCGCCGGGCGCCGGGAGGCATCCGGCACCGGATGGTTCAGCCCGGAGCAGGGGTTCAAGGCGTTCGAGCGCCTGGTGCGCCAGGACGCGACGAACGCGGCGGTGGCGGCGGTGGACTGGCCGGTGTTCGAAGACGCCCTCGGCGGCCGGCCGCCCTTCCTGGAGGATCTGCTCGCCGGCGCGGCGGACGAGGAGGACGGGTCGTCCTCGTCGGAAGACCTGCTCGCGCAGCTCGGCGCGACCCCTGCGGCGGGGCGCGAGGACCTGCTGGCATCCTTCCTGCAGGGGGAAGTCCAGGCGGTGCTGAGGCTGCCCTCGGCGCCGGCGTCCACGGTCGGGTTCTTCGACCTGGGGATGGACTCCCTGATGGCGGTCGAACTGCGCAACCGCCTCAACCGTGCTTTCTCGGACACCTATGTCGCGCCGAATACCCTGGTGTTCGACTATCCGACCATCGCCGATCTCGCGCGGCATCTGGTGGACGCGCTCGGCGATCCCGACCCGGCCCCGGAGGCGACCCTGGAGGCCGCCGCCGGAGCCGCGTCCGGGCCGGACGCGCAACCGCCGGCCCTGCAGCCGGTCGAAGGACACCGGGACGACGGAATCGCGATCGTCGGCATGGCGTGCCGGTTCCCCGGCGCGCCGGACATTGCGGCCTTTTGGCGCCAGCTCGAAACCGGCAGCGATGCGGTGACGAACGGACGGCAGGACAACGGGTCGTGGACCGGGGTCGCGGGCGACCCCGCGGTCGGGAACGACATCTGGAGCCGGGGCGGGTTCGTCGACGGGATCGACCGCTTCGATGCCCGATTCTTCGGCATGACGCCGATCGGCGCGCGCATGATGGATCCGCAGCAACGGCTCCTTCTGGAGACCAGTTGGCGGGCGCTCGAGGACGCGGGGATCGATCCCGAGGGCCTGAGGGGCAGCCGCACCGGGGTCTATGCGGGGATCGCGACCAGCGAATACCGCGATCTGATGATGGCCGGCGGCGGCCTCAACTATCTCGGCACCGCAAGCGGTATGGCGGTCGGCGGCGTCGCGTACAAGCTGGGGCTCACGGGGCCGGCGATTCCGGTAATGCTGAACTGCGCGGCGTCGCTGGTCACGGTGCAGCAGGCGGTTACGGGCCTGCGCAAGGGCGAGGTGGACCTGGCCCTGGTCGGCGGCGTGAATGCGGTCCTCTCGCCCGGTCTGACGAGGGAGATGGCGGCGCTGGGGATGCTGTCGCAGCAGGGGCGCTGCAAGACCTTCGACGCCGCGGCGGACGGCTTCGTGCGCAGCGAGGGCTGCGGGATGGTCGTCCTGAAACGGCTGGCGGAGGCCGAAGCCGACGGCGACCGCATCTGGGCGGTGATCCGGGGCGCGGCCGTCAATCAGAACGGGGCGACGGCGGGGCCGACGGTGCCCAACGGCCCGGCGCAGGAGCGGGTGATCGAGGAGGCGCTGGCGCAGGCCGGCGTTCAGCCTTCGGACGTCGATTACCTGGAGGCGCACGGGGCGGGCTCGGAACTCGGCGACCCGATCGAGGTACAGGCCGCGGCGGCGGTTTACGGCAGGGAGCGCGATGGGGACCGGCCGCTGCTGATCGGTTCGGTCAAGACCAATATCGGCCATCTGGAATCGGCGGCCGGGGTCGCCGCGCTGATCAAGGTCGTCCTGGCCATGCGCCGCGGCCTGCTCCCGAAGCACCTGCATTTCAGCGACCCGAATCCGCATCTGGACTGGGACCGGCTGCCGGTGCGCGTGGTGTCGGAGGCGACGGACTGGCCGTCCGCGCCGGACCGGCCGCCGCTCGCCGGGGTCAGCGCCTTCGGGATATCGGGCACCAACGCGCATGTCGTCGTGGAGGGGTACGGCAATCCGGCCGACGGTGCACCCGCTCCGGAGGGCGTTCCGCAGCCGGTCGCCGTCGCGGCGCTGCCGGGATCCGTCGCGGCGCTGCCGCAGCCGGGCGATAACCTTACCGCGCGCGGAACGCGGCTTCTGCCGCTCTCCGGCAAGTCGGCGCCGTCGCTTCGGATGCTGGCGGGGCGGTACCTCGCATGGCTCGACGAACGGGAACCGGCGCTGGCGGCGGACGGCTCGGCGTCCGGTCCGGCGCTCTCGGACCTGGCGTGGACCGCCGGCGTCGGGCGAAGCCATTTCGACCATCGGGCGGCCGTGGCGTTCGAGGATTGCGGGTCGCTGCGCGAGGGCTTGCAGGCGCTTGCGGCGGCGGACGGCGATTGCGAAGCCGTGACGCCGGCGAAGGTCGCCTTCGCCTATGCCGGCCGCGGCAACGGCTGGATCGGCACAGGCGAGGCGCTGTATGCGAGCGAGCCGGCAGTGCGCGCGGTTCTCGACCGCTGCGAAGAGGTGTTTGGCGACATGCGGAGCGCTTCGCTGCTGGACGTCATGTTCGGGCGGCCGGGTTCTGCGGGAGACCCGGACGATCCGCAGTGGGCGCGGCCGGCGGCCTATGCGCTCGAATGCGCGCTCACCGCGCTGTGGGCGGGTGTCGGGGTGCAGCCGGGCGTGGCGCTCGGGCACGGGATCGGGGCGCTTGCGGCCGCGCAGGCCGCCGGCGTGCTCGGCCTGGAGGACGTCCTGCGCCTGGCCGCAACCCTGGACGATCCCGGCGCGGCGCCGGACGGCATTGCGACGGGCGCGCCGGCGCTGACGCTGGTCGACACCGTGTCGGGCCTCGCCGTTCCGCCCGACGATGTTCGGGACGCGGCCTATTGGCGCCGGCAGGCGGCGGGCGGGCCGGACTCCTTCGAGAACTGTGCCGCGACGCTGGCGGCGGCGGGTATCGGCGCGGTTATCGGGATCGGACCGGATACGACATTGGGGACGAAGCTGACGGCAGCGTGGCCGGACGCGGGGCCGGAAGCGCGGAATGCCGCCGCGCCGGTCGTCCTGCCGGGCCTCGGGCGGTCGCCGGATTGCGGTGCGGCGGCGAGGTCAAGCCCGAACGGCGGCTTCGCGGACGCGGTCGCCGGGGCCTACGAGGCGGGGCTCCCGGTGTCCTTTGCGGGGCTCTTCGCCGGCGAAACCCGGCGCCGGGTGTCGCTGCCGGACTACCCGTTCGAACGCCGCCGTCACTGGATCTGATCCACGAACGGCCGGGCGCGAGGCCGGCCTAGAACAGGTCGCTGCGGCCGAGAAATTCGCGGACGGCCGCGGCGCATTCCTCCGGCTGTTCAAGCTGGAGAAAATGCGTCGCCTCGGGAATGAAATCGTAGTCCACCTTCATGACGTTGCTGAAGTCGAAGGTCGGCAGGTAGGAATAGGGAAGGGTCGGATCGGCTCCGACGATCTTGGTCGGGCAGGACAGCAGGTCCAGATCGATAAGGGGAAAGAAACTCCGCGCATAGTCCATGAGCTGCGCTTCGTATTCGCGCGGGCATCGAAGTTCGTACCCCTCCCCGTCCGGCGTCTGCCGGAGGGTCGTCTGCGCCATGAGCTCCCGGACGCCGGGAACGAAGCGCTTGAAGGTCGGGATATAGCGCAGAAAATCGGCAAACTCCTCTCTCGTCGCGAACCGGTGCCCCCGCCGCCGGATCCTGTTGGCTGCCTGTTCGGCGGCCGCATTAAGCTCGACCTGACTGGCGCCGGGCTTGCACAGAGGCGGATCGAACAGGACCAGCGCGGAATAGGACTTTGTGAACGACAGAAGCGGCATAATCGTGGAAATGGAATGAAAGACGCCGACCGTCAGCTTGTTCCCGTAGACCCGGCCGATCGTGTCGAGAATCAGGTCGTGATCGTGAAGCAGGGTCGGAATATTGTGGTCGTTCGGGCCGTCGACGCTGTTCCAGCCATGGTTTCTGATGTCGTAGACGATCAACTCATAATCGTCTGCAAGCAACGACCAGAAGGGATAATAGAGATCGATCGCAAGGCCGTTTCCGTGACTCAGAACCAGCCGCGGACCCGATGGGTTGCCATGCTGCCGCAAGGCGGTGACGGTGCGGTCGTCGAGACGTACGTCGTATACCGAAAGCGGCTCGGGTATTTCCCACACAACTTCTGTTGTCATGGCAGAAAGGCCGGTTTCCCCCGGGCGGCGTTCCTCAATCGGGATCGGGTATCGGCGGTATCGAAGGCCGCGCGGTACGGGAAACCCGGCCGCCCCCGGACAGGGAGGCGGCCGGTTCCGTTTACGCGCCGTCAGGGAACGTCGGAGAAGCGCCCTTGACCGACGGGGCGCATTCAGCCCGCGTTGGCGTCGATATAGTTCGCAAGCAGCCGCAGGGTCTTGAACTGCAGGCACTCTTCAGCCTGCAGCGAGAGGTTGAACGCGCTGTTGACCTCTTTGAAGAACGCGACCACATCCACCGAGGATACCCCGGAATCGGCCAGTTGGGCATCGAAATCCGGGTCGGAACCGAGGCCCAGATGCTGGTCGGCGAGCTTTTTGATGCGATCTTCCGTTGACGACATAGGCGTATTCTCCTTCAGCAATGTATCGGCCGGCGGCACGGAAAGCGCCGCATCGAACCGGATGGAAAAAGAGGGACGCAACTCCCGAGACACGCGCGGGACCGCGCCCCGCAACGATGAAGCGGCGAAACTATGGTGCAACGATCCGGCCGCGGCAAGTGCGTTTGTTGGGCGCGCCGGGCCTGCGCCGGATTGAAGGATACGGTCCTGTCCGGGACAGAGCCTTCAAGGCCTTCCGGAGACCGGCCGCCGATGGCCGGCCGCAGCGCGCCGCCGGTCCGGAGCGTGCCGGTTGCGCCGACCGATCAAATGTCACGGCGCAGCGGGCGGCCTGCCGGGTCAACCGGATTCCCGGGCTTCCCGAGCGATCGCAGCGGCAAAGCGGGCATTGCCGATATTTTCGAGGCGCCACCGGACCTCCGGCGTTTCGGGAAAGCTGAACAGGCCCGTCCTCTCGCCCCGAACCATACCCGGCGGAATCTCGAAACCGGCGGGATCGATCGACAGGCCGGCGCCGACCGCCTTGATCGCCGCCTCTTTCAGGGTCCAGAGGCGGTAGAACAGTTCGACCCTCCCCCGGCCGCGGGATTTCTCGAGTGCCGCCCGTTCTTCGGGGGCGAACAGCAGCCGGATATAGCCGTCCAGATTACGCTTCGTCGAACGCTCCTCCACGTCCACCCCGATGCAGCCCTCCGGCGCGAGCGCGATCAGGCCGTGCCGGCCGCTGTGGCTGACGTTGAAGGCGGCCGGCGCCGGAACGCCGCCGACCCGGGCGAACGGTTTGCCGAATTTCGCCGTTTCGAACGAGAGTTCGGCGTTGCCGCAGCCGAGTTCGCGGCAGAGCAACGACCGGAGCGCCGCGCGGCACAGGGTGTATTCGCGGCGCGGCCGGGGATACAGGAACCGGTCGCGGCGCGACCGCTCCGCTGCGTCGAGCCAATCCAGCGCCGCCGTTTCGCGCCGGGCGTCGTCGGGGGTCAGATCGACATGAACCACCGTGGCATCGTCCGTTTGACGGAGCGGGCGCCACAGCGGGGGGGAAGCCTCAAGCGCTGGCTGCATCCGGCGAGCGTACGACATGCGCCGGAACGATGGAACGGCGGAGCCGGCCGTCAGCCCCGGACCTGCCGGAACCCGGTTGCATCCCGTTTCCTGCGGAGCCTCTGCCGCGCTTCCTTCAGCGCCGCCCCCGCGCCCCAGCCGGTCTCGCCGCTGCGCTCCAGCGCTTCCATGACGGCGATCAGGTTGTCGTCGCGGATGCGCTCGAGCTCGCAGATCGAGAGGCCGGCGGCCTGCTCGTCGGACTGTCCGGCAATGGCGTCGACGAGCGCGTCGTCGAGGTCCGGCACGTCGGTGAGCTTCGACCACGGCCAGGCGAGGCAGGGGCCGAACTGTTCGAGGAAATGGCGCATCCCCGCTTCGCCGCCGGCCAGCCGGTAGGTCTGGAACACGCCCATCTGCGCCCAGCGCAGGCCGAAGCCGTAGCGCATGACGTCGTCGATCTCCTCGACCGTCGCAACGCCGTCACGGACCAGCCACAACGCTTCGCGCCACAGCGCCTCCTGCAGCCGGTCGCCGATGAAGGCGTCGATCTCCTTGCGCACGACGACCGGCTTCATGCCGACCGAAGCATAGAGGCCCGCCGCCCGTTCGACGGCCGCCGGATCGGTGTCCCGCCCGGCGACGATCTCGACCAGCGGCAGCAGGTAGACCGGGTTGAACGGATGGCCGACGAGCAGGCGGCCGGGATGGATCAGGCCGCGCTGCATGTCGCTCGGCAGCAGCCCGGAGGTCGAGGAGGCGATGACGGTCCCGGCCGGCGCCGTCGCGTCGATCCCGGCGAGCACCTCCCGCTTCAGGTCGAGCCGTTCCGGCACGCTCTCCTGGACGAAACCGGCGCCGTCGACGGCCTCGGCGATGCTGCCGGCGAAGCGCAGCGTACCTGGCGCCGGGCGGTCGCCGCCGAACAGCTTGGCGAAGGCGCGCTCGGCGTTTTCCAGCATGGCGCTGGCCTTGCGTTCGGCGTCCGGGTCCGGGTCGCAGACCGCGACGTCGATCCCGTTCAGCACGAACCGGGCCGCCCAGCCGCCGCCGATTACCCCGCCGCCGATGCAGGCGGCGCGCTCGATGCCGTCCATCATGGGCCACTTGTCATGGAGTTCTCGCCGCTTCGCCCGGACCCGGCGGAAGCGTCCGCCGCCCGGTTCAGGGCTTGCGCAGCGCGAGTTTTTCGCGCACCGCCTCCGGCCCGAGCACCTGCACGCCCATATTCTCCGCGACGCCGACTGCGCGCGCCACCAGGTCCGCGTTGGTCGCCAGCACGCCGCGGTCGAGCCAGAGATTGTCCTCCAGCCCGACCCGGATATTGCCGCCGGCGAGCAGCGCCAGGGCGACATAGGGCAGCTGGTTGCGGCCGAGGGAGAAGGCCGAGAACGTCCAGCCTTCGGGCAGGTTGTTCACCATCGACATGAGGGTGCCGATATCGTCCGGCGCGCCCCAGGGGATACCCATGCAGAGCTGCACCATCGCCGGCTCGTCGATCAGGCCCTGCCCGGCCAGCCATTTAGCGAGCACGAGATGGCCGGTGTCGAACACCTCGATTTCCGGCCGCACGCCGAGGGCTTGCACGCGCTTTGCCATCGCCGCCAGCATGGCCGGCGTGTTGGTCATGATGTAGTCGCCCTCGCCGAAATTCATCGTGCCGCAGTCCAGCGTGCAGATTTCCGGCAGCAACTCGGCGACATGAGCGAGCCGTTCTTCGGCGCCGGCCATGTCGGTGCCCTCCGGCGACGGCGGCAGCGGCCGGTCCGCCGGCCCGAGGGTGAGGTCGCCGCCCATGCCGGCGGTGAGGTTGAGCACCACGTCGACGCCCGAATCGCGCACCCGCCCGACGACTTCGCGATAGAGCGCCGGATCGCGCGCCGGTGCGCCGGTCTCCGGATCGCGGACGTGGACGTGGAGGATCGCCGCGCCGGCCCGCGCCGCTTCGATGCCCGATTCGGCAATCTCGGCCGGCGTCACCGGCACCTTGTCCGACCGGCCGGTCGTGTCGCCGGCGCCGGTCAGC
Source organism: Alphaproteobacteria bacterium (assembly GCA_022819985.1). GTDB lineage: Bacteria > Pseudomonadota > Alphaproteobacteria > Bin65 > Bin65 > Bin65. Next base: position 34,537 of record JAJEGH010000003.1, on the reverse strand, counting down.
GCGCAGGTGATAAAGGCTTCGCGGCTCGGGCTCAGCGCCATGTGCGGGGTCTCCGATTTAAGCCGACAAGGATACCGCCGAAAGCCGCTGCGCCAGTCACTCTTCCGTCTCCGGTGGGACCAAGCGTTCAAGTTGTGGGATGAGGCGGGGGATGTCCTCCTCCACAGTTTCCCATACCCGCGCAAGATTGACCCGGAAATACTCATGCACGAGGCGATTCCGCATCCCCACAATGTCGGCCCACGGAATTTCGGGATGCGCGTCCCGGGTGTCGGCGCCGACACGGGACGCCGCCTCCCCGACAGTCTCGACAGCCTTCAGAATTGCGAGTTGCATCGCGCGGTTCCGCTTGAAAGCGATGAAGGTCAGCCCGTCCGCCAACTCCACCGCCTCGCGCGCCGACAGTAGCATGTCGAGCAGAAGGATTTCGTCACGCCGCATAGATCGTCTCGGGCGATTGGAGGATGGCCCTTCGGCGCAAATAGTTGGGGCTCCGTTCGATGTCCGCGCGCTCGACCAGATCCACCTCGCGTCCGAAAATCGCTTTCAGTTCGCGCTCCATCCGCACCATGTCGAACAGGGTATGGCGTGCGTTTTCCTCGAATTCGACCAGCACGTCGATATCGCTGTCCGGCCCGAAATCGTCCCGCAGGACCGATCCGAACAGGGCCAGTTCCGTCACCTGCCAGCGTTCGCAGAAGGCGGCGATCCGTTCGGAGGGTAACTCGATCCGCGCGGTCACAGCCCGAACGCCCGGTTGGCGTCGATATCGAAACCGACGGCTTTCAATTCCCGTACAGGCTCCATTTTCCAGCAGTCCGCGTCATCCAGCTTAGTATACACGATCCCATCGCGGTCCGGCGACCGCGGCCGTTACATTTCCGTTTCCGGCGTCAGCGCCTCCAGCCGGGCGGCGAAGGCCGGAAGGTCGTTGCGCACCGTATCCCATACGAAGTCGAGTTCGATATCGAAGTAGGCATGGACAAGACGGTTGCGCATGCCCACGATCTTCCGCCACGGGATCGCCGGATGGGCATTCTTGAATTCCGGGGTTATACGGGACGCCGCCTCGCCGATCTCCTGCACAGCGTTGACGATGGCGCGCTGCTTCTCCCGGTTCCGCTCGAAATCGGCATAGGACAGGCCTTCCGCATAGGCGATCGCGTCGCGCGCTGCGACCAGCATGTCCAGCAGAAACGATTTATCATCGCGCGGCATATACCACCTGGGCGGAATCCAGTATCGCCTTCCGGCGAATGTGGTTCCGGCTGTTTTCAACAGCCCTGCGGCTGACCAGATCGACCCGACGGCCGGACAGTTCCGCCAGTTCGTCCTCCATTTCCACGATTCCGAACAGTCCCGGCGATTGCCCGATCTCGAACCCGATCAGCACGTCGATATCGCTGTCCGGCCCGAAATCGTCCCGCAGGACCGATCCGAACAGGGCCAGTTCCGTCACCTGCCAGCGTTCGCAGAAGGCGGCGAGCGCTTCCGGCGCCACGCCGATTCGGGCCTGCAACCGCTCCCCGTTCCCGGTCTTCGCAGCTTCCGTTCCGGAACGCTCGGTCATGGCCCCAGCCCCACGATTATCGGTCTTTCGCCACCCGGCCGTCCGTTATCCGGACGGTCGCGCGGCGGCGCCCCCACGAAGTGGCCCCTCACCCTTCCCAGGTAAAGGGCCTGCCGAGCATTATCCGGCGTTCCTTCGCCTCGTACCAGCCGGCCGGGCGGTGTTCGCCCGTGTGCATGTAGCAGCGGATGCGGACCTCGCGGCTGCCGGGCGCGAAGGTGAGCACGCGGCTGTGCGGCATGGCGTGATCCTGGACGAAATAGCGGGTGAGCGCCGCGGCGTTGATAAAGGTCGTGCCGCCGTAGCGCGTCTCGATATGGGATTTGCCGCCGCGCTCGTCGTCCGGGTCGGTGTGGGTGTGGCCGCCGAACCACAGGTCGACCGCGCCGGGATTTCGCTCCAGGTAACGCTCGAACCGCCCCGAATCCCCTGCCCCGCCGACCCAGTAGAGATAGGACGCGCCGTTCGGCGTCCCTTCGGCGTGGTAGCCGTGATAGTCGGTCTGCCAGGCGCCGTCCGGCCCCTTCTTCATGCCCTCCCATTCGCCGCTCGCCACGGTGGTCTCCTTGAGGACGTAGTGGTGCGCCGTCACCACGATGCGCTCGCCGCGGCTGCGCTCCACCATGTCGGCCCACCAGTCGAAGGTTTCGGCCGTCACGACGCCGCCGGGATTGCCGCCGAGCGGTCCGCGGCCGAGCGCTTGCGAGCGTTCGTTCACGTCGCTCATCATCAGGAAGCGGATGTTGCCGACGTCGAACCAGTAGCGCTCCCATGTGCCGTGGACCGGGTAGGGATAGCGGCTGCGGTCGACGCCCGAGGTCGCCGTATTCTCCCCCATCGGGTCGATCCACTTCCGGAACCAGCTTCCCTCCGGCTCGCCCATCGGGTCGCGGTCGTGGTTGCCGCACACGCTGTAGACCTGCTCGCGGCGGTGGCGCTCGAGCGCGCCGAACTGGCGGACGATTTCCGCCCCCTCCTCGTCGTTCGGCGGGCCGATGGACGCGCTGTAGTCGCCGACGTTGATGCAGATGTCCCAGTCGAAGGGCGGCGCGCTCCCGTCTTCGGTCCCGTCCCCCGCCGGGCCGCCGCCGCGCTCCGACTGGCGCAGGGCGTCGGCCAGGCTCTCGCGCCCGTGCTTCCTGTCGTGGATGACATGGGCGCAGCCATTGGCCCACAGATGGAAGGGACGGTCGTTTGCGGTCATTCGGCAACTCTCCCGCGCGGCCGGCGGCCGAACCAGAACACCGCGCCGGCGCTGAGGACCAGCATGGCGATCAGGAACGGATGGCCGAGAATGTCCGAGGCGTCCTCGAACAGGATCACGGTGTGGCGCAGCGAACGCTCCACCATCGGCCCCAGGATGAAGCCGAGGATGAAGGCGATGATCGAGAAATCGAGCTTGCGCATCAGATAGCCGATCACGCCGAACACCATCATGGTCGCTACGGCGAACAGGCCGCCGCCGGCGACGAACGATCCGGTGATGCACAACAGCGCCACCGACGGCATGACGATGCTGCGCGGCGTGCGCACGGCGAGCGAGAACAGGCGCAGGCCGACACTGCCGACCAGCAGGTTCATCAGGTTGGCGACGATCAGGCAGCCGAACATGCCGTAGACCAGCGCGGCATGGTCCTGGAAAATCAGCGGGCCGGGCGTGATGCCGTGGATCAGGAACGCGCCGGCCAGCAGGGCGGCGGCGACGTTGCCGGGTATCCCCAGGGTGAGCAGCGGGATCAGGTTCGAGCCAACGACGGCGCTGTTGGCGGCTTCGGTGGCGGCAACGCCTTCCAGCCGGCCCTTGCCGAACTCCTCCGGATGCTTCGACGCCTTCATGGCCGCGCCGTAGCCGAGGAAGCCGGCCAGGCTGGTGCCCAGCCCCGGAATCGCGCCGATCACGGTGCCGATGACGGCGGAGCGGGCGACCGTGCCGCGCACCTGGCGGAAATCGCTGCGGGTGAAGGCGTTGTCTTCCCGCACTTTCGAGAAGCCGGCGGCTGCCTCGCCGGCGCCGCTGTCGCCGAGCCAGGACCGCTCGACCTGCATCAGCACTTCCGAGAATGCGAGCAGGCCGATCGCCGCTCCGACGAAGGACAGGCCGTCCTCCAGCTCGAGCACATCGAAGGTGAGCCGGGGTATCGCAGCTTCGGGATCGATCCCGATCAGGCTGAGCAGAACGCCCAGCGCCGCCGCGATCAGCCCCTTGATCATCGAGTTGCCGAGCAGCGCCGTGACGAAGGTGAAAGCGAAGATCAGCACGCCGAGCAGCTCCGGCGGCCCCATTTTGAGTGCGATGACGGCGAGCGGCGCGGCGACCAGGATCAGCACGATATCGCTGAAGGTGTCGCCGGCGACCGACGAATAGAGCGCCGTCTTGAGCGCCTTGCCGGCCTTGCCCTGCTGCGCCAGCGGATGGCCGTCCAGCGCCGTGGCCGCCGCCTCCGGCGTTCCCGGCGTGTTGAGCAGGATGGCCGAGATCGAGCCGCCGAACTCGCCGCCCTTGTTGACGCCGAGCAGGAAGGCGATGGCCGCCAGCGGGGTCATGTAGAAGGTGAGCGGCACCGCGATAGCGATGGCCATCGGACTGCTGAGGCCGGGGATCGCCCCGACGACGATGCCGAGCACCACGCCGAACAGCACGAAGCCGAGGGTGAGCGGCGTCAGCGCCTGGGCCAGCCCGGCAAGAATTGCGTCCATCGCCCTACGGCAGCGGGATGGTGAGGATCTGCCAGAACACCGCCCACAGGACGAGTGGGGCGGCGACGGCGGTGGCAACGATCGTCAGCGGCCGGCGGATCCGCATCAGCAGCATGGCGCCGACCACCGCCGCGGCCCCGCCGGCAAGGTAGCCGGCCAGCGCGACGATCCCGAAGGACGCCGCCAGCCACAGCGCCGCCAGCAGCACGAAGCCGGCATGGCGGCGGGTCAGCGCCGGTTCCTCCCCTGCCGAGTCCTCCGCCGAGTCCCCTGCCTCTGGCCGCCGCAGCAGACTGCGCAGCCCGAGCAGCGCCGCGAGGCCGGTCAGCAGGATGGCGACGACCTGCGGCATGAAGGCCGGCGGCAGGTCGTCCATGCCGGGATCGTCGATCGTGCCCGGAATGAACAGGAACAGGGTCGCCAGCCCGAAGGCGGCGACCAGCCCGCCGGCCGCGCCGTCGAGCGCCCGCACCGGCGTTATCCCCGCACGCCGGCCGAACGCGCCGGCCGCGCGCCCGCTACTTCTTCTTCAGACCGGCCTTGACCTTCGCCCAGGCGGCGGCTTCCGCCTGCACTTCCCTTGTCAGGCCCTCGGTCCCCTGATAGTTCGCCGCCAGCCTGCGGCGCTCGATAAAGGTCTGGACCGGCTTCGAAGCGATCGCCGCCTTGAGCGCCGCGTCGAGCTTCTTCTTCACGTCCGCCGGCAGGCCCTTGGGCGCTGCCATGATGTAGGCGCCGCAGAAGGAGATGTCGTAGCCCATTTCCTTGAGCGTCGCGACCTTGTCGGACGGCGCGTTGAGCCGCCGGTCGTCGGTCGCCGCGATCACCCGCACCTCGCCCTTGCGCAGATAGGGGATGTGGTGGCCGCCGCTCCAGCCCAGGTCGACATGGCCGCCGAGGACCTGCTGGATGACCGCCGGCGTGCCCTTGACGTTGATGACCCGCAGCTTGACGCCGTTTTTCCCGGCCAGATGGCGCATCAGAAAGGTGGCCGGCGGAGCGGGCGAGGACGCCGACAGCGCCTTGCCGCCCTTCGCCGCGGCGAAGGCGTCCTTCAGCGATTTGTAGGGCGATTTCGACCCGACGAAGATCACGCACTGCGCCCGGGCGATCGAGGCGAGCAGGGTCGCGTCGTTCACGCCGTAGCGCTTCTTGCGCGCGAACACCGGGTTGAACGACCAGGTGCTGGTGACCGCAATACCGATCGTGTAGCCGTCCGGCTTCGCCTTGGCGAGCGCCGCCGCCAGCACGCCGCCGCCGGCGCCGGCCTTGGCCGTCGGCACGACCGGCTGGCCGAGCGTCCCTTCCATATGCTTGGCGATCAGCCGCCCGACCGTATCGACGCCGCCGCCGGCGCGGAAGCCGACGAGCATGGTGATCGGTTTCTCGGGATAGCCGGCGGCCAGCGCCGGCGCGGCAACGAACGCAACTCCGGCAAGCGCGGCCAGTCCGGCTGCCGGAACGGTTTTCAGGCTGCAGATTTTTCCGATCATCGCGAATTTCCCTCCCTCAGGCGCACCTAAGGCGCCACTGTGCCGCGACCCGAACGCCCTTTCAAGGGGCGGCCGGGCCAGCCTGCGCGCCGGCAAATCCGCTGCCCGCCAACCTGTTGGCCGCCGCGGCGCCGGCCTCCCGCCGTCGTCCGGGGGCGGCCGGGCCACCGCAGCGCGGCCGGGGCCGGGCGCATCCCCCCTCCCGTCATTCCGACCGAGCGGAATCTCGACTCGGTCCATCCGGCGGGAACCCGGAGTCCTGCAGCGGGCTTCCTCCGCTACGCCCCGGAACAAATCCGGGACGGTACCGGGGATGGATGGCGGTATCGATCACAGCGACAGCGGCGGGACGCGGACTCATGGCCGATGACCTTGTCTCCGGATTTTCAGGCTTTAAGGACTTGAAACGCCAGCATCGATACCCATATGTCGACTATCTTAGAATTTTTCTAATCTTGGAGCACCCCCGATGAAGATCGATATCGGCATCGACGACCGGTCGCGCAGGGAGATCGCCGGCGGCCTGTCCCGGCTGCTGGCCGACACCTACACCCTCTATCTCAAGACCCACAACTTCCACTGGAACGTGACGGGTCCGATGTTCAACACGCTGCACCTGATGTTCGAGCAGCAATATACCGAACTCGCGACCGCGGTGGACGAGATCGCCGAACGCATCCGCGCCCTCGGCGAGCCGGCGCCGGGCAGCTATTCGCAGTATGCCGAGCTGAGCTCGATCCGCGAGGAAACCGGCGTACCCTCGGCGGAGGACATGATCCGGCAACTCGTGGCGGACCAGGAGGCGGTCGTCCGCACGGCCCGGTCGGTCTTCCCGGCGGCCGAGGCGGCGAGCGACGAGCCGACCGCCGACCTGCTGACCCAGCGCATGCAGGTCCACGAAAAGACCGCCTGGATGCTGCGCAGTATGGTGTCGTAGGGCGGCTACTCCGCCGCCTGGCGCGCCGGTGAACCGGCGGCGCTGAGGGTGCGCCAGTCCTCGTCCTTCGGGTAGATGCCTTCCAGCGAGCCGATCGCGGCCTGGGGCAGGCGCGGTTCCGCCGTGCCGAGCGCCGGTTCGCCGCAGGCGACGGCCCGCGCCGCCTCGACCATCATCCTGCGGAACTCGACCACCGCCAGGTCGGACGCGCCGAGAAAATCCCTCGTCCGGTCGACGATCGGACCGGGCGAGACCCACATCGCGACATCCTGGTTCGGAATGCCCTCGATGCCGGTAAAGCTGCCCGCCTTCATTGCGTCGCGGTCCTGCAGGAAGCGGTTGTCCAGCGTGCCCCGCGGCGCCCAGTCGTCGGTCAGGTCGATGCCGCGGCGGGTGTGGTGGAAAGCCCGCCATTCCTCGGTCGTCGGCACGTCCGGCCCGTCCCAGGCGATGAAGTAGAAGACGCTGTTCGTATCGTCGACCGGCACGATCACGCTGGCGACCCGGTGCCGGTCGTTCGGCGGGATTAGCGAGTAATAGGGCGCGACGAACTCGGTGACGCGCAGATAGTTGTGCGTCGCCGCGTTCTTCACCGGCCGGCGGATGGCGACATAGTGGAAGCCGTAGCTCGTGCGCTCGATCTGCATGCGCGGCGACTTGTCGGTCGACGGCCGGTACCAGGACTTGTCGTCGGCCGAGGCGCGCGTCACCCGGGCCGGCACCATGTCGGACGAATGCAGGCTGGAGGAATGGGCGCTGTCGATCTGGCCCTCGTGGATCTGCGCCCAGTTGCACGGCACGCGGATTTTCAGGATCGCGATATCGACATCGTCGCGCGGCGCGAAGGCCGGCGGATCGAAAGGCGGGGCGGCGTCCCGTTCGCCGAGCCAGGCCCAAACGAAGCCGCCCCATTCGACGACCGGATAGGCGCGGACCCGGACCTTGTCCATCAGCGCGCCGCTCCCGGGCTCGGAGGCCATGGCGACGCAGCGGCCGTCCACGTCGTATTTCCAGCCGTGATACAGGCAGCGCAGGCCGCAGTCCTCATTGCGGCCGAGCAGCAGGGAGGCGCCGCGGTGCGGGCATTTCTCGTCGAGCAGGCCGAGCCGGCCGTCGCTGTCGCGGAAGGCGACCATGCGCGTGCCCAGCGCTTCGACCAGCAGCGGCGTGCCGTCCGGCTCGGCGACCTCCTCGACCAGGCAGACCGGCACCCAGTGCTGGCGCATCAGCCGGCCCATCGGGGCGTCGCCCTCGACCCGTGTCAGCAGATCGTTTTCCTCTGCCGTCAGCATGGCGTTGCCCGAAAACGTGGATCGGAACTCCGGCGGCATGCTAGGTCGGGCGGCGCGCGCCGTCCAGTTCGATGGCGCCGCCCCAGTCCCTTTACGCGATCCCTTTACGCGATCCCTTTGCGCGATCCGAGATGGCCGAACCGACCGCCCTCATCCGCCTGGCCGTTGCCGGCAAGCGCAGGCTGACGCCCGATATCTGGGAATTCACCCTGGCGGCGGCGGGCGGCGCGGCCCTGCAGCCCTTCGAGCCGGGCGCGCATATCGGCATCGAGACCCCTTCGGGCGCGATGCGCCAGTATTCGCTGGTCAACGACGGCCGGGCGCCGGACCGCTACGTCATCGCCCTGAAGCGCGAGCCGGAGTCGCGCGGCGGCTCCCGCTCCATGGTCGAGGACACCGAAATCGGCGGGACCTTGCGCGCCGATGCGCCGGCCAACAGCTTCCCGCTGGCCGAGGCGCCGGGCTACCTGCTGATCGCCGGTGGCATCGGCATCGCGCCGATCCTCGCCATGGCGAACCGGCTGGACGAGGAGGGCAAGCCCTTCCGCATGATCTATTGCTCCCGCAGCGCCGCAGAGGCCGCCTATCTCCACGAAATGCGGGACCGGTTCGGCGGCCGGTTGACCGTGCATCACGACGGCGGCGACCCGGACGCCCACTACGACTTCTGGGACGATTTCGCCGAACCGGCGGATATCCGGGTCTACTGCTGCGGCCCGAAGCCACTGATGGAGGAAATCCGGGCGGTCTCCGGCCATTGGCCGGAAGGGCGGGTGCAGTTCGAGGATTTCAGGCCGGTCGAGGCCGTGCGACCCGACGACCGGCCCTTCGAGGCCGCGCTGCGCCGCTCGGGCCGGACCGTCGCGGTGCCGGCGGACCTGACGATCCTGGAGGCGTTGCGCGGGGCCGGGATCCGCGTGCCGAGTTCGTGCGAGAGCGGCGTCTGCGGCACCTGCAAGACGCGGCTGCTCGCCGGCGAGGCCGACCATCGCGACAGGGTGCTGATGCCGGAGGAGCGCGCGGATTTCATCATGCTGTGCGTGTCGCGCGCCCAAAGCGGAGCCCTGACCCTTGACCTCTGAGCCGGTTCGCCTCGGCGTCGTCGGCCTCGGCCGCGCCTTTGCGCTCACCGCGCCGGCCCTGCGCGCCGACCGCCGGGTCGATCTCGTGGCCGCGTGCGCGCCGCGCGCAGAGTCCCGCGCCGCCTTCGAGAAAGCGTTCGGCGGCCGGGGCTATGCCGGGCTCGACGGGCTGCTCGCGCATCCCGGCCTGGAGGCGGTCTATATCGCCACGCCGCACGAACTGCACGCCGGACAGGCCATCGCGGCGGCGGCGGCCGGCAAGCATGTGCTGGTCGAAAAGCCGCTTGCCGTCTCGATGGCCGACGGCGAAGCCATGGTCGAGACGTGCGAGAAGGCCGGCGTCGCCCTGATCGTCGGGCCGTCCCACAGTTTCGACGCCCCGGTCGCGCAGGCCCGGACACTGATCGGGAGCGGCGCGCTCGGGTCCGTGCGCATGATCCACGCCTTCAACTACACGGATTTCCTCTACCGCCCGCGCCGGCCGGAAGAACTGCGGACGGAGGAAGGCGGCGGCGTGCTGTTCAGCCAGGCGGTGCACCAGGTCGATGTCGTGCGCCTGCTCGCCGGCGGCCTCACGACGCAGGTCAGCGCGTTTACCGGCTCCTGGGATCCGGCGCGGCCGACCGAAGGCGCCTGCAGCGCGCTGCTGACGTTCGAGGGCGGGGCTTTCGCCGGCCTGACCTATTCCGGCTACGGCCGCTTCGACAGCGACGAATGGATGGGCTGGACCGGCGAACTGGGACGGGAAAAGGACCCGGCGGACTATGGCCGGGCGCGCCGGGCGCTGGCCGCAGCGAAGACTCCGGACGAGGAGACCGCACTCAAACGGACGCGCGCGTTCGGCGCGGCGGAGGCGCCGCCGACCGCGCCCCATCACGAGCATTTCGGTCCTGTCATCGTCTGCTGCGAGCGCGGCGACATCCGCCTGACCCCGGACGGCATCTGGGTCTATGGCGAAGAACGACGGTTCGAAGCGGCGCCCCTGAATGCGAACTCGGGGATGGCCGATCCGCGCGCGCCGGTGCTCGACGCATTGGTCGCGGCGGTGCGGGATGGTATTGAGCCGGTCCAGACCGGACGCTGGGGCCTGGCCAGCCTGGAGGTGTGCCACGCCATCCTGCGCTCGGCCCGCAGCGGCGCGCCGGCCGGACTGACGCGGCAGGTGGCCGTGCAATCGGGGGAGGCTACACGGTGAGCGATCTGCGCCTGTCCGTCGCCATGGGCGACTACGACCGCACCCGCCCGATCGCCGACGGCCGGGTGAAGATCGACGGCGTCGACCCGGCGGTCATGCTGCTGACGCCCGAGGAGATGTTTTTCCGCGCCATGCGCCACCGGGCCTTCGACATCTGCGAACTCTCGCTTTCCTCCTATGTCATCTCGGTGGCGCGCGGCGATCCGCACTACATCGCCGTGCCGGTCTACCTGTCCCGCGCCTTCCGCCACACCTCGATCTACATCCGCACCGACCGCGGCATCGAGCGGCCGGAGGATCTGAAGGGCCGGCGCATCGGCATCGCCGAATACCAGCTCACCGCCAACGTCTGGGCGCGCGGCATCCTGGAGGAGGATCACGGCGTCCGGCCGTCGGACATAACCTGGGTGCGCGGCGGTATGGATACGCCGGGCCGTCCGGAGAAGATCGCGCTCGACCTGCCGGCGGATGTGACCGTGGAGCAGGCCCCGGAGGGCGCGACCCTGAACGGCCTGCTGACGGATGGCGGGATCGACGGCTTTATCGGCCCGCGCGCGATCCGCTGCTTCGACGAAAGCCATCCGAAGGTCGGCCGCCTGTTCGGCGATTCCTTCGCCGCCGCGGAGGCGTATTACCGGCGTCACGGCGTGTTCCCGATCATGCATGTGCTGGCGCTGCGGCGGTCGCTGGCCGACGGCCATCCCTGGCTGCCCGGCGCCCTGCTCAAGGCGTTTACCCGTGCGAAGGACATGGCGCAGGACGCGCTGGGCGACACCTCGGCGGCCAAGGCGACCCTGCCCTTTCTGGAAGACAGCCTGGAGCGCGCGCGGTCCCTGATGGGCGCGGACTACTGGAGCTACGGCCTCGCCGGCAACGAGAAGACCCTCGATACCTTCCTCGGCTACCACCATGCCCAGGGCCTGTCGCCCCGCCGGGTCGAGGTCGCGGACCTGTTCCACCCGGCGACGCTGGAGGCGTTCAGCCTGTAGGGGCGGTCCGCCGCCCGCATCCGGGTCCGGGCTTGCGGGTTTTTCCGTTGCCGCCTCTACGCCGCCGCGGGCACTTCTGTGGAGAGCGTGTGGACGCCGATCACGGGCAGGCCCCGTTGCGCCGTATCCGGCCGGTCCCAGCGCAGATCGTCGGCGAGGCAGGAAACGACGCTGGCTTTCGCACCGCCGATCGCCGTTTCAAAGGCCCGGTGGACATGGCCGCAGAAAATGCCGGCGACATGATCGTGGCGCTGTAGTTCGGCGATCAGCGCGCCGGCCTCGGCCCAGGGATCGAAATGGCGCGGATAGGGGCCGACCGCGACCTCGAAGGGCGGATGGTGGAGGAACAGGCAAGCAGGTCGCGACGGGTCTGCCGCCAGCATCCGCCGGATACCGGCCAGCCGGTCGGCGCACAGCCGGCCCTTGCTCATGCCGGCGTTGACCGAATCGATGACGATCAGCCGCGCCGGAAAATCCTCGACCGCGTATTGCACGAAGGGCATGTCCGGCCGGATATGGCGCCCGTCGGCGAAAGCCCCGATCAGATTGCGCCGGTCGTCCCGGTTGCCGGGCAGCACGAAATACGGCATCGACAGCCTGTCGAGCAGCGTTCGCGCCGTCCGGTATTCCTCCGCGCGTCCGTTATGCGCGATGTCGCCGGTATGGACGACGGCGTCGGGGCGCAGCCGCTCGATATGGTCGACGCAGGCTTCGAGGGCGGCCGCCCGGTCCGGCCGGTCCCCGGCGAGGTGGGTGTCGGAAAGGTGGACGATCCGCATGGCCTGCATCGGGTCGGAGGCGGTGGCCGGCGCCCGGTCGGCTTATCGGGTCGGAAAGGGCGGCCGGCGGCCGATGGGCTAGCAGGACCGGCGGCGGCGCGGCAGTGCGTCAGATCGCTGCGGCGCGAAGGGAGCGAGGGATCATGGCCGGCGAAACGCCAACGCTCGAAGAACTGACCCGGCGGCTCGTCGCATTCCGGGATGCGCGCAACTGGCGCCAGTTCCATTCGCTGAAGGACCTGATCGTCTCGCTCAACCTCGAAGCTGCCGAACTCCTCGAATTGACCCAGTGGAAATCCGCCGGGGACTTCGACCTAGAAGCCGAAGGCGCCGACATGCGCCGCCGGCTGGCCGAGGAATGCGCCGACGTCTTCATCTACCTGCTGCTGATCGCCGAGCGCACCGGCATCGACCTGCCTGCGGCCGCGGCCGACAAGATCGGGGCCAACGACGCCAAATACCCCGCCGACAAGGTCCGGGGCCGCGCTGCGAAATACACCGAGCTTTAGCCCGGCAAGGCGGCCCGCAAATGCCGTCCGCCGTCATTTAGAAAGACGCTTTGCCCCGGCCCGCCATTTCGACCGGAGCGGGCCGCTCCGGCGGAAGCGGCGATCCTTGCTTCGCATAGTGCGAGCCTGTATCGCTTCGCCATGTCCCCGCCCTCTTCGAGCGAGTCCGCACAGGCCCCGCCTCTGGTCGAGGCGCGGGGGGTATGCGTTCGCTTCGGCCGGCTGAACGTTCTCGACAATGTGGACATCGTCGTTCGCGCCGGAGAGATCATGACCCTCGTCGGCCTCAACGGCGCCGGCAAATCGACGTTGCTTCGCGTCATTCTGGGCATCGTCAAGCCGGATTCCGGCGAGGTCCGGCGCGCGCCCGGCCTGCGCATCGGCTATTCGCCCCAGCATCTGCACCGCGATCAGATCCTGCCGATGACCGTGCGGCGTTTCCTGACCCTCGGCGCGCCGGCACGGCCGGAGAAACTCGCGACTGTGCTCGACGAAGTCGGCGCCGATTCGATTCTCGATTTTCCGCTCTCGGAAATCTCGGGCGGAGAGTTGCAACGCGTGCTGCTCGCACGGGCGCTGCTGCGCGAACCGGGGCTGCTGGTGCTCGACGAACCGCTGGCGGGAGTCGACGTCACCAGCCAGAGCGAACTTTATAATCTGATCGGTTCCATCCGCGACCGCTACGGCTGCGCGGTGATCCTGGTCTCGCACGATCTGCACCTGGTCATGGCGGCGACGGACACCGTCGTATGCCTGAACCGGCATATCTGTTGCAGCGGCCGGCCGCAGGTCGTTCTGCGCCACCCGGAATTCATCTCTCTGTTCGGCCCGCACCTGTCCGAGACGCTCGCCGTCTACCAGCATATGCACGATCACCGCCATGACGCGCTCGGCGAGCCGATGGCCGCGGATTCCGGCGTTGCGCGGGACCCGCAGGCCGGCCGGCGCCCGTGATCGAGGACTTTTTCCTGCGCGCCCTCGCGGGCGGCATCGGGGCGGCGTTTGCCGCCGGCCCGGTCGGCTGCTTCGTGGTATGGCGGAACCTGGCCTATTTCGGCACCGCGCTCGCCCATGCCGTGCTGCTCGGGGTCGCGCTCGGTTTCCTGCTCGACATCGCGCCGATCCTCGCGGTCTTCGCGATCTGCCTGCTGCTGGCGCTTTGCCTGCTTCTGCTCGAGCGCCAGCGATACATTTCCGTCGACGCCCTGCTCGGCGTGCTGGCCCATGCCGTGTTTGCGGGGGGGCTCGTCGTCGTCGCTTTCATGGAACGGTTGCGGATCGATCTGATCGGCTACCTGTTCGGCGACATTCTCTCCGTCGGCGCCGTCGACCTGTGGCTCATCTTCGGAACGGCCGTCATCGTTACCGGCGCCCTCGCGTGGCAATGGCGCAATCTCCTCTCCGTGACCGTCAACAGGGATCTCGCGGCCGTGGAAGGCGTGCCGGTGGAACGGGTACGCCTCCTGCTTCTGTTCCTGCTCGCAGCAGTGATTGCCGTGGGCATGAAAATCGTCGGCATGCTGCTCGTGGTCGCCCTCGTGATCGTTCCGGCCGCCGCCGCACGGCGCATGGCAACGACGCCCGAGCAGATGGCCGTGGCGTCCACGGCGATCGGAATCGCCTCCGTTGTCGCCGGCCTGTTCGCCGCGCTGCAATGGGATATTCCCGCCGGACCGGCCATCGTACTTGTCGCCAGCGCAATATTCGCCTTGAGCCTGATTTTACCCGTCCGCAGTGGGGGCGGCCGCGCCGATTGACAGGCTGCGGCGAAGGGCGATGCGGTCGAAGCCTAGAAGAACACCACCAACAGCCCGATGCCGGCCAATCCGCCGACGATGAACGCGACAGCGCTCACGATCCCGGTGAGGGTCGCCCAGTCGGCGAGACGCCAGGTCTGGCCTTCGATGTTGAACATGACCTCCGAGCGGTCGCCGTCTCCGTCGACGAAACGCTTCAGGGCAGTTTCGCTGCCGTGGGCCTCCCTGACCGATACCACGGTTATCAGGAACATCGTCAGCGCCGAGGTCAATGTGCCGATTCCGAAGACCAGCACGGTCATCAGCGCGAACCAGTGGAACACGCCCTCAACCTGGCCGGTAGTACTGGTGCTCATGAATCCTATGATCAGAGCCGTACCGGCGCCATTGCCGAACAGCAGGAAACGCGTCGATTCGAGAAGGTTCCGGAACATGATGTTCCGGCGCATCGAGACGACCTTGTAGCCCTCGCGAAGCCACTCCTCGCCGGTTTCCTCCCGTTCGAAATCGTCGATTTTCTTCACTCGGTTGTCACCTTTTCAGAACTGTCGCCCGCAACTTCGATAAGCCGCACATATTTCGTTCCCGCGTTGCTGCCGGCGGTGAAGGAAATCACCCAATCGTCGATGACGAACGGATCCGCTGCCAGCGCGGCTTCGAGAAACGCCTTCCGGGTCGGTTCTTCCGGTATCCGTTCCAGCACGTCAATGACGAAGCGGCCAACGATATAGCCCTCGATGCCGAACGAAGAGGCAGCCAGTTCCGACGCGTCCGGACTGGACTTTCTGTAGTCTTCAAGTGCCGCCCGGAACCGTTTCACCAGTGCGACTTTCTCGTTCCGAACGTCCGGCGTGATCCTGGATATGACGGCCGGTTCGAACCGGTAATCCAGCAATCTCCTGAGTTGGTCGACACTCACAACGGAAAGGATCCCCACAACATACCTGTGGCCGAGGGACCGCGCCAGATTGATCGCATCTGCGGCCGTCGCCGTGGTCGTCGCGAGCAATACAACGTCCAGATCGGCCTTTTCCATAAGAAACACGCTGCCGTGAACGGAATGCGCGTGCCAGGAGTAGTTGGCCTTGGCCAGTATCGGCAGACCGAAGGTTTTCAGGACGTCGTGATAGCTGTCCAGTACGGACCGGCCGAAGGAATCTTCCTGATAAATGATGCCGAACCGGCGCGCGCCCATCTTGTTGTACAAGTAGGTCACCAGCTGCCGGGTTTCCTCGAAATAGCCGGTTCGCAGGTTTATCACGTTCGGAAATCGCGCGCGGTCGCGCAGAAAATCCGCACCCGACAAAATGCCGACGAAGGGCACATCTGCGCTGCGCAGGATCGGCGCCATGCGCCGCGCCGTCGGCGAACCCACGCCGCCGATAATCGCGAATACATTGTTGTCGGAGACGAACTTCATTGCGTTGGCGGCAGCGGCGGACGCCTGGTACCGGTCGTCCCGCGCCACCAGCCTGAGTGTCCTGCCGTTTATGCCCCCGCTTCGGTTGCGTTCGTGGAAAGCGGCAAGAATGCCGGCCCTGTAGTGCAGGCCGGCGCGCCGGCATGCGCCGGAGAAACAGCCGCTCTGACCGAATACGACCGCCTCTCCGGTAACGCCGGGCGATTTCGGTTCTGATGCGAGGCAACCGGTAGCAAATGCAAGGAAGGCAAGCGCAAAGGTCGCAAAAGGCCGTGTCGGGATAGGCATGCTAATTCTCTGGAGCTACTTCTTCGTCTCCTGCAACTTTGCCTTTTCCTTGCCCGACGGATCGGTTTTTTTCTTTTCTGCAGTTTTAACCGCTTCAGCCTTTTTCTGCTTCGCTTTTCCCTGGTTCGACTTCATCGTCTTCGACGGTCCGGTCTTCGTCTTCCGCGATGCCGCAGGCTCGTCTTCATCGTCCTCGTCGGCCTCCACAGTGGTCCGGCTCACCAGGGGCGGCTCGTTCTTCTCCGCCGATATGGCAACCTTGGTCGGCGCGACATGACGATGGCTGAAGATGGACAGATCGTCGAAGATCAGGGATCGCGGTCGCGCGCTGCTCAGATGGTGGCGTTCGCTGCCCGCCGCGTGGAAGCGTCCGCTGATCAGGAAGCGGTCCGCTTCGGTATTCTCGAAGCCGTGCCGGCGTTTCTCGCTGGCAGTGGTCAGGGAACGCCGACCGCCGACCATTTCGCTTCTGGCAGGACCCCGCCGCCCGGAGGCGTCGGCCGACGCGACAGCGCCGGGTACGCGCCCGACGCCCGGTACGAACCCGTCGACCATGTTGATATCGATCGCCGAAGCGTCGCCCGGATTGACGGCCGACAAGGTCGCATCGCGAAAAATCGTGCGCATACGCTGCCAATAGCGTGTGACCGTCACCGACGAGGACTGGCTGCGGTAGACGGCAAGCAACTCCGAAAAGACCTTGGCGCTGCTCTCGGCCTGCAGCCGACGCTCCCTCGCCCTGGTCCTGGCGTTGGACAGGATGGCTTCGGCCTGGCCCCTGCTGCGGGCCAGCAACTGTTCCGTCCTGCGTCTTGAGTCGCTCACGGACTGGATGCTTTCCGCGATCGCGTCGCTCACATCCCGGAATGCCGCGACGGTTTCGTCGATGGGGCGAAGATCCACGATATTGAGCGCCAGCAGTTCGATGCCGATATCGTTGTCCCTGAGGTAGGCCGATGCGCTCTTGAACAGGTGGGCCTGAATGATGTCGCGGTTGTTGGTGAAAATCAGGTCGATGTAGTTCCTGCCCATGATGTCGATCAGGCGTTCGCGCACGATGAGCGTCAGTACGGCTTCGGGATCGGCCGTCGCGTAGAGGTAATTCCGCAGGTTGCCGATCTTGTACTGCAGCGCGACATCGGCTTCGAACAGGTTTGCATCGCCGGAGAGCATCGAAAAGGAGACCGTGCCCTTGCCGCCCCGTGTCGCCACATTCCGGCGCGTAATGCGCATGACCTTGCGCACATGGGCCCGTTCGACGAACGGCAGCGCATAGTGGATGCCAGGCGGGATTTTCGGGTCCACGACCTTGCCGAAGCGGGTGAGAACCGCCTGCTCTTCCTTCTTTACGATGTAGATGCCGCTCGCCAGAACCGCCGCCACGGCAAGGGCTGCAAGCGACGCGACGATGACCCCGCTGCGCGCGCCCAGAAAGTCGAAAGTCGCGTAGATCGCGCGCGTGCTCGGCGCGAGTTGTTCAGAATCCTGCGGCATGGTTCCGACCTGTCACTCCTGAGCCTTCGAAGGACTCGGCGCCGGGCCCGGCGCCGGGATCTTCCCGCCGTCCAGATATTTGAACAGCTCGTTGTCGGCAGGCAGAATCAGAGTGGTGTGCTTGTCGATGATCGAATCGTAGCTGTCGAGCGCGCGGATGAACTTGTAGAAGGCCGGGTCCTCCCGGTATGCCGTGGACAGCGTCTTCAAGGCATCGGCCTCCGCCCGGCCCAGAATGGCGGTCGCCTCGGCGTGGGCGGTCGCCATGATCTTCTGATGCTCGTTGATGGCGAACGCCTCGATGCCGATGGCCCTTTCCTCGCCCTCGCTGCGATAGCGGGCGGCAATGCGGGCGCGTTCGGAGATCATCCGCTTGATGACGCTGGGGCGGTTTTCCGCCGGCAGCGTGTATTCGACCAGACCGGCCCGGATGACGGCGATACCGTAGTCCGATGCGGCGACGGGCTTGACCTGATCGAGTATCTCCTTGGAGACCTTCGTAATGTCCTGATGCTGCAGGCCGAGGCTGACAAACGCATCCCGGGATTTGTTGCTGACGACGATGCCGACGCTCGACCTGTAGAGATCGCCCAGCCGCTTGACCGCGTTCGCTTCCGTCCGGATCGCCTCGACGAAGCGGATGGGGTCGGCGACGCGCCACAGCAGGTAGCCATCGACCAGGACGTTTTTCTGATCCTCGGTGATCAACTCCTGCTTGAGGCCCGTCAGCGGGCGGACTCGGCGGTCGATCTTGTAAACCATCGAGATGGGCGTCGGCAGCTTGAAGTGCAGGCCCGGCCCTTTGACCGGCCGGACGATCTTGCCGAAATTGGTCAGGACGCCCTGCTCCGACTCGTCGATGACATAGTGGATGTCGTAGGCGAGGACTGCCGCGAAAAGGACTGCGGCGGCAGTCGCCCATCGTTTGCGCCTGCTCATTTCCGGCCTCCGGATGTTTTGGTCTCGTCTCCGCCCCGATGGCCATGTCCCGGCCGCGCCAGGCGGCGGAGCCCGGCGCCGGCGACGCCGTTCGACGATTTCCACAGGGCGACCTTTTTCAAGGTGTCGTCGTTCGGCACGATGATCTTGCTCCGGCCGGCCAGCGACGTTTCCAGTTTTTCGCGCCACAACATGTAATGAAGCACTTCGGGAGACTGCCGGACCGCCTCGGCAACCGCGCGGATGGCCTTGCTCTCCGCGGCGGACGTCATCGTTCGCCGCTTCGCCTCGCCCTCGGCCTGCTGGATTTCGTAGGTCGCGTTGCCGTGCGCCCGCGGAATAAGCGACACCGTCAACCGCTGGGCATTGACGATGATGCGCTCCCGGTCGTCCTGCGAACTCGAAACCTCGCGGAACGCGTTCATCGAATCGTTGACCGGGTTTACCGACAGCAAGCTCACCTTCACCAGTTCGATGGCGTCGAGCAAGGCGCTGTCCCCACCGGGCATGCGGTTCGCGAAGACTTCCCCGATGTGGGCCTGCAATTGCGCGCGCTCGACGTTCAGCAGCTTGTCGAGCGTCCGCCCGGCCACGAATTTGCGCAGTTCCTTGCGGATATTGTCGCCGATCACCCGTTCCGGGTTCGCGACGCGATAGTGGTAGATATACGGATCCTTGACCCGGTACTGCACATTCAGCGACATCGACATCAGATTGACATCGCCGGTGAGATATTCGTCCGTCGCGCCGCTGGTAACGGACTTCACCTCCCGCACCGGCCACCGGTCGGCCCGGGCGAAGGGCCAGGGCGCGAGATAATGCAGGCCCGGCGGCAGATCGCGCCACACCACCGCGCCGAACAGGCGCCCGTAGCCGACTTCGCCGGGGCGAACGACCATGAGGCCGCTCGCCAGAAACGCGATGACGAGGGCCGCCAGGATGCCGGCGCCCGCGGGCGTGTTCGGGCGGAACAGGCCCTTGACGGGCGCGTTGCGCGTCATCCTCGCCCACCAGCCGGTCAAAGGCGCCGCTACCGGGCGCAGATTGGAGAACAGGTCCTGATAGCCGGTCTTGAAGGCGCCGGCCCGGAAACGCCAGGCCATGAGGGCGAAGAGGCCGAAGGCGCCGCCCCACTGGAGAATCGCCAGGGCCGGTGAATCCGAAGCGTCGAGATTCACGGCGAGCGACAGGCCGAAGGCGATCATGACCAGGTCGACGGCGATACCCAGAACCAACGTTACCGCGATCACCGAACCGACGTAGACGGAAGCGAAACGGGCGCCGAACTGGCTGGCGACGATCGCGATGGTGCCGGTGTTGGTGGCCGGGCCCGTCATCAGGAAGATCAGCGCCGCGCCGGGGCTGAAACCCTTGGCGACCAGAGCCGCAGCGATCGGCGTGCTGGCGGATGCGCAGATGTAGAGCGGGACCCCGACCAGCACCATCACCGGGTAGGACAGCCAGCGGGCATATTCGTTGGCCATGAGGTCGCTTGGAATGGCGAGATAGAGCAGGCCGCCCAGAATCACGCCGACCAGCAGGGCGAAAAGAATATCGTCGGCGACCTCGACGAAGCCGTAGCGCAGGATATGCTTGCAGACGGTGGTGAAGGTGAGGCCGCTGAGATCCCGCCCGGCGACGGTCTGCGGCGCGGTCCGGACCTGCGGAAGCGACAGGAACTCGCGGTAGAACTCCGGCTTGATCCAGGTCGTCGACCGGGCGCGCCCGATGCCGTCGTTCATTCGGGCCAGCCAGGTGACGAAGAAGGCCTTGAAGGCCGCGGGGCTGATGTAGCAGTCGTCGTCGCCCGGAATCAGCGTCTTGTGGCTGTGGTCGTGCCCGTCGTGATCGTGCCCGTGATGATCGTGCCCGTGGTCGTCTTCGAGAGCGGCTTCCTTCACGTCGCCGTCGCGGATCATCCCGATGCAGAAGATGCCGGCCACAACGCCCGTTATGAAACTGATGACCGGCCGGACGACGGCCGCCACCGGACCGAAGAAGGCATTGGTGACCAGGATCGAGTCCGCCCCGGTCTCGGGCGCCGTGATCAGGAACGACATGCAGGACGAGCGCGACGCCCCCTTGCGCCGCATTTCGGCCACGACCGGGACCACGGAGCAACTGCAAAGCGGCATCGGCACGCCGACGGCGGCGCTGGATGCGACGGATTTGAGGCTGTCCCTGCGCAGCCACTTCAACACGGCGTCCCGCGAGATGAACACATGGATCAGGCCCGCCAGGAACAGGCCGAGCAGAAGCATCGGCCCCAGCAGCAAGAACGATGTCCAGAGAAAGTCAAAAAACAGGATGAGCTGTTCCATCGCTCCTTCCGGTCCGCTCCATTTTACGCGGGAAAAAGGCGAAAGGCTGAATTTCCAGCCTGCGAGTCTTTCACGATTACCGTACCACGGTAACTGTTTCCGGATATAAAAAATGCAGCGAAAAGAGCATACGGAAATAAGAAATCGGGGCAAGATCGTTTTTCGTTCTACCGCTCAAAAAATAACGCCGAAGCGCGGTTTTCTAATGTTATAAAATAACAATATTTGGATATTATAAAATAACAACTAACTGCGATTCCCGGATATTAAATGCCGAAATCGTGCGATTTTTCGAACATATTGCGCATCGCGCCGGTCCAAAATGGAACCGATTTAATTTCGCGGCACGGTCATTGATTGTCTGCGGTAAATTCCCGGCCGGCACGCCCGCGCTTCTTCGCTAAACCGGGGACGAATCTGTGTCCCGGTTACGCTGGACCGGTTCGGCCGGCGGCGGCGTCCCGGCCGGCCCCCGGTCGAGTCTGCCGGCAGCGGGCTGAACCGCCACGTCCAGAGCGTTCAGGAACGCCCGGCCGATCAATTCCATCTTCCGGACCAATTCGATCCGCGGCGCCGCCCGGGCCAGGTCCTCCGCAGGCAGCAGCCGGTCAAGCAGGCCGCAGCCGTCCGCGAGGGTGACGATCACAATGTCCCGCGGATCGGGAATTGCGTCGCTCAGCAGCACCGCTTCGATCCGCCCGATCAGCTCGCGTTCCGCCTTTTCATCCGCGAGCGCGTAGTGCCGCGTTCCGAAAATCCGCAGGAAGCGATCGTCGCTGAGTTCCAGAATGCCGCTGTCGACCAGCCGTGCCAACGCCGTTTCCCGAATTTCGTCGGCATGGCGGGTGGCGTGCTCGACCCAATAGAGGGCGTCATGGGACCGGTCGGCCTGCGCGATCTCGGCAAGCATCGGATCGACCAGACGGTCCCCGACCGGCGTCGAATCGGTCAGGAACAGCCGATCGACGTCGGTATCGATCCGGTTCTCCAGCGCAAGTTCCATCAGCACCGCGCCGCCGAGCGCGTACCGGGCCAGCCATTCCGGCGCCCGCGACAGCGCTCCGTCTTCGTCGCGGAGCAGGAGCAGAAACTCTTCGGCGAGTCTCATCATCCGCCGCCCTGAACGAATACCAGCGACAGGAGGTAGTAGAACGCCACCGCAAGCACGGCTCCGACGGGAAGCGTCACGACCCAGGATACGAAGATCGTGCGCACCACCCCGAAGTCCAGGGCGCCCATCCCGCGGGCGAGGCCGACTCCCAGCACGGCGCCCACGAGCGTCTGTGTCGTCGAAACCGGCAGCCCCGTGCCGCTTGCGACAATGACGGTCGACGCAGCGGCGAACTCGGCGGCAAACCCGCGGCTCGGCGTGAGTTCGGTAATTTTCCGCCCTATCGTCGCCATGACCCGGTAACCGAATGTCGCGAGGCCGACCACGATGCCCGCGGCGCCGATCAGCAGCACCCAGACCGGGACCGCCGACTTGGCGGCAACCCCGCCCGTGGTTACCACGCCGACGATGGCGGCGACGGGCCCGATCGCGTTGGCGACGTCGTTGGAGCCGTGCGCGAACGCCATGCCCGATGCGGTAACGATCATGAGGATGCCGAACACCTTCTCGACGTCGTTGAAGCGCGATTGCCCCCCGGTGGGCGAGTCGAGGCTCCGGAAGCTCAACCGGGCGATCGCCAGGCGGCTGGCGACCGCGACGAGGCCGGCCGCGGCCACCGAGTACAGGATCGCCATCGGCATGCTCAAATCCAGGCCGACATGCTTCAGGCCCTTGACGAAGGTCACGGTGGCGGTCACCAGCACCGCGGCGAAGATATAGACGGGCACATAGCGGCGCGCCTGAACGGCCGGATCGTCCTTGTCGAAGATCAGCCACTGCACGCTCAGCACGAGGAGAAAGGCGATCGCCCCGGCGAGAACCGGAGTGACCACCCAGCTCGCCGCGATCGTCGCCACGTCCCACCAGTGGACGGCCTCGAAGCCGATCGCGACCACGGCGAACCCGATGATGGCTCCGACGATCGAGTGCGTGGTCGATACGGGCCAGCCGAATCTGGACGCAAACGTCAGCCAGGCCGCCGCCGCCAGCAGCGCCGACAGCATACCGATGACGAGCAGGTCGGGATCGTGCTCGAGTGCGTCGGCGTCGATGATGCCCTTCCGGATCGTCGACGTGACTTCGCCGCCGGCCAGAAACGCTCCCAGGAATTCGAACGTCCCGGCGATCAGGATGGCGCCGCCGACCGTGATCGCCCCCGAACCGACCGACGTCCCCATCGAATTTGCAACGTCGTTCGCGCCGATCGCCCAGGCCATGTAGAGGCCGGCGACGATTGCCGCGATCAGAACGATAGTGAGATTCGCGTCCACGGAATGCGGCTTCCCGGCCGTCACGGCGCTTCGATTGCCCGAAATTCGAATGCGACACGGCAGTTCGTTCGGCGATCCGACTGCACAAACTGCGGCGCAGCGCCGGACCCTGTCAACGGATTATGAAATGACGAGCGTTCGCCTCGTAACGGTGCAATGCTGACCCTGGATACGCGGGAGCGTCGGCTCGATGTCCGCGCGGCAACGCCCCGCTTGCCGCCTGCAGCCCGCCGTTCAGTCCCGCCCGCGATAGTGGTCGATCAGGATTTGCGCGACTTCGGGACGGGAGAATTCCGGCGGCGGGGCGATGCCCTTGCCCAGCATCTCGCGTACCGCCGTGCCGGACAGCAGCACGAAATCCTCCTTCGTGTGGCCGGGCGCCTCGCGCATCATCACCACCTTGTTCAGCTTCTTCGACCAGGCGGTGTGGTCGGCCTTGAACAACTCGATCCGCAGCGCGTCCCCGGGAATCCTGTCGAAGATTTCCTGGGCCTCGAAGGGTTCGTAATAGTCGCCGACCCCGGCATGGTCGCGCCCGACGATAAAGTGCGACGCGCCCATATTCTGGCGGAAGATGGCGTGGAGAACCGCTTCCCGCGGGCCGGCGTAGAGCATGTCGAAGCCGTAGCCGGTAATCATCGCCGAGTTCGGCGGGAAATACAGCTCGACCATCTTGCGGATGGTGGCGTCGCGCACCGGCGCGGGGATGTCGCCGGGCTTCAGCTTGCCGAGCAGCATGTGGATGACGACGCCGTCGGCCTCCAGCCGCTCCATCGCCATGCGGCACAGTTCCTCGTGGGCGCGGTGCATCGGGTTGCGGGTCTGGAAGGCGACGACCCGGCGCCAGCCGCGCTCGGCGATCTCCTGCCGGATCGATACCGCCGTGCGGAAGGTCTCGGGGAAGTCCGTTTCGAAATAGCTGAAATTGAGCACCCGGACCGGCCCGGAAATCGCTACCCGGCCCTGGGCCCGGAAATCGGCAACGCCGGGATGGGCCGGATCGGTCGTGCCGTAGACCTGCGCGGTCAGTTCGTCGAATTCGGCGTTCGAGAAGCTCTCGACCGCGCGCACCTCCTGGACGGCGAGCACCGGCGCACCCGCGACATTGGGATCGCGCAGCGCAATCCGCGATCCGGGCGCGACGGCGCCGGCCTCCGCGACCAGGTTGAGCACCGGCGTCGGCCAGAACAGGCCGCCGGCGGTGTGCATCGACCGGCCGACCGAGAGCGCGTCGGCCTTGTCCATGAAGCCGTCCAGCGGCGTGAAATAGCCGCCGCCCAGCATGACGGCGTTGCTCGCCGCCGCCGACGCGACCGTAACGGCGGGCAGGGTTTCGGCTTCCCGCAACAGCGCCCGGCATTCGTCCGTATCCTCGACGAAAAGCGGTTTCAATCGGGTTGCGCCGTGGGGCGGGATCGGGTTCGACATGCGGTTGCCTCCGGAATTGCGGCCGGTACGGATTGCCGGCGACGGTACAGGGACTTTCGGCGCGGCCTCATTTCGCGGAAAAAGGCATTGCCTTCAACCGATATGTGGCATACCGGAGCCCCGAAGACGGCCGGCAATCCCAACCGGACTTGTTAAATACGAAAGTTTGAATATGATGCCGCGTCCTTGCCGGGAAAGATGCCGAATCGCGCCCGTCTCCAACCGGCAGGGCCGTGCAAGGGGGACTTGATGGCCATCGAAAATCCATTCGCCGTTCTCGGGGAAAGCGTGTCGCCGATCGTCATGCAGGTGTATGTGATCGTGATGATCCTGTTCGTCGCCGTCGGCACGCTGTTCGACATCCTGCACAAGCAGAGCGCGCGCTATTTCTTCCGCGACTGGCGCAGCGCGCAGGAACGGGGA
The DNA here is from genome assembly GCA_022819985.1 of Alphaproteobacteria bacterium. GTDB lineage: Bacteria > Pseudomonadota > Alphaproteobacteria > Bin65 > Bin65 > Bin65. The sequence goes on along the minus strand of JAJEGH010000003.1, from coordinate 9,542 downwards.
ACGGGCGCGGTCGGCGGCGGGGCGGTGGTGTCGCTCGCCGCCCGGACCGTGGCATCGGAGGTGCTGACCTCGTCCGAATTCTGCAACGCGCGGCGCCGCGCCGCCCACCTGCTCACCATGTACGGCTTCCTGCTCTACGTCGTCACAACGGTCGTCATGGTGTTCGGCTATCCGACGACGAAGGCGGCGACGCCGGAAATCCTGCCGGCGCTGTGGGCGATCGGCGCGGCGATGGTCTGCGTCGGCGGCTACTGGTTCTGGTTCTTCATCCGGGCCGACGTTTCGGCGGAGGGCCATTCGCCGTTCCGGATCATCCGGGCCGACCTGTTCATCCTGTCCCTGCTCGCCAGTACGACCCTGGGCCTGATCTGGTTCTTCGTGCAGCCGGGCGGCGGTTTCTGGGCCGACCTGTTCCTGGCGCTCTACCTGATCGCGACGACGGTGCTGTTCGGCTCGATCCCCTGGTCGAAATTCTCGCACATGTTCTTCAAGCCGGCCGCCGCGCTCCAGAAGCGTGTCAACGAAGCGAACGGAACGCGCCGCAACCTGCCGGCGCCGGCCGACCGGCCCGAAACGCTGGGCAGCGTCCCGCGCCAGTCCAACCACTACTGACGCCGTCCGCCAGCGCGCTGCACGCGAGGAGCGCGCTGCACCCAAGGAGAAAGCGAAACCCATGCCGACTTTCGTCTACATGACAAGCTGCGACGGCTGCGGGCACTGCGTCGATATCTGCCCGTCCGACATCATGCATATCGATACAACCTACCGGCGGGCCTACAACATCGAGCCCAACATGTGCTGGGAATGCTATTCCTGCGTGAAGGCCTGCCCGCAGAACGCCATCGACTGCCGCGGCTACGCCGATTTCGCGCCGCTCGGCCACAGCGTCCGGGCGCTGCGCGAGGAAGCGAAGGGCACGATCTCCTGGAAAATCAAGTTCCGCGACGGCCACGAAAAGGATTTCGTCTCGCCGATCCGGACGACGAAATGGGGCACGATCCCGTCGCCGTCCGACTATGCCGCGCCCGATGCCGGCGAATACGCGAACCAGGAGCTGGCGCACGAGCCGGATGCCCTGAACATCGAGGGAGGGCTGCCCGCGCTCGCGCCGGACCAGCTCAAGCAGGGAGTAGTCTAGTGGGCCTGTTCTCGCGCAGAAAAACCGTCTTCGTCGATTCCGACGTTCTCGTCATCGGCGGCGGCATGGCCGGCTGCGGGGCCGTCTACGAGTCCCGCTACTGGGGCCGCGACCTGAAGGTCGTGTGCGTCGAGAAGGCCAATATCGAACGCAGCGGCGCCGTCGCCCAGGGCCTGTACGCCATCAACTGCTACATGGGCATGCAGTGGGACGAGAACCAGCCGGAGGACCATGTCCGCTACGCCCGCAACGACCTGATGGGCCTGGTGCGCGAAGACCTCGGCTACGACATCGCCCGCCATGTCGACGGCACGGTGCACAAGTTCGAGGAATGGGGCCTCCCGATCATGAAAGACCCGGAAACCGGGCGCTATCTGCGGGAAGGCAAGTGGCAGATCATGATCCACGGCGAGAGCTACAAGCCGATCGTCGCGGAGGCGGCCCGCAAGGCTGCGACCGAGGTCTACAACCGGATCATGGTCACCCACCTCCTGACCGACAAGACGAAGCCCAACCGGGTCGCCGGCGCCGTCGGCTTCAACGTGCGCACCGGCGATTTCTACGTCTTCAAGGCCAAGGCGGTGATCGTGTCCGCGGGCGGCGCCTCGCACATCTTCAAGCCGCGCGCGGTCGGCGAAGGCATGGGGCGAACCTGGTACGCGCCCTGGAGCAGCGCCTCGGCCTATGCCCTGCCGATCCTGGTCGGCGCCAAGATGACCCAGATGGAGAACCGCATCGTCCTGACCCGGTTCAAGGACGGCTACGGTCCGGTCGGCGCCTATTTCCTGCACCTCAAGACCTACACCCAGAACGCCTATGGCGAGGAGTACGAATCCACCTGGTACGAGCACACCAAGGAACTGGTCGGGGACTATGTCGACCGGCATCCGGTGCCGACCTGCCTGCGCAACCACGCGCTGCTCGAAGAGGTCAAGGCCGGCCGCGGCCCGATCCGGATGGTGACCAAGGAAGCCTTCCAGGATCCGCACAAGGAAACGGTCGGCTGGGAGAATTTCCTCGGCATGACGATCGGCCAGGCCGTCGTCTGGGCGTCGCAGAATATCGATCCGAAGCACATCAACCCGGAACTCACGACCTCCGAACCCTACGTCATGGGCTCCCACGCGACCTGCTCCGGCGCCTGGGCGAGCGGGCCGGAGGACTATGCGCCCGACGAGTACCAGTGGGGCTACAACCGGATGATGACGGTCGACGGCCTGTTCGGCGCCGGCGACACGATCGGCGGCACGGCGCACAAATTTTCCTCCGGCTCGTTCACCGAAGGGCGGATCGCCGGCAAGGCGGCGGTCAACTACGTCAACGACCTGGGCAACGAGCCGCCGCAGGTCGACGAGCAGGAATACCGCTCGCTCGAAAAGACGGTGTTCCAGCCGATGGAGAATTATGCGGTCGGCCGCAACGAGATCGTCGCCGGCACGGTCTCGCCCAGCTACCTGCTGCCGATCCACGGCCTCCAGCGCCTCGAGAAGATCATGGACGAGTATGTCGGCGGCATCAGCGCCCACTACACAACCAACACGCCGCTGCTCGACCGCGGCATCGAACTGCTCGGCATGCTGAAGGAAGACATGAACCATATCGGCGCCGAAGACCTGCACCAGCTTCAGCGCGCCTGGGAACTGCACCACCGGGTGCTGGCCTCGGAGAGCGTGACCCAGCACACGCTGTTCCGCGAGGAAACCCGCTGGCCCGGCTATTACTACCGCGCCGACCATCCGAAGCTGGACGACGACAACTGGCACTGCTTCACGCTGTCCCGCTACGACCGCGACAGCGACTCGTGGGAGATGGAAAAGGCGCCGGTCTACCACATCGTGGACTGAGCGGCGCGCAGACTGGCTAAACGCCTCCTCGGCTGATTTATCCGACCACGACGATTACAAATCGACGTCCAAATCGACGACGAGTGGAGGGGCGTCCTCTCGCGGCCGACATTTTGATTCAACGTCCACGCATGCGGATCGTAGATGATCTTTCAAGCTCATGCTCGCGAGAATCAAATGGAGCCGCGACGTACCTTCGGAATGTCTTTTATCGTAACCGCGGGTGTGACCCTTTTCGTTGGGGTTCTTTTCGCGGTAAAGATCGCGGAAATCCAAGTTCATCAGCGATTCGAGCGCATCCTGTTCTTTGTCTGAATAGAATTTATCGTTTTGCTTAAGCGGACCGTCAGCCCTAACTTTGACGTTGAAGTCGCCACAAAGCAAGCTGTCACGGCTGTGGTAACCGTTGTTGTAGATGTGATCTTGCAGGCGGTTCAGCCACGCGACCCGTCGCTCAATTGCCCGCTCATGCTTAGGCCTCGTGTCTCCCGGCTTAGACTTAAGCGGGCCATACGGAGCATAGAGCGACGAAACCCAGAACCCGCCGATATCTACGGTCAGGAACCGCGGCCCGTCTTGCTCGGCGCCCGCTAATCGGCAGTTGCGTAACTTCGGTTGCGGCAGTTTTTGGCAGCTTAAAACAGCAACTCCGAGGTACCAGCGCGGACCGCTGAGAAACCTGCTCTTGTATCCGAGATCCAAAAAACTCTCTTTTTTCGGAAAAATCGAACCGATTTTCTGAAGCGCTACTATATCTGGACGGCGCTCCTTCAGCCAAGTACAGAGCCCGGTCCAATTAGGCTCTTCGTTCGATTTCCTAACTACCACATTAGCGATCTTCATAAGGCTATACCGCCTGCGCACATGCCGGGCCGATCATTACTTGAAGTGACCGAGTTACCGCCCTTGCGCCATTCGCCCACTCGCCCGTCATCCGGTGGTGAGTCAGTTTGACTTTCGGCGTCGGACAAAGCCGGAGAGTCTCTCCGAATCCCCTGCCTTGTCACCCCGGATGGAGCGAAGCGGAAATCCGGGGTCCAGAGTCGTCCGGCACGGCCTTGCCTGCGGCCCTGGTCCCCGGATCGCTGCTGCGCAGCGTCCGGGGTGACAAGGGAGGGGCGTTGAACGGCAGGACGTTTTCCGGCTGCTGCGCGCCCGATAATGTCAAACTGACTCACTACCCGTCACCCCGGCGCCTTGACCCGTACGGTCAGGATGTCGGTGTCGTGATACTGCTGGTGATGGACCGACGACGCGACGTGGCGCAGCAGGCGTAGCGAGAATTCCTGCTCCGGCGACGGCCCGGCGCTCTGTTCGCCGAGCAGCGCAATCCGGTCCTGCAGGTTTTCGTCGCCCGTCCCGGCGAGGAATTCGAGAACGGCTTCGCCTTCCTCCTTGTGCGCCACGAGGAACAGGCGGCGCGGCGTTTCGCTTTCCCGTTCTTCCTCCCGTTCCAGCAGCGTCAGCACGGTCTCCTCCCCGGCCGTGTCGAGCCGGTGGGCCATGCTTTCGTCCCACCCGCTGCGCGCGGCGAAGTCGGCCAGAAACTTGCGCAATTCGGGCAGGCCGGCCGCGGCGAACGGCAGTTCGATCCGCTTCGGCCGCGGTCTGGCGGCTTCCACGAACAGGGTGAGCAGCAGCGCCACCAGGCCGCCGGCGGTCATGCCGTTCTGCAGGATGCCGCCGGCGAAATCGGCGAAGATTTCCGGGAAGATCACGCCGCTCTGGAAGCCGACGCCGGCCCAGAAGGATACGCCTGCGATCAGGCCCTTGCGGTAGTCGATGCCGTCCTGGACGACGATCTTCATGCCCAGAACGAAAAGCATGGCGAGAAGAACGGTGACATAGGCGGCGGCAACCGGGTTCGGAATCGCCAGGACGGCGGCGAGCGCCTTGGGGCAGAAGGCGAGGACGACGAAGATCGCGCCGGCCGCCATGCCGACGGAACGGGCGCCGACCCCGGTCAGTTCGGTGACCGCAATGCTGGTCGAATAGGTCGTGTTGGGGACCGTGCCGGCCAGACCGGACAGCAGGTTGCCCACACCGTCGGCCGTCACCGCGCCCTGCACGGCGCGAAAGTCCGCCGCCCGCGGCTTGCGCCAGGAGACATGCTGGATGCCGACGGAATCGCCGATCGTTTCCAGCGCGCCGACCAGGGTGACGAAAACGAAGGCCGGCAGCAGCGACCAGAAGACCGGGCCGAAATCCAGGTCGAAGCCCGGCCACGCGCCGGCGGGAAGCCCGATCCACGCCGCGTCGGCGATCCGCGCCGTATCGTAGATGCCGAAATAGCCGGCGACGCCGCAGGCGGCGACGATCCCGATCACCGGCGCCCACAGCCGCAGCGACCCCGTCGCCTTCAGGGCGATCCCGACGATGACGAAGACGGCGACGAGCGCGCTCAGGGGCGCCGCCGCCGCCGGCGTGCCCTCCGGCACGTCGCCCAGCATCTTGAAGATGATCGGCATGACCGTCACCGGAATCAGCATGATCACGGTGCCCGCCACGGTCGGCGTGAAGATGCGGCGGAACAGGGACAGGCGCGACGCCAGCGCGAACTGGAACAGCGAGGAGATCACGACCAGGGTCGCCAGCATGCCGGGCCCGCCCTCGGCGATCGCCGTAATGCAAACCGAGATGAAAGCCCCGGACGTGCCCATCAGCAAGACGTAGCCGGCGCCGATCCGGCCGAGCCGCACTGCCTGCAGGATCGTGGTGACGCCGCTGACGATGACGGCGGCGAACACCGCCCAGGACAGGAAATCCGCGCTCCCGCCGGCGGCCCGGATCACGATCACCGGGGTCAGTACCACCCCGGCGACGGTGAGCATGGCGAGCTGGGCGCCGAGGCCTAGCGACAGCGAAACCGGCGGGGTTTCATCGGGTTCGTAGCGGACGCGCGCGTTCCCTCCCGTCGCATCTTCGGCCATGGCATCACCCTCCGTTCCGTGCGGCGCCCGCGCCCGGCCGTGCGAGGCGGGGGCGCGGCCGGTAAAAGCCGCCGTTTCAGCCAATCTCCGCCCGGGCTTTCCGGGTAAGGTCCTCGCCCGCTTTTTTCGCGGCTTCTGCGAGCATATCGATCCAGCGCTGGCCGTGGGCTGCGATGCGGTGGGCGAGGCCGATGCGCCGGGACGGTTCCGGTGCGGCAAAGCGAAGGAAGCTCAGGCCCGGCGTCGCCGCGCCTTCGCACAGGGCCGCGGTTTCCGGAAGAAGGGTGAGGCCGACATCGGCCGCCACGAGGCGCGAAAGCGTCGCCAGGGATTCGGCGCCCCGGCGGACTTCCTGAAGGCGCCACATCGAACAGGCGCCGAGGACCTGTTCGGCCATGCAATGCCCGTCGGCGAGCGTCAGCAGCGGGCCGATATCGGTGCGCGACATGTCTTCGGGAGCCGGCTCGTAGCCCTGCGAGCGCAGGGCGTCGAGCCGGTCGGCGCGGCCCGCGATCAGGAAGCGGTCCTCGAACAGCTCCTGCTCGGGAAGCTCCATCATCCCCAGCGGCAGCGAGATGACCGCCGCGTCCAGCCGCCCGGCGAGAAGGCCTGCGACCAGACCCTGGCCGGACGCCTCGATGACATCGGGTTCGACCCGGGGCGAAGCGTCGTTCAGGCGCTTCAGCAGGCCCGGCAGGAGATAGGGTGCGAGCGAGGAGACGACTCCGACCGAGACCCGAATCGACCCCTCTTCGTACTGTTTTCCCAGCGTTTCGAGCAGCAGGGTCTCGTCCAGAACCCGCAGCGTCTGTTCGTGCACCTCCCTGCCGAGCCGGGTCAAAAGCACGCCGCGGCTCTCGCGTTCGACGAGCGGTCCGCCCAGCGCGGCCTCGAGTTCGCGGATCTGCAGCGAAAGCGCCGGCTGCGAAACGAACACACTCTCGGCCGCCCGGCTGAAAGAGCCGTGCTCGACAAGCGCCTGGAAGTAGCGGAGCTGGCGCAGGGTGACGGGCAAGGGGCCGGACCTCTCGATATTGCCGAACGCCCATCGGCGGGAGCGTATCCGCCGGACGATATTCGACGGGCCGTGCCGAGCAAAGCGAAAAGCCGGACGCGGGGCAACGGTGTTTGCGCTCGTTGTGGCGGCGGCAGAGCGCGCCGGCATGGCCGGTTTGCGCAGTTTCCGGATGGCGCGGGAAGGCCGGCGCGGCTAAACGGCACCCGTTTACGAGGAGCCGACATGACCGACCCTGCCGAGGCGACAAGCCCGGATGCCCCGCCGTCGCGGGCCGCGCATCGCATGAATGCCGGCGACTGGGGCCTGCTGCTCGGCCTGTCCGGCCTGTGGAGCCTGTCCTACCTGTTCCAGAAGATCGGCCTGTCCGAACTGCCGGTACTTTCCGTCGTGCTGGCGCGGGTCGGTTTCGCTGCGGTTGCGCTGCTGATCTTCCTGACGGCGATCGGGCAGCGCCTGCCGCGGGCGCCGGGCCTGTGGGCGGGCTTTATCGTACTGGCGCTGCTCAACAACGTCGTGCCCTTTTCGCTGATTATCGGCGGCCAGCAATGGATCGACACCGGCATGACGGCGATCCTGATCGGCGTAACGCCGATGATGAGCGTTGTGCTGTCCCACCTGATGGGCGGCGAGCGCATGACGGCCGGGCGGATCGCGGGCGTGTCGATCGGATTCGCCGGGCTGGTCGTTCTGGTCGGGCCGCAGGCGCTCGGCGGCTTCACCCTCGGCTTCACGGGCCAGCTTCTCACCCTGGGCGCCGCGCTGTCCTACACCGTGGCGGCGCTCTACGGCCGCCGGTTCCGGCACGTCCCGCCGCTGGTCCTGTCCGCCGGCCAGTTGATCTGCGCAAGCCTGATCGTCCTGCCCGTCGCTGCCGTCACCGACCGCTTCTGGAATTTTTCCGTAAGCGCCGGCGTATGGGCCGCCCTGCTCGCGCTGGCGGTGTTCGGCACGTCCTTCGGCTACATTCTCTATTTCCGGCTGCTCGCGCGGGCCGGGCCGACGAACCTGCTGCTGGTCACCCTGCTCGTGCCGGTCGGCGCCGCGGTTACCGGCGCGCTGTTCCTCGGCGAGGCGCTGACGCCGGCGACCCTGGGCGGCATGGCGCTGATCCTGCTCGGCCTCGCCGCGGTCGACGGGCGCGTGTTCGGGTGGTTTCGCAGAAGCCGCTCCGGCAGCGCCGGTTAGCGCCGCGCTCAGTCCATCGCCTCGAAGCGCCAGAATCGCGCCCAGCGGATCAGGTCCTCGTCCGACATCTGGAACAGCACGACGTCCTCATCCGCCTTGTGCTCCGCCGTCTTCCACGATGGCGATACGAAGGTGTCGCCGTAGGTCCAGTCGATCGCCGTGCCGTCGACGACCGACCGGCCGCTGCCCTGCATGACGACGAACACGCTGTTCGCCGTGCAGCGGTAGGGCCGGCCGCGGAAGCCGCCGTCCATGCGGTGCATGGTGATCGCAATGGTCGGCATTTGGGGCGTCTCGTAGCGGATGCGCCGGCCGAAATGCCCGTCCGGGTCGGGCGCCGCGGCCTCCAGCTCCCTGAGCGTTCGCTCCATCGGGAATCGGTAGGGCGAGTCGGTGACCACCCGCGTCACCGGCTCCATGCCGTCGGGGTGGCCCTCGACATACATCGGCTCGAGCAGGTGAACGAGCGGCACGTCCAGCCCGTCGAACCAGTAGGCCTGTTCGGTCCCGTCGTGGCCGTGGCCGTGCCAGGAACCGCCCGGCGTCAGGACGACATCGCCGGTCAGCATCGGATGCTTCTCGCCGTCGACGATCGACCAGGCGCCGTCGCTGTCCAGGATCACGCGGAGCGCGTGGGGCGCGTGCCGGTGGCTGGCGGCCTGTTCGCCCGGCAGGATGGTCTGGTAGGCGCAGATGAGGGTGCGCGCCGTCGCGATGTCGTTGCCGGGGATCGGGTTGCGCATGATCAGGTTGCGCCGCTCGGCCAGGTCGGTGCCGATCAGCCGGGCCGCGCCGTCCATCGCCGCCTTCGCCTCCTCGTACCGCCAGTGCGCCGGCAGGAAGGCGGTATGCGGCTCGCGATAGAGGATCGGCACATCGTGGTCGATCCAGCCGGGCGTCAGGCCGCGTTCGGCGGCGCGCGCGGTCAGGCTGTCGAGATCGGGCGCCTGGCGCAGTTCGTCATGGGAAAGGATCGCGCCGTCCATCGGAACCTCCCGGTCTGGAGATCGGCTGTCGCAGCCTATACGAAAGCGGGCCGCTGCGTGCGATTTATTGCGTGTCCGGCCTGTGCAGACCGCTGCCCGCCGGCGCTGCGCCGCGCATCGCGGTTTTCCACAGGGCGCCCCGTTTCCCAGATTGCCCGATTTGCAACTGCTTGCCCGCAGGCGAAGGCTGCCATCGCCGTCACGCATCCCATTCCCTGCCTCCAGTTGACTCTTTGTCGAAAGTGTAATTACATTTAATGTAATTACACTTAATGACATATGACAGTTCGGAGGAAGCGACTATGTTGGGACTGGCACTTCTCTGGGTCGGAGCCGTTCTGTTCCTGAACGGGATCTGGCTCATGGGCCGGATCGGATCGCGCGAGATCGCGATCATCAACATTTTCACCGGCGCCGTGACGGCGCTGGTGGCGGCCTATC
>JAJEGH010000013.1 GCA_022819985.1 Alphaproteobacteria bacterium | reverse complement strand
GGATCGCGACAGCCAGCCGGCTCCGACCGGTCGGGTTACGATCCCCGCGCAATCGCAACGCCGTCGATATTCCGCGCCAGCGCCTTGAACAGCGTGCTGGCCGGATCGGCCCGGTCGGCCCTGATGGAGAACGGTCGGCGCTGGCGGCCCGCCGCTCAGGGCCGGCGTCGCCTACCGTTCCGGGCGCCGCCGTGTTATGTTCGGCGCGACGCCATCGGGAGATCTGCGCATGGCCCTGCCGCAGCCTGCCCCCGCCGGTTCGCAACGCCCGGCGACTTACCGCGACGTGCTCGATGCACCGATGCATATGGTGGCCGAGGTCGTCGGAGGAACGCTCCATACCCACCCGCGCCCGGCGCCGCCCCATGCGCTGGCGTCGTCCACGCTCGGCATGGAGCTTGGCAGTCCGTTCCAGCGGGGGCGCGGCGGCCCCGGCGGCTGGTGGATCGTCTTCGAGCCGGAACTCCATCTCGGCGACGATATTGTCGTGCCGGACCTCGCCGGCTGGCGGCGCGAGCGGATGCCCGATTTTCCCGACACGGCCTTCTTCACCCTGGCGCCGGACTGGGTCTGCGAGGTGCTCTCGCCCTCGACCCGCGATCTCGACCGTCACGGCAAGCGCCCGGTCTATGCCCGGGAGGGCGTGCGCCATCTCTGGTTCGTCGATCCGCTGGCGCGCGATCTCGAGGCCTTCGAGTTGCGTAACGGCGAATGGGTCCTGATCGCCACGGCGCGCAACGACGACCCGGTTTCGATCCCGCCGTTCGAGGCGATCGCCTTCCCGCTCGACGCGCTCTGGCCGTAAAGGCGGCGGCCCGGCAACCGGACCGCGACCGGCAACCGGCTCCGGCCGGTCGGGTTACGGGCGCCGCGCGGCTGCAGCGGAGTCGATATTCCGTTCCAACGCCCGAAACAGCGGGCTCGCCGGGTCGGCCCAGTCGGCCATGATGGAGAAATGGTCGGCGCCGGCGCATTCGATCGCCGTGACCTCGGCCCCCGCCTGCCGGCAGGTTTCCGCATAGGCTTCCGACTGGCCGCGGAACGCCGCCGGTTCCTCGCCGCCCCAGGCGACGGCGACGGGCAGGCCGCGGCGCGGCGGCAGAAGGACCGGGCTGTTGCGGCGGGCGCCCGCTGCGTCGAGCCGCAGCCACTCGTTGGCGAAGGTGCGGCGCAAGGGCGCCAGATCGAACAGGCCGCTCACCGGCGCAGCTGACACGACAACATTTGCCGGCAGGCCCCGTTCCGCCTGCCAGCCTTCGGCCGCCAGCATGCCGGCGAGATGCCCGCCCGCCGAATTGCCGGCGACGTGGATCGCCGACGGATCGCAGCCGTATTCCGCGGCATGGGCATGGAACCAGGCCACGGCGCGGCGGGCGTCGTCGACGATGTCGTCCACCGTCGCCGCCGGGGCAAGCCGGTATTCGACCGGCACCCAGGCCACGCCGCGTTCGTTCCAGACCGGGCCGGGAAAGCGCCGTCCCTCCTTGGCGCCGCCCTTCCAGTAGCCGCCGTGGAAATACAGGATGGCGGCCCGGGCGCCGCCCGGCGGCGCCAGGATGTCCAGCCGGTGCCGCAGGTCCGGCCCGTAGGCCAGGTCGAGCATCGCGTCGTCGAGGCCGGTCAGGGCGGCGCTCGCCGCGGCGTAGCGCGCCTGGATCGCCGGCAGGTCCGGCACGGAGGCTTCGATGTCGTAGGCGGCGTCGAGATCGGGGTCGCGCATCTGGGTTCCGTTCGGAAAAACAACCGGGATGCCGCCCGCCCGCTCCGCTACAGCGTCGTATGCCGCGCCCGGGCGGCGCGTTCGATCGCGGCGGCGGCGAGCCGGTCCACGCCGAGTGCGTGGCGCAGCATCTGGAGGATATAGGCCTCCTCCTCCTCGACCTTGCCGTCCGCCGCGGCGATGTCGCAGGCGACGGCATAAACGGTCTCGCGCAGCTTCGCCGGCGTGCCCTCGGCGATCAGGCCGAGGGTTTTCTCCAGCCCGTCCTCGTCGCCCAGCAGCGCCGCACAGTCCCGCGCGACGGCCGGCAGATCGTCGACGGGAAAGTCGCGGAATACCGGCAGGATCGTCACCAGCTGGCCCATGCGGCGCAGTTCGGCGTCGGTCATCTCCCGGTCGGCCGCCGAGACGATGACCATGGTGTAGATCAGGGCGTTATGGTGCTGGCTCATGCGTGGGGCTCCGCAGAATCGCCGGCGCGCTCCGCGCGGCACGCTGGCACTTAGGGGGCCGGCTTAGCCGGGTCAACCGGCGAGAAATGCGCGCGTTCCCGCCACCGCTTCGGCGAGGCCGACGCGCCGGACCTCGACGCCGTCCGGGAACGCCGTCGTCAGCCGCGTCGGCAGGCGCGAATCGAGCAGGACGAACGCGCCGCGGTCGTCCTTGCGGCGGATCAGCCGGCCGAAGGCCTGTTTCAGCTTCAGCCGCGTCTGCATGTCGTCCCAGGCCGCGCCGCCGAAGCGCTCGCGCCGCGCTCGGTGCAGCCGGTCGGGCCGGGGCCAGGGCACCCGGTCGAACACGATCAGGCGCAGCGCGTCGCCCGGCACGTCGATGCCGTCGCGCACCGCGTCGGTGCCGAGCAGGCAGGCGTTGCGCTCGGCGCGGAACAGGTCGACCAGGGTCGCCACGTCGAAGCCGTCGACATGCTGGGCGAGCAGCGGCAGGCCGGCTTCGTCCAGCGGTTCGGCGAGGCGCTCATGGGCCGCGCGCAGCCGGGCGATGGCGGTGAACAGGCCGAGCGCGCCGCCGCCGGCCGCGATGAACAACTCCCGGTAGGCTGCCGCCACCCGGTCGGCGTCCCCACCGTCCACGTCGCGGACGACGAAAATCCGCGTCTGGGCGCGAAAATCGAACGGCGAGGCGACGGCGAACCGTTCGGTCGGCCCGTCGAGATGGCGGACGCCGAAGCGCAGGTCGGCCGACGCCCAGCCTTCGTCGCCCTCCTGCGTCCGGTCCTTCATGGTCGCCGATGTCATGAGGAGGCCGTGGGCCTGGCGGGACAGGATGGCGGCCAGCGGCTCCATCGGATCGACCCAGCGCCGGTGCATGCCGATATCCGCGTCGCGGCCGAACTGGCGGTCGACGGCGAACCAGTCGACGAAGTCGTCCGGCGTCTCGCGGCCCAGCGTCTCCAGCATGGCGCGCCAGGCGGCGAGCGGCATCAGGGCGCGGCGCAGGATGCTGCGCGCGGCGCCGTCGAGCCGTTGCCGGCTGGCCGTGTCGAGCGTTTCGGCTTCCGTATCGAGCATGTCCTCCAGCGCCGTGCGGAGGCGCTTCAGCGGTTCGGCCAGCCGGTGCAGGACCGTATCGAGCTCCTGCGCGGTTTCGAGCACGGAGTCGGGAACCGGCCGGATGTCGGCTTCGAGGCCGTAGGGGCTGTCCCGCTCCGGGCTGCGTGCATAAACCTGCTCGCGAATGGCGGCGAGGAACCGCTCCGCCGCGCCCTGCGGATTGCCCGCGCCCAAGCGCTGGAGCCAGCCCTGGGCCGGCAGCTGGGCGGCGTGGCGCAGCACCTGTTCCAGCGCCGCCGACGCGCCGTCGTCCTCGACGATCAGGTCGCCGATCCGGTTGCTCAGGCCGCGCACCCGCGACCGCCGCCCGGCCGCCGCCTCGGCCCCGCGCAGCCAGCGTCGCAGGTCGGCGGTCTCCTGCCCGCTCAGATGGGCTGCGAACGCCGAATCCGCCGCGCCGAACAGGTGATGTCCCTCGTCGAACACCAGCCGGGACGGGGCGTGAGAGTCGGGGGCGTGAGAGTCGCCGGATGAGCCGCCGGGGTGGATCGCCGCCATCGCCGCCATCGCCGTCTGGGCCATGACCAGCGCGTGGTTGGCGATGACGATGCGCGCGCGGCGCGCCCGGCGCTGGCTGTGCTCGACGAAGCAGCGGCTGTAGTGGCGGCAGGCGGCGTAGACGCATTCGCCGCGATGGTCGGTGAGCGCGTCGATCCGGGCGCGGCCGATCCGGTCGGCGAGCCAGCCCGGCAGGTCGCCGGCGACCAGAGCGCCGTCCCGCGTCGCCGTCAGCCAGCGCGCCACGAGGCCGAGAGCGACCGCCTCTTCGCGGCGGGTGCGGGCCACGGCAACGGCGTCGTCGAGGTTGAGCAGGCAGAGATAGTTCTCCCGGCCCTTGCGCAGCACGGCCTTGCGCGCTTTCTCGGCCGGGTCCGGATAAAGCCGGTCGAGTTCGCCGTCGATCTGGTTCTGCAGGTTGCGCGTGAAGGTGGACAGCCAGACCGTGCCGCTATTCTTCTCGGCCCACAGGCTGGCCGGGGCGACATATCCGACGGTCTTGCCGACGCCGGTGCCCGCTTCGGCGAGCACGACATTCGGCTCGTCCTCCGCCCGGCGCGGCACGAAGGCGCCGGCGGCTGCGGCGGCATAGTCCGCCTGTTCCGGCCGCTCTTCGGCGCCCTCCGGCACTAGGGCGGCCAGCCGGGCGCGCGCTTCCTCGGCCGATACGGGCCGGTCGCCGGGCGGCGGCTCGGGCGCCCGTTCAGCCCATTCCGGCAGGTCGCGCCAGGCTTCGAGTCCGGCCATGACGCCGGGGCGTTCGACATCGGCCGCAGGGATCTTCAGCGCCGCCAGCACCGGGCCGGCCCAGCGCCAGCCGCCGGCGGCCATGGCGCGGGCGATCGGGCGCGCCTGCCCGGTCGGGTCGTCGGCAAGGTCGGCGATCTCCTCCAGGAGCAGCGCCGCAGCGCCGGTGAGCGTGTCGGCCTCTTCAGCGGGCGTCCGCGGTGCGGCGAGGCCGAGCGCCCGCGCAAGGCCGGCCGGCGTCGGCAGGCAGAACGCGCCGGGGCGGGCGAAGGCGAACAGGTCGAGGACGTCCCGGCCCGGAAAGCGCCGGATGGCGAGCCGCCGCGCGATCCCGGCGCCGTAGCAGTGCAGCGGCAGCATCCGTTCCGACCCCACGGTCGTCGGCGCCGCCAGCCGGTCGGCCAGTGCGGGCAGCGACAGCGCTTCGTCCCGTCCGTCCGGATGCCGCCACAGCGCCCGGCGCGAGCCGACGACAAGGACGGCGCCAGTGGACCGGTCGGCCGGCCTGTCCGGCGCCGCCCGTACCGGGGCATATCCGCTATTCTCGGTCATGCCCGATTGTGCCGCTTGCGCCCCGCCAATTGCCACACCGTTTCCGCTTCATTTCGCCCTCCCGCAGTTGCAATCGTTGCGGGGCCCGCGCGTTGACGGGTTGTGCGGTGCGGCATAGGTACGGCCCATGCAGATCGGGCCCGACATTGCCGAAAACGCCAAGGCCTGGCCGTTCCAGGAAGCGCGGGCGCTCGCCAAGCGGCTGAACGGCCGGCTGCCGGACAAGGGCCATGTGCTGTTCGAAACCGGCTACGGCCCGTCCGGCCTGCCCCATATCGGCACCTTCGGCGAGGTCGTGCGGACCACGATGGTGCGCCGCGCCTTCGAGGCGCTGACCGGCATGCCGACCCGGCTGATCGCCTTTTCCGACGACATGGACGGCCTGCGCAAGGTGCCGGACAATGTGCCGAACCGGGACCGGCTGACGCCCTATGCCGAGGCGAAGGACGCCGACGGGCGGGTGATCCGCCACGGCTCGCCCCTGACGTCGACGCCGGACCCGTTCGGCGAAAGCGAAAGTTTCGCGGCGGCGAACAACGGGCGGCTGCGCCAGTTCCTCGACCGGTTCGGCTTCGACTACGAATTCCTGAGCGCGACCGACGCCTATGGCTCGGGCCGATTCAACGAGACGATCCTGCGGGTGCTGGAGAAATACGGGCCGGTGCGCGATATCGTCCTGCCGGAGCTCGGCGAAATGCGGCGCAAGAGCTATTCGCCGGTTTTTCCGGTGATAACGGCTTTCGACGACGCCATCGGCGCCGAGCGGCGCCAGGTGATCCACAACGCGATCGTCGTGGAGGCCAAACCGGCGGACGGCACGGCGGTGTTCCAGTGCGTCGACGATGCCGGCGAACGGACGGGCGAGCCGTTCGAACACCCGGTCCTCGACGGCGGCTGCAAGATGCAGTGGCGCGTCGACTGGGCGCTGCGCTGGACGGCGCTGGATGTCGACTACGAAATGTCCGGCAAGGACCTGATCGATTCCGTGCGGCTCGGCGGCCGCATCTGCCGGACCATCGGCGGCAGCCCGCCGGCGGGCTTCACCTACGAACTGTTCCTCGACGAGAAAGGCGAGAAGATCTCCAAGTCCAGGGGCAACGGCCTGGCGGTAGAGGAATGGCTGCGCTACGCGCCCCACGAGAGCCTGGCATTGTTCATGTACCAGCAGCCCAGGCGCGCCAAGCGGCTGTATTTCGATGCGATCCCGAAGGCAACCGACGAATATCTGGCCTTTCTCGGCAAGGCCGGCGGACAGGCACCGGCGGAGCTGGCGGAAAACCCGGCCTGGCATATCCACGAGGGCCGGCCGGCGGCGGAGGCGACACCGCTGTCCTTCTCCCTGCTGCTCAATCTGGCGAGCGTCGTGAACGCCGAGGACAAGGGCGTGCTCTGGGGCTTCATCTCGCGCTATGCGCCGGAGGCGTCGCCGGCCTCCCACCCGCTGCTCGACCGGCTGGCGGAATATGCCGTCTCCTATTACCGGGATTTCGTGAAACCGGCGAAATCCTACCGGGCGCCGGCGGAAGGAGAACGCGCGGCGCTGGAAGACCTGGCGGCGGTGCTGGCGGCGATGCCGGCCGGCGCCTCGGGCGAGGACATCCAGACGCAGATCTACGAGGTCGGCAAGCGCCACAGCTTCGAGAACCTGCGCGACTGGTTCCGGGCGCTCTACGAGATTTTGCTGGGGCAGAGCCAGGGCCCGCGCATGGGCTCCTTCGTGGCGCTCTACGGCCTGCCGGACTTCGTTGCGCTGGTGCGCAGGGCGCTGGACGAAGGCGGCCTGCGGGCGGCCTGACCGGCCCGGCCCGTCCGTTTCGACGCCATCCGTTTCGACGCCATCCGCTTAGACGCCATCCGCTTAGGGCGGCCCGCCGGCACGGTCCGGCGTTTCCGTTTGCCGATAAAGATTCGGTAAGGAAAAATTGTTTTCTCTCAAAATCTTAGGTCTTCATATTCAGGCATTACTTATTTTTGCTTGACAACGGTTTTATTTTCTGCATTAATTGGCCTCCGAGACTGGGTGAACACTCATTCAGCCTCATTCATTGGGTGATTTTGTCTTTGACGGATCGCCATTGGAAACAGCGCCCACAGGGCGTTTTTTCCGTCACTCCTCATCAGCGACTTCAGGGCGGCCTTTCGGCCGCCCCTTTTTTCGACCCGCTTCAGGGTCCGCTTCAGGGTCCGCTTCAGGGCCCGCTTCAGGGAGGTTCAGGCGCCCGGCGGCTCCGGCGCGTCCAGCCTGAGCGCCAGCGCATGGACCGGCCCGGCCAGTTCCTCGGCGAGCGTGTCGTAGACCCGCCGCTGGCGTTCGACCCGGCTCAGGCCCTCGAAGGCCGCGGCGGTCATGGCGACACGGAAATGGGTCTCGCCGCCCGGGCGGGCCCCGACATGGCCTTTGTGCATATGCGATTCGTCGACCACATCGAGCGCGGAAGGCGCAAAGGCCTCGTCCAGTTTGGCGCGGATCGTCTCGGCGACGCTCATCGGCGCTTTCTCCCCTTGAGACAAACAGGGTATGGACGGCGGGGCCGTCCCACCGGCACAAGTGGCGCCCGACCGGCCGCCCGGTCAAGACATCCCGTTCGCCCCGTGGGGAATCCCGTGCGGGTTCCCGCGTGCCGCCTTGCGGCGATTTCCCGATCCGCAGCATGACCGATCCCGCCGCCATTCCCCCGTCCGGGCCGCCGGCGCCGCACCCGGCGGCCCCCCACTCGGTAACGGGCGCCTACGGCCTGCTGGCCGTCGTCGTGTGCGTCTGGGGGGTCAACTGGCCGTTCATGAAGATGGGCCTCGAATGGCTGCCGCCCTTCTGGTTCAACTTTCTGCGCCTCGGCCTGGGCGCGCTGACGCTGTGCCTGATTCTGGGGATCGCAGGGCGCCTCAGGCTGCCGCCGCGCCACGACTGGCCGATGATCGCCATCGTCGGCACGGTCCAGATCGGCCTCTACATGGGTCTGGTGCACTGGGGCCTGCAATACGTTCCGGCGGGCCGGGCTTCGATCCTCGCCTACACGACGCCGATCTGGGTGGTGCCGGGCGCGATGCTGTTCCTCGGAGAGCGGCTGACCGGCCTGCGCGCGCTGGGCCTGCTGGCCGGGCTGGCCGGCCTCGCCGCCCTGTTCAACCCGCTGTCTTTCGACTGGTCCGACGCCCGGTTCGTCAAGGGCAACCTGATCCTGCTCGCCGGCGCCCTGTGCTGGGCGACGGGAATCGTCTTCGTCAAACGCCATGTCTGGCGCTGCACCCCGCTCGACGCCGTGCCGTGGCAGCTCGCGATCGCCGCGGCGATCGCGCTCGTGCTGGCCGTTGCGACCGATTCCGGCCGGCCGGTCGTCTGGAATACGCCGTCGATCCTGATCCTGCTCTACAACGGCTCGCTGGCCACGGCGCTTGCGGTCTGGGCCGTCATCTCGATCAACCGCGCGCTGCCGGCCGTCACGACCTCGCTCGCCATGCTCGGCGTGCCGGCCGGCGGCCTGTTCCTCAGCGCCCTGATCCTGGGCGAAGCGCTGACGTTTTCGCTGCTGCTCGGCCTGTTCCTCATCGTCGCGGGCGTCGCCGTCGTCGCTTTCGACGACCGGAAGCGGATGCCGCCGGCAGGGGCCTGACCCCGCCGCGTCCTTCCATTCCTTGTGCCGTGCCGGCCTGCGCGCCATAGTGCAGCATGCGCAAAGTCCCGCTCGAAACCTTCGACGATCTCGGCGAATCGCTCGGCTTGCGAGAACCGGCGGAGGGCAAGATCTGCGACCACCCGACCTGCGCCGAGGCGGCCGAACACCGGGCGCCGAAATCGCCGGCGGCGCTGAACGACTATTTCTGGTTCTGCTTCCGCCACGCCGCCGAATACAACAAGGCGTGGAACTATTACAAAGGCCTGAGCGAAGAGCAGATCGAGCGCGAAATCCAGCGCGACACCCTGGGCCGCCGGCCGACCTGGCCGCTCGGCATGCGCGTCGGCAGCATGGCGGGCCGGTTCGCCGGCGTTGACGACACCCTCGCCGGAGCGGCCGGCCGCTTCGGGCGCAACGGCCGCTACGGCGGGAACGCCGCCGGTATCCGGCACGGCGCCGGTACGGCAGAACAGCGCGCGCTGGAGACCTTGCAGTTGAACGGCGCTGCCGATATGACTGACGTGAAGGCGCGCTACAGGGCGCTTGCCAAGAAATACCATCCCGATGCGAACGATGGCGACGCGGCCGCGGAGAACCGGCTGAAAGCCATCAACGAGGCCTATACGGTTCTCAAGAACAGCCTGGGCGCGCCGCGCGGCCGATAGGAAACCGGCTGCGCCCCGACCGGCGCCCCACCAACGAAAGGCGACACAGTGAGCAACGCCCCCGCCAGCACGGCAGACGCCGCGCCGATGAGCGAGATCGTCGTTTCCGACCCGGACATCAAGGTCGATGTCCGGCAGACCTTCGGACTCGACATCGACTGGGAGGTGCCGGCGTTCAGCCAGCAGGATTCCCACGTTCCGGACATCGACCCCGCCTACTATTTCGATTTCGAGACGACGCTGGCGATCCTCGCCGGCTTCGCCCACAACCGCCGGGTCATGATCCAGGGCTATCACGGCACCGGCAAGTCGACCCATATCGAGCAGGTGGCGGCGCGGCTCAACTGGCCGTGCATCCGGATCAACCTGGACAGCCACATCAGCCGGATCGACCTGGTCGGCAAGGACGCCATCGTGCTGCGCGACGGCAAGCAGATCACGGAATTCCGCGAGGGCATCCTGCCCTGGGCGATCCAGCGGCCGACCGCCCTGGTGTTCGACGAATACGACGCCGGCCGGCCGGACGTCATGTTCGTGATCCAGCGGGTGCTGGAGGTCGAGGGCAAGCTGACCCTGCTCGACCAGAGCCGGGTGATCCGTCCGCACCGCTCCTTCCGCCTGTTCTCGACCGCCAACACGGTCGGCCTGGGCGACACCACCGGCCTGTATCACGGCACCCAGCAGATCAACCAGGGCCAGATGGATCGCTGGTCGATCGTCGGCACGCTCAACTATCTGGAGCACGAGGCGGAGGTGAAGATCGTCCTCGCCAAGGCGCCGGAATACGACACCAAGGAAGGCCGGGAGAAGATCGGCGCCATGGTGGCGGTCGCCGACCTCAGCCGCTCCGGCTTCATGGCCGGCGATATCTCCACCGTCATGTCGCCGCGGACCGTTATCATGTGGGCGCAGAACGCCACCATCTTCGGCGACCTGGGCTATGCCTTCCGGGTGACCTTCCTCAACAAGTGCGACGAGGTCGAGCGGCCGGTCATCGCGGAATATTATCAGCGCTGTTTCGGCTCGGAACTGCCGGAAAGCGCCGTCAAGGCCGGGCTGGCCTAGACGGCCGGAATGCGGGCCGGACGCCGTGCGAGACCCCCACGAACCGCTTGACGTTCTGCTCCAGGTCACGGGCGCGGCCATGCGCGCGATTTCCCGCGAGCCGGAACTGAACGTCACCTTCGCGCAGGACGGGCCGCAGGCATCGGGCAACCAGGTCCGGCTGGCGCCGCCGCCGCGCGACCTGAACTATCTCGACGTCTCCGAAATGCGCGGCCACAGCGATTCGATCGCCCTGCGCCTGCGCCATCACGACGAGGAAACCCACAGCCGCCGCATGCCGCGCACGGAGATGGCCCGGCAGGTTTACGATTCGGTGGAGCGCGCCCGCTGCGAGGCGATCGGCGCGCGCCGGATGATCGGCCTGCGCGAGAATCTGGCCGCGGCGCACCAGCAGCGCTGCCGGGAGGAAGGCTTCGACCGGATCACCGAGCGCAGCGAGGAGGATCTGCCGGAGGTGCTCGGCTATCTGGCGCGCGAGGCCTTCACCGGCCAGCCGCCGCCGCCGGCTGCGCGCACCATGGTCGATCTTGCGCGCGCCTCGCTCGAACGGCAGATCGGCCGGAATCTCGACCGCCTTTCCGGTCTGGTCGAGGACCAGGAGGAGTTCGCCCGGCTGGTCCGCAAGCTGATCAGCGACCTGCATCTGGAAGACGACGCCCAGCCGGCCGACCGGGAGCAGGACAGCGACGAGCAGGACGAGCAGGAACAGGGCGGCGGCGAGAGCGACAGCCAGGGCGCCGACGACGGCGACGATGCGGCCGACGCCAGCATCCCGACCGAGGCGATGGATTCGGACGAGACCGAGGACGCCGACGGCACCTCCGACGGCGCCGACGCCGAATATATGGCGGACGAGGGCGACGACGAACCGGCCGGCCCGAGCCAGATTCCGCGGCACGACCACAATCTCAACCCGGACGACCGGAACGCCTACCGGGTCTGGTCGACGGCGCATGACGAGGTCGTTGCCGCAGAGGAGCTGTGCGATCCCGAGGAACTGGCCCGCCTGCGCCAGAATCTGGATCAGCAGCTCCAGCATCTCCAGACCGTCATCGCCAAGCTGGCGAACCGGCTCCAGCGCAAGCTGCTCGCCAAGCAGAACCGGTCCTGGGAGTTCGACCTGGAGGAAGGAATCCTGGATACGGCGCGGCTCGACCGGGTGGTCATCAACCCGATGGACCCGCTGTCCTACAAGCAGGAGACCGATATCGAGTTCCGCGACACCATCGTCACCCTGCTGATCGACAACTCCGGCTCGATGCGCGGCCGGCCGATCTCGGTGGCGGCGGTGAGCGCCGATATCCTGGCGCGCACCCTGGAGCGCTGTGCGGTCAAAGTGGAAATCCTCGGCTTCACGACCCGGGCGTGGAAGGGCGGCCAGGCGCGCGAAGCGTGGCTCGCCGCCGGCAAGCCGGCGAATCCGGGGCGCCTGAACGACCTGCGCCACATCGTCTACAAGGCGGCCGATGCGCCGTGGCGGCGCGCGCGCAAGAATCTCGGCCTCATGCTGCGCGAAGGCATCCTCAAGGAGAATATCGACGGCGAGGCCCTGTTGTGGGCGCACAACCGGATGATCGGCCGGCCGGAGCGGCGCAAGATCCTGATGGTGATTTCCGACGGCGCGCCGGTCGACGATTCCACCCTGTCGGTCAATCCCGGCAACTATCTGGAAAAGCATCTGCGCGACACGATCCAGTGGATCGAGGCCATGTCGCCCGTCCAACTGCTCGCCATCGGCATCGGCCACGACGTAACGCGCTATTACCGCCGCGCGGTGACGCTGGTGGACGCCGAACAGCTGGGCGGCACGATCATGGACGAACTGACCGCCCTGTTCGAGGAGGATTCCGCCCCGCCGATGCGCTCACCGGTCCACGGGCGGCGCCGGGCGGCGTGACATGCCGACCCTGCTGGCCCGCAACGCGCGCGTCCTTGCCCTCATGGACGACGCGGGGACGGAAATTCCGGACGGCGGCCTGTTCTGCCGCGACGGCGTCGTCGAACGGGCCGGACCGAGCGCGGAACTGCCGCAGAGCGCGGACGAAATCATCGACCTGACCGGCCATGTCGTCATTCCCGGCCTGGTCAACACCCATCACCATCTGTGCCAGAACCTGACCCGGGCGGTGCCGGCGGCGCAGAACGCGCCGCTGTTCGGCTGGCTCCAGACCCTCTATCCGATCTGGCAGCGCATGGGGCCGGACCATATCCGGATTTCCGCCCTGGTCGGACTGGCGGAACTGGCGCTTTCCGGTTGCACGGCGTCGTCGGACCATCTGTATCTTTTTCCCAACGGTTCGCGGCTGGACGACCAGATCGAGGCGGCGGTCGCACTCGGCTTCCGCTTCCACGCGACCCGCGGCGCCATGAGCATCGGCGAGAGCAAGGGCGGCCTGCCGCCGGACAGCCTGACCGAAGACGAGGATTTCATCCTGAAGGACACCGTCCGGGTCATCGAGGCGTTCCACGACCCGGACCCGATGGCGATGGTGCGCGTCGCCGTCGCGCCGTGCTCGCCCTTTACCGTGAGCCAGGACCTGATGCGCCAATCGGCGGTCCTCGCCCGGCAGTACGGCGTGCGCCTGCACACCCATCTGGCGGAGAATGTCGAGGATATCGACTATTCGCTCGAACGGTTCGGCATGCGGCCGGGCGACTATATCGAGGATGCCGGCTGGGCCGGCGACGATGTCTGGCACGCCCATTGCGTTCGGCTCGACGAACGCGAGGCCGCCCTGTTCGCCCGCACCGGCACCGGCATCGCCCATTGCCCCGGTTCCAACATGCGCCTCGCCAGCGGGATCGCGCCCCTGCGCGCCTGGCTCGACGCCGGGGTGAAGGTCGGCCTCGGGGTCGACGGCTCGGCTTCCAACGACGACGCCCACCTGCTGGGCGAAGCGCGGCTCGCCATGCTCTTGCAGCGGGTCAAGGGCAACGCCGCCGAACTGACCGCGCGCGAGGCCCTGCGCCTGGGCACGCGCGGCGGCGCCTCGGTCCTGGGCCGGGGCGATATCGGCAGCCTCGAGCCGGGCAGGGCGGCGGATTTCGCGGCCTTCGATCTGAACCAGCCGGCGCTGGCCGGGGCGGAGTGGGATCCGCTGGCCGCGCTGGTCTTCTGCCGCCCGCCGCGCGCCGCCTGGACCGTCATCGCCGGCAAGCCGGTCGTCCGCGAAGGCCGGATCGCCACGGTCGACATGGGCCGGGCGCTCGCCGACCACCGGCGCCTGACGCGGGAGTTGATCGACGGGAACTGATCGAGGGGGAGCGCCGCGCGGCAAAACCGGTAATGCCGCCCCGGACGGAGCGCTGCGACGCTCCGGGGCGCCGGTCGGAATGACGGGGCGGGGGCGGCGGTGCGATGTGTCAGGAAATGTCATGTTGTGTCAGGTTCGTCATGTCCGGCCGCCGGCCGACGCCCCGGATCATCTGCCGATGGCGCTGACCCTGGACGATACCGGCTGAGGCGGGGGGTGCCCGAGGCGGGAAAAGTCTACGACCTGGCGGTCGTCGGCGGCGGCATCAACGGCGTCGGAATTGCCCGCGACGCGGCGGGCCGCGGCCTCTCCGTGCTGGTCGTCGAGGCCGGCGACCTCGCCTGCGGCACCTCTTCGGCCAGTTCGAAACTGATTCACGGCGGCCTGCGCTATCTCGAACACATGCAGTTCCGGCTCGTCCGCGACGCCCTGAAAGAGCGCGAAGTGCTGATGGCGTGCGCGCCGCACCTTGTGCAGACGCTGCGGTTCGTGCTGCCGCATGTTCCCGCCATGCGGCCGCGGCCGCTGATCCGGCTCGGCCTTTTCCTGTACGACCGCCTGGCGCGCCGCCGCACCATACCCGGCTCCGCCGGCATCGACCTGGCATCGTCGTCGCCGGGCGCGCCCCTGCGGCCGGAATACAGGCACGGCTTCGCCTACTGGGATTGCCGGGTCGACGATTCCCGGCTGGTCGTGGCCAATGCCCGTGCGGCCGCCGACCTCGGGGCCGATATCCGTACCCGCACTGCCTGCGTCTCAGCAAAACGGCTCGATGGCCGATGGCGGCTGCGGCTGCGCGACGAGGCCACCGGGGAAACGCACGAGGCCGCAGCCCGCGGTCTGGTCAACGCCGCCGGTCCCTGGGCCGGCCGGGTTGCCGGCGCGATCGATTCCGGCTCCGCCGCCCCGGCCGGAGCCCGGATGCGGCTGGTGAAGGGCAGCCATATCGTCGTGCCGCGAATCGCCGGCGCGGACGATGCCTATATTCTGCAGAACGACGACCGCCGCGTCGTCTTCCTGTTGCCGTTCGAGGACCGGTTTTCGCTGATCGGCACGACCGATATTCCATTCGAGGGCGAGGCCGGCGGAGTCGCGATCGATGCGGCCGAAACGACATACCTGATCGATGCCGTCGCCCGCTTCCTGAAGCAGCCGCCTGCAGCGGCGGACGTCGTGTGGTCGTACTCCGGCGTTCGCCCGCTTTACGAGGACGACAAGTCCGCGCCGGCGTCGGCTGTCACCCGGAACTACCGGCTCGAACTGGACGGCGGCGGGAGCCTGCCGCCCCTGCTGACGGTCCTGGGCGGCAAACTGACCACCTACCGCCGCCTCGCCGAGGAGGCGATGGACAGGCTGGCGCCGCATCTCGCCATCGCGGGCCGGCGCTGGACCGCGTCGGCGCCCCTGCCGGGGGGCGACCTGCCGGCCGCCGATGCCGATGCCTATGTCGACGACCTGGCGCGCCGACACGACCGTTTCGACCGGGCATACCTGGTTCGCCTCTTCCGCCGCCACGGCCATGTCGCCGAGGATGTCATCGGCGACGCCCGAAGCCGGCAGGACATGGGCCGGCATATCGGCGCCGACCTGTATGAGCGGGAAGTCCGTTACATGGCCGCGAACGAGTGGGCGCGCCGGCCCGAAGACGTGCTGTGGCGCCGGACCAAGACCGGCGTTCATCTTTCGGCGGCGGAGCGGAGCACCGCGACCGAAGCCCTGGCGGCAGTGCTGTAACCGCGCCGGGATCCCGCTCCGGATAGCCGGCTCGGATAGCCGCCGCCCGGACAGCCGCCGCCCGATCAACCGCTATCCGCTCAGCGCTGCGCGGTTTCCCAGTCCGGCGCGGTCCAGGCCGGGGCGTCGGACGGCGGCAGGGGATCGCGACCGCGGATGGCGTCGGCGGCCTTTTCGGCGATCATGATGGTCGGCGCGTTGAGGTTGCCGGTGGTGATCGCCGGCATGATCGAACTGTCGACGACGCGCAGCCCCTCCATGCCGTGCACCCTCGCCTGCGGGTCGACCACCGCCATCGGGTCGGCGCCCATCTTGCAGGTGCCGCTGGGATGGTAGGCGCTCTGCACCGTCTCGCGCACGAAGGCGTCGATCTCGTCGTCGCTCTGCACCGCTTCGCCCGGCGCCAGCTCGTCGCCGCGGTAGGGGTCGAAGGCCGGCTGGGCGAAGATTTCCCGGGTCAGGCGCACGCAGGCGCGCATCTCCGCCCAGTCGTCCTCATGGCTCATATAGTTGAACAGCACTTTCGGCGGCGCCTGCGGATCGGCCGAGGCGAGGCGGACCGTGCCGCGCGACCTGGAGCGCATCGGGCCGGCATGGGCCTGATAGCCGTGGCAGCGCACCCGCTGCTTCATGTCGTAGGACGCCGCCAGCGGCAGGAAGTGGTACTGGATGTCGGGCCAGCGCACGCCCGGCCGCGAGCGGATGAAGCCGCCGGATTCGAAATGGTTGGTCGCGCCGAGCCCGGATTTGAACGCGATCCAGCGCATGCCGATCAGCCCCATTTGCAGCAAGCCGGTCGCCGAATGGAGCGTGATCGGCCTGGTGCAGGCGTGCTGGAGATAGAGTTCCAGATGGTCCTGCAGGTTTGCGCCGACGCCGGGCAGATCGTGAACGACCCCGATGCCGTGCTCCTGCAAGTGCCCGGCCGGGCCGATGCCGGAGAGCATGAGAAGCTGCGGCGCGTTGATCGGGCCGCCGCTCAGGACGATTTCGCGGCGGGCGTGGGCGGTGCGCAGCGCGCCGCCCTGCCGGTATTCGACGCCGCGCGCGCGCCTTCCGTCCAGGATCAGCCGCGTCGCCAGCGCGCCGCTCGCCACATGCAGGTTGGTGCGCCGGCGCGCCGGCTTCAGATAGGCGTTCGCCGTGCTCCAGCGCCGGCCGCGATGGACCGTCATGTCCATCGGACCGAAGCCTTCCTGGCGATGGCCGTTCATGTCGGCGGTGCGGCCGTAGCCGGCCTGGACGCCGGCTTCGATAAAGGCCGTGTAGAGCGGGTTGGCCAGGGTCCCGCGCGTGGTGTGCAGCGGCCCCGAGTCGCCGCGATAGCCGTCGCCGCGATAGCCGTCGCCGCCCGCGCCGAAGCTCTCGGCCTTGCGGAAATAGGGCAGCACCTCGGCATAGGACCAGCCGTGCGCGCCGCCTTCGGCCCAGCCGTCGTAGTCCAGGGCGTTGCCGCGGACATAGGCCATGCCGTTGATCGAGGAGGAACCGCCGATCACCCGGCCGCGCGGGCAGTGCAGGCGCCGCCCGCCCAGATGCGGCTCGGGCTCGGTCCAGTAGGACCAGTTATAGCGCCGGCGGCCCTGGGCGATGGCGAGCGCGCTCGGCATTTGCAGGAAGATGCTGCGGTCGCTGCCGCCGGCTTCGAGCAGCAGCACGGTCGCGCCGCCGTCCTCGGTCAGCCGGCTGGCGAGCACGCAGCCCGCCGAGCCCGCGCCGATCACGATATAGTCAAATGCCCGACCGTCGTTCATCCGGTTAACCTGCCGCGCTCGTTATTGCGGCAAAATGGCCGCCGTGGTAGCCGTACCGCTTCCCCGAAACGCCGTGGAGGGGAGCGGACCGGGGACCGTAAATGGAGGAGATTCCGATGACAAGACGCGTGCGACTCGCGGCTCTGGGCGCCGTTTCCGCCATGCTGTTTTCGACCGCCGGCTGGGCGGCCGATCCGGCATCCTGCAAGAATGTCCGCTTCTCCGACGTCGGGTGGACGGACATTACCGCGACCACCGCGGCGACGTCGGTGGTGCTCAAGGCGCTGGGCTACAATCCGAGCGCGCAGGTGCTGGCGGTGCCGGTGACCTACAAAAGCCTAAAGAACGGCGATATCGACGTCTTCCTCGGCAACTGGATGCCGACCATGGAGGCCGATATCAAGCCGTACCGGGAGGACGGCTCGGTCGAAACGATCGCGAAGAACCTGACCGGGGCGAAATACACCCTGGCGGTCAACAAGCTGGCGGCCGACGGCGGCATCAAGAGCTTCGGCGACATCGCCAAATACCGCAAGCAGCTCGAAGGCAAAATCTACGGCATCGAGCCCGGCAACGACGGCAACCGCCTGATCCAGGGCATGATCGACAAGAACACCTTCGGCCTGAAGGGGTTCAAAGTGGTCGAATCGAGCGAGCAGGGCATGCTGGCTCAGGTGGTGCGGGCCAACCGCAGGAAGCAGTGGATCGTCTTCCTGGGCTGGGAGCCGCATCCGATGAACGCGAAGTTCGACATGACCTATCTCGCCGGCGGCGACGACATTTTCGGGCCGAATTTCGGCGGCGCGGAGGTCTTCACCAACGTCCGCAAGGGCTACGCCAAAGAATGCCCCAACGTCGGCACGCTGCTGAAGAATCTCGTGTTCACGCTGGCGATGGAAAACGAGATCATGACCGCGATCATAGACGACAAGGAAGATCCGCAGAAAGCGGCGGCGGCGTGGCTCAAGAAAAATCCCGGCATCCTGAAGGGCTGGCTCAAGGGCGTGACGACCATGAGCGGCGGCGACGGCATGGCCGCCGTCAACAAGGCGCTGGGCCTCTAACCGCCCGACCCGCCGGGAAACAGCCGTCCGGGCGGCGGACCCAAACGCCCGGACGGCGACCCGGACAGCGGCCCGGACGGACGGCAACGCCGCGGGGTAGTCCTTGGACTGGCTGACGGACGAGAAGATCCCGCTCGGCAGGTGGATCGAGACCTTCGTGGATTTCCTGCTGGACCACGGAGCCTGGTTCTTCGACGTCCTGTCCGAGTTTCTGAAGTTCCTGATCGAGGGCGTCACCAGCCTTGCGCTGGCCCTGCCCTCGCTCCTGCTCGTCGCGCTGCTCGCCGGCTTCGCCTACTGGCTGCACCGGTCGTGGAAGCTGGCCGCCGCGGTCGTGCTCACGCTGCTGCTGGTGATCAATCTCGGCTATTGGGAAAACACGGTCCAGACCCTCACCCTGATCCTGTTCTCCACCCTGATCTGCATCGTCGTGGGCGTGCCGGTCGGCATCGCGGCGGCGCACCGGCCCTGGCTCTACAACGCCATCCGCCCGGTGCTGGACCTGATGCAGACCATCCCGACCTTCGTCTACCTGATCCCGACCATGATCATGTTCGGCCTCGGCGTCGTGCCGGGGCTGATCTCGACGGTGATCTTCGCGATTCCGGCGCCGATCCGGCTGACGCATCTCGGCGTTTCCAGCGTGCCCCGGCCGCTGGTCGAGGCCGGCGAGGCTTTCGGCGCGACGCGGCGGCAATTGCTGTGGAAGGTGGAACTGCCGCACGCCATGCCGACCATCATGGCCGGCGTCACCCAGTGCATCATGCTCAGCCTCTCGATGGTGGTGATCGCGGCGATGGTCGGCGCGCCGGGGCTCGGCGTCCCGGTGCTGCGCGCGCTCAACACGGTCAGCATCGCCAAGGGCTTCGAGGCCGGGCTCGCCATCGTCATCGTCGCCATCCTGCTCGACCGCATCTGCAAGCAGCGCGGCGGCGGCACCGGCCAGCGGGGTTAGAGCGGGGCTGAGAGCGGGGCCGAGCCATTCACGCGATCGAACTGAAGGATGTCGATATCCTGTTCGGCGGCGACCGGCGCGCCGCCCTGCAGATGCTCGACCGCGGCGCGGACCGCCAGGAAATCCAGGACGAGACCGGCGCGGTGGTCGGCGTCGCCGGGGCCTCGCTCGCCGTCCGTCCGGGCGAGATCTGCGTGCTTATGGGCCTGTCCGGCTCCGGCAAGTCGACGCTCATGCGCGCCGTCAACGGCCTGTGCCGCGTCACCCGCGGCCGGGTGCTGGTGCAGGACGGCGAAGCGGCGCTCGACATGGCGGGCTGCGACGCCGCCACGCTCCGGCGCATGCGCATGGAGCGCATCGCCATGGTGTTCCAGCAGTTCGCCCTGCTGCCCTGGCGCACGGTGCACGAGAATGTCGGCTTCGGCCTCGAATTGCGCGGCGGCAACCGGGCCGAGCGCGACGCCGTCGTTGCCGAAAAGCTGAAGCTGGTCGATCTCGACCGCTGGGGCGACAAATACGTCCACGAGCTGTCCGGCGGCATGCAGCAGCGCGTCGGCCTCGCCCGGGCACTGGCGACGGATTCGGACATCCTGCTCATGGACGAGCCCTTCTCGGCCCTCGATCCGCTGATCCGGGAGCATCTCCAGGACGAGCTGCTCGACCTCCAGCGCCGGCTCGGCAAGACCATCCTGTTCGTCAGCCACGACCTCGACGAGGCGCTCAAGCTCGGCAAGCATATCGCGATCATGGAGGCGGGCCGGATCGTCCAGTTCGGCGAGCCCGAGGAGATCGTCCTCAACCCGGCCAACGCCTATGTCGCCGAGTTCGTCGCCCATATGGACGCGCTCAACGTGCTGCGTTGCGGCTCCCTGATGACGCCGGTCGCCGATATCCGGCGCGACGGCGACACCCTCCGGCTCGACTGGTCCGGCCTCAACCGGCTGAAGCTGGACGACAGGGGCGCGCCGGACGAGGCCAGCATCGAGCCGGCGCCGGCGGCGATTCGGCACTATACGCCGGACATGGATACGGCGGCGCTCGCCGGCGACACGATCTGCGCGGCGACCCCCGACCTGCGCATGCGCACGGCGATCGAACTGCGCCACTGCACCGGCCGGCCGGTCCTGATGATGGAGGACGGACGGATGATCGGCGTGATCGGCGACGACGAGATCTACCGCGGCCTGATGAGCCAGGGCAGCGCGGGCGCGCATGCGGACGGCGGCGGGGCAGGCTCGCGCTAGCCGCTCCTTCGATACGCCCCGGCCGGGGGGCGGGGCTACTCAGGATGAGGAAGAAGGGAATGTTGAGGCATTTGAGTTCCCAACGCCTCCTCATCCCGAGTAGGCGCGTCAGCGCCGTATCGAGAGCCTGCCCTGAGCGAAGCCGAAGGGGGGCCGTATCGAGGGGGCCGGGACAGATCGGGCGATCGGCCCGCTCATCGCTGCCAGATTTCCTGCCAATCGGCGAATTCCGAAGGAGAAACGCGGTAACGCGCAAAATTGCCTTCGTGAAGGCTCTGCAACTCGCGCTCGGCAATACCGCGAAACCGAATGCGCGCCGATTCTTCGATCCGGTCTCTCGCTGCCAAGGCGACATGGGCGGCGGCCTGCTTTCGGTCCATGCCTCCGCGCACGACTTCGGCAACGAGCTCACGCAGCGCGGTCCGGTGCTGCATTCGGAACGGATCGGGCTCGCCGAGCGACTGGCGGACCGCCGCATAACGCGCCGCCGACCGCCCATAGGCCCAAATGAAGAGGTCGCGCATCAGTTCGGTGCTTTGAAGTTCATACACGCCGAGTATCGCTTCGGTATAGAGGTCTCGGGGCACTTCCTCGAACGACAGGGGTGACAGGTTCGCCTTGATGAACGGGATATTCGCGGAGAGTCGGGAGACCCGTTTGTTCACATCGTCGAACGGCTGTAGGTACGGCAGCTGTACCATCGCAAACAAAGCCTGTTCGAAGGGGTCTTCAATTACGGAGGCCTTGGCAAGAATCAGGTCAAAGCACTCCTCGATCATTTGCGGCACTTCGAGCGGATGGAAGACCGAGCCCCCGATGGCGACACTGCGATGCCGGAGCCGGCCCGGCGCTTCGGAGTCCGGTAGCAGATTGTCCGCCAGCGCGGCATGGAGGTTGAGAACGGTATAGCGATCGAAGCCGGTTTCTGCGGCGGCATCGACAAGAAACCCGATGGCCTCTTTATGATTCAGGAGCATCTGGGTTTCTTTGGCATCCTTTTCTTCCGCTTCCTCGCCGGCCTCGATGAGGCGCTGCGTATCGAGCAACGAGTAGGTGTTGCCCTCCAAGCGGCTCGAATTCCACGACAGGTCGATCAGCAGCCGGTTCAGAATTTGCCTGGCATAGGTGCCGGCGGGTTGTTCGGTGATCCCGGACTTACCGGTATCCCAAAGTCCCGCCCGTTCGGCTTCAGAAAGATAGAAGGTCCTGTTGGGCTGATAGGAAGCGAGGAAGGCCTGGTCATAACCGACCGGTTGACGTGACTGGGCAGGCTTTCGGACATAGTCCCGAATCTCTTGACCGGGCCCCGACAGCGGCGGCAGAGCTTCGGACCTGAAGCTTGCTTCGGAATATCCGGCAACAGCCGTGAACGAAACATCGGCGTCTTTGGGAATGCTATATCTCGCCCAGCGACCGGAATTCTCCATGAACAGCCGCCCGTCGTCGACCAAGGTCTTCAGGCGGTATTGCAAGGTCCGACGCGGCGGCGGGTCGAGGTCGAGTGCTTCGGCAATCTGCTGCGCTGTCACGCTTTCCGGATGCCGTCGCACTGCCTTTACGATAGCCTGAAGTTCCTCTTCCGGAATGCGATTCACCATAGTGTCCTTCTTTCTTGCGCGTACAAGTACGCGCAAGGTAAACCGTTTATGCGCAAATTTCAATCTTATATGCGCAACTATTCTTGCGCATATAAGGATACGCGCAAGTTTCCTACCGCACATCGCAGCGCCATACCGGCGCCCCGACCTGCCTCGCGCGGCCGGTGTTGCGGCGCCCGGCCCGCCGGTCCAGTCTGTCCGGCCGCAATGATCCGGCCCGATCTCCGGGCGGGACGGACCGGCGGGAGGCCGGCGATGGATGCCGACGACGTTATCGCGCGCTACGGGCTGCAGCCGCATCCCGAAGGCGGCCATTATCGCGAGACCTTCCGCGCGCCGGCGCCGCCGGGCGGGCGCGGCGCGGTCACGGCGATCTACTATCTGCTGAAAGCCGGCGAGACCTCGGCCTGGCACCGGATCGACGCGGTCGAGATCTGGCACCATTACGACGGTGCGCCCTTGCGGCTCGCGCTCTCGCCCGACGGCGGGGCGGCGACGGAGCGGCTGCTCGGCACGGGCGCCGGCGCCGAGGCGCATATCGTCGTGCCGGCCGGCTGCTGGCAGAGCGCGGTGTCCCTCGGCGCGTGGACGCTCGCCGGCTGCACCGTCGCGCCGGCCTTCGAGTTTGCCGGCTTCGAACTCGCCCCACCGGGATGGCGGCCGGGATGGCGGCCGGGATGACAGCCGGGAGACGCGGGCGCCTGAGGCCGCGGCCGGCGCGGGGCAGGGCGATGCAGGACGGGCCGGCGTTCGATTTCGCTTGACCGGCGGCGCGAATGGCGCGAGACGGGCGCGCCTTTCATGCCTTCGCGTTAACGGGACGCAGCCATGACGGGGACGGACGCGCTTTCGGGCCGGAACTGGCCGCCGACGCCGGACTTCGATACCTGGCCGGTCGAGCATCTGCCGGTCGAGGCCGGCACGGACGGCCGGATCGTCACCGTCGCCTGGGACGACGGCCGGATCAGCCGCTACCACGCGATCTGGTTGCGCGACAACGCGGCCGATCCCGCGACCCACAGCCCGGCGACCCGCGAACAGGTCGGCCATCCCTGGGACCTGCCGGAGGACCCGGTCGCCTCCTCGGTTGCGGTCGCCGCAAACGGCAGCCTCGACGTGACCTTCATGCCCGAAGGCCGGACCGTCGCCTACCATCCCGGCTGGCTGCGCGCGCTCGACTATTCCAACGGCCGGCGCGACGATCTCGGCGAAATCGCGCCGACCTGTTGGGACCGCCGGCGCCTGGAGGCGCCGCCGACCTTCGACGGTCCGGCCTGCCTGGACCGGGACGGCGCCCTGCTGGAGGCGCTCGAAGCGCTGATGGAATACGGCATCGTCCGGCTGCGCGACGTGCCGGCCGACGAGACGGCGGTGCAGCGCGCGGCGGAGCGGATCGGCACGATCCGCAATTCCAATTTCGGCTTCCTGTTCGACGTGAAGACCGCGCCGGCGGAATCGCGCAAGGCCGCGGATTCCAACGCCTATTTTTCCGGCGCCCTGGCCCCGCACACCGACCTGGCGACCCGGGAATACGAGCCCGGCCTGCAACTGCTGCACTGCCTGAGGAACACGACCCGCGGCGGGCGGGCGATCTACGTCGACGGGTTCGCCGTGGCCGACGAACTGCGCCGGACCGACGCCGGCCTGTGGCGCGCGGTCACGCAGATCGAATGGACCTTCACCAACCGCTCGCCGGCCACGGACTATCGCTGGCGCGCGCCGCTGGTCGTGCTGGACGGCAACGGCGACCCCTGCGAAATCCGCGCCACCACCTTTCTGCGCGGCCCGCTCAACGTCGATTTCGGCGACGTGGAGGCGGCTTATGCCGGTCTGCGCGCGTTCCAGACGCTGGCGGCGAGCGCGCGTTTCGGCATGACCTTCGACTACACGCCCGGCGACCTCGTGATTTTCGACAACCGCCGCGTCCTGCACGGCCGCACCGCTTTCGACGACGCCGTAGGCGAACGGGCGCTCAAGGGCTGCTACATGGAGCGGGAGGAGGTGCTGAGCCGCATCCGCGTGCTGCGGCGGGCCCTGCGCGCCAAACCGGGCTAAGAGCGCAGCTTGAAACGCTGGATCTTGCCGGTCGCCGTCTTGGGCAGCGCGTCGACGAAGTTCCACCAGCGCGGATACTTGTAGGGCGCCAGGCTGGCCTTGACGTGGTCGTGCAGCTCCCGTTGCAGCGCGGCTTCGTCGTCCGCCACGCCGTCGGCGCGCACGACCCAGGCTTCCGGCTTCAGGAGGCCGGCATCGTCCGCGCGGCCGACGATGGCGGCTTCCAGCACCTTGGGATGGCCGATCAGGCAGGCCTCGATCTCGACCGGCGAGGTCCAGATGCCGCCGACCTTCATCATGTCGTCCGACCGGCCCTCGTAGACGTAGCAGCCGTCCTCGTCGGTCCGGTAGGTGTCGCCGGTGTCGAGCCAGCCGTCGTCCAGCATGGTCGCGGCGGTCTTCTCGGGCTGGTTCCAGTAAGCCCGCGCCGTCGAGCCGCCGCGGATTTGCAGCGTGCCGGTTTCTCCGGCGGCGGCCGGCGCGCCGTCCTCGCCGACGATGCGCGCCTCGTAGCCGGGCACCGTCCGGCCGCTGGTGCCGGGTTTCTGCATGTCGGGCCGGTTGGAGATGAAGATGTGCAGCGCCTCGGTCGAGCCGATGCCGTCCAGGATCGTGGTACCGGTCTGGTCCCGCCAGCGCCGGAAAATGTCGGCCGGCAGGGCTTCCCCGGCGGAGACGCACCAACGCACGCTCGCCATGTCGCAGGCCGCACCGCCGTCGATCGCCGCCAGCTGCGCGGCATAGAGGGTGGGCACGCCGAAATAGAGGGTCGGGCGGAAGCGGTCGAAAATGTCGAAAGTCATCTGCGGCGCGGGCCGTTCGGCGGCCAGAACCGCCGTGGCGCCGACCCAGAGCGGGAAGGTCATGGCGTTGCCCAGGCCGTAGGCGAAGAACAGCTTGGCCGCGGAGAAGCAGATATCGTCCTCGCGCACGCCGAGCACGTCCACGCCGTATTGCCGGCTGGTCACGACCATGTCGCGGTGGCGGTGGATCGTGCCCTTCGGGAAGCCGGTCGAGCCGGAGGAATAGAGCCAGAAACAATCGTCTCCGGCTTCGCTCGGATACGGCTCCAGGGCGTCGGGCGCCGCCGCCGCGAGGGCCGCCGCCCGGTCCTGCGGCAGCAGATGGGCCGGCGCGTGGTCCGCCTGCGCCAGCGCCTCGCCGACCGCGCCGTCGTATTCCGGCGACCAGACGATGGCGGCGGCGGCCGAATCGTCGATCATGTAGGCATAGTCCTTGCCGGTCAGCAGCGTGTTCAGCGGCACCGGCACGATGCCGGCCTTGATGGCGCCCCAGAAGACGAAAAAGAATTCCGGGCAATCCTTCACCACCATGAGCACGCGCTCGCCGGGCGCGATGCCGAGGCCGCGCAGCGCGTTGCCGTACCGGTTCACTTCTGCGGCCAGTCGGGCGTAGCCGACCTCGCCGCCTTCCGTCGTCAGGATGGCCGGCTTGGCGCCGCGGCCTTCCCCGATGTGCCGGTCGATGAACGGCACCGCGGCATTGAAAGGCGTCGCGAAGTCCAGGATTGCGCCCCCGTCGGAACCGGGAGCCGCGTCCGGCGTGGCCGTAGCCGTGGCCGTGACCGTGACCGTGTGGGCGTCCATTGCAGACCTCCTCGTCCCTGAAGCGCCGATCTCCCGCCTGCCGGGATGCGCGCGGCGAATTGCACGGGGTGTTCGGGTTTTCCCGGCTTTAGCACAGAGACATCTTTCGATTCACCGCGCAACAGGGCGCGTCCGTTCCTTCCGCCGCTGCCATGATCGCGCCGCACCCCGAACCCGTGCATCCGTCCGTCCGCCGCTGGCTGCTGCTGGTCGCCGGGATGATCTTCGCCATGGTCGTGCTCGGCGGGCTGACCCGGCTCACCGAATCCGGCCTGTCGATGACCGAGTGGCGGCCCCTGTTCGGCTGGCTGCCGCCGATGGGCGACGCGGCCTGGCAGCGCCTGTTCGACCTCTACCGGGAGACGCCGCAATACCGGCAGGTCTTCCCCGATCTGACGCTGGACGGCTTCCGGGCGATCTTCTGGCTGGAATATCTGCACCGGCTGTTCGGCCGGTCGATCGGCGTCGTCTTCCTGGCCGGCTTCGTCATTCTGCTGCTGCGCCGCCGCCTGCCGCGCCGGCTGGTCCCGGCGCTGGTCGCGCTGTTCGTCCTGGGCGGACTGCAGGGCGCGCTGGGCTGGTACATGGTCGCCAGCGGCCTGGTCGACCGCCCCTCGGTCAGCCACTACCGCCTCGCCGCCCACCTGTCGCTGGCGATCCTTCTCTATGCCTGGATCGTCTGGTTGATCGCCCGCCCGGGCCGGCCGGCCGGGCCGGCGGGCCGCACCGCCACGGGCAAGGGCCTGCTGTCGTTCGCGGTTTACGGGTCGATCGCCCTGACGATCGTCTACGGCGCCTTCGTCGCCGGCCTCGACGCCGGCAAAATCCACAACACCTTCCCGCTGATGGGAGGCATGCTCGTGCCGGAGGACTATCTGCGGCCGGGCCGCGGCCTTGCCGAACTTGTCGCCAATCCGGTCGCCGTACAGTTCAACCACCGGATCCTGGCGATCCTGACGGTCCTGCTCGTCCTCGCCCTGTGGCGGCGGACGCGCGCGCGGGGCACGCCGCCGGAGCGGCGGTGGGTTGGCTGGCTGCTCGCCGCTATTCTGCTCCAGACCGGGCTGGGCATCGCCACGCTGCTCCTCTACGCGCCGGTCTGGCTGGCCGCGCTGCACCAGGCCGGCGCCATGCTGCTGGTCACCGCCGCGGTCCTGCACGCGGCTGCCTCGATACGGCCCCCTCGATACGGCCCCTCGATACGGCGCTGACGCGCCTACTCGGGATGAGGGGGGTGGGGGTTCGAAAGCCTCGACACTCCGTTCCTCCTCATCCTGAGTAGCCCCGGCCGCCAGGCCGGGGCGTATCGAAGGACGGGGCGTATCGAAGGGGCGCCCGGCCGGCTTACAGCAAGCCCAATGAGCGGAACGAGGTATCGCCCTCGGCCGAGACGATCAGGTGGTCGAGCACGATCACGCCGATGGGCGCCAGCGCCTCCTTGAGCGACTTGGTCATGCGGATGTCGGCGTCGCTCGGCGCCGGATTGCCCGACGGATGGTTATGCACCAGCAGGACCGCCGTCGCGCCCCGGTTCAGCGCGCCGTGGGCGACTTCGCGCGGATAGACCGGCGTGTGGTCGACCGTGCCGCGTTGCACGATCTCGTCGTCTATCATGCGGTTCTGCTTGTCGAGATAGAGCACGCGGAACTGCTCGACCGGCTCCCGGCCCATGGCGGCCCGGCAGAAGGCGACAACCTTGCGATAGTTGTTGAGCACCGGCCGGCCCGACGCCTCCTGCCGCGCGAGGCGGACGCCGGCTGCCGCGGCCGCCTTGATCGCCGCCGCGGCGGCGAGCCCGATCCCCTCCGTGCGCAGCAGGTCGGCCGGGTCGGCCGCCAGCACGTTGGCGAGCGAGCCGAATTCGGCGATCAGCCGCTTGGCCGCCGGCTTGACGTTGCCGCGCGGACTGGCGGCGAACAGGATCAGCTCCAGCAGTTCGTAATCCGGCAGCGCGGCCTCGCCGCCGTCGAGAAAGCGGCGGCGCAGCCGCTCCCGGTGCCCGCCGAGGGATTTGTCTTTTGGATCGAATTCGGGCGGATCGGCCCCGGGCGGATCGGCCCCGGGCGGATCGGACTGGGGCGGATCGGACTGGGGCGGATCGGCTTCGGGCAAATCGGGCCGGCGCCGTTCGCCATCGGGCGGCGCGGCGGCTTTCGGCCATGCAGGGCGGGAATCGCGAAGCATGGCGGCAATATACCGGGAACGTTCCGGCAACTGCAAGGTTAATCGAATGTATGCCCGTCAGGATCTCCGCCGGGCGAACTGGCGGACCACGCCGCCGTCGTCGCGCGCGGCATCGGCCGCCCGCCCGGCCGTCCGGACGGTTTCGTCGACAAGGCCGAAAACGGGATCGCCCGTGATCGTCACCCGCTCCATCGTGCGCCGGTGCGGCAGGTAATCGTGGGTCGCGTAGTGCTGGGTCGAGCGGTTGTCCCAGAAGGCGACCGTGCCGGCCGCCCATTCGAGCCGGAACTGGTATTCGGGAATCTGCGCCTGGCGGAACAGGAAATCGAGGATCGCCCGGCTCTCTTCTTCCTTCATTCCCTTGATCCCGACGGTGAATTGCGGATTGACGAACAGCACCTTCCGGTTCGTTTCGGGGTGGATCCGCACGATCGGATGGGCCGTCTTCGGGAAGTCGTTCTCCAGGTCGAGCAGCGCGCGCCGGCCTTCGGGCGTATCGGGAAACAAGGCGCGGAACGGTTTGAAATCGTGAATCGCCTCAAGGCCGGAAATCAGCGCCTGCATCCGGTCGCTCAGGCCGTCGAAGGCGCTCGTCATGCTGGCGAAAAGCGTGTCGCCGCCCAGCGGCGGCACCGTCTTGGCGCACAGGATCGTCGCCATCGGCGGCGCCTTGCGGAAGGTTTCGTCGCTGTGCCAGACGTCGGTCGACAGGGGCGGGTTGTCGCCGGAATTGTCGAGCACGATCATCTCGGGCCGGTCCGGCAGGTTGGGCGAGAAGGGATGGATCGAGAGGTCGCCAAAATGCCGGGCGAAGGCCATCTGCTGCGCAGCGTCGATGTGCTGGTCGCGCAGGATCACGACTTCATGGGCATTGAGCGCCGCCCGGACCGCCGCGGCCTGCGCCTCCGAAATGCCGGCGGCCAGGTCGGCGCCGCGGATCTCCGCGCCGATGTTGGGCCGCAGCCGGACAACCTGCAATCCGGCGCCGTCGATACCGCCATCCATCGGTTCCGCCTCCCCCCTCGACTGCGCGGCGGCGGCAGCATAGTCCATCGCCGGGCCGTGCGCGAGACTGCTACCGCCGGAGCCCGCCGGCGACTGGCAGCGGTCGGAGCCGGTTGCCAGCGACACGCGCAACGCTATCATCGCGCGCCCAACCGCCGGAGCCCCGAGCCATGCCCGATACCGTCGCCGAACTCGTCGTCGAGACCCTGATCCGGAACGGGATCGAAAACCTCTACTGCCTGCCCGGCGTGCAGAACGACGATTTCTTCGACGCCCTCTACGACAAGCAGAACCGGCTGAAGCCGGTTACGGCGCGGCACGAACAGGGCGCGGCCTACATGGCGCTGGGCGCGGCGCTGGCGACCGGCCGGCCGCAGGCCTTCGCCGTCGTACCGGGGCCGGGATTCCTCAACGCTTCGGCCGCGCTCGCCACCGCCTATGCGACCAACGCGCCGGTGCTGGCGCTGGCCGGCCAGATCCCGCTGCGCGCCATCGGCAAGGGATTCGGGATGCTCCACGAGCTGCCCGACCAGCTCGGCATCATGGCAGGACTTACCAAGCAGGCCGCGACGATTACCGGCGGCGAAAACGCCCACGCCCTGCTGCAATCGGCCATCGCGGCCATGCAGTCGGGCCGGCGCCGGCCGGTCGGGGTCGAAGTGCCGGTCAACGTCTGGAAATCGCCGGTCGAGGGCGCGCCGGCGGATCTGAGCGCGCCGGCGGAGGCCGCGCCGGAGATCGACGCCGACCGGATGGAAGCGGCCGTCCGCCTGCTCGAACGGGCCGAACGGCCGCTCATCGTCGTCGGCAGCGGCGCGCTCGATAGCAGCGAAGACGTGACGCGGCTGGCGGAAATGCTGTCCGCCCCGGTCATCGCCTACCGGACGGGCCGCGGCGTCGTCTCCAGCGAGCACGAACTGAGCGCCGGCGCGCCGGTCGGCCATGCGCTGTGGCCGGCCTGCGATGTCGTGCTCGGCATCGGAACGCGGCTCAATCAGCAGATGCTGTGGGGCGCCGACGACGCGCTGAAGGCGATCCATATCGATATCGACGCCGACGAACTGGGCCGCGTCCGCGAGCCCGATGTCGCCATTCACGCCGATGTCCGCGATGCGGTGCCGCTGCTGATCGGCGCGCTCGAAGGCAGGGAGGCGAAGCGCGGCGCCTGGCGCGACCGGATCGCCGCGGAAAAGGCGCGTTTCGCGAAGGCCTACCGGGACAGGCTCGGCCCGCAGATGGCCTGGCTGGGCGCGATCCGGGCGGAGCTGCCGCGCGACGGCCTCTTCTTCGACGAACTGACCCAGGTCGGCTATGTCGCGCGCCTCGCCTTCCCGAGCTACCGGCCGCGCACCCATCTGACCTCGGCCTACCAGGGCACCCTGGGCTGGGGCATCCCCTCGGCGCTCGGCGCGGCCCATGCCCGCCCGGACGTGCCGGTCGTCGCCATCGCCGGCGACGGCGGCGCCCTGTTCGGCATCGGCGAACTGGCGACCGCGGTGCATTACGGCATCCCGCTCACCGCCATCGTGTTCAACGACAACGCCTACGGCAACGTCAGGCGCTTCCAGATCGAGAATTACGACAACCGGCCGATCGCCTCCGACCTGACGAGCCCGGACTTCGTCCGCCTCGCCGAAAGCTTCGGCGCCCGCGGGATGCGCGCGGAAACGCCGGACGAACTCCGCCGCCGCCTGCGCGAGTCGTTCAGGAGCGGCGGCCCGACGGTCATCGAAGTCCCGGTCGGCGATTTCCCCTCGCCGTGGGACTTCCTCATGCTGCCGAAAGTCAGGGGGGTGTGAAGACCACGCGTGAGGACCACGCGTCGAAGGGCCTCCCGATCGCGCTTCCTGGCCGCTCAACCCGCCTGGCGATGAAAGCCGTTGTACAATCGGCATTTAGCCCGAGCGGCGCTTGAGCGGCAGCGCCCGCCGCGCACTTGTGGAGACAGTTCCCGAACCGCCGCGTGGCTTCCGGGCGGCACTATGGGAAGCACGAGGTAACGGATCAATGCAGGAAGGCGTGCGCACTGGCAGCGTTATTCACACAGCCCGCACTGTCGGCGGCGGTGCGGGCTCTCCTGTTACCGCCGCGCCACAGAGATCGTGGCACACGCTCGCGCAGCGCAGCTAGTCGAGCCGCAACCCGCGGTGTTCGTCGTAATCCCTCTGATCTACGACGAGCGCCACGGCATAGGAGTCGGATGCGTGGCGGCATGGCTGAACCTCGCGGACATGCGGGTGCATTGCCAAGAGATCACAAACCCCTTTCGGGTCCGTCCCTTGGGGTAGCACAAAGACCAGCCGCCAAGGACCGCTGTCCCTGTCCCAGCGGTGCAGGTCCGCATGTTCGTCGTCGGAAAATCCGGCCGTTTCCATCCCGCGCACCACCGAAATTCGGCCAAACCGGTCGACCAGCGGGTCCAGGGCGGCAGCAAAGGACCGAGCCGCCGCTTCCTCCGCAATCGGGCTATAGTCGCGCCAGTCGTTTTTTTCAGCGCCCATCGGCACCAGATCCTTGCCCTCTTCAACGGCCCGGCCACTGCGACAGAAATCGAGCAAATTGAAATAGCGCCCGACGCGTACATGGTGCGCCCGCAGCTTTTGCGTTTTATTCTTGTCGGTGTTGGGGGCTCCGCAAATTTTCGCACCCTTCGCCTTAAACGTTACGCACAAGAATTCGGTCCTCAGGTAACTGATAACCCGATCGCGGCAGTCATCTATGGACGTCACGTCTTCAACTGCTCTCTTGAGCGTCGCGCCTGTTTTCTTCTTGTCCACCGGTCCGTCCACCAGTCTGTAGAGCGCAATGTCCACCGTCGCCTCACCCCCGGTCCAGCGGTGCTTTGGACCATACCTTTCTGGGCTTGCATGACCCGATTTGAAGACGGACGGCCAAAACGCATCCGCAACGGAAATTGGACCCCACACTTCCATCAGAGGTTCGAGCAATCGCTTGCACAAGCCTCTGGCGAGCGCGTCATGTTCGTCGTTCTTCCGCCACACGTCATCGAATTGCAGCCGCTGCCTTTCACGCAGCCTGGGTTGCCGGTAGACCTCGTAGTCAGCCAAAAAATCCAGCAGGATGAAATGCTTCGACAGTCGTGTCGTTTCCCAGCCGGTCAATCCCTCTGTCACCTTCGTTCCCCTTACTCGGCTCGGCTTGGTGGATGCGAAGAATCTTTGACTTACCGAAAGCACTGGCGAATCTTCGCCGCATCCACATTGCGTATCCAAAACCGATCCTCTGGTCTGAGAATGCAGCCCTTGCGACTGAAAGTGAACATCTCCCAACCGTCTATCACCCAGCCACAAAGAATGATTTCGCTGCGCGGGAGGCCCACGGTAACGGGCCGTCCCTTAGGGTCTTCCACGGTGATCTCCCAACGGGACTTCTCGCAGTCAATATCGCTCTCCGGCCAAATATCGGAAGAGGGGCTCTGGGCAAGGGCGATGCTCGTGGATGCAATGAACATGATGAATGCGCACACGGCCATACAGAAGAGGAGGCCCGGTGTGGATTCTTGGTGGGGGGGGTCATCGTAAGGATTCATGGCGGATACTGCCCTCGATGCTTCTGTTGCAAAGTCCGCCCGGCTGGGTCGGTCCGGTAGAGGTGTCCGGTGCGGAGTCTAGCATCGTGCGTGCAATGATGGCTCCCACCCTCTCCGCCGCGTCGACGAGATGCCCGTCCGCTAGGTGAGCGTAGCCCGCCGTGGTCCGGTGCCGCCGGTGCCCGAGCAACTTGCCGACCAGCGGCAGGTTCTCGCCCGCCATGACCGCCTGACTGGCCGCTGTATGCCGAAGGTCATGCAGGCGCAGCCAGCAGGGCTTCGCATCTGCGCATGCTGTCCGCCAGCAGTTCTTGAGAACCAGGTACCCAACCCCTCGGCATGGCGCGGGAACAGGAACGCGTCGGGATCGCAAGGACCGGGCAGCGCCTCGATGAGCGCCCGCGCGGACGCGCCGAGCGGGACTGCTACCTGTCGCGCCCGGCCGGCCAAGATGTACGGCGCCGCATCGCCCGTGCGTTCGTCTGCACCACCGGAGATGCCGTGGCGTACCCGGCTTCTACACGCTGAGGCCCTGCAGAAGGCGTTCGGGCCGCAGCCGGTTCCCGCGCGTTATCGGGTTGAAGGGCGCACCGGCCGGATGTAGGGTCGGCGGCATGAGCGAGCGTAAGCATACCCCCCATAGGCATATCCCCGCGCCGCCGCCGGACATACCGGGGTTCCCGAAGGGCTGGCGCGACGAGATCAAGGCGGACTTGGCGGCCCAGGTCGAGGCCGGCGGCACGCTCTACGGCGTCCGCTCGGACGGCGCCTATATCGCACGGACCAGGGAAGGGGACCGGGTGCTCATTGCGCCCGAGCGGAAATCCGCCTGACCCGGCCGGCGTCCGTGCCGACCCTCCTCGTCGTTGCCGGCCCGAACGGGTGCGGCAAGTCCACCCTGACACGCATGAGCGGCTTCAGAGGGCTCGACATCATCGACCCCGACGCCATTGCGCGCGACATGACGACCGGCGGCCCCGCGCACGCAGGACGCGAGGCGCTGCGCCGGCGACAGGCTGCGCTCGGCGCGGGCCGGGCGCATCTGGTGGAAACGACCCTCGCCGGTTCCGGCATTCTTCGCCACATGACGGCCGCGCGGCGGCAAGGCTACCGAATCGTCCTGCACTATGTGTCAGTCGACTCGCCGGACCAGGCGCTCGACCGTATCCGCAACCGGGTCGCGCTAGGCGGCCACGATGTCCCGGAAGCGGACGCGCGGCGGCGGTTTGCGCGCTCGCACGCCAATCTCCCGGCGGCGATCGCGCGCACGGACGAGGCCATGCTCTACGACAACACCGATCCCGACCGGCCGCATCGGGAGGTTGCGATCCTGAAGGACGGAGCCTGGTGGGTCGCCGGGGCCGTTCCCGGCTGGGCGGCGGAGGCTCTTGCCCGGACCGGGCCGCCGCATCGGTGACGATGACGGATACCGGCCTGAAGATTCCGGCCGCCCTGGTGCCGCCCGAAGCCGCCAGGTAACCCGGACCCGCTCTCGCCGGCGCCGTGCCGCAGTCCGTCCTGCGGCACGCAGGCCGGCGCGGGCATCTTGCGCAGCCCGGCCGGCCGGCGGCATTCTCGGACCGGCCGGGGCCTGCCGGCGTTATGGCACCATCGCAGCAAGGGACGCGCCGCCATGAATCTCGACACCCTCCCGCGGGTCCGCCTC
The DNA here is from genome assembly GCA_022819985.1 of Alphaproteobacteria bacterium. Taxonomy (GTDB): domain Bacteria; phylum Pseudomonadota; class Alphaproteobacteria; order Bin65; family Bin65; genus Bin65. Next base: position 206,716 of record JAJEGH010000013.1, on the reverse strand, counting down.
GCCCATCTGCCGACGCCGCTGGAGCCGCTCGAACGGCTGAGCGCGGCGCTTGCCGGACCGGAGATCTGGATCAAGCGGGACGACTGTACCGGGCTGGCGACCGGCGGAAACAAGGCGCGCAAGCTGGAATTCCTGATGGGCGAGGCGCTGGCGCGCGGCGCCGAAGCCGTCGCGACCCAGGGCGCGGTCCAGTCCAACCACGCCCGCCAGACCGCGGCGGCGGCGGCGCGCCTCGGCCTGGAATGCCATGTGCTGCTGGAGAACCGGACGGGGTTTGCCGATACGGACTACAACGAAAACGGCAACGTGCTGCTCGACCGGCTGTGCGGCGCCGTCGTCCATCGCTGCGAGCGGCGCGACGACATGGACGCCGCCCTCGACGAACTGGTGGCAAGCCTGCCCGGCGGCGCCGGGCGCGTCTACGCCATTCCGGGCGGCGGATCGAACGCCGTCGGCGCGGCGGGCTACGCCAACGCGGCGGCCGAACTGGTCGGACAGGCCGAAACGGCCGGCCTCGGCATCGACGCCATCGTGCTCGCCAGCGGCAGCGCCGGCACCCATTCCGGCATGCTCGCCGGTCTGCTCGGGGCGGGGTCGAAGATTCCCGTCTACGGGATCAGCGTGCGGGCCGAAGCGGCGGCGCAGCAGGCGAAGGTGCTCGATCTCGCGCAGGCGGCCGCGGCGCATATCGGCTTGGGCGGACAAATCGATCCCGCCGGCATCCGGGTGGACGACCGTTTCGTCGGCGCCGGCTACGGCATCCCGGCGGATTCGACGCTGGAAGCGGTGCGCACGATGGCCGAAATGGAGGGCATCCTGCTCGATCCGGTCTATACCGGGAAAACCTTCGCCGGCCTGCTCGGCCTGGTCCGCGAGGGCGTTTTCCGGGCCGGCCAGCGCGTGGTGTTCCTGCACACCGGCGGGTCTTCGGCCCTGTTCGCCTACCCCGCCTGGTTCGGCGCGGAGCGGGCACAGGCGGCGTGAGGCGGCTTCCGCCGGCGCTGGGCGGTCTCAAGCTCTCCGAGGTCGACCGGTCGCATGTCGCGGCGCTGCACTACAAGCTCCGGGACAGGCCAGTCCAGGCGAACGAGTCGGTGCGCGTGCTCTCGAAGATGTTCAAGCTGGCCGTCGCCTGGGGCATGACTCCGGCGCGGCCCAACCCGTGCCGGTCGGTGAAGCGCTACAGGGAACGCAGCTGCGAGCGCTTCCTGACCGAGGAGGAATACGCCCGGCCCGGCGAGGTGCTGTTCAAAGCGGAATCGGAGGAGCCGCTCATGGCCTCGGCGGTAGCGGCGATCCGGCTGCTCCTGCTCACCGGTTGCCGCAAGAACGAGATCCTGATGTTGCGATGGGGCGACATCGACCGCGCGGCAGGGGAACTGCGGTTGCGCGACAGCAAGTCGGGTCCGCGCCGGGTGCCGCTGACGCCGGCGGTCGAGCGGGTGCTGGCGCGGATACCGCGTATCGAGGACAATCCCTGGGTGATCGCCGGCCGGAAGCAGGGCGACCGTCTCGAACGGATCGACCCGTTCTGGAACCGGTTGCGGGCGCGCGCCGGCCTGGAGGACGTGCGGCTTCACGACTGCCGGCACAGCTTTGCTTGGCAGGCGCAGGCGCTCGGCGAGGGACTGCCGACCATCGCCCGGCTGCTCGGCCACAAGATGGTGATGAGGACCTACAAGTATGCGCACCTCGCGCGACACCGAGCGGGTCTCGGCGGCCAAGGTCGGGGACAGCATCGGCAACGATCTCGCGACCCCGGATGCCAACGCCAGCGAAGCCGAAGCGGCGTAGGGCGGAAACGAACCCTATGGCAATACTCAAGCGAACGACGATTTCGCGGCGCACCGTGGACCGGCTGAAGGCCGACAAGGACACGGTGTTCTGGGACAGCGAGCTGCTGGGCTTCGGAGTGCGGGTCTATCCGACGGGCCGCAAGGTCTATGTCGTGCAGACCCGGGCGGGCGGCCGGAACGGCACGCGACGGTCGGCCGCCACGGAGTCATCTTGCCCGAGGAAGCGCGCCAATCCTCTGACACGTCGCATATTCGCGAATCAGCGGCCGGTCGCGGACGCTGTGCCACAGGCTGTCATACCCCAGAAACCGCAGCCGAATCTCCGCGCACGGTGGCTTCGAATGAGCGAGCGGCGGGATCAATCCGTTTTCGAACTGCATCGCATCGCGATCCGCCAAGGACGGCGGATTCATGTAACGGCGCCACGTCCCAAAATGCATCACGGGCTCGACGGCACCTTGTCGCCATAGTCCAAGGAACCGGCCGGCCGCATCCGCGTTGCGCCCTGCGAGCACCAACATTTTCTTCGATAAATCAGAGGATTGAAGCGTTTCAGACCGAAATCTCGATCAATTGTCGGTCTCGGTGGTTGCGGGCCCCCGCAAGTAAGAGAGCCCCGGACCTGTGCCGGGGAAGTTTCCGCGCCGTTCCTCTAGTTCGTAAAATTCTTGAATAGTAGTTTGCACGGTGCGGTGATTGCTCGCCGTGAGCGGTCGCTTGGGGTCGGAGATCAGCGGCTTGCGGCGGCAAGTCCATCGAATTGCCGAACGATCCCGCGAGCTGATGGAGCCTTCACCTAGAGGTTGTAATTTGGAGCGGCCATTTAATGCCTTGGCTCGTAGCGGTCGCAACCGGTTCGCGCGCATATTGGCGTCCTGCAGCCATGCCGAACGACAATCGAGTGGCTCCACTCTGCGTTGAGAGCCTGATTTGACATCGACTTGGCAGCATCCAATACTGCTGACCGTCCGTTCGTTCAATCAGCGTAGCGCTGATTTTGCGAAAATGGCGCCAGATTTCCGAAAACCGAAATGCCCCACAAAGAACCTGCCCGGGCACGAACGGTGCAGACGACGTGACCCGACATCGATCGCGCCCTCCAGCGATTGTCGCTGCCAGCCAGATTGCGCCAGGGCGATTTCCGACGCTCGACGGCTTCCAGCTCCTGGAACGGATCGTGGAGCGGTTTCTCAGCGATTGGCCCGACCTTTCGCCGGGGATGATCGACGGTCTCCTGGCCCCGCCCGCGTACATTGCCGGCGCCGGCGGCACCAACACTTACATCCACCAGCGCCTTGCAGGTCGTCTGGGCATAAAGCCCCGGTTCGCCGAAACGCTCAACGCGGGCGCCACCTATGGCGCGATGGTTTCCAGGGCGGTTCTGGCGATCGAGGCGGGCGTATGCAATGCCGTGCTGTGCGTTGGGGTCGGCAAGTTTCCCTCGGTGCATGCGGACGGAGCCGCAATTTCGACGATGGTTGGGGATCCGGAATTCGAGCTCTGTTACGGTGCATCGATTCCGGCCATGTACGCCATGATTGCGCAACGGTTCATGCACCAGCGCGGGACGACCCGCGACCAGCTAAGCGCTGTGGCCGTCAGCGCCCGCGAGTGGGCGCTTGCCAATGCCGATGCGTATATGTTCGGACGGGGCCCGTTGGCTCCAGCCGATATTCCCGCATCGCGACCGATCGCTTCGCCGTTCCACAAGTTCGACTGTTCCGTGCCCTGCGAGGGTGGCGGCGCACTTCTTATCGTCAGGGGAGCGTCTGTGGACCGGAATTCGTCAAGAGCTGCCTATATCGTCGGCATCGGCGAATCGCACTACCATGCGCCGGTCAGCGAGATTGCGGAACCCAGCGAGACCGGTCTGGCAGAATGCGCGCAGCGGGCTTTCGAAATGTCCGGCCTTTCGCCGAAGCAAATCAGCATCGCCCAACTGTACGATCCGTTTACGATCACGCCGATAATTCAGGTCGAGGAATGCGGCTTCGTCGAACCCGGCGGCGGCGGCGAATTTTTTGAGAGCGGCGCCGCCGGGCCGGGCGGGTCGTTGCCGTTGAACACCTTCGGCGGCCTGTTGTCGTTTGGACACACGGGCGATTCCTCCGGCATATCCTTCTTCGTCGAAGCCGCCCAACAGATCATGGGCCTTGCCGGGAAGCGGCAAGTCGACAATGTCGATACCGCCCTGGTTCACACTTACGGGGGAATCCTTACCGACCATGTCACGGTTATCCTTGGACGCGAGCCGTAGAATACGGCCCACGCCGTTTGCGACCGATATCAGCCGCCCCTATTGGAATGCTGCACGGCAAGGCGTGCTCCGCCTGCAGCGCTGCCGGGACTGCGGCACGGCGATCCACTATCCAAGGCGATGGTGTCCGAAATGCTGGTCGACCGGGCTCGACCATTTCGACGCGCGCGGCACCGGTGTCGTCATCAGCTATACGATCGTGCACCAGTCGCCTTTCGAAGCCTTCGATTCCCATACCCCCTATGTGCTGGCCATCGTTCAGCTCGACGAAGGGCCGACAATGCTCACGAACATAATCGGCCCGGGCGCGATGAAGGTGGCGATAGGCGACCCGGTTCGGGTTCGGTTCGAGCACCGGAACGGGTGGACGGTGGTGCCGCAGTTCGAGCGTGTCCGAAAAAAACGTCAACAGAAGGCTCCCGGTTCCTCAAAATAACGCTCCCGCTGCGCATTGCCTGCGCTCCGCTCCGGTTCTCCTGCGGAGAATCCGGTCTCCGGATCGGTCTTGTCGCGGCGGGGCTTCCCGGGCAATTTTCATCCCCGCGCCTTGACAATGATGGCGCGGTCGACTAGGCCTAACTGAACGAACAGTCGGTCAGATTACACTGTCGAGCCTACGCCCGAATCCGGTCGGATAGTCGAGCAAGCGGGGAGACAAGCCAGGCGGCATGTGCGTGCAGAACCCAAGACGCGATGTCCTGCCAAACTGCACGGTACAGGCTGTTGCGCCCGCGTCTGAGGAGTCTGCCGATCGTATGGAACTGTTCCGATGAAAAAACCCAGATTGTATATGTTCTCGATTTCGCCGTCCTGCCAGAGGGTTTTTTCTACGTTGGCCAATAAAGGAATTGAATACGACAGCGTCGAAATCGATATCAGCGAGCGCGCGCGCCCCGAAGGCTTCGAGAAAATATCGCCATTCGGCAAGGTGCCGCTTCTGGAGCACAACGGCCGGGCCATACTTGAGTCCGCCAATATCATCCAGTACATCGACGAGGTATGGCCGGACCCTCCCATGATGCCCTCGGACCCGGTGGCCAGGGCGTATGCGAGGCAGTGGATACAGTTTGCCGACAGGGAATTGTTCGACCGCGACGCTCAATTCGTTCATGTCGAACCCGACCGCAAAAGAAAACTCGAAATTTGCAGCGCTTTGTTCGATTCATTGAGGTTCTTGGATCGAGAACTGGACGGCAAAAAAGCGCTCTTCCTGGGCGACGATCTTTCGCTGGTGGATTGCATGCTGGCGCCGACGTTGGCCAATGCTCCTGTTTGGTCGGATTTAATCAAAGACAGGAAGTATGAAACCTACGAGAATGTTAAGTCTTACACAGATCGCCTTCGGCGAAATCCGATTCTGGAACAAACCGTCTTCTGTATACCCATCGAAGTGTACGAGAATTTCTTCAAAGCGGTTTTGGTAGACGGCATGACATTCCCGCCAAAAAAATGACGTTCCTCCCCGCTCGATACGGTCACTAATGCCGTTGCCTGTGTCCGTTCGAGGGATAGAGCGCCGCGAAAAAGAAATGCCGGTAGAGTCGCTAATGGATGCAGGAGTTTCGAAACGAATCGACATAAGCGGTAACGTCATCGAGCGAGGGGCGTCCCGAAGCCGATCGCAAGAACTCCTGCTCCCGGTCCGGGCCGGCCCCTGTCAACGGTGTATCGATCCCGCTCCGATGGCGTATGCAGGTGGCGGCGCCGGCTGGCCGGTCCCGGACTGGACGTTACGGGAGGAGTGTGCCTTCCCTATACCTGAGTGAATTGGGCACCGACGCAAACAGCGGTGAAACCTACATGGAGACCTGAGACATGCTGCGCGATCAACTTCGCCGATGCGCCCGACACACGCCGGACAAGGTGGCCTTTTATCAGGGCGACCGGTCGATCACCTGGTCGGCCATCTACGATCGCGTGGAGCGCCTGTCCGGCGCGCTGCAGTCGTTGGGGCTCGGCCCCGGCGACCGGATCGCGCTGCTTTCCAGGGAATGCTTCGAGGTCTACGAGCACTTCTTCGCCTGCATGATGCTGGGCGCCGTCCGGGTCGGCGTTAACTGGCGCTACAGCCCGCGGGAGATGTTGCATGTGCTCCGCAACAGCGACGTCAGCCACTGCATCGTCACCAGCGACTGCCAGGAGCTGATGGACAGCATCGAGGACGAAGTGAAGGCTGGCGGCTGCACGCTGATCGGTCTCGGCGACGGCCACAAATACGATCTCGACTATGAAGACCTGATTTCTGCGGGGCATGCTTTCGATCCGCCCGACTTCGACGAAAACACGCCCCTGCTGCATACCTACACGTCGGGGGTTACCGCCGAACCCAAGGGCGTTGTGCTGTCGCACAAATCGATCCGGCTCGAGATCGGCTATGCCCCCGACTATTTCGGTATCACCGCGAACGACATTTACCTGATGCCGGTGCAGTCGGCCTGGGTTGCGATCGTCGGCGGCGCCTTCGGGCTCCACAATACCTGCACGACCGTCATCGCCGACGGCTCGTTCGAGATCGGCGCCTACATGAAAGACATGGAGCGGCGGCGCTGCACGATCGCCCTGATGGCGCCGGCAATGTTCCCCTGGGTCATCCAGATGGCGAAGACGGGGGACTACGACCTCTCGGCCCTGCGCCGTGTCGTCTATGGTTCGGCGCCGTCGACCCCCGCCGCCATCCGGGAAATGTCGGACACCCTGGGGGCCGAAATGTTGCAGCTCTATGGCATGAGCGAGGTCGTTGCCTGGGCCTGTTTCCTGCAGCCGGACGACCACAAGCGCGGCCTGGCGGGGGAGGAACACATCCTGCGCGCATCGGGGCGCTTCGCCACTTTTGTCGACTACAAGATTTGCGACGACGACGGCAACACGTTGCCGACCGGAGAGACCGGTGTGATTCACCTCAAGGGCGAGACGGTCATGCTCGGGTACCTGAACCTGCCCGAGGAGACGGCCGAAGTGCTCGACGAGGAGGGCTGGCTGAAGACCAACGACATCGGCCGGGTCGATGAGAACGGCTTCGTTTATGTCCTCGACCGGCGCAAATTCCTGATCAATACCGGCGGCGTCAACGTCTTTCCGGCCAGCGTCGAGGCGGTGATTTCGGAATATCCCAACGTGCTCGAATCGGCCGTGGTCGGCGTGCCGCACCCGGATTGGGGCGAGGCGGTCGTCGCCGCGGTGGTACTGCGCCCGGAAGTCGACATGGCGCAGGAAGACCTCAGGCGTGAGGTTTTCGAACATTGCTCGAAAAATCTCAGCCGGCAGGAATGCCCGAAGTATGTCGAGATCGTAAAGGAACTGCCGAGGACGATTACCGCCAAGCTGCACAAGCGGGCACTCCAGCAATACTTCAGAGAGAATGTGACTCTGCCCTGGGAGCGGAACTGATCGTTTTCGGCGCCGGCGCCTCACGGTGACACCCGACGGGAACACGGTTCGGGTTCCGGTCGGACACGGGCTGACGCTCGCCGCAGAATCCTTCGGAGAGGAGGGCAACCCGGTCGCTCTCCTGGGCCATGGCGGCGGCCAGTGCCGGCACGTCTGGGCGGAGACGGCGCAACGCCTCGCCACCTCCGGCTACCGCGTCTTTACCCTGGATTCCCGCGGACACGGAGACAGTGACTGGACCAGACCGCCGCGATACGAGCCGGACGATTTCGCGCGCGACGTTGAGGCGGCGGCGCGCTGGCGTCTGGAGGCGGATGCCTGCCCGCCGCACTACATCGGTGCGTCGCTTTCGGGGATCGCCGGCTTGATCGCTGCCGGCCTGTTCGATAAGGCGGCATTCGCGTCGCTCACCCTCGTCGACGTGACGCCGACATACAGGGTCGACGCGCTCGCGAAGGCCCGGAACCTGTTCGCCCGGACGCTCAAGAACGGTTTCGCCACGGAGGCCGAGGCCGCGCGCGCCATCGGCGACGAACCGGGAGGCGCTCGGGTAAGCCGGATCCTGCGCAAGGATACCGACGGTCGCTGGTATTGGCGGTGGGACCCTGCCTTTGCAGAACGCATCCACCATGACGAGCGGACGCAGCGCTTGTGCAGGGCTGCGGCTGCGGCGCTCTCAATTCCCGTTCATCTGATTCGCGCCGGCCGGAGCGAATTCGTCGACGACGAAGCCGCCGGTGCGTTTCTCGAGTTGACGCCCCATCTCCAGGTGACCGTGCTTCCGGACGCCCGACATGTCGTGACCGGCGACCCGCAGGGCACCTATGCGGACGCCATTCTGAAGTTCCTTGAGGCTTCTGCCCGGCGCCGGTGACCGATCCCGGTTGGTCTTGCTATAATCCGCGGCTCTCGGCTAATGGTCAGACAAATCCGGCCGAAGCTGGCGTCACCGACCGGTCGCGCGCCATTCGCGAAGTAGAAATTGGGATCTCCCTCGCGATACTGGCAATTCGGTTCCTTTCCCTGAGAATCCAGAATGACTCAGAATGCAAAATTACGGCGCAAAGGGCGGAACACCCACAATATCGAATCCCTGACGCAGATCAGCATCGATCTGTTCATGAACCGGGGCTACGACGCGACCTCCGTCGAAGAGATCGCCAAGGCCGCCGGAATCACGAAATCCGCAATCTATTACCATGTGGCCAACAAGGAGGAACTCCTGCGGCGCGCGATCAGCAACGCCGTCGGAAAACTGTTCGAAATCCTCGAGGAGCCAGCGGCGACAGAGGGCACACCCTTAACCCGGCTGGAGTATATTTTCCGACGCCTGGTCGAAGTCGAGTTCGATCACTTGAAAGAGATAGCGTTGTTGCTTCGGGTGCGTGGCGGCAGCCAGACGGAGCGCTGGGCGCTCGAGAAACGTCGCGAGTTCGACCGTCATGTCCAGGAATTGATCGTTCTGGCCCAGGATGCCGGCGAGATCCGGGACGATTTGGATGCGCTCGCGATCGACCGCCTGGTCTTCGGCATGCTCACCTGGATCCCCGAGTGGTACTATATCGGGCACAGGATCCCGCCCGGCGTCCTTGTGGACGCAGCTCTTGCCCTCATTTTCGAAGGCATCCGTCAGCCTGACGTCGCCAGATAGACGATTCTCAGCGAATTGAAAGTTCCAATGGTCTGAATTCCGATTTGCCGGCCGGCTTCCCGGAAAAGCGACAGGCTGACCTGTCCAGCAAGGGCGGCCGCCGACAACGCGCACCGAGGCGGCGCGCTTCCGCCCCGGCGGCGGCCGGGAAATTTCCTGAGCAACCCTGACGGTTCGAGCGCCGGCCCGCCGGTTGCAATGAATTCGTGGATACGCCATACTACTAACCGAATGTTCGGTCGGTAAGAGAAATGCAGGTCCCAATTGGCTGTCGCCATTACAACCGCGAAATGTCTGACGCTGCACGACGAACTCGTCGGACGGGCAAAAGAACTGGCGCCAAAGATTGCCCGAAAGGCCCGCGCCATCGAGGAACGCCGGACACCCGATCCCGAAATCCTTCGAGATCTGATCGACGCCGAACTGATGCAGCTCTTCGTTCCGCGGAGGTGGGGCGGACATGAAGCGAGCCTGCACACCCACCGGGAGGTTGTGGAGGCGATAAGCGCCGCGTGCATGTCGACAGGCTGGATCGCGGCATTTTACATCGGCCACAACTGCCTGGCGCTGCGCTTTCCCGAAGCGGCGCAAAAGGAGTTTTTCTGCGACCGGCCCTTCGGGCTCATTCCGATCACCAATGCGCCGACACTGTCCGCAACGCGCGTTGACGGCGGCTGGATCGTGTCGGGCAAATCGGCATGGAGCTCCGGCATCATGGATGCGGACTGGGTGTGCCTGGCCGGCAAGGACGACACCAATGCCGTCTACACCTTCGCCTTCCCGATTGACGATGTCGAAATCGACGATGTCTGGCACTACGCCGGCATGTCCGGCACCGGAAGCAACACTGCGGTCGTTACGGACGCGTTCGTGCCCGAACACCGGGCCGTCTCCGCGCTGGATTTCGCAACCGGGCGACTGGCAGCGGAACTGTACGACAATCCTCTGCTCAGCGCGCCTCTGATGTCCTTCATACTTTGCGAGGTGATGCCGGTTTACAGCGGCGGCCTCCGCGGCGCGGCTGACGCATTCGAGATGATTGTCCGCAACCGGACGGCGGCCTACGCCAAATCGCCCATGAGCGAAAACCCCCGCTCGCATATCCAGCTCGGGGAAGCGCTGGTCAATGCATCGATGGCGGAACGGCTGGTCCGCGACCTCTATGCCCAGGTCGAGCAGGGCATCGAGCAACGCAGCATCGGCATATCGGAACGCATTGCGCTGAAGGCTCAGTCGGCGTTCATCGCCGAGCATTGCCGGCGGGCGGTCAACGAGATGGCGCATTGTGCCGGATCGTCGAATTTTCATCTCGATTCGCCGATCCAACGCTATTTCCGGGATATCAATACGCTGGCCACCCATGTCTTCTGCGAGTGGGATTCGAGCCGCGAGCTGCTCGGCCGGGACCGTCTGGGCCTGGAGCCCAATCATCCGATCGTTTGAAATCTGTCCGAGGAGCGGATTCGCGTGATCTGCCTTACGCGGACGGTGGGGTAAGGGAGGAGTCCGATGCCCGGGAATCTGGAGGCTTTGGTCAAGCCTCTCGTCGATTGCGAACCCGATGCGCTCGCATCGCCCTGGCACGTCTTCGACGCGATCGTCGAGCAAGACCCGCCGATTGTCTACAGCGACAGTCTGGAAGCATGGATCGTCGCCGGCCGGCAATATGTGGTCGAGATACTCGCCGACGCCAAAACCTGGTCCAATTGCTCGGTCGGCTCGAGCCGAAAGGCGAACGAACGCTTCTTCGGGTTGATGCGCGAGTTGCGCCGGGAACCTGAAATGGCGCCCATCGTCGAGGAGTTCACCAGCATCCGTCGCGACGGCGCGGTGCTCGTTACCGCCGACCCGCCGGAACATGTGCGCCAGCGCCGGGCGTTCAGCGACCTCTTCCGGCCCAGGCGCATTCAGAGTATGACGCCGGCGATTCAGGCCAAATCGGACGAGCTGGTGGCCAGGGTGCGGCCCCTCGGCTGCGCCGATTGGGTTGCGGACTATTCCATCCAGTTACCGATCGCGATCCTCGCGCGCAATTTTGCCGTTCCGGAATCGGACGGAACAAAGTTCAAGCGCTGGAGCGACATACTTGGCGGCCGAATCGGCCGCATAAACATTACCAGGGAAGAGATCAGGGATCTCATTTTCTCGGAGAAGGAGTTCAGGAACTACTTTACGCCGCTTCTGGAGGAACGGAGGCGCAATCCCCAGGACGATCTGATATCCGACATTGCGACGGCGGAGGTCGACGGCGAGCCGCTCAGCGACGCCGAGAAACTGGAAGCCTGCCAGCAATTCGTCATCGCCGGGCACGAAACCACCTCTTCAATCATTGCCAACATCGGCCGGCGGATTGCGAGGGACCCCGATCTTCGCGACAGGCTTGCCGCCGACCGCAGCCTGATCCCGGGCTTCGTTGAAGAGGTTCTGCGCCTGGACCCGCCCGTCCTCGGCTTCTTCCGCATGGCGAAATGCGACACCGAGGTCGCCGGCATAAAGATCGCCGAAGGTGAGTATGTCTGGGTGGCCTATGCCGGCGGCAACCGCGATCCCAAGGGGTGCCCAAGGTCGCTTGAATTCGACATGACCCGCCATCCCAACCGGCATCTGTCGTTCGGTTATGGCGAGCACGCCTGCCTGGGGGCCGGGCTGGCCCGCGCGCAGGCCGTCATTGCGACGAACGCGCTGGTCGACCTGCCCAACCTGGCGCTGGCGCCGGACCATGTCGACGAGTATTCCGACAGCTACATCCTCAGAGGGCTGAAGTCGCTCAGGATCGCCTTCGACCGGCAGCCGGTCGCGTGACGGGATACCGTACGTCAGCAGGGGCGGAACCGCCGGATTTGTACGGAATTTGGCGGCCCTCCGGAGTGGGCTTGTTGCCGTGGCGTTTCTTGACTTCACGGTGTGCGCAAGGCAGAATTTTCCCTTAACGAACAGTCGGTCAGGAAAAGTCGGCGACTTTCTTCGACCGGGGTCTTTTGGCCATCCTTTCGATTTGGAGAGTATCGATGCAGCCATACCGGAACCCGATCCAGAGCGTGAATCATGTGGCCTATCGATGCCGGGATGCAGAGGAGACACGGCATTTTTACGAGGACGTTCTCGGCCTGCGGCTGTCGTCCACACTTTGGCTCAACGCGACCCTGACGGGGCGCCCCATCAATCTGCTGCATATTTTCTTCGAAATGGACGACAATTCTTTCGTCGCGTTTTTCGACATACCCGATGAGTTCGACGAGGCCCTGTTCCCCGAGCGGTCGGACTTCGACCTGCATGTGGCGATGAACGTCGCGGACATGGAGACCCTCCTGTCCTACAAGGAAAGGCTGACAGAGGCCGGTTATCGCGTCCGCGGCCCGTCGGACCACGGTTTCCTCCAGTCCATCTACACCCATGACCCGAACGGCTATGTCGTCGAACTGACACTGAAGACCGACAGATACGACGAGATCATGGGCGAGCACGTCGAGAACGCTCACGAGATCCTGAAGGAGTGGCAGAAGGCAAAAGGACGTGTAGCTGCGGAATGACCTGGCTCTCTCGTCAGGCGGCGGTCTGCCGGAAACGTCCGGGCTGTGCATGTTCTCGATTTTGTCGCCGTTCCGGTGAACGGTATGGCCTTCCCGTCGGAGGAGTCACGCCCCGGGGTGACTGAAACGGCCCGGGTCGCACCAGCGCTTTCCCGGGCGGCAAGACAGGTGGTTCGAGATGTTCGACCCTGAGGTCGAGGCACGTTCCCTCGACGATCAGTTCAAGCGTGACGATGCAGCCTTTCGGCGGCAGATTTCGTATCTCTTCGAGCGTTCGCCGTTCTACGCGCGGAAGCTCAAGGAAGCCGGCTTCGAGAACCCGGAAAGCGTCGGCGGCATCGACAGGATTGCAGAGCTTCCGGCCACCGACAAAGACGAGATCCGCGCGTCGCAGCAACAGGCGCCGCCTTTCGGCGAGCATCTGGCGGCCGATCCGGCAGATATCATGCGGGTATTCTCGACCAGCGGCACCACCGGCACACCCACCTACATTGCGGCGACCCGGAACGATATCGAGCGCTGGGCGACCAACACGGCGCGCTCCTACTACGCTTCGGGCTTCCGGCCCGGCCAGCGGCTGGTGGTCACTTTCAATGCCGGGCCTTTCGTGGCCGGCGGCGCCTATTTCGGTTTCGACAAGCTGGGCGCGACCGTCATTCCGATCGGCCTCGGCAACACCGAGCGCCTGGTCAGCGCCATGCAGAACCTCGGCGCCGGAAATGCCGGGCTCTCCAGCACGCCGTCCTATGCGCTGCATCTGATCGATTGGTGCGCCGAACACGGCATCGACACGAAGTCGCTCGGCCTCAGGAACCTGTCCGTCGCGGGCGAGCCGGGCGGTGCCGATCCGCTGATTCGCGGGCGGGTCGAGGCGGCCTTCGATTGCGTTATGCGGGAAGCGATGGGCATCGGCGACATCTCCACCTCGATCTGGGGAGAATGCGAGCATGGCGGCGGCATGCACTTCTCGGCGCGGGACAACACCTTCGTCGAACTGGTCGACCCGGAAACGCGGGAGCCGATTCCCTGGAAAGACGGAGCGGAGGGCGAACTCGTCTACACGGCGCTTGAACGGGAGGCCATGCCGCTGCTGCGCCTGAACAGCAGGGACCATGTCGTCGTTAACGCCGAGCCTTGCCCATGCGGTAGGACCAGCCCCCGGATTCGCTGCATCGGCAGGACCGACGACATGCTGATCGTCCGTGGCGTCAATCTGTTTCCGACGGCGGTAGGCGCCCTGCTCAAGGAGTTTCTGCCCGAGGTCGGCGGTTTCTTCCGCATCGTGCCAAGGAAACGCGGGGTGGCGCAGTCGCCGCCTCTGCCGGTCTCGGTGGAACTCGGTCCGGATGTCCCCGCAGCACCGGACGGGCTGGCCGAACGGATCGCTGCTGCGATCCGCTCGAAGCTTGTGGTGACGACGGAGGTGACGCTAGTCCCCTACGGTTCCCTGCCCCGTGACGAATACAAGGCCAAGCTCGTCGATTACTCACAGGCCGAAGACTAGCGGCGACACCCGAAACAGCGGAAAGAACCGGCGCCATGGCACAGAAGTCCGAACCCGTGACGCACCTCTGCTTTACCGACATCGACCGGATCCTGGTGCGCGGCAAGGATCTCTGCAGCGACCTGGTCGGCAAGATGTCGTTCACCGAGATGATGCTGTTCCACTTGATGGGAAAGCCGCCGACGCCGCAGCAGGTGGCCGTGGTCGACGCCGTCCTGATCACCATCATGGAGCATGGCCTGACACCCTCCGCCATTTCCGCGCGCCAGACATATTTCGGCGCGCCGGAGGCACTCCAGGGCGCACTCGCAGCGGGCATCCTCGGAGTCGGCTCCCGGTTTGCCGGCACGTCCGGCGATTGTGCAGCGTTGCTGTCGGAAATCGTCGACGCTCCCGAAGACAGGAAGAAGGAGGTCGCGCGCTCGATCGCCGAACGGTTTCGCGCCGCCGGGAAGTTCGTACCCGGCTACGGCCACCCGGTGCACAAGAACGGCGATCCGCGTGTCGCGCGCCTGGTCGAGATCGCAACCGAACAGGGCGCCGAGGGCGCGTATATCGAGGCCATGTACATGCTGGGCGGTGCTGTCGACGCGGCAACGGGAAAGAAACTGGTGATCAACGCCTCCGCCGCGATGGGCGCGGTAATGGCCGAAGTGGACATTCCTCCGGACATTATGCGGGGTCTCGTGATCGTCTCCCGCGCGGCCGGCCTGGTCGGCCACCTGCTGGAGGAGATGCAGCAGCCGGCATCCCAGAGAATCTGGGACTTGGTCGAGCAGGGCGTGCCCTACGAGGAAGCCTGAGGCCGGTTCTTTTCGCCCGCTGTCCCATGATCCGGCAGTGCGAATGCAGGGAAACGACCGGGCCCGGAAAATTTTCCAGCTTGGCACTCGCCTCTTGACACGGTTCAGGCAATCATAGTGATATTTGATACCTGAACGAACAGTCGGTCAGGAAAGCGCCTGCGCTCCAATGCGCCGCAGATTTTTCTGAAAGCGTGCCGCAGTTGCGGGAAAGTCCGCGTGGAAAAACGACATGAAAATCGACAGGAGTCGCCCCGACGCCGGCGTCCTGCGGAGGTGCCACAAGAACCCGCGTCTCAAGGAGATGAAAATGGCAAAGCTGACTAAACTGACTATTGCGAAAGGTCCCGGCATGGGGCATTCGCGGCGCCTCGGCACCGCTCTGGCCACGACCGCGATACTGGCTGTCGGCGCTGCCTTCCCGGGAAGCGTCGGCGCCCAGGATTTCAAGGTGGGTTATATCATGTCCCTGACCGGCCCGAGCGCGGTGCTCGGAAAAACGACGCTCGAAGGCGCGAAGGCCGGCATCGAGATGGTGAACGGCACGGGCGGCATCGGCGGCGCGAAAGTCAAGCTGGTTATCTGTGATGTGAAGTCGTCGGAACAGCAGGCGGTTATCTGCGCACGCCGGCTCGCCTTCCAGGACAAGGTCAACCTTATGGTCGGCACCGGAAGCTCGCCGCAGACTATTGCGATCCTGCCCACGGTGATGGCGGCGAAGATCCCGCTGTTCGCGATCGCCTCCTCGCCACGCACCTACAAGCCGGTGAAGAAGTACAGTTTCAAGGGTATTCAGGGACTGGGCGACCAGATTCCCCTCATCGTGAAGTACCTGAAGGACAAGAAACTGAACCGGGTTTATGTCATCCATGACAACGGCCCGCTCGGGCAGATCATCGGCAAGATCTTCAAGGGCGCGGTGGCCGGCGCAGGCATCGAAGTTCTCGGCACCGAGCTTTACGCCCCGACCGATACCAACGTCACCGCTCAGGTCACGCGCATGAGGGCGGCAAAGCCCGCTGCAGTTCTGAACATCGCGATCACGCCGCCGGCCGGCGCGCTGATCGTGAAGACGATGAAACAGCTGGGCATGAATGTGCCGATCATGGTCGGGTCGAACCTGCAGAACCGGGGCTTCGTCAAGCTGGCCGGCGATGCAGTCGACAACATCGTCTTCCCGGCGTCGAAGGTCGTGCTGGCGGACCTGCCGGACAGCGACCCGCTGCGGCCGTCAATCATGAGATTCCGCGCCGCCTTCGCGAAGATGTACAAGGGCAAGGAGCCGAGTTCGCTTTCGCCGTGGCTGGTGGATGGAATCCTGCTGGCCCAGCGGGCGGGCAAGTCCCTGGGCAAGAAGGCGCTGGATCCGGTTGCGCTGACCGAGGCACTCGAAAAGACAAAGGACGTTCCCGGCATCCAGGGCATCTGGACATTCAGCCCGACCGATCATGGGCCGAGCCTCAGGCAAGGCATGATTCTGGTGCATTTCCGCGGGAATCGCTGGACGGTTGCAAAATAACAAGGAGTAATCGCCCGAACGGGTCAGGACTTTGGATCTCGTTAGTCTCGGCCAAATCGTCGTATCCGGCCTGGCCAACGGGGCGCTGTACGCCTTCGTTGGCCTGGGCTTTTCGCTTATCAGCCGAAGTACCGGCATCATCAATTTCGCCCAGGGCGACTTTGCGATGCTGGGGGCCGTACTGACGGGATTCCTGGTCGCCGGGGGATTGCCGCTCATCCTCGCGGTGCCGCTTGCCGTCCTCGTCTGCGGGCTGGTCGGCGGCGGGTTGCATGTCCTTGCCGTTCAGCGCGCCGAGCGCGCCAACATGGCGCAGCTCATTATCATGACCATCGGCTTCGCGATCCTGATCCAGGGAGCCGTGACCTGGGGATGGGGGTCCGACCCGATCGCCATTCCTGCCTTCACCGGGAGCGCGCCGCTCGACCTCTTCGGCGTCACCATCCTTCCCCAGCAGCTTTGGCTGGTCGGCACGCTTGCGCTGGTGACGGCGTCGATGTGGTTCTTCTTCCATCGCACAGTGCTGGGCCTCGCGCTGCGCGCCGGCGCATCCAATCCGCTCGGCGCCTCATTCGTTGGCATCGATCACAAGCGGCTTGGTGCCTACTCTTTCGTCGCCGGCGGGTTGCTCGGCGGCCTCGGCGGAGCGGTCTGGGCGCCCATTGCCTTCGCTCAGGTCGATATCGGTATCGCGCTGGGGCTGAAGGGTTTTACCGCAGCTGCGCTGGGCGGTTTCGGCACCACATTTGGCCCGATCGCCGGCGGTCTGATCTTTGGCCTGGTCGAAAGCCTGGCCGCCGGATTGATATCTTCGGCCTATACCGACGCGATCTCCTACGGACTGCTGCTCGCTGTGCTTATCGTCCGGCCGCAAGGTCTGCTCGGGAAGATCCAACGCGGCGCTGCCGACGACAACCGGGAAGAGGTGCTTTCGGCAGGCTTGATGCCCACGCGGCTCAGCGGGCACGACTTTGTCCGTTTCGGCGCCGCGGTCGGAGTCCTGCTGCTGCTAAGCGTCATCCTTGCCGCCTCCTGGAAAACGGCAGCGCTCTTTGCCGGGATCACCGCAATCGTGGTCATCGGCATGGTCCTCCTGACCGGGTTTGCCGGCCAGATCTCCCTCGGGCAGGGCACCTTCATGATGGTAGGCGCCTATGCCAGCGGATATCTGACCCTGAAACAAGGCTGGCCGCCCATCGCCGCGATCGCATTCGGCATGGTCTTCGCGGGGCTGCTCGCACTTGTCATCGGGCGCTTCATCTTCCGGCTGCGCGGCTATTACCTGGCGATGGCAAGCCTTAGCCTCCTGATGATCTTCCAGACCCTGGCCCGCGAGATGCACAGCATCACCGGCGGGCCGAATGGCCTGCCCGGCATCGCCCCGCTCCAGATTTTAGGGATTCAATTCTTTACCGACGACGAGGTCTTCCTGGTCATCCTGGTGGCGACCCTGCTCTGCCTGATCGCCGGGCTCAGCATTACCCGCTCACGGGTAGGACGGGCGCTGCTGGCCATCCGCTCGGATGAGTTGGCCGCGCGCGCCTGCGGCGCGAACGCCGTCTGGCTGAAGATCGGCGCCTTCGTCTTCGCCGCCGCCTGTGCCAGTCTCGCCGGCAGCCTGTATGTTCACTATCTCGGGATCGCCAACCCGTTGCCCTTCAGCTTCAAATCGAGCATCGAACATATCGTTGCTCTCACGCTTGGCGGCTTCCTGGCGCTCTATGGCAGTTATTTCGGCGCCGCGATCGTCGTCGCCCTGCCGTCCGTTATCACGACAGTATTCGGCGATGCGGATACACAAGCTGGCGCGGGCCTGAAATTCCTGCTCTTCGGCCTGTTGCTGATCGTAGTCATCATTGCGCAGTCCAACGGCAACGCCCGCAGGGTATCCGAGCGTGTCCGGGGATGGATTTGCAACGGATTTCGCCTCAAGACGGCCGAAACATGACCTCGGTGCATGACAGCGAAAGGCCAGTGAGCGACCTGGTTCTGCAGGTCGAAAACCTCTCGGTGCAGTTCGGCGGCCTGCGCGCTGTCGACGGTGTCTCCTTCTCGGTGGCGCCGGCAGAGATCGTCGGGTTGATCGGTCCCAACGGCGCCGGCAAGACGACCATCTTCAACTGTATTTCCGGCGTAATCGTGCCGACGGAAGGGAGAATCCTGATTCAGGGTGAGACGGTCACTCCCTTCACGCCGGAGCGAGCTTGTGCCATGGGAGCCCTCAGAACCTTCCAGAATGTCCGCCTTTTCGGTGAGCTTTCGCTGCGCGAGAACATCATGATGGGCGCCTACAGCGCGGGGCGCTGCGGCATGTTGTCGGCAATGCTTCGCCTGCCGATCCACGGTCGTCTGGAGCGGTTGGCCGCCGAACGCGCCGACTACTGGATGAACCTCCTGGGTCTGGCGGACTATGCCGACGCAGGCGCGACATCACTGCCCCTCGGCCTGCAACGGGTCGCCGAGGTGGCGCGCGCCATGGCGGCAAACCCGCAGATCGTCCTGCTCGACGAACCGGGCGCCGGCCTGAACAAGGTCGAGAAGGAGAATCTGTCAGACATCCTTCGGAGCATCGCGGTCGAAACCAACTGCGCGCTGTTGGTGGTCGATCACGACATGGGCCTGGTCATGGGTCTCGCCGAACGCCTTGTGGTACTCGATTTTGGCAAGCTCATTGCCCAGGGCCGCCCGGAAGCCGTGGCGCGGAACCCGGATGTGATCGAAGCCTACCTGGGGGTGGCGTGATGCTGGAAATCAGCGCGCTCCATGCCGGTTACGGCAAGGTCGCGGTGCTAGACGCCATCGATCTTGAGGTCAATGAGGGCGAGTTCGTTGCGATCCTGGGGCCTAACGGTGCCGGAAAGAGTACGCTCCTCAAGACCATCGCGGGCGTGCATTCGCCGGAACGCGGTACGATCTCCCTCTTCGGCAGGCGCATCGGCAGGCTTGGTCCGGCAGAGCGCATCCGGATGGGCCTGGGCACAATTCCGGAGGCCCGGCAGCTCTTCTCCGACATGAGCGTGCGCGAGAATCTGGTGCTGGGCGCTTATGCGCGTATCGGCATCCGGATTCCCGATGCGCTCGCGGCGGATCTGGACGAGGTCTTCGCCCTGTTTCCACGATTGCGCGAGCGCGAAAAACAGATCGCCGGCAGTCTGTCCGGCGGCGAGGCCCAGATGCTGGCGATCGCTCGCGCACTGATGGGGCGCCCCCGGCTCCTGTTATGCGACGAGCCCTCTCTGGGTCTCGCACCCATGCTGGTTCGCGAGATGCTCGGAGCGCTGGAGAAGCTGCGGGAACAGGGGATCACTATCCTGATGGCGGACCAGAATGCGCTAGCAGTTCTGCAGATGGCGGACCGCGGCTACGTCCTGGATACCGGTCGCATCGTTGCACAGGGTGAAAGTAAGTCTCTGCTGAATGACAAGCGGCTGCGCGCCGCCTATCTCGGTGCCGGCCTGTCGCAATAGGTTGAGACGGTTCAGACTGGAATCTCAAACAGGCCGGTTATCGATCCTGCCCGGCAAGTCCTCCGACGCCTACTCCACGCCGATGCACTCAGCGACCATGGCACCTGAGTGAATCGGCGCGTAAGGCTTGCCCAGGGCTGCCAGATAAGCGGGGCCGACGGGTGACCGGATTTCCTCGACAATCTCACCGTGTGCGTCCATGACGCGGCCGATGACGGCGTTCTTCTTGACGATCGCGCCGACGTCGAAGGCGGGCAGGAAGTACCCCCCTTTGGTGTTGAACACCAAATCGCAGTCGCGCACGACGGTATAGGACTTGCGACGCGGCGGCTTGCCGGGGAGGATGCCCATGGCCTTTGCCACGCCTTCGATGGCGCCCGCGACGTTGGCCACATGCTCCTCCGTCAGCCATCCGCCGCCGCCGCATTCGACGATGACCCCCGGTTTACCGGCGCGGGTGAAGTTGACGAACATGGCACCGTCGAGCCAGGCATCCCGCGAGGCCCAGACCACATCCGAGCCCACCGATTCGGCCAGTCGCCTGGCCTCCTGGGACGCCGCGCTGCCGTCGTCGAAATAGAGGCCGTAGAACGGCACCACCGCCTCTATTCCGCCCGAGTGAATGTCCATCATGGCGTCGGCGACGCCGGTCGCGGTGCGGAACAGCACGTCCGCGGTCTGCCGCGAGTGCGGGCCCGTCGGCATGCCCGGGAACAGGCGGTTCAGGTTCTCGCCGTCGTAGGGGGTAAGCCGCTGCTGAGCGCGAAACGCCGTCGCATTCGTTGCCATGATGCCGACGATGTGGCCCTTCATGCGCGCGGTCCGGATTTTCTTGAACAGGTGCAGCAGGGCGATGGCGCCGACGATTTCGCCGCCGTGGATGGCGCATTGCACCCACAGTACCGGTCCCGGCTCGCTGCCCGACATGATGTTGACCGGAGTGGTGATCGGTCCGTCGGGATAGTCGCCAAGCCTCAACGTGCCCGTGGTCCACACACCGGGTTTGGACCGTGCCGTACCGACTCTCACCGATTTTCTTGCCGCCATCTCAGCTTTCCCTCTGGTTCGTTTCCGTACCTTCAGTGCATCAGGGCGCGGCCCTCGGCGGCGACTTCGCGACCGCCGACCAGGACGCGGCGCATGTTACCCGCCACCTCCAGGTTCTCGACCCGAGAGGCCACGTCGCCCTCGACTACGATCACGTCGGCCAGACGGCCGGCCTGAAGGGAACCGACATCGTCTTCCACCTTCAGCATGCGCGCCGTGTTCTGGGTAGCGATCTGGATCGCCTGCAACGGCGTCAGGCCACAGTTGACGAATTGCACCACCTCGCGCCCGGCCGAGCCGTGCGGTGTCAGCAGGGATCCGGCGTCGGTGCCGCAGGCGAGGTTGACCCCGATGTCGAAGGCGTACCGCACGAACTCGTGGTGCTGGGTGGTACGCTGGCGCACGTTGTCGATCATGTAGTCGACCAGACCGGCCTGGGCGCCGTGCTTGATAATGCGGTCCATCACCGTCAGTGTCGGCACGAAGAAGGTCTCCGTGCCGCGGGCCGCCTCGGCGCACTCGGTGTCGAAGTGCATGCCGTGCTCGATCGAGCGCACCCCGCCGGCGATGCAGCGCAGGATCGCGGTCTTGTTGTGGGCGTGGACCGCCACCGGCAGGGCCATCATCCGGGCCGTCTGCATGGCGATTTCGAACTCGTCGGGGGCGAACTCCTCGGCGTCGATGCGGCCGTGCGGGTCGATCACGCCGCCGGTCTGGAACAGCTTGATCCAGGTCGCTCCCGCGCGGGCCTGGCGGCGGATGGCGGCGCGCACCGCCTCGACGCCGTCGACCACCTCGCAGATGTCGCCGTGGGACTGGCACAACCAGCAGGGCATCAAATCGCCATGACCGCCGGTGGCGGTCAGCCCCTTGCCGCAAGGATGCAGGCGCGGCCCGACCATCTTGCCGTTGGCGATTGCGTTACGCGCTGCGATATCCAGATGCGCCAGGTCGCTGACGGTGCGAATCGTGGTCACTCCGGCGGCTACCGTCTGGGTCAGGTTCTGCGCCACCTCGAAGGCCACCTCGCCCACCGGCCGGGCGATCAGTTCCTGGGCGAGGTCGCTGGGCGCACTGAGCGAGATGTGCACATGCACGTCCATCAGTCCAGGCATCACCGTGGCGCCGGCTGCGTCGATGACCCGCGCCCCGGTAGGGACCTCCCGGCCCGACCGCGGTCCGGCATAGCCGATGCGGTCGTCTTCGATCAGGACCAGACCGTCGTCCAGGGGGTCGGCACCGGTGCCGTCGATCATCCGGCCGCCGACGATCGCCGTTGTCATCGCCATGTCACACGCTCCTCGGGTCGAGGCCGATGTGGATCAGCGTCTCGCCGTTGGCCATCAGCGGACCGGGGTGAATGGCCAGGACCACACCGGCGTGCGGGCTTCTGGCCTCGCCGTCCGGGTTGCCGTAAAGGTCGTAGTACTGCCCGAGCACCGTACCTTCCTCGATGCGGTCGCCGCACCGCACCGAGCGCTGGAACAGCCCGCCCCGCGTCGACATGATCCAGGCGAAGTTGGAAAAATAGGTCAGCGGGCCGTAGTCGGTGACGTCGCCAGGCAGCATGTCCAAATGGCGCATGACGTTGTTCAGGCGCGCGCAGCCGTCCACGACGGTGGACCGGTCGAAGGCCCCGCCCTTGCCGCCGGCTTCGACGATGTAGCCGGGAATGCCGTCCCGCGCCGCGGTCATGATCGCCGAGCCGGCGAGAATATCCATGGGCGCCGGCAGGGTGCTGTCGTAGCCGAAGGCCCGGGCGATGCCTTCAGCCCGCTTGCCGACCTCCCCTTCGGCATCGGTGTACAGCGCCCAGCGGACGTCCGTCGTCATCGCCGTGTGGAAGTCGATCAGCGCGTCGGCATGCTGCTTCAGGTGCGAATAGACTGCGTGGGCGATCTGTTGCGTCAGGGAGCCTTGTGGGTCGCCGGGGAAACAGCGGTTCAGGTCACCGCCGCCGTAGCCCTCGAACGGGCTCATGCGCTGCATGCGCCGGAAAGCGTTGATGTTGAGGATTGGCAAGGCGACAACGGTGCCCGCGAGCTGCTGGACGTCGAGAGTGCGCAGCATCTCGTGGATGATGAAGGTGCCGCAGTATTCGTTGCCGTGCACGCAGCCGTGCAGCCACAGGGTCGGCCCGTCCTGGCTGCCCTGGGCGATGACCACGGGGATCTCCACGGGACGGCCGTCGGGGAAGTGGCCTGTGTGCAGGTGCCCCTTGCTGATGCTTGCCGGGTTGGCGGTCGCCGATCCGATGGCGATCTCTTTCATGGCTGCCTCCTGTACTGCGCTGCCCGGCTCAAACGTCCCGGGGATCCAGGCCGATGTGGACCAGGACGACGCCGGTCGGCATCACCGGTCCGTTGTTGATGGCCAGGACGATGCCTGCGTGAGGGCTCTCCGGCTCCTCCACCACGTCGCCGAACGCGTCGAAGTAGCGGCCGAGCTTGGTTCCCACCTCGAGCCTGTCGCCGCATTTGACATAGTTCTCGAACAGGCCGCCGCGGGTCGAATTGATCCAGGCGAAGTTTGAGAAATCGTACTGCGGCCCGTAGTCGGTGACCTCGCCCTTGAGCATGCCCAGGTGGCGCATGACGTTGCGCAGCCGTTCGGCGCCGTCCTCAACCGTGTCCCGGTCGAAGGCCGCGCCCGTGCCGCCGGCCTCGACGATGAAGCTTGGGATTCCGTCCTTGGCCGCTGTCATCAGGGCCGATCCGCCGAGAATGTCCAGGGGCGCCGGCAGCGTGCTCTTGTAGCCCCAGGCCCTGGCAACGCCGGCGGCCTTCCGGCCCGTTTCGCCGGCCGCGTTGGCGTACAGGGCCCAACGCACGTCGACGGTCAGCGCGGTGTGGAAATCGATCAGGTAATCGGCGTACTGCCGCAACGGCTGGTAGATGTGATAGGCCATCTGTTGGGTCGTCAGGCCGTCCGGGTCGCCGGGAAAATTCCGGTTCAGGTCGCCGTTGCCGAACAGCTCGAACGGGCTCATACGCTGGATTTTCTGCGACGCCGTGACATTCAGCATGGGCAGGGCGACGATCGTGCCCTTCAGGTCGGCCGGGTTCACCGTGCGCAGGGTTTCGTGGATGATGTAGGTCCCGCACAACTCGTCGCCGTGCACGCAGCCGTGCAGCCACAGGGTCGGACCGTCGGCCTCGCCGCGCAGGATCGCCACCGGGATGGCGATCGGCGCGCCGTCGGGCATGTCGCCCGTCCGCAGATTCCCGGTGCTGACGCCTGGGGCGGTCGACACTGCCGTTCCCACTCTGATCTCGTCCATCTCCCGTTTTCCTCCCAAGTCGCGCGGCTCAGACCCGCATGATCTTACGCAGACCGACAAGCCTCTCGACCACCAGGCCGAGGGCGACGATCATCAGGATTTGTACCGTGGTAATCGCCGCCACTACCGGCGTGCTCTCCCACTGCATGTAGGAGAAGATCTCGATCGGCAGCGTGGTGCGCCCCGGCCCGGACAGGAACAGGGCTATGTAGACGTCGCCGAACGAGACGATGAAGGCGAAGATCAGTGCCGACAGCAGCCCCGGTGCAATCAGCGGAATTACCACCTCCCACAGCGTCCGCAAGCGCGAGGCGCCGAGGGTCATGGCGGCGAGTTCCAGCTGCTCGTCCACGCCCTCCAGGCTGGCGGTGATGCCTGCGATGGTGAACGGCAGGCATATGATGATGTGTCCGACGATCAGCCCGCCCAGTTCGGGGAACGGCACGATCGTCAGCGCCAGCAGCAGCGAGATACTGATCAGGATGTGCGGGATCATCACCGGCAACAGGGCCAGCGACTGCCCGGCCTCGCGGCGCCGGCCGAGGAAGCGCACGATGGCATAGGCGGACAGGAACCCGATCACCGTGGCGCCGACGGCGGCGATGGCGCCGAGCCACATGCTGAACCTGAACGCGTCGGTGAAGCCTGACGTCTCCAGGAACGTGCCGTACCAGCGCAGAGAGAAGCCTGTGGGCGGGAAGGTATTCGCGTTGGTCGGATTGAACGACGTGAACACGATGATGAGCACCGGCGCCAGCAGGAACGCGTAGATCGCCGTGATCAGAAATCCCATGCCGTAGCGCGCTGCCGCCGAGGACGCTTTCAGATGCATCGCCGACGGCACGGTCTTGTTGCTATCCGGCACGGCGGCGCCCTCCCTTGAAATAGAGGAAAATGATGCTGAACTGGCACAACACCAAAACGAAGGCGATTGCCGAGGCGAACGGCCAGTTGAGTGTCGACAGCACCAGGTCGTAGATCGTCTGCCCGAGCATCTGTACCTTGGTGCCGCCCAGCAGCGCCGGCGTCACTACAGCGCCGGCGGTCAACGTGAAGACCAGGGCGGAACCCATCAGGATGCCGGCGCGGCTCAGCGGCAGGGTGACCTCGAAGAAGATCCGCCAGCGGCCGGCGCCCAGCGTTGCGGCGGCGCGCTCTACATCCGGGTCCTGGCCGGCCAGCGACGAGAACAGCGGGAACACCATATAGGGCATCAGGATGTGGACCAGGGCGACCAGCACCGCGACCTCGGTTTCGAGAATCTTGATCGGCCGATCGATCAGGCCCAGCCACATCAAGGTCACGTTGACCGTGCCCTCGGAGCCGAGCAGCACGATCCAGCCGTAGGTGCGCACGATCACCCCGGTCATCAGCGGCGCGATGACCAGGAACATCAGCACGCCGCGCCAGATGCTGCCGGTGCGGGCCAGGAAATAGGCCAGCGGGTAGCCCAGCAGAAGGCTGAAGAACGCGGTCAGGGCGGCGATCCTGAGGGTGCGGAAGATAATGTTGCGGTAGTGCTCCTCGCCCAGCAGGCGCACGAAGTTATCCGCCGTGACCGCCGGGATATATAGTTCCATCGGCGAGTAGCGGAACACGCTCATCACCAGGAAGAACCCGATCGGCGCCAGCAGGAAGGACAGGTAGAGAACCGTGATGGGCGTGAACAGGGTCGCCGCGAAGATTCCACCGCCCGCCCGCATCTCACGTCTCCCGCGGCAGCAGCCGGCAATCGCCGAGGTCGAGCCACACCGTGGATTGCGGTGCGATGTCCCGGTATTGCGCGGTGCTGGGTTTCGAAGCGGTCAGTTCGATGCCGCTGGCTGTGCGCAGGGTGAAGATCAGCGTGTTACCGGAAAACACGCGGTTGGCGACGGTTGCCTCGACCGCCTCACCATTCGCCGACGGCGAGGTTTCGATGCCGATCCGTTCCGGACGCACCATCAGCAGCACCTTGTCGCCGACGCCGAGCGCGCCGCCGTCGCCGCGCGCGGCATAGCGGCCGCCGAGCGCCGCTTCGACCACCGCGCTATCGCCGATCAGGCTTGCGACGGTGCCGTCGATGAGGTTGACCTCGCCGATAAACTCGGCGGCGAACCTCGAGGTCGGACTGTTGTAAAGCTCCTCCGGTGTCGCAACCTGCTCGATGTGGCCGACGTTCATCAGAATCACCCGGTCGGACATCTCGAAAGCTTCGTCCTGGTCGTGGGTGACGAACACGGTGGCGATGCCCAGGCGCTGCTGGATCTCGCGCAATTCGTGGCGCATGCGCTTGCGCAGCACTGCGTCCAGGTTCGACAGTGGCTCGTCCAGCAGCAGCAGCGACGGCTCGATGACCAGGGCCCGCGCCAGCGCGACCCGCTGGCGTTGGCCACCGCTCAGCTGATGCGGCTGCCGGGCTTCGACGCCCGGCAGGCCGACCACTTCGAGCATGCGCGATACCCGATCACGGATTTTCGATTGCGCCACCTTGCGCATGCGCAGGCCGAAGGCGACGTTGTCGAACACTGTCTTGTGCGGAAACAGGGCGTAGTTCTGAAACACCAGGCCCATGTCGCGGTGTTGTGGGTCGAGCCGGGTGATGTCGCGCCCGCCCAGCGTCACCGTGCCCTCGTCCGGATGCAGCAGGCCGGCGACGATGTGCAGGGTCGTAGTCTTGCCGCAGCCCGACGGGCCCAGGAGCGTGAGGAATTCTCCTTCCTGAACCTCAAAGTCAACCGGGCCGACGCCGAGAGTTTCGCCGAAGCGCTTGAGCACCCGGCGGAGTTCGAGGACCGCGGACAAGACTTGCGACTTGCTTGGAACGCTGGCGTCAGCCGCCGATCACCTCCTTGTCCCAACGCGCCTTGATCTGATCCCGGAAGGCGAACATGGCCAGGTAGTCGAAGTTGCGCTGGATCTTGCCGAACTTGGCCACATCGTCGTCGCTCATCTCCAATTTCTTCATGTCCGCCGGCAGGTTGGACATCGCCTGCCGGTTGGTCGGCGGGTAGCCGGTCAGCCGCGAGAAGGCGATCTGGTTTTCCGGGTCCAGCGTGCTGTTCACAAACTTGTGCGCCAGCTCCATGCTGTCCTTGGGCCGGTTGTTGACGATCGACGTGTTGAAGATGAAGCTGAGACCCCCTTCTTCGGGAATGACGAACTCTACCGGCGCGCCAGCCTTGGCCGCCTTTTCCGTTCGCGCGCCGAAGTGCGGGCAAATCCAGACCTCCTCCTCAAGCAGCATCTGATGGGTGTGCTCGACGTTGTTGATGGTCTGCGCCTTGTTGGTCTTGTACAGGTCCTTCAACTTGCCGATGCCCGGACCGACGTTGTCGGGCGTGCCGCCGTTCAACTGGTTGATGGCATGGAAGACCTCCTGACCCATCCACACCCATTTCGGGAAGGCGACCTTGCCGGCGAATTCCGGATCCCACAGGTCGGCCCACTTCGTGATCGGCCGCTTGATGCGCTTGGTGTTGACGGCCAGGCCGTAGGGCGTGTGGATCTTGCCCGCCAGGAAGGGATAGCGGAACGCCGGATGCACGTCTTTCAGGTTGGGGATGTTCTCTTCCTTCCACTCGGCCACCGCGTCGAGTGCCCCCAACTGGCTCGACGTGTTCTGGTTCTGGTGGATCAGGTCCCACTGCGGTCGGCGACGTTGGGCGATCACCAGCGGCTCGAACCCGAGCCCCATTTTCCAGATGATCTTGGCGCCGCTGGAAGCCTCGAACGGTTTGCCGAAGGTATCGTTGAACCACTTCTGCCAGGTGCCGCCGGCGAACAGGATGCGCAATTCGTTTGCCGCCGCCTGTGCAGAACCGCCGCCCAGCGCGGCCATGGCGGCGGCGCCGGCGCCCATACCGGCCGCATGAGTCAGGAACTGACGCCGATCGAGCTGGCGCAAGTCAAGCTTCTTGGTCATTTCGGTCACTCCTTGTTACCAGATTCCCATCGCCTTGGCGGCGATTGTCGTCTTGTGTTGCCGATCCTACAACCGGGTCATGAAGGCCATTAGACCGCGACGGCACCCCCCTCGGCTTCGCGCGCCGCGCTTCGGATACCCGGTTCCACCCGCCGCTGCGTAGACCAGTAAGGGTCTCCGCAACGGCGACCGATGCTGTCGGCGCATTGCACGATGCGCTCGACCATGCGGTCGCGCTGTTCCTCGAACTCCGCCTTGGTCGGATAGGACAGGCAGAACGCAACGGCCTGCTGGCCGTCCGCCGTACCCACGGCGGCGCCGACGGCGCCGAAGCCGAAAACGATTCGTTCGATGGATTCGGTCCAACCCTGCTCGCGGGTTTCCTCCAGATCCAGAAGCAGATCCTCGCGGGCGAGCGAAAGGTCGGTCGCATCATAGGTCAGCACCGGCGGCAGCAGGGCACACAGCATGTCGTCGTCAAGCCTGGCTAGCAGCGCCTTGCCGATCGCCGTCGCGAACGCCGGACCGCGATATCCGGGATCGACCACGAACCGGACCGGATAACTGCCCTGGCGGGCTCGGAGGACGACGACGTCCGTGCCGTCGAGAATGCCGACATAGCCGGTCAGGCCGAACTCCTCGACCAACACCTCCACAGCGGCGTCGGCCAAGTCGAGGATCTGCAGATGCGCCTGATAGAGGGTGCCCAAGCGGAACGCCAGCGGACCCGGCCGGTAGCGCCGGTTTTTCGCGTCCTGTTCAACCAGGCCTTGGTGCAACATTTTCTTCAGAAGGCGGGAAACGGTGCTTTTCGGAACGGACAAGCGCCGCGCCACCTCCGACACCCGCAGCTCCGGTGTCTCCGGCGAGAAGCAATGGAGGATGTCGATGGCCGTGGTCAGTGCGCTCATTTGTTCCAAATAATGGGACACGTCCTTTTATATGATACACTGGTAAATTACTTAGTCAATACTGCCAGGATCGGGGTCGAGTCGCGGAGGACGCTATGGATGTCGATGCTGTCCTGGGGCGGATAGATATATCCGAGGCCCTGGAGTTCCTTGCCGGCATGCTGCGATTCAAGAGTTACAGCGCCACGCCGGGAGAGAGCGACCTTGCCCGGCATATGGCGGCGGCGATGGGCGATCTGGGCCTCCATACAATGCTGATGCCGGTCGAGCGGGATCGGGTCAACGCAATCGGGACGCTGCCGGGGCAAGGCGGCGGGCGCAGCCTGATGTTTAACGGCCATCTGGACACTAACCCGGCGACCGATGACTGGACCGTCGATCCCTGGGGCGGCCAGTATGACGATACCTTCATCTACGGCATCGGGGTCTCCAATATGAAGGCCGGGGATGCCGCCGCCTACATGGCCTTGAAGACGATCATCGGCGCCGGGCTGCGCCTGAAGGGCGACGTGATCCTGGAGTATGTGGTCGGCGAACTGCAGGGCGGTGTCGGTACGGTCAAGGCCATTGAGAAAGGCGTGCGCGCTGACTGTTTCATCAACATGGAACCGACCGACCTGCACGGCCTGACCCTGCACGCCGGCGCCTTCAACTACGTCATCGAGCTGCACGGAATTACCCGTCACGTTTCCAAGCGCGAAGACGGAGTCGATGCCCTGCGCGCAGCCTGCGAGTTGGTGCCGGCTCTTGACGACATGACCTTTTCGGGCGCCGCGAACGCCGACCATGCCTCCGTCAACCGCAGCCAGGTGGGCGTGCTGCGCGGCTCCCTGACCAAGGACTTCCACGATTGGCGACCGCCGCAGTTGGCCGACTACGCGCGCCTGGTCGGCACCGCGCGCTACGCGCCGAGCCAGAGCGAGGACAGCGTCATGGCCGACCTGCGGGCGGAACTCGACCGCCTGGAAACGCGTTTCCCGGGTCTGCGCGCGGAGCTGAGCAAAGAGGCCGAAGGTGCCCATCCGCGCATGCTGCCGTTCGAGGTCTCACGCCAGGCACCGGTGGTGCGGGCAGTGGCGCGGGCCCATCGCAAGGTCGTCGGCAAGGACCTGCCTGTAGGACCGATCAAGCCCTACTGTTTCTACGGCACCGACGCCGCACATCTGCTGCATAGAGCCGGCATGGAAGGCATCGTCTGTGGTCCCGGCGGTCGGTACAACACCATGCCGGATGAACGCGTGGACGTGAAGGACTACCTGGATATGATTCGAATTTACCTGCTGGCGATCCTCGAGATCTGCGAAGTTGCCTGACGCACGGCGAGAACCCCATGATCGATTTCGAAATCGAAATCCCGACCATGCTAGCCTGTTGCATGGACGCCCCCTTTTCTTTCTTGGCGTTTACGACACCGCCAACATGGCACATCGCGATGCCGCCGGGATGGGCGCGCCCCTATGGGGGCGCAGGACGGTCGCCACTTGGTGTCCCGGCCCCAAAGCCGGCGCGGTCGCCGCGGCCGGTCTCGCGCGGGATCGCGATGGCCCGACGAATTTCCGGGTCCATCGGGCTTCTCGACGGATTGCGGATTGCTCCTGTCCGCGGGCTGCCGCGTTTCCGCCCCATGCCTTCCGGGTATGAATCCCGCGCTGACAGGCATTTTCACTTCCCGCACCGGGCCGCTATCGAGGGGAAGGGGAGGACGCGGTCCGGACGGGCCGGCGGCCGCTTGCGGTGTTGGATAAAGGTTTCCAATGGCCGCCATTGCAAAATCCAACTGGCTCCCGGCTGCTGCATTCCCACCTGACTCCTGAAGCGCATCCCCTTCGGACGCGCCCCTGCCGAGACATGGGGGAACGAGACTGAATAAACCCGGACGATGCTTTCGAGCGCATCCTCGCGTCGTTGTACGAGGCCGCCCTCGACGACGCCCGCCGGGCCGTCGCCTCGGCGCTGATCGACGAGGCCTGCGGCGTCGGGGGACGGATCGCTTCGCTGATCGAGACGGCGAAACTGAACGGCGTTAACCCCCACGACTGGCTCAGGGCGACCCTCGAAGCGATCGCCGCCGGTCAGGCGGCGCGGTCGACCGTTTCGTAGGGCGGCTTCTGCCAGCCGCGCGGCGAGCCGGTGAAAACCTCGCAGCCGTCCGCCGTCACGCCCATCGAATGTTCGAACTGGGCCGAAAGCTTGCGGTCGCGGGTCACGGCGGTCCAGCCGTCCTGGAGGATCTTCGTCGCCGGGCCGCCGGCGTTGATCATCGGCTCGATGGTGAAGAACATGCCTTCCTGCAACACCACACCGGCGCCGGGTTCGCCGTAGTGCAGGACGCTCGGCGCGTCGTGGAACACCGTGCCGAGGCCGTGGCCGCAGAAGTCGCGCACGACCGAAAATCCCTCGCCTTCGGCATAGTCCTGGATGGCCGCGCCGATATCGCCGAGGGTTGCGCCGGGGCGGACGGCGGCGATCCCTTCCATCATCGCCGCCCAGGTCACGTCGATCAGCCGCTGCACCTTCACGCCGACCCGGCCGACCGGGAACATGCGGCTGGTGTCGCCGTGCCAGCCGTCGAGGATCGCCGTCACGTCGATATTGAGCGCATCGCCGTTCTTGAGGATTTTGCGCTCGTCCGGGATGCCGTGGCAGACGACGTGGTTGACCGAGGTGCAGATGGACTTCGGGAAGCCGCGGTAGCCGAGCGGGGCGGGGACGGCGCCATGGTCGCGGATAAAGTCGTGGCACAGCCGGTCGAGCTCGCCGGTCGAGACGCCCGGTTCGACATAGGGCGTGATGAAATCGAGGGTTTCCGCCGCCAGCCGGCCGGCCCGGCGCATGCCGTCGAAATCGGCGGCGTCGTGCAGCTTGACCAGGGTGCGGGAGCCGCCCGACCTGTCGTAGAGGGCCTCTGTTCTCATGGCGCCGGAAATGCGGTTGCGCTGCCGATACCTAGACCGTCGAAACCCGACCGGCAAGGACCCTCAAAGCTCGACCGGCAACGGGCCGGCGGCGGCGATCTCTTCGGCCGAAACGCGGCAGCCGAGGGCGCGGAATTCGACGCCGGCGGTGCGCGCCGCCGCGGCCGCCTCCGCATAGGCCGGGTCGATATCCGCCGCGATGCGCACGGCGGCGCAATCCGCCCGCTGCACCAGGTAGAGCAGCACCGCCCGGCCGCCGGCCCCGCAGACGGCCGCCAGTTCGCGCAGGTGCCGGGCGCCGCGCGCCGTCACGGCGTCGGGGAATTCGCCGGTGTGGGGCGGCGCCGGCGACCGGCGCAGGGCGACGCTCTTGACCTCGAGATGCCACGGCGGCCCGGACTCCGGCGTCAGCAGGAAATCGACCCGGGAGCCGCCGCCGTAGCGGACCTCGCGCCGGATCGCCGCGCCGGCGAAAGCGGGATCGACCCGGCCGGCGCGCAGGGCTTCCTCGACGATCGCGTTAGCCCGCCCGGTGTTGATGCCGACCGGGGCGCCGGTGGCGGCGTCGCGCACCAGCTCCCAGGTCCATTGCAGCTTGCGCTTCGGGCCGGCGGCGGGCGACAGCCAGACCTCGGCGCCCGGTTCCGCCAGCCCGGCCATCGAGCCGGGATTGGGGCAATGGGCGACGACCCGCCCGCCGGACTCGAGATCGACGTCGGCCAGGAACCGCTTGTAGCGCCGGACGAGCGCACCGCGGCGGAGGGGGGCGGGGAACAGCATGGCGTCCGGTTTATGGCGGCTGCCGCCCGGCGGCAAGACGGGACCGGTTTCAGGGCTTCGCCGTTGCAGGGCGCGGTTGAGGCGCTATGCTCCGCCGCGCAAACGACGGCGCTTCCATCGGACTCCCATGACCGGCACCAGGACCGAATACACCGCCTGCCTGATCGTCATCGGCAACGAGATCCTGTCCGGGCGGACGCGCGACGCCAATCTCCAGTATCTGGCCGGGCGGCTGAACGGCTGGGGCATCCGGCTGCGCGAGGCGCGGGTCATCCCCGATGTCGAGCGGACCATCGTCGAGACGGTGAACCGGTGCCGGCGGGCCTTCGACTACGTCTTCACCACCGGCGGCATCGGGCCGACCCACGACGACATCACGGCGGCCAGCGTGGCGAAGGCGTTCGGCGTCGGGCTGGTCAAGGACCCCAAGAGCTTCGCGCTGATGGCGGCGCGCTACGAGACCCCGGAGGAATTCAACGAGTCGCGCCAGAAGATGTGCTTCATCCCGGACGGCGCCGTGCCGATCGAGAATTCCGTCTCCGTCGCGCCGGGCTTCCAGATGGACAACGTGTTCGTGCTGGCCGGCGTGCCGTCGATCATGCGGGCGATGGCGGATACGCTGCAGAACCGGCTGATCGGCGGCGCGCCGGTCAGGTCGCGGGCGCTGGGCTGCCATCTCCCGGAAGGCGCAGTCGCCGGCGGCCTGGGGGACATCCAGGCGCGCTGGCCGGATATCGACATCGGCAGCTATCCCTTCTACCGGGAGGGGAAATTCGGCACCAGCCTGGTGCTGCGCGGCACCGACGGCGCGGCGCTCGACGCCGCTTACGCCGCGGTGGAGGACATGGTGACCGGCCTAGGCGGCGTGCCGGTGCCCGAAGACGATTGAGGCCGGCGGGGAAGGGCGGCGCATGGTGCCAATGCGCGCCCTTCGATACGCCCCTTCGGGGCTACTCAGGGTGAGGGTGAGTATTATTGAGGTCGAAGAAAATCCCCTGCATCCTCATCCCGAGTAGGCGCGTCAGCGCCGTATCGAGGGACGCCCCCTCGTAATAGGTTCGATCGAAATCGGATACGTCCTACCGATCGCGGTTCCGTTCCGCGCGCCGCAGCAGGGCGGCGGCGACGAGGCCGATAACCCAGCCGGCGAGCGGCACGGTGAAGATGAAATTGAACAGGAAATGGCCGGTGTCGCCGTTCGTGGCGATCACGATCCCGGCCATCCAGACCGCCGAGAGGATGTAGCCGATGCGGTGGACCGGCTCCTTCTGCCGCCACCAGGGCCGGGCGGGGGCGGCGTTGCTGTCGCGGTCTTCCATCGGTCGCCGGGGCGGTTGGCAAAACGGGTCCGGCGCGGCGTCGGCCGGCCGGTCGCCGGCGGCTTGCGCATCGCCGGCCTCAGGCCTTACCTATCCGGGGCCGGCAGCGCAACGGGGCAGCGACAGAGCAGGGGGCGGCCCGGCGCCCGGCGGAAGTGCCCGCTTGGTGGAATCGGTAGACACGAGGGACTTAAAATCCCTTTCGCGAAAGCGAGTGCGAGTTCAAGTCTCGCAGCGGGCACCAGCTATTCGTTGTCCGGCTTCCGGAGCGCGATTGCGCATCAGGCCGCGGCAATCCGCTCGACCTCGATCCTGCGTTCCAGGTCGCGCGAGCGGGAAAGATCGAAAACCATCTGCATCCTGAGCCAGGTCTCAGGCGTCGAGCCGAACGCTTTCGAGAGCCGGTAGGCCATCTTGATCGAGACTGCAGCCTTTTCGTTGACCAGATTGGAGAGCGTCTGACGCCCGACGCCGAGCCGCTTCGCACCTTCGGTGACGGACAGGCCCAAAGGCTTCAGGCAGTCCTCCCGCACGAGGGCGCCGGGATGCACCGGGTTCTTCATGGCCATAAGACGCTCTCCAGGAACGTGTCGTTTCCGCCGCAACCGCGTGTCGGGCGTCGAACCGGCACGTTACCCGAAAACAGTCGGCGACAGGCGATTTTCGCGCGTCAAATCCAGTTGAGCGTCAGCAGCTTCTGGCGGGCGCCGCGTTCCAGCGGCGATGCCGCTTCCGGCGCGGGCGCCTTCGCCGGCTTCTCGCGCTCGGCGTAGCCCATCGGGGCGGGCGCCAGGGCGACGATCTCGCTGTACAGGCCGTCGAAGCGGCTGCGCGGCTCGTCGCCGAAGATCGGGTCGTCGTTGGCGCTGAAGGCGGCCTCGATCGGGGCCCAGTCCTCTTCGGTCAGCACCTCCTGCGCCCGCGGCATGACCTCGACGCCTTCCTTGCGGCCGTGCGCGCGCTCGAATTCGACATAGCGGCTCACCGCGTCGGCAAATTCTTCGAACTTCGCCGCGCCGTCGCCCTGCCAGCGGCCGTCCCACAGCGTTTGCAGCTCTGCCACCCGGTCCTTCAGGTCGCTGACTCGTTCCTCGCCTTCCTCGTGCTGGGCGAGCAGTTCGGCGATCACCGGTTGGAGGTCCGGCGCGCGCTCGAGGACGGCAGGAAACAGGTAGGTATCCTCCTTGGGATGATGGAACCGGTTGGGGAAGGAGGTCAGGTAATCCAGCACGGCGTGGATCATCGCAAACGGCGGCACGATCGCGCCCCGGCGCGCCTCGTCGACCGTGTGCTTCAGGCAGAACAGGACGGCGCTGATGGCGCGGTGTTCCCGTTTCAGGATATCGAGGGCGGCCTGCGACATCGCATTGCTCCGGCGGCGCCGGCGGGTATTCGCGCGGCGGTCAGGCGGACAGGGTCGCCGGGACGGGCCCGGACTGCATTGATTTGGGTCAAGATGGCGCCGCGCCGCCGTCGCAGGCGCCGGTCAGGCCGCCAGCAGGCCCTCCAGCCGCTGCCGGATCAGGACTTCGGCCTCTTCCATGATGCCGTCGATCAGCTCCTTGCAGGTAGGGATGTCGTGGATCAGTCCGGCGACCAGCCCGCAGCTCCAGGCGCCGGTGTCCATCTCGCCCTTGAGCATGACCTTCGGATAGACGCCCATGACCTCGTCCATGATGTCGTCGATCCTGATTTTGTCGCCGAGGTTGCGCTCCTTCTCGAGCAGCCGTTCGACGGCTTCGTTGGTCAGCACCCGTTCGGTATTGCGCAGCGGCCGCATGATGAGCCGCGTGTCCAGCTCCGTGGCCGCGACAATGGCCTGTTTTACCTTGTCGTGGACCGGCGCTTCCTTCGTCGCGATGAAGCGGGTGCCCATGTTCATGCCGTCCGCGCCCATCGCGAGCGCGGCGACGAGGCTGCGCGCATCGGCCATGCCGCCGGACGCGACGAACGGGATGGTCAGCTCGTCGGCCGCCCGCGGCAGCAGGATCATGTTCGGGATATCGTCTTCGCCCGGATGGCCGCCGCACTCGAAACCGTCGACCGAAACCGCGTCGCAGCCGATCGCCTCGGCCTTCAGCGAATGGCGCACCGAGGTGCATTTGTGGATGACCTTGATGCCGTTTTCCTTGAGCTGCGGCAGGAACGGCTGAGGGTTGCGCCCGGCGGTCTCGACCACTTTGATCCCGCCTTCGACGATCGCCGCCATATATTCGTCATAGGGCGTTTCCCGGAACGAGGGCAGGATTGTCAGGTTCACGCCGAAGGGCTTGTCCGTCATGTCGCGGCAGCGGGCGATTTCCTTCGAAAGGTCTTCCGGCGTCTCCTGGGTGAGGCCGGTGATGATGCCGAAGCCGCCGGCGTTCGAGACCGCCGCAGCCAATTCGGCGAAGCCGACATAGTGCATGCCGCCTTGGACGATCGGATGCTCGATGCCGAGCATTTCGGTGATGCGGGTCTTCATGGCGCGTTCGGTCTTTCGGCAGTGTCGGCGGGTCCGGGCCAGTCGCGCCGGGTTTAGCCCGGCTCCGGCGCGTGCCGGTGTCAGCAAAATGTCGCGAGGCCGGGGCCGCCCCCGCGTCGTCGCTTGATTTTCCGGGCCGGCGCCCATAGGTGAGGCGCGCGCCCGGCCGCCCCGGCGACCCCATCGTCTAGCCAGGTCAGGACGTCACCCTTTCAAGGTGAAAACACGGGTTCGAATCCCGTTGGGGTCACCAATCCCTTTTCCGAAGCATGGCCGGCAACGACCGGACGGGCGGTGTCTCGCAGCGCCGGTTTCGGGCCATCCGGACGTTCAGGGGTTGGAACAGAATGCCGGCGCAGCCCGTGCCGGCCCCGCGGCCCGAGTTTGGATACCGTTCCCGTCATGTCCCTCGATTCCGGCAAACCCGAAGCGCCTCCGCCCGAAGCGCATCCTTCGGAGCGCTGGAACGGGCGGTTCTCGATCACGATCACGCTGGCGACGGCGATATCGCTGCTCGTTCTGGTGTCGGTCGGCAGCGTGCTCGGCGTCGGCGTCTGGCTCGCCGGCAAAAACACCCTGGCGCTGATGGGCCAGAACGCCAACCAGGGCATTGCCAATATGGCGGACCGGGTCGAACAGCATCTGGTCCCGGCCGAAGACCAGGCGCGTTTCATCGCCAGGCGGATCGAAAAGGGCGAAATCGATCCCGGGGATCGCGCCGCGTTCGGCCGCCTGCTGACCGGGGCGCTGGCGGGCGTCCGGCAGATCGAGGCCGTGTCCTATTTCGACGAGAGGCTGGTCGCGTTGACCGCCGCGCGGCGCGACGGCGACAATATCGAGGTCTACGAGGCTGACCTGTCGCGCGATGCGCAGATCCGCGGACACCGCCCGATGCTGGCCGAGGATCCGCAATGGGCGGCGCCGGTCTGGCGCGATGAGCATCGGAAGACCTTTTTCAATCTGGTGCATCCCGTGCGGCGGAACGGCAGACCGATCGGGGCTGTGG
The DNA here is from genome assembly GCA_022819985.1 of Alphaproteobacteria bacterium. Lineage (GTDB taxonomy): Bacteria > Pseudomonadota > Alphaproteobacteria > Bin65 > Bin65 > Bin65. The sequence continues at coordinate 169,176 of JAJEGH010000013.1, read as the reverse complement.
TCGCGATCGTCTCGATCCGCGAGCTGTCGGCCTTTGTGCGCAAGGTCGGCAAGGCAGATCCGGGCACCCGGTTCATCCTGTACGGCCGCGACCGCGTGCTGGCGCACCAGGTGATGGCACGCGGCTATCCGGGTCGTTCGGTCGCCAACCCGCTGCCCGGTCTGGACGGCTTCCGCGATCCCGTTCTGGCGGCGATCTGGCAACAGGAGGGCCGCTTCGACCTTGTGATCGAACTCGCACAGGGAACCAACGGTCACGGCGTCGAGATCGGCGGAGAGGAGTATGTGTTCTGGTTCCGGCGCCTGCACGGATACGGGCCGAAGCCGCTGATCGTCGGCGCCTATTTCCACGTTGACGATGTCGCCACCGCGATACGCCGGATGATCGTTGCCATCGTTGTCGGCACCGTCGCCCTGGTGCTGGCGATCGGCGCCGCCGTGCTGCTCGGCCGGCGCATCGCCCGCCCCATTGTGCGCTTCTCGGCGGCGGCGGGGCAGGTCCGCGATCTCAATATCGGCGAGATCGGCGATCTTCCGGGCAGCGTGTTCCGCGAACTGGACCAGCAGGCCAAATCCTTCAACGCCATGCTGCGCGCCCTGCGCTGGTTCGAACTCTACATTCCCCGGAAGGTCGTGGAGCGGCTCGTCAAGCGCGGGGATATCGACGATACGATATCCTCGGCGCGCGAAATCACCGTCATGTTCACCGACATTGCCGGATTTTCGTCGGTCGCCGAAAGCCTGTCGGCTCCGGACGTCGCGGCCCTGGTCAATCGCCATTTCGAGATCGTCGCCGGCTGCATCGAGGCCGAGGACGGCACGGTCGACAAGTTCATCGGCGATTCGGTGATGGCCTTCTGGGGCGCGCCGGACGCCCAGCCGGACGCCGCCGAACGGGCCTGCCGCGCCGCCCTGGCGATCGCCGACGGCATCCGGGCGGAGAATGTCCGGCGCCGGTCTGCGGGCGAGGCGCCGCTCGGCGTCCGCATCGGTATCCATTCCGGCAGCGCGACGGTCGGCAACATCGGTGCGCCCGGCCGCATCAACTACACGATCATCGGCGACGCCGTGAATGTCGGCCAGCGCCTCGAACAGCTTGGCAAGACGCTGTATCCCGAAGGCAGCGAGGCGGCGATCCTGGTGAGCGGCGCCACGATCGCGAAACTGGGCCCGGAATTCCGGCCGGTGCCGGCCGGAAAACACCCGGTCAAGGGGCGCTCCGGCGAGGTCGAGGTCTTCAGGCTGGGCGATTGAACGGCGGCAGCCGAAGCTTCAGGCCGCCGCCGCTTCGATCTTGTCCTGTGTTTTCGTCTCGAAATCGCCGGCGTCGTGGCGCTCGTGAAGCTGGCTCGCCGGGTCGCCGGAGGTGCGGTTGACCATCCGGCCGCGCTTGACCGCCGGGCGCGCGGCGATCAGGTCGGCCCAGCGGTTGACGTGCTCGTATTCGTGCACCTGAAGAAATTCGCCCGAATCGTAGGCCTTGCCCTTGGACAGCGCGCCGTACCACGGCCAGATCGCCATATCGGCGATGCTGTATTCGTCGCCGGCCATGTATTCGCTGTCCGCCAGGTGCCGGTCCAGCACGTCGAGCTGGCGCTTGACCTCCATGGCGAAGCGGTCGATGGCGTATTCGATCTTGACCGGCGCGTAGGCAAAGAAATGGCCGAAGCCGCCGCCGAGATAGGGCGCGCTGCCCATCTGCCAGAACAGCCAGTTCAGCGCCTCGGTGCGTTTGGCCCGGTCCTCGGGCAGGAAGGCATCGAACTTCCCGGAGAGGTAGAGCAGGATCGAGCCGCTCTCGAACACCCGGCGCGGCGGCGAGCCCTCCGGTTCCGGATCGTTGTCGACCAGCGCCGGAATCTTGGAATTCGGATTGGCCCCGACGAAGCCGGTGCCGAACTGTTCGCCTTCGTGAATTTTGATGAGCCAGGCATCGTATTCCGCACCGCCGTGGCCGGCGGCCAGCAATTCCTCCAGCATCACCGTGACCTTCACGCCGTTGGGCGTGCCCAGCGAGTAGAGCTGGAGCGGATGCTTGCCGACCGGCAATTCCTTTTCGTGGGTCGCGCCGGCGATCGGCCGGTTGATATTGTCGAAACGGCCGCCGCTGGGCTTGTCCCAGGTCCAGATTTTCGGCGGGGTGTATTCGGCGGGAGCGTCTGCGGGCATGGGATGATTTCCGGCTGTGGCGATGGGTGCGCCTTCAATGACGGGGAGGCCGGGCACTGTCCAGAGCGAAGGATGCCGCGCAGTTGTGCCCGCGGCCGGGCAGGTCCGCGCCACGCCGCCCCTATCCCTGTTGCCCGCACTGTCTTAAATTCGACCACGGAGCGGCTGCGCCCGTTTGCGCGCCGCGCCGGGATTTCGTCCCGGAGGAGGCCGTTTCGCATGCCGGATGACAGTCGCCAGGCGCTCGCCGCCGCCGATCGGGGTTCCGCCCTGAAAAATCCCGTTCGCTTCGTCACGGCGGCCTCGCTGTTCGACGGGCACGACGCGTCGATCAACATCATGCGGCGCATCCTGCAGGCGCAGGGGGCGGAGGTCGTCCATCTCGGCCACAACCGCTCGGTCGACGAAATCGTCAAGGCGGCGATCGAGGAAGATGCCCACGGCATCGCCGTGTCGTCCTACCAGGGCGGCCATGTCGAGTTCTTCAAATACATGGTCGACCGGCTGAACGCGCTGCGCGCCGGCCATATCAAGGTGTTCGGCGGCGGCGGCGGCACCATCGTGCCCGAGGAAATCCGCGAGCTGCACGATCACGGCGTCGCCCGCATCTACAGCCCCTACGACGGCCAGAAGCTGGGGCTGCCGGGCATGATCGCCGACATGCTGGCGACCGCTGACATCGACCTCGCCGCCGCGCCGCCGCCCAATCTGAACGCGCTGGACGCCGCCCATACCGGCGTGATCGCCCGCCTGATCTCCTGCCTGGAGAGCGGGACGCTGCCGCAGTCGATGGCCGCCGAGATTGCAGGGCGGGCGGCGAAGATCGACACGCCGGTCCTCGGCATCACCGGCACCGGCGGCGCGGGCAAGAGCTCGCTGACCGATGAGATCATCCAGCGCTTCCGGCAGGACCAGCCGGACCTGCGCATTGCGCTGATCGCCATCGACCCGACCCGCCGGCGCACCGGCGGCGCGTTGCTCGGCGACCGCATCCGCATGAATGCCATCGACAGCGGCGGCGTCTACATGCGCTCCATCGCTACCCGCGGCGCGGAGGGCGAGGTGCCGCCGGTCACGCCGCGGGCCATCGAGGTCTGCAAGGCCGCCGGCTTCGACCTGGTAATCGTCGAGACGCCCGGCATCGGCCAGGGCGACGCCGGCATCGTGCCCTATGTCGACCTCTCCCTGTATGTGATGACGCCGGAGTTCGGCGCGGCCAGCCAGCTCGAGAAGATCGACATGCTGGACTATGCCGACTTCGTCGCGATCAACAAGTTCGACCGCAAGGGCGGCAAGGACGCGCTGCGCGACGTCGCCAAGCAGGTCCTGCGCAACCGCGAGGCCTTCGGCGCGCGGCCGGAGGAAATGCCGGTCTACGGCACCATCGCCAGCCGCTTCAACGACGACGGCGTGACGGCGCTCTATCTCGGCCTGCTATCGAGCCTGCGCGAAAAGGGACTTGAGGCGGGCGACAGCAAATGGCCGGCGACGGATGGCCGCCATTCCTCCGACAACCGCGCCATCATCCCGCCCGACCGGACGCGCTACCTGTCTGAAATCGCGTCGACCGTGCGGGGGTATCACCGATGGGCCGGAGAGCAGGCGCAAATCGCGCGCGAACGCCAGCAGCTGACCGCCACGCGGGACATGCTGGGCAAAAAGGGCAGCCCGAAAGCGCTGAACGCGCTGATCGCCGAAAAGGAAGGGGCGCTCGACCCGCGCGCCCGCAAGCTGATCGAAATCTGGCCGCAGGTGCAGGCCGACTATGCCGGCGACGAATACAGGGTGAAGATTCGCGGCCGGGAACTGTCCTACAGCCTGAGGAACAAGAGCCTGAGCGGTACGCCGGTACCGCGGGTCGCGTTGCCGAAATGGCAGGATGAGGGTGAAATTCTGCGCTGGCTGCTGCGCGAGAATGTGCCGGGCAGCTACCCCTATACCGCCGGCGTGTTCGCCTTCAAGCGCGAGGGGGAGGACCCGACGCGCATGTTCGCCGGCGAGGGCGACGCCGCGCGCACCAACCGCCGCTTCCACTATCTCTCCGAGAATTCCGAGGCCAAGCGCCTGTCCACCGCCTTCGACAGCGTGACCCTGTACGGCCAGGACCCGGCGCTGCGGCCGGACATCTACGGCAAGGTCGGCACCTCGGGCGTTTCGATCTCGACGCTGGAGGACATGAAGGTCCTGTACAGCGGCTTCGACCTGTGCGCGCCGGCGACCTCGGTCTCCATGACGATCAACGGCCCGGCGCCGACCATCTTGGCGATGTTCCTGAACACCGCCATCGACCAGCAGGTCGGGAAATTCCGCGCCGACAACGGCCGCGCGCCGACCGACGAGGAAATCGCCAAGATTCGCGCCTGGACCCTTTCGACCGTACGCGGCACCGTTCAGGCCGATATTCTGAAAGAGGACCAGGGCCAGAACACCTGCCTGTTCTCGACCGAGTTCAGCCTCAAGGTGATGGGCGACATCGCGCAGTATTTCGTCCAGCACGACGTGCAGAATTTCTACTCGGTCTCGATCAGCGGCTACCACATCGCCGAGGCCGGGGCGAACCCGATCACCCAGCTTGCGCTGACGCTTTCGAACGGCTTCACCTATGTCGAGAGCTACCTCGCGCGCGGCATGAACATCGACGATTTCGCGCCGAACCTGAGTTTCTTCTTCTCCTATGGCATGGACCCGGAATACAGCGTGATCGGCCGGGTGGCGCGGCGCATCTGGGCGACCGTGATGCGCGAGAAGTACGGTGCGAGCGAGCGCAGCCAGAAGCTCAAGTTCCACAGTCAGACCTCGGGCCGTTCGCTGCACGCCCAGGAATACAGCTTCAACGATATCCGCACGACGCTGCAGGCCCTGATCTCGACCTACGACAACACCAACAGCCTGCACACCAACGCCTACGACGAGGCGATCACCACGCCGACCGAGGAAAGCGTGCGCCGCGCCATGGCGATCCAGCTCATCATCAACAAGGAGTGGGGGCTGGCGAAGAACGAGAACCCGAACCAGGGCAGCTTCATCGTCGACGAATTGACCGACCTGGTCGAGGAGGCGGTGCTCGCCGAGTTCGACCGCATCGGCGAGCGCGGCGGCGTGCTCGGCGCGATGGAGCTGGGTTATCAGCGCGGCCTGATTCAGGAGGAAAGCCTCTACTACGAGACCCTGAAGCACGACGGCGACCTGCCGATCGTCGGCGTCAACACCTTCCGCAACCCGAACGCGGAGGAGTGGGAGGAGACGACCCTCGAGCTGATGCGCGGCACCGAAGAGGAGAAGCGGGGCGCGCTCGACGCGCTGTCGAATTTCCACAAGACCCATGAAGCCGCGGCGCCGGCCATGCTGGAACGGCTGCGCGACGCCGTGCGCCGGGACGACAACGTCTTCGCCGTGCTGATGGACGCCGTGCGCGTCTGCTCCCTCGGCCAGATCACTCAGGCCCTGTTCGAGGTCGGCGGAAAATATCGCCGGAATATGTGACGGCGACTCGGATCCGTCATACCGCCGGAATAGAGCATCGGACCGGCTGTCGATGGGCGGGTATTGACGATGGCCGTCCAGATTCATCCCCACGCGGCCGAAAGAATGGCAGAGCGAGGTGCTTCTCTTGAGGAGGTCGCGGCGACGGTCGAATCCGGCGAACGCTTCCCGGTAAAATTCGGGAGAACCGGATTCCGAAAGGAATTTCCGTACGCCGGCATCAAGGGCGGCAAGCATTATCGAATCAAACAAATCGAGGCATTCGCTGTATTTGAAGACGATGAGTGGCTGGTCATCACCGTTATCGTAAAGTACTATTGATGAACCGAACTGACCGGCTACCGCCGCCATGAAGCTCAGCTACGACGCCCGACGCAATATCGCCTATATCCGCCTGCGACCGGAGATTGCCGGCGTGGAGACGATTCGCGTGAGCGACGAACTGGCTGTCGACATGACTTCGGACGGCAGCGTGTACGGCATCGAATTGCTGAATGCCAATGAACAGTTGCGTGCCACCGAAGACGGACGATTTGTTCTGGAACTGGCAGGCAAAACAGCAGGCACGCTGGACCTGAGTGCTGCCTGATCCCGACGGTGGCCTGGATTGCGACCGTCCCGTAAGGCGGGCCGGCCCGGCAAGACCCAGGTCACAGCGAAATTCGACGCCGATATGGTGGCCTGGTTCAAGGCGCAGGGCCGGGGCTATCAGGCGCGCATGAATGCCGTTCTACGGTCCTATTACGAAGCGGCGCGGCGGGCCGGAGCGTAACGCCGGGCCTGCGGGAAGGTCTGCGGCGGCTACTCGGCAGCGACCGCCGGCGCCGGGCGTCTCCCGCTTGCCCGCCGCGCGAAGGCCGCCAGCGCCCGGTGCGCGCCGGAAACGCCGGCGTCGTGGTCGCGCAGGCGGAGCGGACGGTCCGGATCGCGCAGGATCGACCGCTGCTGCGCTTCGAGGACCACCTTGTCCTCCAGGAAGGTCGGATGGATTTCGTCGTACAAGTCCTGCGCCGCCTGCGGGTCGTCCTGGCGGTAGCCGTTCGCGACCGACCAGAAATAGTGGCAGCTCGTATCCGTTTCCGGCGTCGCGTGATGGAACAGGCGGAAGCGGAAGGTCCCCGGCTGGTCCGGGTTGTCGACGGCGCCGCGGTCGATGTCCATGGCGGTCGTGAACTGGCGGACCGACGCCGGCGCGACATAGTCGAATTCCGCGATCCGGTCGATATTGCCCTTGAACGCCATGCCCTTGGTGAAGGTCGGCGGCGGCGGATGGTCGAGCACATGCCGGACGATCTTGACGCCGTTCTCCGTCCGGGTCGTGATCTGCCCGGCGGCGTTGTGGAATTCCGGCGTGCCGCCGATCGTCTTGGCGTGGACGTAGCCGAGATGGGTCTGGTCCATCAGGGCGTCCATGACCAGCATAAAGTTGCAGTCCAGATCGAACCGCTCGTAACGGAACGGCCATTCGTCGGCCAGGTCGTGCCACGGATAGTCGACGATCTCCGACGGATCGGCGCGCGCAGGATCGCCCGGCCAGATCCACACCATCTGCTGCCGCTCGACCGTCGGAAAGCTCCTGACCGCGTGGCCGGCCGTATCTTCGCCCGGATTGACGGTGCAGGCGCCGTCCGCGCCGAAGGTCATGCCGTGATAGCCGCATTGCAGACCTTCGGTCACGACCTGCCCGAGGTGAAGGGGCGCCGCCCGGTGGCAGCACCGGTCTTCCAGGGCCGCGGCGGTTCCTGCCGAATCGCGGAACAGGACCAGCGGCTGGTTCAGGATCGTGCGGGCGATGGGCTGCCGGCCGGGCTGGAACGCCGGCAATTCGGAGGACCAGGCCGCCAGATACCAGGCGTTCGCCAACAGGGGTTCGATCGCGCGGTTCGCCATGCTTCACCTTCCGGACAACGCCTGCGCCGGCGCGCTGCACTACCGCCATCGCGCGCCGGTCGGACCTCTATACCGGTAAATGGCCGAGTCGGCGATTCCCGGCGGCTTGCGCGTGCCGAACCGCTTTCGCCCGGCTTTGCAGATCCCGCCGAAATCCGCCTTGCGTCGCCGCCGCCTTGGGTATACGGACGCCGGCAGATTCGACTCCGGAAAATTGGCGGGCGAGGCGACGCAACGGGCGGTCATGGCGGACCGAACTTTACCGACAGAACGGTTGCCGGAAGCTGCTGCGAGCGCGAAGCCGCGGAGTCGCCGCCGCCGCCGGGCGCGCAGCGGCGGCGGCTCCCCTGCCGTCGCCGACCGTCCGTCCCGCAAGGTCGATTACCGGCGATTGGTCAATTCGTTCGAACCGGTCCGGGTCTATTCCGACGACCGGATCGCGGCCATCCACGACATGGCGCTCAAGGTGCTGGAAGAGCTCGGCATGCGCCTCTTGCTGCCGGAAGCCCTCGACCTGCTGCGCACCGAGGGGCGGGACGGTGTGTCGATCGACGACGATGCCCGGCACTGCCGGTTCGGCCGCGATCTGGTCGCCGAAGCGATCGCGACGGCGCCGGCCGAATGGACCCTGCATGGCGGCACGCCGGAAACCTCGACCGTATGGGGCGGACGGCATGTGGTCTGGTGCGCGGTCGGCGGTGCGCCGCATATTTCCGACCTCGACGGCGGAAAACGGCCGGGAACCATGGAAGACAGCCGCAACATCATGCGGCTGTGCGAGCACTACGATGTCATGCATGTCCAGGGCCCGAACGTCGAAGCGCAGGATATCGACACCGCGTTTCGCCATCTCGAAGTCACGCGCGCGCAGCTCGTCCTCTCGACCAAGCCGCCGTTCGTCTACTGCCGCGGCAAGGGCCAGGTCGCCGACGGCATGGAAATGGTCCGGATCGCCCGCGGTCTCTCGGAAGAGGCGTTCCGGGCCGCGCCCCATGTCTACACCGTCATCAACACGAACTCGCCGCTGGTGCTCGACCGGCCGATGCTCCAGGGCATCATGGACTTCGCCGAGTATGGCCAGCCGATCCTTCTGACGCCCTTCACCCTCTCCGGCGCGATGGCGCCGGTCACCATCCCCGGTGCGCTGGTCCAGCAGCATGCCGAGTTTCTCGCCGGGCTGGTCATCGGCCAATTGACCCGCCCCGGCGCGCCGGTCTGCTACGGCTGCTTCACCTCCAACGTCGCCATGCGCAGCGGGGCGCCGGCCTTCGGCACGCCGGAGAATGTCCGGGCGGCCTTCGCCAGCGGGCAGCTGGCGCGGCTGGTCGGCGTGCCGTGGCGCTCCTCCGGGTCGTGCACGGCCAACTGTGTCGACGCCCAGGCGGTCTACGAAACCCAGATGGCGCTGTGGGGCGCAACGCTCGGCGGCGCGAACTTCGTCGCCCATGCCGCCGGCTGGATGGAAGGCGGACTCACCGGCTCGATGGAGAAGTTCATCGTCGATATCGAAATGCTGCAGCAGATGGCGGAGTTGATGCAGCCGGTCAGCGTGGACGAAGAGGATCTGGCTTTCGAGGCAATCCGCGATGTCGGCAGCGGCGGCCATTTCTTCGGCACGCAACACACGATGGAACGCTACGAAACGGCGTTCTACGAGCCCTTTCTGTCCGACTGGAGCAACTTCAACCAGTGGACGGAAAACGGCGCCGTCCAGACGCCGGAGCGGGCCAACGCGATCTGGAAACGGGTGCTGCAGGACTTCGAGCCGCCGCCGATGGACGAAGGTATCCGCGAGGCACTGGACGATTTCGTCGCCCGCCGCACCGCCGAAGGCGGCGCGCCGCCGCTCACTTGACCTGGCGCCGAACGCCGGAAGCGAAGGAGAGACAGAGACGTGGCCGATACAGCAGACGTTATCGTTATAGGCGCCGGAATCATCGGAGCCGCAACCTCCTTCGAACTCGCCAAGGCCGGACACCGGGTGTTGTCGGTCGATGCCAACGGCGACGCCGGCATGGGCTCCACCGCCGGGTCCTGCGCCATCATCCGGGTGCATTATTCGACGCTGGACGGCACCGCCTTCGCCTACGAAGGCTATTTCTACTGGCGCGACTGGGCCGACTATCTGGAGGTCGCAGACGAGGCGGGCCTGGCGCGTTTCGTCCAGTGCGGCGCTCTCGTCATGGCTGTCGAAGCGAACGATTATCTCAAGAAACACAAGAAATATTGCGATGAACTTGATATCCCTTATGAGGATTGGGATGCCGACGCTATCCTCCGCCGTTTGCCGCAATTCGACCTGTCCTGCCACGCACCGGCCAAACGCATGGACGATGACGGATTCGGCGAACCGACCGGCGGATCGGTCAAGGCGGCGGTCTTCTGGCCGACCGCCGGCTACATCACCGATCCGCAGCTGGCCTCGCACAACCTGCGCCGCGCCGCGGAGGCCAGGGGGGCGTCCTTCCGGTTCAACGCCCGCGTTGCCGAAATCCTGCAGCGAGGCGGCCGCGTTGCCGGTGTGCGGCTGGCGGACGGCACGGAAATTCACGCGCCGGTGGTCGTCAATGTCGGCGGCCCGGCCTCCTACAAGCTCAACGAGATGGCCGGCGTCACCGGCGACATGACGATCAAGACCCGCGCGCTGAAACAGGAAGTCGTCCACGTCCCCGCGCCGGACGGCATGGATTTCGAGACCGACGGCTTTGTCATGTCCGACAGCGACATCAGCGTCTATTCGCGGCCCGAGCACGGCAACCACATCCTGATCGGCAGCGAGGATCCGGAATGCGACCCGCGGGACTGGGTCGATCCCGACGATTACGACACGAACTTCACCGACCAGTGGACCCACCAGGCCTATCGCTACGCCCAGCGGCTGCCGACGCTCGGCATTCCCAGCCGCATGAAGGGCGTTGTCGACCTGTACGACGTGTCCGACGACTGGATTCCGATCTACGACAAGTCGGCCCTGCCGGGCTTCTACATGGCGTGCGGATCGAGCGGAAACCAGTTCAAGAACGCGGCGATCGCCGGCAAGATGATGGCCGCGCTGATCGACTATTGCGAAGCCGGTAACGATCACGATACCAGCCCGCTGCAATTCACCTTGCCCTATATCGGGCGGACGCTGGATGTGGGATTTTTCTCCCGCAAGCGCGAGATCAACCCCGAGAGCAGCTTCTCGGTGCTGGGCTAGGGACGAGGGAAGGCGACCATGGCCGATCTGCCAACGACCGCGCGTGTTGTCATTGTCGGCGGCGGTGCCGTCGGCGCCTCCAGCCTGTACCATCTGGCGCTCAAGGGCTGGACCGACTGCGTCCTGCTGGAAAAGAACGAGCTGACCTCGGGCTCGACCTGGCATGCCGCCGGTAACGTGCCGACCTTCTCGGCGAGCTGGTCGGTCATGAACATGCAGCGCTACTCGACCGAGCTGTACCGCGACCTGGGCGAGCGGGTCGATTATCCGATGAACTACCACGTCACCGGCTCGCTGCGCCTGGCCCATTCGCGCAACCGGATGATGGAATTCGAGCGGGTCGTCGGCATGGGCCGCTACCAGGGCATGGACGTTTCCATGGTCTCGGTCGGGGATCTGAAGGACCGCTATCCCTTCCTCGAAACCCACGATCTGGCCGGCGGCCTCTACGATCCCTACGACGGCGACATCGATCCGGCCCAGCTGACCCAGGCGCTCGCCAAGGGCGCGCGCGATCTCGGCGCGAAAATCGTCCGCTTCTGCCCGGCCACGGGCGTGCGCCGCGCCGGCGGCGAGTGGATCGTCGAGACGCCGCAGGGGGAAATCCGTTGCGAAGCCGTCGTCAACGCCGCGGGCTACCGCGCCCAGGAAGTCGGGGCGATGTTCGGCCGGTTCGTGCCGATGGTCAGCATGTCCCACCAGTACATGCTGACCGACCCGATTCCCGAGCTCGAAGCTTGGAGCGCCGGAGAGGGCCGCAAACTGCCGCTGCTGCGCGACGTCGACAGTTCCTACTACCTGCGCCAGGAGAAGTTCGGCCTCAATCTCGGGCCCTACGAACGCAACTGCCGGGCCCACTGGACGACGCCGGACGATCCGATGCCGGAGGATTTCTCCTTCCAGCTCTACCCGGACGATCTCGACCGGCTGGAATGGTATATCGAGGACGCCATGGCCCGGGTGCCGATTCTCGGCTCGGCCGGCGTCAACAAGGTAATCAACGGGCCGATCCCCTACACGCCGGACGGCAACCCGCTGATCGGGCCGATGCCCGGCGTGCCCAATGCTTACGAAGCCTGCGTCTTCACCTTCGGGATCGCCCAGGCCGGCGGCGCCGGCAAGGTGCTGGCCGAATGGGTCGTCGACGGCGGTACGGAATGGGATATGTGGAGCTGCGACCCGCGCCGCTTCACGAGTTTCGCCGATCAGGACCACACCAACAAGAAGGGCATGGAGGTCTACGGCCACGAATACGCGATCCACTTCCCGCATCACGAATGGCCGGCCGGCCGCGACAAGCGCCTGTCGCCGATCCACGACCGGCTGAAGGCGCTCGGCGCCCGGTTCGGCGTCTATGGCGGCTGGGAGCGGGCCAACTGGTTCGCGCTGCCGGGCGACGATGTCTCGGAAGACGCGACCCAGACCTGGGAGCGGGACGGGCCCTGGTTCCCGCGCATCCGCGAGGAATGCGAAGCGGTGCGCGACGCCGCCGGCATTCTCAACCTGTGCGGCTTTTCCCGCTATCTCGTGACCGGTGCCGACGCAGTCGCGTGGCTCGACGGCCTGATCGCCGGACGAATGCCGTCGGTCGGGCGGATCGGGCTGGGCTATTTTCCGGACGAACGCGGCCGGATCGTCACCGAGATGTCGCTGGTGCGGCAGGCCGAAGACAGGGTGCTCCTGATTACCGCCGCGGCGGCGGAATGGCACGATCTGGAATGGCTGGGAAAACACCTGCCGGATGGCTCGGACATTTCCGTCGAGAACCGGACCGAGGCATACGATTGCCAGATCCTGACCGGCCCGAAAACGAGGGACATCCTGTCCGGCCTGTGTAATGCGGACCTGAGCCTGCCCTGGTTGAGCCGGCAGATGACGGAAATCGACGGCAGGCCGGTCCTGCTGTTGCGCGTCTCCTACGCCGGCGAACTGGGCTGGGAGGTGCATACGAAGACCGAAGATTCCGGTCCGGTGTTCGATGCGGTCATGGAAGCCGGCCGGCCGTACGGCCTGAAGCCGTTCGGCATGTACGCCCTGAACAGCCTGCGCCTGGAAAAGGGCTACCGGGCCTGGAAGGGCGATCTCTCGACCGACTACACCGTCCTCGAAGGCGGGCTCGACCGGTTCGTGCGCTGGAGCAAGGAAGATTTCGTCGGCAAGGCGGCCATGGAGATCGAGCGCCAGGCAGGCCCGGCCAAACGCTTCGTCACCTTGATCGTCGATGCCGGCGCCTGCGACGCCCCTTATATGTCGACCCTGTGGCACGGCGACGAGAAGGTCGGCGAAACCACCTCCGGCGGCTGGGGCCACCGGATCGGCAAGTCGATCGCGCTGGGCATGGCGCGCGCCGACCTGGCGGTCGAGGGCACGGAACTCGACGTCGAAATCTTCGGCGAGCGCCGCCGCGCCGCGGTTCAGGCCGACCGGCCGCTCTACGATCCGGACAACGAACGGATGAGGGCCTAGGCGATGGCGGCGCTGCCGAAACACGCCAGGGCTGTCGTTATCGGCGGCGGCGTCTCCGGCTGTTCGGCCGCCTATCATCTTGCGAAATTGGGCTGGACCGATGTCGTGCTGTTGGAGCGCAAGCAGCTCACCTGCGGCACGACCTGGCATGCTGCCGGCCTGATCGGCCAGTTGCGCGCCAGCCAGAACCTGACCCGGCTGGCGAAATATTCGGCGGATCTCTACGTCCGGCTCGAAGAGGAGACCGGCATCGCCACCGGGATGCGCCAGAACGGCTCGCTCACCGTCGCCCTGACCGAAGAGCGCCGGGAGGAGATTTATCGCCAGGCTTCGCTGGCGCGCGCCTTCGATGTCGATGTCGCCGAAATCACGCCCTCGGAGGCCAAGGCGCTCTATCCCCATCTAAACGTGGAGGACGTCACCGGCGCCGTACATCTGCCGCTCGACGGCCAGTGCGATCCGGCGAACATCGCGCTGGCGCTTGCCAGGGGCGCCCGCCAGAACGGCGCCGCGCTTGCCGAGGGTGTCAAAGTCACGGGCGTTTCGCAGGCGAACGGCCGCGTCACCGGCGTGTCGTGGGAGCGCGCCGGCGATGACGGGATCGAGAGAGGCGAGATCGCCAGCGACATCGTGATCAACTGCGCCGGCATGTGGGCGCGCGAACTCGGCGCGATGAGCGGCGTGACGATCCCGCTGCATGCCTGCGAGCATTTCTACATCGTGACCGAGCCGATTCCGGACCTGGGCGCCTTGCCGGTGCTGCGCGTGCCCGACGAATGCGCCTACTACAAGGAAGACGCCGGCAAGATGCTGCTCGGCGCCTTCGAGCCGGTCGCCAAGCCCTGGGGCATGGACGGCATTCCGGAGGATTTCTGCTTCGACCAGCTGCCCGAGGATTTCGATCATTTCGAACCGATCCTCGAACAGGCGGTCGCGCGCATGCCGCTGCTCGCCGAGGCCGGCATCCACACCTTCTTCAACGGCCCGGAGAGCTTCACGCCGGACGACCGCTACTATCTGGGCGAGGCGCCGGAGCTGCGCGGCTACTGGATCGCCGCGGGCTACAATTCCATCGGCATCGTCTCGTCGGGCGGCGCCGGCATGGCGCTCGCCCAGTGGATCGCCGACGGGGAAGCGCCGTTCGACCTGTGGGAAGTCGATGTCCGCCGGGTCCAGCCGTTCCAGAAGAACCGCCACTATCTTAAGCAGCGGGTGAGCGAAACCCTCGGCCTGCTCTACGCCGATCATTTCCCCTATCGGCAGCCGGCCAGCGCCCGCGGCGTCCGCCGCTCGCCGCTGCACGAGCATCTGAAGGCGCGCGGCGCCTGTTTCGGCGAAACGGCGGGCTGGGAGCGCGCCAACTGGTTCGCGCCCGAAGGCGTTACGCCGGAATACTGCTACAGCTGGAAGCGCCAGAACTGGTTCGGCCATTCGCGCGACGAGCATATGGCGGTCCGCGAGGGCGTCGGCCTGTTCGACATGACCTCCTTCGGCAAGCTCCGGGTCGAAGGGCGGGACGCCGAAGCCGTGCTCAACCGGATTTGCGGCAACGATATCGCGGTCGAGCCCGGCCGGTTGGTCTACACCCAATGGCTGAACGGGCGCGGCGGCATCGAGGCGGATCTGACGGTTGCCCGCCTGTCGGACACCGCCTTCCTGGTCGTCACGCCGGCGGCGACCGTGCAGCGCGACCTTGCCTGGCTGCGCCGCCACACGCCCGAAGACGCCCATGTCGTCGTCACCGACGTGACGGCGGGCGAGGCGGTGCTGTGCGTCATGGGGCCGAAATCCCGCGCCGTGCTGAACGCCTGTTCGCCGGCCGACCTGTCGAACGAGGCGTTTCCTTTCGGAACGGTGCGGGAAATCGAGATCGGCATGGGCCTCGCCCGGGCGCACCGGGTCTCCTATGTCGGCGAACTGGGCTGGGAACTCTACGTTTCCGCCGACATGGCGGCCCATGTCTTCGAGACCCTGGAAGAGGCGGGGGCGCCGCACGGCCTGAAACTGTGCGGCCTGCACATGATGGACAGCTGCCGGATCGAAAAGGCCTTCCGCCATTTCGGCCACGACATCACCGACGAGGATCATGTGCTGGAGGCCGGCCTCGGCTTCGCCGTGCGCACGCGCAAGCCGGATTTTCTCGGCCGCGACGCCGTCCTGCGGAAGCGCGACGAGGGCCTTGCCCGCCGCCTGCTGCAGTTCCGCCTGCGCGATCCGGAGCCCTTGCTGTTTCATAACGAGCCGGTCGTGCGCGACGGCGAGATGGTCGGCTACCTGACCTCGGGCAACTACGGCCACGCCCTGGGCGGCGCGGTCGGCCTCGGCTATGTGCCGTGCCCGGACGGCGAGAGCGCCGAGGCGCAGCTCGCCTCCGGCTACGAGATCGAGATTGCCGGCACCCGCATCGCCGCTGACGTGTCGCTCAAACCGATGTACGATCCGGCGTCCGAACGGGTGCGGATGTAGGCGGCGCCGCCGCCGGCAATTCGGGGAGACGGGCCATGTCCCTTGATCCTGAAACGAAGGGGCGGGTGGGGCGCCGTTCCGGCGGTCGCGAGGCGAGGCGGGCCTTGCGCGCTGCGCCGCTGGCCGAAGATATCCGGCCGGTCCGGCCGGGCCTGGAGGGCGGGCGCTACAAGGCGCTGACCGACGCCGAGGTCGAACGTATCCACCGGGCGGCCCTGAAAATTCTTGAGGAAATCGGCCTCGCCGATGCGCCGGAGAGCGGCGTGGAGGTCATGACCGCCGCCGGCGCGGTCCAGGGCAGCGACGGGCGGCTGCGATTTTCGCCCGCCCTGGTCGAGGACATGCTGGCAAAGGCGGCGCGGGATATCACCCTGCACGGCCAGGACCCGAAACACGATATACGGCCCGGCGGCAGCCGCGTGCACTATGGCACCGCGGGCGCGGCGGTCCATGTCTACGATGTCGAGGAGCGGGTAAACCGCGACCCGACGGTGCAGGATCTCTACGACGCCGCCCGCATGGTCGAAGTGCTGGACAATATCCATTTCTTCCAGCGGCCGCTCACGACCCGCGACACCGAGGACCCGACCGACCTCGACGTCAACACGCTCTATGCCTCGGTCGCCGGGACGACAAAGCATATCGGCACGTCCTTCACGTCGCCGGAACGGACGCAAATGGGGCTGGACATGCTCCATATGGTCGCCGGTTCGGAAGCGGCCTGGCGGGCGCGGCCCTTCGTGTCCAACAGCAACTGCTTCGTCGTTCCGCCGCTGAAATTCGCCACCGAATCCTGCCGGGTGATGGAAACCGCGATCGCGGGCGGCATGCCGGTCCTGCTGCTGTCCGCCGGGCAGGCCGGGGCGACGGCGCCGGCCGCGCTCGCCGGGGCGGTGACCCAGGCGACCGCCGAGTGCCTGGCCGGGCTGGTCTACGTCAACGCCATGAAGCCCGGCCATCCGGCGATCTTCGGCACCTGGCCCTTCGTTTCGGACCTGCGCACCGGCGCCATGTCCGGCGGCTCGGGCGAACAGGCGCTGCTCACCGCCGCCTGTGGGCAGATGGCGCGCTTCTACGACCTGCCCGGCGGCTCGGCCTGCGCCATGTCCGACAGCAAGGCGCCGGACATGCAGGCCGGCTACGAGCGCGGCGTCGCCAACGCGATGGCCGGCCTGTCGGGCCTCAACCTGGTCTACGAGAGCGTCGGCATGCACGCCTCGCTGCTCAGCTTCTGCCATGAGAGCCTGCTGATCGACAACGACATGATCGGCCAGTGTCTGCGCTGCGTGCGCGGCATCGAGGTCACCGACGAGACCCTGTCGTTGGAAGCCATCCGCAGCGTCTGCCTCGAGGGGCCGGGCCATTATCTCGGCCATCCGCAGACCCTGTCGCTGATGCAGTCCGAATATGTCTATCCCGAGGTCGGCGACCGCAGCAGCCCGAAGGAGTGGGTGGAGCAGGGCAGGCCGGACCTGGTGGAAAAGGCGCTGGCGGAGAAGCGCCGCATCCTCGCCACGGTCTTCCCGGACCACCTCCCCGAGCCGGTCGACGCCGCGATCCGCGCGCGGTTCGACATCGTGCTGCCGCGCCGCAACATGAAGGCGGCAGCCTGAGCCCCGACGCCGGCTACGCCATCGGTTTCGCGCAGCGCTTCCAGACCTGCTCGACGGCTTTCGCCGAATCGGGGCCGGTCCTCAGGATCACCGTATACTCGTCGATCAGCTGCATGGTGACGCGCTTGCCGGCGCCCGGCTCGCCCGGCGGGATGACATAGACGAAGCCGTGCCGGTCGTAGTCGCCGGTCATCGCCGTGCCGCCGGGCGTGACGATGGCCGGCCCGTCGATGGTCATCCGGCGCCCGTCCTCGTGGCACCAGTGTCCGTCGATGGCGTCGGCCAGGGCCGTGGCGGGAAGCAGCAGAGCCGCTAACGCGGCACAGGCGAGGGGTAACAGGCGCGGCATGGCCCGGTCTCCGATCGATCCGGTCGGGCGATCGTACCATATCGGGATTCTCCGAAGCACCGTCTGTGCGTCCTGCTCGTCGGATTTCTTCCGGGATCGCTGCAGCCGGTCCGCCATTTGACGGGCGGCCGGGGCCGTCGCCTCAAACTCTGCTGGATATTCTCTGCCCGCTGCGATTGAATGGCGCCGGTAACGCATCGGCTTCGGGCCGGTACAAACGATGAGGAGGGAAGCATGATCGGGAATGACGAAAGGATCGGCCGTTGGGTACGGAGCGGGGCGCGGTCCCTTGCCGTGACAGCAGCGGGCCTGGTTATCGGTGCGGCCGCGACCCAGGCGGCCACCATCACCGTATCGGTCTGGGGCGGCGGCTACGGCGCGAAGTGGAAGAAGCATGCCGCAGAGCCGTTCGAGAAGGCGACCGGCCATAAGGTGGTAGTCGACGGCGGCCGCTCGGCGGTGCGCCTGTCCAAGGTGAAGGCCACGAAGGGCAAGGGCACCGACGTCGTCTTCCTGACCGTGCACCAGATGGCGATCCTGCGCGACGAGGGCATCCTGGCGCCGGTCGACAAGGCGAACGTCCCCAACATCGGGCAGCTCTACGATTTCGCCAAGGACCCGCTGGGCGGCGGCATGTGCCCGGCGATCACGGTGCTCGGCGTCGGCCTCGCCTACAACAAGGACCATTTCAAATCGCCGCCGACCTCGTGGAACGACCTGTTCCGTAAGGACCTGAAAGGCCGGCCCGGCTATCCGGTGCTCAGCCAGTCCTATTCGCCGCTGGTCATGACCCGCCTCGCCGAACTGCACGGCGGCGGCATCGACGATATCGGCAAGGGCATGGCCAAACTGGCGACGATCAAGGACAGGGTGCAGCTGTTCCGCATCTTCGAGATCCTGAAGGCGATCAACCAGGGCGACGCCTCGATCGCGCCGATGCTCAATATCTTCGTCCGGAAGGATCCGAAGGTGCCGCTGAGCTTCGCATGGCCGAAGGACGGCGGCGTCGGAGTTGTCAACCTCGCCTGCATCACGAAGGCGAGCAAGAACAAGGCGGTCGCCGAGCAGTTCCTGAACTTCTACCTGTCGGCGGAGCACCAGGCGCGGATCGCCAAGGAAGCCGGCGATTCGCCGGTCAACAAGTCGGTGCCGATCCCGTCGGGAACCGTCTACAACATGGTGACGCCGGACCAGATCTCCCGGATGCACCATTACGACGCGACCAAGATTGCGGCGAGGCTCGGCGACTGGCTGAAGCGGTTCCAGGAGGAGATCGTCGCCAAATAGGCCTTAGGCCTCGCCTGACGCCGTTTCGATCCGCGCCGGCGCCCGTACCGGGATCGCGCGATGTCCGACGTCGAGGTTTCCGGCGTATCGAAACGGTATGACGAACTGTGGGCGGTGAAGCGGGTCAGCTTCACCGCCCCGGCCGGCAGCTTCACCAGCCTGCTCGGCCCCAGCGGCTGCGGCAAGACGACGACGTTGCGCCTGATCGCCGGCTTCGCGGCGCTCGACGAGGGCGAGGTGCGCATCGGCGGCAGGCCGGTCGACGACCTGCCGCCCTGGCGGCGCAATCTCGGCGTCGTCTTCCAGAATTACGCCCTGTTCCCCTTCATGACGGTGTTCGACAACGTCGCCTTCGGCCTGCGGCGGCGCAAGGTGCCGCGCGGCGAGACCGCCGAGCGTGTCGCCGAGGTGATCGACCTGGTCGGCCTGCCTGATCTCGCCCAGCGTTATCCGCGCCAGCTTTCCGGCGGCCAGCAACAGCGGGTGGCGCTGGCGCGCGCGCTGGTGATCCGGCCGGAAGTGTTGCTGCTCGACGAGCCGCTGTCCAATCTCGACGCCAAGCTGCGCGCCGAGATGCGCTTCGAATTGAAACGAATCCAGCGCGAGACCGGCGTGACCTCGATCTTCGTCACCCACGACCAGGAGGAGGCGCTCACGCTTTCCGACCAGATCGTCGTCATGAATCTCGGCACGGTCGCCGGCGCGGCGGCGCCGAAAGCGATCTGGGAACAGCCGGAATCCGCTTATGTCGCCGACTTCCTCGGCATCGAGAACCTGTTTCCGGGAACGGTTGGCGCCGCCGCCGGGCCCGATGAGCCGGTTGCCGTTTCGGTCGACGACGGCGCGGCGGTGCTTCGGGCCGCAGCGGACCGCGCACCGGGCAGTGCCGTCGTGCTCGGCATCCGTTCGGGCGACATCGCGATGCGGCGAAGCGAGGGCGCCGGCGCGGCCGAAGAGCCGAATTTTCTGGACGGAGCGGTGCGCGAATTCACCTATGTCGGCTCCGCCGTCGTCTATCAGGTCGATTGCCCCGATCTGCCCGCGCCGCTGATCGTGACGGCGCAGCAGGACTTCGCCATAGGCGACAGGGTCCGGCTTCGTCTGCCGCCCGAATCGATCAAGCTGCTGCGGCCGGAAGCGCCGCCGGACCGGTCCGGGGACCGGCCGTGAGCGTATACCCGTGAGCGCGTATCCGTGAGCGTCGGGCGCGCCTGGGGCCGCGGTTCCCGTTTTCCCGCCAGCCTCGCAACGCCGGTTCTTCTGGCGTTCGCTGTGTTTATCGTGGCGCCCTGCGTCATGCTGCTGGTCAAGGGTCTCGAGCCGGCGGCCGAAACCGGCGCCTGGCCGGACTTCACCAATGTCCTCGGCGTGTTCGACAGCAAGGTCGGCCAGCAGGCGCTGAACCGCACGATCCGGATCAGCCTGATCGTCACCGTGATCTGCATGCTGGCGGGGTATCCCGTGGCGCTGTTCATCGCGCGTTGCGGCCCGCGCTGGCGCGGCCTGCTGCTCGCGGTCGTGATCTTTCCCTTCCTGATTTCGGCCGTGGTCCGGGCCTTCGGCTGGACAGTCCTGCTCGGCGATTCCGGGCTCGCCAACAAGGGGTTGATCGCGCTGGGCCTCATCGACCGGCCGATTGCGCTGGTCCAGAACGAGATCGGCATCATCGTCGGCGAAACCCATCTGCTGATGCCCTACATGATTCTGTCGCTGCTCGCCGTGCTGCAGCGCATCGATCCCAATCTCCGGCACGCCGCGGAGAGCCTGGGCGCATCGCCGGTCAGCGTGTTCTGGCGCATCGTCATCCCGCTCACCCTGCCGGGTCTGCTCACCGGCACGCTGCTCGTGTTCAGCCTGGCGATGACCGCCTTCGCCACGCCGTTCCTGCTCGGCGGCGGCCGCACCCCGATCCTGACGACGCTGCTCTACGATTACGCCTTCACCCTGTTCGACTGGCGGCTGGCGGCGTCGATCGGCATCGTCCTGCTGGTTCTCGGCATCCTGTTCGTCACGGTGCACCGCTTCGTCTCCAGCCGGGGGATGCGCAGCTATGGGTAGCCTGTTCCTGCGCTCCGGCCGCGGCCTCGTCACGGCGATGGCGGTCTTCTGGCTGGTCTTCCTGGTTGCGCCGATCGTCGTGACGCTGGCCTCGTCCTTCACCAGTTCGACCTACCTGACCTTCCCCCCGCCTGGCTGGTCGGTGCGCTGGTACCTCTCGGCCTTCGAGTCCGAATGGGTCTGGTCGACCTTCTGGAACAGCGTCGTCATCGCGGTCGTATCGACGGCGATCGCCGTGGCCCTCGGCATCGCCGCCGCCCGGGTGCTGGCGCGGCACCGCTTCTACGGGCGCGGCGCGTTCGAATACGCCGTACTCAGCCCGCTCATCATTCCCGGCGTCGTTGTCGGCTTCGCCCTGCTCAACGTCTCGGTCCTGATCGAGACCCAGGACGCCGGGCTGCTCAACCTGATCATCGGCCACACCATGGTCACGACGCCGTTCACCCTGCGCTCGGTCTGGTCGAGCATGGCCGGCAGCGACATCTCCCTCGAAGAGGCGGCGCAGAGCCTCGGCGCGACGCGCTGGAGCGCCTTCTGGCTGATCGTCTTTCCGCTGATCGTGCCCGGCATCGTCGCCGGCGCCATCATCGCCTTCACCTTCTCTTTCAACGACGTGACGATCTCGGCCTTCCTGTCGGCCCGGGAGGCGCGCACCCTGCCGGTCGAGCTCATGTCGCATATCGAATATCTGCCCGACCCGACCCCGGCCGCGGTCTCCTCGCTGATGATCGTCATCACCCTGGCCTTTTTCCTGCTGGTCGAGCGCACGGTCGGCCTCGGCGTCTTCGCGGACCGGTAGGCCGGGCATGCCGGACGATTTCATTGCCGCGATCCCGAAGGCGGAGTTGCACCTGCATATCGAGGGGACGCTCGGCCCCGCGCTGCGGGTAAAACTCGCCCGGCGCAACGGTTTGCCGGTGCCGGACGTCGATCCGGCGGCCGAAACCCAAGGCTACGACTATGCCAGCCTCGAGGAATTCCTAGCCATCTACTACGAAGGGATGGAGGTGCTGCGCACGGAGCGGGATTTCTACGACCTCGCGGCGGCCTATCTGCGGCGCTGCCGGGACGAGAATACGATCTATGCCGAGCTCTCGTTCGATCCGCAGCCCCATCTGGCGCGCGGCGTCGCGGCTGGGGCCTTCATGGGCGGGACCCTGGCGGCGGTCGACGAAGCGCGGCGCGATTGGGGCGTGTCCGCCAACCTGATCCTGTGCGTCAACCGGGACCGGCCGTTGGAGGAAGCCTGGCCACTGTTCGATATCCTGAAGCCGTGGCGCGAGCGGATCGCCGGCTTCGGGCTGGATTCGGCCGAACGGGGCAACCCGCCGCGCAAGTTCGCCGCCCTGTTCGAGCGCGCGCGCGCCGAGGGCTACCGCCTGACCGCCCATTGCGACGTCGACCAGGAGAATTCCATCGACCATATCCGGCAATGCCTGGACCTGCTGCGCCTGGAGCGCATCGACCACGGCGTCAATGCGGTCGAGGACCCCCGCGTCGTCGACACCCTGATCGAGCGCGAAATCTGCCTCACCGTCTGCCCGACCTGGCGGCCCGGCGATCCCGGCCCGCGCCGGCTGCGCCGCCTGCGCCAGCTGTTCGACGCCGGGGTCCGGGTCACGGTCAACACCGACGATCCGGCCCTGTTCGCCAGCGGCTATCTTACGAACCTGCTGCGCGCCGTGCAGGCGCAAGGCGGCTACAGCCGGGCGGAAATCGCCACCCTCATGCGCAATGCCTTTCTCGGCTCTTTCGCCGCCGAAGCCGAGAAGGCCGCCCTGGTGCAGCGTCTCGACCGCTTCATGGCCGGCGCGGCCTAGCCAGCCGGGGAAGCCGGCGCCTTGCCCGGCCCGGTCCCAGATCGAACGGAATGTTTCGCTGCGCCGTCCCGCCGGTAGGCGTAGGTGGAGTCGAGCTGCGCCATGACATGGTCGCCGAAACGAAAGGATGCGGAATCCGACGCGATCCGGGCGGCGCCGTCGAGCGGCGCGATGACGGCGTCGAGGCCGGGATCGTAGAAATACGCGATCGAATAGCGATCGCGCGCCCGCGGGTTGACCACCCGGTGCGGCGTCGAACGCCAGCGCCCGCCGCTCCACACCGGCACGAGATCGCCCGTGTTGACCAGCAAGGCGCCCTCGACCGGCGGGGCGGCGATCCACGCGCCATCCGCGGCGCGCACCTCCAGCCCGCCGGCATCGTCCTGGGCGAGCAGGGTAAGGCAGCCGAAATCGGTATGCGGCGCGCTGCCGTACTGCCCGGCCGGCGCGTCGGCCGGGCGGGGCGGATAGCGCAGCAGGCGCAGCCAGACGGTCGGCGGATCGAACAGCGCCAGTAGTTGCGCCGGATCGGCTCCCAGCCCCACGGCCATCGCCTGCACCAGCCGCCGGGCGACCGGCTCGGCGGCGGCCTCGAACGCCGCCACGACCTCGCGAAAGCCGGGCAGGTCCGGCCACCGGTTGGGCCCGTCGAGCGGCCAGACCGTCCCGCTGCGGCGCGGCGGCGGGTCGGACAGCTTGATGAAGGATTCGCTCAGGTTCGGCCGGGTCGCGGCTTCGACGCTGGAGGCCCGGTCGGTCGCCGTCCCGGACGCGATATAGCCGCGGTGGTGGCGGTCGATCGCGACGGCGTCCTTCGCGGCCTGCGGCAGGGCGTGAAAGCGGCGCGAGGCGTCGAACAGCGCCCCGACGACGCCTTCCGGGATGCCGTGGCCGGCGACATAGGCGAAGCCGACATCGCGGTAGGCCGCAGCCATTCCGGCGGCGAAGCGCCGGAGGCCGGCCGGGGTGCCGGCGCCGGCCATGTCGAGATGCGGTATGGCGGCCATCGTTCGGCGGCTCTCTGCCGGTTTGCCGGACGCAACGCAAAACGGGAGCCGCGCCGGGCTCCCGCTCTTCCGCGTTTCGGGGCCTCGTTCCGGGTCCCGCGGCGGGGCGCGCCGTCCGGTCAGGCCGCGCCGGGCTCCGCGCTTACGCCCGGTTCCACCGTCACGCCCGGTTCCACAGTCACGAAAGTGCGGTTGCCGGCCTTGCGGAAGAATCTGACATGGCCTTCGGCCGTCGCGAACAGCGTGTGGTCGTTGCCGATGCCGACATTGTCGCCGGGATGGAATTTCGTGCCGCGCTGGCGGACGATGATGTTGCCCGGAATGACCTTCTCGCCGCCGAACTTCTTGACGCCGAGCCGGCGGCCGGCCGAATCGCGGCCGTTGCGCGAGCTGCCGCCTGCTTTTTTGTGGGCCATGGTGTCGTGCTCCTGCCTTGCCGGGCCCGGGCTCAGCCGTCGCCCTGAGACTCTTGGGCCAGTTCCTTCGCCAGGGACGGCCAGCCGTCCGCTTCGATCTTGCCCTTCAGCTTGAGGGCGGTATCGACCGCCTCGATTTCTTCCGCGGTAAGGGCCGCGATCTGCGCATAGGTTGCCAGGCCCAGCGCGTTCAGCTTCTTCTCGGTCGCCGGGCCGACGCCGGGCAGCTTCTTCAGGTCGTCCGGCGCGCCTTCGGGCCGCTCGAACGCCGGCGCCGCGTCTTTCGGCGGTGCCTCCGCCTTTGCCTTCGGCGGCGCTTCGGCCTTCGGTTCCGCTTTCGGCTCGGCCTTCGGTTCCGGGGCTTTGGCGTCGCTCTTCTTCGCCGCCGCCGGCTTCTTGCCGCCGGTCAGGATTTCCTCGATCCGCACGATCGTCCGGGCCTGGCGGTGGCCCTGCTTGCGGCGGTAGTTCTGCCGGCGCTTTTTCTTGAAGACGATAATCTTGTCGTCGCGCATCTGGGCGATCACGCGGCCGGCGACGCTGGCGCCGCTCACCAGGGGCGCGCCCAGCTCGCTGCCGACAGCGAGCACCTCGTCGAACAGGACGGCGTCGCCCTCCTCGCCGGCGATCTTCTCGATCCGGATGACGTCCTGCGCCGCCACGCGGTACTGCTTGCCGCCGGTGCGAATGACTGCATGCATGGCTCGAAACCGTTCCTGGGACACATCCGGGGACACAGGCGCCGCCGGGCGGCCCGGACGAAAGAGGCGGACAAAAAAAGTTGGCCGAGCGGCGGGGCCGTTCGACCGGGCAGCCGGGACGTAAAGTTGCCGCCCGCCCCTGTCAAGCCGCGAAGGCCGATTCCGCCGCCCGCCGCGCCCCGGAAAATGCCGCACCGCCGGGCGCGGAAGAGCGGGCGGACCGCCCGGGAAGCCGGCAGGCGCCCGCGGATGTCGCGGTATGTCATGAAATGTCATGAATCGTCATGTCCGGGACCGCCCGCCGGTCCATGCCGTGCGCCACCCCTTCCGTCATTCCGACCGGCGCGGCGTCAGCCGCGTAGCGGAGAAATCCGGCCGGCGACGGAGGCCGGCCGAACGCCGGAGCCTGTGGCGTCGCCGCTGTTTTCCGGGGGCGCGCCGATCGGGTTTCTCCCCTTCGGCTTCGCTCAGGGCAGGCTTCTCCGCCCCGGCCGGGGGCCGGGGCTCCGGTCGAAATAGCCTGCCCTGAGCGTAGCCGAAGGGACGGGAGGGAGAGAGTGTGCGATGTGTCATGAAATGTCATGAAATGTCAGGATGTGTCGGGTTCCGTCATGTCGGGCCGGGGTTCCGGTCGAAATGACGGATGGGGGAGGCGCCGGCGCGCGCCGGCCTGTGTTTTTTGATCGATCGTTCCAGAATCTCTTTCTTCGCCGTCGCTGTTTTCGCAATTTTCCGCCATTTCTCCGGGCCCAAGCTGAATTAGACAGACCGGTCTGTATCTATATTTTTTACACTTCAGAGAGGAAGTATTCCCATCATGCTCCGGCGGCGGGCAACCGACGGGCGGTCGGATGGACACCCCCATCCTCTCCGCTCCGGGACTTCCCCCGCTGAAGCGGGGGAAGGATAACGGAGGGGGCGCATTTCGAGCGTTGATATGGCACATATAAAGAACAAAATACGCATTGTCAAGGACTATTATCGAAAAAAGGCAATATTTTGAAAGCCGCCCCGGCGGATCTCGCCCGGCCGCCCGGCCCGCCCCGCTCTAGCAGCCGAGATTCTGGGACATCTGGGCGTAGCTGGTGAGGGGCACGGCGCACATCCGGTTCCAGTCCTCCTGGTCGATGACCGGCCGGTTCAGCAGTTCGATCATTTCGTCGAACCTGGCGAGCGCGGCGCAATCCACCGCCTCGGGGGCGGCGGCCTTGCGGTGCCGGGGCCAGACCCGCTCGCGGGCGTGGCGCCAGAACCTGCTGTCGTACCGGGAGCCGCAGGAATAGTGCCAGCCGACGAACAGGCCGTAGCGGAGTATGGTGTCGATGAGAAACCGGTTTACCGTCGGCGCGTCGCGCTCGAGATTCTCCACCGGCCGGTTGAGACGCATGTGGAGAATCATGCCGATCTGCAACTGGGCGGATACGATCGCCGTCGCCTCGAGGGGCTCCATGAAGGCCGCTGCATTGCCGACCCGGGCCACCGCGCCGTCGAAGATCCGGCGGTGCACGAAATTGGGGAATGGAATGACGGCGCGCTGCTCGAATTCCGATACGCCGTCGGCTTCGAGGAATTCGCTGAAGTCCGTTTCGACGTCGGCAAGGTCGGACATATCGCGGTTGAAGATGTAGCCGTAGGACGTGTGCACCGTCAGCGGAATGACGAAGATCCAGCCGTGCGGACGCGCCACGGCGCGGGTGTAGGTATGCTGCAGGACCGGCCCGTCCCCGTCCTCCCCGATAACCGCCGGACAGCGGCGGATGACGGCGGTATTGGTGGGGATGAAAGAAATGTCGATGTGCTGCTCGGGATGGAGTTCCTTCGGAAACCCGCGCGCATCGAAGACTAGGTCGTAGCGTTCCGGCGGCAGGTCCCTGAACTCCACCTGCGCGCCGCCCTCCACCCTGGAGATATCGAGCACTTCGGCGTCGATATGGCGCGCGCGCGTGCTTTCGTGCAGCAGCTCCGCCAGGAGGTCGGCGGACAGATGGTAGGCGTAGGACACCTGCTGCGGCGTGAAGAAGTGGGTGAAGTCCCGGTTGCGCCGGCCCCATCCCTCGAAGGCGACGCCGTATTTGCGCGTTCCTTTCAGGCGCTGCTGGACGGTTTCGTGGGGCAGGTCCGTCAGCTTGTGCAATTCCTGGACCAGGCTCGGCCAACTGCCTTCGCCCACCCCGATGACCGGGATGCGCGAATCGTAGATGTGGTGCAGTTCGAGGTCGTCGCCGGGCAGAAGCTTCGCTGCGCTGGCGGCTGCCAGGGACCCGGCGGTTCCCCGCCCGACGACCGCGATCCTCCGCAACGATTTTGCGCCCGGCAGTATCACTGTGCACGACTTCCGGAACTGTCGATCGGTTGCCCATCGCCGGGAAATCCGGACGGGCCATGGATACGGCAGGCTACCTCAATCCCGGCATCGCCGCAAAAATCCCGGCAAAGCGCCGGCCCCGGACCGTTTTGCGCCAGCCGTGAACGCGCCAGCCATGAATGTGGGGGCCATGAATGTGGGGGCCCCAATCGCGCCGCCGGATTGCATCAGCGTACGCGCCGGAGCGCCGTCTGGGTGAACTCGCTGTGGTCCAGATCGGTGCGAAACCGGAACCCCGTCCATTTGAGTACCGTGCTCGCACCGGTCAGATGGTTCTCCATCGTCTGTTCCGTTGCCCGCCAGTACCGGTCCAGATACTGCCGGTAGTTTGCAAAAGTGAGCGTCTTGAGGTGCGAACCCTTCCGGTCGTAAAGCTCCATCTTCCAGGTTCGAAGTTCGCCCGTGTCCTGCCAAAGGACCTTGCGGCTGTATCCGGATTCCTCATCCAGGGGAACCTGCTCGATCACGGTGCACACGAGTTTGCCGCAGGGCTCGTCGCGAAGATATTTGTAGGTGTATTCCTCCACCTCCGGAGTGCTCATGTCCTCATAGGAAAACTCGCTGCCCATGAACGACCCTGAGCGCCGCGAAGCGTTGATGCGCTTTACCCTTTTCAGGGCCGGCAGAAACAGCCACTGGTCGTCCTGGGTGTTGATGTGGCCGTGAGTCAGGAGGGCGGTTCCCCGCACGGCCGGCGGCTGATCGAAAACGAACAGGCTCTTGTCGCCGTCCCCCGGCACCTCCAGCACCTTGAAGCGCATCTTGCGGACGCTTTCCCGGCCGTGCCGGTCGCGCAGCACCATCGTCAATCCGGCGGTAAAATCTCCGAAACCGTCGTTGCGGGCGCTGGTTTCGCGCGCAATTCTCAGGCCCTTGTCCTCCGGCGTTTCGCTCTGGGCGAGGGCAGGGGCAATCGGCAGGCAGAGGCACGCGAGCGCCAGAAACAGAACGCCGAACAACGCGTCCCGCGGGCCTGGAAACCCCTTCGTGCTGCCTTGGCCGGTCAGACGTTTCCCGGCGATTTCGCGGTCAGAGGGCATCGGCGCAGGTTCCGTGTCGAAGATCGTGCATTGTATCCCGGTTCGCCGGGGAAGGAGAAGTCCGGGACGCGCCGGAAAAGGCGCCCGGCCGGGACGGCGGGTCTGCAAAAACCCGCCGCAAGCCCCGGCCGAAGCATACCCGACAAGGTGCTCCGGCTTCTGGAATACTTGACCTTCCCCCGGCATAATTGCATATCATTCCGCCAATCTTCGCTCAAGCCGGCCGAGAAATTCCGTGTCCTTGTCCGATCTTTATAAGAAGGCTTCGTGCGGTCGTGTTCAACAATCCATTTAGCTCGTTTCATAATACTGTCGCCGAAGCAAAAGAAGAACGCGAACAACTCGACAGGCTGCTGACAATTTCCACACCGCGGGAGCGTCTGCTAGTCGTCGGCATCGCTCTGTTATCGGTTATCCTCGCGGCATGGCTCTTCCTCGGCAGCGTAGCCCGCACCGCGACGCTGGAAGGCGTCCTGGCGCAGCCTGCCCAAAGCCTGCCCGATGGCGCAGGGTCCGTGCGGGCGGTCGTCTGGATCGAGAGAAGTGCCGCGCTGCAGATCGGGGCCGGAATGCCGGCAGCGATAGAGCTGGAGACGGCAGACGGAGACGCGGAAACGTTCGACGGAGAGATCGCGGCAATTTCCGCTATCCCCTCGTCCGGGGGGCTGGCGGCGTTCGAGCCGGTATCGGCGCACCGGATCGTTGTCGCGCTCGGGAAAGGCCTCGATATCGCGTCCCTTGCGGGCAGGAAATGCCGGATTACGGTCGAACTCGGCAGACAGTCTCCCGTTACGCTCTTGCGGACAAGGCGGCCGTAATATGGCGCAGGGCGCCGCCAAAGGGACGAGCGATAAGGCTGCAACGGACTTCCCGGAACAAAAGGTTGTTACGCCGATAACGTTGCAGATGCATGCGTCCGAATGCGGCGCCGCATGTCTCGGCAGCATACTGGCTTACTTCGGCCGCTGGGTGCCGCTTACCGAATTGCGCGAGAAATGCGAGGTGAGCCGGGACGGCAGCAGCGCTGCGAGTATCGTGCGCGCCTCCAGACATTACGGTCTGGAATGCAACGGGCTCAGCATGCGCACCGATCGACTGAAAAAGCTGCAGCTTCCCCTGATCCTGTTCTGGCAATTCAGCCATTTCGTCGTTCTCGAAGGCTACGACAGCCGGAATTTCTTTCTCAACGATCCGTCCACCGGCAGACGAAAGCTCTCCGCCGAAGAGTTCGACAAGGGGTACAGCGGCATTGCGCTGTGCTTCAAGCGCGGTCCCGATTTCGAACCCGGCGGTGAGCGGAAGAGCCTGTTCGAGCAATTAAGCGCCCTGCTCGCCGGAACGTGGAGTGTGCTTACCGGGGTGATTGCCTGCGGGCTCATGCTGACGGTGCTGAGTCTTATCGTCCCCGCGTCTCTTCACATTTTCGTGGACGGCGTTCTGGAAAACCGCGCGCCCTGGGGCGGGCTGGTGGCGGCCCTGCTCGGCGGCGGGGTCCTGGTATACGTCCTGTTTGTGCTCAAGCACCGGTTCCTGAAGCGCCTGGCTGTCCGGATTTCGGTGAGCGGCTACAACCGGAGCGTGTCGCGGCTGCTGCGGTTGCCGATCGAGTTTTTCGAGCACCGGCTGGTCGGCGATCTGACCGACCGGGTCTCGTCCATCGACAGGATCGCGAAGAATCTGACGGACCGGTTTCTCGTGCTCCTTATCGATATGGCGATGAGCGTCGTGCTGCTCGTCGCGATGCTGGTCTACGATATCCTGCTCACCCTGATTGTGCTGCTGCTGGCCCTTCTGCACGGCATGCTGGCCCGCTTTCTCAACGCCTTCCGGGCCGTTCGAAGCCAGGCGATGCGGCGCGAACAGGGATTGCTGATCGGCTTCGGCATGCAGATGTTGAGTCATGCGGACAACCTGCGCATGACGGGATCGGACGACCGGTTCTTTTCGCGCTGGAGCGGTCAGCAGGCACGCGAATTGCGGGCGCGGCAGCTTTATTCCAAGCCGGTCTCCGTCAATACCGCGCTGCCGGGCCTGATCGCGGCGCTTCGGAGCGCGGCGATCCTGGCCGTCGGGGGAAGCCTGGTCATGGCCGGGGACATGACCCTCGGAACGCTCGTCGCCTTCTATATCCTCGCGGAGATGTTTCTGGCGCCGATCGGGCGCTTTCTGGAGTTCACCGACAAGCGCCAGGCGCTCGAAACGGATTTGCAGCGGCTCGAGGACATCTCCAAAGCCGACGAAGATCCCGTTTTCGCCCGCCGGAATCCGGAAGCGGAGTCGATTCCCACGTTCAAGGGCCGGCTCCAGCTTGCCGGCCAGCTCGAATTGCGGGACGTCACCTTCGGTTTCAACAGGAGCCGGCCGCCCCTGATAAAGGACTTCAACCTCGTCATCAGGCCGGGGCAGCGGGTTGCCGTGGTCGGTCCCAGCGGTTCCGGCAAGTCGACCCTGGCGCATCTGGTTTCCGGGGTCTATCGGCCCTGGTCGGGCGAAATCCTGTTCGATGGCCATCTGCGGGACCAAATTCCCGAGGAAGTGCTGCGGCGGTCCGTTTCCATGGTGGCTCAGGAGAGCGTGCTCTTCTTCGCGTCGCTGCGCGACAACATTACCCTGTGGAACCCGGCCGTTCCGGACGAAGCCATCTTCGCCGCGGCGCGGGATGCCTGCATCCATGACGAAATCCTGCTCAGGCCGCAGGGATATGCGACGCATGTCGAGGAGGGCGGGGCGAATTTCAGCGGCGGCCAGCGGCAACGGCTGGAAATCGCCCGTGCGCTGGTGGGCAATCCGACCGTGCTCATTCTGGACGAGGCGACCAGCGCCCTCGATGCGGCGACGGAGGAGTATGTCGATGAGGCCCTGCGCCGCCGCGGGGTCACCTGTTTGATCGTGGCGCATCGGCTCAGCACCGTCCGGGATTGCGACGAAATCATCGTGCTCGACAACGGCGCCGAAGTGCAGCGCGGCACCCACGACACGCTGATCGCCGACCGGGACGGTCCGTATTCAAAGCTGGTCAGGTCGGGCTGATGCCGGACACCGGGTCCGAATACACCCCGATAGACGAACTCGCCGTTCGCGCCGGCACATCCGTGCCCTGCGCCGGCAACCTGCCGGTCGCGCTCGACGATCCGGACAGCGTCTGGTTCATCGACCGGGGCGCCGTCAATCTGTTCCTGGTCGAATTCAAGGACGGGGTGGAGCAGGCTGCGCCGCAGCATTTGTTGCGGCGCGAAGCGGGCCGGCTGCTGCCGGGCGTCGCCCCTGACCGGCGCAACAACGAGGAAGACACGACGCTCAGCCTGATTGCCAAGGGATCGCCCGGCACCCTTTTGAAACGCCTGCCGGCCTCCCTGCTGTCCGAGGTCGATCCGGCGGAACTCGCGGAACAGACCGATACCTGGCTGACCGCCATTACCGACACGCTTTCGCGCTTCGCAACCCGCCTTCCGCGTCCGACCGCACTGGCCGAACCCGGCCAGACGCAAACCCTGGCTCCGTGCACCCTGTCGGTACGGCGCGGTGTGGTCTGGGTATCCGAACCGCCGCGCGGCGCAAGCCTGTGCATGGACATTGTCGACCAGGCGGAACTTGCCGAGGCAGGCGGCCTGCACGAACCGGAGATACCGCTGACGCGGACAAGCTGGCTCACCCTGTTCGACGAGACGACGCTTTCGGGCAAATCGACCGAAACGCTGGCGCAGCAAGGCAGGCTGCTGCCGGCGCTCGCCACGTTTCACGCGGTGGCCTTCACGCTGGAACGCCTCAACCGCCAGCTGGCCGTGGTCGACGAGGCAAATCTCGAACGCGCGCGGACAACCAGCCGCCGGACGGCCGAAAAAGCCGCGCGGCAGCGGCTCTTCAATATCTACGACCTGCCGATCGACCGGGGCGCCGATGTCGAGGATACGGCGCTGGCGGATGCCCTGCGGGTCATCGGCCGCCGCGAAGGAATCGATTTCAAATTTCCGGTGCGCTCGGGACCTTCCGATTCTCCGGTCGGCCTCGTCGACATTCTCGATGCGTCGGGCGTGCGCGCCCGGCGCGTGCGCTTCACGGCCGAGGACGACTGGTGGCGCGGCGACAGCAACGCCATGCTGGCATTCCGGGCCGGGGACGGCCGGCCGGTAGCGCTGCTGCCGGGACGGTTCGGGCGCTACCGGGAATTCGACCCGGTCAGCAAGCGCCGTGTCCGGATCACGGCGGAGCGCGCCGGCGCGTTGCGCCAGGAAGCCTGGATGTTCTATCGGCCATTGCCGTCGGGGAACGTGAAACCGGCGGACCTGCTGGGGATCGCCCTGCACGGATCGGCCGCCGACCTGGCGCGGCTTGCGATCGCCGGGCTTCCGGGCGGACTGATCAAGCTGCTGCCGGCCCTCGCGCTCGGGATCGTTGCGAATCACATCGTAGCGGGCGGAAGCGCCGGAACGCTCTATGCCGTGGCGGCGGCGGTGGCGGGGTTCGGGCTGCTCGGCGCCCTGCTTCACCTGCTTCAGAGCACGGCGATGATGCGCCTCGAAGGCCGCTCGGCGTCGCGGGTCGAAGCTGCCTTCTGGGACCGCCTCATGCGCCTTCCGCCGAGCGTTCTGCACCGCCGGCCGTCCGGCGATCTGGCGATGTCGGGAATGACGTTCCAGAATCT
Source organism: Alphaproteobacteria bacterium (assembly GCA_022819985.1). Lineage (GTDB taxonomy): Bacteria > Pseudomonadota > Alphaproteobacteria > Bin65 > Bin65 > Bin65. The sequence continues at coordinate 136,206 of JAJEGH010000013.1, read as the reverse complement.
GCGCGACGGCCTGCAGGGGGTCGTTGCCGACAGCCTGCTGTCGGTCATTTTCCTGCTCCCGGTTTTCGGCGTCATCTTCTTCTACGATACCGCTCTGGGGGTCGTCGCGCTGGCTTTCAGCGTGGTTTCCCTGCTGATTACCGTGTTACTCGGGCTGCGCCAGATTTCGCCTTACGGGCGAATGATCGGCGCCGCGCGCCGCGTAACCGGCCGGCTGTTCCAGATCGTCGGCGGCATCGGCAAGCTGCGCGTCGAAAACGCCGAAGGATCGGCCTTCGCCATGTGGGCGCGGGACTATCGCGAGCAGAAACGCGCGGAGGTCGAACTGGGCGCGCTCGAGGCGCATTCGCGGGCGTTCGGCGCCGCGCTCCCCTTTCTTGCCGGCGGGGCGTTGCTTTTCGCGGCGGTTGCGGTGGGCGACCGGAACCTCCCGGTCGGCGATTTTCTCGTCGTCTACACCGTCTTTATCGCCTTCCAGTCCGCCATCGCGCGGCTCGGCGAGTCTTTCGGCACCGTTGCGGCCATGCTGCCGGCGTTCGACCAGATGCGCCCGCTGCTCGCCGCCATACCCGAATCCGGGTCGGAGGGGGAGCCGGTGGAATATCTGGGCGGCGATATTCTGTTCGACCGCGTTTCCTTCCGCTACGATTCCGACGGTCCGCTGGTTCTCGACGATGTCACGATTCGCGCCCGCGCCGGCGAATTCGTCGCGATCGCCGGCGAGTCCGGCGCCGGCAAGAGCACCCTGTTCCGGCTCGCGCTCGGGATAGACCGGCCGACCGCCGGCGCGGTGTATTACGACGGACGCGACCTGAGGCACCTGAACCTGAAACAGGTGCGCCGGAAAATCGGTGCGGTGCCGCAATCGGTCGGGCTCCACCCGCAGGATCTCTGGGACAATCTGGTCGGTCACCACGAGGACGTGGAGAACGAGGAAGTCTGGAGGGCGGTCCGGATCGCCGATGTCGAAGACCAGATCAGGGGCATGCCCATGGGCATGATGACCATGGTCGGCACCAGCGGGGCTGTCCTGTCCGGCGGCGAGAGTCAGCGCATCACCATCGCCCGCTCCGTGATCGGCAGCCCGCGAATCGTGCTGTTCGACGAGGCGACCAACTGGCTGGATAACGAAAGCCAGGCGAAGGTCATGCGGAACCTTACCGCCTTGACGTCCACCCGGATCGTCATCGCCCACCGCCTGTCCACGCTGGAGCAGGCCGACCGCATCTATGTGCTGCAGGCCGGAAAAGTCGTGCAAAGCGGCTCCTTCGGCGAACTCATGGAGGTCGACGGGGTGTTCCGCGAACTGGTCAGGCGGCAGATCGCCTGATCGGGCCGCGCCGGCCGCCTGCGGGACCCCGATCCCTGTCCGTGGCCGACCCTTCCCGGCACCGTCCGGGGTTGCTCGCGTGTGAGTTCCGCAGGCTCTGTGCAAGGCCCTTGACACTGCATTGCGGCGGGGACCATACCGTTCCCCGCGTCGCCGGATTCCCGGCTGCGAATGAGCCTGTTCGCTACCCGGCCACAAGGTTTCGCTGCAATGAAACCCGGCGCGCCGCTTGAAATCGGGGGCGTTTGAAATCGGTAGCGCGGGTCCCGTGGACAAACTCGGCATAGCGGGAGAGCAATTCGCAAAGCGGTTTGCCCAGCGGGTGCTCGCGGCCCGCTGGCCGGTCATCCTGGCGGCGCTGCTTTTCGTTGCGGGCGCATCGGGCGGCATGGCTTTGCTCGAATTTTCCGCCAACTACCGCATCTTTTTCGACGAAGACAATCCGCAGCTTCTGGCGCTCGAAGCGCTGGAGAATACCTACGGGAAAAACGACAACGTCGCGTTCCTGATCGTTCCCGACGACGGCGACGCCACGTCGCAAAAGGCGCTTTCGGCCGCCGTATGGCTCACAAAAAGAGCCTGGAAGACACCCTATTCGAGGCGCGTCGACTCGCTCGCCAATTTTCAGCACACGACCGCCGACGGCGACGATCTGTATGTGCGCAACCTGGTCGATCCCCGAGATCTGGGCCAGGCCGAAGCGCGGTCGCGAATCCGCGCCATCGCTTTATCCGACCCGCGCATCGCGGGCAGCATTCTGGCCCGGAACGGCGATGTCAGCGTCGTAAACGTCACCGTGGAAATGCCGGAAGAGGGCCTGTTGGAGGCCGTGGCCGAAGTTGCCGAATTCGCCAGAGCGGCCGCTGCGGAGGCGGAGGAACGGTTTCCCGGCATCGATCTTCGCATCGTCGGGACGGTCATGATCAACCAGACCTTCCTGGAGGCCTCGATCGGCAGCCAGATGATCTTCCTGCCGGCAAGTCTTCTGATCATGGCCCTGATCCTCGGCGTCCTCATCCGGGGCTGGGCGGGCGTGGCGGCGACCGGGGCGGTCGTCGTCTTTTCCATTCTCGCGTCGATGGGCTTGGGCTTTTGGATCGGACTGCCCTTTTCCCCGCCCATATCGCCGGCGCCGACCATCGTGCTCATGATTGTCGTGGCGAACTGCGTGCACCTGCTGGTGACGGTGCAGCAGCGCCTGCGGGCCGGGGATTCCAGGCACGATGCCATCGTCGAATCCGTCAGGCTCAACCTGCATCCGGTATTTCTGGCGAGCCTGACGACGGCGCTCGGATTCCTGGCCATGAATTTTTCCGAGGTGCCGCCCTACCGTCATCTCGGTATCTTCGTCGCTTTCGGTATCGCCGCTTCCTTCATTCTCTCCGTCACTTTTCTGCCGGCCCTGCTTTCGCTTCTCCCGATGCGCGCCCCGAAGGAGCGCCGGTTCCGCGGACCCACGATGAACCGCCTGGCGGATTCCGTGCTGCGCTACAGGAAGGCGCTGATCTGGGGTTGGCTGGCGGTCGCGGTCGCGATGGCCCTGGCCGTTCCGCGCAACGAGCTCAACGACGTCCTCGTTCATTTCTTCGATAAGAGCGTCGAGTTCCGGCAGGATACGGACTTCATGGACGAGCGCCTGAGCGGCAACACCCTGCTCGAATACTCGCTGCAGGCCCCGGCCGAGGGCGGAGTCACCGATCCCCGTTTCCTGACCGAGGTTTCGAAATTCGCGGAATGGTACCGGAAGCAACCCACCGTACGCCATGTGGCGGTCATCACCGACACCTTCCGGCAGCTCAACAAGAGCATGCACGGCGACGATCCGGCCGCCTACCGGATTCCGGAAAGCAGCGAGCTGGCGGCACAGTATCTGCTGCTCTACGAGCTTTCGCTTCCGCAGGGCCTGGACCTGAACAACCAGATCGACAGATCCAGGTCCGCCACGCGCCTGTCGGTTTCGGCGGAGACGCTCGATTCGAAAGAACTGCTCGCCCTGAACGCGCGCGCCGAAGCCTGGCTGAAGGAGAACGCCCCCCATGTCGCCGGCGTCAACAGCACCGGCCCGGCAGCGCTGTTCGCCTATATCGGGCAGCGCAACATCCGCGCCATGGTGGTCGGAACGATGGTCGTGCTCCTGGCCATTTCCGCGATTCTCCTGTTCGCCCTGCGGTCGCTGCGGCTGGGCCTGATCAGCATCGTTCCCAATCTGCTTCCCGCTGTGCTGGGCTTCGGCGTCTGGGGGTTGACGGTCGGGCAAGTGGGCCTCTCGCTGTCCGTCGTGGTGGCCATGACGGTCGGCATCGTCGTGGACGATACGGTGCACTTCCTCGCCAAATACCGCCGGGCGCGGCGCGAACACGGCCTGGGGCCCGAAGACGCGGTGCGTCAGACCTTCGACACGGCCGGCCGGGCCCTGTTCACGACGACGGCCGTGCTGGTGGCCGGCTTTTTGATCCTCGTGTTTTCTCCATTCATTCCCACCGCACAGGTCGGTGTCCTGACCGCGATGATTATCGCCTTTGCGCTCATTGCCGACCTTTCGCTCTTGCCGGCGCTGCTGACGGTGCTGGACCGGAAGAAGTCTGCCCGGAAGGAATCTGAAGGGAAAGCCGCGCCTGCGCCCCGGTCCGGCGCTCCGGGCGGGAGGAAGGAAGCCTGAGCGGCGCTGCGAGGCCGAAAGCCTTTTCAGCCCGAAGCTTTCGGCCGCCGCTCGCCGAGACAAGGCCTCCGGTGCCATAACAATTGTATATCGATACCATAAAAAAGTAGTATTAGCCGGGGGATTGACCCATTGACATGGCCTTGTTACGGTCGTTGCCCATGTGCTGGAATGGCACGCAGAGCGAAGGAGCGATGCCATGAGAAGTGGCGATGAAATGCTGCAACAGATTGTTGAGAAGTCCGCCACGGATGCGGATTTCAGGCAACAGCTGCTCGCAGATCCGAAGACGACGATCAGCGCGGAATTGGGTATTACAATTCCCGATTCGATGAACATTCAGGTCCATGAGAGCGACATGCAGACGGTACATCTTGCATTGCCGCCGGATCCGAACATCACCGAAGAGCAGCTCGAGGCTATCTCGGCCGGGCTGTGCTGCTGCTGGTAAACCGGGTCGCCGGCGCGTAGCCGTCAGGGATACGGAAAACCGGCATCCCGCTCGTGTGTCTCTCGTTCCGACCCCTTCCGCTCCGGACAGGCGCGGAAGGGGTTATTCTTTTCCGCCCGTTCTTTCCGGCCCGGGGCGGAAACTGGAATCAGACCGCGCCGGAAAGCACCATAAAGACATAGGCTTTGGCTTTCTCAAGCCGGTTCCCGGATATCACCAGCTTGATGTGGTGAATACCGCGGAGCAGTACAAAACGCCCGGATTTCGCAAAGAGCGGCGTCGGTTTCGATACCCAGCCGGCAAGCGCCGCAAGTTTTTCCGGAACGACGATGTCCTCATGGCTCAACGCGTCCAGAAACGGATCCCAATCGGTCAGCCCGTCGAGCCAGTAACGCGAATCCTTCGTATACCTTTGCTTGACAATGAGCGTCAGGCCGAGCGTTGGGCCTAACCCTTCTTCCCCGACGTCGATATTAACCCCCGTCCTGATAATCTGCGCGCGTTTCCTGAAGCGCGAAATCACAGAATCGACGGCCGATATCCGGCCCGGCCAACCCGTATTTTCGAGATAGGAACCTAAATCCTCCTGCGATTTGAAGCCCATAACAGCCAGGCGGATTTCCCGCGAGCGCGATGGAAATACGCCGAAAGAATCCATGCGCGTATCTTCGGGTTGCGCCAGATATGCCCGTTTGACATTCTCCCGTTCGGCATCGTTCGTTTCCCAGCCTACGCAGGAAACGAGCGCATCGACTACCGTACCGACATCGCCCGCCTGACCGCCGGCGCCGACGATCGGCCGTTCGCCGGGCCGGAGAAACATGCCCGGAAACGAAGAAGCGCCGTTCGGCGCCGAGCCGATGTCGTATTCCAGCATCAGCTTGCGGCCGACAATTTCCCGCAGAGGCGAATTTTCGGCCTCCATTTGCCGGAACAGCCTGCCGATCGCTCTCGCCGTCTCATCCGTCTTGTCGGTCCGCGCGCGCTCCCGGAAAAACGCCGCCGGTCCGGTTCCGCTCGCCAGGGAGGCGCCGAAATCCGCCTCCGGCCTGCGGGCGTGCAGCGGCAGTTCGAAACCGAACGGAAGGGCGCCCATTCCGATCGGAAGCCGGCCGGCGCACTCGAGGATGCGCGCCCATTCCGAATCGCCGATCAGGACCGGCGAAATCCTGTTTCGAAAATGCCCGAGCAAATCGCCCATGGTGCCGCCCTCTTCGGCGAGACGGTCCTGGGTAAGGGTGATTGCCTCGTCAATATCCATGCCGGTTTCTCACGCGATACGGATGCGGAATCGAAGCCGTCAGGCTTCCAGGGTTTCGGCGAGACGCCCCAGCGCTTCGATGCAAAACGCAGAAGTCACGGCCTCGGAGCCGTGCCCGATCTGTCCTGCGAGGCCCCACTTTACCTCCTGATCGCCAAAGGCGAGGAGTTCCGGCCAGCTGCCGTCTTCATGCTGCGCACTTACGAGCCTTTCCGCCTGGCGTCCGGCGTCGGTTCTTTCGAGGCTCCCGATGTCGTAGAGCGCCGACACCGCCTGAGCGGTCTGCAGGACATTGCCGAATGCTCCGTCGCCGTCGCGCAGGCCCAGGATACGGTCCGCCAGCATCGGGCGGAGCCGTTCGAGCGCGGGCCGGGCGCGAACGAGGGCACGGGCGACCGCATAGTAGATCGCGACGGTGTCGGGATACCATTTGGACGAGCCCTCGAGTCTGTCTTCGGCGATCAGGCCTTCCAGCCATCGTTGGGCCTGCCCGGTTTCGGGACGGTCGCCGAGATAGGCAATGACATTCGCGTTGACCACGGGGTCGGCTTCGATACGAAAGGGCGCCACGACATCGGGTTCGCCGTCCGCCAGCACCCAGGTCAGAAAACAACCGTCCTCATTTCGATTCTTCAGGATTTGCGGAACGTTCCTGCCCAGAAAAACCCACGGGTGCGTTCCAAGGACCAGCGAACAGAGAGCGGTACTGTCGAGGTCCTGGGGAAGGTGGCGGTAGTAGCGCCACAATCCGGGATATTCCATGGTGTCGGCCAGCCAGGCCTTTGTCGCGGTGCAGATCGCCCTGGCCCGCGCATCGCCGCAACTTTCCAGAGCAAGCGCGCACAGGGCCGAGACGAAGGGAGGCCTTTCGAAATGCCGGGGGATGTCCGGGTCGGCCGTATTGAACCGGATGCAGTGCCAGGCCCCGTTTTCGTCGACGGCGGATTCCAGGAAGTCGAGGCCGCGGCGGATGCTTTCCCGCCCCGCTTCCGCCAGCGCCCCGGAGGTCGGTGCGCTCCCCGGAGCTTTCGTCCGCCGGGGGGCGGAGGGGCGAAGCGGCGGCGCGGGATCGTAGAGCGTCTTGCGAAGGAACTCGAGGGACGCGGCGCCGGTTTTCGCCGCCTCCCGTTCGGCTTCGCTGAACTTGCCGGGCGGCGGAAGGACCAGATGCGTGGCGGTGTCGGTTTCTTCGTGCACGAAAATCTCGTGCTCTGCGGGCAGCGTCACGCCGAATTCCTGCTCGATCGTTTCTTTGGGCCTGGCGAGAAGGCGTTCGCGGAAACCGGCGTCTTCCCTGGCCCTGGACCGGAGGAACGCTTCCGCGTCGACAGATTTCTCCACTGATCTCCTCCGTCCTCGCGGGTTCCGGTCGGGCGCGAATCCCCGGCAGCGGAATCGATGCAGGCGCGGGAAGTATGGCGGGCCGGTATCGTTTCTTGTCAAGGGCGGCGGCACCGGCCCGCGCCCGATCCGGGTCCGGCCTGCGCCCGTCCGGAGCGGCGCGGGGGACGGGGTTTCGGGGATGTCAGGAAATATCATGCTTTGTAATGGCGCCCCTCGCCGGCCGGAACGGCGGGACAGACCGTTGCCCGGCGCGGAACCTCGACCCCCTCGAGCCCGATATTGTCAATGAGCTGGGACGCCGATCGGCGTTAAAATCGCACGCCGGACAACAGCGACCGTCGCCGGTCGTTACCCGGCCACGGAAGCGCACGCGGCCCAGGCGGCGGCAAGTTGCTCACCACTGACGACGCGGGCAAAATACAAATCCATCGCCTCAAGCGAAGTCTCGTGAAGGCGTTTCATGCTGCCGCGCGCCGCGACGGCTTCCCGCGGCACCACCACGTCGTAGTCCCGCATCATCGCGTCGCGAACCGTCGACTCGACGCATGCCGTCGTCGCCGTACCGGTCACGACCAGAGTCTCGATGCCGTTCGAGCGCAACAGCGTTTCGAGCCGGGTATCGACGAAAGCGCTGTAACGATGCTTAACCACGATCGGCTCGTCCCGGCCCGGGGCCAACTCTGCAAGGCTTTGCGCGCCCCATGTACCGGGCTGGCAAATCTCCAAAGCAACCGAAGCCTCGGTATCGCTGCCGATCCAGACGGACGATGCCGATAACGGCCCGTAATTGGCGTGAACGTGGACTACAAGAATGCCGGTCTGCCGCGCACGGTCCAGAAGTTCCCGAATCGCTGGAATTGCCCGAACATTTGCCGAGATGTCGGCGCCAAGCTGCGCCATGCCGCCGTCGGGATGGCAAAAATCGTTCTGCATATCGACGATGACAAACGCCGTGTGCCGCGGATCGGCGACTTCGTCCAGGTCTCGTTTTATCGACGCTCGCTTCGATCGGAGGTGCCAATTGCGCGGGGCCGGCTCGAATTCGCGCCAGATCGAAAGCACCTGTTCGCTCGTCGGCACTTCTCCCATCGAATGGGCCATCTTTCGCAAAGATGCATCGTGGCGTTCTTGCGAATAGGAGGCACAGGTGTCGGACGGCATGACGACGAAGTAGTTGCGAAAGAAGGCGTCGCGGGCCGTGGACTCCACGCATCCGCTCGTCACGACGCCTGTCACCAACACCGTCTCGATCCGGTTCGAGCGCAGATACAGATCGATTGCCGTGTCCCAAAAGGCGCTGAACCGATGCTTTGTGAGACATACCTCATTGCCGGCATCCGGGTCGGGCCCGAACCCGTCGACCCATTCCGCGCCCCAGGTCCCTTCCAGGCAAACGTCGGCGGTGAGGCCGGGTCCGGACAACGAGTCCTCGAAGGCCGGCGACCGCACTACGGGATCGTAAGTGGCACGAACCCACACGATCATGATGTCCAGCCGGCGCGCCTCGGCGACCAGGCTGCCGACGGACTTCAACATGCGCGGCATCGTCTCCAGCGATGCGCCGAGCCTGCCGAACACGCCGTCCCGGTGACAGAAGTCGTTCTGAAGGTCGATGACGACGAGGGCCGAATGGGCCGGGTCCACCTTCTCCCTGAGCGAGAGCGGAAATTGCGCGCGCTCAACATTCCTCATGTCAGACTCGGCAGGAAAGTGGCGATCCCCGGGAATACGGCGATAAGGAGCATCGCGACGAGGGTAAGGCCGACGAACAGCCAGGATGCGCTGAAAATCTCGCTCATTGTCAGGTGCTGGGCCGCCCCCTTTATGGCGAAGATGATGTAACCGAACGGCGGTGTGATCGCCCCAAGCGTCATGTTGATGAGAAACAGCATCCAGAACCAGACCGGATCGAACCCGAGCACCTTCAACAACGGGTCGTAGATGGGAATGATGATCAGCATGAGGCCGAGCTGATCGATGAACATGTAAAGAATGAAAGGCAGCCCGAGCATCAGCAACAGCATCGCCCAGGGCGGCAGCCCGAGCGTTGTCGTCGTCTCCATCAGGGCCCGGGTCGCGCCGGTATAAGCCAGCAACTGGCTGAACATCACCGAACTCGCCATGATGATCATGATCATGGAAGTGATAACCGCAGCCTCGGCGATCGAGCGGTACAGCATCTTCCAGTTCAGGCGGCGATAGTAGGCAGCGGTCAGCAATGCGCCGACGACCCCGGTCGCGGCCGATTCGGACGGTGTCGCAATACCGAGGATAATCAGCCCCATCACCATGAAAATGATGATTGTGAACGGCATCAGGCTGGCGACGGCCCGCACGACGTCGCCCACGGTCTGCCGGTTCGCGGCCTCGTCCGCCGGAGCGAGGGACGGGTTGAGCCGCACGGCGACAAGCGTTGCGCCGAGGTACAGGGCGGCCATGAGCAGGCCCGGAAGGATGCCCGCGATGAGCAGCGAGGCGATCGAAACGTCCGCAAGGGTGCCGACGATGATGACGATAATGCTGGGTGGAATGATCGGCGCCAGCATCGCGCCGGCCAGCAGAGTCCCGGTCGAAAGGCGCCGGTCGTAGCCGCGCTGTTCCATGACCGGCAGGAGGGATCGCCCCAGCATGGCGGCAACGGCTATGCCCGATCCCGAAAGCATGCCGAAGACGGTAGAGAGCGAAATGGACAGGACATACTGGCGACCGCGGATGCGGCCGACGAGCTTGTCCACCGCATCCAGCACGACGTCCATCGAACCGGACCGAAACAGGATTTCGCCCAGCAAAACGAACAGCGGCACCGTCGCCAGCGAACTGGTGCTGGCGGTCTGGAACAGGCTGTTGGCAAACATGCCGAAGCCCGCATCGCCCAGGGTAAGAAGAATTCCGCCGAGTATGAGGATCAGAAATGCAAGAAATATCGGGGCGCCCGTCAGGAACAGGACGACCAGAATGGCCAGACCGCCCGATAGGGTTACCCACCATTCCATGGCGAAGGCCTATTGCGTGGGAAGTTCTGCGGCCTGGACATTCGGGGCGACCCACGACCGCGGCCGAAGCGTACCCGTCCAGTCCGCCTGCCTCAGAAAATACAGTGCAGCGCCCGCAAAACCGTATGTGATCGCGATCGACATCCACCACTTGGGAATCGGGTAATTCGCCTCGGTGAAAATAACCAACTGGATCTGGCGTATGTTTTCTCCGAGGCTGATCCACGCCGCAAAGAAGCACATGCCCGCGCCTGCGACGATCGTGAAATACTTCAATGGCGTTCGCAGCACCGGCACCAAATCCGGCAAGATGGTGACCGAGATGTGCGAGCCCAACCGCGTAACATGCGGCACCACCATGAAGATGACGAAGACCAAAAGGTTCTGAACCGTCTCCGTAGCCCACTTCGTGGGTGCGTTCAGAAAATACCGGACCGTGATCTCGTAACTGTATACGAGCACAATGCCGCCAAGGGCGGCCACGCCGAGCACGAACCCGAAATCGCTTAGCGCATCATGGAAGCGCGCAAGCAATCTCAGGACACGCACGGCGTAGCCCCTTTGTCGGGTTTTCGCTAGTCTGCCAACCCCTTGGACCGGGCGAGCGCTCTCAGATCGTTGACCGCTTTCCGGGAACCTTTGAAGCTGGCGCTTACCTCCCACATGTTCTTGCGATAGTTCTGCATGACTTTCGCGAAAACATCGTCAGGGAGCCGCGTTTCCTTGATGCCGAGGCCGCGAAGTTCCTTGTCTTCCGCCTCGGTCAGCTTGTTGTAGGCCGCGATACCGGTTTTCTCGAGCTTGCGCGCCTCAGCGACGATAATCTCCCGATCTTTGGCGTCGAGTTTCTTGTATGCGTCGAGATTCATGGTCATCACAGCGCCGCACCAGCCGAATGTCGGCCGCAGCATGTGACCGGCGACTTCATGGAGCTTGAGGTCCGTCGTTCCGGCAACGGTCCACGCTGCGCCGTCGACAACGCCCTTTTCCAGCGCCGAATAGATCTCGCCCCCCCGAAGAGTCACGATCGAACCGCCCAGCGGTTCGATGACCGGCGTGTAGGTGCGGTTTGCCCGGATCTTCATGCCGTCGAACGGTTTCTCGCCTGCTTTCAGCGGGCTCTTCAGCATGATGTGGAAACACCCCGGCGCAGAAAAGAAACCGGCGATGAGCTTCTGGTTGTGCTTGCCGAAGTCCTTGTCGATGAAATCCCACACGCCGGTGCTGCGCAGCTTGTCCATATCCGGATCCATCGCGTAGAACGTATTGCTGACGGCGGTGGTGCCCATGTAGTAGGGCGGGATATTGATGCTCAGGTCGAACGCGCCCTGCGAGACCGGTGCGAATTGCTGGAACGGCGAGACAGCCGCGGGCCCGTTCAGCGTCACCTTGATTCCACCGCCGGACGCCGCCTTGACGTTATCGCGAAATGCCTCGGCCCAGAGCTGCCAGCCCGGAAACCGCTCATCGAACGCAATAATCATGCGCAGATTTGCGTCCGCCGATGCGCGCGTCACCAAGGATACGGCCATCGCCAGACTCAGAATCGTCAACGCTATGTTTCTCATGATATTCCTCCCGCATGTCATGATTGCTGCCAACACCGGCGACACTAGATGCAATACCGGCGTGTGACAACACGCCCGCCCGGCCGACACGGGCGCCTTCCGAAACCACGGCCCCCCGGTGCTTCCAGCCCCGCAAAGACGTGCAACGACGTACCCCCGGCCGCGAATCCCGAAGGAGATCGACGTACCGGCCGTCGCTGCATATACCGGGGTGCGGTTTCCCGCATTCCGGCCGGGGTTCGGCCTTGCGCAAATCGAGACCCGCGGCACGCGAGATCCTGCTATGACTTCACATCCGATCCACGGTACCTGCGACCCCGCATTCCAACCGGTCGCGGATGCCTTTGCGAAGAATTTCGAAACCGACAACGAGCTGGGCGCAGCCGTTGCGGTCACCAGGGACGGCGAACTGGTTGTCGATCTCTGGGGCGGTCATCGCGACGCCGAGCGGCAACTGGCATGGGAGCAGGACACAATCGTCTGCATGATGTCGGTCGGCAAAGCGGTGTCCTCATTGTGCATTCACATGCTTGCCGACCGTGGGCAGGTCGATCTCGACGCCCCGGTAAGCCGGTTCTGGCCGGCCTTCGCGCAAAACGGCAAGGGTGAGATCCCCGTCAGATGGGTGTTGAGCCACCTCTCGTCGGTTCCCGTCGCCGACGCAGCGCCCAGGGGCGCTCTGTATGACTGGAAGGCCATGACGGAGGCCATCGCAAAGCAGGCGCCGCTTTGGAAACCGGGAACGACGCCCTGTTATCACACTGCAACGCAGGGCTTCATCCTCGGCGAAATCCTTCGCAACGTAACGGGCCGGACCCTCGGCGATTTTGTTCGCAACGAGATTTCCCGGCCGCTCCGGTTGGACTACCGGATCGGTCTGACGCCCGCCGAGGAAGCGCGCTGCGCCACGATGATCCCTTCAGCCGGCAACATCCTCTCCAAAGCGCAGTCCGACGCCGACAGTTTGCTGGCGCGCGGCTGGGCGCAACTTCCAGCGGACGAAGACTTCAACTCCCATCGATGGCGGGCGAGCCAAATTCCGTCCGCCAATGGACACGGGAATGCGCGAGCGATCGCAAAGCTTTACGGGCTGCTCGCACTGGGCGGCGCCCACGATGGCGTGCGTCTCCTCAGCCGCGAGGCGATCGACTGCGCGACCGAGGAGCAATGGAACGGGCGCGATATCATGTCGGGCCTGACTTTCCGCCTTGGAATGGGATTTTACCTGAACTGCCCGCCCGACCGTCCGATGGGGCCGAGCGCCCGCGCTTTCGGTCATTCCGGGGCAGGCGGTGCGCAGAGCTTCGGAGACCCCGACAATCGGATCGGCTTCGCCTATAGTCCCAATCGGATGCACGGCGGCATCGACATCGGATCGAGGGCGGCAAGGCTGATCGAGGCGGTATACGCGCAGTCGTAGCGCCCGCCCCGCTACCCCTCCCACACCAGCGCGAGCACCCGGAGCGGCGAGCCGCTGCCCTGCTTGATCTTAAGCGGCGCGGTGAAGACCACGCTGCCGATCAGACCGGGGCGGACCATTAGGGACTCCTTTGGGCGTAATCGGTCTGGTGCGAGCGCGGGCGCGCAGCTCCTTCAGGCGGCTGTGCCGATCGACAATCGCCAATTAAGTTGGCAACCGGCGCCGGTGACAAGGGAATAGCGGAGGCGTGTTGTCGGATTTCTCGGAATTCGTGGTTTACGCGGACGAGAGTGGCGATCACGGTCTTGTCGCCATCGATCCGCAATACCCGGTCTTCGCCCTGGTCTTCTGCGCCATGCGCAAGACCGACTACATCGCTGGCATCGTTCCCGGCGTTCAGAGTTTCAAGTTCGGCGTCTGGGGGCACGATGCCGTCGTGCTGCACGAACACGACATCCGCAAGAGCAAGGGGCCGTTCGCGGTCCTTTTGACCGACCGGGAATTGCGGGAACGGTTCTATGAAGGCCTCAACCGCCTGGTCGAAGCGGCCCCCATGAAGATTTTTGCCGCCGTGATCGACAAGTCCGGCCTGCGCGCGAGATATGCCGATACGCGGAACCCTTACCGGGTCGCGCTTCGTTTCTGCATGGAGCAGTTGCACGCCATGCTGAGCGGGGAGGACTCCCCACCATTTGTAAAGAGGGTTCTGGCACGCGCGAGTATGCGTGCCGGGCACCTTGCGTGGCTCGTGCGTCACGCTGCATGGGCTTGTCTCGCGCGGGCGGGATTGAAGACGGTCTGGTTTTCGAGCATCGCGCAGGCGACGCCGAGCAGACGGTCGGCGACCCCTCGAAGCGCACGGGCATGACCATGCCCGCGGGCGCGCAGCGCGGCGTATTTCGCTTTGCTGACGGGGTCGCGCTGTATGGCCACCCCGGCCCAGTGGTAGACGGCGTCCTGGAGCCGGTTATGAGCCGCGAGCCGGCGGATGACGATCAGCGACTTGCCGGACCGCTTGGTCACGGGAGCGACGCCGGACAAGCATCGCAGGGCCTGATAGTCTCGCCGGCGCAGAGGATCGTGTGCTTCTGCGAGCAGCGTGGCGAGGACGATCCTGCCGACGCCGGGAAGCGAGCTCAGGATTTCCACGTCACGCTGCGCATCTATTCCCGGCTCGTCCTCCGGGGAGGCCGCCGGCCGGGACAGCGTCGCGCTCAGACGGTCGAGCCTGCCATAGGCTTTCGCGATCTGCTGCGCGATGACGGCAAGCTGCGAGAAGACGACCTCGATATGGGCAACCGCGGCCTCGGTCGTGCCGGGCGCGACGGACACCGCCGGCTCGCGCAGGATCCGGAGCGCGGCTTCGGCATCGATCCGGCGCACCCGATGGCGCTTCAGGACCTTGGCGACGGTGGCGGCGCGGACGCGCTGCGCCTTTGCGGGCGTCGGCGCAAGACACCAGAGTTCGCGGATCCAGGCCCTGGTGAGATCGCTTTCGACCTTGAGGAGTTGCGGATAGTAGCGCCAGAGCTGCTGGCGGGCCCGGTTCACGAGCCGGGTCCTGTCGCAGGTCAGGTCGCTGGCGATCCGCGACCACTCACGCAGCTCGACGATCTCCGGCGCCGCCGGGTTCAGACGCCGGAACGCATGTCCATCGGTCCGCAGGGCATCGGCGAGCACGCGGGCGTCGCGGCGATCGTCCTTGGCGCCAGCCGGCGAGAAGCGGTCGCGGAAACGGTCGAGCTGCTTCGGATTGACCGAGTGGACCGTGAAGCCGCGTTCCATCATGGTCTCGACGACGGGACCGTGCGGGATCTCGATGGCGACCCCGACCGCTCGCGGTTCGGCGTTTGTCCTGGCACGGATCCAGGCCGCCATCTCCGCCAGGCCGGCTCCGCCGTGACCGAAGGCGCGCTCGGCCGACACCTCGCCAGCGCTGTCGACAACGCAGACCTGGTGGGTCTCCGAACCCCAGTCGATCCCCGCAAAATACTCAAACATGTCCATGGCATTCCCTTCGCGTCCTTGTGCCAACGGACCGCCACGATGCCCGCCTGTCCCTGTACTGGCGCTCAAGGCGCAAACTCCCCACCGGGCGTCCATCGCGGCCAGGGACCGAGGCACAGGTCCTCCCCAAGTGCTCATGGCGCAGGGGGCGCTCGGTTGCTCTCGATCCCTTGGCCCGTCCCATCCGCGATGGACAGGACTTCCACGATGGCAGGGAGTCCAGGTGAGCGGCACCCGGCCATTGGCTTCGCCTCCGCGCCACGCGCTCCGGCGAAGCCAATGGCCAGCCAGCACTGCTGCGATCAAGGTCGGAGAAATGGCTAAGCAACGTCTGCACCCCAAAACGGCTGAAGCGCTGTGAGAGGTACAGGGGCAGCACGGCAGGACGGTGCATGTCATCTTCGAGAGCCGCGGCAGGAAGGAGGACCGGGAACTTGAACTGGAGTTTCGCCGGATCGCCGCCAACGACGGCGCCTCGGGCCCCGGCCGGCTGGACTTCGGCCTGTTCGATTTCCAGCCGGTGTTCGTGCCGAAGGCGGCGAACTCCGTCGGGCTGCAACTTGCGGACTTGACGGCACGGCCCATCGCGCTGTCGCACCTGCGTCCGGACCAGCCCAACCGCGCCTTCGAGATCGTCCGACCCAAGATCAGAGGATTGGCGCAATTTCCGTGAAGGGCCGAGGCGAAGAAAAACAAAAGGGCCCCGGAAGTTCCAGGACCCCTCTGTCGACCGGGAAATTCCCAATCCTTTGATTGATACATAGCGGTCGGACGCAACGCTCTCAAGCGAATTCGGTCAGGCGGGTGGGCGGCGCGGATTGCGGCGGCCCGGGCCGAACGCCGTGCACCGGGCGCGGTGCATGTTGCCGGACACACCCGCCCGGTAGGCATCAGCGCTTACGAATTGTCTATGCCGCTCGGAGCATCGCTTCGAACAGGACCGAAAAGTCCTTCCGATCTACAGCAGGCGAGGCACGCGCCGTCAGGAAATAGTTTGAATCCGGTGACTATGTGATTCCAGATTTTGTATCAGAAAAATAAAGTCAACAAATACGGTGGGTTAAGTAGCTATGCAGCACAATAGTGGCACGGGTAGGGCGGGCGCAGATGCATGGCTTGGCCGGCGTCGGTGCCCGGCCTTGGCGTGGGACAGAATGTTACTGCGGTCCGCCGGAATCTTCTTCGGACACCGCTTTTATGGTCTCGCAATAGAGTTGTCTCCGATCTTCCATCCAGCCGATCAACTCGTCCCACCGTTCCTTGTCCTGAAGCCGGATATTTTTCGAGATCCAGTAGTAGTGGCCCGCTGTCGCCGCCTCCGACGGCCCGAAGGCTTCTTCCAGTTTCCCGGCGTTTCGTTCCATGAACGCAGCAACTTCCTCAACGTCGCCCGGACTGCCAGCGCGCAGAAACATACCGGATTCCATGCTTCCCCTGCTACCCAGCGCCAGAGAGAGGACGATCGACCCGTCGAGCGTCATTGGCACCCAGACATTCGATGTCCGTCCGGCGACCATAGAATCGTCGACGTTCTCGCCGGGCGTCGCCGGCACCCAGACATTCAGCGACGAGCCGGGTTTGAATTTGCCCGGATTTTTCTCAAGATACCGGCTCCAGAATTCTGCGCGCAGTCTGGTGCGTTCGGCTTCGGCTTCGTTCACCGTTCTTCCCAGCCTGCGCTCCCACGCATTGGGCTTTTCCACGACCTCGAAAACCGGGGCTAGCGGACTGTCGCCGATGCGAACCACCCGCAGACGCACGGCGAAGCACGCAAAATCGCCCCCCGTGTTATCGTTGAGCCAACGGATCGCCGAGCAGTGCGCCTCCTGGAAGTTTCTCGCGATCCAGACGACCCGTTTAGCGTCGAGACCGGCAAGATAAGTCAGTATCTGGCCGAGGTGATTGTGATCGGAATTCTCGAGCTGATTCTCGATCAGGACGCGGTCACCGGTCCCGGTTTCGTTGGCGACGATATCGGCCGAGAATTGCTCCACCGCAACTTCTGTTTCCGGGGGATCGAGTTCCAGGCCCAACGCTTCCGACAGATAGTCGATATTTTCGGCGAGCCACGGCGTGAACTCGTGCGCCTCGTGCTCCCACGCCTCGCGAAGCCCGCAGTCCGTTAGCCGCGCGAAGGATTTTCCTTTCATGAGTCGGTCTCCCGCTTCCCGGTCGTCGTGCCGGTGTCCTGCTACCCCTCCCACACCAGCGCGAGCACCCGGAGCGGGGAGCCGCTGCCCTGCTTGATCTTGAGCGGCGCGGTGAAGACCACGCTGCCGGTCGGCGGCAGCAGGTCGAGGTTGGTCAGGCATTGCAGGCCGTAGCGGCCGGCGCCGTGGATATAGTAGTGGCACGGGTAGGGCGGGCGCAGATGCATGGCCTGGCCGGCGTCGGTGCCGATGCACTCGCTGCCGAAGCCCATGACGTCGCGCTCCTCGACCAGGAAGCGCACGGCGTCGGTGTCCGGGCCCGGCGTGTGTTGCCCCTCCTCGTCGAAATTCTGGTAGGATTCCGGGTCCGCCCGCTTCGACCAGTCGGTCCGCATCAGCACCCAGGAGCGCGGCGGGATCTTGCCGTGCTCCTCCTCCCAGTTGCGCAGGAAATCCGCCGACAGCAGGAAATCGGCGTTCTGCTCGACATGCTTCACGCAATCGACGACGCAGGCCGGCGCGACCATGTTCTCGACCGGCACGGTATCGGTGCTGTTGTTGGGCAGGTTGCGGCCGGAGACCCAGTGGATCGGCGCGTCGAAATGGGTGCCGGTATGCTCGCCGCAGGAGAAGTTGTTCCAGTAGGCGGCAAGCCCGCGGTCGTCGTAGCGCGAGACCTCCTCGAGCCGGAACGGCCAGCATTGCCCCATCTCCGGCGGCAGCTCGATCTGCGGGAAATCCGGCGTCAGGGTCTGGGTCAGATCGATCACGCGGATCTTCCGCTCGGCGATGCCGCGGACCATGTCCGGCAGGGGATTGGCGTTCATGGTGATTCCCCTTTCCTGCTACTCGCCCTGGGCCAGTTCGCGTTCCAGCACCTTGGGATCGCGGCGCCAGCGTTCGTACCAGTCCTTGGCGATATCGCCGGGATAGACATCCTCCGCGCCGCCCTGCAACGCGGCGACGATGGCGCGGGCGAGCGCTGCCGGCGTCACCTTGGGCGGGCGCAGCTCCTGGTTCCATTCGACGTCGAGCGGTCCGGGATACAGGTTGATGACGCGCACGCCGGTTTTGTGCATGCCGGCGCGCATCGCCTGGGCGAGCGAGTGGGCCGCCGCCTTGGAGGCCGAGAAGGTGCTCTGGTCCGGCTTGTTGGCGAGCGCGAAGATCGACAGGATGTTGACCCAGGCGACGGCGTTGGTCTCGGTGTCGGCGCCGCGGGACATCATCACCGGCCCGAACTCCTGGGCCAGGCGCAGCAGGCCGAAATAATTGATCTCCATTTCGGCGCGGGCGTTCTCCGTGCCGTAGCGGCCGCCGACGGTATAGGCCCGGTGCTGCTCCGCCGTGTTGACCAGGATATCGACCTTCGGGCCGATCTGGCCGGCGCAGCGCTTCACCGAATCCGGGTTGGTCACGTCGAGGTCGACCACGGTGACCTCCGGCAGGGCCTTGATTTCCTCGAAACCGGGGATCTTCTTCCAGGGTGCCGCCTCGCCGACCCAGACCAGGTCGGACCCGGCCGCGACCATCGCCCTGACGACGGCCTGGCCGACCGGGTTCTTGCCGTCGGTCACGAAGACCTTGCGGAATTTCGGATTGCAGGTCAGTTCGCGCATCTGGGGATCGTCGCTCATGTGGGGCGTATCCTTTTCCGGCAGGGCCAGCAGGACCGCCTGCCCGGCGCGGTCCAGCATGGCGCGGACGCGCACCCGGCACGGCGGTTCGGCGCAATCGCCGTGGACATGGACGATGAGGCTGGGCGTCCCCGATTCCGATTGTCCCGGCGGGCCCCCTGAGGCTTGGCCGCTGTCCAGCTTCACGATGCCGAGCCGCCAGGGCAGGCGCTCGCGGAAGTAGTTTTCCATAGCGTGGCGCAGGGTGGTGTGCGCCACCAGTTCGCCGGCGCCGCTCCGGGGCGTCCAGTCCAGCCGGTCGGACAGGCATACCCGGCAGGCTTCGCGCGGCGGATACTGGACGGCCCCGCAATCCCGGCAGACCTGGAGCTCGAACACGCCGCGCGCCGCGCCGGAGGTCAGGCCGAGCGAGATCCGGCTGCGCGGCGCCGGCGGCAGCATCGGCGCCCGTGTGCGCAGGACCGGGTTCTTGCGCTTCGGCTTTTTCAGCGGCGTGGCCACGGATTCAGTCTCCCGCCGCCAGGATCGCCGCCGCCGAACAGACGCCGCGGTCGTAGCTGATCATGCCGAAGCCGCCGACCAGGCCGATCTTCGCGTCCGGCACCGGCTTGCCGAGCGCCTGGCCGGTGACCTGCCGAATCGCTTCGACCGTGCCGAGGAATCCGCCCGCGCCGCCGGCTTGCCCGACCGAAAGCTGGCCGCCCGACGTGTTGATGGGGAAGCTGCCGTCCACCGTCAGGCTGTGGCTGCGCACGAAGTCCGGCGCTTCGCCCTTGGCGCAGAAGCCCAGATCCTCGAACTGCAGCATGTTGATCACGGGATAGTCGTCGTAGGTCTCGAAGAAATCGATGTCGTCCGGCGTCACGCCGGCCATGCCGTACAGCTCGCCGCTGTCCATCGCCCAGCCGCCGCGATACTGCACCGGGTCGTCCGGGAAGGCGTTGTGCCGCTCGATGGTGCCGAGAATCCGGCCGAAGCTCAAGCCGAGGTCGCGCGCCTCCTCCTCGCGCATGACGAGATAAGCCTCGGCGCCGGCGCAGGGCATGACGCAGTCGAACAGATGGACCGGCTCGGCGATCGGCCGGGCGCTCATATACTGCTCAAGAGTGAGCGGCGTCTTGAACAGGGCATGGGGGTAGGCGAGGGCGTTGTCGCGCTGGGCGACGCACATCTTGCCGAAATCCTCCCGCCGCGCGCCGTAGGTGCGCATGTAGTAGTCGGTGAGGAAGGCGAAGCTGGCGTTCGGTCCTCCGGTCCCGACGGGATAGACGGCGTCCTTGCCGAACTGGCTGAAATTCTCCAGGCCCTGGCGGAAGCTGTCGATATGGTTGGTGTCGCCGGCGATGCAGGCGACGATATCGGCGTCGCCGGCCTGGATGGCGCGGGCCGCCCGGCGCATCGCGACGACGCCGGTGACGCCGCCCATTGGGATATAGTCGAGCCAGCGCGGCGTCAGCCCGTGATGCTGGACGATGCCGACGGCGGTATCCGGCGCCAGCGACATGCTGGTGGCGCACACGCCGTCGAACCGGTCCTTGGAGAGGCCGGAGTCGCGGACCAGCGCCGCCAGCGCCCGCCCGATCCACCAATGGGCGCCCCGGGTCGAGAAGCGGACATAGGGGATCGAAACCGGCGTCGTGACGACGATACCGTCATACGGCGCCCGCCGGGTCATTGGCCGGTCATGGGCGGATCATGAACGGCGCTTCCGGCTCCTGCCGGCGCCGACCCGCCTGTCTCGCCGGAACCGCGGCCTGCGCTGCGCCGCAACCGCTACACCTCCCCCTCTGAAGAAGGTTCATCTGCGAAAGGAGCACCGATCGAATCCCCCTCCCCTTGGGGGAGGGGCTAGGGGAGGGGTCGTTTTGCGCCGCACCGGCATCCGAATCCCGCTCTGCAGCAACGTCCGCATACCCCTCCCCCTGACTCCCTCCCCCAAGGGGAGGGGGGACGTGTTGCTTTGCCTGTCTGGTCCGATTCACGGCTTTTCGCAGGGTAATCCTCTGAAGCGAGGGAAGGGCGTTCCCGGCCGGGCTGGACCGGAGGGCGGATTCGGGCGTCGGTGCGATCGAGGAGGTCGCCGCATCTGCAACCGAGGAAAACAGCAGCCAGGCCAGCGCCAGGATCGCCGCCGCCCACCAGGGCGCGGGCATCCGTTTGCGCAGCGGCCGGCCCTTTTGCAAAGTCATGCCGCCTTGCGCGCGCCGTTCAGCACCCGGAAGACGGCCTGCGGCGTCGCCGGCATGTCGATATGGTCGATCCCGGTGGCCGGGCCCAGCGCGTCGACCAGGGCGTTGATGACGGCCGGCGGCGCGCCGATCGCACCGGCCTCGCCCGCGCCCTTGATGCCGAGCGGGTTGGTCGTGCAGCGCACGTTGCGGGTATCGAAGCGGAAGAAGGGGAAGTGCTGCGCCTTCGGCATGTTGTAGTCCATGAAGGAGCCGGTTTCGAGCTGGCCGCTTTGCGGGTCGTACCAGGTGAACTCGTGCAGCGCCTGGCCCAGCCCCTGGACGATCCCGCCATGCACCTGGCCTTCCAGCAGCAGCGGGTTGATGACGTCGCCGAAATCGTCGACCACGGTATAGCGCAGGATCTCGATCTCGGCCGTTTCGCCGTCGACCACCAGTTCGACGACATGGGCGCCGTTGGGAAAGGTCGAGGCTTCCGGCGTGCGCTCGAAGGTGTCGTCCAGCGGTTCGCCCTTCCGCTTCGCCTCGCGCGCGACGTCGAACAGCGACACCTCCCGGTCCGTTCCGGCGACCCGGTAGGCGCCGTCGCCATATTCGACGTCGGCGGTCGCCGCCTCCAGCATGTCCGCCGCGGTCTGCCGGCCCTTGTCGACGATGAGCGCGGCGAGGCCCAGCATGGCCGCGCCGCCGACCGGCACGGAGCGGGAGCCGCCGGTCAGGCCGGGCGGGGCGCGGTCCGTATCGCCCTGGAAGATGCGGATATTCTCGGCGTCGATGCCCAGTTCGCCGGACAGGATCTGGCTGTAGGAGGTCCGGTGCCCCTGGCCGTTGTCCTGGGTGCCGATGGCGACGGTGAGGATGTCGTCGTCGCCGAAGCTGCCGGCCGCGGCCTCCGGCGGTCCGCCGCCGCAGCGCTCGATATAGGTGGCGAGGCCGATGCCGCGATACTTGCCGCGCTTTGCCGATTCGGCCCGGCGGGCCTCGAAGCCGGCCCAGTCGGCCTGCGCCATCGCCTCGTCCATCAGCGCTTCGAATTCGCCGCTGTCGTAGGTGTCGCCCAGGCAGGTGGCGTAGGGCATCCGGTCCGGGCCGATGAAGTTGATGCGCCGGATTTCATCGACCGGCCGCCCGGTTTCCCGCGCCGCCTTGTCGATGACCCGTTCGACGATGTAGGCCGCTTCCGGCCGTCCGGCGCCGCGATAGGCGTCGACCGGCACCGTATTGGTCAGCACGCCCTTCACCGTCGTATAGATCGCCGGGATGTCGTAGAGGCCGACAAGCATGTCCATGCCGTCGCAGGCGACCAGCGGGGCGAACGCCGACAGGTAGGCGCCCTCGTTGGCGAAGGTGTCGGCGCGCAGGGCGAGAATCCTGCCGTTCCGGTCCAGGCCCAGCTTGCAGTAGGTGATGTTGTCCCGCGCCTGGACGTCCGAAAGGAAGCCTTCGGACCGCTCGGCAGTCCACTTGACCGGCCGGCCGAGCCGGCGCGCCGCCCAGATCGCCAGCGCCTGTTCGGCATGGGGAAAGACCTTCATGCCGAAGCCGCCGCCGACATGGCCGGTGGTGACGCGCAACGCCGAGGGGTCGATCCCGAAAACCGGCCCGGCCAGGATGTCCCGGATCATGCTCGGACCCTGAGTCGTGGTCGCAAGCGTCGTGCGCCCGCTCGCCGCGTCGTGGACAGCCAGCGCGCTGCGCGGCTCCATCGGATTGGCAACCACCCGGTTGTTGACCAGCCGGAGTTCGCAGACATGGTCGGCCCGGGCCAGCGCCGCCTCGACCGCCGCCTCGTTGCCCTTGTGCCAGTCGTAGATCAGGTTGTTGGGGATGTGGTCGTAGAGCAGCGGGGCGCCGTCCGCCGTCGAATGCTCGGTATGGACGGTGGCGGGCAGTTCCTCATAGTCCACGGCGATCCGCTCGGCCGCATCGCGCGCCTGGGCCGCGGTCCCGGCGACGACCAGCGCCACCGGATGGCCGACATGGCGCACGCGGTCCTTCGCCAGGATGCCGTAGTGCGTGTCCGGGCGCTGCGACCCGTCCCGGTTCTCGACCGGGATCATGCAGGGCATGTCGCCCAGCCCGTCGGCCGCGACATCCGCCCCCGTGAGGATGCCGACCACGCCCGGCGACGCGGCGGCCCCGGCGGTGTCGATGCCGCGGATGCGGGCGTGGGCGTGGGGCGAGCGCAGGACATGGGCCCAAGCCTGGCCGTCGATGGCGGAATCGTCCGTATAGGCGCCGGCGCCGGTCACCAGCGCCCGGTCTTCCAGACGGGCCGCGGCCTGTCCTACTCCGAATTTGGTCATCGCAATTCTTCACCCGTTCGATTGTCGGGGCGCCGGGATTCCCGCTGCCGGACGGTGCGGAAAGGAGCCGGGCGCGGCGCGCCAAGATTAACGTGCGGAACACCGGCGACAAGCGGATTTCGCAGCGCAGTCCGGGCGCGCAAAGGCCGGCTGCGGACCGCCGGTCCGGCGGCCGGGATCGGCCGTACACGAAGCTGTGATTTCGGCCTGCGTTTTTTCGCTTTGCAACGTCACATAAAGGGCGTAGAGGCCGCCCCTCACTGCATTGGCCCATTGCGCCGCCGCGCACAACGGGCCCGGCCGATCGGTGACGCCATGACCCGCGATCGTCGCTCCGTCGCATACCCGGTCGAACTGCAACCGCTGTTGCAGCGCCTGCTCACCCATGTGTCGACGGAAACCCTGCCGGACCCGGATCAGGTCGACAGGGTGTGCACGCATGTGCCCCTAGGCACCCGGGTCTTCGTCGCCTCGCTGCCGTCGCGCGACCGGGCCGATACGGTTGCCGCCGTGAAGACGCTGAACGCACGCGGCTATATCGCCGTGCCGCACATCGCGGCGCGGGCCCTGCCGAGCCATGCGGCGCTGGAGGATTTCCTCTACCGGCTGACCGGCGAGGCCGGCTGCCGGGAGGCCCTGGTGATCGCCGGCGACCGGCCGGACGTGGCCGGGCCCTATGCCGAGACCATGGACGTACTGCTGACCGGCGCCCTGGAACGCCACGGCCTGCAAACGATCCATGTCGGCGCGCATCCCGAGGGCAACCGCCTCATCGGCGACGACGCCTTGTGCGAGGCGATGCTCAGCAAGGCGCATTACGCAGGCAGCAGCGACGCCGATTTCGATTTCGTCACCCAGTTCGTCTTCGACGGCGCGACCGTCGTGGACTGGGCGCAGAGGCTGCGCGGCTTGGGCATCGGCCTGCCGGTGCGCCTCGGCATCGCAGGCCCCGCCGATCTGGCGACCCTGCTGCGCTACGCGAAAATCTGCGGCATCGGCGTTTCCACCCGCGCGCTGATGCGCCAGGGCGCCGGCAGCGTGAAGCTGATCCGCCGCACCGTGAAGCCGGACGACCTGATCGACGGCCTGGTCGCCGCGGCGGGAACGGACCCGCTGCCGGAGATTGCCGGGCTGCACATCTTCCCGTTCGGCGGCGTCGGGCGCGCGATGGCGTGGCTGGCCGAGGCGCGCAAGGCAGCCGGACTGTAGGAGGCCGCCGCCATTCCGGACAAATCCGGGGATTTCCCGCAGCGTCCCGAATGATGTAAGGCTGGTGTCCGGCCCGGCGGCGGCAGACGCTTCCGGGCCGTAGCGCACCCTGCACCGGATCGCCGTCATGCCCGCCTTCACCGCTTTCGATTATGGCGTCGCCGACAATATGGCGACAATCGTCCTGCACCGGCCGGAGAAGCGCAACGCCATGACGCGCGAATTCCGGGACAGGGCGAAGGCGGCGTTCGGCGAGACCGGCGGGGGCGCCGCGGGGTAGATTCGCAGCGCAGGGGAAAGAGTTCGATGGCGGCGATGGCGGACAATTCCGGCCGGATCGACAGAGTCAGCAATACGGGCGGCCTGGTCTGGCCGGCCGAGGGCTGGAGCCGCGTGCCGTTCGAACTGTTCTGCGATCCGGGCATTCACGAACGGGAAGACGAGCGCCTCTTCCGCGGCCCGCACTGGAGCTACCTCGGGCTCGAGGTCGAGGTGCCGGAGCCCGGCGACTACACGACCTCCTATGTCGGCGCGACGCCGGTCGTGCTGGTGCGCGACGAAGGCGGCGGGCTGCGCGCCTTCGTCAACCGCTGCGCCCATCGCGGCGCCGAGGTCGTGCGCCGGCCGCGCGGCAACGCGCGCGGTTTCACCTGCATCTACCATAACTGGAGCTACGACCGGGCGGGCCGGGTCGTCGGCGTGCCCTGGGAGAAGGGGCGCGGCGGCGCCGGCGGCTACGATCCGGCGTTCGACAAGGCGCAGCACCGGATGCGGCCGCTGCGGGTCGCGAGTTGGGCCGGCGTGGTTTTCGGCACGTTTTCCGACGACGCGCCGCCGCTCGACGACTATCTCGGCCCGGCGATCCGCGAGCGGCTCTCGGCGGTGTTCGCCCGGCCGGTCGCGGTGACCGGCTACCAGCGCCACACGATCCGCGCCAACTGGAAACTGCTCTACGAGAATTCGCGCGACTTCTACCACGCGCCCCAGCTGCACAAGTTTTTCGGCGCCTTCGGCATCGTCCAGCCCGACCAGGCGGCGCGCGCCGAGATGTGGCACGAGGGCACCCATTGCCTGCTGACAATCTACCAGAACCCCGATGCCGGGAACCGGCGCACCAGACTGGAAGAGCCGCGGGTTGCCGCCTTTCGCACCGCGCTGCCCGAGAGCATCGCCATTTCGATCGTCGGCATCTTTCCGAACTGCCTGTTCACCCTGATCGGCAGCGCCTTCAGCATCCGGCAGTTCCGGCCCAAGGCGCCGGACCGGTTCGAGGTGGTCTACACCTACTTCACCTATGCCGACGATCCGGAGTGCCTGCGCGAGCATCTGTTCCAGAACAACCAGTTCGGCCCGGCCGGCTATGTCGCGATGGAAGACGCAGAGGTGGTCGAGAAAATCCAGGCGCGGATTGCGCTCGGCGCCGACAAGGGGTCCGGCCTGGTGGCGATGGACGGCACGGACACGACGCCCGAGCGCATCGACCATATGGTCAGCGAAGCCAACCTGCGCGCCATGTGGAAGGGCTACGCCCGCTTCATGGGCTTCGCGCCGCCGGACGGCGGGCGCCCCGGAGCGGCGCAGGAGCAGACGCAGCGGTGAGCGGCATCGGGCCCGGCATCGACCGCGACGCGCTGTTCGCCATCGAACAGATGAACAAGGCCTATGCCCGCTGCCTGGACGACGACCGGCTGGAGGGCTGGCCGGATTTCTTCCTCGACGACGGGCGCTACCTGATCCAGTCGCGCGAGAACCGCGACGCCGGCCTGTACGGCTATATCCTCTATTTCGAGAACAGGGCGATGATGCGCGACCGGGTCACGTCATTGCGGGTCGCCAACTATTACAACCTCCACACCGACCGGCACCTGATCGCCAACGTCGATATCCTCGGCGTGGAGGACGGGGTCTACGACGCCAGAGCCAACTATGCCGTGATCCAGACCGACGCCGAAGGGCGCTCCGGACTGTTCTCCGCCGGCGAATATGTCGACCGGATCGTTTTCGTCGAAGGCGCGCCGAAATTCGCCGAACGGCTGGTCCTGCTCGATACGTCCAACATCGTCGGCCTGCTCGCCGTTCCGCTCTAATTCATTGTCGGCGCCTTGGCCGTACGCTATGACAGGGCATTGCCGGCTGGAAGGCGGGCCGCGGCCCGCGGCGCCGGCCGTTCGTGTGTCTGGGAGGAAAAGTCCATGAAAATGTACAAGTTTGCCGTTCCGGCTATCGCGGCGGCGGCGCTTGCCGCCGGTGCGGTTCCAACTGCCGTCAACGCCGCGGAAGTCACGCTGCGCGGCGCCAGTTGTTTCCCGATCGGCAGCCCGCCGGGTCGGCCCTTCGAGGCGCTGGTCAAGGAAATGAACGCCAAGGGCAAGGGCGTCGTCCAGGTCAAGCTGCTCGGCGGCGCGCCGGCGATCGGTAGCCCGTTCACGCTGACCCAGCGCATGGCGAAGGGCGCCTACGACATCGTGGGCTGCACCGAGGCCTATTTCGGCAACGTGCTTCCTGAGGCGCCGGTGCTGCGCCTGCAGGAATACGATTTCGCCACGCTGCGCAAGCGCGGCGCGATCGCCTATGTCAGCAAACTGCTCGCCGCGAAGAACCTTCATTATGTCGGCCGCTACTGGGACTACGGGACGTTCCATCTGTTCCTGAGCAAGCCGATCACGGGCCCCGACCTCAAGGGTCTGCACCTGCGCGTCGCACCGGTCTACACGGCCTTCTTCAAGGCGCTCGGCGCCTCGGTCCAGCTGGCGGCGATGCCGAAAATCTACACGCTCATGGAGAGCAACACGGTGCAGGGCTTCGGCTGGCCGGCGGTCGGCTGGAATCCGGCTTGGGCGAAGGTCACGAAATATCGCGTGGATCCCGGCTTCTACAACGCGTCGCTTCACCTGCTGGTCAACCTGAAAAAGTGGAAGGGGTTGACCGATGCACAGCGGAAATTCATCGCCGATCTGACGTTGGAGCATGAAGCCGCCGCCGAGACGACCAAGCCGCGTTTCCAGGCGCTGCGGAAAAAAACGATGGCCTGGTACGAGAGTAAGGGCATCAAGGCCATCGAGATGAAGGGCGCCGATCGCGAAAAATGGCTCGGCACCGCAAAAAAGGCGGCCTGGGACGAGGTGCTCAAACGCAGCCCGGAACACGGCAAGAAGCTGATGGAGCTGTTCACGAAATAGAACCGAACCTTGCAGCCTGAAAGGGTGGCCGGCCGCACGCGACCGGCCGCCCTTTTTCTGTTTCGAGCTTCGATATGCCGGCGACCTCTTTGATCCTCGATCGCTTCGAGGCGGGCTTCGAGCAGGTAAACCGCTTTCTCGCGGGTCTGGTGGCACTGTCCATCGGCGTGTTTGCGCTTCTGATTCCCTTCGACCTGTTCCTGCGCAAGGTCGGCTGGGGCAACCTGCCCTGGCTCCACGAAGGCGCGGAGTACGGCCTGTATGTCGGCGTGTTTCTGTCGGCGGCCTGGGTGCTCAACAAGGGCTCCCATGTCCGGGTCGATATCGTCATCGCCGCCCTGCCGGGCCCGGTCGCCCTGCGGCTGGAAAAGGTGCTGGACATCGGCGGCGCGCTGCTTTGCGTCGTACTGTGCTATTTCGGCGCCGCCGGCATGGTCAGCGAGTACGAGTTCGGCACCCTGCCGGACAAGGACCTGCGCATCCCCAACTGGTACATGCTGCTGGTCTTCGCCGTTTCCTTCGCCCTGCTGGCGATCGAATTTCTGCTGCGGTACCGCCGGGCCGGCAAGGTGGGCCTGGAGGAAACCGCAGAGGCGGGGTTCTGAACGATGGAATGGTATTTCGCCATGATCCTGATGCTGGGGATCGTGTGCGTGTTCCTGTTCCTCGGTATGCCCGTGGCGTTCGCCTTCATGGCGGCGAATCTCTTCGGCACCGCCCTGTTCATCGGCAATCTGGCGCAGACCGGGGACTGGACGGTCGCGGCGATCGCGCTCGAAAGCATGCCGATGGAATTCCATCTGGCGGTGAATTATGCGCTGACGCCGATCGCCCTGTTCCTGCTGATGGGCGAAATCCTGCTGCAGACCGGGGTCGCCTTCAAGGCGATCGGCGCGATCGACCGGCTGATCGCCCGCTTGCCCGGCCGGCTTTCCGTCGTCTCGATCGTCGGCGGCACCATCTTTTCCTCGCTGTCCGGTTCGACCATCGCCAACACCGCCATCCTGGGCAACGTCCTGCTGCCGGACATGGTGAAGCGCGGCTACAAGCCGTCGATCTCCATGGGGCCGATCATGGCGGTCGGCGGCATCGCAATGCTGATCCCGCCCTCGGCGCTGGCCGTGCTGCTCGCCAGCATCGCCGAGCAGTCCGTCGCGCTGCTGCTGGTTGCCGGCATCGTACCGGGCATCCTGATGGCGCTCCTGTTCTTCGCCTATGTGATCGGGCGCTGCATGATCGATCCGAGCCTGGCGCCGGGCTACGATCCCGACCACAGCCATCTGGATGAGCCGCTTACCGTCGCGATCAACGGCCGGGGAGGCGTGCTCTGGTCCGCAACCTACAAGGGCCGGGCCCTGCGAACGGTCAACCGGTTCCTGCCTTTTGCTTTATACATTTTCCCGCTGTTCTCCATATTCGTGGTGGTCGTCGGCAGCATCTTTCTGGACATAGCCTCGCCGACCGAAGCGGCGGCGCTGGGCTGCCTGGCGGCGCTCGGCGCCTGCTATTTCTTCCGGCTCTTCCGGAACAGGATCACCGTCACCGGCGTGGAAGGCGCGGATTTCGACTGGCGTGCCGTCGCCAGGGCGCTGGTCGAAACCGCCAAGATCAACACGATGATCCTGTTCATCATCGCCGGCTCGCTGGTCTTCGCCCAGTCGCTGGCGGTGTCCGGCGCGACCGAGGGCCTGCTGGAAAGCCTGACCGCGCTCAAGCTCACGCCGCTCACCGTCGTCATCATGATGATGGTCGTGCTGCTGTTTCTCGGTGCCTTCATGGACCAGGTGAGCATGCTGCTGCTCACCCTGCCGTTTTTCCTGCTCGGCGCGACCTCGCTGCAGGCGACCTATGGGATCGACCCGATCTGGCTGATGGTGCTGATCCTGATCACCATGGAGATCAGCCTGCTGACGCCGCCCTTCGGCCTCCTGCTCTACGTCATGAAGGGCGTGGCGCCGTTCGACGTTACCATCGGGGCGGTTATCCGCTCGGCGTTGCCGTTCATCGTGATCGAGCTTCTCGTCCTTATCCTGCTGATTTTCGTTCCGGAGGTGGCGACCTGGCTGCCCAAGCAGATCGGTTGATCCCCGCGGTCCGGCCCCTGCGGTCCGGCCGCCCGGGCCGGCGCTTTACAGTTCGGGCCGGAGCCGGCCGGCCAGGCGCCGGCGGAAGATCGTCGGCATGACGAGAACGACCAGGGTGATCCGGACGACGTGATGGGCGGCCACGAAGGCCGCCTCGACGCCGAGGGCCAGCGCGATCAGGCTCATTTCGGCCAGCCCGCCCGGCGCCAGCGCCAGCACCAGCGCCGGGATCGACGCATCGACGAAGGCGGACGCGGCGGCGGCCAGCAGGACGGTCAGCGCGATCATGATCGCGACCGACCCGAGCGAATGGAGCACCACGCGCAGGACGCGCCGGATCGGCACGCCGGCGAAGCGGGCGCCCAGCGTTGCGCCCACGACGACCTGTGCGGCGGCGACCAGCGGGCCGGGCGGGGCGATGGTGCTCGCGCCGACCAGATGGAGCAGGGCGCTGACGATCATCGGGCCGGTCAACGCGGCGGCGGGAATTTTGAGGGCTTTGGCGCCGAAAAACCCGGCAACCGCACCGGCGGTCAGGATGGCGGCTTCGTCCATGGGGATGTCGCCGAAAGCGTCGCCGAGCGGCGCCCGGTTGCCCTGGTCGTACAGGCCCAGGGCGACGAAGCCGAAGGGCACGATCAGCACCGTGACCAACACCCGGGAGGCGTGGACGAGGGCGACCGAGAGATAGTCGCCGCGCATCTCCTGGGCGACCAGCACCATTTCGTTGAGACCGCCGGGCGTGGCGGAACAATAGGCGGTAACCGGGCCGTGCCCGAGCCGCCGGAAATAGACGAACAGCACGCCGGTGCTGGCGCCGACATAGACCAGCAGCGCGATTGTGGAGGCCCACCATTCCGGAATACGCGCGGCCATCTCCGGCGTGAACTGGGCGCCCAGCATGACGCCGATAATCGCAATCAGCGGCTGGCGCACCTTCGGGGAGGCGATCATCGGCAGGCCGGCGAGCGCGCCGACGGTGGTGAAGACCAGGGCGCCGATCATCCAGGCGAGCGGCATGTTCGCCAGATCGAAGGCCCAGCCGCCGATGGCGCCGACGACAAAGGTGACTAGCAGGCGGAAGGCCCAGATGCGGCGCGGCAGGGCCGTTGCGGCCGGCCCCTCCGCCTCGGAGCCGGTCACGGCAGGAACTGCTCGCGCAGGATGCGCTCTTCCAGATTGTGTTCGGGATCGAACAGCAGGGAGAGGGTCGTGCCGGCGGCCTGCCGCACGGTGACGCTCGCCACGTCGCGCACCTCGGTCGAGTCGGCGGCTGCGCTGACGGGGCGCTTCGACGGCTCGAGAATCTCGAGGGTTACGGATGCCGTGTCGGGCAGCAGCGCGCCGCGCCAGCGCCGCGGGCGGAAGGCGCTGATCGGGGTCAGCGCGAGCAGCCGGGCGCCGATGGGAACGATCGGGCCCTGCGCCGACAGGTTGTAGGCCGTGCTGCCCGCCGGCGTGGCGACCAGGACCCCGTCGCAGACCAGTTCGGCCAGGCGTTCCACACCGTCGATGAGGATGCGCAGCTTCGCGGTCTGGTGGGTCTCGCGGAGCAGCGACACGTCGTTGATCGCGACCGCTTCGACCGTCTGCCCCTTGACGCTCCGCGCCTGCATCAGGAGGGGATGGATATCGACGCGTTGGGCCGATGCCAGCCGTTCCGCCAGACCCTCCGGCTCGTATTCGTTCATCAGGAAGCCGACGCTGCCCAGATTCATGCCGTAGACCGCGACGTCGCGATCCAGGGTGGTGCGCAGGGTTTCGAGCATAAAACCGTCGCCGCCCAGAACAACAAGACGGTCCGCCTCCGCCGCCGGGACGGTCGGATACCGGGCGGTCAGGCCGGCCAGCGCCGACTGCGCCTCGGGCGTGTCGGCGGCGACGATCGAGAAAGGCGGAACGGCCATCGGCTGTGCCTGTCGGTTTCCGGCGGATGCGGATTCCGCGGCGGAATCCGGCGTTCGCTACAAGACATGGCCAAAATGCCCGCCGCCGTCAAACGGCGCTTCGTGTCCCTTGCGAACGGAGCATGGCCGGACGGCGCCGGCTCAGGGGTCGCCGGCCGCGGCCGTCCTTTCGCGCCGCCGGCGCTGCCGGTTGGCGAGGGCGATGCCGATCATCGCGATCGCCATGATCGCAAGCAGTCCGGCGGAATAGGGGCGCTCGACGAAGATCGCCATGTCCCCGGCGGCGGTGCCGAGGGCCTGGCGCAGCCGCGCCTCGAAAATCGGGCCGAGCACGAGGCCGAGCACGATCGGCACGACCGGGATGTTGTGGCGCTTGAGGATGAAGCCGATCAGGCCGAAGACCAGCGCCATCAGCGGATGGACGATGTTGTAGCTCGCCGTGTAGGTGCCCACGAGGGTCAGCGCGAGGATGACGACGCCGATGAATTTCGTGTTCACCCGCGACAGCGCCACGATCAGCCTGGTCGCGAACAGCAGGAAGATCAGGATCACGACATTCATCGCCAGCAGGGAGAGATAGAGGCCGGAGATGAATTCCGGGCGGGTGGCGAACAGCTCCGGCCCCGGGATCACGTTATGGACCATGAAGACCGACAGCATCATCGCGGTCAGCGCCTCGCCGGGGATGCCGAGCGCCAGCAGGGGCACCAGCGCGGCGGCCGGCACGGCGTTGTTGGCGGCTTCCGAGGCGATCAGGCCTTCCGGCGCGCCCTTGCCGAACAGGTCCGGCGTTTTCGAGGTCTTCTGCGCCAGGGTGTAGCTGAAGAACTGGGCGAGAAATTCGCCGACTCCCGGCAGGATGCCCATGAAGACGCCGAAGCCGGACGAGGAGAACAGGGTCTTCGGATAGCGGAAGGCTTCGGCAAGGCCCTGGAAGAAGCGGCCGGTCAGGCGCGGCGGCTCGCCGGCCTGGTCGTCCTCCAGCAGCAGGACGAAGGCCTGGGACATGGCGAACAGGCCGAGGACCACCGGGATCAGCGGCACACCGCCCTGGAGCCAGACCTGGCCGAAGGTGAAGCGCTGGGTGTTGAACGCCGTTTCCAGCCCGACGCTGGCGAGGAACAGGCCGAAGGCGAGCGTCATCGCCGCCGCCAGCACCCGGCCGCGATGGGCGACGACGACCAGCACCATCGCCATCAGCGCCGCCATGGCGAACTCCGCCGAGCCGAAATTGGACGCGATATCGGCCAGCGGCTGGGCCATCGCGATCAGCACGACCACGCTGACGATGCCGCCGACGAAGCTGGAGCTGTAGGCGAGCGACAGGGCCCGCCGGGCCTGGCCGGCGAGCGTCATGGGATAGCCGTCGTAGGTCGTCAGCACGTTGACCGGCGTGCCGGGCGTGTTGATCAGGATCGCCGGGATGGCGCCGCCGTACCAGGCGCCGGAATAGATGCCGAGCAGCAGCGTGAGCGCGGTCAGCGGATCCATCGCGTAGGTCGCCGGCAGCAGGACGGCGATGGCGACCGCCGGCCCCAGGCCCGGAATCGCGCCGATGATGACGCCGCTGATCGCCCCGGCAAAGAGCGCGATGAGGACATGCCACTGGCCGAGCTGGCTCAGTCCGGCAAGGATCGCGTCCATCGGTCCGCCCGGCTCCGGCTAGAAATACCGTTGCAGGAACACGCCGACGCTCTTGGGTAGGAGGCCGTACAGGTCCGCCGGCGGCACCCAGATTTCGAGGCCGAGGCGGAACAGCAGCGTCATGGCGAGCGTGATGCCCAGCGCCGCCAGCAGCCATTTCGGTTGCCGCAGGCCGACGCGCAAACCGAGGCAAGCGACGAACAGGAAGGTCGAAAAACTGTAACCGATCAGCCCGAGCAGCAGGATATAGGCGACATACCAGGCGAAGAATTCGGCCGATTTCAGCCAGATCCACGCTTCGCCCGCCAGGGCGGCGCCGGACATTTTTTCCCTGGCGAACTCTCCGTTCCGCCAGAGCGCCACGACGTAAAGCAGGGAAGCCGCGCCGAGCAGGCCGAGAGTCAGCAACGGCATCAGCCAGGGCTGGGTGAACCAGCCCTCGTCGCCCGGCGACGCGCCGGTCTGGTCGGGAATCAGCGCCAGCCCGCCGGCGCCGAGAACCAGGAAAAACAGGGCCACGACCGCCCGGCCGGGCACGCCTTCCTGTGCGGTTTCTTCGTCAAACGCGGACATGGCTGGATCGCGAAGACCGTCGGCCCGGCGGCTTCGCTCCGCCGGGTTTGCAATTCGGAAAACGCGGACTTCCTCCCCCCTTGGATTCCTCTGCGAAAAGCAGTGTGTCGGTTTCGACAGACAAAGCAACGGTTCCCCCCTCCCCTTGGGGGAGGGGGTCAGGGGGAGGGGTATGCGGCGGCCGGAGTCTTGCCAGAGGCGACATCGGCGCGCCAACGGACGACCCCTCCCCTAGCCCCTCCCCCAAGGGGAGGGGGATATGGCTGCATTGCCGCTCTCTTGCAGCGCAATGCGGGGAAAGGGCGTTCCCGCGTCGCATTTTCGCAGAGGACTCCGGCAGAAAGGGCGGCGAACGGCGCGCCGGCCGGGCCCCGCCGTTCTTGCGGCGGGGCCCGGTCCGGCGTCGGGCGCTATTTCTTCAGGTCGCCCATTTCCTTGAGCATGCCGCGCACGATGTCGAAATCGCGGTCGATCTGCTTCTTCGATTCGGCCGGGCCCTTCCAGTAGATGATGGCGCCGGTCGTCTTGGCGACCTTCTTGGCGGCATCGCTGGCAAGCGCCTTCTTGGCGGAAGCCGTGATCTTGTCCTTGACCTCCTGCGGGGTGCCCTTGGGCACGAACAGGCCGTTCCACAGCAGCGGCAGCTCGCGGCCCTTCACCTGCTCGGCCAGCGTCGGCACGTTCGGCAGGATCGAGATGCGGTTATCCGCAAATGCGGCCAGCACCTTGATGTCCTTCAGGCACGGCAGCACGAGCTGGGCGGTCGTGTTGATCACGTCCGCATCGTTGGCCTTGAGCGTCGCGCAGGTCAGCTCGTCGAAGGCGGCGTTGGAAGAGAAGGAGAAGCCGATCTGCTTGGCGGCCAGGATGGTCGCCCGCGTCGGGATCAGCCCGTAGCCGAAATGTCCCAGCCTTACCTTGTTCTTCTTCGCATAGGCGGCGAGCTCGGCGATGTTGCTGTAGGGCGCGTCGCCCCGGGCCGCCAGCAGGAAGGGATAGGTCAGGAAGATGCCGACCGGGTCGAACGTATCGCGCTTCCACGGCGCGTTGCCCATCAGCACATGGACCGTCGGGATGCCGATCACGAAGCTGCCGACGGTGTAGCCGTCGGGCTTGGCGCGCGCGACCGTCGAGGCGCCGACCACGCCGCCGCCGCCGGGGCGGTTCACCACCGCGGCCGGGACGCCGTAATCCTCGGTCATCTGCTTGGCGATCAGGCGGGTCAGTACGTCCTCCAGGTCGCCGGGCGGCCACGGTATGACGAACTGGACCGGACGTTCCGGATAGGCGGCCTGGACCGGCGCCGCGGCGATGCCGAGGGCGGCCAGCGCCGTAAGGGCGGTTGCAACAACTCTTTTCATGGGTTTCCTCCCGTTCCGATAAGGCGCGCAACATCGGGCGAAAAGCAAGGCGGCGCAAGGATAAACCGCCGCTCCGGCCGCCCGTTCCCCGCAAACTCCGCCCGCCGTTCCGGCCGGAGCGGGGCGCGCGCGCCCGGTATGTCATGAAATGTCATGATATGTCATGTTCCGCCGCGGCCGGCCGCCCGCCTCGCCGTGTACGGCGACGACTACCGGTCGATCGTTACCGCCTATGCCGGAACGAGAACGCACGGCACCCGCGTGGGAACCGTGCGTTGATACCGTGTGCTCGCAGTAGCAGCGCGTCCTTAGCTCAAGGGGTCGGAAGCCACCGTTATGTGTCCTGCGAATGGTCCCCTTGGCGAGACCATCATCCGAAAGGGCGGAGCGATAGCCAAGGTAGCCCGGCCCAAGATGCTCTTTATGGCACAGTTCGAAATCAGCCGTTCGGCCCCGGGAGTCAAGAGGCCGTTCTTCCAGCGCCGCTCCGTCCGTCCGCCTCACCCTGTCTCGCCGGGCGGGCCGGTGCAGCCGCAGTCCCTTTGTTTTTGATCGATGGTTCAAGTATTTTCTCCGCTTCCGCCATTGTTTTTCGCGGTTCTCCGACGTTTTTCCGCGCACAGGCCGAATTAGACAGACCGGTCTATCCATCATTTTTTTACACTTCGGGGAGGAAACATTCCCAAACTCTGCTCCCGGCGGCAGATAAACGCGGACGGACGGGCGCACTCCCCATCCCGTCATTCCGACCGGAGCCCCGGCCCCCGAGTGGGGCGGAGTGGGCCGGGGCGTAGCGGAGGAATGACGGGAAAGGAGGCGGGCGCCGGTTCAGGTACATATAGGGAACAAAATTGGCGGTGTCAAGAGATAAAATGCCGGCCGGGCGCGTTCTTCGGGATGCGGCTTCGCCGCTCCGGTCGGAATGACGGGAAGAGTTGCGTTCGCAGGGGACTCCTTACGGCCGGAAGCGCAGGAAGGCGAAGCGGGCTTTTCCGTAGCTGCGGCCGTCCAGCGTTTCGAAGCCCTCGGGCGGGTCTGCGACGGGCGATTTCGCTGCGGTTTCCGCAATGCAGAGCGCGCCGGGCGCGAGCCAGCCCGCCGCAGCGAGCGCGTTCAGCGCAGGAGCGGTCAGGTCCGCATCGTAGGGCGCATCCAGAAAGGCCAGGGCGCTGGCGAACGGGGGGCGGGGCGGGCAGGTCGCGTCGGCCCGGACGACCGCCGCCCGGTCGGCCATGCCGAGCGCGGCGATATTGCGCCGGACGCCGGTGATCGCGGCCGCGTCGCTATCGAGGAAAACGGCCTGCGCCGCCCCGCGCGACAGGGCTTCGAGCCCCAGGGCGCCGGTGCCGCAGAAGGCGTCGAGAATGCGCGCGCCGGCGACGCTCGACGCGCCGTCGTCGGAAAACGCGCCATGATCCAGGCGGTTGAACAGGGCCTCGCGCGCCCGCTCGGACGTCGGCCGCACGGCGCCGCCGCCCGGCGCGGCGAGGCGCCGGCCCCTAAGGCTGCCGCCGACGATTCGCATGGCTTGCCGGTTTGGCCCGTCGTGGGCCCTGTCTGGGCGGCGGCCGGCGGGCCGGGTGCGGCCGTTCCGGCTCCCCGGAAAAGCCGGGCCAATGCGAAAGCTGCTGGCGCAGCACCCGCTCCGGCACCCGCTCGACCGCCCCGGTCTCCAGCCTGCCGAGCTGGAACGGCCCGTAGGCCGTGCGGATCAGCCGGTTCGCGGTCAGCCCCAGATGGGCGCACAGCTTGCGGATTTCCCGGTTCTTGCCTTCCCGGAGGCTCATGGTGAGCCAGGCGTTGGCGCCCTGTAGCCGGTCCAGCCGGGCCTGCACCGGGCCGTAGCGGACGCCGTCGACCGTGACGCCGCCGGCCAGCCCGGCCAGCGCGGCCTCGTCGGGCCGGCCGTTCACCCGCACCCGGTAGCGCCGGGTCCAGCCGGTCGAGGGCAGTTCGAGAAAGCGGGCGAGGTCGCCGTCGTTGGTCAGCAGCAGCAGGCCCTCGGTCGTCAGGTCGAGCCGGCCGACCGTCATCACCCGCGGCAGGCCGGGCGGCAGCCGGTCGAATATCGTCGGCCGGCCCTGCGGGTCGCGGTTGGTCGTCACCAGGCCGGCCGGCTTGTGGTAGCGCCACAGGGCCGGCGGTTCGCTTGCCTTGAGCGGGCGGCCGTCGACGACGATCCGGTGGTGGGGCAGCACATTGAAGGCGGGCGAGTCGAGCGTTTCGCCGTCCACCGCGACCCGTCCGGCGGCGATCCAGCGTTCGGCCTCCCGGCGCGAGCACAGGCCGGCCCGCGCGATGCGCTTGGCGATGCGCTCGCCCTTCGGGCCGCTGTCGTCGTCGGTTCCGCTCATGGCCGAGGGCTCTCACAGGCCGGCCGCCGGGGCAAGCCCCGGACCCGGCGATCGCATTGCAGACCGGGCAGGCTGCGGGCCCCGAATGCACCGCCTTGCCCTAGCGCCGCCCGGCGGCTACCTCCCGGACCATGAACAGCGTCGCACCCGCACAACCGGAGTCTTCCGCGCCCTTCCCGGTTCCGGCCGCGGACGGGGCCGGCCGGCCGACCCTGGTCGGCGCCGACATGGCCGGCCTGGGCGAAGCGGTGCAGGCGCTCGGCGAGCCGCCGTTCCGGGCGAAGCAGCTCCGGCACTGGATCTATCATCGCGGCGCCCTGTCGTTCGACGAAATGACCAGCATCTCCAAAACCGCTCGGGCGAAGCTGGCGGAGCGTTACACGCTGGACCGCCCCGCGCCGGCGGACGTGCAGGTTTCGGCCGACGGGACGCGCAAATGGCTGCTCCGCTTTCCCGACGCCAGCGAAGCGGAGATGGTCTTCATCCCGGAGGAGGACCGCGGCACGCTGTGCATCTCCTCCCAGGTCGGCTGCACGCTCAACTGCCGCTTCTGCCACACCGGCACCCAGCCCTGGGTGCGCAACCTCGGCGCCGGCGAGATCGTCGGCCAGCTCATGCTGGCGCGCGACGCGCTGGACGACTGGCCGTCGGGCAGGAAGGACCGGAAGATTACCAATATCGTCCTGATGGGCATGGGCGAGCCGCTCTACAACTACGACAACGTCGCCCGCGCCGCCGGCATCCTGACCGACGGCGATGGCATCGCCATCTCGCGCCGCAAGCTCACCCTCTCGACCGCCGGCGTGGTGCCGGCGATGAAACAGTGCGGCGAGGAGCTGGGCGTCAATCTCGCCGTCTCGCTCCATGCCGTGACCGACGCCGTCCGCGACGAGATCGTGCCGCTGAACCGGCGCTATCCGATCGCGGACCTGCTCGACGCCTGCCGGAATTACGGCGGCGTCAACAACGCCAGGCGCATCACCTTCGAATATGTCATGCTCGAGGGCGTCAACGACAGCGACGCCGACGCGCGCGAACTGGTCCGGCTGCTGAAGGACATCCCGGCCAAGATCAACCTGATCCCGTTCAACCCCTGGCCGGGCGCGCCCTATGAATGTTCGAGCCGGAACCGCATCCGCGCCTTCATGACGATCTGCCTCGACGGCGGCCTGACCTGCACCCTGCGCACGCCGCGCGGCCGGGACATCATGGCCGCCTGCGGCCAGCTCAAGAGCGCGAGCGAGCGGAAGCGGGCGGGGGAGCGGGTGTAGCGCGGTTCGCGCGCCGGCCTCATCGGTTTCCCTGCGCGCCGAGCGCTCGCACAACCGCGTCCGGATCGTTATCGATGACGGTAAGCAGTACGCGGGCTGCGCGGTCCGGAACGCGGCGGCCCTGTTCCCAATCCTGCAGCGCGCGCACATCCAGACCGAAACGATCCGCAAAATTCTGCCGGCTCAGCTTCAATCGTTTGCGAAGCGCCACAATCCGTTCGGCGGCAGGATCGTCGACGATCCGGCAGGGAAGAACCGTCTTGCCCTGCAGATGGGAAAGAACTTCGTTCAGCGCCGTTTCGATTTCGCGCCCGATTTCCGTTCGTTCCGCCGTCATTGCCGCCTCATCTCCTTTTTGATTGCGGCGACCAGGCGCGAGAGGGCCCTGATGTCCGCCGGGGAAAGGTCTTCACGATCCGCCTTGGCGTAGGCCGTAAGCAGGTAAATGGCGCCCGGGCTTGCATGGTAGAAATAGATCGTGCGAATGCCGCCGCGCTTGCCCCGGCCGGACCCGGACCAGCGCATCTTCCTGATGCCGCCCGTTCCCCGAATAACCGGTGCCGCATCCGGTGCCGCCACAATCGATGCCTCCATTTCCTTCCGGGATTCTTCCGAAAGCAGCTTCCGGACGGCGCGCTCGTAGGTGCGAGTAAAGTAAAGCTGCATCGATCGTGAATATGCGGCACTGCCGCACAAAAATCAACCGTGGCTACGATCGACAACGGTTCGTCATTGAGCGGTGTATTGTATTCACTGGACCGCGAGGCGGCATTCCGGCGCTGCTCGGAGCGTCGCTACAACCCCATCTGCCTTACCGCCAGGTCGCGCATGATTTCCTCCGAACCGCCGCCGATGGCGACGACCTTGACCTCGCGGTACATGCGCTCGACGACGTTGCCGCGCAGATAGCCGGCGCCGCCGAATATCTGCATCGCCTCGCTGCACACGAATTCCAGCGCCTTGGTCGAATGGAACTTGGCCTTGGAGATTTCCGCCACCGGCATCCGGTCCTCGTTCACCGACCAGCAAATCCAGTTGAGCAGCGCCTCGACCGCGTCGATCCGGGCCGACATGTCGGCCAGCTTGTGGCGGATGACCTGGTGCTCGATCAGGCGCTTGCCGAAGGTCCGGCGTTCCTTCGCCCAGGCGACGCATTCGTCGAAGCAGACCTGCATCATGCCGAGCGCCTGGGCGATCAGGCCGACCCGCTCCAGGTTGAAATTCTCCATGATCGCGATGAAGCCGCGATCCTCCTCGCCCATCAGGTTTCCCGCCGGCACCCGGCATTCGTCGAAATAGAGCGTCGCCTGGTCTGAGCACCACCAGCCCATCTTGCGGTCGAGCGGCGTGCGGCTGAAATTTTCGGCGTCGGCTTCGACGAGAAACAGGGAGATGCCGGCCAGGCCCTCGCCGCCGGTGCGCGCGGCGACGACGAAATAGTCGCTGGTCATGCCGCCGGTGATGAAGGTCTTGCTGCCCTTGATGACGTAATGGTTGCCGTCCTTCCACGCCCTTGTCCGGAGGTTG
This sequence comes from Alphaproteobacteria bacterium, assembly GCA_022819985.1. GTDB lineage: Bacteria > Pseudomonadota > Alphaproteobacteria > Bin65 > Bin65 > Bin65. The sequence continues at coordinate 95,782 of JAJEGH010000013.1, read as the reverse complement.
GCGACGTCCGACCCGCCGCTGGGCTCGGTGATGCAGAGCGACGAGCCCTTGCGGCCGGAGAGGATCTCCGGCAGGGCGCGCATCTTGATCTCTTCCGAGGCGAGGATGGCGATCGGCGCGGTCGAGATGTTGCGCCCGCCGACCGCCGCGCCGACCCCGGTCGCGCCGCATTTCGCCAGCTCGACGGCGCCGTCCTTGCGCATGAAGCAATCGTCGAAGCCCAGCCCGCCGTATCTCTCGTCGATGCCGAAGCCGAAGAAACCGAGCGCGCCGAGCTTCTCGTGGATGTCCCAGGGGATCGCTTTCGCCTCGTCCCATTCGTCGACATGGGGCGCGATCTCCGCGGCGACGAATTTTGCGACGGTCTCGCGATAAGCGGCGCGCTCGGGGGTGTCGAAAGGGTTCTTCATCGAGACGGTCGAGTGACAGGGAAACCGGCGTAGCGCGGCCCGTGCAGCGCCTATTGCCGGGTTCGCCAACTGTCGGCGTAGTCCTCGCGCACAGCGGCCGAGTAGGGCACCTTGGCGACGCGGACCTGGATTTCGGTCTGTTCGTGCCGTTCGACCGTGGTCTTGGCCGTGCCGCCGTTTTCCTCGCCCCAGACCAGGGTAAGTATCTCGTTCTCCTCGATATCCGGCTCGACGAAGCCGAGCGAAAGCTGCGCACGCTCGTTGTAGGAGTAGCCGGCGAACATCGACATGCCGACGATCCGGCCGTCCTTCAACACCTGGTCGGCGCTGGTCGAGGCGTAGTTCGAGATCGGAATGTCGATCGTCTTGCAGTTCGGCTTGCCGGGGTCGAGGTGGGAGGCGTGGACCCGCGCCACGTCCTCCGGATTCCATTCGAAGGTCACCTTGCGGCGGTGCGGGCCGTCATGGATCTTCTCCAGCGCCGCCCGGCCGACAAAGTCGTGGTCGAACTTCACATAGAAGCCGTAGCCGAGCTCGTAGGGCGTGCAGTAGTAGTCCTCGATATCGTCCGAGACGAAGGAACCGCCGATCGATCCCGTCGCCTCGTAGGAATTCGCCGGCGACCACCGGCGGTAGGCGGCCTCGATCTCGCCGCCGGTGTAGATCGCCGGAAGAGGCGAGGGAATCCAGCCGGATTCCAGTGTGTTCGAGGCATAGGCGCGGCTGCCGACCTGGGTGAGGCCGAGGTCGGCACCCGCCTCGACAATCGCGGCCCGGACCTCTTCGCCCTCTTCGTACGGCCCCCAGAGTTCAAGCCCCGGCGCGCCCGCCATGCCGTGGCGCAGCGCCTTGACCCGGCGTCCGCCAACCCTGATTCGGTCCATGTGGAAGAACTTTATTTCGGGAACCGGGCCGCCGTTCGCACGGTTCAGGATTTCCGGCGCATTCGGGCCCTGGACCTGGAAGCGGTAATGCCGCCGCGTCACCGGCTTGCCCATCGGCCGGGCCGGCGAGCGGTCGTCCCGGCCGAGGACGATATCGTAGCCGCCGGTCTCGGCGTGGAACTGCAGCCAGGTCACCGTGGGCGCCCGGCCGACCAGGTTGAAGCGCATCGTGTCGTCGCGGAAACCGATCACGTCGCCGACCACATGGCCGGTGCTGGAGACCGGGACGACATGCTTGGCCCGGCCGACCGGCCAGGTGGCGACCGAGTTGATAATGGTGTCGCTCAGCAGCTGTTCGGCGTCCGGGCCCTCGATCGACAGTTCGGCCATATGGTGCGACTGATCGAACAGCACCGCCGTCTCGCGCCAGGCCCGCTGTTCGTCGCGCCAGTTGGTGAATTCCGGCGCGACCACCGGGTAGACATAGGCGCCGATCCGGCTGTTGCGCAGATGGGTGACGATGTTCCCGGCATTGTCGAGCACGTCCTGAAGCGACTTGGCGGTCATGGTAATTCCTGGGATAGGTCGGGTTCGGGCCGTTTCATATTGCGCAGCCGGAATCGGACAGACAACCTTCTGCACAGTCTTTTGCGATTTTGTCGCCGCCCGACGGGATGCAGATTCCGGCGCCGTCGGGGCAGGGGGCCACGCGGTTATCGTCGCTTGACAAGGAAAATGTCCTTGCTAAAGTAAGGAAATGGCAAAGGTCACAAGCAAATTGCAGGTCACTGTGCCGAAGTCTCTGGCCCGGCGTTACGGCATTCGTCCCGGAGACGAGATCCGTTTCGAGGAGGCCGGCGAGACGATTCGCGTTGTGCCCCCGGCTGCTTCGGCGGCCGAGCAGGAACTCGATGTCGAGACGCGCCTTCGTCTGTTCGACGCGGCGACCGAGCGCCAGCGCGAGCGGCAGGCCGGCCGGCGCAGGCGCGCCGCCGGGCGCGGCTGGACCCGGGAAGAGCTTTACGACCGTGGCCGCCCGGACACTGATTGACACCAACGTCCTGGTTTATCGCTACGATCCGCGCTTTCCCGGCAAGCAGCGGACAGCGGAACGCGTGTTGCACGATGGCATCGCGGACGGATCGGCGCGCATACCGCATCAGGCGATCGTCGAATTCGTCGCTGCAGCGACCCGAGGCGAACCGGACATGCAGTTGCTCAATCCTTCCGACGCCCGGCGCGAGGCCGAGGAACTGATGGCGCAGTTTCCGGTTCTCTATCCCGATGACGCCGTGTTGCGTATGGCGTTGCGCGGCATGGCCGCGTACAGACTTTCCTGGTTCGATTCCCACATCTGGGCCTGTGCGGAGGTCCACGGCATCCCGGAACTGCTTTCGGAGGATTTTCAGGACGGCCGGATGTACGGCACCGTGACGATCCGCAACCCCTTTGCCATGACGCTCCCGGCCCGATGACGCTGCCGCGCATCGAGGCGATGGACGTAGCCGGCAAGCGCCTGCTGGTCCGGGCCGATCTGAACGTGCCGGTCGAGGACGGGCGGGTTGCCGACGCCACCCGGATCGAGCGCTTCGCGGCCGGCATGAAGCCGCTGCTGGCGCGGGGCGCCCGGCTGGTCGTCCTGACCCATTTCGGCCGGCCGAAGCCGGGGGAGCGCGATCCGGCTTTGTCACTGGAGAAATTGTGTCCGGTACTCTCCGAGGCGTTCGGCACGCCGGTGCAATTCTCCCCAGCCTGCACCGGCCCGGAGGCCGAAGCCCTGTCGCGGCGGCTGGCCGACGGCGAGGCGATGCTGTGCGAGAATCTGCGCTTCGATCCCGGAGAGACGGCGAACGACCCGGCTTTTGCCGCCGGACTGGCGCAGCTGGGCGACATCTACGTCAACGACGCCTTTTCCTGCGCCCACCGCGCCCACGCTTCGACGGCGGCGGTCGCCGCCCTGTTGCCGGCGGCGGCCGGGCCGCTGCTGGTGGAAGAATTGCAGGCGCTGAGCGACGCCCTGGAGGCTCCGCGCCGGCCCGCGGTCGCCATCGTCGGCGGCGCCAAGGTTTCGACCAAGATCGCCGTGCTGAAGAACCTGGTGCGCAAGCTGGACGCCGTGATCGTCGTCGGCGGCATGGCCAACACCTTCCTGCTCGCCGGCGGCGTCCCGGTCGGCCGCTCGCTGTGCGAGCCGGACCGTGTCGGCACGGTGGAGGAAATCCGCAGGCTGGCTGGCGAAGCGGATTGCCGGATCGTCCTGCCCGCGGACATCGTGACGGCGCGCGAATTGGGGCACGGCGCCGTCGCCACTGCCCGCGCGCTCGACGCCTGCCCGGAGGACGAGATGATCCTCGACGCCGGGCCGCGCTCGCGGGCGCTGTTCAACGAAGTCCTGGACGGTGCGAGCACGCTGCTCTGGAACGGCCCGCCCGGCGCGTTCGAATATCCCGCCTTCGCGGACACGACGATGGCAGTCGCCCGGTATGCGGCGGCGCGCACCCGCGCCGGCGCGCTGGCCAGCGTCGCCGGGGGCGGGGACACCGTCGCTGCGCTCAACGCCGCCGGAGTCGCCGGCGATTTCACCTATGTCTCGGCCGCCGGCGGCGCCTTTCTGGAATGGCTCGAAGGCAGGACGCTGCCCGGTATCGCTGCACTGGAGGCGGCGGCGGGCGCGTAGGCGGCGCGCCGGACCTGCGGCAGCGCCGGCAGGCCGTTCCGGCGTCAGGCCTTCCGGGCCGGTTTGCGGTTGCCCCGGCTGAAGAACACGACGACGAGCGCGGCGATCGCTATGAAGGCGATGGAAATCGGGCTCGAAAACAGGAACCACGGGTCGGAGCCCGTCGCGGAAAAGGCCTGGCGCACCGCTTCCTCGAGATTGTTGGCGAGGATGAAGCCGATCACGAAGGGCAGAACGGAGAAGTTGAGCTTCCGCAGCAGGTAGCCGACGAAGCCGAAGAACAGCGCGATGTAGATCGCCAGCATTTCCGGGCGCTGGACGTAGATCGCGGTCAGCGTCAGCAGCAGCACGATCGGCAGCAGGCGCTGCTTGGGAATCCGCACCATGACGCCCATCCAGCGCATGAAGACGCCGCCGATCGTCCAGTTGAGCAGGTTGGCGAAGACCATCGTGGTGAACAGGCCGAAGGCGATGACCATCTCGCTGTTGATCTGGTCCGGCACGAGACGGAACACGGCAGGCCCGGGGTTGAAGCCGCTGATCGTCTCGGTCGCCAGGATGATGAAGACGGCGGCGACATTGCCCGGGATGCCGAGCGACAGCACGGGGATGAGGTTGGCGCCCGAGACCGCGCTGTTGGCCGCTTCGGTCGCTGCGACGCCCTCCGGCGTGCCTTCGCCGAACGGCACGTCGCCCTTGTGCAGCTTGCGGCCGGTCGCGTAGCCGAGCGTCGCCGCCAGGGTCGATCCGATACCCGGCAGGGCGCCGATCATCGTGCCGATAAGGGCGGACATGCCGACGAAGGGCGCGATACGCCGGATGTCCCGAAGCCGGAGACGGTTCTCCCCGCTTTCCGGCAGCGTCGAGATCGCGTCGGTCGCGCGCTTCTCGCGCCACATGTCCTCCAGCGCCTTGAATACTTCGCCGAGGATCAGCACGCCGAGCACGACGCCGATGAGCGGCAGGCCCCCGGCCAGCGCATCGCTGCCGAAGGACAGGCGCGGGTGCGTGTCCTCCCCGGTGCCGATATAGGCGACGAGCATGCCGAACAGCGCCGAGAGCAGCCCTTTCCAGACGGAATCGCCGACCACCGCCGAAATGAAGGCCAGCGACAGGACGATCAGCGCCGCCTTTTCCGGGAAATCGAGATAGGCTTCGACCGCGATCGCGAGGAACGGCGCGCAGGTGAACAGGACGAGGTCGGAGAAGGTGTCTCCCGAGGCGGACGAAAAATGGGCGACCCGGAGCGCCTTGCCGGCTTCGCCCTTTTTCGTCATCGGGAAGCCGTCCAGCGTGGTCATCAGGGAATCCGGCGTTCCCGGCGTGTTGAACAGGATCGCCGGCACGGCGCCGCCCACCGTGGAGCCTTTCATGATCCCGATCATGAAGCCGAGCACCGGGAGGAGGGCGTCCGGGTTGAAGCCGAAGATGGTGATCAGGATCGGCAGCGAGATCGCCATGGCGAACGGCCCGCCGAGGCCCGGCGCCGCGCCCACCACGATGCCGCCGAGGAAGCCGAGCACCACCATGACCACGGTGATCGAGATCGGCAGCCCGAGAACCGTCGCGATCGGCGCCTCCGTAAACACCGCAACGACGCCGAGCCAGACATGGTCGAGGATGCCCATTACTGGTCGCCGTTGGGCGGCAGGAGGACGTCGTCGAACGGCAGATCGTACAGCACGATATGGACGAGCACCGCCAGCACGGCCGCGACCGCGGCGCTGCGGGTCAGCCGATGCTCGACTGCAACGACGATGCCGCCGACCATGACCGTGCCGCCGGCCAGGTAGCCGAGATACTTGTAGGGCACGGTATCGCGCAGCTGGCGATAGCTGCCGATGTCGCCGCCCAGGGCATTGATGGCGTCGACCGTGAGGGGCCCCGTGTAGACCATCAGCACGAGGCCCGCCCCGATCGCCGCGCCGACCCGGAGGATGAACAGGGCGCTCTGCCCGTCGAACGGCGCTCTCTCCCGCCGCGGGCGCAGCAGCTCCGTGGCAGCGAAAAGCCCCGCGACCGCGAGCATGCCGATGGCGACGACGGTCGGGGCCAGGGCGTCGCCGATGGTCGTCCGCCGCCGGAAGGTCTCGACGACGCCGGTCTCGATGTCGGCGGGGATCCAGAAGAGCAGGGTCGCCAGGGCGAAGACGGCAACGACCGCCGCCACGCCCAGCGACCAGGGGTCGGCACGCATGACTGTGCCGGCGAAACTATGCCGGGGATCGGGGCGCGCCGGCCCCGACCGGATCGGCTTTCCCTACTGGGTCGCTTCCATCAGCTGTTTGGAGCTGGCGATGCCGTCGGCGACCAGCTTGTCGAGGGCGGCGCCGGAAATCAGGCGCGGCCCGCCGAAGGCGCGGGTCACGAACTGCGCGGCCTTGGTGGACTTGTCGTTCAGAACCGAGGCAATGGCGTCGGCCAGCCCCTTGCGGGCGTCGGCCGGGATGCCCTTCGGGGCGACGATCAGGAACTTGGCGCCGGCATCGTAGGGAATGCCCAGCTCTTTCAGAGTCGGCGCGTCGGGCGAAGCGTTGAGCCGGGCAGACTCGCCCGACAGCAGGTTGACGAGATCGCCCGCCCTGACGCCCTTGCTCTGGATGCCCGCGACCCAGCCGGCGTCGACATCGCCGGCGGTAATCGCGTTCAGGACGCCGCGGCCGCCCTTGAACATGACGGTGTTGAGCTCGATGCCGAATTTCTGCTCGACGGTGTAGGCCAGGTCGGCGAGTCTCGGGCTCATGGCGCCGAACTTGATCTTGGCGCCGCCCTTCGCCGCCTTGACCAGATCGTGGATCGATTTCCAGCCGCGGCTCGTCTTCGAGACGATGCCCATCTGCGAGCCCGCCGTCGTCGTGACGAAGGTGAAGTCGCTCACCGCATAGCCGGGCTTTTTCGTCGCCAGCATGTTGTAGCCGAAGGTCTCCGTAACGGCGATGCCGATGGTGAGCCCGTCATTGGGCTGGGTCTTAAGCTTTCGCGCCATCACCGCGCCGCCCTTGCCGGTGACGTTCTGCGGGATGATCTTCCAGCCCTTGGACTTCTCGAGCGAGGCGCTGATGAGGCGCGCCTGGGTGTCGGCGCCGCCGCCGGCCCGGAACGCGATCATCAGGTTGATCGGGCCGGCCGGTTTCCACTCCGCGGCCGAGGGCGTGGCCGCGATCGCCAGGGCCACGGTTGCGGCCGCTGCGGCAGCCGGAATACGCAAAGGCTTGAACATCATCTTCATTTCCTCCTTGTCGAGCGGATCGCTCATTCCGTTGACTGATCAACCATATCACGCCCGATCTGCGCCGGGCAATGTACCCTTTTTGACCGCGCTTTTACGCATCCAGGCCGGGTTGCCGCTGTACCGCGACCTACGCCGCGCCGTCCAGCACCGCTTTGAAGCGGCGCAGGGGCGCCGGATCGCGCAGCATGGTGAGCGGGACGCTGAAATGGCCGCGCCGCCAGATGAAGCGGTTTTCCGGCGGCACGCGCCATTCCTCGATCAGCAGCCGCGCGCTCGCGAAGGGCGTCACGTCGTCCCGGCTGCCCAGCACCGTAACGATTTTCTCCGGGGGGATGACGGGTTCGCCGACCGGGTCGAGCAGGGGCATGAAGCGCCCGATCGTCTCGCTGGTCCAGCCCCGCGCCATCGTGTTTTCGGCGATGCCCCAGGCCTGCGCCATCGAGCCGTGCACCGCGGCGTCCGCGATCCGGCCGGTATGGGTGATCAGCAGCATGGCGTCGGGCCGCAGCCGTTCCGGCCAGAAGCGCGCCTTGTCGACGATCACCTGGGACGTCATGGCGCCCAGGCTGCTGCCGCCGATCGCGACCGGCGCCTCGCTCGTCCGGCGGCACCAGTCCATCAGCACGGCCCATTCGCGCGCCGCGGCGGTGAAATGGTCGAGCGCGCCGCGCGGCGCCGAGGCGATGAACATCTCGCCGCCATAGCGCCCGCCGGGAACGCGCCTGCCGTGCCACGGCGCTTCCGGCCGGACGACGCGGATGCCCATGGCGACCAGCGCCTCGATCTCGTCGACCAGGCCGCGCCAGTGATCGAACTCGACGCAGATGCCGTGGCCGAAGATCAGGGTCGGCGGGTCGGCGACGCCTTCGGGTTCGTAGATCCGGGCGATGACCTCGTCGTTCATCCTTGCGGACGGCGAGGCGAACCGGATCCAGCGTTCCTGCCGGCCGGGGACGGCGGAAAAGCGGCGCGATTCGGCAACCGGCGGCATCGGGTCGGGCGCGGCGAACGCCTGTGCGGGATCGGCGACCAGGCTCCCGAAATCCGCCGCGACTTCCTCCGGCGCCGGAATCGCCCAGCGGATCGGCGCGGCCGTGCCGGCGGCCCGCCAGGGCGCGAACAGGCGCCGCGAGGCGTTGTAGGCATTACGCCGGAACAGCCGCGCCCGCTCGGTCTCCGCAAGGCCGTCCGGCGCAACGTCGCTGTCGCCGAAGAAGGCCGCCTCCCAGGCGCGTTCGCTGTCCAGCACCCGGCCGCGGACGGCTTCGAAGCGCCGGAGCCGGCGCTCCAGCAAGGCCCGGTTGTGCAACGCCGAGGCGTCGGGCATTTCCGCCAGAAACCGCTCGAGCGAACCTTCGGCGGTGCGCGCCGCAGCCCAGAGCCGCGACAGCGGAAAGAACCACCGGCACAGCAGATACATGGCGGCGCGGTCGAACCACGGCCGCGCGACGAGGTTGCCGAGGGGCGAGCGCAGACACGCCCGCATCAGTTCCGGCGCGGGCAGCCGCCGCGGTGCGTTCCTACTCAGGGCCGGACAGCTTCTTCTGGAGCTGCGCGCGCAACTGCACGACCGAGGCCGCGTAATAGGCCAGCAGGGGACGTTCGCCGGCGGCCGGCGCGAGGCCGCCGCACTCCTGTTCCGCAATCAGCCTGCGCTTGCGCATCCGGTGCACCGCCGTCTCGATTTCCGCGGCTTCGTCGCCGTCCTTCAGGGCGATATGGGCACCCAGCGCGCGTGCGTCATCGAGCCAGCGGATTGCGCGGCGTTTTATCTCCTCGGCGGTGAGCGGCTCGTCCGCCGCGGTGACGACCGACGACACCAGCGGCACGGCGAGCACCGGCACGACCTCCTGGATACGCCGGGTCAGCTCGGCGCCCAGGTCCTCGACAGCCGCGAAAAAGTCATCCCGGTCCAGGCGGGAAAGATCGATTCCGCGCGCCGTGGACCAGTCGCGGAGCGACAGCGGTTCGGCGAAGTTCGCGCAGGCGACGCCGAAGCCCGCCGAGCGCCCCTGCAGCTTGCGCCATGCCAGGCGGAACAGGAACTTGGCCGTGCCGCCCATCAGGAAGCGGCGGCCCCGGCCGCGGAAATCGGTCTCCGGATTGGCGACGAGCGTGCGTTCCTCCGCGACCCGGTCGAAATTGGTCGCGACGGGGACGAACATGATGTCGTACGGCCCGGCCGGGTCGAAGGTCTTGGTGATATAGCCGAGCATGCCGAGCTTCGGCGGATGGATCGCCCCGTCGCGCGAAAGCTTGCCTTCGGCGAAGATGGCGTGGGGCACGCAGGCTTCGGTCGCCATCTGGACGTAGCGTTCGAGCACCTTGCGGTAGAGCGGATCGCCGCTGTCGCGGCGCAGGATGTAGGCGCCGGCCAGGCGCAGCAGGCTGCGGAACGGCCAGATGCGGGCCCATTCGCCGGCGCCGTAGGACAGCGCCACGCTGCCGGACGCGAGATAGGTCACGAGCAGGTAATCGGCATTGCTGCGATGGTTGATGAAAAAGACGACGGCGGTGTCGGGCGGGATGTCGGCCTTAGCCTTCTCGTGGGCGTAGCCGAGGCGCGTCCGGTAAAAGCCGCGCAGCAGCCAGCGCGCGCTGCGGTAGCCCAGCCGGAAATAGAAATAGGCGTTGAAGGCCGGCACCATTTCGCGCGCGATCTTGGACACCTCGGTCATCAGGCTGTCGCGCGATACGCCGCGTTCCTGGGCGACGGCGCCGACCGTCTTCATCACTTCCGGGTCGTAGATCAGCCGGTCGATCAGCACCCGGCGCTTGGTGATCTGGAAGGTCGGCAACTCCAGCCGCAACCGGTCGTTGACGTCGTCGATCACCTTGTTGACATGGCGGCGCAGATACCAGCGCGCGGTGGGCAGCAGCACATCGTCGAGCGCCGCCAGCACCGCCAGCGCCCCGATGATGAGCAGCAGCCAGACCGGTATCTCGACCGTCTCCGTCATCGCCTTTCGTTCCGGACCTCTCGCACGGACCCGAAGGTAGCACGGAAGAAGGCAGATGAGACAGGCCGGGAGGGAAGGCGCAGTCCGGCCCGGAGCCAAACCCGCTGTCCGATTGACATGCCGCTTTCGGGGTTGTACTTACATTGTCGCTACATTTGCGAGCGAGCGGCAGGGCCTCGGAGGAACCGAGTATGCGGACGCAAACGATAAATCTGCGCGCCTCCGAAGAACAGAAGGCGCTGATCGACAGGGCGGCCGAATGCCTCGGCAAGTCCAGAACCGAGTTCATCCTCGATACGATGCGCGAAGCGTCGGAGAATGTGCTTTTCGACCAGCGTGTTTTCTGGGTCGACGAAGAGACCTTCGACGCCTTGCAGGCGATACTGGATGCGCCCCCGGAACCGACCGAGGAGTTACGGCGGATATTGACGACATCTCCGCCTTGGGAAAAGTGACCGCCGTACATGTCTCTGACCGATCCGGAGCCGATCGCTGCCGAACACATCCTGACGGGGTTCGATAGCGGAGAGCACACGCTCGATTCGTGGCTGGTGTCGCGCGCATTGAAAAACGAACAGGCAGGCGCTTCGCGTACCTATGTCGTATGCGACGATCGCAACATAGTCGCCTATTACTGCCTTTCCGCGGGCTCGGTGGCGCATACGGCCGTTCCGCGACGCATCAAGCGGAACATGCCCGATCCGATACCGATGATGCTGATGGGCCGGCTTGCGGTCGCAAGATCTCACCAGGGCCGGGGCATCGCCAGGGGATTGGTGCGGGACGCCGTACTGCGTACTTTGACTGCGGCGGAGATCGTGGGAATCAGGGCGTTGTTCGTTCGAGCGCTGAATGAAGATGCGGCAAATTTCTATCGGCATATGCAATTCTTGCTGTCGCCGCTCGATCCGCTTTTCTTGATGCTGCCGATCGAAACCATGCGGCGTGTGCTCGGTTCCCGATAATGTGTTGAACCGTGTGTCAGTAAGAGTCCGAACGCTGGCTGGCCTCTTTATCCTCTGCCCGGTAGTCCCATCGCCCCCGCCGCCAGCGCGGAATTAAATCTTTCCAAAACCGTCCGCTTCGGGGATTTTGCCGGCGCAGCGGTCTTCGGGGGATTGCAGGAGGATGGCATCCGTGCCCGACATCGTCCGCATCGGCGGGGCGAGCGGCTATTGGGGCGAGTCGGCGATGGCGACGCCGCAGCTGCTCGCCGACCGTTCGGTCGATTTCCTCGTCTACGACTATCTGGCCGAGATCACCATGTCGATCCTGGCGCGTGCGCGGGCCAAGGATACGGCGCTGGGCTACGCCACCGATTTCATCTCGGCGGCCCTCAAGCCGAATATCCGCGAGATCGCAGAGCAAGGCGTCAGGGTCGTCAGCAACGCTGGCGGCGTGAACCCGGAGGCCTGCGCCGAGGCCGCCCGCGCCGTCATTGCCGAAGCCGGGCTGGACCTCAAGGTCGGCGTCGTGCGCGGCGACGACCTGATGGCCGACCGCGGGAAATGGGCCGAGGCCGCACCTAACGAAATGTTCAGCGGCGAGCCGTTTCCGCCGGCCGGGCGGATCGCCAGCATCAACGCCTATATCGGCGCCTTTCCCATCGCGGCGGCGCTCGACGCCGGCGCCGATATCGTCGTTACCGGCCGCTGCGTCGACAGCGCGGTGACGCTGGGCGCGTGCATCCACGCCTTCGGCTGGCGGCCCGGAGACTGGGACCGGCTCGCCGCCGGCAGCCTGGCCGGCCATATCCTGGAGTGCGGCCCGCAGGCGACCGGCGGCAACCATACCGACTGGGAGGATATCGCCGGCTCGATCCACGAAATCGGCTATCCGATCGGCGATATCGGGACGGACGGCAGCTTCACCCTGCGCAAGCCGGCGGGCAGCGGCGGCAAGGTCACCGTCGGCACGGTTGCCGAGCAGATGGTCTACGAGATCGGCGATCCCCAGGCCTATCTGCTGCCCGACGTCTGCTGCGACTTTTCCGGTGTCGAGATCGAACAGGTCGGCAAGGACCGGGTGCGCGTCACCGGCGCGACCGGCCGCCCGGCGCCGCCGGACTACAAGGTGAGCGCAACCTGGGCCGACGGCTTCCGCGCCGGCGGCTATTTCACGTTTACCGGCCGCAACGCCGCCGGGAAGGCGCAGGTTTTCGCCGGGGCGGCGCTCGAACGGGCGCGGGCGGCGCTGCGCGGGCGCAATCTGGGCGATTTCACCGAAACGAGCGTCGAGGTGCTCGGCGCCGGCAGCCAGTATGGCGCAGACGCCGGATCGGCGGAGGCGCGGGAAGTCGTGCTCAAGCTGGCGGCCAAGCACCCGGAGGCGGCCGGCGTCGGCCTGTTGCTGCGCGAAGCGTCGGGCCTCGGCCTGGCGACGCCGGCGGCGCTCTCCGGCTTTTCCGGCACTCGGCCGAGGCCGTCTCCGGTCGTCCGGCTGTTCTCCTTCCTGGCGCCGAAGGCGGAGGTTGCGCTCGGCGTCGAGGTCGATGGCGCACCGGTTCCCTATACCGAGCCGGTCACCGAAGGCGGGCCGGGAGAGCCGGCCCGGCCGTCGCCGCCCGCCGATCCCGCTTCCGGTGCGCCGCCAGGCGAGATCTCCGATACGGTCGAGGTCCGTCTCGAAGACCTCGCCTGGGGCCGCAGCGGCGACAAGGGCGACAAGGCCAATATCGGTATTATCGCCCGGCGCGCCGATTACCTGCCCTGGCTCTGGAAGCACCTGACGGAAGAGGCTGTTGCAGAGATTTTCGCCCATTTCCTCGACGGCGCCGGCCCGAAGCCGGTCGAGCGGTTCCTGATGCCGGGGACGAACGCCGTCAACTTCCTGCTGCACGACGTGCTGGGCGGCGGCGGCGTCGCCAGCCTGCGCAACGACGCCCAGGGCAAGGGCTACGCGCAGATATTGCTGGATACCCCGATCCCGGTGCCCGCGGCGCTGGCCGCACAGGCCGCGGCGGATGCAAAGGCGCGCGCCGCATGACCGCGTTCCGCAGCCAGGTCGATCCGGCCAGCGAGAGCTTCAGGGCCAACCGCGCCGACATGCTGGCGCTCATCGGCCGGATGGAGGACCTCAACCGGCGCGGCGCGATCCGGTCGGAGGCGCGCAAGCCGCGTTTCGTCGAACGCAACCAGCTGACCCCGCGCGAGCGTCTCGCCCGCCTGCTCGATCCGGGCATGCCCTTCCTCGTCATGGGCAACATGGCCGGCTACCTGCTCGATACCGCGGACGAGGAGAAATCGCTGCCCGGCGGCAACGCGATCGCCGGCATCGGCTTCGTCCGCGGCGTGCGCTGCGCCATCGCGGTGGACGACAGCGGCATCCAGGCCGGCGCGCTCACCCAGGCGACCGCCTTCCGCATCCGGCGCATGCAGGAGATCGCGCTCGCCCAGAAGCTGCCTTTCATCCATCTGGTCGAGAGCGCCGGCGCCAACCTGATGGAATACACGGTCGAGGGCTTTCTGATCGGCGGCCGGCTGTTCGCCAACCAGGCCCGGCTTTCCGGGGCCGGCGTGCCGGTCATCACCGTGCTGCACGGCTCCTCGACCGCCGGCGGCGCCTACATGCCGGGCATGAGCGATTATGTCATCGGCGTGAAGGGCCGGGGCCGCGCCTTTCTCGCCGGTCCGCCCCTGCTCAAGGCCGCGACCGGCGAGATCGCGACCGAGGAGGAGCTGGGCGGCGCCGAGATGCACGCCAGCGTTTCCGGCCTGGTCGAATATCTGGCGGAGGACGACGGCGAAGGCGTCGAAATGTGCCGCGAGGTCGTCCGGCGGCTGAACTGGAACGCCGGCGAGGCATCCTCCGCCGCCGAAGGGCCGGCACCGCTTTACGATCCGGACGAAATCGCCGGCATCGTGCCGGTCGATTACCGCAAGCCCTACGAGGTCCGGGAGGTCGTCGCCCGCATCGTCGACGGCTCGGAATTCCTCGATTTCAAGCCGCGCTTCGGCGTTACGACCGTCTGCCTCCAGGCCGAGGTGATGGGCCGGGCCTGCGGCATCGTCGCCAACAACGGCCCGATCGACCCTGACGGCGCGGCCAAGGCGACCCAGTTCCTGCAACTGTGCGACCAGGCCGGCGTCCCGATGGTCTTCCTCCAGAACACGACGGGTTACATCGTCGGCCGGGACTATGAGCGCGCCGGCATGATCAAGCACGGCTCGAAGATGATCCAGTCGGTGACCAACATCGCGGTGCCGCGGCTGACCTTTATGACCGGGGCGAGCTTCGGCGCCGGCAACTACGGCATGTGCGGCCGCGGCTACGATCCGGATTTCCTCTACACCTGGCCCAACGCCACAACCGGCGTGATGGGCGGCGGCCAGGCCGCCAAGACCATGACGATGGTTGCCGAAGGCGTCGCCCGCGCCAAGGGGCAGGAGGTGGACGAAGACCGGCTCAGGAAGCAGGAGGAGCGGCTGGTCCGGCATTTCGACGGCCAGTCCAGCGCCTTCTACACGTCGGGCCGTCTCCAGGACGACGGCATGATCGACCCGCGGGAGACGCGCCGGACCCTCGGCTTCCTGCTGGCGACGGTGGACGAGGCGCGCCGCCGCACCGTGCGGCCGAACAGCTTCGGCGTCGCGCGGATCTGACCGCGGCGCCGCCGCCTCCGCGTCGGGGACGGAAAGGAACAGCATGTCCGACGAACTGATTGTCGAACGCGACGATGGCTGGCTGACCCTGTGGATGAACCGGCCAGCGGTGCGCAACGCCCTGGGCGCGGAAATGCTGGCTGCCATGCGCGCCGCGCTGGAGGCGGTGCGCGACGACCGCACGGTGCGCGGCATCACCCTGCGCGGCAAGGGCGGCGTGTTCTGCGCCGGCGGCGACCTCAAGAATTTCCGCAGCAGTTTCCAGGGCGGCGCCTCCCGTGCCGAGATCGCCGCGTCGAACGCCGGTGCCGGAGAGTTTTTCAGCTATCTCAATACAATGCCACAGGTTGTTATCATGTCGATCGAAGG
The DNA here is from genome assembly GCA_022819985.1 of Alphaproteobacteria bacterium. Lineage (GTDB taxonomy): Bacteria > Pseudomonadota > Alphaproteobacteria > Bin65 > Bin65 > Bin65. Next base: position 80,649 of record JAJEGH010000013.1, on the reverse strand, counting down.
CGCTGCGATCGCCGGCGGCCTCGGTCTGGCCTGCACCGGCGATGTCGTCGCCGTAACCGCGGACGCAAAATTCGCCATCGCGGAAACCTCGCTCGGCCTGCCGCCGGCCCAGATCGCGCCGTTCGTGGTCCAACGCATCGGCCTGACGGCGGCGCGCCGCCTGATGCTGACCGGCGCGCGTTTCGACGGGCGCGAGGCCGGCCGCCTCGGCCTGGCCGATTTCGTCGCCGAAGACGCCGCCGGGCTGGATGCGGTCGAGGCCGATATCCGCAAGAGCGTCCGACGCTGCGCGCCGGGGGCCAACGCCGTGACCAAGGAACTCGTTCTGAAAGCGGCGCGGCTGCCGCGGGACGAGATGATCGCCCTCGCCGGCGGGCGCTTCGCCGACTGCATGCTGGGCGAGGAGGCCCGCGAGGGCATCGCCGCCTTCCTCGACAAGCGCAAGCCGTCCTGGGCGGCGGAGCCGGGCTCCGGGGATGCGGGAGCCGGGTAGGGGCATGCGCCGCTTCGGAACCATCCTGGTCGCCAACCGGGGCGAGATCGCCGTCCGGGTCCTGCGCACCGCGCGCGCCCTGGGCTACCGCACCGCCGCCGTCTATTCCGACGCCGATTCCGGAGCGCCCCACGTCCGGCTGGCCGATGCCGCCGCCCGCATCGGCCCGCCGCCGGCCGCCGAAAGCTATCTCGATATCGGGAGCATCCTGCGCGCCGCCGCGGAAACCGGGGCCGACGCGGTCCATCCGGGCTACGGCTTCCTGTCCGAAAACGCAGGTTTTGCCGCGGCCTGTGCCGACGCCGGCCTGACCTTCATTGGGCCGGATTCCGACGCCATCGCGATCATGGGCGACAAGGCCGAAGCCCGGCGCCGGATGACCGAGGCCGGCGTGCCCTGCGTGCCGGGCTACGACGGCCCGGACCAGGGCGACGCGGTCCTTGCTGCTGCGGCGGCGGACATCGGCTTTCCGGTGATGGTCAAGGCGGCGGCCGGGGGCGGCGGGCGCGGCATGCGCCTCGTCACGAAGCCTGCGGACCTGCCGGAGGCGCTCGCCGCGGCGCGCTCCGAGGCGGAAAGCGCCTTCGGCTCCGGCAGCCTGATCCTGGAGAAGGCCATCGTCCGGCCGCGCCATGTCGAAATCCAGATTTTTGCCGACAGCCACGGCAACACGATCCATCTCGGCGAGCGCGACTGCTCGGTGCAGCGCCGGCACCAGAAGGTGATCGAGGAAGCGCCGTGCCCGGTCATGACCGGGGATCTGCGGGAAGCGATGGGCGCGGCGGCGGTCGAAGCGGCGCGCAGCATCGGCTATTGCGGCGCCGGCACCGTCGAATTCCTGCTCGATGCGGACGGCACCTTCTATTTCCTGGAGATGAACACGCGGCTCCAGGTCGAGCATCCGGTGACGGAGGCGATTACCGGGCTCGATCTCGTCGCCCTTCAGATCCGGGTCGCCGAGGGCCGTCCCCTCGGCTTCGTGCAGGAGGATTTCCGGCCGTCCGGGCATGCCATCGAGGCGCGCCTCTACGCCGAGGACGCGGCGCGGGATTTCCTGCCCGCGGCCGGCGACATCGCCCTGTGGCGGCCGGCGTCCGGACCGGGCGTGCGCATCGACAGCGGGGTGGAGAGCGGCCAGGCCGTTCCGCCCTTCTACGACCCGATGATCGCCAAGGCGGTCGCGCACGGCGAGACCCGGGACATCGCCCGCCGCCGCCTGATCCGGGCGCTCGCCGAAACGGCCGTGTTCGGCCTGACGACCAACCGGCGCTTCCTGATCGACTGTCTGGAGAAGGACGCCTTCGCCCGGGGCGAAGCGACGACGGCCTTCATCGAGGAACAGTTCGGCGCCGGCGATCTGGCGGCGCCCGATCCCGAATTCGCCGTCGCTGCCGCCGCTGCCGTCCTGAAATACCTTGCCGACCGGGACGCGGCCCACAGGGCAAGCCTGAACGTCTCGCCGGAACTGCTCGACTGGGCCAGCGCCGGGGCGCTGGAGAGCCGCTGCCATCTCGCCGCCGGCGATGCGGACTTCGGCCTTTCGGTCTCGCCCGCCGGCCCGTCCGACTACACCGTCCGCGACTATGCCGTCCGCGGCGGCGAGGAGGCGGCGTCCGTCCGGGTCGTCTCCGTCGGGGACGGGCAGGCGGACCTCGCCATCGACGGCGTGCAGCGGCATTTTCAGCATCACGCTGCCGGCGATACGCTCTTTCTGAGCGAGGCCGGCCGGGACTACCGCTTCGGGACCGGCCGCTCGGCCGCGGCCGCGCAGGAGGACGGCGGCGGCGGCCGGGTCGTCGCGCCGATGCACGGCAAGATCCTTGAGATCGCGGTCGATCCCGGCGATACCGTCAACCGGGGCGACCGGCTGATGGTCATCGAGGCGATGAAGATGCAGCACGATATCGTCGCGCCGGCGGCCGGTGCGGTCGCGAAAGTCCTGCAACGGGCCGGCGTCCAGGTCGCCGCTGGCGATCCGCTGGTCGATATCGCGGTTGCGGACCGGAGTTAGGGCAGGGGAGAGGGAGAACCGATGCTGAGCGAAGCCGCCGATTTCAGGGCCGAGTGCGACGCGCTGCACGCCCTGTTGCAAAACCGGGACGATGCCGATTTCGAGCGCGCGACCCAGTTCAAGGACTGGACGGTCAACGACGTGATCGCCCATCTCCACATGTGGAACCATGCCGTGAACCTGTCGGTGACCGACGAAGCGGCCTTCGACGCCTTCGTGCGCGCATTCCAGGACGCCGGCAGACAGCATTTTCCCTACACCCACGAATGGTCGGGCGGCCTGAAGGGGCAGGCGCTGCTCGGCGCGTGGTACGGACTGTGCATCGAGATGGAGCCGCTGTGGCGGGAGCTGGACCCGGAACGGCGGGTCAGCTGGGTCGGGCCGCCGATGACCGTGCGCATGAGCATGATCGCGCGCCAGATGGAAACCTGGTCGCACGGCCAGGAGGTGTTCGACATTTTCGGCGTCGCGCGGCGGAACGAGGACCGCATCCGCAACATCGCCGAGCTCGGCGTGCGGACCTTCGGCTACACCTTCGCCAACCGCGGGCTCGACCGGCCGGCGGTCAAGCCCTTCGTCCGGCTGACCGCACCGTCCGGCGCCGTCTGGACCTGGAACGACGAGAGCGACACCGATTATATCGCCGGGCCGGCAACCGACTTCTGCCAGGTCGTGACCCAGACGCGCAATATCGCCGATGTTGGCCTGGATGTGCGCGGCGAGGCGGCCGCCCGGTGGATGGCGATCGCCCAGTGCTTCGCCGGCGGCCCGAACGATCCGCCGCCGCCCGGCGCCCGCCACGCGGCGGCGTAGCGCCGGCGGCCGGCCGGGGCCGGCGTTCCCGGGGCATTTCGCTCGCGCATCTTGACCCTTCCGGGCCCGGTGCTTACAAACCCGGTCCCGCCCTGGATCGTTTAAGGGGGAATCGTTCCCGGAGGTCGTTTCTGGAAATCGCTTCCGGGGGCCCGCGGCGGCGGATGTAGCTCAGTTGGTTAGAGCACCTGGTTGTGGTCCAGGGGGTCGTGGGTTCAAATCCCATCATTCGCCCCATTTTCCCGATATCGCCGCGTCGCGCCGGCACACGGCCCCGTCCGGTGAGGCCCCGTCCGGTGAGACCCGGTCCGGCCCGGCCGGAAAGTCGCGCGCTGCCGCTACGCCGGGTCCGGCGGCCTTTGCCGGTCGCGGGACGGAGGCCGCCCGAAGCGCCGCTTGAAGGCCGTCGCGAAATGGGCGCTGCCCGCGAACCCGGTGGCGAGCGCGATTTCGAGCACCGGCAGGTCGGTCTGGCGCAGCAGTTCGCGGGACTTGTCGAGCCGCAGGTCGCGATAGAAGGCGCCGGCGCTGCGGCCCATCCCGGCGCGGAACTGCCGGTTCAACTGCCTGGCGCTCACGCCGACGACCCGGGCGAGGTCGGCGAGCGGCAGCGGGTCGGCGATGTGGTTTTCCATCGCCTCGACGGCGACCAGCACCGCGTGGCGGTTGGTGGCGTAGCGCTGCGCCAGGCCGGCGCGCTGCGGGCCGCCGGCGGGGCGCACCTCGGTATGCATGAACCAGTCGCTCACCCGGCGGGCGAATTGCGGGCCGTGATGCTCGGCGATCAGGGCGTGCATCATGTCGAGCGGCGCCGTGCCGCCGGCGCAGGTCATGCGGTCCCGGTCCACGACATAGAGCGTGCGTTCCAGCAGCAGGCCGGGATGGCGCTCGGCGAGGGCCGCGGCGTGCTCCCAGTGGATCGTCATGCGCCGGTTCGCCATGACGCCGGCGTTGGCGAGGATCGCCGGGCCGCCGGAGACGCCGCCCAGCATGCGGCCGTGGCGCGCCTGGCGCCGCAGCCATTGCAGCGTGAACGGATCGCGGTAATCCACCGGGTTGCCGCCGGCGACGACGAGCGCGAGGTCGAACGCGCCGTCCGCCTCCGCCAGCGGCCGCGCCGGGACCACCGCTGCCGAGGAGCTGCGCACCGTTCCGCCGTCGGCCCGTCCGGCGGCGAAGGCGCCGACGTCGTAGACCCGTCTGCCGGCCAGCAGGTTGGCCGCGCGCAGCGGTTCCGCGACGGCGGCGAAAGACATCAGCGCGAAACCCTCGACCAGGACGAAGGCGATGCGGCGGGCGGCGGGCGGCGGTCCGGTCATGTCCGGATATTACAAAAATCCGTCCGTTTTCGGAAGGCGCGGCAACCGGAACCGGCGCATCAATCGGCCGTTCGAACGGGGACGCCATGCGCTATTCCGTCCTGCAACTCCTCAGGCAAGGGCTGACCGGCAACCGCGGCTGGACGCCGGTCTGGCGCGAGCCGGAGCCGAAACGCCGCTACGAAATCGTCGTCGTGGGCGGCGGCGGGCACGGCCTTGCCACGGCCTACTACCTGGCGACGGTCCACGGCCTGACCGACGTGGCGGTGCTGGAGAAGGGCTGGCTCGGCTCCGGCAATGTCGGCCGCAACACGACGATCGTCCGCTCCAACTATCTGCTGCCCGGCAACCAGCCCTTCTACGAGCTTTCGATGAAGCTGTGGGAAGGCCTGGAGCAGGACTTCAACTACAATGCGATGGTCTCGCAGCGCGGGATTATCAACCTGTACCACAGCGACGCCCAGCGCGACGCCGCCGCCCGGCGCGGCAACGCCATGATCCTCGCCGGGGCGGATGCGGCGCTGCTCGACCGCGCGGCGCTGCGGGAGAAATGCCCCTTCCTGGACTTCGACAACGAGCGCTTCCCGATCCAGGGCGGGCTGTGGCAGCCGCGCGGCGGCACGGTGCGCCACGATGCGGTCGCCTGGGGCTATGGCCGGGGCGCCGACCGGCGCGGCGTCGACCTGATCCAGAATTGCGAGGTCACCGGCTTCGACATCCGCAACGGCGTTTGCCACGGCGTCGAGACGACCCGCGGCGCCATCGCGGCGAACCGGGTGGCGGTCTGCGTCGCCGGCTCCTCCGGCCGGGTGATGGGCTACGCCGGCCTGCGCCTGCCGATCGAGAGCCATGTCCTGCAGGCCTTCGTCAGCGAAGGGCTGAAGCCGGCCGTTCCCGGCGTCCTCACCTTCGGCGCCGGGCATTTCTACATCAGCCAGTCGGACAAGGGCGGGCTGGTGTTCGGCGGTGATATCGACGGCTACAACAGCTATGCCCAGCGCGGCAACCTGCCGGCCCTCGAACATGTCTGCGAGGGCGGCATGGCGCTGATGCCGATGATCGGCCGGGCACGGGTGCTGCGCATCTGGGGCGGCCTGGTCGACATGTCGATGGACGGCTCGCCCTTCATCGACCGGACGCCGGTCGAGGGCCTGTTCTTCAACGGCGGCTGGAACTACGGCGGCTTCAAGGCGACGCCGGCGAGCGGCTATTGCTATGCCCACCTGGTCGCGACCGGCGAGGCGCACCCGGTCGCCGCGGAGATGCGGCTGGACCGGTTCGAGCGCGGCGCGGCGATCGACGAAAAGGGCGCCGGCGCCCAGCCGAACCTGCACTAGGGGGCGGCGGGATGATAATCGACCATCCGCTCCTCGGCCCGCGCGACGCGGCGGAATTCGTCATTCTCGGCGACGCCAGCCTGATCGACCGGCCCGACTGGCAGGCCGAAGACGCGGCGCAGCAGTTCCACGACTATCTGCATCTGCGGGACAATCCGGCCGGCGAGCACCGGGAGCTGTGGTTCCACGAGCAGGGCGACCGGTCCTGGCTGGTCGTGACCCGCAACACGCTGACTCACGAGGTGCTGAAGGTCGAACTGGCGCGCGATGTCGCCGTTGCGCGGGGGCGGGACCGGTGAGCGGCCCGTTCCGGCTCGGGCCCCCGGCCGATGGGGGCGGCGCCATCGACCGCAGCCGCAGCCTCGCTTTCCGGTTCGAGGGGCGGCGGCTTACCGGCTATCCCGGCGACACCCTGGCCTCGGCGCTGCTCGCCAACGGGGTCCGGCTGGTCGGCCGGAGCTTCAAGTATCACCGGCCGCGCGGCGTCTTTACCGCCGGTTCCGAAGAGCCGAGCGCGCTGGTCGAACTGCGCAGCGGCGCACACCGGGAGCCGAACACGCGGGCGACCGTCGCCGAACTGTTCGACGGGCTGGAAGCCTTCGGCCAGAACTATCGCGGCTCGCTGCGCTTCGACCTGCTGGCGGCGAACGACCTGCTCGCGCCCTTCCTTTCGGCCGGCTTCTACTACAAGACCTTCATGTGGCCGAAATCCTTCTGGGAGAAGGTCTACGAGCCGGCGATCCGGGCCTCGGCCGGCCTCGGCCGCCTGTCCGGCGCGGCCGATCCGGACAGCTACGACAAGGGCTTCCTGCATTGCGACCTGCTGGTGATCGGCGCGGGCCCGGCCGGCCTCGCCGCCGCATTGGCGGCCGGGCGCAGCGGCGCGCGGGTCATCCTGGCCGACGAGGATTTCGTCATGGGCGGGCGGCTCAACGCCGAGACCCATGAGGTGGGCGGGCGCGCGGGCGCGGCCTGGGCGGCGGCGGCCGTGCGCGAACTGGCGTCCATGGACCGGGTCCGCCTCCTGCCGCGGACGACGGCGGTCGGCGCCTGGGACCACGGCGTCTACGCCGCGCTGGAGCGCCGGACCGACCATCTCGCCGACGCCGGCGGCAAGCCGCGCCAGGTCCTGTGGCGGATCTACAGCAGGCGGGCGATCCTCGCCGCCGGCGCGACCGAGCGGCCGATCGCCTTCGGCGGCAACGACCGGCCCGGCGCGATGCTGGCCGGCGCAGTGCGCGCCTACGCCAACCGGTTCGCCGTCGCCGGCGGGCGGCGCGTCGGCCTGTTCGTCAACAACGACGACGGCTGGCGCACCGCGGCCGATCTCGCGGCAAAGGGCGTCGAGGTGGCGGCGGTCATCGACGTTCGGGATCGCGCGCCGCTCGCCGACCTTCCCGGCGCCCGGATCCGGATGGGCGAACGGGTGGCGGCGACCTGGGGCCGCGGCGGCGTCAAGGGCGTCGAGCTGGCGACCGGCGAGCGGATCGCGCTCGACTGCCTCGCAGTGTCCGGCGGCTGGAACCCGAATGTTCACCTGACCTGCCATCAGGGCGGCAAGCCGGCGTGGCGCGACGACATCGCCGCCTTCGTGCCCGGCGGCCGGCTTCCGCCGGGCATGGCGGTTGCCGGGGCGGCGGGCGGCGCGTTGACGACGGCCGCCGCGCTTGCCGAAGGCCATGCGGCGGCCGCCGCCGCACTCGGCGACCTGGGAATTGCGGCGGCGACCGGCGATCCGCCGGGCGCCAGCGACGAGGCGGTCGAGGTCTCGCCGTTCTGGCATGTCCGGGAGAGCCGCGGCCGGGCCTGGCTCGACCTGCAGAACGACGTGACGGTCAAGGACGTCGTGCAGGCGCACCGGGAGGGCTTCCGCTCGGTCGAGCATCTGAAGCGCTACACCACCCTCGGCATGGCGACCGACCAGGGCAAGACGGCGAATGTCGGGGCGCTCGCCGTCATGGCCGAACAGACCGGCAAGACCATCGCCGAGACCGGCACGACCGTGTTCCGCCCGCCCTATACGCCGGTGCCGATCGCCGCCTTCGCCGGGCGCGCGCGCGGCCGGGATTTCCAGCCGACGCGGCTGACGCCGAGCCACGACTGGGCGGCGGCGCGCGGCGCCGTGTTCATCGAGGCCGGCCTGTGGCTGCGCGCCCAGTGGTTCCCGCGGCCGGGCGAGACCCACTGGCGGCAATCGGTCGACCGGGAGGTGTTGCAGACCCGCGCCTCGGTCGGCATCTGCGATGTCACCACCCTGGGCAAGATCGACATCCAGGGCCGGGATGCGGCGGAGTTCCTCAACAGGGTCTACGCCAACGGCTTCGCGAAACTGCCGGTCGGCAAGGTGCGCTACGGCCTGATGCTGCGCGAGGACGGCATCTGCTACGACGACGGCACGACGGCCCGGCTGGGCGAAAACCGTTTCGTCATGACGACGACGACGGCGAACGCCGTGCTGGTGTTCCGCAATCTGGAATTCGCCCGCCAGTGCCTGTGGCCGGGGCTGGACGTTCATCTGATTTCCGTGACGGAGCAATGGGCCCAGTTCGCGGTGGCCGGGCCGTATTCGCGCGAACTGCTCGGCCGGATCGTGGATCCGCACCACAACATTTCCAACGAAGCCTTCCCCTTCATGGCCTGCGCAGAGGTGAGCGTATGCGGGGGCACGCCGGCGCGGCTGTTCCGCATCTCCTTCTCCGGCGAGCTGGCCTACGAGGTCGCCGTGCCGGCGCGCTACGGCGAGTCGCTGATGGGCGCCCTGCTGGCGGCGGGCGAGGACTACGGCGCGGTGGCCTACGGCACCGAGGCGCTCGGCGTCATGCGGGTCGAGAAGGGCCATGCGGCCGGCCCGGAGTTGATCGGCCAGACCACGGCGCGGATGCTCGGCATGCAGCGCATGGTGTCGAAGAAGAAGGACTGCATCGGCAATGTCCTGTCCGAACGGCCGGAGATGAACCGGGAGGACGGGCTGGAGCTGATGGGCTTCCGACCGGTCGACCGCGCCGACGAACTGGCCCCGGGCGCGCATTTCCTGGCGCCCGGCGCCGAAGCGACGATGGCGAACGACGAGGGCTGGATGTCGTCGGTCGCCTGGTCGCCGTCGCTCGGCCATTCGATCGGCCTGGGCTTCATCCGCAACGGCCATGCCCGGATCGGCGAAACCGTGCGCGCCTGGGACGCGGTGCGCGGCAGGGACGTGCCGGTCGAGATCGTCTCGGCCCATTTCCTCGATCCGCAGGGGGAGCGGCTCCGTGGCTGACGTCGCGCTCGAAGCCCGGCTGCCGCTCGGCGGCTACGCCGAAACCTTCGGCAGCGTTTCGCTCGCTGAAGTCACCGGCCTGACGCTGGTGTCGGCGGCGGTGCCGAACGGCGGGGACGCGGCCTTCGCGGTCGCGCTGGCCGGCGGGTTCGGGGCGGCCCGGCCGGCGACCGGCGGCTCGACCGCCGGCGACCGGTACGGCGCGCGCATCCTCGGCATGCAGCCGGACCAGCTTTTCATCCTGTTCGAGCCGCCGGACCCGGACCGGGCGGCGGAGACGGTATCGGATGCGCTCGGCCCGGCCGCCTACGTCACCGACCAGTCCGACGGCTGGGCCATGCTGCGCATCGCGGGCGCCGGCGTGCGCGCGGCGCTGGAGCGCCTCTGCATGCTGGATCTCGACGCCGCCGCCTTTCCGGAAGGCCGGGTCACGCGCACCGTCATGGAGCATCTTTCGGTCGTCATCCTGCGCGACGGCCCCGACAGCTTCCTGCTGCTGACCCCGCGCTCCTCCGCCCGCTCCTTCCTGCACGCGGTGGAAGTGTCGATCGCGAATACGGCAGGGTAGGGCGGGCTTACGGCGCCGACCCGCCCGCGTCGGAAGCCGCAGCTAGGCTATGAAGCGGAATATCGCGATACCGGCGACCAGCATACCGACGATAACGGTAATCATGCGAGCGTCGCGTTCGGCCAGTTGCCTCGCCAGCCGCTCGATGTCCGTCTTGTATTCCGCCTGCTTGGTATTCACCCGTTCCTCCAAGGCGGCGATCTTTACGATCAGATCGTCGTAGTCCTTTGTATCGCTCATATGGAACATAATAAGAATAAAAAAATCTCAGGTCAAGCGTTGAAAGAAACCGATGGGAGGACCGGCCAAATCGGTTTCAAGACCATGACCGCCAACGCTGTCCGATCATCCGAAGTCGGGCGGCGGCAAAACTGCCTCCGGGTTCCGCGGGGCCGGATCCGGCAGGTCGGCCGAAAAGACCAGACCGAATCCGATTGTGCCGGCGGGGCCGCCCTTCTACAGTCGACGATACCGACAGGCTCCGAAACCAGGGAGGCAATCATGGGCGTTTCGAAAGAGGCGGCGATGGCGTTCTACCATGCCTGCGAGAGCGGCAAGGGCTGGGCGGGCTGCGCCGAATACTGCCATCCGGATGCCGGCTTTTCCGCGCAGGCCGGCGCCATTGCGGACATGAACACGCTGGAGGCCTATTGCGACTGGATGGCGGGCGTCGTGACGATCATGCCCGACGCCGACTACGACCTCAAAGCGTCCGGAGCGGACGAGGAAAACGGCCGGGTGACGATCTACGGCGTCTTCACCGGAACGCACACGGCCGAGGGCGGCCCGGTCCCGCCGACCGGCAAGCGGACCGAATCCGACTATGTCTACGTCGCCGACATGCGCGACGGCAAAGTCGCCCACCTGACCAAAATCTGGAACGACGGCTGGGCCTTCGGCCAGCTCGGCTGGGCGTAGCCCTTATTCGGCAGGTTCGATCCGGCCTTCGATGCGGGACTGCCGTTCGGCGAGCCGCAGCATTTCCTTTCGGAAATCGTCCATTGCATCTTGCAGCGCGCGACGGTCGGCAACGGCTTCATTGTGCACGCCGTCAATCCGCCGATCCAGCCGGACGGTTGTTCGGAGAATGATTGTCGCCAGCACAACCGCCGATCCGGCGAACGATCCCGCAAGGGTTATCACCTGCCACCACGTCATAGCGCAATGATGGCCGAATCCGGTCCGGACTGACAAGCCGGAAAAATCATCGACAAATTGCTGACAAACCACGCGGCCGGACTTTCCGACTTTCGCCCTCGTCTCGTATCTATCTGTTTTATTGGAAAAATATGGAGGGCGATCGGGGACTCGAACCCCGGACCCGCTGATTAAGAGTCAGCTGCTCTACCAACTGAGCTAATCGCCCGTCCGGCGGGCGCCGCGGGTCGTGGGCGGACCGCTCCGGCGCCGGCATTCGGCTCGCGCAGATATGGACCGGCGCAGGCGGCCTGTAAAGACGCGCGCCCGGCACCGCCGCGAAATGCGCCCATCCGGCGCGCCCCTCGGCCCAAGGCGGCGGACGCGTCGCCGACGGCATCGCCGCCGATACCGCCCGATACCGCCCGCCGGGCCGGACATGCGGTGTTCCGCGCCATGACAGGGACCGGCCGGCTTGCCACACCGGCCTGCCATACGGGCTCACCACACGGGCCGGCGCCGCGGATGCGATCGCGCCGGCGTATAGGCGAAGCAGGGAACGGGCGGCAAGTGCTCAAGGGGCTCTACGGCTGGGCGATGGCGAAGGCGGCGCACCCGCACGCCTTCGCGTGGCTCGTCGCCTTCGCCTTCGCCGAGGCGACCTTCTTTCCCCTTCCCGCCGATGTCCTGCTGATCCCGATGATCCTGGCCGTGCGCCGCCGGGCGTGGATCCTGGCCGCGGCCTGCACGGCGGCGTCGGTCGTCGGCGGCTGCGTCGGCTGGGCGATCGGCTTTTACGCCTTCGAGGAAATCGGCCGGCCCCTGCTCGAACTCTACGGCGCGATGGACAAGATGGAAGTCGTCAAGGCGGAGTACGAGAAATACGACGAACTGTTCGTCGCCATCGGCGCGCTCACCCCGGTGCCCTACAAGGTCGTGACCGTATCCAGCGGCTTCTTCCAGATGGATCCGTTCGCCTTCACCGCCGTGTCGCTGGTCGGCCGCGGGGTCCGCTTCTTCGCCGTGGCCGGGGCCGTGTACCTTCTGGGGCCGATGGCGGAAAAACTGGTGCGCCGCAACCTCAAGCTGGCCTTCGCCATCTTCTTGGCGTTCTTCGTCGCCGGTTTCGTCCTGATCGGGTGGGTGCTGTAGGAAATCCGGCCGGGCCGGCGTCAGGTAACGGGTTGCCACGTTTCTCCCCAGGCGTCTTTCCAGAGCCAGGGGCGGGAGGTGTTCGATTTCGGCGCGCCGCCGTTCCAGAGGTCGCGTTCCGGGTCGGCGAATTCCTCGAAGAAGGCGTCGATCCTCTCGCCGAGCCGGCGTTCGACCGGACCGTATCCGGCCTGCCCGGCCACATTGTTGCGCTCGTCCGGATCGCGGCTCAAATCGTAGAGTTCGTTTTCGAGCGGATAGGCCTCGCTGCCGTCGAACCTCTTGAAATACGACCACTCCGGCGTTCGGATGGCGCGGGTTTCCTCCTGCTCCAGGAACACCTCGTCGGTCCAGTCGATGTCCTCGCCCGCCAGAACGGGCGCGAAGCTGCGCGACGGCACGCCGGCCCTGAACCGCTCCTCCCAAAGCCCGAGCCGGTCCAGGAGGGTTGCGAAAACGTCGACGCCGCTGACATACCGGTCGCTGACGCGCCCACCCGCGACGCCGGCGCCCCACGCGATCAGCGGGATATTGTAGCCGATCCGGAACCCGTTCGACGGCCACGTCGCCTGGCCGTGGCCCCAGAAGCCGTGATGGCCCAGGGAGAAGCCGTGATCGGCGGTGAAGATCACCAGGGTGTTTTCCGCGAAGCCGTTCGCTTTCAGCGCGTTCACGGTCCGGCCGACCCGGTCGTCGATCAGCGTGACCTGGGAATAGTAGTTCCGCAGCGATGTCAGATCGTTCGGAAGCTGCAGAAGCGAACTGAAATCCGGTCCCTTCTGCCCCTTGAGCAGATGGGTCGTCGTCAGATTATAAATTTCTATCGCCTGCTTGCAGAGCCCCTCCCTCGGAACCGACGTCATGGGCGCGTCCTTGTAGATCTCCCAGAACTCGTTCTCCGCCGGTCCCTTGATCGACGGCCAGTGGCCGTAGGGGCCGTTGTACGGCAGCATCAGGAGGAACGGCCGGTCGGCCTCCTTCCGGCGGCTCTCGATATATTCGACCGCCCTGTCCGTGAAGAAGTCGACCGAATGGCCGTCGAAGACGGTGGAAGCGACCGCGCCGCCCGACCCGCCGCCAAACAGCATTTCGTTGCCGTAGAAGCTGAAGGTGTGGCCCCTGGCCATTGCGACCCAGTGATCGATGCCGTTTTGCGGCCGGTCGGGCCGGCCGAGATGGTACTTTCCGATCATCGCCGTCGCATAGCCGGCCTCTTTCAGAATTTCCGGCAGGGTCGGGAATTCGTCGACGGCGCTCCAGTCCTTGGGCCAGGTGTGCATCAGCCTGTCGTCGAGCCAGGTCGCGACGCCGTGCTGGCACGGCATCCGGCCGGTCCACAGCGACGCCCGCGACGGCGAGCACATCGCATTGGGGCAATAGGCGTTGTCGAACCGGAGTCCTTCCGCCGCCAGGGCGTCCAGATTCGGCGTATGCAGTTCGTCGTTGCCGTAGCAGCCGACCGCATCCGCCGGCTGGTTGTCGGTCATTATCAAAACGACGTTGGGGCGCTTCGCGGTCATTCCGGCAGTCCGTTCCCGATGTCCCGAAAGGCGGTTGGCGATCGTCCCGGCCCGGGAAGTCGGCATGACGATCCGGGATTCGTCCGGACAGCATATATCGCCGCGGCCCGCCTGTCCGCACCCGGCGAGGGCCCGAGCCCGGTCGAAGAGGGGCGGCGATCCGGCAGTCCCGTCCGGGCTTCTAAAGGCGCACCGCGGCAACCGGCCCCGGCCCTGCATGTGGCGCAGCGCCTTTCCGATCCAGACCCGAAACGAGATCGATACCCGAAACGAGATCGATAAGGATCGCGTCGGCCCCTTCTTCCCCGGCCGGAAATGCCCGCGCCAACGGCGCCTCCGGAACCGCTTCCGGCAGCAGGAGTTCGACCGAGCCCCGCGGCCCGGCGGATTTCAGGCGGCGGCCCCCGCCCGCCATCGTTTCCGCGGCAGCGGGCCGGCCGAAACATTCGGGATAGTGCGCCAGCACCGCGTTCAAATGCCGGACGACGTGGGCGGCGGGTCTGGGATTGCACAGCCGGTCGTAGGCGCCGTGCCGCACGAAATAGCCCCGGTCGTGATCGACCAGGGTATCGGCGAACACCCTGACGTTGCCGAGCGTGTTTGCGGCGAACAGGGCTTCGGCCATGCGGCCGGCGATTTTGAGATCGTTGCGCTCCGCCCGCGATGGATCGAAGCCTGCCGTACGCAGATGGACGGAGGCGCGAAGACCGAAGCCGCCGACCAGCGCATCGATCGCGGCCAGCGTCTCGCAGACCGGCGCCCCGGCCGGCAGTTGGAACACGAGGCCGGCGATCGTTCCGCCCGGCGCCGGCTGCAGTGCCAGCGCTTCGATCCTTTCCCCGTCCGCCGGATCGAAGCCGTGGTTGACGACGTGGAAATAGCGCCCGGCCGCGGCGCGCAGTTCGTCGTGGGAACGCAGCCGCGACAGATAGAGCGGGACGCCGGCCGTTGCCGCCGCCGCAGCGATCTCCGGCAGGTCGCGACCGGGCGCGCCGCTGTCGAAGCCGGCCTCCCAGGCGCTCAGCAGATCGCTATTGTCCTCGATAAGCCGCCGCGTGCGCGCATCCGGCGCGCCGAAGCTGAACAGCGTGTAGGCGAAGCCGTGCTCGGCGAGGGCGCGCAGCCGGTCGCGCCGTTCCGGCGTCGCCAGGTCGCTCACCGGGATGCGCAGGTTGCGGACGCCCATTTCCCACAGGCCGAGCAATGGATAGTCGTTGCGCGCCCGCTTGCGGTCGAACTCGTCCAGCCCGCCCGAGGGCGGCACTTCGGCCGTCTCCATCCAGTCCTGCCGCATGTCGAAGCCGAACGCGCTCCGACCGATCGTTTTCGGATGCGGCGGGGCGAGGGGCGCCGGCGGATCGCCCGGCGACAGCGGGGCGTCGGCCGTCGCGCCGTAGGTCCGCACGGGCTCGCAGACATGCCCGCCGGCATGCACATGGACGAGGACATAGCCGAGCTTCGGCCGGTCGTTGCGCCCGGCTTCGTCGTCCGGGCCGGGCGGCGCGCGGTACATCTCGGCATAGTCCTGCCGGACGAAGGCGGTCGACGGCAGGAGATAGCAGTCCGTCGCGCCGATGCGGTTGAACCAGAAATTGTGGACATGGCCGGCGAACACCGCCTCGACGCCGTGTTCGCGCACCAGGCCGGTCAGCCAGCTCCGCCCCGGCTCGCCGATATTGTCGTAATGCTCCGGCTCGTCTTCGGCGGCGACGAAGGGCGGGTAGTGGGTGAACAGGAACAGCCGCCGGCCCCGGTTCGCCGCGAGATCGGCTTCCAGCCAGGCGCGCTGCTCCGCCTCCGCCTCCAGCCCGGAATTGAGAAGCTGGGCGTTGACGATGACGAAACGGCAATCGCCGTGGTCGAACGCCCGGTAATGCGGCCCGAAATGCCTCTCCCAGCAGGCGAGATA
The DNA here is from genome assembly GCA_022819985.1 of Alphaproteobacteria bacterium. Classification (GTDB taxonomy): domain Bacteria; phylum Pseudomonadota; class Alphaproteobacteria; order Bin65; family Bin65; genus Bin65. Next base: position 65,131 of record JAJEGH010000013.1, on the reverse strand, counting down.
GGCGTCGCACACGGTTGCGGTCGGCGCCCAGTCGTTGGGCTTGTCGCCGACATCGTGATTGCCGGGGGTCAGGTATTGCGTGTGCCGAAGCGCCGCCGATTGCTCCAGATAGCGGGCGGCGGCCTCGTCGTACAGGTCGGGCACCGCCGGCACCGGATGCAGCAGGTCGCCGACATTGACGACGAAGGCGAGGTCGCGACGGTTCAGGTCGTTGATAACGTGGCGCAGGCGCCGGTTGGCGAGCGCATTCACCGCGAAGGGCGAATTGCAATCGTCCTCGCTCCGGTTGAGATGGGTGTCCGTGACGACGGCGAAGGTGAACAGCCGCGCGCCGGGGCCGCTCCGCCGGTCTCGCACCGGTGCCGCAGGATCCGCCATCGCTGCCCCGGCGGACCCTACCGGCTCGGCTGCGCCGGCTCGACCCGGGGAAAGCGCGCCTTCGCCTTGGTGTCCGCGGCGCCGGCGTTGCGGACGAAGCGGCGGTCGTCGCCCTCGCGGACCAGGTTGACATAGTCCGGGTCGCCGCCGGTCGTGCGGTGGATGAACAGGCGCTGCTGCTGGTTCTCGGCGATGATGTCGGTATAGGCCAGCGGATCCCAGTCCTCGAACAGGATTGCCTCCAGCTCCGCCCGCCTGCCGGCATGGGCCGGATCGGCCGCCAGGTTGCGCACCTCCTCAGGGTCGTCGTCGAGATTGTAGAGCAGCGTATCGACGCCCTCGAGCCACATCAGCTTCCACGGCCCCCTGCGCACCATCCGGCTGACCCCGGTCGAGCCGTCGGCGGCGAACTCGGAGACGACGGTATCGGCCAGGCCGCCCGTCTCGCCTTCCAGCGCGGGGACGAGCGACTCGCCGTCCAGCGGCTTGACGAATCCGTCGAATTTCCCGCCGCTCGCCAGGTCGGTCAGGGTCGGCAGCAGATCGACCAGCGAGACCGCTTCGGAAATCCGCGCAGGCTTCCAGCGGTTCGGTGCGCGGACGATGAACGGCACCTTGCCCGACCAGTCGAAGAAGTGCTGTTTGAACCACATGCCGCGCTCGCCCATCATGTCGCCGTGGTCGGCGGTGAAGATGACGACCGTGTCGTCGGCAAGCCCGGTCTCTTCCAGCGTCCGGAAAATCCGCCCGACCTTCTCGTCGATACAGGAGATCATGCCGTAATAGGCGTGGCGCGCCACGCGCCGGTCCTCGACGGTCAGGTCGTAGAGGTGCCGCGCCTGGCAGTAGTGCAGGTTGCGGCTGAGATGGTCCATCGCGTCGGGATCGAGCGGCGGCGTCGCCGGGGCCTCGATCGCATCGTGGTCGTAGAGGCCCCAGTATTTCTCGTCGATCACATAGGGATGGTGCGGGCTGGTGAAGGAGACCGCCAGCATGAAGGGCCGGTCCGCGCCGTAGCGCGCCAGGTCGTAGAGCGCCTGGACGCTGAAATATTCGACCTCGTCGTCGTAATCCATCTGCATGGTGCGCACGGCGAGGCCGGCCTCCAGGACCGGCGCCATGGTGAGGTTGGTCGGCCGGTATTCCCGCCCTTTGGACCAGTCCACCGTCCAGGCGAAATTGGCTGGATAGATGTCCGTCGTATGTCGCTTCTCGAAGCCGTGCATCTGGTCCGGCCCGACGAAATGCATCTTGCCGCTCAACTCCACCCGGTAGCCGAGATGGCGCAGATAGTGGGCGAAGGTCGGGATGTCGGCGTGGAACTCCGAGGCGTTGTCGTACATGTCGATGGCGAACGGCAGGATGCCCGCCATCATGGAGGCGCGGGACGGCGCGCACATGGGCAGGTTGCAATAGCAGTTCTCGAACACCACGCCCTCGTCGGCCAGCCGGTCGATGTTCGGCGTCAGCGTCGTGCGGTTGCCGTACTGCCGGAGCGCGCGGGCGCTCATCTGGTCGGCCATGATGAACAGGATGTTCGGTCGGTCCGCCGCCATCGGATTCATTCCTTAGGGCAATCGAACGGAAACGGGCAGGCGCGGTCGCCTGCCCGTTCTGCAGTGCGCGGCGCCTGCGCTATTTCTTCAGCTTGGCGACCACCTTCTTGAAGGTCTCGTACTGGTTCTTGACGAAGGCCTTGGTATCGGCCGGGCTGCGGATGTCCGGGATCGAGCCCAGGTTGCCGATCAGCTTGTTGAAGGCCCGGTCCTTCTTGAGCGAAGCCAGCACGCTCACCCATTTGTCGACCACCGGCTTGGGCAGGCCGGGCGGGCCGAAAATGCCGCTCCAGCCGATGATCGCCTCCATGTTCGGATAGCCCAGCTCGCGCACGGTCGGCACGTCCGGCACCGCCTTGAAGCGCTTGCCCGTGGTGATCGCCAGAGCGCGCAGCTGTCCGCCCCGGATCGCGCCGATCACGCCGGACAGGTTCTGCCACAGGAAATGGACCTGGTTGCCGACGATGGCCGCGCGGGCCTTGCCGCCGCCCTTGAACGGGATATGGGTAACCTGATCCGGGTCGAGGCCCATATCGTCGGCCATCACGAGCGCCGCCAGATGCAGCAGGGTGCCGACGCCGGCCGAGGAATAGGTCTTGATCTTGCCGGCCTTGATGCCCGCCTCGAAGTCCTTGAACGTCTTGATGTCCGACTTGGCGTTGACCACCAGGACGAAGGGGTTGCGCTCGGTCAGCCCGAGGAAGGTGAACTGGTCCCACTTGTAAGGGATGCTGGGGTTGAAGGCCGGAACGCCGGCGTTGCTGCCGACCCGCGCCGACAGGAGGGTGTAGCCGTCCTTCTTCGCCCGCACGACATGGAAGGCGCCGATGCTGCCGGCGGCGCCCGCCTTGTTGATCGCAAGCACCGCCTGGTTGAGATATTTCGGCGCCGTGCCGGCGATGATGCGGGCGTGCAGGTCCGCCGCCCCGCCCGGCCCGTAGGGCGCGACCAGCGTGATCGGCCGCGACGGATAGTCGGCGGCCTGGGACGGCATGGCGGCGGCCGTCAGCGCCGTGGCGGCAACGGCCGCGATTGTCAATTCGGTCAGTCTGTGCACGTCGATTCCTCCCTGGATTCTGCCCCGTTCCGGGACGCGGAAATCCGCGTATGCGTGCCGCTGCGCCGGCCCCCTCCGGGGGGTTGGCCGCCGGCGCAGCGCGCGCGATGCAGGAACATGTTGACAGAGCCGGATTTTCGAATCAAGAAATATTTACCGACGTTAAAAAATAGGCCACCCTTTGGCATCCCGCGTGACATCCCCCGTGGCATCTCCAGTGGCTCCTCCTGTGGCATCTTCGGCCTCGACCACCGATTTGCGGCGCCAGAACCGGCATCTCGTGCTGCGCGCCATCGCCGAGCACGGCGCGGTGTCGCGCACCGTCATCGCCGAGACCGTCCGGCTGACCAACGCCGCGGTATCGCGCATCGTCCGCGAACTGGTCGAGGCCCGCCTGCTCACGGAATATCCCGCGACCGGCAAGCGCCGGCGGGCCGGCCGGCCGCAGATCCGCCTGGGCCTCGCCGACGACGGCGCCTTCGTGCTCGGCATGGCGATCACCCTGAACCAGAAGGAGGTCGTCTTGGCGACCTGCCGCGGCGAGGTCGTCGCGCGGCGCGATTGCGCCGGCCTGCCGCTCGACCGTCCGGAACCCGCCCTGGAGGCGCTGGCCCAGGCGGCGGTCGAGCTGATCGCAGAGTCGGGCAGGGACCGGCGGCGTGTCCTGGGCGGGGCGGCGCTGATCGCCGGCCGGGTCGATCCGGCGACGGGAGAATTGCGCGCCGGCGGCCCCCTCGGCTGGCGCCCGGTCGACGCCGCCGGCACTCTCGCCCGCCTGACCGGGGTGCCCTTCGTTGCCGAAGGCCGCGCCGCCGCGCTGCTGCAGGCCGAGGCCCGGCAGGGATGCGCCGCCGGCCTGCGCGACGTGCTGCTGGTCAATGTCGGCCTGCGGCTCGGCTCCGCGCTGATGCTGGACGGCGCGCCGGTGCGCGGCGCCGCCAACGAGGCCGGGCAGGTGGCCGGCTTCCCGTCGGCCGGCGCGACGCTGGACGACACCGCATCCGGCCTCGCCATCCTGCGCCGGCTCGACGATCTGGGCCTGACGGAAAGCGACGGTCCGGCGGACGACGGACGGCGGCTGCGCGCCATCGCCGAACCGGGCCGGACCCTGCCGGCCGGCGCCCGGACGGTCTTGGCCGAATCCGGCGCCGAACTCGGCAAGGCCCTGCGCCTGCTCGCTACCGTGCTGAAGCCCCAGGCCGTCCTGCTGGCCGGCCAGGTGGGGCGGCATCCGGATTACGTTGCCGGCGTCCGGCGCGCCGCGGCCGACCCGGCCCTGCCCGGCCGTCCCTTCGAGACCGAGGTCAGTGCGCTGACCACGGCCCAGTCGGCGGTCTGGCTGGCCCTCGACCGGCATCTGTTCCACGAACGCTTCGATCTCGACCGGCTGGCGCCGGAACGCGCTGGCGGCGGCGCCCTCGCGGCGGCCTGAGCGATGAGGCTCAACCGGAACGTCGTCGCCGGGCTGTGCTTCCTGGGCTTCGGACTGCTTGCCGTCGCCCTTCTCATTCCCCACGGCATCGTGCAGCCGCCGTCGGTCAAATACCGTGCCCTGTCGCCGTCCTTCTGGCCCTACATCGTGTGCGGCGGCATTGCCGTCATCGGCGCGCTGCTCCTGATTTACGAATTGCTGGCCGCCGCGCGAACGAAGGACGGAGCGGCCGCGGCGCAAATCGGGGAGGGGGCGGCGGAGAAAGCCCAGCCGGGGTGGATTGCCTGGCGGCCCTTCGTCGTCATGGCCCTGCTCCTGGCGATCTACCTGACGCTGGAATTTCTCGGCTTCGTCCTGACCACGACGCTCGGGCTGGTCGCCCTGATGCTGCTGGCGGGCGAGCGCCGGCCGCTCATCGTCGCGCCCGTTGCGCTGCTGCTGCCGCTGGCGCTGCATCTGTTCTTCGTCAAGGCGGCGCAGCGGCCGATCCCCGGCGGCGTGCTCGATTTCCTGCTCCAGCGGATCTGACGCCATGTGGGAAACGCTGGCCGCATCCTTCGCCATGTTCGCCCAGATCGACAACGTCCTGGCGCTGTTCGCCGGCGTCATCATCGGCACGGTGATCGGGGCGATTCCGGGCATGACGACGCCGATGGGCGTGGCGCTTGCCCTGCCCTTCACCTTCACCATGCAGCCGATCACCGGCATCCTGCTGCTGCTCGGCGTCTACAAGGGCGGGCTCTACGGCGGCTCGATCACCGCGATCCTGATCAACGCGCCGGGCACGCCGGCGGCGTCGTGCACCGGGCTCGACGGCTATCCGCTGGCGCGCAAGGGCGAGGCGCGGCGCGCGCTCGACATGGCGCTCTACGCCTCCTGCACCGCCGATTTCATCTCCAACCTGTCGCTGATCTTCTTCGCCGGCATCCTGGCCAGCTTCGCGCTCAGCTTCGGCTCGCCGGAATTCTTCACCCTGATCGTGTTCTCGCTGACCATCATCGCCAGCGTGAGCGGCGACGACCTGCTGAAAGGGCTGGGCGCGGCGGGACTCGGCCTCGCGCTCGCCATCGTCGGACTCGACGCGATCTTCGGCACGCCGCGTTTCAACTTCGGCAATTTCGACCTGATGGGCGGGTTGAACTTCATTCCGGTGCTGATCGGCCTGTTCGCAATTCCCGAGGTGCTGAACTTCTATTCGAAGACGGAAGCCGGACAGAAGCTGTCGGCGCTCGCCGGCAGGGGCGCCTCGCTGCTCGATTACCGCAGGGCGCTCAAGTCCATCCTGCGCGGCTCGGCGATCGGCGTGGTCCTGGGGGTGATTCCGGGCATCGGCGGCGCGCCGGCGGCCTTCCTCTCCTACAGCGAAGCGCGGCGCACGTCGAAGAACCAGGGCAATTTCGGCAAGGGCGAACTGGAAGGCGTCGCAGCGGCCGAGGCCGGCAACAACGGCGTCGCCGGCGCCACCCTGATCCCGCTGCTGGCGCTGGGCGTTCCCGGCGACATCATCACCGCGATCATCCTGGGCGCCTTCATGATCCACGACCTGCGGCCGGGGCCGCTGATGTTCCAGCAGAACATCACGCTGATCTACGCGCTGTTCATCGGCATCATGCTGAGCTCGGCCTACCTGTTCATCGTCGGCAAGCTCTCGATCCGCTCAATCGCCCGGATCGCCGACATCCCGCAGCGCATCCTGTTCCCGGTCGTGCTGGTCTTGTGCGTGTACGGCGCCTACGCCATCAACAACACGATCTTCGACGTCCTCGTCATGTTCGTCATGGGGATCGTCGGCTTCGGCATGCTGCGCCTCGGCATCCCGGCCGCGCCCTTCCTTATCGCCTTTATTCTCGGCCCGCTGCTGGAGGACAATTTCCGCCGCTCGCTGCGCCTCGGCGACGGCGACTGGACGATCTTCTTCCAGGGCTGGATCACCTGGTTCTTCTGGGCGCTCACCGTCTTGACGCTCGTCCTGATCGTCTGGCAGCGCATCAAGGGCAGGAGCCGCATCCCGCTCGGCGACGGCGGATAGGGGCAATACCGGTTCCGCCGCGGAATGCGACGCCGGCCCTGCAATGCGCCGGATCGTTCCCGACGGGCAGCCGTCCGGGGGAGGAGCACGCCACCATTCAGCGCGAATGAGCGGTTTTCAGGCCAGGGACGAAGCTCGGGCAGTTGGCTTTGCCGCCCCGTAATCCCATAACCGCGGTTGCCGATTTCCGCCCGCGCGCCGCCCCTATTCGTGCAAGGCCTCGTTCAGCCGCCAGTAGGCGTCGGTCCCGATGAGCCTTTTGTTTACTCTTTTCTTGGCCAGATCGAACGGAGATCTGCCCTTCTTGGATTTCGCCTTGGCGTTCGCCTTCGCATCGAGCAAGGCGTCCACCGCGTCCGGCGTGCCCCATCCCGCAGCAATATGCAATGGAGTCAGGCCGTCCGCACGACGTGAATCGACCTTGCTGCGGGACGAGAGAAGGGCTTTCATCATCTCGACGTTGCCGTGATACGCCGCGTAGTGCAGACGGGTCGCGCCGTTCTTGTCGCGGGCGCCGACTTTCCGGCCGGCGCGGACGCAGCGCTTTACGTCCGCGGCGCTCCCGTACTTCCAGAAATCGGATTTCATCCAGTTTCCGCAATCCCGCGCCACGGACCTCATCCGCTCATACTGCTTCTTTCGGGCGTCGGACAGGATTTTGGCCACGGTCGCTTTGCCGCCGGCCTTTGCCAGATCGAGCGGAGTCAGGTTGTATGTATCGCGTATGGTGACATCCGCACCGGCGCCAACCAGAAGCTTGGCGATTCCTTCGTGCCCCCGGGACGCGGCGTAATGCAGTGCTGTATAGCGCTTGGGATTAGGGCACAGCATTCCGCAGCGCCCGCGCTGGTCGGCATTCACTCCGGCATTCAACAATGCCTTTACCGCTCCCATCTGACCATACTGCGCCGCAAAAACAAGCACACTCCGGGTCCCGGCATTAAATCCAGACACTTTGAAAATCGCCTGCTTGCCCTCAGAGAGGCAGCGCTGCACATCCGCTCCGCCGGCCCGCTTCCAGAAATCGGGCCTGCGCCATTCCTTGCAACTGACATGCGTCTTTGCGCCGGCGGCCATCAAGACTCTGGCCGTCCTGGCGTTCCCCGCTTTCTCCGCGATGCTCAGCGCGGTTTGGTCATCCCCGGTCTTCGCCTCGATATTCGCGCCGCCCGCAAGGAGCGCTTTCGCCACTTCCGCCCTGTCGCGCTTCGCCGCTTCATGCAAGGCGGTCCATCTGCCCGCCCCCACATTGACGTCCGCCCCTGCTGTGAGGAGCGCTTTCACGACCTCTGCGTGGCCGCCTTCGGCCGCTACTTGCAGTGCTGTAAGGCGGCGATGATAACTCTTGGAATCGACCTTCACGCCAAGCCGGATCAGCGTTTTCACCGATTCGGTCTTGCCGAATTTCGCCGCCACGCGCAGCGCGTCGCCCAATTCTCTTCCGCCATGACGGCGTTTGACCGCGGCGAACAGCAGTTCGATCGCCCCAATACTTCCCGCCTTGGCCGCTACATCCAGAGGATAGCCGACCGAATCGTTCTTGGTGGACAGGTGATAACTCACGTTAGGCCCGGTGAGGAGCGTCTTCACCGCCGCCACGTTGTCCACATATGCCGCCAGATGGAAAGGGTTTGATCCCGCGTGCTCCCCGGTTCCACCTTTCCTGTCATACACAGACTTTTTGTCGGTCCTGTAGTTTCCTCCGCCCTTTCCGCGTACCCCCGAGAGGCAGTGCCGGATATCCGCAGGGCCCGCCCGTTTCCAGAAGTCGACCGTCAGCCAGCCCTTGCAGTCCAGAGGTTGTTTCGCACCGAGCCGGGTCAGGGCCGCCACCGCTTCGGTTTTGCGGTTCTGTGTCGCCCGATGCAGCGCGGTACGCCCCTCCCTGTCCGTAGCTTCGACATTCGCGCCGAGCCGGATCAGGGCCTCCACCGCTTCGGTCCTGCCGTAATGCGCCGCTTCGTGCAGCGGCGTATTGCCTTCCCGGTCCTTCGCTTCGATCTTTGCGCCGAGCCGGATCAGGGCTTCCGCCGCTTCGGTCTTGCCCTTCCATACCGCCACATGCAGTGCGGTATTGCCCTGTCCGTCCCTCGCCTCGGTCTTCGCGCCGAGCCGGATCAGGGTTTTCGCCATTTCGGTCTTGCCGTGATACGCCGCCACATGCAGCGGCGTATAGCCGTGTCTGTCCTTCGCTTCGATGTTCGCGCCGAGCCGGACCAGAGCTTTCACCGCTTCGGTCTTGCCGTAATTCGCCGCTTCGTGCAGCGGAGTAATGCCATCCCGGTCCTTCGCTTCGATTTTCGCGCCGAGCCGGACCAGGGCTTTCACCGCTTCGGTCTTGCCGCGCCACGCCGCAATTTGCAGCGGCGTCCTTCCCTTTCTGTCCTTCGCTTCGATTTTCGCGCCAGCCCGGACCAAGGCTTCCACCATTTCGATTTTGCCGTGATACGCCGCAATTCGCAGCGGCGTATAACCCTGTTTGTCTATCCACTCGACATTCGCGCCGGCGGCGACAAGCGCCGCCACCGCCGCCGCGTTTTCCACGTCCACCGCCAATAACAGCGGCGTCCAGCCGTTTGCGTATGCGTGCAGCCGCCGGCCTGTCGCGGTGCAGCGCCGCACATCCGCTGCGCCGGCCCGTCTCCAGAATTTCTTCGTCAGCCAGCCGTTGCAATCCGGGCGTCCGGCGCCGGCGTTCCGCCCGGCGTCCGCCGTCCTGGCCGGCGGTGCGGCGGTCTTGGTCCGCGCGCCGGCGTTCCGCTTTTTCTCCGCAATCTTGCCCGGCGACCCGCCGTCTGCGGGCTTGGGCGGCCTTGCGGCGGTCGCCGTCCGCCCGCCGGAGGCGCCGAGGAGGCCGGCGATCCGGGTGCGGCCCTTGCTCCGCGCCTCGTCCGCGGGAGTCCGCCCGTCGGCGGAGCGCGCCGAAACGTCCGCTCCGGCGGCAATCAGCGCCCTGACCGTCGCCTCGGCGCCGCCCGACGCCGCCGAATGGGCCGGTCCGGTTCCGCCCGTCCCGCGCATCGACCTTCGCTCCGGCGGCGACGAGCGCCTTCACCGCTGCCGCATTGTTCACATAGGCCGCCCAGTGCAGCGGCGTCGAACCCCGGCCCGTACGGGCATCGACCCTAGATCCCGCCGCGAGGCAGCGCCGTACATCGGCGGTTTCCGCCCTGCGCCAGAAGCCGGCCGTCAGCCAGCCCCGGCAGTCCGGGCGGCCCGGCCGTGCAGTTGCGGCCCGGTTCGGCCGGCGGCCGGCGGACGCCAGCAGCTGAGCCGTCCGGCGCTGCCGTGCCGCCTGTGCCGCCTGGAGCGGCGTCCGGCCCCGGCGGTCCCGCAATCGGGTGTCCGCGCCGGCGGCGAGCAGGATTTTCACGACCCCCGCATGGCCCTGGATCGCCGCCATGTGGAGCGCGGTCCAGCGGCCCTTGTTCGCCCGTGCGCCGGTCCGGGCGCCGGCGGCGAGCAGCGCCTTCACCGTCGCCTGCCGTCGCTGCGCCGACGCCGACCGGGTGGCCGCCGCGAATTGCAGCGCCGTCATGCCGCCGCGCGTCGGCCGGTTGACTCGGGCGCCGGCGGCGAGGAGGAGCTTTACCCCCGCCGCATTGCCGGCCGCGGCGGCCAGATGCAGCGGCCCGCCGCCGCCCCGCGCCCGAACCTGCGCGCCGCGGGCGAGGCAGTTCCGGACGTCCCGCGCCCTCGCCCGCCGCCAGAAATTCTGCGTCAGCCACGACCGGCAGCTCGGCCCCGCAGCGGCAAGGGTCGGTCCGAACGGTTCGAGGACGCGGCAGGCGTCGCCCTTGCAGCCCGGCCCGGCGCCGGCGGCCGGCGATACGGAAACGGCGAAGACGGCCGCTGCGGCCATCGACAGCCCGGCAGGGCGGGAAAGCGACTGGCGGCGCGACGCCGCGGAATACGGGAAAGACAAGGGGGGCTCCTGCTTCATTCGTGCAGAGGTTCGATGTTGCCCGGCGTGGCTGTTGAACGCCGGTGAGCATGCCGACCGGTCGGGTTTATAGTGAACGGAGGGTCGATAGGCTACGCCGAACGACAGGCCGGGACGCTCCGCGCTACTGGATCATCGTTCTCGGAAGCAACAGCGCAATATCCGGGAATGCGACCAGCAGAACGATGCAGACGATCATCGCCGCCCAGAAGGGCAGGATGCCGATGTAGATTTCGCCCATCGAGATGTCCCTGGCGACGCTCTTGACGATAAAGACGTTCAGGCCGACCGGCGGGCTGATCAGGGCCATCTCGAGGATGATGACCATGATGACGCCGAACCAGACCGTCAGATCGCTCGACTCGGGCGATACGCCGAGCATGTCGGGCACCCCGGAAGACCGCACGATCGGCAGCACGATCGGCAGGACCAGCACCATGATCGCAAATCCGTCGAGGAACATGCCGAGCAGCATGAACACGGCGACGATGACGAAGAGCAGCATCACCGGGCTGAGCTCCAGACCGCTCAGGACCTGCGCCAGGTCGCCCGGGATATGGGTGAGGGCGAGGAAGGGCGAGAAAATCTCGGCCCCGACGATGATCAGGAAAACGGAAACGGTGGTCTGTATCGTGTCGCGGGCGGCGCGGTACCCGTTGGACGGGTTCATGCTGCGGCGGTGCAGGGCGACGACTACGGTCAGCACGGCCCCGACGGCGGCCGCTTCGAACGGCGTGAAGAAACCGGTGTAGATGCCGCCGATGGTGATCGCGACGACCGCCATGACCGGACCCGACCGGGCGACGACCCGCGCCTTCTCCGGCAACGGTTTCGGCTCGGCCGCCGGGCCGATCCCGGGCCGCAGCTGCGTCTGGATGAAGATCGCCACCATGAAGAGGGCGGTCAGCAGAATGCCCGGCAGGACGCCGGCGAGAAACAGCCGGCCGATCGAATCCTCGGTCAGGATGGCGTAGATCACGAAGCCGGTGGACGGCGGAATCAGGATGCCGAGCGTGCCGCCGGCCGCCACCGCGCCGGCCGCCAGCTTCTTGTCGTAGCGGTAGCGCTCCATCTCGGGCAGCGCCACCTTGCCCATGGTCAGCGCCGAGGCGACGGACGAACCGCTGAGCGCGGCGAAGCCGGTGCATCCGAGGACGGTGGCGTAGGCGAGCCCGCCCCGCAGATGGCCGACCAGCGCGTTGGTCGCGGCGTAGAGGTCGCGGCTCAGCCCGCACAATCCCGCCACGTTGCCCATGAGCACGAACAGCGGGATGACCGTCAGTTCGAAGAAGGTTGCGGTATTCCACGTCTGGCTCGACAGGCCGGCCAGCGCCGCCGGCACGCTGTTGAGAACCGCCGTGCCGACGAATCCGACCGTCATCAGCGAGATCGAGACCGGAATTCGGAGCAGCATGAGGGCAATCAGCACGACGAGGCCGATAATGCCGACAGCCGTGGCGGTCACCGGTCAGGTCTCCTCATCGCCGCGGCCCGGTCGTTCTATTCGGAAACCGGGATGGAACGGTCGCCCGCGTCCGCGAATTCGGGAATCGGGCGGTCGGCTGCGAGAAGCGCCATTTCGAACAGGAGGACGAGGCTGTAGACGCCGGCCGCAAGCATCATGACGTAGAAAAAGGGCTGGAAGGGGATTTCCAGGATGTTCGTCGCCTCGCCGAACTCGGCGGCCTCCTCGGCCCGGATCCATGACTGGTAGGTCAGGAGGCCGAAAATCCCCAGCGCCACGACGCGGATGAAGATCGCGCGGGCGCGGTTAAGCCCCTGCCTGCGGAATTCCGGGATCAGGTCGACGACGATATGCCCGTCGGTCCTGCCCGCATAGGGGATGCCGCACAGCGTCAGCATCGCCAGCCCCAGCGAAGTGAGGTCGCGCGTGCCCTCCAGCGGCACCCCCACTTCGCGGAACAGGGCGTCGGTAACGATCAGGACGGTCAGTGCGACCAGCATCGAAACGGAGATGCCGGTCAGCACATGCACTATGCGGTCGAGCGCGACCATGACGGCCGGCGTGCCGGCGTGCGGCGCCCCGGTCTATTCCCGGTCTATTTCATGTCCGCCAGGACGCTGCCGGCCGCAATGCCCCGGCCCTCGAGCCGCTTGACCTCGGCCTCGACAACCTTATCGGCCAGCGCGCTGAATTTCGCAAAGTTGGCCGCGTCCACCTTGACCAGCTCTTTTCCTTCGGTCGCCTTGAACTTGTTGAGCGCCACGGTGCCGAGCTGGTCCAGCAGCTTGGCGGCGCGCAGGCTCATGCCTCTGCCCGAGGCGTCGAGGAGCGCCTTCTGCTGTGCCGCGCTGAGGCCGTCGAAGGATTTCCGGTTCATGACGATGTAGATGGCCGTCACCATGGCGGGCAGGCCGTAGGTCACATACCTGGCCGGTTCGTTCAGCTTGAAGAGGATCAGGCCGCTGGGGCCCATGAGAATGCCGTCGATGACCCCCGTGGCGAGCGAGGTGTAGACCTTGGTCGCCGGCATCTGCACCGGCGTCCCGCCGTAGGCCGCGATGACGCCGCCGGCGACGCGGGAGGGCACACGGATCTTCATGCCCTTGAGGTCTTCCGGAGACCGGATCGGCTTGGTCCGCATCATCAGGACGGCCGGCGCCGTGGTGTAGCTGCCGAGAACGACCGTGCGCTTGTATTCGGGCCGAAGGTGCTTATCCATCACCTTCCAGAGCTTCTTCGTCGCGTCGTTATTGTCCGCGGTCACGCCGGGAAGTTCGACGATCAGGGTCCGCGGCATCAGCGAGGAGGTGTAGCCGGGCACGCCCATCGCCAGGTCGGCGATGCCGGTCGCGGCCCGCTTGTATTGCTCGGCCGCGCCCCGGCCGAGTTCGCCCGACGGATAGACGCGGATGGTCACCGCGCCGCCGGTCGCTTTTGCAATATCCTTGCCGAGCTGTTCGAAGATCGGCTTATGCAGCACATATTTCGACGATACGAAGCTCGCAAACTTGAGCTTCTTTTCCGCAGCGGCGGCAGAAAACGATGTGGCTGCCGCAACTGCGACGAGCGCGGCAGTCGAAATGCGTAACATGATTCGGTACCTCCCGTTGACGATTGTCCCCTCGCCCCGGGGCGTGGAGACGCGGACACCGGCGACGACGATTTTGGCGGATTTCCCGGTTCCAGACCTGTCCGAAGGCCTGTCGGACCCCCGGTACCGCCGCCGGTGCCGGCTGTTTGGACCATGATCGATTCGGGTTGTAAACACCAATTCCGTCCGACGGGAAATCCGGCGGCGCCGCGGCGGTTTCCTATTCCGCCCCTTCGGGCAGGCGGACAAGGAGACGGTCGCCCTCGCGGCGCACGGCAAAACAGGCGAGCCCCGACGGTGCGGGTCCCCCGAGCCGGTCTCCCGTAGCGACATCGAACGAGGCCTGGTGAAGCGGGCATTCGATCGTGCCGTCGTCGTAGAAGCCGTCGGTCAGGATGGCGAAGGCGTGCGGGCACACATTGTCGACCGCGTAATAGTCGCCCCGGTGCAGATAGACCCCGATGCGGTGCCGGCCGGCCACGACCGACAGCGGCTCGTCGTCGTTCAGATCGCCGGTCGAACCGACATCGACCCAGACGTCGCTCACGCAGCGGTCTCCGGCGGCGCGGCGGCCTTGCCGCGGACGGCGGCGGTGAGTTGCCCGGCCGCCGTCCGGAGATGGCCGCGGCCGACATGGACGTGGCCGCCCCGGAGATGGCGATGAAGCGCCGGCAGCCTGTGGAACGGGACGTTCGGGAAGGCGTGATGCTCCAGATGATAGGGCATGTTCCAGCACAGCCACCGTACCGGCGGCAGCGTCAGCACCGTGCGCGTCCGGTTCTCGATATCGCCCCGGTAGCCGCAGCCGACATGCTCCGAAAGCCGGATCGTGCTCTGGAACCACTCGCAGGCAAAGCGCGGCAGCAGCCAGTATATCACCGGAGCCCACGACTGCAGCGAGACGGCGGCCGCGGCAACGGCGAGGTAGACCAGCCAGAACGCCCGGCATTCCCAGACCGTGCGCATGACCTTCTCGCGCGGCAGATAGACCGAGGTGCCGGCGGGAACGGTACGGGGCGACAGGAAGAGGACCTGCATTCGAAGATAGAATGCGAGGATGTCGAAGCCGGTCGCGTAGAGCAGCCAGCTTTTGAGCTTCTCGGCCCGCGCGAGGTTCTGCGGATCGAGCGTCAGGTCCTGGGTATAGGCGTGGTGATTGACGTGGGCGTACATGAACCGGGTCGGATGGTTCAGCAGGAGCAGCCCGGTCAGCCACAGGGTTGCGTTGTTCAGCCAGTCCGACCGGAAGGCCGAGTGATGGCTCGCTTCGTGAAACGGGGCGAACAGACAGACGATCAGGATGCCCTGAAACACGGTCGCCGGGACGATCCACCAGGTTCCGAGCGCCAGGTGGATCAGCCATCCTCCGCCGGCCAGAGCCGCAAGGTGGGCGGCGAGAAACAGCAGCCCGGGCAGGTCGCGCCGTTCCTTGAGCTCGCGAATGACGGCCTTCGGCACTTGCCTTCTGATGTTCCGGCTTGGGACCGCCTGCCGCGGCGCAGCTCGATCGGCGGTTGTCATGGTCGGTCCCCTTCGCTGCCGGGCGGTCGCTTCCGTCCGGCGCCGGCGGATACCGGAAGGCGCGGCTCGCCGGGCGGTCGGCGGGAAAGGTGCCGACGGCGTTCCGAAGTTCACGGTGCCCGTATTTATATATACAATAGGATATCCGGCCATTACAAACCGCGGGACCGTGCCGCGCCATCGGCTCTTCCGGCGCGCGCAGGGGTCCGGTTTTCGAGGAGGCCAGCATGTCCGCACGCCGTAACGCGGTCCCGGAACGCGTAATTCCGGTGATCGATCTCTCCCCGCTCCGCGGCGGGGACGGGGCCGTGCCGGCGGTGGCTGCGGAGATCCGTCGGGCCTCGATCGATCCCGGTTTCTTCTATGTGGCGGGACACACGGTCGGGCAGGACACCATCGACCGGGCGCGCGACGCCGCCGAAAAGTTCTTTGCGCTGGAGGAGAAGCAGAAGAAGGCGTTCAGCGTGAACCGGAACCATCGCGGCTATATCGGCTTCGGCTCGGCGAACATGTACGGACGGAACCTCCCGGACCTCAAGGAGAGCTTCAAATGGGCCAATGAGCTGTCGGAGCACGATCCCGACGTCCGGAACGGGGTTCCGCTTCTGGGGCCCAACCAGTGGCCGGACTGCCTGCCCGAATTGCGGGAGAAGGGCTACATTCTGTATCTCGAAATGATCCGCGTCGCGCAGCAGGTCATGAGGCTGATCGCCGTCAGCCTGAACGTGCCCGAGGACACCTTCCTTCGGCATTACCGGAAGCCCCTGGCGCGCGGCGGGGTCCTGCATTATCCGGCGCAGCCGGCCACGTCCGACCCGAACCAGTACGGGGTTGCCCCGCACACGGACTATGGCGTGCTGACCGTCCTGTGGCAGGACCGGAACGGAGGGCTCGAGGTCCAGACCTCGAACGACGACTGGATACCGGCGCATCCCATCGAGAACACGTTCGTCATCAACATCGGCGACCTGCTCCAGCGCTGGACGAACGACCGCTATGTGTCGAACCCCCACAGGGTCGTGAACCGCTCCGGCAACGAACGCTACTCGATCGTCCTGAACTACGACCCCGATCCGGGGACGATGGTCGACCCGGCCGAACTGGCGTTGCCCGAAGGAACGGCGGCGAAATATCCGCCGATCGCCTGCGCCGACTACATCAAGCAGCGCTTCGACGAAGCCTTCGATTATTCCAGCGCGGCGGCCTGAAGCGGCCCGGCAGGGCCGATCTCCAGAACGCATCCGTTTTGGACGGAGCCGCGGCAGCGCGGTGTTCCCTTCGACAGGCTCAGGGCAGGCTGCTAACGCGCCTGCCCGGCCCCTCGATACGGCCCCTCGATACGGCCCCCTCCGGCTTCGCTCAGGGCAGGCTCTCGATACGGCCCTTCGACAAGCTCAGGACAGGCTGCTGACGCGCCTACTCGGGATGAGGGAGGCGTTGGGGATCCAAATACCTCAACATTCCCCTCATCCTCATCCTGAGTAGCCCCGGCCGCCAGGCCGGGGCGTATCGAAGGACGCGCTCTAGCACAACCGGTCTATGATGGTCCGCGCCGTTTCCCCGGCGATCTGCCGGCGTTCCCGTTCGCCGATGTCCGCGGCTTCGACGATGGCGAGAGGGTCGGCCCGGAATATCGGAAAATCGGTGCCGAGCACGATGCGGTCCGCACCGAGAACGCGCACGGCGACTTCCACGGCGCGCGGCCCCATCGACGCCGTATCGTAGTAGAGGCGGCGCAGGCGATCCTCCGGAAACGGCCGGTCGGGTGTCCGGTGCGCCGCGGTCTGGACCATGCGCTCGACGGATACCGGCATCGTGCCGCCCAGATTGATCGTCTGGAACGAAACGTTCGGGAAGCTGTCGAGCACGTCGGAAAAAACAAGGCTCAGAACGGTCTGCGATATCCCGGCCTGCAACTGGACCGTCGACGCCCGGTAGGCGTGGTTGTCTTCGAACGGCGGCGGGGGGTCTTCGCCCGGCGCCAGCCCGGGATGGACCAGGAAATGGGCGCCCACCTCCTCGCCCGCCTCGAACAGCGGCCGCAGCGCTTCCAGCCTTTTCAAATCGAGCAGCATGTTGCCGGGCAGGATGGCGCCCAGCAGGCCGAGATCCCTGCGCAACCTGCGAAGTTCGTCCACCGCCTGGGCAATGTCTGCCAGGGGCAGCCCGCCCAGTCCGTAAAACCGGCCGGGGTGGTTCGCGCAGATGTCGGCCAGGCCCTCGTTGTAGGCGGAAAGCGCGCCGGCCACTTCGCCGGCCGGCTGGACATCGAGGCCCAGGGCCCCGGGAAAGGTCAATAGCTGCGCTTCCAGAGCGCAATTTTTCAGGAAGTCCTGTCGGGGCGCCAGTTCGACATAGCGATCGCCGAACGGGAATCTGGCCGTCATGGCCCACATCGTCTCGCCGCCGTCCGGCTCGCGGACCAGCTTCGGTATGCCGTGGCGTTTCCGCATGATTTCGGGCAGGCCAGCGCCGTAATAGTGCGAATGCATGTCGATCGAGATAGCCGCCTCCCCCTCCGGTCGAAACTGGCCGGTCGAAACTGGCGGATCGAGACCGTCCGGCAGTTTCGCCTCGTATAGACAAAGTTCCCGGCAGCGACTAGCGTTGCCGCGTTTCTCGCGAGGCACCGGCCGGAGAGGGCAGATGTTCGATCGGATTGGCACCCAGGAAGCCGGGAAGGCCGTGCTGGATGCGTTGTGCGACGACGCGCGGTCGATTCTCACCGCCGACCCGGGGCCGGAAGGTCAGGAGGCGCTCCGCCGGCGGCTCCTTCCCGTCCTGACGGACCGGGATTTCCTGGAGGCCTATGGCGGACCGGGCACGGCGCCCGGCAGCCACCGGCTCTATTGCGATCCGGATCTCGGCTTCACGGTCTTCATTTACGTCGGCCGGGCCGGCCGGGGCGAGTCGCCGCCGCACGATCACGGGGACGATTGGGCGATCTACGGCCAGTCGGCGCTCTACACCGACATGCGCGATTTCGAGATCGTCTCGGGAAGCCGTTACGACGATACCGCGATCGTGCAGGAAACCGGTTCCTACCGGCTGAATCCGGGCGACGCCCATCTCTACAAGGTGGGCGATATCCATTCGATCGATCCCGTGGTCGATTGCCGGTATGTCCGAATCGCCGGTTCGCCCGCCGATCATTTCACGCCGGTCGGCCCGATAGGCGAAGAGATGCGGGCCATCTGGGGGGTCAGCTTCACCGAACGCCCGAAAGGGGGACCGGCGTAGCGGAACGCCGCGTCCGGATATTTCTGCGAAAGGCCCGATACCGGCTTCGGCGAAGGATGCTGAAAGGCCCAGCCGCCTCCCCGGGAGGCGGCCGCCCGCAGCATCGCCGCTCACCCCCGCCCGGCCTCCCCCTTTGAAGAGGGGAGGTAAAAAACACGGCAAAACAAAGCGTTCCGTCCGTTCTCCTTCCCCCGCTTCAGCGCGGGAAAAATATTTTCCGGAATACGATATTATTTCTTGACATCATCAATTTCGTTCCTTATATGTGCTTTTGCCAACGCCCGAAGTGTGCCTGCTGCGGGCGGCGTGCGCCCAGTCCGCTGCCGCTTCGCCCCGCTCCCGTCCGCCGGTTGTCCGCCGCCCGGAGCGGGATGGAAACATTTCCTTCCTGAATTGTTTTTGCGACCGCTCCGAAGCGCGTTTTCCAGCGATTCCGCGAGGTTCGGGCGTTCCAGGTGCAAAAAAAACATCGAAAGACAGACCGGTCTGTCTAAACCGGCGCCAAGGGCGGAGAAACGGCGGAAAACTGCGAAAAAGCAACGATGGCAACGGAGAAAAAAATGGAACGAGCGCTCAAAAACAAGACGGCCGCAGACCTGCCGCAGCCTCATTCCTCGGTCAGCGGCTCGTCGGCGGACTCGCCGCCCTGGGCCGCGCTCATCGCGAGGCCGAAGCCGAACATGAGGGTGAGCATCGACGTGCCGCCGTAGGAGACCAGCGGCAGCGGCACGCCGACCACCGGCAGCAGCCCGAGCACCATCGCCAGGTTGATGAAGGCGTAGAGGAAGAAGGTGAAGGCGATTCCGGAGACGACGAGGCGGCCGAACTGGGTCTTCGCCCGCAGCGCCGCGGCCAGCAGGTGATACAGGATCAGGCCGTAGATCGCCATCAGCCCCAGCGCGCCGGCCAGGCCGAACTCCTCGGCCAGCACGGCGAGGATGAAATCCGTGTGCATCTCCGGCACGAAATTGAGATGGATCTGCGTGCCGTTCAGGAAGCCCTTGCCGAACACGCCGCCGGAGCCCAGCGCGATCTTGGCCTGGGTGATGTGGAAGCCGGCGCCCAGCGGGTCGGACGACGGATCGAGGAAGGTGAGCAGCCGCTGCTTCTGATAGGCCTGCAGCCCGTAGGTCCAGATCAGGGGTACGGCGGCGGCGGCGGCGGCTCCGACCAGGGCGAATTTCCACCAGCGGACCCCGGCGAGGAAAAAGATGACGCCGGCCACCGCGATCAGGATGACCGTGGTGCCCAGGTCGGGCTGCTTGAGCACCAGCGCGGCCGGGACGAGGAGCAGAAACAGGGGCAGCAGCAGGGTCCGGATCCGGCGCACATTCTCGAAGCGGACGGTGTGGAAATAGTGCGCGAGCGCGACCACCAGGGCGATCTTCATGACTTCCGAGGGCTGGAGCCGGAGCGGGCCGAGGGCGATCCAGCGCTCGGCGCCGCCGCCCTCGACGCCGCGGAACTCGGCGGCCAGCAGCAGCAGCACCGACAGGCCCCACATCCAGTAGGCCAGGCGGTACCACAGCCGCGGCGGGATTGCGGCGGTCACGATCATGACCGCCAGCGCCACGCCGAAGCGCCCCATCTGCGCCGCCGCCCAGGGGAAGAATTCGCCGCCCGCCGCCGAATACAGCAGGACGAAGCCGACCGCGGCGGCAAAACAGACCGACAGGGTGAACCCCCAGTCGATCGAGCCGAGGCGGCGGAGGACCGAGGTCCGCTCCCGCGAAAGGTCCATCTCCCGCATCACGGGGTCTGCATCGTTGGGGCCTGCATCGCGGAAGCCTGCTTCGTTGGCGCGGGGATCATCGGATGCCGTCCGGCCGCCCGCTCCCGGCGGTGCGGAGCGCGAAATCGAGCTCCAGGCCGGCCCGTTCGGCGACGCTGCCGTAGCGCCTCTGGGTTTCGAGCAGGATTTCCCGGGCGACCGGCGCCGCGATCCGGGAACCGCCGCCGCCATGCTCGACGATCACGCTGCAGGCGAAGCGCGGATCGTCCAGCGGCGCATGGGCGACGAACAGCGCATGGTCGCGCCGGTGCCAGGGCAGGTCTTCGTTCTTGACGATGCCGCGGGCGCGCTCGGCCGCCGTGATTCGGCGCACCTGGGAGGTGCCGGTCTTGCCTGCCATCTCCATGCCCGCTTCGGCGATCCGGGTCCAGAAGGCGGTGCCGCCGGCTTCGTTGGTCACCGCCGACATGGCTTCGCCGATCCGCTCCAGATTCGCGGCATTGAAGCCGAGCCGGCGGAACCCGTCCTGCGCCCGCCGGTAGGCCGTGCGATTGCCGGGCGGACGGTCGGCGACCAGGCGCGGCGCGACGGCGTAACCGCCGTTGGCCAGCCGGGCGGCCATCACGGCGAGCTGCAGCGGCGTCGCGAGGACATAGCCCTGCCCGATGCCGGCGATCGCGGTTTCGCCCCGGAACCAGGCCTTGTTGCGCTTCTCCCGGAAATAGCTGCGCTTCCACGCCCTGGTCGGCATGACGCCCTGTTTTTCGGCCGGCAGGTCGATCCCGGTCGGGACGCCGATGCCGAGCTTGCGCGCCGTTTCGGCGATCCGGTCGATGCCGAGGCGCAGCGCCAGTTCGTAGAAATAGACGTCGCACGACTGCTTGATCGCGTCGTGCATCGCGACCGAACCGTGGCCGCCCTTCTTCCAGCAATGGAACTTCGCCCGGCCGAGCTGGAAGACGCCGGGACAGTCGAAGCGGGTACGGGTGTCGATCGCGCCGCTTTCCAGGCCGGCGAGGGCGACCGCCATCTTGAAGGTCGAACCGGGCGCGTACTGGCCCGAGACCGCCTTGTTGAGCAGCGGACCGAGCGGGTTGGTCTGCAACGCTCGCCAGGTCTTGGCGCGCAGGCCGTGGATGAACAGGTTCGGGTCGTATCCCGGCGTCGACGCCATGACCAGCACGTCGCCGGTATGGATGTCCATGACGACGACCGAGCCGGCGCGGTGCGGCCGGATCAGCGCGAGCGCCTTCTGCTGGAGCGCCATGTCGATCGTCATGTGAACGGCGTCGCCCGGCGTGCCTTCCTTGCGGCCGAGTTCGCGCTGCACCCGGCCCGACGCATTGATCTCGACCCGCTGGGTGCCGCCGCGGCCGCGCAGCCGGCGGTCGTAGGTTCGCTCCACGCCCTGCTTGCCGATGCGGAATTCGGGGATCTTGAGCAGCCGGTCCGGGTCTTCCTTCTGCTCCCGGTCGGTGACCGGGCCGACATAGCCGACGAGATGGGCGACCTCCTCGCCATAGGGGTAGACCCGGGTATAGCCGCGCTCGGTCAGCACGCCGGGCAGGTCCGGCGCGTTCACCTCCATCCGCGCCACTTCCTCCCAGGTCAGGCCGGTGGCGATGGTGACCGGCAGGAAGCGCCGGCGGCGGCGGACCTCGCGGAGCACCCGTTGGCGCTGTTCCGGGCTCAGCTCGACGATGCCGGCCAGCCGGTCCAGCGCCTGCTGCACGTTGCCGGTCTTCTCCGCCACCATGACCACCCGGTAATCCTCCTCGTCGATCGCGACCGGCCGGCCGTGCCGGTCGAAGATCCGGCCGCGCAGCGGAAGGAGCAGGCGGGTGTTGATCCGGTTTTCTTCGGCGAGCGTCGTGTACCGCTCGGAATCGCTGACCTGGAGCTGGTACATCCGGGCGGTCAGTCCGGCCAGCGCCAGGCCCTTGACGCCCATCAGCAGGACGAGCCGGCGGGTGAATTTCCGGCTCTGGTCGACATTCTCCGATATCGGCATGGCCTACACGTTCTGCATGCCGCTGCGCTGCACGGCGAGCAGCAGCGCGGCGCCGACCGGCAGCAGGCCGAAGGTCGCCGCATAGCGGAAGGCGGCGGCTTCCGGATCGAGAATCTGCCCGAGCAGGATCGACATGGCCAGCCATTCGACCGTCATCCAGACGACGACCAGCAGGCCGAAGACCAGCCACAGGAAGGGGTTCGACCGGCCGAAAATATATGCGCGCTGGTTTTGCACGAAACCGGCCGCCACGAGCAGCATCAGGGCCGTCAGGCCGAGCGGCAGGCCGCGCAGCAGGTCCTCGAACAGGCCGATCAGGAATACGCCGGACAGCGGCAGGAGGTCCGGCCGCCAGACCGACCAGCAGTAGACCGCGATGAGCGTGAAGGCGGGTGCGATCCGGCTGTATTCGGCGGCGGGCACGTCGATCAGCCCGGCGAGCGACGCGACGACGGCGGTCGCCATCGGAAACGACCGGCGCACGGCCCGGTCGACGGCGCGCTGGATCGGTTCGCTCATGGCGTTTCCGCGCGCCGGCCCGCCTCCCGCCGGCCCGCCTCCCGTCGCAGCGTGCCCTCCGGCGCATCCTGAACGAGGCCGGTCGTCGAATAGTTGACGATACGCACGAAGGTCAGCCGGCCCCAGTTCACCAGCGGGCGCACCAGGATCGCGTGGCGGCCGACGCTGTCCACCCGGCCGACCGGAAGGCCCCGGGGCAGCACGCCGCCATGACCCGAAGTGACGATCAGCGCGCCGGGCGAAACGCTGACATTGGGCGGGACGTAGTTCAGCCTCATGCGCCGGCCGTTGGTCCCGGCGAGCAGCGCCCGCAGCCCGGATGCGGCGAGCTGGACGGGAATGCGGGAGTTCAGGTCGGTGACCAGCAGGACCCGCGAGGTATGGCTGCCGACCTCGACGATCCGGCCGACGAGGCCGTCGCCGTTGATCACCGCCATGCCGCGCCCGATCCCCTCCGCCGATCCCGCACCGACCAGGAGCGAGCGGACATAGGGGCCGTCCGTATCGGCGACGACCGTAGCGGTTACATGCCGGCCCTTGATGCGATTGCCGGCGTTGGCGATGGCGCGCAGCCGCCGGTTTTCATCCTCGAGCGCAGGCAATTGCTGGAGCGCCACGCGCAGGCGCTCGATTTCCCGCTGGAGTTCGGCATTGCGCTCGCGCACCGTGGCGTTGGACTGGAAGGCGTCGAACCACTCGGCCGCCGCGTGGAACGGCGCGGAGACCGCCGCGATCACGGGCGCGAACAGGTCGGCCAGCCCGGCCCGCATGTCGCGGGTCACCGGCGCCTCGACGCGGTCGATCACGATCAGGGCGCCGGCGACGAGCACCATGACGACGACGGCGAAACGCCGTGTCCATACGCGCACGTCTTCGAGCAGGCTGCCCTGACGGATGGGCCGGCCGCGGCGTCTTCTGGCCTCTCTTCTCTGCTTGCGGAACACGCGATCCTGCCTGCCCCGCCGTCGCTAGGGCGTTGTTGCGAGGACCGACTTGAGGCTGCGCAACTCTTCCAGGCAGCGGCCCGTGCCCAGGGCGACGCAGGACAGCGGATCGTCGGCGATGGAGACGGGCAGGCCGGTCGCCTGGCGCAGGACGATCTCCACATTGCCCAGCAGCGCGCCGCCGCCGGTCAGCATGATGCCCTTGTCGACGATGTCGGCGGCCAGTTCCGGCGCCGTATGCTCGAGCGCCGTCTTGACGGCCTCGATGATCTGGCCGACCGGTTCGGACAGGGCCTCGGCGATCTGGGCTTCCGACAGGATCAGCTCCTTGGGCACGCCGTTCATCAGGTCCCGGCCCTTGACCGAGAGCATCTTGCCTTCGCCGTCCTTCGGCACGGCCGCCGAGCCGATTTCCTTCTTGATCCGCTCGGCGCTCGATTCGCCGATCAGCACGTTATGGTTGCGGCGGATGTAGCCGATCACCGCCTCGTCCATCTTGTCGCCGCCGACCCGGACCGAGCGGGCATAGACGATGCCGCCGAGCGACAGCACCGCGACCTCCGTGGTGCCGCCGCCGATGTCCACGACCATGGAGCCGGTCGGCTCGGTCACCGGCAGGCCGGCGCCGATCGCTGCCGCCATCGGCTCTTCGACGAGGTAGACCCGGCTCGCGCCGGCGCTGGTGCAGGACTGGTGGATGGCGCGCCGCTCCACGACCGTCGAGCCGGACGGGACGCAGACGATGATCTGCGGCGCCGCGAAGCTGCGCCGGTTGTGCACCTTGCGGATGAAGTGCTTGATCATCTCCTCGGCGACGTCGAAATCGGCGATGACGCCGTCGCGCAGCGGCCGGATGGCCTGCAGGTTGCCGGGCGTGCGGCCCAGCATCAGCTTGGCCTCGTCGCCCACGGCCAGAACTTCGCGCCGGCCCTTGGTCTCGCGCAGGACGACGACCGAAGGTTCGTTCAGGATGATGCCGCGGCCTTTGACATACACCAGGGTATTCGCCGTCCCCAGGTCGATCGCCATATCGGCGGACATAAGACCGAGCAGTCCTGTCAGCATATTGCTCATTCTCCTTCGGCGCTTGTGCCGCGACCGCCGCCCGCCGGGTGCGGAATTGCGGATTGCCGGCCGCTCGCCCGCCGTCGGCGCGGCGGGCCGGAAATTCTATGGCGAGGCGCACGCGCCCGTCCCGGATCGCCGGCAACTATTGCACATTCGTGCATAGCGTCGAAGCCGGAATCGCCCATACCGGACACGCACCCGTCGCCCGGATGCGCCGGCGCAGGGATACGGCGCGGGCCCGACCGCGTCCGATCCGGGTTTTTACTTGAATCTTCGCGAAACCGCAAGGCTGGATATTGAAAAACCGGGAATAAACGGACTGGTCGATTGCCCTAGTTCTTGCTCTTGTCAACCAGCGCGCCTTCGGAAATCCACGGCATCATTGCGCGTAACTTGCGGCCGACTTCCTCGATGGGATGGGCGTCGTTGCGCCGTCGCGTGGCCTTAAAGCTCGTCTGGTTGACCCGGTTCTCCAGCATCCATTCCCGGGTGAAGCGGCCGCTCTGGATGTCGTCGAGCACGCGCCTCATCTCGGCGCGGGTCTCGTCGGTGATGATGCGCGGCCCGCTGCGGTATTCGCCATACTCCGCCGTGTTGGAGATGGAGTAGTTCATGTTGGCGATGCCGCCCTCGTAGATCAGGTCGACGATCAGCTTGACCTCGTGGAGACACTCGAAATAGGCCATTTCCGGCGCGTAGCCGGCCTCGACCAGCGTGTCGTAGCCGCCGCGGATCAGCTCGACCAGGCCGCCGCACAGCACGACCTGCTCGCCGAACAGGTCGGTCTCGCACTCTTCCTTGAAGGTGGTCTCGATGATGCCGGCCTTGCCGCCGCCGTTGGCCGAGGCATAGGAGAGGGCGAGCTCCAGCGCGTTGCCCGAGGCGTTGCGCGCCACCGCGACCAGGGTCGGCACGCCGCCGCCGCGCACATATTCCGAGCGCACCGTGTGGCCCGGCCCCTTCGGCGCGATCATGAAGACGTCGAGGTCGGCGCGCGGCTCGATCAGGTTGTAGTGGATGTTGAGCCCGTGGGCGAAGGCGAGCGCCGCGCCGTCCTTCATGTTGCCGTGCAGCTCGTTGGCGTAGATGTCGCCCTGCAATTCGTCGGGCGTCAGCATCATCACGACATCGGCCCAGGCCGCGCCCTCGGCGGGCGTGTGGACCGCAAAGCCGGCCTCCTCGGCCTTCTGGCGCGTGGCCGAACCCTCGCGCAGGGCGACGGCGATGCCGGAGACGCCGGAATCGCGCAGGTTCATGGCGTGGGCATGGCCCTGCGAGCCGTAGCCGACGATCAGGACGTTCCTGCCCTTGATCAGGTTTACGTCGGCGTCGCGATCGTAATAGACGCGCATCGTCTGCACTCCCATGGGTGTTCGAAGCGGAATTCGGATTGGGGCTCCGGCGGCGCCCGCGGCGCCGGTCCCGCCGCGCCGCCTGCCGGTTCCCGCGGTGCGGGCCCTTTCTATTATCCGCCAATCCCTCGCGCAACGCGGCGTTCGGGCGCGATGCAGCAGGCCCCTTGCGCCCTGCGCCGCACACCGGCGACGGGCGCTGCATGCCGGCCGGCGGACCGGCGGCTTCGGCCTCGCCGCCGCGCGGCGTTTCATGGTAGCATCGCCGGATGAAACCGCCCGCCGCGCTGCTGTCCCCCGCCTGCCTCGCTGTCTGCCTTGCCCTCTGGCTTGTCCTGCCGGGCCTTGCGCCCGCGGCCGCGGAGGAGAAGGTCGACGTCGAGCTGGTCCTCGCGGCGGACGGGTCGGGCTCGATCGACGATATCGAGTTCGCGCTCCAGCGGAAGGGCTTCGCCCGGGCGATCTCCCATCCGCTTGTGCTCAACGCCATCCGGGGCGGCGAGCACCGGAAGATCGCCGTGCTGTTCGTCGAATGGGGCGCGCCGGAGTCGGTCGAGACCATCGTCGACTGGATGGTGATCGGCGGCGCAGCCTCGGCAAAGGCGTTCGCCGAGCGGCTGGTAGCGGCGCCGCGCCAGGTTTTCGGCTACAACTCGATCAGCGCCGCCATCGCCTATTCGACGCAGCAGATCCTGTCCAACGCCTACGACGGCAAGCAGAAGATCATCGACATTTCCGGCGATGGCCCGCAGATCAACGGGCCGCCGCTGCAGGTCGTGCGGGCGGCGGCGCTCAAGGCCGGGATCACCATCAACGGCCTGGCGATCAAGACCCGCACCGGCACCAGCTTCCGGCCTTCCTTCGGCGTGCCGCTGGAGGACCATTACCGGCAGGACGTGATCGGCGGCCCCGGCGCCTTCGTCATGGCGGCGGACGAGAACACGCCGTTCGAAGAGGTCATCCTGTCCAAGCTGGTCCGGGAAATCGCGATGCTGGGGAACCGGTAGGTGCCAGCAAAGTCATCGGTCGATTCATCGAGGCGAATCGCACCCCGGCCGGCTCGCCACCGTACGACACGCCTCTTCGGACCGCGTTTTCCCGCATGACCGGACCCGCATGACCGGACTGGCCGACCGATCGATTCCGCGCAGCGAGGCGCGCCGGCTGATCGCCGGGCGCGGGCGCTTTACCGCCGATCTGACGGCGCCGCGGATGCTGCACGGCGCCTTCCTGCGCAGCCCGGTCGCCCACGGCCGGATCGCGGCGCTGGATACGGCCGCCGCCTGCGCCCTGTCCGGCGTCGCCGCCGTGCTGACGGCCGACGATCTGCGGCCGGTCTGTAAGCCGATGGTCACGCGCTCGGCGACGGTTCCGGAACACCGGCCGCCGCCCCAGCCGGCGCTCGCCGACGGCAGCGTGCACTATCAGGGCCAGCCGGTCGCGCTCGCCGTCGCCCACAGCCTCGACCGCGCCCGCGACGCCGCCGAGGCCGTCCAACTGGAAATCGATGCGTTGCCGCCGGCGTCCGGCTACGCCGATCCGGCGGTCCGCGACCGCAAGGCTCATGCGGAATCGGAAAGCAACCTCATGCTGCGCCGGGCGTTCGGGGAGGCCGGTCCCGCCCCGGCCGGCGCGCCGACGGCCCGACGCCGCTTCGTCTTCGAGCGCCAGACCGGCGTGCCCCTGGAGGGCCGCGCCGTGCTCGCCGACTACGATCCGGCGGACGGATCGCTGACGGTGTTCCAGTCCGGCCAGGCGCCGCACCAGATGCAGGATGTCTGGGCCGGGCTGCTCGGCCTGCCGCTGCACCGGGTGCGGGTCGTCTGCCCGGATGTCGGCGGCGCCTTCGGTATCAAGCTGCACGCCTATGCCGACGAGCTGGCGGTCGTCGCGGCGTCGCGCCTGCTCGGCCGGCCGGTCAGATGGGCCGCGGACCGGCTGGAAGCCTTTCTGTCGGACGTCCACGCCCGGGAGTTCGTTATCGAAGCCGGGCTGGAAGCCGGCGAAGACGGCGCGCTCCTGGCCTTCGATGCCGATATGCAGGCGGGCGCCGGCGCCTTTTCGGCGCATCCGCGCAGCAGCGCCGGCGAGGCCGCGCTGACCGCAACCCTGATCGGCGCGGCCTACGCGGCGGAGCGGGTGCATGTGGCGGCGGTCGCGCGGGCGCAAAACAAGGCGCCGACCGGGGCCTATCGCGGCGTCGGCCAGCCGATCGCCATGGCGGTGACCGAAGTGCTGATCGACGATGCGGCGCACCGGCTCGGCCTCGATCCGCTGGAGTTGCGCCGACGCAACTATCCGGCGGACGGCGCGCCCTTCGCGAGCGCCGGCGGCGTGCGCGCCGACGCCCTCTCGCTGCACGCCTGCCTCGACCGGCTCGAGGCCCTGATGGACTATCCTGCCCTACGCGCGGCCCAGGCCGCGGCACGAAAGGCGGGCAGGATCGAAGGCATCGGCGTGGCGACGCTGGTCGAGCTGACCGCGCCGGGCGCCGCCGCCTACGGCGCGCAGGAGATCGACGTGACCGCCGAGGACAGTGCGACCGTGGCGATGCTGCCCTCCGGCGCGGTGCGCGTGCAGGTCGGCTGCACCGACCAGGGGCAGGGGACGCTGACCGGCGTCGGCCAGCTTGTGGCGGAACGGCTGGGCCTGCCGGCGGCGGAAGTGGCGGTGGCAGCGGGCGACAGCGCCGGCCCGGTCGGCGGCGGCGCCTGGGCGTCGCGCGGCCTGGCGATCGGCGGCACCGCGGCCTGGCGCGCGGCCGATGCCGTCGCCGTGCGGCTGCTGGAGATCGCCGCGACCCTGTTGCAGGAGGACGCCGCAAACCTGTCGCTGGCGGACGGCCATGTCACCGACGGCAGCGGCGCCGAGCGCCTGCCGGTCGCCGAGATCGCGAAGATCGCCCATTACCGCCAGCATCTGCTGCCGCCGGAGCTTTCGACCGACCTGAGTGCGACCCGCAGCTTCGTGCCGAAAACCGCGCCCTTCTATGCCGCCAACGGCATCCAGGCCTGCCATCTCGCCATCGACCCGGAGACCGGCGCGATCGACCTGCTGAACCACTGGGCGGTCGAGGATTGCGGGCGGACGGTCAACCCGGCGCTGGTCGACGGCCAGATTATCGGCGGCGTCGTCCAGGGCCTCGGCGCGGCGCTGCTGGAGCGCTGCGTCTACGACGGCGACGGCAACCTGCTGACCGGCTCGCCGATGGACTATGCCCTGCCGCGCGCCGACTGGATCCCGCCGATCCGTATCGGCCATATCGAGACCCCGCAGCCCGGCACCGAGACCGGTGTCAAGGGCGCCGGCGAGGCCGGCATCATCGGCGCGATCGCCGCGGTCTGGTGCGCCGTCAACGACGCTCTGCGCCCGCTCGGCGCCCGGGCAACGGTCCAGCCCTTCACCCCGGAGCGCATGCTGGGAGCGCTGCGCGGGCAGGCGGAGGGGTAGGGGTGCCGGGTGAAGCGTCCGGCTACGCGGCGTCGCGAACGGTCCGTACCGTCAGGCGCAGCCCTTCGCGGGCCTGGAGGCAGCCGATGATGTCGAACAGGTTCCGGGCATTCGGGTTGCCGTCCGGGCCGAGCATGCGCATCAGGCTCTTGGGCGACTTGCCGGTCAGTTCGCCCAGTTCCCGGAACCCGATGGTGGCGTTGACGAAGTCGCGCAGGACCGCCTTGCCTGTATCGACATCGCCGGCAAGCAGGCAATCGACGCCGTCCCGGAGCAGCGCTTCGCGGAAGGCCGGATCGCGCCCGGACCGTCTCCCTGAAGTCCCGTGTCAGAGACATCGCCTCAAACCTCCCGCGCCTTGGCCTGCCTGTAGCGCGACCGAATTAATCGCGATAGGCCCGAATTGCATTGTCGTCGAGCCGGTCGCCCGGAACGAGGCGGTAATGCCGCTCCTCTACTACTTTGATCTCTTCGTTCTGTAGTGCGAGTTCGAACAGCGCCACGACCCGTTCGTCCATGAACTGAGCCGCAATCGCCCGGCATCGCATGTCAGGGAATCGCTGCTTTGCGAAACGGATATCCTGAGCGGTCTGTACGATGCCGATCCTATCCTTGCCGCTTTTGGCCTGAACGGGGATGACATAATGGCAGCCGTACTTGTCGAGTCCGATATAGAGTTCGTCTATCTCGATCTGTCCCATGCCCTTGACTGTCGTCCGGAGATGATTCTGGAGGCTGTAGGTCGTCAGGCCGAGGAAGGTATCGATCAGGCGATTGTACCGGACGATTGCTAACAACGCCTGTTCGTCGTCGAGCGCGTAGGCCCGGATCAGTTCCGGCGTCGCATCCGGAATGTCGGTCGCTGCGAAATTCTCGCGCGGCACGATTCGAATTTCTTTGACGAGCTTGAACCGGTAGCGGCCTTTTCCGGCTCCCTCGATTATCCATTCGAGACCTTCGGGCTGTGTATCCAAGATTTTATCCGGCAGGTCATTCCTGTATCTGAACGAATACGGGACATCGCCAAGATTTTTGACACGAGCGAAGCCGAGTTCGGCGGCGCCCTTTTCTAACGCCTCCCGCGCGAATTCGAACTCGGTCGCGCCGGCCGTATAGCGATCGAAAAAAATCTTTTGGATCAGCGCTTGGTATCTGTTGGGCTTCTTAGGCATACGCTGCCTGCCCGGCGAGGCGTTCTCGCTCGATATCGATCTGTCTACGCTTCTTGGCGCCGCTCTTTCGATCGCGGCGGCTGGGCGGGGCTTCGACTTTGAAATGCTCGGCAGCGCCGGAAAGATCGAGCGTCAGGAGCGTCGGATCGCCCAACTGAACTGTACGCGATGTCCGGGTTGGGACGATATCCAGAGCCGCGGTTATGCGGCCGGCAATGGCCCTTGCGAGCGGCGGCGGCACGGCATTGCCGATCTGGCGTGCGCCGTGCCACTTGGTTGCGTTAAAGCGGAACCAGTCTGGAAAGCCGTGCAGCCGGGCCATCTCGCGAACGGTGATGCAGCGATCGTATTTGTAGTGAATCGGCCGCGGACTGGTAAACGCCCCGCGAGCGCCGTCCGTGCCGGCGCGCAGTGTATTCGAGACGCCGGAAGCCGCGAGTTTGAAGAACCTGCTGATCGGTTCGACGGTGCCCGGTTCCGTGGCGGAAAACCGCCGACGGGAAATGCGGGTATGTTCCGTGCGCGCGCTGGATGTCAGGAGCGCCGGATTCCACTCGCGCACATAGCCGTTGTGCCACGCATCGTTGGCGAGGCATCGCAGAGCGGTTGCGTAGATCGAAGGTTCTCCGAAAGCGGGCATCTCGACCGCATCGCTGTCGACCAGCGCTCCGAAGCATTCCGCGTCGGGCAAGTCCCCCAGCGCATCGGCGCAGGTCGGCCCGTCGGGCAGGCCGTCTAAGCGGCGCCGCCCGCCTGCAATATTGGTTGTCGGGTCGGGATAGTCGGGCAGTCGCTCGCCCTTGCGCGCGCCGAGCAGGATCAGGCGCTCGCGATGCTGCGGCGTGCCGAAGTGGCCCGCGTTCAGAACCCGCCAGGGCACCCGCACATCGTAGCCGGCGGCGGAAAATTCCGTCACGAGTTCGTCGAGAAACGCGCGATGCCGGCCGACCGTCAGTCCCTTCACGTTCTCGAACACGAAGGTGCGGGCGCCGAGTTCTGCGACGAGGCGGACGAATTCGCGCACCAGC
Source organism: Alphaproteobacteria bacterium (assembly GCA_022819985.1). Lineage (GTDB taxonomy): Bacteria > Pseudomonadota > Alphaproteobacteria > Bin65 > Bin65 > Bin65. The sequence goes on along the minus strand of JAJEGH010000013.1, from coordinate 33,643 downwards.
CTGTTGCGCGGATCGTCGAGTATGCGATGGCCGATCAGCGAGAAGCCCTGGCAGGGCGCGCCGCCGAACACGCAGTCGACCGGCCGGTAGCCGATACCCGCGGCTTCCACGATTTCGGCGCCGGAAAGCCCCTCGACCGAGCGCGGGACGATTGCCGTACGCGGGAAGTTGAACTTGTGGACGGCGCAATGCACCGGATCGATCTCGACGGCGGCTGCGATGTCGAAGCCGGCCTGCTCGAAACCGAGGCTCATTCCGCCGGCGCCGGCAAACAAATCGATACCGATGGGTCTCATGGCGCTGCGGTCCGACTCCGGTTGTCCACAAATCCGATAATAGCCGGTTAGATACTAGATGTCGATCGAATTTTCGGATTCATCCACAAAATATTGTAGCCGCGCCGCCAAGGCATCGATATCCCCGGTCTCGCACTGCCAGACGACCAGCACCTTCCACCCCAGGCTCCTCAATTGTTCCTGTTTCATTCTATCGCGGCGCATATTTTCGTCAAGCTTCGGTTTCCAGTAGTCGAGGCGGGACTTGGGCAACCGCCCCTTCGAACAGCCGTGGCCGTGCCAGAAGCAGCCGTGCACGAAAATTGCCTTCCGCCGCGACACGAACGCGATGTCCGGCTTGCCCGGCAAATCCTTCCGGTGCAGGCGATAGCGATAGCCCATACGGTGTAAGAGCCGGCGCACGATCATTTCCGGCTTCGTGTCCTTGCTCTTGACCGCCTGCATGATGCGCCGGCGCTGCTCCGGGGTACGGGTGTCCATTCCGGGACTTCGTATGTCGGTCGTTCTCTCCGTCAGGCTCATCTTGTCTTTCCGGGGCTGCTGAGTCACGCTCTCCCGGCAGAACGAAATTCGCATGCGGAAGATCGGCGATCCCATGACCGGGCCGAGCGACATCCAGGGCGGCGACATCCTGCTGACCGTGTTCCTGAAGCACGATCAGTCGAAGACGCTGGGCGAATTCCAGGCGGCGCTCGATGCGCGCGACTGGTGGCGGCGCTTTCCGCCCGAAGGGGTCGAGATCGTCTCGTGGACCGTGGCCATGGGCCTCGGCCAGATCGTGACCCTGCGCCTGCCGCCGGACCGGCTCCAGGCGGTCAATGTCGAACTGGAGCGCTCGGCCTGGGGCGTGTTCCGCACCGAGATCTTCGTCTCCTACGATTTTCTGAAGGTGCGCGACCGGCTCGCGCGGGAATCGCAGACGCGGCGCGAAGCCGGAGGGGCTGCCGAAGACGGACCCGCGGCATCGGACGCCGCGGCCGGTGCGCCAGTGTCGAGCGGCGCCGGCGGCGGCGACCATCCGCGCCTGCCGCATAACGGCCTGTCGATCGAACCCTGGCAATTCCGCAAGGCGGCGCCGAGCGAATACGAGGACCGGCTGAGCGCTGCCCTGGAGGCCGCCTTCGCCGCGGGCATCCACGACCTGCCGGCCCTGGCGGCGGCCCTGAACGAGGCCGGGCTCAAGACGCCGGAGGGCGAAGCCTGGACCGAAGGCAACTTCCCGGCGGCCATGCAGCGGCTCGGCGATCCGGCCGGGCCCGGCGCGCCTGGGACCGGGTAACGCGGCGGTCGCGGAACGATCCGATGGCGCGGCGCATCCCGCAACGGCAGGTCGACGAACGGGCGCAGGCCATCCTGGCGACCGGCCTGTACGATCGCTGGTACGGCATCTGCCCGGCCGACCGGATCGCCGACCGGCCGGTGGCGCTCAAGCGCTGGGGCCGCGACCTGGTCGCTTGGCGCGACCGCGGCGGCGCGCTCCATCTGCAGGACGACCGCTGCCCGCACCGCGGCGCGCGGCTCTCGCTGGCCCGGCATGACGGCGACCGGCTGAGCTGCGTCTATCACGGCGCCCAGATCCTGGGCGACGGCACGGTGGCGGCGATCCCCGGCGAACCCGGCTGCGCCCTGGTCGGCACGCGCGCCGTGCGCGGCTACCCGGTGCGCGAGCATCGCGGCGCGGTCTATGCCTGGTACGGGTCCGACCCCGAGGCGCCGCCGGCCGACTTCACGCCGCCCGAGCGTCTCACGGACGCCGCCTACCGGGCGATCCTCTGCTACGCCGAATGGCGCTGCCCCTACCGGTTCCTGATCGACAACAATATGGACCCGATGCACGGCGCCTATCTGCACACGACCGCCCATTCGATGCAGCAGGGCTCGCGGCAGGCGGCGTTCCGCACCCGCGACACCGGGACCGGCTTCGTCTTCGAAAAGACCGGCCAGAAGGACCTGAACTTCGACTGGAGCGAATGGTACGACCGCAGCTTCCAGGCGGTCTGCCTGGAAATTCCCTATCCGGCGACCGGCGGGCCGGGCGGCAATTTCGGCATCGTCTTTCACGTTACGCCGATCGACGAAAGGACTTCGGCCTGCTTCTTCTGGCGGCACCGCAGGGTGAGCGGCTGGCAGGCCGATGTCTGGCGGTTTCTCTACCGGACCCGGCTGGAGGAACGGCACTGGCACGTCCTGGAGCAGGACCGGCTGGTCATGGAGACCATGGCGGCGGACGCCGATGCCCGCGAGCATCTCTACAGCCACGACCTCGGCCTCACGCGGGTCCGCGGCCTGATGGCGCGCGAGGCGCTGCAACAGGCGAGGGCGCTGGCGGCGCGGCAGGAGGCGGCGGTCGCCGAAACAGCAGACAGCGAGCAAGCGCCGGCCGCGTAGGGCGGCGGCGAAAGGAGGGCAAAATGCCGACATCGGTCAGGTTCGAGCAGATTACGGCGCCGGAGGCGCCGGAGTTTCCGGGCAATATCTTTTCCAACTGCCTGAAGGCCGGCAACCAGGTCATCCTGTCCGGCATGGTGGCGTCGGACGATGCCGGCGGCGTCGTCGGCGGCGACTCGGCCTACGAGCAGGCGCGCGTCTGCTTCGCGAAGATCGAGAAGCTGGTCGAGGCGGCGGGCGGCTCGCTCGCCGACGTCGCCAAGCTGACGATCTATCTTACCGACATCGCCGACCGGCCCGAGATCGGCCGCGCCCGCAAGGAATTCTTCGACGGCCGCATGCCGGCCTCCACCCTGATCGGCATCAGCGCGCTCGCCGCGCCGGAATACAAGGTCGAGATCGAGGCGGTGGCTTTTCTGGACGACGGTTGAGCAGGACGGAGCGGCTCACAGCCCGGCGAGTGCGGGCTCCGCGCCTTCGGAATCCGCCGTTCCGGTGCGCGCGCCGGCAGCGTCGCCGGCCTGCCGCTCCAGCACGGCATCCGCCAGCCGGCGGATCTCCTGCCTCGCGGCGACGTGGGACATGTTGAGCGGGACGCCGGCGCCGTCCTCGCGCAGGTCGAGCACGGTCAGGCCCTGCAGGAAGAGCTGGCGGAAGATCACCCGCTCGTGGAAGCCGTCGAGCCAGCGAAAGCCGATACGCCCGGCGAGTTCCTCCAGGGTCGCGCCGACACGCTTCTTGTTGCGCGAATCGAGCGGGCTCAGCCGGTTGCGCAGCACGATCCAGTCGATCGGCCGCCCGCCGCCCATGGCGCGGCGCTGGCGGCCTTCCCACACGGTCTGGCTGTAGACGCTCGGCCCCAGGACGCGCGGCGGCGTGCCGCCGACCCGGGCGAGCAGGTCGAGATCGACAAAGCTGTCGTTGATCGGCGTGATCAGGATGTCGGCGCGGGAAAGGGCGTGGCGGGCCAGCGCATTGTCCGTGCCGGGGCAGTCGAGCACGACATAATCGTGCGTCGCGGCCAGCCGGTCGATCAGGGCGTCGGTCTCCGGCCGCAGCGCCGCGGGGTCCGCTGTACCGCTTCCGGCGGAGCCGGCGGGGCCGCCGACCCGGCGATGGTCCGGCAGTTGCAGGCGCAGGCCTTCGCTTTCCGCGAAACTGCGGCGGTTCTCGACATAACGGGTCAGCGTTCCCTGATGGCCGTCCAGGTCGATGCTCGCCACCGACCGGCCGTCGCGCAGCAGGGCGACGATCAGATGCATCGCAGCGGTCGACTTGCCGGTCCCGCCCTTCTCGTTGCCCAGCACGACGGTTTTGCCGGCGTTGACGCCGGTCCCGCCGGTTCCGCCGGGCCGGGCCGGCCTTGCCGCATCCGGATTCGGGCTCGGGGAATCGGTCGGCAGGTCGTTCATGCGCGGGCGCTCCGGATCCGTCGAATGGCTCTTCGGGTGCCAGTTAGGGAAGAAGCGGACCGAATGCGAGACCCGATGGCCCGTTCCTTCGCGGTGCGGCTATGGCTCTCGCCGGGCCTTCAGCGCCCCCGCCAGCATCCGCACCGGTTCGTCGCTCTCGAAAGAAGCGGCGAAGGCGTCGATGCTGACGGCGACCGCTTCGGTCAGGGACATCTCCTGCCAATGGTTGAGCAGCATCTTCTGGGCGCGCACGGCGACCGGGCCGCAGGCGAGGATGGCGTCGAGCCTAGCATCGACGGCGGCGTCCAGGTCTTCCGGCGCGGTTGCCGTTTGCAAAAAGCCGATCCGCGCCGCTTCCGCGGCGCCGTATTCCCGGCCGGTCAGCAGCATTTCCCGCGCCGCACCCCAGCCGACCAGGCCCGGCAGCAGCGCCGCCTCGATCACGCTGGGAATCCCGACCCGCACCTCCGGCATGGCGATCACCGCCGTGGTGTCGCCGGCCCGGAAATCGCAGGCCGCCGCGAGCTCGACCGCCGCGCCCAGGCAATGGCCGCGGATCGCGGCGATAACCGGCACCGGCAGGCGGCGCACCGCATCGATCGCCTCGTGAAGGGAGGTTATGAAAGTGCGCGCACTCTCCGGCGTCAGGCCGGCCATAACGTTGACATCGGCGCCGGCCGCGAAGGTCCGGCCGCCGGCGCCGGCCAGCACGACGGCGCGCAAGTCGCCGTCCGCCGCCAGTTCGGCGCAGGCGTCCCTGAGGCCGGCGATCACGCCCGGCCCGATGGCGTTGCGCTTGGCCGCCCGGTCGATGAACAGGCGCGCCACCCGGCCGCCACCGGTGTCCCCGGCGCCATACGGCCGCTCCTCGTAGTCGATCCTGGCGCCGCCGTCCGTCATTCCGCCTTCGCCTCCCCGGTTCCGGCGACGGCGGTAACACGAAGCGGAGCGGCGAAACAGGCTTTTCGGGCTGCGCCGATCCGGCCGCCCGGCGGCGGTTGGCAAGCCGCGGGGCCGCAGTCTATATCTCGCGCCGAACGGCACACCGCCTAATCGCACGGTCCATCGGAAGGAAGCAGCAGCATGTCCGGCAACACCCTGAAATTCTATATCGACGGCGCATGGGTCGATCCGGTGGAACCCCGGACGCTGGACGTCATCGATCCGGCGACGGAAGAGCCGTGCGGGCAGATCAGCCTCGGGTCGGCCGCCGACGTCGACAAGGCCGTCGCCGCCGCCCGCGCCGCCTTCGACAGCTATGCCGAAACGAGCCGGGAGGAGCGGCTCGACCTGCTGAACCGGATCGTCGAAATCTACAAGAGCCGGATCGGGGATCTGGGCGAGGCGATCTCCCGCGAAATGGGTGCGCCGCTCGGCTTCGCGAAGAAGGTCCAGGCGCCGTCCGGCCTCGCCCATATCAAGACCGCCGCCCGGGTGCTGAAGGACTACGCGTTCGAGGAAGTCAACGGCAGCACGCTGATGCGCCGCGAACCGGTCGGCGTCGTCGGCATGATTACGCCGTGGAACTGGCCGCAGAACCAGATTACCTGCAAGGTCGCGCCGGCGCTCGCCGCGGGCTGCACCATGGTGCTCAAGCCGAGCGAGATCGCGCCGCTCGACGCCATCATCTTCGCCGAAATCCTCGACGAAGCCGGCGTGCCGGCCGGCGTCTTCAACCTGGTCAATGGCGACGGGCCGACGGTCGGCGAGGCCATGTCGGCCCATCCGGATATCGACATGATGTCGTTCACCGGCTCGACCCGCGGTGGCATCGCCGTCGCCAGGGGCTCGGCCGACACCGTCAAGCGCGTGACCCAGGAGCTCGGCGGCAAATCGGCCAACATCCTGCTCGACGATGTCGATATCGCCAGGGCGGTGAAGGGCGGCGTGTTCGGCTGCGCCGGCAATGCCGGCCAGTCCTGCAACGCGCCGACCCGGATGCTCGTGCCGATGGACCGGATGGCCGAGGCGGTCGAGGCCGCGCAGTCGGCGGCCGGCAAGATCGCGGTCGGCGACCCGCGCGATGAAGCTACCACCATGGGACCGCTCGCCAGCGCGATGCAGTTCGACAAGGTCCAGGGCCTGATCGGGAAGGGCATTGAGGAGGGCGCCGAGCTGGTCGCCGGCGGCCCCGGCCGGCCCGACGGGCTGGACAAGGGTTACTATGTCCGCCCCACCGTGTTCGCCAACGTCACCAACGATATGACGATCGCGCGGGAGGAAATCTTCGGCCCGGTCCTGTCGATCATCGGCTACAGCGACGAGGATGAGGCCGTCGCCATCGCCAACGACACGCCCTACGGCCTGTCGGGCTATGTCTCCTCGGCCGATCCGCAGCGCGCCGCCCGGGTGGCGCGCCGGCTGCGCACCGGCAACGTCCATATAAACGGCGCGATGCCGGACCTGTCGGCGGCCTTCGGCGGCTACAAGCAGTCCGGCAACGGTCGCGAATGGGGCGCCCACGGCTTCGAGGAGTTCCTGGAAGTCAAGGCGATTTTCGGCGCCGACGCCGCCTGAGCGCGGCCGGCCCCTCGATACGGCCCTTCGACAAGCTCAGGACAGGCTGCTGACGCGCCTACTCGGGATGAGGAGGGTTGGGGGTCTAAGCTTGAACGCCCCCTCTTCCTCATCCTGAGTAGCCCCGGCCCCCCGGGGCTGGGGCGTATCGAAGGGGCGCTCCCCGGCCGGGTAGCCCATGACTTCGATGACAGTGCGGGCTATCCGGCTTGAGCCGAGACGATCCAGCAGGCGCTGCCGAGCGTGACCGCGCCGTCGCGCAGGTGAGGCACAAGCTTTTCGGCCAGGGCGGTCTCGGCGCGCTCCGCCAGGTCGCCGCCGGCTTCGGCCAGCAGGGCCGCCGCCGGGCCCATCTGGAGCAGGAACCGGGCGGCCTCCAGCGGCTCGCCCGGCATGTCCAGCGCGATGTCGAGCGGATCGAAGCGGCAGTCGCGCCATCCGGCGCCTTCCAGCCATCCGGTCGCCAGTCCGGGATCGGCCCACTGGAACTGGCTCGGCTCGCCCGGCGCCGGGCGCGGCGGCAATTCGACGAAGGCCTTGGCCGCCGAGACCGGAATCATCACCCACGGATTATCGCGCGGTTCGCGCCATACGATGAAGACCAGCCTTGCATCGGGCCGGCTCGCCCGGCGCAGGTTGGCGAGCGCCGCCGGCGTATCGCGAAAGAACATGATCCCGAAGCGCGAGAACAGGATATCGAACGTGTCATCCCGGAACGCGTAGTCCTGGGCGTCACCTTCAGCGAAGCACATGTTGTTGCGCCCGTCGGCTCGTTCCCATGCTCGTTTCAGCAGGGGCGGCGACACGTCGATCCCGGCGGCCGATCCCGCGTCGCCCGCGGCGTCGGCCAGCGCCAGGGTGGTCCCGGCCGCGCCGCAGCCGATGTCGAGGCAGTGCTTGCCCGCGATATCGCCCAGCGCCGCGAGCCCGGCCTCGGTGAACGGCGTCATCATCCGCTCGATGCGGTCTTCGAGGCGCAGCCACTTCCGGCCCTGGGTGGTCGACCAGAACTCGATCTGGTCCCGGTTCGCCTCCGCCACGGTCAGGCGGCCTCCGCCGCGCTTTCCAGAACGAGGCCGCAGGAGTCGAACGCCTCGCGGGTCGCCGCCTTTTCCGACTCGGTGAGCGGCAGGCCCGGGCGGCGGACACGGCCGCCGGTCTGGCCGAGCAGGTCCTGCCAGTATTTCTGGTGGCTGTGCGGCTTGCCCGGCGGGCGGGTGCCTTTCAGGGCCTTGCGCACCGGATCGAGGCTGTCGCGTACCTGCCGCGCCCGCTCGATTTCGCCGGCGAAGGCGAGGTCGGTGTATTCGCGCATCCGCTTGTCGGCGGCGGTCTGGATCAGGTAGGGCGGCGAGGAGCAGAGATAGAGCCGCCAGCCCAGTTCGACGATATTGTCGAACCATTCGTCTTCCGAGGCCGTGCTGACCAGGATGCGGTCGCCGGCGAGGTCGGTGAGGCGGGCGTACATCTCCCGCGGCACGCTGTATTTGATCGCCACGACGTTCGGCAGATCGGCGACCCGGCTGCACAGTTCCGGGCTCATCAGATAGCCGCTGTCCGGATGGCTCCACATGGCGACGGCGATATCCACCCTCTCGCAGATGTAGCGGTAATATTCGTAGACCGTGTCGTCGGGGGCGTTGTTGAAATGCAGCACCGGGGCGTGGACGACGATATAGGGGCAGCCGACGTCCTGGGCGTGCTGCGCCAGGTCGATCACGACGTCCAGATTCTGGTCCGAACAGGACATGATGGTGCTGGCCGATCCAACGGCGCACTCCTCGATGGCGATTTCCAGGCAGCGCTTGCGCTCCTCCAGCGACATGGCGAAGAACTCGCCCTGCTTGCCCGAGATGAAGAAGCCGTCGATTTCCAGATCGTCGATCCAGTGGCGCAGGTTGCGGCGCACCGCGGCCTCGTCGACCGCGCCGTCTTCCGCAAACGGGGTGAGCGCCGCGGCCCAGATGCCCTTCATGTGTTCGCGGGCATAGTCCTTGGCTTCGGACTTCCGATAGGGGAGGACCATCCTTCTCGCTCCGCCGTTGCGGTTATCGGTCTCCGGCGCCGGCCCCGTCGCCGGTTTGGGCATCGCGGATCGCCTGCCAAATATGCGCAGGGGTGTAGGGCATGTCGAGATGCTTCACGCCGAGCGGGCGCAGCGCAGCCATGACGGCGCAGGCGATCGCCGCCGGGGCGCCGATGGCGCCGGCCTCGCCGATGCCCTTGGCGCCCAGCAGGTTGGCCGGGCTCGGCGTTTCCATCCGCTCCAGCGTCACCGGCGGCATATCGGCGGCGCGCGGGATGCCGTAGTCCATGAAAGAGCCGGTGAGCAACTGCCCGTCCGCGTCGTAGACGATCCGCTCCAGCACCGCTTCGCCGACGCCCTGGGCGATGCCGCCGAGGAGCTGCCCTTCGGCCAGTATCGGATTGATCACCGTGCCGGCGTCGTCGACCCAGACCAGGCGTTCGATCGTCAGCACGCCGGTTTCCGGGTCGACGGCGACCGTGCAGCCGACCGCGCCGTAGCCCCAGGCCTCTCCTGCGGCGCTGTAGGTGGCGTCGGCGGCCAGCTCACCGGTTTCCCGCGCGATGGCGGTCCAGTCCGGACGGTCGCCGATGGACCGGCCCAGCCGCTCTTCGGCCTGCCGGCGGAGGTCGCGGCAGGCCGCAACCAGCGCGCTGCCGCCGATCGGCGTGCTGCGGCTTGCCAGGGCGCCGATGGCCGTGTCCGGCGCGCGGCTGTCGCCGTGCACGACGCCCACCGTGTCCGGCGCGACCCCGAGCCCGTCGCCGACGATCTGCTGGACTGCTGTCGTGCGGCCCTGGCCCTGGGCGGCGGAGCCGGTCGCGGCGGTTATCGCGCCGTCGGCGCCCAGGGTCAGCCGCGCCGTTTCCCAGCCGAGGCCGGACGGCTCGATATAGGCGATGGTTGCGCTGCCGCGCAGCAGGCCGTTGCGTTCCGCCGGTTCCGGCCGGAGCAGCGCGGCGGCGCGGTCGTAGGCGGCGCGGTAATCGCCGCTGTCCAGGGTCTGCCCCGTCGGCGTCGTCCACGGCATGTCGGCGGCGGACACGAAATTCCGGCGGCGCAGGTCTTCCGGCGGCAGATCGAGCGCTCCGGCGAGCCGTTCGATCAGCAGTTCCATGGCCAGCGCGGCTTCCGGCCGGCCGGCGCCGCGGTAGATACCGACGGCCGCGCCGTTTGTTTCTACGCCTGTGGCCTCGATATCGACCGACGCGACCCTGTAGGGGCCCGGCATGATGCGTCCGGCGTTGCGCGCCGGCACGACCGCGCTGTAGGGCATCCACGAACCGAGCGGTGCCCGCACGGCGGCGTCGAGATGGAGCAGCGTGCCGTCGCTGTCGGCGCTCAGGCCGGCATCGATCGTCTGGCCGCGGCCCTGGGTGGCGGCGAGAAAGTCCTCGCTGCGGGTCGCGATCCATTTCACGCAGCGGCCGAGCGTCAGCGCGGCAAAGGCGACGGCGATGTCTTCGGGATAGAGCGAGGCCTTCATGCCGAAGGCGCCGCCGACATCCGGCGCGACGACGCGGATCGCCCCCGGGTCCAGCCCGAGCACGGCGGCCAGCTCCTCGCGCGCCCGGTGCGGCGACTGGCTGCCGAGCCACACGGTCAGACGGCCCGGTTCGCCGGCAGCGTCGGCGATTAGCCCGCGCGGCTCCAGCGCCGCCGGCGCGAGCAGGGGCTGGCGGAGCGACACGGTGGCGCGCGCCGCAGCATTGCGAACATCCGCCGCCGGCGAATTCCACGCTTCACGCGCCCGGTACGACCCTGCTTCGCCATTTGACGGGATCGGGGGAAGCGGGTCGATTTCGGCAAAGACGGACTCGGCGGCATCGAGCGCGCCGGCGGCGGTCTCCGCCACGACCAGAGCGACGGGCTGCCCGACGGCAGTGACCGTACCGGTTGCCAGCGGTTCCGGCGGCAGGGGCCGGATGTCCGGCATGAGCGGGTTGACCGAAGTCCGCCCCAGGCCGGCAAGATCTGCGCCGGTGAAGATGCGCACGACACCGGGCAGGGCGGTTGCTTCGGCCGTCCCGATCGCCGCGATCCGGCCGTGCGCCTCCGGGCTGCGCACAAAGGCGGCATGGAGGCAGCCGGCGATGCGGATATCGTCGGTGAAGCGGCCCTGCCCGGTCAGGAGCGCCCGGTCCTCGACCCGCAGGCGCGCCTGCCCGAGGTCGCCGGACCGTGCAGTTGGATCGGTCTTCAAGGCGCGCTCAAAAAAGTGAAATCCCGGCAGAACGATAACGCTAGCATGCGGTTGAGCCTCGGTGTAGGGGTGCGGCCCGCCGGAAGACGGGGGCTTCCGGGCAGGGGGAGGAATTTGCTATGGCCCGACGCGCCCGGGCTGCACGCCAACGGTCCGCCGCCGCCAAGGGGGCGCCCGCTTCGCCCTATATCAGGCGGCGCCTGCCCGTGCTCGACTTTCTTGACGAGGAGGGGCTGCAACGCATTGAGGCCCAGGTCGACTGGATCGTGCAGGATGTCGGCGTCGCCTTCCGGGGCGATCCAGAGGCCCAGCGCATCTGGCGCGAAGCGGGCGCGAGCATCGACGACGAAGACAGGGTGCGCGCGCCGGCGGACTGGATCCGCTCCCTGTGCGCAAAGGCGCCGCGGCAGTTCACTCAGCTGGCGCGCAATCCCGACCGCTCGGTCGTTATCGGCGGCGACAACCAGGTTTACGCCGCGGTCTACGGCCCGCCCTTCGTGCGCGATCTTGAGGGCGGCCGGCGCTATGGCGACCTTGAGAGCTTCCGGAGCCTCGTCAGGCTCGTCTACATGCACCCGCATCTGCACCACGGCAGCTTCGTGGTGTGCGAGCCGTGCGACATTCCGGTGAGCACCCGCCATCTCGACATGCTGCATGCCCACATGACGCTGAGCGACAAGCCGCATTTCGGCGCGATCACCGAGAAGAGCCGGGCGCAGGACAGCGTCGACATGGCCGAAATCGTCTTCGGCCGGGAGACGATGGAAGAGCACTGCGTGATCCTCGGCAACGTCAACACCAACTCGCCCCTGCTGGTGGACAAGGTGGTGACCGAGGCGATCCGGGTCTATTGCGGGCGGGGGCAGGGCATCGCCGTGGCGCCGTTCATCCTGTCCGGCGCCATGGGGCCGGTCTCGACCGTCGCCTCCGTCGCCCAGGCGCTGGCGGAGGCGATGGCGGTCTGCGCCTTCGCCCAGCTGGTGCGGCCCGGCGCGCCGTTCATTCTCGGTAATTTCCTGACCTCGATGTCGCTGAAATCCGGCGCGCCGACCTTCGGCATGCCGGAACCGGTGCTGTCGAACTATATCGTCGGGCAACTCGCCCGGCGGCTCGGCCTGCCCCTGCGCTGCGGCGGTTCGCTGACCGGATCGAAAATCGAGGATGCGCAGGCGGCCTACGAATCGGCCGATTCGATGCATTCCACCATGCTCGCCGGCGCGAACTTCGTGCTCCAGGCGGCCGGCTGGCTGGAGGGCGGCCTGTGCACCGGGTTCGAGAAGCTGGTCATGGATGCCGACCGGCTCGGCGGCTACCGGAAACTGCTTGCCGAGGGTTTCGACACCGGCGACGAGGCCCTGGCCCGCGACGCCTACGGCGAGGTCGGTCCCGGCGGCCATTTCCTCGGCTGCGGCCACACGATGCGCCACTACCGCACCGCCTTCTACGAGCCGGAACTGTCCGACAGCGAGAATATCGAGAGTTGGAGCGAGGCCGGATCGACCGACATGCGCAGTCGCGCCCATGCGCGCTGGAAGGAGATGCTGGAGCAGTACACGCCGCCGCCCATGGACGAGGCCGTGCGCGAGGAACTCGACGCCTTCGTCGCCCGGCGCAAGGAGGAGCTGCCCGAAGCGTGGTACTGAGCCGGGCCCGGCGCCCGTTGTCGACGCAGGACCTGTCCGCTCCCTGTAGCGGACGATCCGGCCGGGTCAGGTCAGGCGGGCGCGGAGTTCGGCGAACACCGCCCGGAACATCTCCGGCGTCAGGCGGCCGGTGTTCGTGTTGTAGCGCGAGCAGTGGTAGCTGTCGGCGAGGAGCAACCGTTCGCTCACGGCATGAATGGCGCCGTGGCGGAAGGCGAAGGCGGATTTTCTGAGTCCGAGTGCGACGAGCGCCATGCCGTGGGCGAGGCCGCCCAGCGCCAGAACGATCTGCAGCCGCGGCATGGCGGCGATTTCCGCCGTCAGGAAGGGCAGGCAGGCCCGGTTTTCGGCGGTCGTCGGGCGGTTTTCCGGCGGGACGCAGCGTACGGCGTTGGTGATCCGGCAGTCGGCGAGGACGAGTCCGTCGTCCGGCCGCCTGTCGTAGGTTCCGCGGGCGAAACCGTAGCGCACGAGCGTGTCGTACAGCAGGTCGCCGGCCCAGTCGCCCGTGAAGGGCCGGCCGGTCCGGTTGGCCCCGCGCAGTCCCGGCGCCAGGCCGACGATCAGCAGCGGCGCGTCGAGCGGACCGAACGAGGGCACCGGCGCATTGTGCCAATCCGGCTCGCGCGCCCGCCACTCGGCCCGGAAGGCGGCGAGCCGCGGGCAAAGGGGGCAATCGCGTCGGGGTTCGTCAGGGGGCGCATCCGGGCGGCCGGTCATGGCGGCGGCAGGCCGGCCCCGGTTACGGCGTGCGACCGCGGCGGCGCCGGTATCGCGGTTCCGATCAGTCCTGCTCGTCGAAGCCGTCGTTGCCGTAGCCGCCGTCCCCGCTGTCCCGCTCGAAGCGGTCGCGGCGCGGCGGCGGTCGGTCGCGCGGGTCGCGCTGGATGCTCTCGGAAAGGTCGGCCAGCTCGAGGAAGATATCGGCCTGGCGGCGCAGTTCGTCGGCGACCATCGGCGGCGAGGTCTTGACGGTGCTGATCACGGTCACGCGCACGCCCTTGCGCTGCACGGCCTCCACCAGCCGGCGGAAATCGCCGTCTCCGGAAAACAGGACGACATGGTCGAGTTTCTCGGCGAGCTCCATCATGTCGATGGCAAGCTCGATATCCATGTTGCCCTTGATCTTGCGCCGGCCCTGGGAGTCCGTGAACTCCTTGGTCGGCTTGGTGACCATGGTGTAGCCGTTGTAATCGAGCCAGTCGACCAGCGGCCGGATCGGCGAATAATCCTGATCCTCGATCAGCGCCGTGTAGTAGAAGGCGCGCAGCAGGATGGCGCGGGTCCGGAAGAATTCGAGCAGCCGCTTGTAGTCGATATCGAAGCCGAGGGTCCGGGCCGCCGCGTAGAGGTTGGAACCGTCGATGAAAATCGCAATTTTCTCGTCGGAATAGATGCTGAGGTTGCGCACGGTCATTGCCACTTCCTGTAAATTGTTATCGATTATATATGGTCCCCGCGTCCGGGGTAATCACTTGCCCACAATAAATCGCGAGGTCGTGCGATGGGCGTAACAGCGCAGCCCGACGCCGGACCGCACCCGACCTATATCGCCGTCGGCGGAAATCTGCCGGGTCCGGACGGTTGCGCGGTCGCGCAGACCTTCGCCGAAGCCGCCGCGTGGCTCGGCACGCTCGGCGTCGAACCCGTCGAACGCAGCGGCCTCTACGCTTCGCCCGCGTGGCCGCCTTCGGATCAGCCCGACTATCTGAACGCGGTCTGGCGCGTCGAGTTCGGCCGTGGCGCCGCCGCCCGCTCGGCGAGCGCCCTGATGGACCTGCTGCACGCCGCGGAAAAGCGGTTCGGAAGGCGGCGCGACGCCGCCGCCCCGAACGCTGCCCGCACCCTGGATCTCGATCTGATCGATTACCGGGGGCAGGTGTCCGCCGGCCCGCCGGTCCTGCCGCATCCCCGGATGGACGGCCGCGCCTTCGTCCTGCTGCCGCTGGCGGAAATTGCGCCGGACTGGCGGCACCCGGTCAGCCGGCGGACGGTGGCGGAGCTTGTCGCCGCGCTGCCGCGCGATCATGGCTGCGTGCGCCTGGAACGGGGGAAATAGGCGCTCGTCCGGGTGCTCCCTGCGGCAGCCGGAGCGCTTGCTTCGTACCCGCGGAAAAATATATTGCCCTGAAATTCCGTCCGGCTTTGCCCGCTGCCCTTTGCCCGATGCCGGCGCAGCCGCCGGCGTTTACAACCCGATCGACCGGGAGACCGCTGCATGGCGCGCGTAACCGTAGAAGACTGCATTATCAAGGTTCCGAACCGTTTCAATCTTGTGATGTACGCATCGCAGCGCGCGCGGGATATCTCGTCCGGCGCCGCCGAAACGCTGGATCGGGACAACGACAAGAACCCGGTGATCGCGCTGCGGGAAATTGCCGAGGATACGTTGTCGTTCGACGAACTCCGGGAATCGCTGATACTCGGCCTGCAAAAGCAGCAGCCGAGCGACGATCTGGAAGAAGATCTGGAAGTTGCCGAAGCGCTGACCCGGGAATCGATCGTCCTGGGGGCGACGCCGGTGGACGGCGGGGTCGCCGACCGGCAGGCGGCGAACGACGCGTTCGCTGAGAGCGCGAAGGCCGGTCCCGTGGACGAAACCGACGCCGCGGCGGCAGCGGAGACGGATGCCGGTGTGCTGCTCGGCCGCGAGGCGGAGGAACCGGGGGCCTGACGCCGGGCCGGCCGCGCATTTCCGGCCGCCGCCTGCCCGAATCGGCGCCGCCGCGGAGCGTTTCGCGATGATGCGGCAATACGAACTGGTCGAAACCGTCAAGAGATACGATCCGTCGGCCGACGAGCAGGCGATCAACCGGGCCTATGTGTTCTCGATGCAGGCCCACGGCACGCAGACGCGCGCGAGCGGCGATCCCTATTTCTCCCATCCGGTCGAAGTCGCCGGAATCCTGACGCATTATCGCCTCGACAGTGCGTCGATCATCACGGCCCTGCTCCACGACACCGTCGAGGATACGGACGCGACGCTTTCGGACATCGAACGCCTGTTCGGTCCGGAAATCGCCAAGCTGGTCGACGGCGTCACCAAGTTGTCCCAGCTCGAAATCGCCGGGTCGGAAGCCCGGCAGGCGGAGAATTTCCGCAAGCTGCTGCTCGCCATGTCGGAGGATCTGCGGGTCCTGCTGGTCAAGCTGGCTGACCGGCTGCACAACATGCGCACGCTGGGGCATATCTGCGATGCCGGAAAGCGCAAGCGCATCGCCAGCGAAACCCTGGAGATCTACAGCCCGCTCGCCGAGCGGATCGGCATGCGGGAGGTGCAGGAGGAACTGGAGGACCTGGCGTTCGCCCAGATCAACCCGGACGCCCGCACCTCGATCATGAAGCGGCTGGATTTCCTGCGCACCGCCGGCCAGTCGGTGGTGCCGCGAATCATCGAGTCGCTGTCGGAAACGCTTCGGGACGCTGGCCTTGTCCCGGACGTCAACGGGCGGGAAAAGACGCCCTATTCGATCTGGCGCAAGATGCAGCGCAAGGATGTCGAGTTCGAACAGCTCAGCGACATCATGGCCTTCCGCGTCCAGGTCGGCTCGATCGAGGAATGCTATCGGGCGCTCGGCGCGATTCACGGCGCCTGGCGGGTCAGCCCCGGCCGCTTCAAGGACTATATCAGCCTGCCGAAACCGAACGGCTACCGCTCGATCCATACGGCCGTCATCGGGCCGGACGGCCACCGGATCGAAATCCAGATCCGCACACGCGACATGCACGAACGGGCAGAGAACGGGCTGGCGGCCCACTGGTCCTACAAACAGCGGGCGGCGAACGGCAAGGGCGAGGCCGATACGCCGCAATACCGGTGGTTGCGCGAGTTGCTCGACATCATGGAGCAGGCGGAGGGGCCGGACGACTTTCTGGAGCACACCAAGCTCGAGATGTTCCGGGACCAGGTGTTCTGCTTCACGCCGCGCGGCGACCTGATCGCGCTGCCGCACGGCGCAACGCCGGTCGATTTCGCCTATGCGGTCCATTCCGAGGTCGGCGACCGGTGCACCGGGGTCAAGGTCAACGGCCGGATGGTGCCCTTGCAGACGGGCCTGGTGAACGGAGACCAGGTCGAGGTTCTGACCTCCAAGACGCAGAAGCCGTCGCCGGACTGGCTGCGTTTCGTCGCGACCGGCAAGGCGCGGGCGCGCATCCGGCGTTTCATCCGCATCCAGCACCGGCACGAATACCGGGAACTGGGCCGGGGCATCCTCGACAAGGCGTTCCGGCAGGAGCAGCGGCGCCTGACCAAAAAGGCAATCGCCCGTGCGGTCGACATCTTCCAGGTCCAGGACGAGGACGACCTGTTCATCCGGATCGGCGAGGGGCGCCTGTCCGGCCCGGAGATCGTCAACAAGCTGTTCCCGCCGCGCGCCGACGACGCTGGGCCCGACCAGACGGCGAAACCGGGCGCGCGCCGCAAAAAGGCGAACGGTGCGGCGGCGGCCGAACCCGGCATCAGCATCCGCGGCCTGATTCCGGGGATGGCCGTTCACTACGCCCGCTGCTGCCATCCGCTGCCGGGAGAGCGCATCGTCGGCATCGTCACCACCGGCAAGGGTGTCACGGTCCACACTGTGGAATGCGATACCCTGCAGCGCTTCAACAGCATGCCGAGCCACTGGCTCGACCTGTCCTGGGACGACGACGGGGCGGCCGAGGAAAGCCATGTCGCCCGGATCAAGGTGTTCCTCACGAACGAGCCCGGCACCCTCGGCGACCTGTCCACCATCATCGGCAAGAACGGCGGCAACATCACCAATCTGCGCATCGCCCACCGCTCGGTCGATTTTTTCGAGATTCACCTGGATATTCAGGTTGACGATGTCCGCCACCTGACCGAGATCATCGCGGCGTTGCGCGCCAGTCCGATTATCACTTCGGTCGACCGGGCGCGCGGCTAGGCGGCAACGGACCGGAAACCGGCTATGCGCCATCTGCGGCTCGGCGTGAACATCGATCATGTGGCGACCATCCGGAACGCCCGGGGCGGCCGGCATCCCGATCCGGTGCGCGCCGCTCGCGCTGCGGCGGCGGCCGGCGCCGACGGGATCACCGCCCATCTGCGCGAAGACCGCCGCCATATCGCCGATCCGGATATCGTCCGGCTGGTCGAGGAGATCGACCTGCCGCTCAACCTGGAGATGGCCGCGACCGAGGAGATGCTGGCGATCGCCCTGCGCCACGGACCCCACGCGGCCTGCATCGTTCCGGAAAAGCGCGAGGAACGCACCACCGAAGGCGGCCTGAACGTCGTCCAGGGCCACAATCATCTGGCGCCTTACGTCCGCGCCCTGCAGGAGGCCGGCATCCGCGTCTCCCTGTTCATCGAGCCCGACCGGGAAGCGCTCGAGGCCGCGGTTGCGCTCGGCGCGCCGGTGGTCGAGCTGCATACCGGTTCGTTCTGCGAGGCGGACATCGACGGCGACGCAGCGGCCCGGGCCCGGGAGTTGCGCCGGCTGGAGGACGCGGCCGCCCATGCCGAACGGCTCGGCCTGGAATGCCATGCCGGCCACGGACTCACCTTCGATACGGTGGGCGATGTCGCCGCTATTCCGACCCTTGTCGAACTCAATATCGGCCATTTCCTGGTCGGCGAGGCGATTTTCGGCGGGTTCGAGAGCGCGATCAAACGGATGCGCAGCCTGATGGACAAGGCGCGCGCCGAGGCAGCCGGCGCGCGCAGCGCGTAACCTGCCGTTCCGCCGCCGGCCGGTTCGGGAAAGCCTCGCGGGACACCATGATCGTCGGGATCGGCAGCGACCTGATCGACATACGCCGGATCCGCAACACGCTGGACCGGTTCGGCGACAGGTTCACCCATCGCTGCTTCACGGAAATCGAGCGCGCAAGGGCGGACGGCCGGCGCCGCCGCGTCGAGACCTACGCCAAGCGGTTCGCCGCCAAGGAAGCCTGCGCCAAGGCGCTCGGCACCGGTTTCCGGCGCGGCGTGTACTGGCGGGACATGGGCGTTGTGAACCTGCCCGGCGGCAAGCCGACGATGAGGCTGACCGGCGGTGCGGCCAGGCGGCTTGCCGAAATGCTGCCTGACGGCATGGAGGGCCGCATCGACGTATCGATTACCGACGAGCCGCCGTTGGCCCAGGTCATCGTCGTCATTTCGGCGGTGCCGGCGGTAAAGGGCGCCTGAACGAACCGGGCGGAGCGGATGTC
Organism: Alphaproteobacteria bacterium; assembly: GCA_022819985.1. Taxonomy (GTDB): domain Bacteria; phylum Pseudomonadota; class Alphaproteobacteria; order Bin65; family Bin65; genus Bin65. Next base: position 14,981 of record JAJEGH010000013.1, on the reverse strand, counting down.
CGCGTCGTCCGGCGGGTTCCGGCGGGAGCGAATGCCGGCCTCCGCCCGCGAACGGTTGTAGCGGCCGGTCAGAAGGGGTAGAGCGTGCAGGCGCCGGCGGCCCGGTTGCCCCCGCGGCGTTACTCCCCACATCGGGCAATAGCCGAAATTCGAAGGTTCCAAGGAGTTGCCCCGTGCGCAAAGCCGAAGCGGCGCAGAAAAAATCCGCCCGAAAGTCCGATGCCGGCGGTGCGCTCAAGACGATCCTCTATGCCGTGCTGATCGCACTGGTGGTGCGCACGTTGCTGTACGAGCCGTTCAACATCCCGTCGGATTCGATGTATCCGGGCCTGCACAAGGGCGATTACCTGTTCGTCTCCAAATTCAGCTATGGCTATTCGAACTATTCGATCCCCTTCAGCCCGGACATCATCGAAAGCCGGTTGCTCATGGGCGAGCCCGAACGGGGCGACGTTGCGGTTTTCCGACAACCGACCGACACCAGGGTCGATTTCATCAAGCGGGTGATCGGCCTGCCCGGCGATCGCATCCAGGTGCGCGACGGCCGGTTGTATCTCAACGGCAAAATGGTCAGGCGGGAGGGGCCGCTGGTCCGCGCCGATGTCGTCCCCGGCCGCAATCTGACGGCCTATGACGGGCTGACCGGCCGCGAATGCACGAATACGAGCGGCCTGCCGGCGCCGGCGAAACTGTATCGCGAAATTCTGCCGTCCGGCCGGGCCTATACGATTTACGAATGCAGCGACGGAGTGCCCGGCTCCGACAACACCGGCGTCTACACCGTACCGGCCGGCCATTATTTCATGATGGGCGACAACCGGGACAATTCAAGCGACAGCCGCTTCGCCGGCGTCGGCATGGTGCCGTTGCGGAATTTCATCGGACGGGCGCAGTTCCTGTTCTTTTCGGTGAACGGCACGGCGAGTTTCTGGGAAGTCTGGAAATGGCCCGGATCGATCCGCTGGGGCCGGCTGTTCATGGGCATAGAATGAAAAAGCAGTTTAGGAATGATGAGTAACACGAAGAAAACAAGCATTTTTTGTCGCCAGCCCTAGCTTCGACCAGATCGGATGGAGGCAATCCGGGTGCGTGCCGCCGAACATCCCTTAGCCGGCCTGATTGCAGAACTGGGATACGAGTTCCGGCAGCCGGATCTGCTGGCGGAAGCGTTGACCCACCAGAGTGCGACCGAAGGCGAAGGCCGGGGCCGGCGCAATCTGGAGCGGCTGGAATTTCTCGGCGACCGGGTCTTGGGCCTGGTCGTTGCGCGGCTGCTCATGGAAGAGTTTCCGGACGAGAAAGTCGGCCAGCTCGCCCGCCGCCATGCGGCGCTGGTCCGTGCCGAAGCGCTGGCCCGCGTCGCGCGGCAGCTCGACCTCGGCGAACATATCGTCCTGTCCCGGGGCGAACGGGAGCAGGACGGCGGCGAAAATCCGGGCACCCTGGCGGACTGTTGCGAAGCCGTGGTCGCGGCGGTCTTTCTGGATGGCGGACTGGAGGCGGCCGGCAATCTGATCCGCCGCTACTGGCTCCCGATGCTGCGCGAAGACGCCAGCCCGCCCCAGGACGCCAAGACCGGTTTGCAGGAATGGGCGCAGGCCCGGGCCCTGCCGCTGCCGTCCTACACGGTCGTGCGCCGGGAGGGGGCCGCGCATGCGCCCGTCTTCGAGGTCGAATGCGCGGTCGAGGGACTGCCGCCGGTCCGGGCCGAAGGCCGCTCCCGGCGGGCCGCGGAACAATCGGCGGCCGGCCGGATGGTTGACCGTATAGAAGCCGGGATCGAAAGCCGGGCGCCCGATGACCGGTAGAGAAGCGGGGCGCGGTGGCCGGTTGCAGGGCGGCGGCCCGTGACCGGCGAAGGCACGGCCGCCGGGCCGCGCTGCGGGTTCGTCGCCCTGCTCGGCGCGCCCAACACCGGCAAGTCGACGCTGGTCAACGCGCTGACCGGCGCCAAGGTCTCCATCGTGTCGCCCAGGGTGCAGACGACCCGGACACGCGTGCTCGGCATCGTCATGGTCGGAGACGGGGCCGATGCCGCCCAGGTCGTCCTGGTCGACACGCCGGGAATTTTCGAGCCGAAACGGCGTCTGGACCGCGCCATGGTCGCCGCCGCGTGGCAGGGCGCGTCGGACGCCGACCTGGTCGCGCTGCTGATCGATGCGTGCCGGTGCGAACGGCGGACCGACACCGATACGGCACGCATTATCGACGGGCTGGTGCGCGAGAACCGGCAGGCGATCCTGTTGCTCAACAAGATCGACCTGCTGAAACGCGACCGGTTGCTCGCCGTTGCCGAGCGGCTGAACCGCGAGGGGCCGTTTACCGACACGTTCATGATCTCGGCGCTGACCGGGAGCGGGATCGGAGACGTTCTGGACCATTGTGCGGCGCGCCTGCCGTCCGGGCCGCACCTGTTCCCCGCAGACCAGATTTCCGATATGCCAGAACGGCTGCTTGCCGCCGAGATCACCCGGGAGAAACTGTATCTCACTCTGTACCGGGAATTGCCCTACGCGCTGACGGTCGAGACAGAGACCTGGGAGGAACGGGATGACGGCAGCGCGAGGATCGAACAAACGGTCTATGTCCGCCGCGACAGCCAGAAGCGCATCGTCCTCGGCAAGGACGGTCGGCAGATCGGGAAGGTCGGCGCGGCGGCGCGCGAGGAACTGGAGGCTCTGCTCGGGCGCCGCGTGCATCTGTTCCTGTTCGTCAAGGTGCGCGACAAGTGGCAGGACGATCCGGCGCGCTATCGGGAATGGGGGCTCGACTTCCCGTCATAACGCCGCAGCCCGGCCGGCGCGCGGCAGGTTTCAAACACCGATCACCGATCTGTCACGCATTTGAAACACCGTATCGCTACGGCGGCAACCAGACGGAAGTATCCGCCGGATTTCCGAACTTTGGGGGCATGAATGACTGATCGTGAGAATTACCGCCGGGAGCCGATGGGCGCCGCTGAGCGCTCGTTCGATGCGTTCGACGAGCTTAACGACCCGCGACCCGAGGAAACCGGTTTCGACCGCGTTGTCGAAGACTCGGTGAGCCGGCGCGGCTTTCTGGGCGGCGCCGTCGCCGTCGGGACCGGCGCCTTCCTGACCGGCACGGCAGCGCTGACCATCGCGGACGCCCGCGCCGCCGCCGGCCGGCTCGCCTTCAAGGCGGTTGCCGCCGGCACCGCGGACACGGTGGCGGTGCCGGAGGGCTACCGCTGGCATATCGTCGTGAGCTGGGGCGATCCGCTGTGGTCCGGGGGCAAGGCGTTCGACCACGCGACCCGCGGCACCGGGGCGTCCCAGGAAATGGCGTTCGGCGACAATACCGACGGCATGGCCCTGTTCCAGTCGGGCGCGCGCAGCATCCTCGCCGTCAACAACGAATACACCAACCGCTCGATCATGTACGGCGCGCGCGCCTCGAAGAAGCCGGAGAATGCCGACGATGTGCGCAAGGGCAAGGCGGCGCACGGCGTCTCCGTCATGGAGGTCGCGCAGTCCGGCGACAAATGGCAGGTCGTCACGGACTCGCCGTTCAACCGCCGCATTACCGCCGATACGCCGATGGAAATTACCGGCCCGGCCGCCGGCCACGACCTGCTCAAGACGAAGGCCGATCCGACGGGCACCCGCTCGCTCGGCACCTGGAACAATTGCGGCAACGGCCGCACGCCCTGGGGCACCTATCTGACCTGCGAGGAGAATTTCAACGGTTACTTCTCTTCCAGCGACAAGGCGCTGGCCCTGTCGCCCGGCTTCAAGCGCTACGGCATCCGGCACAAGGACTGGGGCTATGCCTGGGCGACGGCCGACGAGCGCTTCGACATCGCGAAACACCCGAACGAGCCGAACCGGGCCGGCTATGTCGTGGAGATCGACCCGCTCGATCCGAAATCCACGCCCAAGAAGCGCACGGCCCTCGGCCGCATGAAGCACGAGAATGCCGAACTGGTCGTCGCCGCCAACGGCCGGATCGTTGTCTATATGGGTGACGACGAGCGCGGCGAATATCTCTACCGCTACGTCTCGGACGGCGTGTATGCCGCCGGCGGCGGGAACGACGGCCTGCTCGACAGGGGCACGCTCTACGCCGCGCGCTTCAACGCCGACGGCACCGGCGAGTGGCTGGCGCTGACGCCGCAGACGACCGGCATGGCGTCCCGGGCCGAAATCTGCATCCACACGCGGATGGCCGCCTCCGCGGTCAAGGCGACGACGATGGACCGGCCGGAATGGGTCGCCGCCAATCCGCACAAGGCGGAAGCCTATTGCGCGCTCACCAACAACAAGAACCGCGGCAAAAAGCCGAACGCCGGCGGCGATCCGACTCCGGTCGGCGGTCCCAACCCGCGGGCCGGCAACAAATACGGCCAGATCGTCCGCTGGCGGCCGGCGAACGGCGACCATACCGCAAAAGCCTTTTCTTGGGACCTGTATGTGCTCGCCGGCAACCCGGCGGTGCACAAGGACGACCGCAAGGGCTCGAAGAACGTCGATCCCGGCAACTTCTTCAACTCGCCTGACGGTCTGGCCTTCGACAGCCGCGGGCTGCTGTGGATCCAGACCGACGGCAACTATTCGAACGAAGGGGACTTTGCCGGCATGGGCAACAACCAGATGCTGATCGGCGATCCGGCAACCGGCGAGATCAAGCGTTTCCTGGTGGGGCCGAAGGAGTGCGAAATCACCGGCATAACCTTCAGCGGCGACCGCCGGACGGTCTTCGTCGGCGTCCAGCATCCCGGCGAGAAGGGCGACAGCCACTGGCCGGGAGGCGGCGATTCCGTCCCGCGCTCGGCCGTCATCGCGATCGAGCGGGACGACGGCAAACCGATCGGCTGAAGCCGGCGGGTCGGTCGGCGGAAAAGCGAAAGGCGGCCCGGAGGCCGCCTTTCTTCCTGCGTTTTCGGATGCGCCGCCGGTTCAGGAATATTCCAGCAGCGTGCGGCGCAGAATGTCGATCATCTCGTCGATATCGTCCTCGGTCGAGATGAACGGCGGCGCGACGATGCCGGCGTCGCCGGTGAACTTGACGTGGAGGCCGTTCCAGAACAGGCGCTTTTGCACCTGCGGCCCCAGGGCCCCGGGCTTCGCGCCCGGTTTCAGGTCGAAGCCGGCAATCAGGCCGTAGCCGCGCACGTCGGTGACGATGTCCATATCCTCCAGGGCGTAGACCGCGTCCTGGAAATGGTCGATCAGCGCGGCGCCCTGCTCGAACAGCCCGCCGTCCCGGTACAGCGTCTGGGTCGCGATGCCGGCGGCGCAGGCGGCGGGATGTGCGGAATAGGTGTAGCCGTGGAAGAACTCGATGGCGCCGTCCGGCGATGCATCGACCACCGTGTCGTAAATCTCGTCCTTGACCGCGACGGCGCCCATCGGCTGGCAACCGTTGGTGAGCGCCTTCGCCATCGTCATGATGTCCGGCGTCACGCCGAAGGCCTCGGCCGCAAACGGCGGTCCGAGCCGGCCGAAGCCCGTGATGACTTCGTCGAAGACCAGCAGGATGCCGTTGGCGTCGCAGATCTCGCGCAGCCGCTCCAGGTATCCCTTCGGCGGCACGAGCACCCCCGTCGATCCGGCAACCGGCTCGACGAAACAGGCGGCGATCGTGTAGCCGCCATAGGTATCGCAGAAGCGCTGGAGGTCGTTGGCGAGGTCCTCGCCGTTCTCGGCCTGGCCGCGGGTGAACCGGTCCTCCGGCCGCCAGGTGTGCCGCATGTTCACGATATAGGGCATGCAGACGGAGAAGATGTCCCGGTTCTTGACCATGCCGGACAGCGATACGCCGCCCATGTTGACCCCGTGATAGGCGCGCTCGCGCGAGACGAAACGCTGGCGCCGGTGGTCGCCGCGGGCGCCGTGATAGGCCATGCAGATCTTGAGCGCCGTATCGATCGATTCCGAGCCGGAATTGGTGAAGAAGACATGGTTGATCGGCTCGGGCGCGATCGCCGAGACCATTCTGGCGAGCTGGAAGGAGCCCGAATGGCCGAGATTGAACGGCGCGGTATAGTCGTTCTTCAGCAGCTGGGCGTGGACGGCGTCGGCGATCTCGCGCCGGCCGTGGCCGGCGGGCACGCAAAACAGGCCGGACGAACCGTCGAGTACCGTGCCGCCCCTGTGGTCGACCAGGCGGATGCCGCTGCTTTTCTCCACCAGCCGCGGTTCTTCCTTGAACTCGCGATTCGGCGTGAACGGCATCCAGTGCTCTTCGAGCGAGTTGGCGGTGAAATCCATGATCGGCTCCTCCGGCGTCGGCTCTTGCTGCGGGAACGGGGAAAACCGTTGCAGGCGCGAAACGGCGCTTGCGAATTCCGGCGCCGCCGCAGCGAAATGCGCCCGGCTATAGAGACATAACGATGCGGCGCGGGAAACCCCAAAATCTGCGGCCCGAAATCTGTGCTCGGCGCGGACGCGAACCGCCGAATGAAACGGCCATATAGCATTGCCGAATTAGTCGATTGCGCCGGAAACACAGAAGGTTCAGGATAGACCATCGCACGCAGCTGAAACTGCGGCAACGGGGAACGCGGGTCGGCTGGACGTATCCGGATGCTTATTGGCGTGCCGAAGGAAACGAAGGTTCACGAATACCGGGTCGGCCTGATTCCGGGCAATGTTCGCGAACTCGTCGCCCACGGCCACGACGTTATCGTGGAAACGGATGCCGGCGCGGCGATCGGCATGACCGATGCGCACTATGAGGCCGCGGGCGCCCGAATTGCGGAGTCGGCCGCCGACATTTTCGCCAATGCCGAAATGGTGGTGAAGGTAAAGGAGCCGCTGGCGCCGGAGCGCGCGATGCTGCGCAAGGGGCAGATTCTCTTCACCTACCTGCATCTCGCGCCCGACCCGGACCAGACCGGCGACCTGATCGAGAGCGGCGCGACGTGCATCGCCTACGAAACCGTAACGTCGCCGTCCGGCGGCCTGCCCCTGCTGGCGCCGATGTCGGAGGTTGCGGGCCGGATGTCGGTGCAGGCCGGGGCCTATTTCCTGGAGAAGACCCATTACGGGCTGGGGATTCTGCTCGGCGGCGTACCGGGCGTCGATCCGGGCAAGGTTGTCGTCATCGGCGGCGGAGTCGTCGGAACGCACGCCATCCATATTGCGCTCGGGATGGGCGCGGATGTGTGGGTTCTGGACCGCAGCGTCGACCAACTGCGCCGCCTGTGGCGGCAGTTCGGCCGGCCGCTGAATACCGTGTTCTCGACCCGCGACGCCATCGAGCGCCACTGTATCGCGGCGGACCTGGTAATCGGCGGCGTCCTGGTGCCCGGCGCCGCGGCGCCGAAACTGGTTTCCGCAGAACTGGTCAGCCGGATGAAGCCGGGCTCCGTTGTCGTCGACGTTGCCATCGACCAGGGCGGTTGTCTGGAGACATCCAGACCGACGACCCATGACGATCCCGTGTATGTCGTCGACGACGTGGTTCACTACTGCGTCGCGAACATGCCCGGCGGCGTGCCGCGTACCTCGGCCCAGGCACTGAACAATGCAACGCTGCCCTACACGCTCGCCATCGCCGACAAGGGCTGGCGGCAGGCGCTGGGAGGGGATCCGCACCTGTTGAACGGCCTGAACGTCCATGCCGGCAGGATCACGCATCCTGCGGTTGCCGAGAGCCTCGGATACGACTGTTGGGACGCGAAGGAGGCGATCGCACACTGACCGGCCGCGAGAAGCCGGATTCATCTTCGGGCCGGAAGTTCTCCGATGCCCGGGGTCAACGGGGAAGGACACCGCAAGGCGGTGTTCGCAAAAGCATGAGCAAGAAAGGAAATCCCATGACACTCTTCCGCAGCCTCGCCCTGGGGGCCGTTGCGCTGGCCGTCGCCGTACCTGCGGCGAACGCCCAGCTCAAGGAAATCACCGTCGCCTATTTCCAGGAATGGCCGACGGCCAACCAGGTCGCCCAGCTGGACAAGACCTACGACAAGGAAATGGGCGTCAAGGTCAACTGGCGCGCGTTCGGCAACGGCAACGAAATGTCGGCCGCCATGGCGTCGGGCAAAGTGCAGATCGCCTACAGCCAGGGCCTGGTGCCGTTCGTGGTCGCCGTCTCAAAGGGCCTGAATCTCAAAATCATCGGCGTCGCCGTGTCCTACGCCGAAGCCGACAACTGCGTCGTCAGCAAGGCTTCCGGCATCACCAAGGCCAACGCCAAGCAGCTCGAAGGCAAGAAGGTCGGCACGCCGATCGGCAACGTCACCCACTACAAGCTGCTGCGTATGCTGGACCATCTGGGCGTCGACGCCTCGAAGGTGAACATGGTGCAAATGAACGGCGCCGATGCCGCCGTCGCCTTCGCCCGCGGCGACATCGTCATGGGCTGCGCCTTCGGCGGCCCGATGCTGCGCATGAAGGAACGCGGCGAATATCTGATGACGGCCAAGGAGCAGGAAGCCATCGGCATCCGCGTTTTCGACGTCATCTCCGCCACCGGCGATTTCATCAAGAAGCATCCGAAGCTCGTCCAGAAATTCATGGACGTCACGGACGCCGCCAACGGCGCTTACGGCAAGGATCCGAAAGCGGCGCTGCCGAAGATCGCCAAGGCGGCCGGCATGGACAACGCCGCCACGGCCAACATGATCCGGATGTTCTCGTTCCCGTCCAAGGCGGATCAGGCGTCCAAGGCATGGATGGGCGGCACGGTCCAGGATTTCATGAAGCAGGTTGCCGATTTCTTCGTGCAGCAGAAGCAACTGGAGAAGGCGCTCGCCAGCTATAGCGGCACCGTCGACGCCAGTTTCCTCAAGTAACGCCAAGCCAGGCGCGGTCCTTCGGGACCGCGCTTTTTTTGCCGGCAACATTCCGTTGCGGCGAGGCTGGGGGAGAGGCGATGAAAGCGCTTTCGATTAAAGACGTTTCCATGGTTTTCACCGTGCCGGGCGGGGACCCGGTGCGGGCGCTCGACCATGTGTCGCTGGACCTGCAACCCGGGGAGCTGATGTCGGTGCTCGGACCGTCGGGTTGCGGCAAGACGACTTTGCTCAACATCGTCGCGGGATTCCTGTCGCCGACTGCCGGTCGGGTCGTCTTGCAGGATCCGGAGCCCGATGGCGCGGCCTCGGTCGTCACCGGGCCGGGCGCGGATCGGGGCATGATCGCCGATACCGACGCTTCGGTTGTCAAGGGTCCGGGCGCGGAACGCGGCATGGTCTTTCAGCAGGGCGCCCTGTTCGAGTGGTTGACGGTCGAGAAGAACGTGGCCTTCGGGCCGAAGATGGCCGGCAAGCCCTCCAGCGACATCAAGGCGACGGTCGAGCATCTGCTCGAGACAGTCGGCCTTCAGGACTTCGCGAAGAAGCCGGTCTACCAGCTTTCGGGCGGCATGCAGCAGCGCGTGGCGCTGGCCCGCTGCCTGGCGAACGATCCGGAAGTCATCCTGATGGACGAGCCGCTTGGCGCGCTCGACGCGCTGACGCGCGAAAAGATGCAGGGCCTCGTGCTCCGGCTTTGGGACGAGACCCGGAAGACCATCATCCTGATCACCCATTCGGTGGAGGAAGCCCTGTTCCTGGGCGAGCGCCTGATCGTGATGGCGCCGCGCCCGGGGCGGATCGAACGGGAATACCGTCTGCCCTTCGCCAAGCGGGGGCTGAACGAGAGCCCGCGGGACATCAAGGCTTCGCCGGACTTTATCGAAAAGCGCGAAGAGATCCTTTCCATGATCTGGGAGATGGAAGAGGAGATCATGGGACGCGCCGAGGGAGTGGGCCATGGCTAACGGGAAGCAACCATCGCGCTGGATGATCTGGCTGGGTCTGGCCGACAACAGCTTCACCCGGCAGAAAACCGTCAAGTTCGGCGACGCCTCGGCGGTCAATTCCGGCCGCGGTTACGGCATTATCTCGGTTCTCGCCTTTATAATCCTCTGGTGGGTGGCGACGGCGTCGGGCTGGATCAATCCGATCTACTGGCCGGCGCTCGATGCCGTGTTCGATCGCGTCGGGAAGCTGGCGAACGAGGGTTTCCGCAACGTCGCCCTTTGGGACCATATCTGGATCAGCGTCTACCGGGTGCTGTCGGGCGTCGTGTACGGCGCGGTGATCGGCATTCCGCTCGGCTTTGCCATGGGCCTGTGGTCGGTCGCCAAGGGGTTCTTCGATCCGATCGTCGAGTTCATCCGGCCGATCCCGCCGCTTGCCCTGATCCCGCTGATCATCCTGTGGTTCGGCATCGACGAGTTCGCGAAGATCTTCCTGCTGGCCCTGGCTTCGCTGTTCATCATGATCATCGCGGCGCGGGCGGGCGTGAGCAGCGTGCGGGTGTCCAAGGTCCACGCGGCCTATTCCCTGGGCGCAACCAAGCTCCAGGTGCTGATCCGGGTGGTCCTTCCGAACGCGCTGCCGGAAATCTTTACCGGACTGCGCACCGCCATGGGCGTCTGCTGGGGCACGGTGGTGGCGGCCGAGCTGGTTGCGGCCGACCGGGGCATCGGCTCCATGATCATGATCGCCAAAAACTTCCTGAACACGGACATCGTGGTCATCGGCATCGTCATCATCGGGCTGATCGGCTTCGCCATCGAAATCCTGATGCGGATGCTGGAGCGCAAGCTCATTCCCTGGCGCGGCAAGGGGTAGACGGCGCCGAGGGCGTCCGGTAGGACGCCGCGGAACCGGACCGGCGGCCGGGCGCAAAGGCCGCCGGTCGGGTCGCAACTCCAGGGAGGGCAGGATGGAAAACAAGCCGGCATTCGGAATGTTCCAGTCCGATCCGGACGACGGCGCCGGCCCCGTCGGCGCCGGCTGCCCGGTAACGGCCGCGGGCCGGGCCTTTGTGCCGTTCTCGGACGAATATATCGCCGATCCCTACCGGTTTTTTGCCGAAACGCGCGACGCCGAACCCGTCTTCTACAGCCCGGAAATGGATTGCTGGGTGGTGATGAAATACGCCGACTGCGTCGGTGTATTCCGCGATCCGGAAACATTCTCGCCCGCGGTGGCGCGTCATCCGGTGCGCTCGCTGTGCCCGGCGGCGGCCGAGGTGCGCGACAGGCTCGATATCGGGATCGAGCCGTCCCTGGTCGACGAGGAGATCGAGACGCACCGGGCGCACCGCAAGATCTTCGGCGACGCCTTCACGCCCAAGCGGGTGAACGAGGTCGAACCGCGGGTGCGCGAGATCGTTACCCGCTACATCGACCGGTTTATCGACGACGGCGAGGCCGAACTGGTCGGCCAGATGCTCTACGAGATTCCGGCCCTGGCGATCTTCATCTTCCTCGGCGCGCCGGACGACAAGGCCGTCATGGTCAAGGAACTCGGCTCCAAGCGCGCCATCGTCAACTGGGGCTTCCCCAGCGACGAGGAGCAGGTCGAGATGATGGCCGATATGGGCGCGTCGTGGGATTTCACGGTCGAACTGGTCGACAACGCCCTGAAGAATCCCGGCGACAACTATCTTGGCGACATGGTGCGCCTGTATCGGGAAGACCCGTCGCGCTTCTCGATCAACTATCTGCGCAACGTCATGTTCCTGATGCAGTTCGCCGGGCACGAGACGACCACCCAGGCGTCGGCGAACGGCCTCAAGAAGCTGCTGAGCGACCGGGAGCCCTGGGAGCGGCTGGTTGCCGATCCCTCCCTGATCCCCAATGCCGTCGAGGAAATCCTGCGCTACGACAGTTCGATCTTCGCCTGGCGGCGGATCGCGACGAAAGATACGGAAATCGCCGGAGTGCCGATCCCGAAAGGCGGCAAGGTGCTGATCCTGATGGGCTCCGGCAACCGCGATCCCGAGGTATTCGAGAATCCCGAGACGTTCGATCCGGCGCGCCGGAACGCCCGGCGCCATCTGGGCCTCGGGCACGGCGCGCATTTCTGCATGGGCGCGCCGCTCGCCCGCATGGAGATGAAGGTGATTCTGGAAGAACTGGTCCGCCGCCTGCCGCACATGCGGCTGAAACCGGATCAGCACTTCAGCTATATCCGGACCCTGACCTTCCGCGGCGTCCAGAGCCTCGAAGTCGAATGGGACACGGGCGCCAATCCGTAAGCCGGGCAATTGCAACGGGCGTATCGACGGCGCGGCGGCATCCGGGCTACAAACCGCCGCCATAGCCTTTCAGAACGCGAGGCAAGGGCCGTACACGGGGCGAGGGCCGCTGCACCGGTGCGGCGCGCTTGCGATCGATTATGCCAGGCGGGGGGCCTGATCCGATGCTCGACATTCCGAATTCGAACTTCCTGAAAGAGAACAACGCCAAGCAGGTCTGGCATCCGATGGCCCATCCCAACGAGATGGAAGCCGTCCCGCCGCGGATCATCGTTTCGGGCGAAGGGGTCCGGATCACGGACCTCGACGGCGCCACGGTGGTCGACGCGGTCGCCGGCCTCTGGAACGTCAATCTCGGCTATTCCTGCGAGCCGATAAAGCAGGCCGTTGCCGACCAGCTGGCGCGGCTGCCCTATTACGCCGGCTTCCGCGGCACGACCCATCCGGGGCTGATCGAGCTGGGCTACCGGCTGGCGGAAATCCTCGCGCCGGAAGACATGCGCCGGTCGCTGTTCACCTCGGGCGGCTCGGATTCGGTCGAATCGGCGCTGCGGATCGCCCGGCAGTACTGGAAGGTGCAAGGGAAGCCCGACCGGACCAAGTTCCTGTCGCTCAAGAAGGGCTATCACGGCACCCATTTCGGCGGTGCGTCGGTCAATGGCAACAGCCAGTTCCGCCGGGCCTACGAGCCGCTGATGCCGGGCTGCTTCCACGTTCCGGCGCCGTTTGCCTATCGCAATCCCTTCGACGAGACCGATCCCGAGCGTCTGGCGGAGCTGTGCCTGGCCGCCCTGGAAGACGAGATACGGTTCCAGGACCCGGAGACCGTCGCGGCCTTCATCGCCGAGCCGGTGCAGGGCGCCGGCGGTGTGATCGTGCCGCCGCCGGGCTACTGGCCGAAGCTGCGCGAACTGCTCGACCGCTACGACATCCTGCTGATCGCCGACGAGGTGGTGACCGCCTTCGGCCGCACCGGCAACTGGTTCGGCAGCCGCGGCTGGGGCGTGAAGCCGGACATGATGTGCATCGCCAAGGCGATCACCTCCGGCTATTTCCCGCTCGGCGCCTGCGTGGTGAACGCCCGGATCGAGGAAGCGTTCCGGAACAACGAGGACATGCTCGGCGCCATCTTCCACGGCTACACCTATGCCGGCCACCCGGTCGGCTGCGCTGCGGCGCTCGCCTGTCTGGACGAGACCTTCAAGCGGGACCTGCCGGGCAATTCCCGGGGCGAGGGCGATTACCTGCTGGCCCGTTTGCGTGACTTGCAGGCGAAGCACGAAACCGTGGGCAACGTGCGCGGCAAGGGCCTGATGCTGGCGCTGGAATTCGTCAGCGACCGGGAGTCCAGGGCCCCGGCCGGCCTGAAATATGTCGGCGAGGTTGCAAACCTGGCTTACGAGAACGGCGCCCTGGTCCGGGTGGCCGGAAATGTCATGATCCTGTCGCCGCCGCTGGTCATCGAGCGGGCGGATTCCGACGCCATCGTGGACGCCATCGACGCCGGGCTGAGCCTCAACAGGCTCGATCCGGCAACCTGAGCCGTCACGCCGGCACGAGCAGGCGGCTTTCCTCACTCCGGATCAGGGGCGCGGCCTCGCGCAGGAAATCCATCCAGCCGGGCGCTTCGAGCAGGGCGGCGCGGCGGGCGTCGCGTGCGGCATGGTCGGGATACTCCCACAGCAGGATGACCTGGTTCATCGGGCCGAACTCGGTGCGGTACATGCCGCGCAGCCCGCCCTGGATCGGTTCTTGGATCGGCAGGCCCTTCTCCCGGTACAGTGCGACGAAGGCCGCGGCCTTGCCGACATGGGCGGTATAGATGCGCATTTCGACAATCGTTGCGTTCTCTGGCATGACGTGCTCCCGGTTTCCTTCCGTCGCCTGCTGGGGCATAGACTAGCGCCATGAGCGGCCCCCGCATCCTGGTTTTGTTTCATTCCACCGGCGGCGCGACCTGGAAGATGGCGCAGGCCGTGGCCGAAGGCGCGGCGGAGGCCGGCGCGGTCGTCACCCTGAAGCAGGTGCCGGAAATCGCCGAAGCGCCGTCGATCCAGGGGCCGGACTTCGAAGCGAAGCGCGCACCTTTCGCCGACGTGCCGGTTGCCGAGCCGGCCGACCTCGCGGCGTGCGACGGGCTGGCGCTCGGCACGCCGGTGCATTTCGGTTCGATGAGCGGCGCGCTGCGCGTGTTCCTCGACCGCACGGCGGCAATGTGGTTCGACGGCACGCTGATCGGCAAGCCGGCGACCGTGTTCGCCGGCGCGGGCTCCGGCGGCGGGAGGGAAAGCGCAATCCTCGCCCTGTGGGCATTGCTCGGCACCCACGGCATGACCATGGTGCCGCTCGGCCTGCGCGCGGCGGAGGTCATGGACCAGTCGGCAGTGCACGGCGGCAGCCCGCTCGGCGCCGGCACGATCACCCGCGGTGCCGGCGACCGGCCCAGCCCGGCCGAACTGGCGATGGCGCGCATCCAGGGCAAGGCGCTCGCCGAAACCGCGGCGGCGCTGGCGAGGGGCGGTTGAAGGATCGCTGCGGCGGCCTTACCGTTCCGGGGTCCGCCATGCTAGTTTCGTCGCCTCGCCTTTCGGGAGACCTTTGCGATGGCCCGATCCCAGGCCGCCCTCAAACGATCCGGGCGCCCCGCGACCTACCAGGACGTGCTGGACGCGCCGATGCATATGGTGGCCGAAATCGTCGAGGGTACGCTCTATACCCATCCGCGCCCGGCGCCGCCCCATGCGCGCGCCAGTTCCGTACTCGGCGGCAGGATCGGCGACCCGTTCGACTTCGGCGAAGGCGGCCCCGGCGGCTGGTGGATCATCGACGAGCCGGAATTGCATCTCGGCGAGGACATCCTGGTGCCGGACGTCGCCGGCTGGCGGCGCGAACGGATGCCGGAGTTTCCCGACGCCGCCTTCTTTTCGCTGGCGCCGGACTGGGTCTGCGAGGTGCTGTCGCCCTCGACCCGCGATCTCG
>JAJEGH010000015.1 GCA_022819985.1 Alphaproteobacteria bacterium | reverse complement strand
GCAATAGATGCCGACGACGTGGCAGGCCGCGCGGATCTGCTCTTTGGTGACGCCGTTGCCGAGCGCGCCGCGGCAGTGGGTCTCCCACTCGGTCATCTTGCCGAGCGCGCCGATCATGGCGAGGTTCATCAGCGAGCGGGTTTTCGGGTCGATGGCGCCGTCGCCCCAGCCGAAGCCCCAGCACCAGGCGGTCATCGCCTCCTGGAACGGCCGGGTGAAGTCGTCGGCATTGTCCAGCGCGCGCTGGACATAGTCGGCGCCGAGGGTCGCCCGGCGCTGCGCCAGGCCGGTTTCGAACAGATCCCGATCCATGATGTCTCCTTCAGTTCGGGTGTAAAAACGGACTCCGCCGGGAGTCCGGGAGGCGGCCGCGCCCAATGGCCCCTGTCTTCGGCCCCCTGTCTCCGCCCCTGTCTTCGGCCGGATCGGCAGCCGCCGCAAGGGCCCGGTTTCCGCCGTGGCTAGTTCCCCGGCCGTTGCCCGGCAGGACCGTTGGAGGCGTCTGCACTCTCGAGTCCGTTGGAGCCGTACAGCCAATCGAGCTGGCGATACCAGTCCCCGGCGGTCATGGAGCGCATGACGCTGTTGCGCACGGCCGCCTTCGCGCCGTCGGGGTGATAGATATATTCGCCGATGAGGCGCGAGTTCATCTGGACGCGGGCGGTGCGCACCCTGCGCATCTCCTGATAGCGCTGGAGCGCGTTCCCGATGTCGTCGCCGAAATGCTCGACGCAATGGGACAGCGCCACGGCGTCCTCCATCGCCATGCAGGCGCCCTGGGCGATATATTGCAGCATCGGGTGGGCGGCGTCGCCGAGAAGCGCCACGCGCCCGTCGACCCAGTCCAGGATGGGATCGCGGTCGCACAGCACCCAGAGCCGCCAGTCTTCGCCGTGCTCGATCACCTGCCGCGCCTTGGGGTGGATATGCTCGAAGCCTTGCGCGACTTCCTCCCTGGACACGGGGCGGCCGGTGATCGCCTCCTGCAGATCGCGGTGATAGGTCACGACCAGGTTGAAGACTTTCCAGCCCTTCAGCGGATAGTGGACGATGTGGCATTTGGGTCCGGCCCAGAGGGTCGCCGCGTTCCAGCGCAGATCCTCGGGCATCCGTTCGGTCGGGATGACGCTGCGATAGGTGGTGTGCCCGGAAATCCGGGGCTCGCCGTCCTGCACCATCTGGGCCCGGACCGGGGAACGCAGCCCTTCGGCGCCGATCAGGCAGCGGCCCACGACAGGGTCGCGGTCCTTCAGCAGGAGGGCGACGCTCGCGCCGTCCTGCTCGTAGCCGGTTACCGTATGGTCGGTGCGCAGCTCGACCAGCGGGCTTTTCTCACAATAGTCCAGAAGCACGCCGTGAAGGTCGGCCCGGTGCACCACGGCATAGGGGTTGCCGTAGAACTTGCGGAACGGCTCGTCGAGCGGGATGGAGGTTATGTCCTCCGCGGTCTGCGCATCCATCAGGCGCAGTTGGTCGATATAGACCGCCCTGGACCGCGCCTCGTCGCCGACCCCCAGATAGTCGAAACAATGGAAGGCGTTCGGCCCGATCTGGATGCCGGCGCCGATTTCGCCGAGCTGCGGGGCCTGTTCGACGACGACGGTCTTCCGGCCGATCCGGCCGAGCCCGCAGGCCGCCGCGAGGCCGCCGATGCCGCCGCCGGCGATCAGGATGGGAAGATCGGCCATGTCTGCCTCCTCGTTCGTCCGGCCGGCGGCGGGCCCCGAAGGCGAAACGCCGGCGTATGCGGAAAATCGGTTCGGGGCGTTTCCGGTGAAGCCTCGCAGACCGGCGCCGATAGCCGCAGGCGCCGCGACGGAGGCGCGCGAGTCCCGGTGCGGACGAAATCCGGCCTTCCCCGGCGTTGCGGCGGGTCGGGCGATGGTGCAGAATTTGCCCGCCGGACGGCGCCGCGCCGCCTGACGTCGGTGCGCGCCGGACGGCCGCTCCTCACCCGTTCCCGCTTCCGGACCGCCCGCATGACCGCTCCCGGCAGTTTCAGCCGCCTCCTCGGGGATTTCGCCGCCGCCGTCGAGGCGGGCGACGGCGCCGCGCTGGCCGCCCTGTTCACCGAAGACGGCGTCTACGACGACATTTTCTACGGCGAGTTCCACGGCCGCGCCGCCATCGGCGACATGCTGGAGCAGATATTCTGGCGCGACGGCAAGGACTTCCTCTGGGAGTTCCGCGATCCGGTGGCGAATGAGGAGGTCGGCTACGCCTCGTGGCTGTTCAGCTATACGAGCACGACGAAGCACAACAGCGGCAAGCGCTGCGGCTTCGAGGGCGTCGGCGTGTTCCATCTGCGCGGCGGCCTGATCGCGCGCTACGAGGACCGCTGCAACGCGGTGGCGCCGCTGCGCGACATGGGCGTGCCCTTCGAGGTCATCGACCGGCTGGCCGGCAAGTGGCATTCGGCCTTCCTCGCCCGCGCCGGCGCCGACCGGCACATGAAGCGCCCGGCCTGACGGCCGCGCCGCCGCGCAGACCGGGACCGCGTCCGCCGCCATGGCCGCCCGCAAACCCGTCCGGCAGTCCCCGCGGATAGCCTCCGGAAAATCCCCCGGAAAACCCCTCGGAAAATCCTTGGGAAAATCCGGCATGGCGCAGATCGATCCGCTGGATTTCTCCGCCCTCGGCGCGGAGCGGCTGGAGGCGCTGCTCGACGCCGGCGAGGAGGTCGTGCGCTGCCGGCGGGTCCTGGCGCGCAGCGGCGAGAACCCGATCAGCGAACTGCTCGGCGCGCGCAGTTTCTTCGAGTGGGACCACCAGCCGCCGGGCGACGTGTGCGACCCGGAGACCCTGGCGCAATATTTCTACCACGCCCATCCGGGCCCGACCGCCGACGGCGAGCACGGCCATTTCCACACCTTCCTGCGCGGGCCGGGCATGCCGGAATCGTGCCGGCCGCTCGCCGGGCCGGACGGTGCGCCGCCAGCCGATCGCAAAGACGCCGTCGCCCATCTGGTCGCCATCGGCATGGACGAGTTCGGCGCGCCGGTCAGCCTGTTCACCGTCAACCGCTGGGTGACCGACGAAACCTGGTTCGCCGCCCCCGACGTGATCGCCATGCTCGACCGCTTCGTCGTCGACCTCGCGCGGCCGTCCTGGCCGGTCAACCGCTGGATCACGGCGATGATCGACCTGTTCCGGCCGCAGATCGAGGCGCTGATCGAAGCGCGCGACCGGGTCGTCGACGACCGCGCGAGCCGCCTCGGACGCGAGGTCTACGACGACCGCGGCCTCGAAGTCGCCGCGCTCTGCCCGATCGACGTCGACGCCCAGATCGACGCCATCGGCGAAGCCCTCGGCGCGGCCGGCTGAAGCGCGGATACGGGCCGCCGCAGGCGCGCAGGTAAGCCGCTACAGACTGGCCGCTACAGCCGTTCCGCGACCGCCTTGCCGAGATCGGCGCAGCCGGCGCCGCCGCCCATGTCCGGCGTCAGCACGGCGCCTTCGGCCAGAACGGCCTCGAACGCCGCCACGACCGCCGCCGCCGCATCCGGCTCGCCGAGATGGTCGAGCATCATGGCGCCGGACCAGATCTGGCCGACCGGGTTGGCGATGCCCTGCCCGGCGATGTCCGGCGCCGAGCCGTGAACCGGCTCGAACATCGACGGATGCTCGCGTTCCGGATTGATGTTGCCGCTCGGCGCTATGGCGATCGTACCGGTGGTCGCCGGGCCGAGGTCCGAGAGGATGTCGCCGAACAGGTTGGAGCCGACGACGACATCGAACCAGTCCGGGTTGCGCACGAAATGGGCGGCCAGGATGTCGATATGGAATTGATCGGTCGTAACGTCGGGATAATCGGCGCCGATCGCGGCGAAACGCTCGTCCCAATAGGGCATGGTGTGGATGATGCCGTTGGACTTGGTCGCCGAGGTCAGATGCCGGCGCGGCCGGCTGCGCGCCAGTTCGAAGGCGAAGCGCATGATCCGGTCGGTGCCGCGCCGGGTGAACACGGTCTCCTGCATCGCCAGTTCGGCGTCGGTGCCCTGGTGCAGCCGGCCGCCGATTTCGGAATATTCGCCCTCGCAGTTCTCGCGCACGATCAGATAATCGATGTCGCCCGGCCGGCGCCCGGCGAGCGGACAGGGCAGGCCCTCCAGCAGGCGCACCGGACGCAGGTTGACATACTGCTCGAAGCGCCGGCGGATCGGGATCAGCAGGCCCCAGAGCGAGACATGGTCGGGCACGCCGGGAAAACCGACCGCGCCGAGAAAGATGGCGTCGAAACCGGCCAGCCGGTCGAGGCCGTCCTCCGGCATCAGGCGGCCGGTCTTGGCGTAGCGTTCGCAGCCCCAGTCGAACTCGGTCCAGTCCCAGTCGATGCCGAAGCGGGTGCCGGCGGCCTCCAGCACCCGGATGCCTTCCGGCACGACCTCCCGGCCGATGCCGTCGCCGGGAATGACGGCGATACGGTAGCGGTTCATCGAATGTCCTTCGTCGCAGGCGGGCGCACCCCGGCCGGCCGCAGCAGGGCTCCGCTCGCAGGTTTCGGCAACGCTGTCAACGCCCGCGGCGCGGCGCTCCGGTGCGCCGTAAGTCCCTGGAGGCGGGAACGGGCGCCGGCGCGGCCTTCCCTGCCGGACTTGCGCCTATTCCGGCCCTTGCACCCTTCCCGTCATTTCGACCGGAGCCCCGGCCCCCGGCCGGGGCGGAGCAGCCTGCCCTGAGCGTAGCCGAAGGGGAGAAATCTGGCGGGCGCTCCCCCGGAAAACAGTGGCGACGCCCAAGGCTCCGGCGTTCGGCCGGCCCCCGTCGCTAGCCGGATTTCGCTCCGCTCGCTACGCTTCGGTCGAAATGACGGGCGGGGCAAGCGGCACGCCCGGCGCGGTCTCCCCTTTTCGCAGAGGAAACCGGAATCCCCTATTCCTCGTAGCGGATCAGCGATTCGAGGGGGATGTCGAGGCCGGCCCGGCCGTTGAGGAAGGTCAACTCGATCAGGCAGGCCGCCGCGGCGACGGTGCCGCCGACCTTGCGGACCAGTTCGATCGAGGCGCGCAGGGTGCCGCCGGTGGCGATCAGGTCGTCGAGCAGCACAACCCGCCGGCCCGGCGCCACCGCATCGGCCTGGATTTCGACCCGGTCAGACCCGTATTCGAGCTCGTAGCTGTGGCCGACCGTCTCGCCCGGCAGCTTGCCCTGCTTGCGCACCATGACGAAGCCGCAGCCCAGCTTGAGCGCGAGCGGCGCGGCGACCAGGAAACCGCGGGATTCGATGCCGGCGAGCACGTCCGGCCGGTAGGGCGCGACCGCCGCGGCCAGCCGCTCGACCGCCGTTTGCCAGGCTGCCGGATGGGCCAGCAGGGTGGAAATGTCGTAGAACAGGATGCCCGGTTTGGGAAAATCGGGAATGCCGCGGATATGGTCCTTCAAATCCATCGCGCGCCGCTCCCTCCCCGATTTCCACCGCGCCGAAGCATAGCCGCCGGACGGGAATCGCGGAACCGGGTTCGCGGCTCCGCCGAGGCACGGGCCCGTGTCGGGGCGATGCGCGACTCCCAAGTCGCCGCGGAATCGGCTAGGCTCCGGCGAAATTCCTGCTTCGGATCGGCACCATGAACGAGCTCGCCCCCACCCGTCCAGCGGCCCGCACGACCGCCCGCACAACGACCGGCACGATGACCGGCTTCGGCAACGAACACGCTACCGAGGCGCTGCCCGGCGCCCTGCCGGCCGGGCGCAACTCGCCCCAGCGGCCGGCCTACGGCCTCTATGCCGAGCAGATCAGCGGCACCGCCTTCACCGCCCCGCGCGCCCAGAACCGGCGGACCTGGTTCTACCGCATCGCGCCGTCGGTCCTGGCGCAGGGCGACTGGCGGCGGATCGACCTGCCGCTCTGGCTGACCGCGCCGTCGGCCGACGGGACGTATCCGCATGCCCAGTGCCGCTGGTCGCCGCAGCCGGCGCCGGAGGCCCCCACGGACTTCCTCGACGGCATGGCGAGCTATGTCTGGAACGGCGACATGGCCGCCGGCGCCGGCCTGGCGGTCCATCTCTACCGCGCCAACGCCTCGATGGACCGGCGCTATTTCCGTAACACGGACGCCGAAATGGTGCTGTTGCCGGAAACCGGCAACGTCCGCCTGCGCACCGAATGCGGCGTGCTGGAGTTGACGCCCGGCGACTTCGCCGTGATCCCGCGCGGCATCAAGATCGCCGTCGACCTGCCGGACGGCCCGTCGCGCGGCTATCTGTGCGAAAATTACGGCGCGCCCTTCGACCTGCCGGACCTCGGCCCGATCGGGTCCAACGGCCTCGCCAACCCGCGGGATTTCCTCTATCCGCAGGCGGCCTACGAGGAGGCCGGGGGCGATTTCGAGCTGGTGCAGAAGGCCGGCGGCGCCTTCCACGCCTGCGCGCTCGCCCATTCGCCGCTCGACGTCGTCGCCTGGCACGGCAACCACGCGCCGTACAAATACGATCTGCGCGACTTCAACGTCCTCGGCTCGATCAGCTTCGACCATCCGGACCCGTCGATCTTCACCGTGCTGACCTCGCGCTCCGACACGCCGGGCGTCGCCAACGCCGACCTCGTCGTCTTCGCGCCGCGCTGGCTGGTCGGCCAGGACACCTTCCGGCCGCCCTGGTACCATCTCAACACGATGAGCGAGTTCATGGGGCTGCTCTACGGCGTCTACGACGCCAGGCCCAAGGGCTTCCTGCCCGGCGGCGCCAGCCTGCACAACTGCATGATCCCGCACGGCCCGTCGCCGGAGAGCTTCGAGGCGGCGAGCGAACACGACCTGTCGCCCCAGCATATCGACGGCGGCATCAGCTTCATGTTCGAAAGCCGCTACCCCTACCGGGTCACCGACCACGCGCTCACCGGCGGCGCCCTCCAGAAGGACTATCCGGCCGACTGGCAGCGCCTGAAGCGGCAGTTCACGGGGTAGGCGTCGGGAGCGAAGGACGAAAGTGGCGGCGGCCGGTTCGATGCATCGCCGCAGTTGTCTTCAGGCGACGACCAGAAAGGCGGCTTCCGGAGCCGAGGCGAAGTCCCGGAGATCGTCCGCGCGCTGTCGCAGCGCCGTAACGATGTCATCCGTTGTGCAGTTGCCGAGACGCACCCAAATAACCTTCGGCGGCGGTCCGGCGAGAAAGCTCAGCTGCCGGAAATCCCCGTCCTTGGAAACGATTGCGAAGCCGCGTTCGCGGGCGAACGCCCAGATGGCGCGATCGTCCGCAGCACTCAACCCGATATCCATGACATGCGCGGAGCCGGGGTAAACGCCGGCGAGCAACTGCACGAGCCTGGGCGACAGGTTCTGGTCGAAGAGCAGCTTCACTCGGCGGGGAGGGACATCAGCCTGCGTTCGCGGTCGGCGGCAAAGGCGAGGCAGGCCCGGATATCCTCCTCGGCAAGATACGGGAAATCGTCGAGAATCTCCCGAATGGACATGCCGGAAGCGAGATAGTCCAGGATATCGTAAACGGTGATCCGCATTCCCCGGATGCAGGGCTGACCGCCCCGCTTGCCGGGTTCGATGGTGATTCGGTCGCCGTAGCCGGTCATGACCCGCCTCTCCTGTCGCCGTCCGCCCGCAGTCTGGCCGTCGGGCTGGCGTGTCTCGCCGGACCATAGCAGACGGGCCCGGCCGGCGCCACGCCGGGAAATCCGCGCCGGGAAATCTGCGGGGCGGCCCTTCACCCGCCCGCCCAAGGGTTAATCACGTCGATCCCCATCTCCTCGAAATCGGGGACGTTGCGGGTCGCCACCGCCATGCCGCGAGCGCGGGCGATCGCCGCGATCTGGCCGTCGGCCATGGAGACCGGCCGCCCCGCAAGGCGGCGCGCGGCGACGATGTCCGCACAGGCGCGGGCCGCGGCGCTGTCGAAGGGCAGCACGCGGCCGGCGAACGTGTCGCCGAAGGCGCGCTCGGCGACCGCAGCGAGGTTCCGGCGCCGCCGTCCTTCGGGCAGCATCGCGATGCCGGTGAAAATTTCCGCTTCCGTCACCGCCGTTACGAACAGGTCGCGGGCCGGGCGGCTATCCAGCCAGGCGATGACGTCAAAGCTCGGCCCGGCGCGCATCGTTTCCGAAATGACGTTTGTGTCCAGCACCCACATCGCCCTACGCCTCAATCGGAGCGCCTCAATCGAAACGCCTCAATCGAACCGGGGCGGTTCGCGCACCGGCTCGCGCCGCAGCAGGTCGAGTTCGACGCCGCCGAACGGCTCGAACAGGTCGCGGAGTTCGGTTCCGAGGCCGCGCTCCGGCCCGGCGCCGGCCGCGACCGCCTCGCGCAGGATCGTCCGCGCCTCCTCCGCCCTCGACCGGCCGCGTTCGGCCGCGCGGATGCGCAGGGCGCGCTTTACCCCGTCGTCGAGATTGCGGATCGTGATGCTGGCCATGGCCCCGCCTCTTCCCCGTCTTGCGGCACTAAACGTATTCAATGGTTGCGTTGCAATCAAGCCTGCGTTCCCGGCCGGCCGCGCGGGCGCCGCGCCGCGCAAGGGCCTTGACATCCGGAGCACGAACATTATATGAACAAACTGCCGAGTGGCGGCAGCGGGAAGACGGCCGGAGCGCCAGCGCCCGTCAAAGCCGCAGCGCGGCGCGCCATGACGGCGGATCGCAACGGAACATGACATTTCATGACATTCCATGACACATCGCACCGCCTCCCCCTGCCGTCCCTTCGGCTCCGCTCAGGGCAGGCCATTTCGACCGGAGCCCCGGCCCCCGGCCGGGGCGGAGCAGCCTGCCCTGAGCGGAGCCGAAGGGGAGAAACCCGATCGGCGCTCCCCCGGAAAGCAGCGGCGACGCCACAGGGCTGTGCCTCTGCCCGGCCCCCGTCGCCAGCCGGATTTCTCCACTTCGCGGCTGACGCCGCTCCGATCGAAATGACGGGTGGGAAGTGCGCTTCGGCCGGAATCGCGGGCGGGGCAGCGCGGCCTCGCCATCGGCCGACCATGTCCGGACATGACAAAACCTGACACATCATGACATTTCATGACACACCCGATACCCCCCTTGTCACCCCGGACGCCTGCCCCGGATCGGGGTCCGGGGCGGCACGGCGTTGCGCTCGGTGCGAGCCCGAAGCGCCATGACGAATCATGACATTCCATGACACATCGCGGCACTTCCCCACCCCCGCGCGCCGCGCCGGACGGCCGCAGGCCGATTTCGGGGGCCGATTCGGAAGCCGGGGCGGCAGCCCGGCGCGGAGATGCGGGATCGCGCGTCCGGGAGCGAAGGTTCCAAACCGGCCCCGGAGGCGGGGATTCGGAGGTGCGGAACCGGGAATGTGGGACTACATTCCCTTCAAGCGCAAAAGTGTCGGCTTTGCCCAGGGGCTGCCTTCGGAACCGGCAAGGGCAAAGACGAACGGAATCGAGGAGATAACAGCTTGAAAAAGCACAATATTTATCGGCTCCGGCGGGTCGTCGCCGGGTGCGAGACCGCCGAAAAAGGGGGAAGGCAGGAAAGCCGGTTCGCGTTTTTTTCGAAAGATAGACCAGTCTGTCTATTTGGGTAACGCGTTGAAAAACAAGGAAACACTATTTGAGCGGGAAGCCAAAAACACAGGAATGAAAACCGTTTTGCCGGTCCGACCCCTTATCCGCCCGGACGTCCCCCTTCCGTCAATTCGACCGAAGGGGTCCGGCCGCGCGCCGCTTGGCAAGCCATGGGGTTCGCGAATATATCTCCCCCCGCCCGGCCGGCAGGGCGTGCAGAGATCGAGGAACGGAACAGAATGAAAGTCTGGCAAATCGTCGGCGACGGCGGCATCGACGCCCTGGAACAGGCCAACCGGCCTGCGCCCGTGCCGGGGCCGGGGCAGATCGGGGTCCGGGTGCGGGCCAATTCGATCAACTATCGCGACCTCAACACGGTCCGGGCGCCGGGCCGGGTCGGGATCGCCTTTCCGCGCATCCCGAATTCCGACGGCGCGGGCGACGTGACGGCGCTCGGTGCGGGCGTCACCGGCCTCGCGGTCGGCGACCGGGTCGCCGGCTGCTTCTTCCAGGACTGGGCCGCGGGCGCGATCTCGGCGGCGGCCATGGCGAGCGCCCAGGGCGGGCCGATCGACGGCATGCTGGCCGAAGAGGTCGTACTCAATGCCCACGGCGTCGTCCCCGTCCCCGGACATCTGGACTACGCCGAGGCGGCCACCCTGCCCTGCGCCGCGCTGACGGCGTGGAACGGGCTGGTCGTCAGCGGCGGCCTCAAGGCCGGGGAGACGGTGCTGCTGCTCGGCACCGGCGGGGTTTCGATCTTCGCGCTGCAGTTCTGCGCGCTCATGGGCGCGCGGGCGATCGTCACGTCGAAGAGCGACGACAAGCTGGAGCGGGCGCGCCGCATGGGCGCGTGGCAGACGATCAACTACGCCGACACGCCGGACTGGGCCGAGGCGGCCAGGGAGATGACCGGCGGCGCCGGCGTCGACCATGTCGTGGAAGTCGGCGGCGGCGGGACCCTGGAGCAGTCGATCGAGGCGGTGCGGGTCGGCGGCCATATCGCCATGATCGGCGTGCTGACCCAGGGCGCCGTCAACCCTATCCCGGTCCTGCGCAAGTCGGTCCGCCTGCACGGCATCTATGTCGGCAGCCGGGCGATGTTCCTGGACATGAACGCCGCCATCGCGGCCGGCGGCCTGAAGCCGGTCATCGACCGGCGCTTCGCCTTCGCCGACGCGCCGGCCGCCTACCGCTGCATGGAGGCGGCCGGCCACTTCGGCAAGATCGTCATCGAGTTCTGAAGTCCGGCCGCCTTCGGGCCGGGGCTGAACCTATTCGTCGATCTCGCCGGTGAAATAGTTGACGTGGGTGTCGCCCTGGTAGAACCGGAAGAAATATTCGTCGTGGATGTCCTTGCCCTCGTAGAACTCGGCGAGCCCCCGGTTCCAGTCCGCCCCGCCGAGCACGCCGACCTTGCCCGAATCCGGGTATTCGGTGATTTCGGGCATGTGGTTGGTCGACAGGCACAGATAGACGAGGTCGGAATCGCCCGTGTTGACCAGCTTGTGGGCCAGGTGCCGGCCGACCGGCAAGGCCGCGTAGTCGCCCGCCGAGACCACGATCTCGTCCTCTCCGATGGTGAGCGTGCCGCTCCCTTCGAGGATGAAGAGCGCCTCCTCGTTGCGGATGTGCGAATGCCTGGGAAAGGCGTACATACCGGGCGCGACCCGGAAATGGCTGCAGCCCAGCTCGACGTTGCCGGTCGAACTGCCGAGCCCCCGGACGATGTGGTGGAACTTGTCGGCGACCGCGATTTCCTTGGGCTCGACATCGTTGACGTTGATGACATGCTTGTGGCGGGCCATGGCAGATACTCCTTCCCTCTTGATGCATTCCCGGAATTACAAGGGTCCGTCTCCCGGCCCTTGTTCGTCGAAGACGAGATAGGCGCGCGTTTCGATGCTCTCGCGCGGCGGCGCGTCCGGATCCCGGTCCGGCAGACGGAAGGCGCCGTGGGGCGTAAAGCGCGCCCGGCCGTCGTCGAGGCTGTCCCAGCCCTTGAGGAGCAGCGTTTCGTCCCGGGTCATGCCGGAGACCCAGCACCAGCGTTGCGCCGGTGCGTGAACGAGCATGTAGATTTCGCCGGTGCGGCCGGGAAACCTCTGCTCGGTGGCGATCAGGTCGGCCCGGTCGATGCTGCGCGCGTCCGCCACGGCGAGCGGCGAGCGGCGCACGGGTCCCGAGATCGGGCGCCACACGTTGATTTCGGCAAGGCGCCCGCCGGCGCCGAGGATGCGTTCGACCGTCTCCCCGCCCAGGACGTCGGCGGCACGCACCGGCCCCGATGCCTCGGTGTAATCGACATGGACGATGCGCGCCGGGCCGCGCGATCCGTCCGGGTTGGCGGCGCCGTCCTCCGCGTCCGAGCGGCGGGTATGGTCGAAGACGACGGCGCGCGAAGCCCCGGTCGTCTCGCACAGCAGGGCCTCGACCTCGCGGCTGTACGGGCCGGCGACCGCCGCGTCGTCGTACAGGTCGCCGACCGAGGTCCGGTGGCGGATCAGCTGGAACCCCTCGCGCTCGACCGACAGGCGGTCGGCCCCGGGCCGGACGTCGCGGATCGTTACCGTGCGCGCTTCGGTGCGGAAGCGGTATTCCGGCGGGCCGCCGGTCAGCGCCGAACTCAGGAAATAGGGCGCGCCGTTCTGGCGCACCATGAAGGTGAGCGACGCCCGGATGTCGCCGGTTCCGTCGCCGGCCACGGCAAGCGCCGGTTGCGAACCGGTGTTGGACAGCCCCATGTCGCAAGCCTGTTCGAGAGAGCGAACCGAAATCGGCCGCGCCGGATGCAGGCTACATCAAGAGCGCCCATCGGTACAGGGGCGGTACGGGCGTTCCCTTTTTGCGCCCGCCGTGGCAGCCTGTGGGTTCCGGACTCGCCCGCCGGCCGCCGCAATGGATGCGAGGTGCGCGCCTCCCGAACCGGGACACGCCGCCCAGGGAAGGATTTGCCATGACGCCCGACAAGGTTCTCGAACATCCGGCGAAGGTGCTGAGCGACGCCCAGCGCCGCTTCTATTTCGAGCACGGCTATCTGCATCTCGACGGCTTCGTCTCCGGCGACTGGCTGGACCGGCTGTGGGCCGTGACGCACCGCTTTATCGAAGACAGCCGGAAATGCACGGCGTCGAACGACGTTTTCGACCTGGAGCCGGCCCACACGGCGGAGAGTCCGCGGCTGCGCCGGCTCAACCATCCGGTGACGCAGGATCCGGTGCTCGAGGAATTCGGCCTGCGCGGGCCGATCGTCGACCTCGCCGAAGACCTGCTCGGCCCGAACGTCAAGTTCCACCACTCCAAGCTGAACTTCAAATGGTCCGATGGCGGCGAGGAGGTGAAGTGGCACCAGGACATCCAGTTCTGGCCCCATTCCAACTATTCGCCGCTCACCATCGGCGTCTACATGGAGGATGTGGATGACGAGATGGGACCGATGGGCGTGATCCCCGGCAGCCATGAGGAGGAGCTGTTCGACCTGTACGGCGACGACGGCCAGTGGGCCGGCGCGATCCACGACCGCGATTTGCCGAAGGTGCGGCTCGGCGACGTCGTCTGGCTGAAGGGGCCGCGCGGGTCGGTCACCGTCCACAACTGCCGGATGGTCCACGGCTCGATGCCGAACGATTCGAGCCGGTCGCGACCGCTCCTGCTGCACACCTATGCGGCGGCCGACGCGGTCACCCTGTTCCCCGGCATCGTCGACAATATCCCGCTGTCCAACAGCGTGATCCGGGGCGAGGCCGCGCGCTGGGCGGAGTTCGACCCTCGGCCGTGCCTGATCCCGCCGGACTGGTCGAAGGGCTACACCTCAATCTTCGCGCTGCAACAGGAGGAGGAGAAAGCGGCCTGAGGCCGTCAGCCGCACAGCGCAGGATCGATGGCGACGGCGATCTTGCCGGTCTGCCGGCCGGATTCGAGATAGGCGAGGCCCTCCCGCACGTCCTCCAGCGGCACCACCCGGTCGACTACCGGGACGAACAGCTTGCGCTCGGCGGCGTCGACCAAGGTGCGGAATTCCTCGAAATTGCCGATGGTCACGCCGACGATGTGCAGTTGGCGGATGAACACCCGTTGCAGATCGGCCGGCGGGTTCGGCCCGGTGGTCGCGCCGAACACGACGAGGCGGCCGCCGCCGGTCAACGCCTTGAGCGAGGTGCTCCAGGTGTCGGCGCCGACATTCTCGATCACCACGTCGACACCGCGCCTCTCCGTGATCCGGCGTACCTCCGCCAGCACGTCCTGCTCGCGGTAGTTGACCGTGTGGGTCGCGCCGCGCTCCCGCGCCGCGGCCAGCTTGGCGTCCGAGGACGAGGTGACGATCGTCTTGGCCCGGCGCAGGGCGCAGAACTGCAACGCCGCCGTCGAGGCGCCGCCGCCGACGCCGTGGATCAACACCCAGTCCGCCGAACCGACCCGGCCCGCCGTGGTCACCGCGCGCCAAGCGGTCAGATAGGCAGTCGGCAGCATCGCCGCCTCGACGAAGCCGAGATCGTCGGCGATCGGGAAGGCGCAGACCTCCGGCATCGCGATATAGTCGGCAAAGCAGCCGTCGATATTCTCGCCGGGGATGGCGCGCGAAAAGGACAGCATCTGATCGCCGCGCCGGGTGAATTCGTCGAGTCCGTAGCGCGCTGGGTAGATCACCACCCGCTCACCGACGCGGCGGGCAGTGCAACCGGGGCCGAGCGCTTCGATGACTCCGGCGCCGTCGACGCCCAGCGTGATCGGCAGTTCGTGGCGGAAACCCGAGCCGTCGTTCGCCATGTAGAGATCGACCCGGTTCAGGCCCGCCGCCGCAATCCGGATCAGCACCTCGCCGTGGCCCGGCTCCGGCCTGGGCCGCCTGCCGACCGTCAGGCTGCCGATCCCCTCATGCCCCTCCAGAAAGGCGGCGCGCATCGTCTCCGTCATGCTGCTCCCCGTCTAAGCGCGTAGGTGCCGGTTGCTTGCGGGCGATGCAGCGCCGGGCCAAGGACCATTTTGCCGCCCCCGAACGACGGCAGTTGCGGCCGGCGTTCAGCCGGCCTCGGCCTCCAGCAGGGCGCGCAGTTCGGTCTTCAGCACCTTGCCGTAGTTGTTCTTCGGAAGGCTGTCGACGAAGCGGTAGTCCTTCGGGCGCTTGAAGCGGGCGATGTTGTCGAGGCATAGCCGGTCGAGCGCCCCGGGCGTCGGGCCGCCGCCGCCCACCCCGTCGTCGGCCACGACGAAGGCGACGACCTCCTCGCCCCAGTCATCGTGCGGGCGGCCGACCACCGAGGCCTCGCGCACGCCGGGATGCTTCAGCAGCACCTCCTCGATCTCGCGCGGATAGATGTTGGTGCCGCCGGAGATGATCATGTCTTTCGAGCGGTCCTTGAGGGTCAGGAAGCCGTCCTCGTCGAAGGCGCCCATGTCGCCGGTGTGGAGCCAGCCGCCCTTGAGCGTCGCGGCGGTGGCCTCCGGATTGTTCCAGTAACCGCGCATGATGACGTCGCCGCGGCACACGACTTCGCCGATTCCGCCCGCCGGCAGGGGGTTGTCGTCGGCATCCACGACCCGGACCTCGACGTCGGTGCGCGCCACGCCAGCCGAGCCGAGCCGTTCGCGGTAGCGCGGATGGCCGCTGTTCTCGTGCATCGCGCGGGTCAGGCCGGTGATCGTCATCGGCGCCTCGCCCTGGCCGTAGATCTGGACGAATTTCGGGCCGAGCAAATCGATCCCACGCAGCAGATCCTCGACATACATTGGCCCGCCGCCATAGACGATCAGCTTGAGGTTGGACGTATCGGCCTCCGCGAGCCCCGGATGGTTGAGCAGGCGCACCACCATGGTCGGCGCGAAGAAGAAGGTGGCGCCCGGCCAGCTTTGCAGCAGGTCCAGCATCTCGGCCGGATCGAAGCCGCCGGACTCCGGGAACACCTGGGCCGCGCCGCGCGCGACATGGGGAATGCCGTAGCAGCCCGAGCCGTGGGACGCCGGCGCGCAATGGATAATGCAGTCGCCGGGCGCGATTTCGCCGACATCGGCGAAATAGTTCATGGTCTGGCTGACCAGGTTGCGGTGGCTGAGGATCGCGCCCTTGGGCCGCCCGGTGGTGCCGGAGGTGTAGAACAGCCAGGCCGGATCGTCGGGCTCGACCTCGGCCATCGGGACCGGCTCGCCGTCCGTCAGGGCGGGCCAGTCCGCGCCGTCGGTGGAGACGATGCGCTCCAGCGTCGCGATCTCGCCGTCGAGCCCGGCAATCGCACCCTCTTTCTCGCCGTTGGTGAAGCAGACCCGCGCCCCGCTGTTCTCCAGGATGAAGGCGAATTCCTTGCGGTGCAGCTTGGCATTGACCGGCACAGCGCAGACCCCGGCATGCCAGCAGGCATATTTGACGGTCATATAGTCCGGCACGTTGGCCATGACGATCGCCGCCCGGTCGCCTTCTTGCAGGCCGAGCCGGCCGGTCATCTGCCCGGCCAGCACCGCGACCTGCCGGGCGAACTCTCGGTAGGTCGCAATTCGCGCAAGGCCGCGGCCGAGCGCGGTGGCGTCCGGGTTCAGCAGGGCGGTGCGGTGCAGGAAGGCAGCGAGGTTCATGGCGCCCGTTACTATCCGCCCCGCACCGCCGAAGGCAAGACGGGCGCAAGATGCCGGTTGCGGCCGGGCGGCCCCCAGCGCTATTGCAACGGCGGGATGCAGCGACATTGCGGGGATTTCGGCCATGCAGAACTTGACGATCAACGGCGACCGGCTGTGGGACTCCCTGATGGAACTGGCGCAGATCGGCGCGACAGAGAAGGGCGGCGTATGCCGGCTCGCGCTCACAGACCTCGACCGGGAGGGTCGCGACCTGTTCATCCGCTGGTGCGAAGCCGCCGGCTGCACGGTGCGCGTCGACCGGGTCGGCAACATCTTCGCCCGCCGACCCGGCAAGGACGAGTCGCGCCCGCCGGTGATGACCGGCAGCCATCTCGATTCCCAGCCGACCGGCGGCAAGTTCGACGGCGCCTACGGCGTGCTTGCCGGGCTGGAGGTCGTCCGCACCCTCAACGACCTGGAGATCGAGACCGACGCGCCAGTCGAGGTCGTCGCCTGGACCAACGAGGAGGGCAGCCGCTTCTCGCCGCCCATGATGGGCTCCGGCGCCTTCGCCGGCGTGTTCAGCGAGGAAGAGATGCTCTCCCGGCCCGACAACGTCACCGGCGACCTGCTGGGCGACGAACTGAAACGCATCGGCTACGACGGGCCGGCCGAGGTCGGCGGCCGCGAGGTCGGCGCCTATTTCGAGGCCCATATCGAGCAGGGCCCGATCCTCGAGAACGAGGAGAAGACCATCGGCGTCGTCACCGGGGCGCAGGGCCAGCACTGGTACGAGATCACCGTGACCGGGCAGGAGGCCCATGCCGGCCCCACGCCGATGCCGTTGCGCAGGGACGCGCTGGTCGCGGCCTCCCGGATGATCGACGCGATCAACCGGCTGGGCCACGCCTTCCCGCCCTACGCCTGCGCCACCGTCGGCTTCGTCGACGCCAGCCCGAACTCGCGCAACACGATCCCCGGAAAAGTCTTCTTCACCGTCGACATGCGGCATCCGGACGACGACACGCTGGCGGCGATGAACGACCGGCTGCGCGCCGAATTCGAAGAGATCGCCGAGGCCGCCGGCTGCACCGTCGATATCGTGGATTTCTGGGAGTTTCCGGCGCAGCCTTTCGACGAGGATTGCGTTTCCGCCGTGCGCACAGCTGCCGAGCAGGGCGGCCACAGTTGGCGCGACATCGTCTCCGGCGCCGGCCACGACGCGGTCTACATCGCGCGGATCGCGCCGACCGGCATGATCTTCATCCCCTGTGAGGACGGCATCAGCCACAACGAGATCGAGAACGCCACCCCGGAAGACTGCGCTGCCGGCGCCGAGGTGCTGCTCAAGGCTGTGCTCGACCGGGCGGTGGGGTAACGGGAGAAGCGCCCCGGATCCAGTTTTCTCCGGCCGTGCCCGGACCGGCGGTTCGGGCCGCCGTCTCGTGGTCGAACAGCGTTGAGATACGGCCGGCCGCATCCTTCAGGTCGCGCAGGTTGCGCCGGACGATCTCCTTCTGCGGTAGCAGCGACCTGATCCAGGTGATGTTCAGACAGCCGAGTATCCCGTCGTCATGCCCGATCGGAACGGCGATCGCGTCGAGTCCATCGTCATACTCGGTCCTGAATGTGCCGATCCGGCCGCCCCACCGGGAATCGCGATAACCGTAGCCCCGCTCGCGGACACTCTCGAGAACCGCGGTCATCTGGCCGGATTTGAACAGGAAATCGTATCGCGGCCGTTTGCCGAGTTCGTCGAGGATTTCGCGCCTTTCCGCTTCCGGGCAGTAAGCCAGATAGGCCCGGCCGGTCGCCGAAAGCAGAAAGTCCGCCTGAAACCCGACCGACAGCTTGTTGAACATCAGCGGCGTTTCGGGGCGGCTCGTCTCGACCAGAACCATGCAAAGCCCGGAACGGACGGCCAAGTCCGAAGGCCAGATAACCTTACGGCAGAGCTTCGTCAGTTCGGGAATCGCAACCTGGACCAACAGCTTCCGGGCGATGCCCTCCGGAGATGGCGTTCCGATCGACGGGCCGGCAACCCATTTCTTGTCGGCAATACGCTGGGTCGCGAGGTTTTCCGACTTGAGCGTCAGCAGGATGCGGCTCAGGGTTGCCTTCGCGATTCCCGTGCACCGGTTCAGCTCCTCCAGCGATATGGCGCCGTGGGTATCGAGGGCGCGCATGACGAGGATCCCGCGCTTCAGGGCCCGGACCGGCTTTGCGGATCGAAGCGCCACAGCAGCCCCCATGTTCCACCTGGTGGAATTTAGGCGCTTTTTGCCTCTTCGATCAATCGCTCCGACGTATTGATTCGCAAAAGGCAAATCCGAGACGCCGCCGGACCGGCCTGTCCTGGAGATCGACAGCGCAAGCCTCATGACCGAGAAGACGACCACGACCTTCGCCGGCGACCTGACCGGCCTGAGCAACCGGATCAACTTTTACGAACGCCTGACGCCGGAGTTCTACCGGCAGGAGGTCGACAAGGTGTATCGCCGCGGGTGGCTGATGGTCGCCTGCGCCTCGGATATCCCGAACCCGAATGACTATGTCGCACGCGAGGTGCCGCCCCTGAACACCTGCCTGATCGTCGCCCGCGGTTCGGACGGCGAGGTCAGGGCCTTCCACAATATGTGCCGCCACCGGGGCAACCGCGTGGTGACCGAGGCGGAGGGCAACGCCCGGAAATTCACCTGCGGTTTTCACGGCTGGACCTATTTCAACGACGGCCGCCTCGCCGCGGTGACGGACCGCACGCAGTTCAAGGGCATCGACGAAGCGGAACTCGGCCTTATCCCGCTCCATACCGAAGTCTGGGAGGACTTCGTCTTCGTCAACTTCGACAGGCAACCGCGCATGACGCTCCGGGAGTGGATGGACTCCTGGTACGATGGCTTCCGCGGCTATTTCCACGGCCGGCAGAAGGTCGCGAACCAGACCATCGACCTGGAATGCAACTGGAACGTGGTCATGAACGCGTTCTCGGAAGGGTATCACGCGCTCTACGTCCACCGGGCGACGGTGCCGGATTATCAGGGCGGGCCGCAGAATCCCGAGCGCCACCGCCCCTATATCGGGGTCTCGAAATACCACGGCCTCTATTCGGTCGAGGGCAGCATCGATCACAAGCCCACCCTGGCCGAGGGAATTTCCTACGGCCGCGGGCGGCCGATGTACCCGACCTTTACGCCCAACATCACGGCGGACCGCGATCTGCCGCCCGGCGTCAACCCGCTGCGCATCAGGAACTGGCTGCACGACATCATCGAAATCTTCCCGAATATCTACATCGTGGCCGCCGGGGATTTTCACACGGTCGGGTGGTTCTGGCCGATCGACGAGAACCGCACCCACGTCACGATCGACTACTACGCCTACGAGGCCAAATCGGTCGACGACCACATGGCGCACGCCTATTTCCGGACCATCCTACGCGAGGTGTTCCGCGAGGATGTCGGCGTGATGGAGAACGTCCACCGGCAGTTCAAGTCCGGCGCCATGACGGACATCGTTCTCTCGCAGCAGGAGCTTCTGCTGCAGAAACACTTTTCGGCGGTCGACCGGATGGTGGCCGAGCCATGAAAAAGCTGCCGGATCGGTTCGCCGACCTCGAGCCGTTCGTGGCCGAGTGGGCGCTGAGCAACGAACGCGACCGTTTCTTACATCAGATGGCGACGTCGATCGAGGCGCTGCGAGCGTTCTACGACGCCATGGCGCCGCGGGCGGAGGAGATTGCCGACTATCTGAAGACTTTCGACCTCGCGGCGCTGCCGGACGAGGAGCGGACGCTATTCGACCTGCTGATCACTTTCGTCGAGTGCGCGCACCCCATCGAGCTCAACTGGAAAGCCACCGACATCGACGATGCCTTTCCGCCCGAACGGATGGGTTTCGGAGACGCGAGCTGCAAACCGCAAATCTGAGCGCGCCGGCGGGAGCGGAGCGCAAACTGCCGATCAGAGACGTGTATGGATCGAAGCGGCCGTTTCGGGCCGTGCGTTTCGGTCATTCAGCAAGGGAAGGGAACGAACCATGAGACGTATTGCACTCGCACTGGTCGCGGCGGCCGGCGTGGCCTTTGCCGCGGTTCCGTCATCGGCGGGCACCAAGATCAACGTTTTCTCGGGCGTCAGCCCCGTCTTCGCGCCGCCGTTCGTGGCGTTCGTCAAGGGCTATTTCAAGGAGGAGGGCCTCGACGTCACCGTGCGCACATTCCAGGCCGGCGTTGCGGCGGCAGAGGCCTTCCGCTCGGGCGGCGCCCAGTTCCTGGTCACCGGCGATCAGCCCATGATCATGATGGGAGCAGGCGGCGATGCGGTGATCGTCACCCAGTTCTCCGACAACAATCACATGGTCTTCATGATGGGCCCCAAGACCGTCAAGGGCCCCGCGGACCTCAAGGGCAAGAAGATCGGCCTGTTCCGCAAGTCGGCGTCGGAGTTCATGCTGCAACAGTATCTGAAATCGGGCGGGCTCACTGTCAAAGACGTCGAGATGGTTCATCTCGCGCCGTTCGACCAGGTTCCCGCACTGGTCAAAGGCGACGTCTTCGCCGTGTCGCTGTGGAAGCCGTTCGACCAGAAAATCATGGGGCTGAGCGACAAGTTCAAGATCCTGGCGACTTCGGGCGACCTGGGCTACTCGTTCTACAGCGGCCTGCTGGCGTCCCGGAAATATCTCGAATCGGCGCCCAAGGGCGAGATGGATGCCTTCATGCGGGCCATCAAGAAGGGCTCCGACTTCCTGACCAATAACCCGAAGGAAGCCTTCGAGGCGGTGGCGAAGTTCACCAAACTGCCGGTGAAGCTGGTCGAGCACGTCTCGGGCGGACAGAAGTGGGATTTGGTCAGCGACAACGCCTTCCGCACGCAAATGCGCAACATCGAGCAGTTTCTGCAGGGGCTCGGCATCCTGAAAAGCCCGGTCGACTGGAACAAGGCGGCCGACTGGTCGTATATCAAGAAGCTGGACCCGAACCTCGTAAAGGGCATGTAGGCGGCCGGGCGGCCCGCCGCCCTGCCCGGCGGCGGGTCGAGCTTCGCCGATGGATGACGACTGGAAACGGCTGAGGGTTTCGGGGCTGTGCAAGCAATTCGCGCGCGGCTCCGTTATCCTTTCGAACATCGACCTCACCGTCGATCGGGGCGCGTTCATGTGCATCCTCGGCCCCAGCGGCTCGGGCAAGAGCACGCTGGTCGACCTGATCGCCGGCTTCGAACAGCCGACCGGCGGAACCATCGCCTTCGACGACTCTCCCGTCCGCGGGCCGGGACCGGACCGGGTCGTCATCTTCCAGGATATCGGCAACGCCCTGTTTCCGTGGCTCACGGTCCAGGAAAACGCCGAGTTCGGCCTCAGAAATTTCGTCCGCAACCGTAGGGAGCGGCGCACCCGGGCTCTCGAGGCCCTCGAATTGGTCGGCCTGGACAAGGACACCCACAAGTTTCCCTCTGAACTGTCGGGCGGCATGAAGCAGCGCGTGCAGATCGCGCGAGGTCTGGTCATGGACCCGCATGTACTGATCATGGACGAACCGTTTGCGGCGCTGGATGCGATCACGCGGCGGCGTATGCAGTACGAACTCAAGGACCTGTGGCAGCGCACGCAC
Organism: Alphaproteobacteria bacterium; assembly: GCA_022819985.1. GTDB lineage: Bacteria > Pseudomonadota > Alphaproteobacteria > Bin65 > Bin65 > Bin65. The sequence continues at coordinate 45,815 of JAJEGH010000015.1, read as the reverse complement.
AAGACGGTGATTTTCGTCACCCACGACATTTCCGAAGCGCTGATCCTGGCGACCGACGTGACGGTCCTGTCATCGGGTCCCGGCGCCCGGATCCTCGATACGTTCCGGCCCGGGCTGCCGGACGAGCGGGACCCGGCGGATCCGGCGTTCATCGCCGCATACCGGCGCGTCGAAGCGCTGATCGGCCACGTCCAGGATGCGGGCGACGCCGGGCGGGGAGAAGCCCGTTGATCCGGCCCGGCAGATTCGGCCCGCTTTACGGAATCCTCCTGTTCTTCATCCTCTGGCAGGTCGCCGCCGCCTTCGTCGGTACGCCGCTGCTTTTCCCGGAGCCGATGGATGTCATGCGCGGCCTTGCGTACATGACGGAGACCGGCGAGCTGTTCGAGCATCTCGGCGCCACCCTGCAGCGCCTCCTGGTTCCGCTTGCCGTGGGGATGCCGCTCGGCGCGGTGTTGGGCTGCGCGATGGGCGCGTCGCGCGACGTCAACGCCTGGTTCGATCCGTATATGCGCATGGCGAACTCCACGCCGGCGATCGCGCTCATTCCGTTCGCCCTTCTGTGGTTCGGGGTGACCGAACTCGCCCGCTACTCGCTCGTCTTCTACGTTGGCGTGTATGTCGTCGCCCTGAACGCCCGGGGCGGCGTGGCGCAGGTTCCCCGCCTGCGCATCAAGGCGGCGAACACGCTGGGCGTCCTCGGCGCCTCGGCCTTCTTTCGGGTCGTTGTTCCGTCGTCGTTTCCCGCCATACTGGCGGGCGTCCGGACGGCGACGGGATTGTGCATCATGGTCGTCGTCGCGGCCGAAATGCTCGGCGCCGCGAGCGGCCTCGGCTATCTCATCATCCGCGGGCGCCAGAATTACGACCCGACGCTGATCTTCATCGGGATTTTCGGCCTCGGCATTCTTAGCATCCTGTTCGACCGGGGCATCGCGTTCGCCATCGAGCGCTTCATGCCGCGCTGGTCGGTGAGGCGGCGGGTCTGAGGACATGGCGATGCCCGGCCACGGAATCCGGCGGACCGCCGTCGTCGCCACCCTGTCGATCCTGACGGGGCTTGCGGTCTGGGCGGTCGCCAGCGGCACGCTGGTCTCCGAGGTCCAGCTGCCGCATCCCCACGCGGTGTGGCAGGAGGCCGTTGCAAAGGCAGAGTCCGGCCTGTTGTGGGAATCGATCCGGATCAGCCTGTGGCGGGTCGGCTGGGGCTGGGCGATCGGGGTCGTCGCGGGAATCGCGACGGGGCTCCTCCTGGGGGAATTGCGCGGCGTCGACGCGGTTGTCGGGCCGATCTTCGAATTCCTCAAGGGCGTGGCGCCGATTTCCCTCGTTCCGATCATGATCCTGTGGTTCGGGATCGGCGAACTGCCCAAGCTGCTGATTATCGCCTACATCACCTGGGTGGTGGTGACGGTCAGCACCATGACGGGGGTGCGCGAGGTTCCAAAGGTGCGGCTGCGCGCAGCGCGCTGCCTGGGATTGTCGCAGCTTCAGGTCTTCTATCGCATCATCCTGCCGTCCACCGCGTCCTACGTTCTCCTGGGCATGCGCAACGGCATCGGCTTTGCCTACATCGCACTGGTCTCCGCCGAATTCATCGCCGTCGACAAGGGCATCGGCTTCCTCATCATGGATTCGCGACTCAACCTCCAGACGCCGCTGATGGTTGTCGGGATCATTTCATTGGGGCTCCTGGGCTCCGGCAGCCAGCTCCTCTATGACGCGATTACGCTGCAAACTCCCTGGCTGTCGCGCTTCCGCCGCCAATAGCGGAGAGGCCGGCCCGACAGCCCGTGGCGGGCGCATTTCACCGCGAAGCGGCAGGCTAACGCTGGACACGGCGCGGATTGTCGCCTTTTATCGTCCGCGTCCGTCGTCACGCGCCGCCAGTCCGGCGGGCCGGGAGAGGAGAGCGTCATGCACAAAACCGAAATCCATCCGGATGCCGTCCGGTTTATCAAGGCGCGGCGCGGCGGCCGCCTCCATGTCCACGACACGCTCGATCCTGCGCGCACCGCTCTGGTCGTGGTCGACATGCAGACGGCATTTCTCAAGCCGGGTCTGCCTTCGGAAGTGCCGATGGCACGCGAAATCGTGCCCAACATCAATCGCCTCGCGGCCGCTTTCCGGGCGACCGGCGGATCGGTCGTCTGGGTCACCACCACCTTCGACGAGAACATCTTCACCGAATGGTCGTCCTTCCTGGGCGGCACCGTCAGCCCGGAGATGGCGAAGCGGATCGCGCGGCAGCTCATGGAAGGCGCCGAAGGCCATCCCCTCTGGCCGGACATGGAGGCCGAAGACGGCGACATGCGGTCGGTCAAGAGGCGCTTCAGCGCCTTCATCCAAGGATCTTCCGACATCGAGGCGCAATTGCGCTCCCGGGGCATCGATACCCTGGCGGTAACCGGCACGCTCACCAACGTCTGCTGCGAAGCGACCGCGCGCGACGCCATGATGCGCAACTTCCATGTCATCATGGTGACCGACGGCAACGCGACCTATACCGACGCCATCCACAACGCCAGCCTGACCAGCATGTCGATCAACTTCGCCGACGTCATGACGACCGACGAGGTCATCGGCGCCCTCGCAGGCGCGCCGGCACAGGCTGCCGAGTAGCCGGCGCCATGCGGCTGGACCGCATCGACGATCCGACCGTTTACGGCACACGAGCCAAGATCGGCGTTATCGTCCCGCCCACCAACACCGCCAACGAGGCCGAATGGGCGCGCATGACGCCGCCCGGCGTGACGATCCATGCCGCGCGCATGCCGCTGCATCTCGATACGGCGAGCGAAGCCGGCAAGACGGCGCTCTACGCCGACGTCGAGCGCTATGCCGGCGATCTGGCCCAGGCGAGCGTCGACCTGATCGCCTATGGCTGCACCGCCGGGTCCATGGTCAGCCCGGTCGAAGGTCTGCCGGACTTCATGGCCGAACGTACGGGGCGGCCGGCAGTGACGACGGCGCAGGCCATCGTCGAAGCCCTGCGCGCCCTCGGCGCGACGAAGGTGGCGCTCGGCACGCCCTATGACCGCGCGCTCAATGCCCACGAGGTCCGCTTCCTGGCCGACCACGGCGTCGCGGTCATCCATGAGGAAGGCTTCGGTTACGGCGCCGGCGGGCCGCAGGAGCACCGCAACATCGCGCGCATCCGGCCCGAGGAGGTCTATGCCCTGGCGAAGCGCGTCGACCGGCCGGAGGCGCAGGCGATCCTGCTGTCCTGCACCGATCTGGCGACGCTGGACGCGATCGAAAGGCTGGAAGCCGAAACCGGCAAGCCTGTCGTCAGCAGCAACACGGCAACCTTCTGGTTCGCGCTGCGCCGCGCCGGGATCGACGACCGGCTCGACGGCTTCGGACGGTTGCTCCGGGAACACTGATGACAGCCGCGGCCGATCTCTACCCGTCGCTAAAGGATCGTGTCGCCGTCGTCACCGGCGGCGGCAGGGGCCTCGGCCTCGAGATGGCGCTCGCCCTGGTCGGCGCCGGCGCGCGGGTGGCGGTGACCAGCGCCCGCGAGGCCGGCGAGCTGGCCGATGTCGAGGCGCGGGCTGCGGCGCTGGCCGGGCCCGGCCGGCTGATCGCGGCGCAGGCGGATGTGCGCAATTACGAGGATTGCCTGCGCGTCCTCGAACGGACGCTGGACGCCTTCGGGGCCGTGCACTGCCTGGTCAACAACGCCGGGCGCGGCATGAAGCTGGTCCATCCGAACTATGTCGAGGAGCGGCCGAAATTCTGGGAGGCGCCGCTCGACGGCTGGCGCGAGATCGTCGACACTAACATCAATGGCGTCTTCAACATGGCGCGCGCCTTCACGCCCCGTTTCATCGGGCAGGGCTTCGGCAAGATCGTCAACGTCTCGACCAGCGACGTGACCATCGTGCGCGTCGGCTATTCGCCCTACGGGCCGAGCAAGGCGATGCTGGAGGCGATGAGCCGGGTCTGGGCGCAGGATCTGGACGGCACGGGCGTGACGGTGAACGTCTTCCTGCCCGGCGGCGCGACCGACACCGCCATCCTGCCGGAAATGAAACACAAGCGCGGCGCTGACGGCGGACTGCTGCGGCCGGAGATCATGCGCGCGCCGATCCTGTGGTTGTGCTCGGACCGCTCGAACGGCCATACCGCGGAGCGCTATATCGCGCGCCTGTGGGACGATTCGCTGCCGCCGGACGAAGCCGCCGCCGGTGCCCGGGACCGGCACCACGAAAAGCCCGGAATCCTGTAGCGGAGCACCTGCCTCCGATCGAGGCGCGCGCGGCGCGGAGACCCGATCATGAAAACCCAGGTTATCGGCGACATCGTCATCGACCGGATCGTGGAGGCCGAAGGCGCCTTCGCCGACTTCGATTTCATCCTGCCGGGCGCGACGCAGGAGCTGGTCGACGCCAACGCCGACTGGCTGACGCCCCGCTTCGTTGCGCCGGACGGCAAGCTGATCATGGCCTTTCACGCGCTCGTCCTGCGCACGCCGCGCCGCACCATCCTGGTCGATTGCTGTGTCGGCAACGACAAAGACCGGCCGCACCGGCCGATGTGGCACCGGCAGCGAACCCCGTTCCTCGACACCATGCGCGCGGCCGGCGTCGCGCCGGAAGACATCGACGTGGTGATGTGCACCCATCTGCACGCCGACCATGTCGGCTGGAACACGCAGCTGGTCGACGGCCGCTGGGTGCCGACCTTCCCCAACGCCCGCTATGTCTTCGCGCGCCGGGAGTACGAGTTCTGGGAGGCCGAAGCCCGCCGCGCAAAGGCCGAAGGCGCGCAGGAGCCGCCCAACCACGGCAGCTTCGACGACAGCGTTCTGCCCGTCGTGGAGGCCGGGCGGGCGGTGCTGGTCGAGGCAGACCACGAGCTCGACCATGGCATCTGGCTGGAGCCCGCCTTCGGCCATACGCCGGGCAACGTCAATGTGAATGTGAAGGACGGCGGCCGCCACGCCCTGCTGTGCGGCGACACCATGCACACGCCCCTGCAGCTCTGCGACCCCGGCTTGTCGAGCGCCTTCTGCGAAGACCCGGCGATGTCGGCTCAAAGCCGCACCGCTATGATCGAACGGTTGGCCGATACCGATTCCATCCTGCTCGCCGGGCATTTCCCCACCCCGGTCGCCGGCCGCATCGTCCGCCACCGCGAGGCGTTCCGCCTGGATACCGGGGGGTGAGGGGAGAAGGCTTGCGTCCGGGCCGGAAAATCGCCCTTAATAGTCCTGCATCAGGCTGCCCCAGCCGTAGACCTTATCCTCAATGCCCTGCTGGCGCAGGGACCACCAGTAGGTCGCCGTGTTGATCGCGATCACCGGCTTGTCGAGCCAGAATTCGGCGATCGCCGCGACCCGCGCCATGGCAAGGTTGGTGCCGACCTGGACGATCGCCTCGACCTGGCTGTCGTTTACCTCGACGATCGAATCGCGCAGTTCCCGTTCGGAGACATGGGCGATCAGTTGCGGGCTGGCGCATTTCAGGCCCTTGAGATTGACCACTTCGAAGCCGCAATCCTCGAAGAACTTGCGGACATTCTCGTCGCCGACCGGCATGTAGGGCGTGATGACGCCGATCCGCTTGATGTCGCCGTATTTGCGCAGCGCCGCCTGGCAGGCGTCGGAGCCCATCGAGACCGGCACGCCGGCACGCGCCTCGCAATTCCGGTGGAAGATCTTCGAGCCTTCGAGCCCGTCCCAGAAGGTCTCGGCCGACATGCCCATGATCACGGCGCCCGGCGAGCAGGTGACCACCCGGTCGATCGCCACCATCAGCTCGGCCCGGATATCGACCATCAGTTGATTGAAATCGTCGTCGTTGCGCACCGGATTGTCCGGGATGTGGATGCGGGCGAAATGGTTGGTCACGCCGTAAGGCCGAAAGGAATCGAACTCCGGCTGCACGGCCGTGTTGGTGGACGGCGCGATGACGCCGAATTTCATGCGGTGACCGATCGAATCGACCATATTGTTCTCCTTCCGGAACTAGCTGGGCTAATTACGAAATATATTACATACTATGCAATATATTTCCATAGATCAAGGGATCGCCTCGGCTTCGCGCAGACCGGCGATCATCGAACTGCGCAGCAGAAATTCCCGCGCCCGCGCCGGGTCGTCGGCAATGCGGCGCATCTCGTCGTGCCGCTTCTGCCGCTGCACCGGGTCGGTCTCCATCAGGGTCTCCCGGTTCCGGATGGTCGACTGCTGCACGAAATCCAGCGCCATCTGCCGGCGCTGCCGCTCGTAGCGGTCGAGCACCGAATCTTCCGCTTCGCCGCGCCAGACGGCGACCAGCTTCTCGCACAGGCTGAAGGCGTCCTGGATGCCGCCGTTCATGCCCATGCCGCCGAGCGGATTGTTGATATGGGCGGCGTCTCCGGCCAGCAGGATGCGGCCGATCCGGTACCGGTCGGCGACCCGCTGATGGACCCGGTAGTAGGTCTTGTGCACGACATCGAACGGCCCGCAGCCCGGCGCGACACCCGCCAGGCGTTCCTGCACCCGCTCGTCGGTCAGCGCGAATTCCATGTCCTCGTCCGGGCCGGTCGGGAACAGCACCCGCCAGGCATCGACGACGCGAAGCAGCACCAGCCACTCCTCCGGGTCGGCGAAATAATTGACCGGAGTGAGGTCCGGCATCGGACCGCGGAATTCGAAGCTCGTCGAGAGCGTCAGGAACAGCTCCGGAAAGGTCAGCCCGTCATAGGCGACGTCGAGCGACCGGCGCACCGCACTGTTGGCGCCGTCGCCGCCGATAACCCACCGGCCTTCGAATTTCCCGATGCCGTCCGCGGTGTTCGCCGTAACCCAGGCCCGGTCGCCGTCCTGGCCGGCCCCGGTCACCTCATGGCCGAAGCGCAGATCGAAATGCTGCACGTCCGCCATGCGCCGGTGCAGCAGGCGGGTCAGCTTCCACTGCTCGGTCTGGATCCGGTAGGGATGGCCGGTATCGTCCCTGAGTAGGCTCATGTCCCAGGTGACGACGGGGCCGGTTTCCCGGTCGCGGTACTGCCAGGTCGGCGCGATCAGGCCCCAGCCGGCGAGTTCCCCGACGATGCCGTCGAAGAAATCCAGCATGTCCAGGGTCGGCGGATGCCAGGTCGAGGCGCGCAGGTCGGTCGCCAGGTCGTCGCCTGCCTCCAGCACCAGCACCGGAATGTCGTGCAGCGCCAGATACGCGGCGGCGGTCATGCCGACTGGCCCCGCACCCGCGACGACTACCCGGTCTGTTTCTGCCATGTATGCCCTCACCTTCCTGCTATCCGGCCTGCTATCCGGCCTGCTATCCGGCAGCAACGACACGGGAATCCGGCATCGCTTCCCGCCGGGCGAGCCGTTCGACGACGCGGCGCGCCATCGTGGGCGCCCGGTCGAAGACGGCATCGACGCGCGGGCTGCCGGGGAACCGCTCGTTTCCCCGCTGCACGCCCTCGATGACGACCTTGTCCTCCAGGAACGCCTCGCGGAACAGGTCCCTGACCCGCCTGTCCACGTCCGCATCGATCAGCGAGAAGTTGCGCACATGGGTATAGAAATAGAAGCTGCTCTGATCGGTTTCAGGTGTGATCAGATTGAAGGACCGCAGTTCCACCCCCCGGCTGCGGTCGCCTTTCGGCGCGCCCGTCCCGGCTGCTGCGCTGCCCATATCGACCACCACCATGGAGGGCGGCGCGAAGGTGATGATCTGCCAGCGGTCGACATTGCCCTCGAACCCGCCGAGCGCGGCGTAGATCGGCGCCGGCGGTCGGTCCAGGATCCAGCGAGTCATGCGCACCCGGTCGCCGTCGCGTTCGGCGCGCACCGGAATGTCGGCGACGTCATCGGTGCCGAGCGTCGACTTGTGCACGAAGGAGACGTGCGAGCCGTCCATCAGATTGTCGACGACAAGCTGGTAGTGGCCCTCGACATGCAGAGGTTCGCCCTCCGTGACCGCCCAGTCCGGATGGCCGTTCAGGGCAACGTCCGGGATCGTGCTCTCGTCGGCCAGCGCCGGATCGCCCATCCAGACCCAGATCCAGCGCCATTTCTCGACCGCCGGATAGGCGCGTATCCGGGCGGCGTCGGGGATGCTGTCCTGCCCCGGAATGCGCACACAGCGCCCGGCGCCGTCCAGCGTAAAGCCGTGATAGCCGCATTGCAGGGCGTCGCCGACGACCGTGCCCATGGAAAGCGGCAGGCGCCGGTGCGGGCAGCGGTCTTCCAGGGCCGCCGGGGTTCCGTCGGCCCGCCGGAACAGGACGACCGGCTCGCCGAGCAGCGTGCGGGCGAGCGGCCGCCTTTCGGCGCCGCCCAAAAGCTCGTGGTGCCACGCCGCCACATACCAGGCATTCCGGATATAGCCGTCGCCCATTGTCGTTCCGGTCAACCCCCCCGGTTTCCGCCGCTTCCGTGCGGCACTTCGGCAAATCCAGCCGCCCCCCGGCTGCGTTGACATACTCCATTCGCTACATGCACTTTACTGCGCAAAATGCAGCGGGCGCAGGCGCGCCGGGAGCATCCTGCGATATCATGCATTACGATTATGTGCCCCTGCCGGCGCGCAACCCGCTGAAATGGCCGAACGGCGCGCGCTTGGCGCTGATCCTCACGATCAACCTGGAATTCTGGGACCTGGTGAAGGATACCACCGCGCCCTACTATGCCGGCGGCCCGCCGGTGCTGCCCGATCCCCTGCCCGGCAACGTACCCGACTATCACAATTTCACCTGGCGCGAATACGGCCAGCGGGTCGGCGTGTGGCGGATGATCGACACGTTCGACAAGGCCGGCGTGCCCGCGGGCTGCACCATGAACGCCAAGATGGGACTGGAGAGACGACCGGTGATCGACGCGGTCCGGGAACGCGGCTGGGAGCTGGTGGCGCACAATTACGAGCAGGGCGACCTGCTGACCAACTACCAGTTCGACCGGGCGGCCGAAGCCGATCTGATCGGACGCACCCTCGAAGTCTACGAACAGGTCGTCGGCAAGCCGGCCCGGGGCTGGCTGTCCTCCTCCCTGCGCGGCACCTCGCAGACCGCCGACATCCTGGCGGAAAACGGCTTGATTTTCCTGTGCGACTACATGAATGACGAGCAGCCCTACCTGATCCGCACGCCGTCGGGCCCGATCGTCTCCACGCCCTATTCGGTGGAGATCAACGATTTCACCTTCTTCCACCGACGCGGTATGTCCACCCACATGGCGCTGGACCTGCTGAAGGAACAGTTCGACCAACTTTATTTGGAAGGCGCGGAAAGCGGCCGGCTGATGAATGTCGGCCTGCATCCGCATGTCGCCGGCCATCCCTACCGGATCCGGGCCCTGCGCGAGTTCCTGGACTATGCCAGGGGCTTCGAGGGCGTGTGGTGGGCGACCCGCGAAGCCATCGCGGCGTGGTATCTGGAGAACCACAGTTCCCACATTCCGACCTGACCGGCGCGTTTCGAACTCGCTCCATGGACCTGTCGCAGCTTCCCCAGCAAATCGTCAACGGCCTGATGCTAGGCGGCGTCTACGTCATGGTGGCGGTCGCGTTCACCCTCATCATCGGCATGCTGAATTTCCTGAACTTCACCGTGCCGGCGCTGTTCATGCTCGCCGCCGTGCTGATGTGGGCGATCCTCGAAGGCCACGGCATCGCCCTCGACCTAACCGCGATCGCCGTGCTGCTCGTGCTCGCCATGATGGTCGCCGACCGGCTGCAGCAGGCCAGACTGCCGCCGCCGGTCAAGACCGTCGGCGCCCTGGGCCTCGTCGCCGGCGCCTGTGTTTTCCTCTGGCTGACCCTGTCCTTCAGGCCTGGCCCTGCCGTCTTCGCCTGGCTGGACGGTGCGGTCGGCGCGGGCGGGCGGTGGTTCCTCGGCATTGTCGTCGCCCTTGCCACCGTCGCGGTGCTGTCGTTGCTGATCGAGCGCTTCACCTACCGCTACATGAAGGCGAAATACGGCGACGCCACGGAACACGCCCTGCCGCTGGTCAGCTCCCTCGGGTTCCTGATCGTCATCGAGCACACGGTCATCAGTACCTGGGGGTCGGATGCGCTGACTACGGAATCGCCCTTCGGCAACGCCAGTTTCGAGGTCGGACCGGTGCTGTTCTCCGTGCCGCAGCTCCTCAGCCTGATCCTGTCGCTCGCCATCGTCTTCGGCCTGTCGGTCATGCTGAAAACGACGAAGCTGGGCCGGGCGCTGCGCTCGATCGCCGAACGGCCGGACACCGCGCCGCTCATGGGCGTCGAGGTCGGCCGCATCGTGCCGGTCGTCTATGTCATCGCCGGGCTGTTGTGCGCGACCGCCGGCATCCTGTTTACCATCAACTACACGACCGTCGACGCCTATATCGGCGATACGGTCGCCACGGTCGCCATCGCCGGCATGGTGTTGGGCGGGCTGGGCAATGTGTGGGGCGCGATCGTCGGCGCCATGCTGATCGGCATGGTTGAGGTCATGTCGATCTACATGGTCGGCGCCACCTTCAAGAAAATCCCGATCTGGGGGCTGCTGCTGCTGATCCTGATCGTGCGCCCGACCGGCCTGTTCGGCCACACCGCCATCGGCAAGGGCAAGTTCTAGCGGGCGGCCATGAGCGGCTATCTCGAATCCCAGCTGATCATCCTGTGCCTGAACGTGATCTACGCCTACGGCATCTTCCTGCCGGCAGCGTCGGGGCAACTCAATCTGGGGGCGGCGGGCTTCATCACCATCGGCGCCTATTCCAGCGCCTGGATCAACGCCTCCGGCGCGCCGATGTATATCGCGATCCCGGCCTCGATGCTGTTCTGCGCCGCAATCGCCTTCACGATCGCCTTTCCGATCCTGCGCACCCGGGGTGTCTATATGGTGCTCGCCACCTTCGCCTTCGCCGAGGTGGTCGCCGGGCTGATCATCAATCTGGAGTTCCTGGGCGCGGCGGCCGGCTATCCGGTAGAGTCCCACGCCGACTATCTGGTCGTCGTCCCGGTCACGATCCTGGTCGTCCTGCTGTGCTTCTTCCTGATGTCGACCCGGCTCGGCCTCGCCATGCGGTCGATCCACGACGACGAGGCGGTGGCGACGCTGTTCGGCGTCGATGTGCGCCTCGCCAAGGTCGCCGCCTTTACCCTCGGCGCCGCCCTGATGAGCCTGGGCGGCGCTCTCTACGGCCATCACTACAACTACATCGAGACCCAGACCTTCAACGTTCTGCTGAGCATCTACATCCTGCTCTACGTCCTGCTCGGCGGAACCCAGACCGCCTGGGGGCCGCTGGTCGGGGCGGCCTTCTTCACCGTCGTCCCCGAAGCCCTGCGCCAGATCGCGACCGCCAGCGGCCATGCGTGGATCGCCGACAGCCGCTTCATCTTTTTCGGCGCGATCATCGTACTGATGATGGTGTTCCGCCCGGAAGGGCTGGTCACGCGGACGATGGTCGACCGGGCGGCGACGCCGTTCGGCGGCGGCCGGTCCGGTGCGGCGCCGGCGGCGCGGACAGCATAGCCGGGGCCGCGATGGCGGATAACGTCCTCAGCATCGAAGGCCTGCACAAAAGCTTCGGCGGCCTCAAGGTGATCGACGATGTCGGCTTCGCCGTGAAGCGCGGCAGCCGCACCGCCCTGATCGGGCCGAACGGCGCCGGCAAGACGACCGTGTTCAACCTGCTGACCGGCGTCTACCCGGTCGACGAAGGGACGATGGTGCTGGACGGCCGCGACATCACCCGGGTGCCGGCCAAGGACCGGGTGATCTTCGGTATGTCGCGTTCGTTCCAGAACATCCGGCTGATGCCGCACCTTTCGACGGTCGAGAATGTCATGCTCGGCCAGCATGCGCGCGCGCGGCGGCTCGGCGACCTGTTGTATCCGCTGGGGCTGATGCCCGGCAACCGCTGGGCCCGCGCCGCCAAAGAGGCGCTGGAAGATGCCGGGCTCGAGACCTACCCCGGCCAGGTCGTCGCCAACCTGCCCTATGGCGTGCAAAAGCGGATCGAGGTCGTGCGCGCCATGATCTCGCAGCCGAAGCTGCTGTTGCTCGACGAACCGGCGGCCGGCCTCAACCAGGTCGAGGCACAGCAGCTTCTGGCGTTGCTGGAAAAGGTGTCGGCCAGCGGTGTCACCCTGCTGGTCGTCGAGCACGACATGCATTTCGTGCACAATCTTTGCGACCATGTCGCCGTGCTGAATTTCGGCAAGAAGATCTTCGAAGGCACTCCGGCCCAGGTCAACGACGACCCACTGGTCCGCGAAGCCTATCTCGGCAGCGACACCAGCATGGCCGGGCAACAGAATGCCGCGCCGGCGGCGGGAGCGGCCGATGCTCCTTGAAGTCGAAGGCCTGGATGTCCGCTACGGCCGCAATCATGCGATCAGGGCGCTGGATCTCGAACTCGCAGAAGGCGAGATCGTGACCGTTCTGGGCGCGAACGGCGCCGGCAAGAGTTCGCTGCTCAAAGCGGTGCAGGGTACGGTCAAGCCGGCGGCCGGCGCCGTGCGACTGAACGGCGAGACGGTGACCGGCTGGAGCAGCCCGAAGCGGGTGCGCGCCGGCCTGACGCTGGTCCCGGAAGGCCGGCAGATATTCGTCAGCCTGACGGTGCACGAAAACCTGCAGATGGGCGCCTATTCGCGCAGCGATAACGTCGAGCGGGAAATCGACGATATCTACCAGCGCTTCCCCAACCTTGCGGCGCGGCGGGACATGCTGGCCTCCGTCCTCTCCGGCGGCGAACAGCAGATGCTGGCGATCTCGCGGGCGCTGCTGGCGCGACCCAGGATCATGATGCTGGACGAGCCGTCGCTCGGCCTGTCGCCGATCCTGGTCCAGAGCCTGTTCGACCTGATCGGGGACCTTAACCGGGACGGCCTGACCATCCTGCTGGTCGAGCAGAACACCCACATGGCATTACAGACCGCGCATCGCGGCTATGTTCTTGAACTCGGAGCGACCGTCCTGTCGGGGACGGCCGAGGAACTTCTCGCCGATGATCGCCTGGAAGAGGCGTATCTCGGCGGGAACTAAGCGCCGCCGGTCCCGGCCCGACGGCTGGAACGGGGGCGCCGGCAATGAGGGAGCGCGGGCGAAGGCCCGCAAAGGAGAAGACTGACATGAGCATGAGGAAAACCCTTCTGGCCGCCGGCCTGGTGGCGGCGGGCGCTGCGGCGGGAACGCCGGCGGCGGCGAAGAACGAAATCGTCATCGGCGCGAGCCTGGGCCTGACCGGCATCTATTCGACCATCGCGAAGACCACGGAAGTGGCGATCGACATCGCGGTTGCCGAGATCAATGCGGCCGGCGGCATCAACGGCAGGAAAGTCCGGGTCGCCAAGTTCGACACGGCGGGCGATCCGAAACAGGCCGTGGTGGCGGTGCGGAAATTCGCGCGCGACGACGGGGCGCTGGCCGTGGTCGGCCCGTTCTCCTCGTCCGAGGCGCGGGTCGCCTTCGCCGCCGGCGAGCGGGCGAAGATCGTCCAGATCCCGAACGCCTCTTCGGCGCCGAAGCTGGCGGACAAGTTCTCCTACGCTTTCCGCATGACCGAGAATGAGGGCCTGCAGTTCCAGAGGGTGATTTCAACGCTCAAGAATCGCGGCATGTCGATCAAGTCGGCGGCGATCATGTACGGCACCGACGATGTCGTCTCGAAGGCGGTCGGCCTGTTCATCATGAAGCCGATCTTCGAAAAGAACGGCGTGAAGCTGGCCAAGGCGCCGATCGGCTTCGAGACCAAGGCGGTCGACGTGTCCGCCCAGGTCACGCAACTCAAGGGCCAGAAAATCGACTATGTCGGCCTCGCCGGCATCACCCCGGTGGCCGTGCGCGTGCTCAAGGAAATGCGCCGGCAGGGCGTCATGACGCCGATCATCGGCGCCCAGATCTGGGCCGATCCGGAAATCACCCGGCAGATGGCGAAGGATGGCGAAGGCGCCGTTTTCTCCGCCTGGTTCTGGTACAAGAAAGACGAACGCAGCCGCGAATTCACCCGCAAGTTCGTCGAGGGCAACAAGAAACGCGGTATCGACAAGCCGTTCCCGCATCATGTCGATGCGTCGGCCTACGATGCCGTCTACCTGCTGAAGCAGGTGATGGAGGAGCAGAAGGTGACCGGCGACCCCGACAAGGTGGCCGAGGAGCGCACCCGGATCCGCGACGGCCTCAACACCGTGGTCTTCAACGGCGTGATCGGGCAGATCTGCTTCGAGAAAACCGGCGACGCCCAGCTTCCGGGCTACGTCATGACCATGAAGAACAGCGAGTGGGTCCTGCTCGGCGAGCACAAGTCGCTCCCCTGCAAGAAATAGAACTGCACCCGGTTGCGTAAGGAAACGGCGGGCCGCCCGGCCCGCCGTTTTCGTTCGATCCCGCAGGCCGACTTCTCAGATTCCGACGATCGCGTTGCCGCCGTTCGGGCTGATCGTCTGGCCGGTCATCAGTGCGGCTTCGTCCGAGGCCAAGAAAGCGACGGCGCAGGCGAGATCGCGCGGCTCGGCGAGCCGCCGCATCGGCACCGCCGCAGCCCGGCGCTCGAATTCCGCGTCGTCGTCCAGGCTCATCTGCGTCATCTCGGTCTTCACCAGGCCGGGAGCCAGCGCATTGACGGTGATGTTCCACGGGCCGAGTTCCCGGGCCAGCGCCTTGGTCAGGCCGAGCATGGCGCCCTTGGCCGCCGTGTAATGCGCCGCGTTCGGGCTGCCGATCATCGCAAACATCGAGGACACGTTGACGATCCGGCCCCAGCGCTGCGCCTTCATGCCCGGCACGACGGCCTGGCTGAGAAAGAAGGCCGATTTGACGTGAACGGCCAGCATGACGTCGTAGCCGGCCTCGTCGATCTCCTCGAAGGGCAGTTGCCGGCCGGAGATGCCGGCATTGTTGACCAGTATATCGACCGCGCCGCGCCGGGCGGCGATCCGCTCCACCGCTGCCCGCATGGCGCGGACATCGGCAGCGTTGCCCGGCAGCGGCTCGGCGGAACCGCCGTTACCGCGGATCGCCCCGGCGACCGTTTCCGTCCGCTCCGCGACAACGTCCTGCACGACAACGTGGGCGCCGCGCCCGGCCAGCACCTCCGCATGCGCCCGGCCCATGCCCGAGCCCGCCCCCGTGACGAGTGCGGTGCGGCCTTGCAGGGAATCGTCCATCGGCGTTTCCTTTCGTATTGTCTTGGCATGTTGGCCAACAATTCGAACACTACCCGAACCGGCAAAGTATTCACCGGATTTTATTTTGTCCGGGCCGATTTACGAATTGCGGCAAGTTCCGCGATTCGGCGGAAGACTTTGTCGGCGCCCCGTGCCATGCAAGGCTCCGGGGCGATGCAAGGATCCGATCGTTGACCTCACGGGTTTCCGGCGGTGCAGGCGGCATGGAGCGCCGGGCGCTCGACCTGTCCTTCTATATTGCGGTCGGACTGATCGCGGGCGCGATCATCGCGCTGCAGATCGGCATCATGCGGGTCTTCGCGGTCGGGACCTGGTCGCATTTCGGCTCTTTCGTGATCTCCATCGCCATGCTCGGCTTCGGCGTGATGAGCGCCGCGATGTGCGTGAGCACGCCGACCTTCCGGAAATACTGGCAGCCGCTGATCACCGGCGCCCTGGTCGTTTTCGGGCCGCTGATGCTGCTGTCGAACGCCGTCGCCCAGTCGCTCGGCTTCAACCCGATCGAGCTGGTCGCGAACCCGGAGCAGAAGTTCAGGCTCTTTTATCTTTTCCTCGTTTATTTCATCCCCTTCCTGCCCGGCGCCCTGTTCCTCGGCCTCGTTTTCATGCGCGGCCAGGCGGTGTTCGGAAAGGTCTATTTCGCCGACCTCGCCGGCTCCGGCCTGTGCGGGCTGGTCTTCCTCGCCGGCTTGTATGCCGTGCCGCCGGACTGGATCCTGCTCATTCCCTTCGGCCTGTGGGCAGTCGCCGCGGCGGTGTGGTTCGGCGCCACGCGGGCCTGGATTCCGCTCGCCGTCGCCGCCGTGCTCGGCGCCGGCGCCCTTACCGTCTCGGCCAGCCATACGCGGATCGAGGTCAACCAGTTCAAGGGCGTCAGCTATGCCCGCAAATTCCCGGATTCGAAGCGCATCTACCGGAATTATTCGCCGTTCGGCCTGCTCGAGGGCTATGCCAGCTCCTACCTCCATTTCGCGCCGGGGCTGAGCGACAACGCCGCGGTCAATCTCGAGTCGATGCCGAAGAACGCCTATCTCGCGCTCTACATCGATTCGGACGGCCCCGTCGGGGTGATGAAACGGATCCCGCGCGCGCAGCAGGCTTATTTCGAATTCCTGCCGATGTTTGCGCCCTACGTCCTCAAGAAGCGGCCGGACGTTTTCGTAGTGCAGCTCGGCGGCGGCATTTCGTCGAATGTCGCGCTCGCCGCCGGCGCCAGGTCGCTCACCGTTGCCGAGAGCAACCCGGCGCTGCTGGACGCACTGACCGGCGACGGCCCGGTCGCGCAGCTGACCGGCAATCCGCTGAAGGACGCCAAGGTCCGGATCGTGCCCTACGACGGGCGGCTCTATCTCGGCGGCGTCCGGAACCGCTACGACATCGTCGACCTGAGCCTCGCCGACTCGACGGGCCTCAGCCACGCCGGCGGCTTCGCCATCGTCGAGAAATACAACTACACCGTGGAGACCCTGCAGGATTACATGCGCGCCCTGAAGCCGGACGGCGTGCTCGCGATCACCCTGTGGAACAAGGAGGATCTGCCGAAATCGGTGCCCAAGCTGTTCGCCACCGTGGCCGCCGCGGCCCGCGGCCTGGACGGTGACGCGGCGCGCAGCAAGCTCTTCATTTTCCACACCTATCTCTCGACCGTCACGGTCCTCTACAAGAAGAACGGCTTCGCGCCCGCCGAGACCACAGCCCTGAAGACGTGGTCGGAGGACATGTCGTGGGAGCTGCTGCACACACCCGGCGCGCGCACCGACCGGCGCGGCGCGGCGCGGATCTGGCGGACCTACCGGGCTTCCCATTTCGTCGTCGGCGAGGCCCCGGAACCCGAAACGGAACGCTCGGACAAAGAAGGCTCCGAAGCCGGCGGCGATCCGCCGGCGCCGACCTGGCAGGCGCTCTATCGGCTGATGCTGGGTCACATGCTGGCCGGCGAGTTCGACGCAGTGCAGCGCAACTACGTCTTCGACACCCGCCCGCTGACCGACAACCGGCCCTATTTCGCCGCCTACATCAAGGCGCTGGAAATTCCGCACTTCCTCGATCAGCTCGAGGCGGTGTCCGACGAATGGGGCTACCTGCTGCTCTGGGCGACGCTCGTCATCGCAACGATTTTCGGCGTCTTCCTGATGACGATCCCCGTCGTTGCAGGCTGGCGCACCATCTTCTCGCGCCAGCCGGGCAAGACCGGCATCTTCGTCTATTTCTTCTGCCTGGGCGCCGGCTACATCACCATCGAGGTCGGCCTGATCGGCAAGTTCCTGGTCGCCCTGTCGAACCCGACCATCTCGGCGACAGTGCTGATCACCAGCATGCTGTTCTTCTCCGGCCTGGGCTCGCTTGCCAGCGCGCGTTACGTCGCCGACTGTCGGCGCATCATGCCGCGCATCTTCCTCGGCATCGCGGCGCTGGTGGCGCTGGGCGCCCTGACGTTCGACGCGGCGCTCGGCGCGATCGGCCAGTGGCCCTACCCGCTGCGCATCGCGACCTGCATCCTGCTGATCGCGCCCGCGGCTTTCCTGATGGGCTTCCCCTTCCCGACCGGCATGACGATGCTTTCCCGCCTCGGCAAGGAGCGCTTCTTCCTGTGGGCCTGGGGCATCAACGGCACCTTCTCGGTCGTCGGCGCCGTCGCGGTGCCGATCGTCAACGTGCTGTTCGGCCAGCAGGCCCTGCTGCTTGCCGCCGCCGCGCTCTACCTGCTCGCCCTGCCCGCCTTCTTCAGCCTGCTCAAACCGCCGCCGGACGCCGACGCCGCGGCCTGACGGCTACACCGCGCGTCCGCCGTCCACCGGCAGGGCGACGCCGGTGATGAAGCCGGCCTCGTCGCTCGCCAGCCACAGGGCGGCTTTCGCGACGTCCTCGGAGGTGCAGAGCCGGCCGAGCGGCACCGTCGCCTCGAAGGCCTCGCGGGTGTTGGCGCCGAGGAAGGAGGGCAGCAGCGGCGTATCGCCGGCCACCGGGCAGAGCGCATTCACCCGGATATTGTCGGGCCCCAGTTCGGCCGCCATCGACTTGGTCATGGTGATGACCGCGCCCTTGGACGCGTTGTACCAGGTCAGGCCCGGCCTCGGGCGCAGGCCGGCGGTCGACGCGGTGTTGATGATGCAGCCGCCGCCCCGTTCGCGCATCACCGGCACGACCTCCATCGCCGCCAGATAGATCGACTTCACGTTGACCGCGAAGATCCGGTCGAATTCCTCTTCCCCGACATCCAGCATCGGCCGGTTGACGTGGGTGATGCCGGCATTGTTGACCATCGCATCGAGACCCCCGTAGCGGTCGACCGCCGTGCGGACCATCGTGCGGACATCGTCCCGGTCGGCGACGTCGGCATGGACGTAGGCCCCGCCGATCTCGTCGGCGACCTTTTTGCCGAGCTGGTCGTTCAGGTCGGCGCAGACGACCTGCGCGCCTTCGGCGGCATAGCGCCGGGCGATGGCCTCGCCGAAGCCGGAGGCCGCACCGGTGACGACGGCGACCTTGTCCTGGAGTTTCATATCCGTCTTCTCCGCTGGTCCGGGGTAAATTATGCGGCGGGAAACTGCCCTACCGGGCCGGCACTGGCAACAGGGCGTGAGGCGCGGGATGCGGCCTTGCAGACGGGCGACTCCTCATCTGCGTGCGGGTTGTGTATGGAAGGGCGACTTGCAAGAAACGCAGCACGAGTGCAGGGGGCCGCCGTGGCAGGAATTTTCGTCGCGTTCGTGAACGTGACCGACCCGGAGAAATACAAGAATTATACCGCGCTCACGCCGGCGGCCGTTGCGGCGTACGACGGCGAATGGTTGGTCCGCGGCGGCGCGACAGAGACCATGGAAGGGCCGGAAGAGGCCCGCCGGGTCGTCGTGATCCGCTTCCCCTCGGTCGAGCGGGCCAGGGAATTCTGGACGTCGCAGGAATACCGGGCGGCGAAGATCGAGCGCGCCGGCGCGGCCGAGATGCACGCCATCCTCGCCGAGGGCGTCTGACCCATGCAGTACTGGGCCACGCCGCAGGAGATCGAGGCCTTCGCGGCCGACGGCGCCGTCCTGCTTAGGGGCGTCATCGGCCCGGAATGGCTGGAGCGGGTCGCCGCGGCGATCGAGCGGGATATCGATAACCCCGGCCCGTTCTGCCACAGCTACGAAGCCGAGGGCGAAGGCCGGTTTCACGGCAACCTGCGGGTCTGGCAGAACGATCCGGACTTCCGCGCCTATTGTTTCGAAAGCGGCCTGCCGGAACTGGCGGCGCAGTTCTTCGGCGCGGCGAAGGTCAACCTGCTCTACGACCAGCTCTTCGTGAAAGAGCCCGGCACGACGAACCGGACCCGCTGGCACAACGACCAGCCCTACTGGCCGGTGCGCGGCTGGCAGGTCATGTCCTTCTGGCTCGCGCTCGACCCGACCACGGCGGCGAACGGGCGCCTCGAATTCGTCCGCGGCTCGCACCGGTGGGACCGCTGGTTCCAGCCCGAACCGTTCGGCCGGACGGTGACCCGCAGCTACGACGACAACCCGGATTACGAGAAGATGCCGGATATCGAGGCGGCGCGCGGCGATTACGATATCGTCGCCTGGGACATGGCGCCCGGCGACGTCATCGCCTTCCACGCGATGGCGGTCCACGGCGCCGGCGGCAACCGGCGCGACGACGTGCGCCGGCGCGGCTACACGGTGCGCTATACCGGCGACGACGCGCGCTACGACACCAGGCCGGGCACGGCGAAGCCGCTGTGGACCGAAACCCTGCGCGACGGCGATCCGATGGACTGCGACCTCTATCCGGTCGTGTGGCAGCGGGACGCGGCGGCGGCCTGACTCTTCCGGAACGGGCCCGGAGCAGGGCCGGAAATGCGCCGGAACGCGCGGTTGACTCCTAAAAGCCGCCGCCCTATCTGCCGGCCTTCACTGTCGACTTCCCCCAATCCAGCGCCGGACTCATGAAAGTCGCAAGCTCCGTCAAATCGCTGAAGAAGCGCCACAAGGACTGCCGCGTCGTGCGCCGGCGCGGGCGCATCTACGTCATCAGCAAGACGGTGCGCAAGTTCAAGGCACGCCAAGGCTGAGAGGGCGGCTGAAACGGCGGCCGAACCGGTAGCCGAAACGGCGCGGGCATCTGCCCGGACAGGACTGAAACGGCGGGCTCCGGTCCGCCGTTTTGCATTTCAGGGTTTCGCTTCTGCCCTCCGCCCCCTGCCCGGCCAGCGCCCGGCCGGCGGCGAGGCGCGGCGCGTTCGCCCGGCTTTATCCCGTCATGCGGCGGACCACGCCGAAGGCGAACAGCACACCGAAGGCGGTAAACACCGCGCCGGCGAATCCGAACATGTCGTCGGTCGCGCGCGCCACCATGAACAGGCCGGCGAGCGCAACCAGGATTCCGGCAAACAGCATGACGATGTTGGACATGGGCGGATGACCTGCTAGCTGGCCGGCGGCGGCACCAGATCGCGGTAGGCGTGCCAGGTCGCGTGGGCGACGAGCGGCAGAGTCACCGCCAGTCCGACGAACCCGACGACGATTCCGGCTCCGGTGAAGAGAACGATCAGGAAAGCCCAGAGCAGCATGGCGGCCTTGTTCCGCTGCACCGTACGGAAACTGACCAGAACGGCCTCGAACACAGTGACGTCCCGGTCGACCAGCATGGGCGCCGACACGGCGGAGATGGCAAAGACGACCGCCGCCAGTGCCGCGCCGACCAGGCAGCCGACAATCAGGAAACCGAGATTCCGGCCGGTCAGGATGACCGTTTCGATAAAGCCGAGCAGGTCCGGCGGGGCCGAGCCGAAAGCGACCGGCGGCTCATTGCCGAAGAATACGGCAAAAAGCAGCGTCGCCGCCCGAATCCAGAACAGGAAGAACAGCCCGAGGATGAAGCCGAGCAGGGCCACCTGACCGGCATTGCGACGCCAGGCGCCCAGCGCGGTGCCGATGCCGACGGATCGGCCCTGCTCCAGTTCCCGGCTGACGTGATACAGGCCGACGGCGAGCAGCGGCGCGACCAGCATGAAACCCGCCACCAGCGGCAGCGCCAGATTGTACATCCGGTAGCGGTGCAGGATGAGCAGGATGGCGAGGCCGACAGCGGCGAACAGGGCGCCCCAGACCAGGCTGGTGCCGCGCGACCGGCGAAGATCCTCCCAGCCGGCGGCGAGCCAGCCCCACGGCGCGCCGACGGAAACGGAACCGGCCTGCGCCGCCGCCCCTTTCTCCGCCGAGTCTTCTGCCACCGCCACGCTTCAGCCCCGCCGAACAGGTTACCGGTCAACCGGCAGCACGGTACGCCGACACAAGTCGCAATCGTTTGATATAAATCAATGCCTGTGCGAACATCAACTGCGCCCTATGCATCGTGTCATCGGCGTGCGGTTCGGCACGGTCCGGTGACGCCTGGAACTGGCTGGTCGAGGGCACGGATCGCGATGGTAGCAGCGACGGCGGAAGCGGGGCCGGGCGGCAGCGGCGCCGCCAGCGAAACGGCCCGAAGCGCCGATTTGCCGGCCTACAACATGACGGTGGTCCGCCAGTTCACGCTGGCGACGGCCTTCTGGGGCATCGCCGCCTTCCTGGTCGGCGTCGTCATCGCCCTGCAACTCGCCTTCCCGGTTCTCAATCTGGACCTGCCCTGGACGAGCTTCGGCCGGCTGCGGCCGCTCCACACCTCGGCGGCGATCTTCGCCTTCGGCGGCAACGCGCTGTTCGCAACGTCGCTCTATGTCGTCCAGCGGACCTGCCGGGCGCCGCTTTGGGGCGGTCCGTCGCTCGCCGCCTTCCTGTTCTGGGGCTACCAGATATTCATCGTGCTGGCCGGCACCGGCTATGTCATGGGCGTCACCCAGAGCAAGGAATATGCCGAGCCGGAATGGTATGTCGATATCTGGCTCACCATCGTCTGGGTGATCTACCTGCTGGTCTACGGCGGCACGATCCTGCGCCGGAAAGAACCGCATATCTACGTCGCCAACTGGTTCTTTCTCGCCTTCATCATCACCGTGGCGATGCTGCACATCGTCAACAACCTGGCGGTGCCGGTGTCGTGGGTCGGCGCGAAGAGCTACATCCTGTGGTCCGGCGTTCAGGATGCGCTCACCCAGTGGTGGTACGGCCATAATGCCGTCGGTTTCTTCCTGACCGCCGGCTTCCTCGGGATCATGTACTACTTCGTCCCGAAGCGGGCGGAGCGGCCGGTCTATTCCTACCGGCTGTCGGTCATCCATTTCTGGTCGCTGATCTTCCTCTACATCTGGGCCGGCCCGCACCATCTGCACTACACCGCCCTGCCGGACTGGGCGCAGAGCCTCGGCATGATGTTCTCGGTGATGCTGTGGATGCCGAGCTGGGGCGGCATGATCAACGGCCTGATGACGCTCTCCGGCGCCTGGGACAAGCTGCGGACCGATCCGGTCTTGCGCTTCCTCGTGGCGTCGGTCGGCTTCTACGGCATGAGCACCTTCGAGGGGCCGGTCATGTCGATCAAACCGGTCAACGCGCTCAGCCACTACACCGACTGGACGGTCGGCCACGTCCATTCCGGCGCGCTCGGCTGGGTCGCCTTCATCAGCTTCGGCGCGCTCTATTTCCTCGTGCCGAAACTGTGGGGCCGGCGCGAACTCTTCAGCCTCAAGCTGGTCAGCTACCATTTCTGGATCGCGACCCTCGGCATCGTGCTCTACGTCACGTCGATGTGGATCTCCGGCATCATGCAGGGGCTGATGTGGCGGGCCTACAACGATCTCGGCTTCCTGCAATACCGCTTCGTCGAGACCGTGGAGGCGATGCATCCCTACTATGTGATCCGGGCGCTCGGCGGCATCCTGTTCCTGATCGGCGCGCTGATCATGATCTACAACCTGTACCGCACGATCCGGGGCGACTATGCCGACGACCGGGTCGCCGAAGCCCCACAGCCCGCCGGCGCCGCGGCGCCGGCCGCCGCGTAGGGAGGGGCACAGCATGGCGAAATTCTCCCACGCGATCCTGGAAAAGAACGTCGTTCTGCTGGCGATTGCGACGCTGATCACCGTGTCGATCGGCGGGCTGGTGGAAATCGTCCCGCTCTATACGATCAAGTCGACCATCGAGCCGGTGCAGGGCGTCCGGCCCTATTCGCCGCTCGAGCTCGCCGGCCGGAACATCTACATCCGCGAAGGCTGCTACAACTGCCACAGCCAGATGGTCCGGCCGTTCCGCGACGAGGTCGAGCGCTACGGCCCCTACAGCCTCGCCGCCGAGAGCATGTACGACCATCCCTTCCAGTGGGGCTCGAAGCGCACCGGGCCGGACCTCGCCCGGGTCGGCGGCAAGTATTCCAACGCCTGGCATGTCCAGCATCTCGTCGACCCGCGCAGCGTCGAGCCGGGCAGCGTCATGCCGCCCTACAGCTTCCTGCTGCGGCGCCGGCTGGGCCGGGAGGACATCGCCCGGCACCTGCAGGCCAACAGGGCCGTCGGCGTGCCCTACACCGAGGAGATGATCGCCGCGGCCCACGCCGACATGGTCGCCCAGGCCGATCCCGAGGGCGACCACGACCACGATGCGCTGCTGGAGCGCTATCCCAAGGCGGCGGTCGCGGATTTCGACGGCAGGCCCGAAGCGCTGACCGAAATGGACGCGCTGGTCGCCTATCTCCAGATTCTCGGCCGGATGGTGGATTTCAGCAAATACACCGTCAAGGACCTCCAGCAATAGGCGCCGGCGATGGAGGACTTCACTGCCTTTTTCCGCTCCGCCTGGGTCGTCTGGATGATGGCGCTGTTCGTCGGCATCGTCGTCTGGGTGCTCTGGCCGTCGAACCGGGAGCGGTTCCGCCGCGCAGCGCGCATCCCGCTGTCCGAAGACGAGCGGCCGTCCGAACCCGCCGATAGCGGCGCGCGCACCGAACCCGCCGCCGCGGCGAAAGACGGGGCCTAGGCGATGCCGAGCAAGAGCGAAAAGGACCTCTACACCGGCCAGGCCACCACCGGCCACGAATGGGACGGCATCGAGGAGCTGAACACGCCGCTGCCGCGCTGGTGGCTGTGGGTGCTCTACGCCACGATCGCCTGGTCCGTCGTCTATTTCATTCTCTATCCGGCGATCCCGGGCTGGAGCGGCTATACAAAGGGTGTGCTCGGCTATTCCTCGCGGGTCGAGATCGAAGAGAAGATCGCCGCGGCCCGGGCCGCCCAGGGCAAATTCCGCGACGGCATCCGCGACTCCTCCCTCTCCGAAATCCGCACGGACGACCGGTTGCTGCGCTTTGCGCTGGCCGGCGGCAAGGCGGCCTTCGCCGACAATTGCGCGCCCTGCCACGGCGTCGGCGGCACGGGCAATCCGGGCGGCTATCCGTCCCTCGCCGACGACGACTGGCTGTGGGGCGGCGGGCTGGCGGAGATCCACGCAACGATCCGGCACGGCGTCCGCACCGAGGACGACGACGCCCGGGTTTCGGAGATGCCGGCCTTCGGCGGCGAGGAGGATGCACAACTCACGCCGGAGCAGATCGGCGATGTCGCCGAATTCGTCCTGTCCCTCGGCAAACGTGCGACCGACGGCGCCGCGGCGGCGCGCGGCGCGCCGCTCTACAAGGAGCATTGCGCCTCCTGTCACGGCGAAACCGGCCAGGGCGACCGGGAGCAGGGCGCCCCCCGGCTGAGCGACGCCATCTGGCTCAGGGACGGCTCGAAAGCCGGAATCGTCGCGCAGATTACCAGGCCGAACATGGGCGCGATGCCGGCCTGGCGCACCAGACTGGACGCCGAAACCATCAAGATGCTCGCCGTCTACGTCCATGCCCTGGGCGGCGGCGAGTAGACGCGCTGCGCGGCCCCGACTGTCCGGCAACGGACGCTGGCAACGGATACCGGCAGGAGAGACCGCTGAGGGAGAGCCATCGTGTCCCCGGACGGTAGCGCTACGGTCCACGATTACGGCGACGACGCCGATGTCCGCTCGGTCCGAGAGCAGAAGGCGGACGCGCGCGCCGGCGCCGCCGCACCGGCCCGGCCGCTCAATCTCTATGCCCGCCGGGTGCAGGTCTATCCGCGCAAGGTCCGCGGCCGGTTCCGCAGCCTCAAATGGGCGGCGCTGCTCGGCCTGCTCGGCCTGTATTACATCCTGCCCTGGGTGCGGTGGGACCGCGGCCCCGGCGCGCCGGACCAGGCCGTGCTGGTCGATCTGAACCACGAGCGCGGCTATTTCTTCTTCATCGAGATCTGGCCCCAGGAGGTCTATTACCTCACCGGCATCCTGGTGCTCGCCGCGGTCGGCCTGTTCCTGGCGACCAGCCTCGCCGGCCGCGTCTGGTGCGGCTATGCCTGCCCGCAGACCGTGTGGACCGACCTGTTCATGTGGGTCGAGCGGCAGATCGAGGGCGACCGCAGCGCCCGCATCCGCCTCGACAAACAGCCCCTGTCGGCCGGCAAGGTCGGCCGCAAAACCGCCAAGCACGCCGCCTGGCTGGCTATCGCCTTCCTCACCGGCGGCGCCTGGATCATGTATTTCGTCGATGCGCCGACGGTGGTCGGCGATTTCTTCACCGGTGCGGCGTCGGAAACGACGTATTTCTTCGTCGGCCTGTTCACCGCCACAACCTATCTGCTGGCCGGCATGGCGCGCGAACAGGTCTGCACCTACATGTGCCCCTGGCCGCGCTTCCAGGCGGCGATGCTGGACGAGGACTCCCTCGTCGTCACCTACAACCGGTACCGCGGCGAGCCGCGCGGCCCGATCCGCAAGGGCGAAACACGAAACAGGACAGGGGGCGACGCCGGCCACTGCATCGACTGCAAGCAGTGCGTCGCGGTCTGCCCGACCGGCATCGACATCCGCGACGGCCTTCAGCTCGAATGCATCGGCTGCGGCCTGTGCGTCGATTCCTGCAACGAGATCATGGCGAAGGTCGGCCTGCCGCCCAACCTGATCGCTTTCGATACCGAGCGGCGCATGGCGCAGCAGGCGGCGAAGCAGCCGCTGACCTACCGGCTGATCCGGCCCCGCACGGTGCTCTATTTCTTCCTGATGCTCGGCGTCGCCGGCCTCATGGTCTTCGCGCTCGCCACCCGCGACGACCGGAGCGTCAACGTGCTGCACGACCGGACCCTGTTCGTCCGCCTGTCGAGCGGCGCGATCCAGAACAGCTACGACGTCAAGGTGCTGAACAAGGCGCGGACCGCGCGGCGCTTCGACCTGACCGTCGAGGGCCTGCCGGGCGCGAAGATCGTGCTGGTCGGGCGCTCCACCGAGCCGGCGGCCCGGGTCGTCGTCAGCGCGCCGCCCGACGGGCTGGGCGAATACCGCCTTCATGTCAGGGCGCCTGCCGCCGGCGTCACCGGGGAAGAGACCAAAATCCGCTTCGTCGTCACCGGCGAGGACGGCGGAACGGCCGTGCGCGAAACCACCTTCCGCGGCCCGAAGGCGCAAAGCCGGTGACGGCGGGAACGAACCGGAACGGTGCGCAGGAACGGCGCAGCCGCTGGATCCCCTGGACCTTCGTCTGGGGCTTCGTCGTGATCCTGGCGGCCAACGGCATCATGGTCTTCTTCGCCTTCGACAGCTTCACCGGCGTCTCGTCCGATGACGCCTACCGGCGCGGCCTCGGCTTCAACGAGCAGCTCGTGGCGAAACGGAAGGCCGCGGCGCTGGGCTGGCAGGTCGCCGCCCGGGTCGACGGGACGGCGGCGGGGCGGCGGCTGACCCTGGCGCTGCACGACAGGGCCGGCCGGCCGCTCTCGTCGGCGGACGTGCGCGCGGAATTCCGCCGGCCGATCGAGCGCGGACTCGATTTCACCGTCGCCCTCAAGCCGCTGGGCGACGGCCGCTACGGGGCGCCGTTTGCGCCACCGCGGCGCGGCCAATGGCGGGTCCGGTTCCATATCGCGACGGGCGGCGAGCGCATCGTGGCCGAGCGCCGCTTCGTTATGGACTGATGGCCGGTTCGCCGAACATGGCGGGAGTGGCGGTGCGGCGGGCGCCTCCCGGGCAGGACGTCGCCGGGCAGGGCACTGCCGGGCAGAACATGGCCGTCCGCGAGATCGACCTGCATGTCGACGGCATGCATTGCGCGGCCTGTATCGGCAGGGTCGAAGGCGCGGTGGCCGCGCTGCCCGGCGTCGAACTTGCGCGGGCGAACCTGACCCTGGGCCGGCTGCGCGTCCGCTGGCGCGAGGCGGCGGCCGGAAATGCGGCGCGCGGCGCGCGGGAATCCGAAACGGCCGGCGCGCCCTTCATCGCCGCCCTGCGCGCCGCCGGCTACGACGCCTCGGTCCTCGTGCCGGAGAGCCTGCCGGTCGAAGCCGCCGCCGAAGAGCGCGACATGGTCCGTTGCATGGCGGTCGCCGGCTTCGCCGCGGCCAATGTCATGCTGCTGTCGCTGTCGATCTGGGCCGGCCACGCCGAGGGTATGGCGGCCGAAACCCGCAGCCTGTTCCACTGGTTCTCGGCCCTGATCGCCCTGCCGGCGCTGGCCTGGGCCGGGCGGCCCTTCTTCCGCTCGGCGGTGAAGGCGCTGCGCAATGGCCGGACCAACATGGACGTGCCGATCGCGCTCGCGGTCGCGCTGGCCGCCGGCGTCAGCCTGTGGGAGACGATCCGCGGCGGGCCGCACGCCTATTTCGATTCGGCGATCGCCCTGCTGTTCTTCCTGCTGATCGGGCGCTTCCTCGACCGGCGCGCCCGGCGCCAAGCCCGGTCGGCGGCGGCCCGGCTGATCGCGCTGCAGGATACGGCGGTGACGGCGATCGGCGATGACGGGCGGCCCCGCCGGATTCCGGCGGCCGATCTCGAAGCCGGCATGCGCCTGGCGGCGGCGGCGGGCGAGCGGCTGGCCGCCGACGGCATCGTCCGCCGCGGCCGGTCGGAGATCGACGCCAGTTTGATGACCGGCGAGGCCGCGCCCCGTTCCGTCGGACCGGGCGACGCGGTCCATGCCGGCGTCGTCAACCTCGCCGCGCCGGTCGAGATCGAAGTCACGGCGGCGGGCAACGAAACGGTGCTGGCCGACATCGTCCGCCTCACCGAAGCCGCCGAGCAGCGCAAGTCGACCTATGTCGTGCTCGCCGACCGGGTGTCCCGCCTCTACGCGCCGGCGGTCCATACGCTGGCCCTGCTGGCCTTCCTCGGCTGGGTCCTGGCCGGCGGCCTCGCCTGGCAGCCGGCGCTGCTGATCGCGATTGCGGTGCTGATCGTCACCTGCCCCTGCGCGCTCGGCCTGGCCGTGCCGGTGGTCCAGGTCGTGGCGACCGGCCGGCTGCTGCGCCGGGGCGTACTGGTCAAGTCCGGCGACGCGCTCGAACGCCTTGCCGCGGCGGATACCGTCGTCTTCGACAAGACCGGAACCCTCACCCTCGGCGCGCCGGAACTGATCGACCGCGAGGCGGTTCCCGAGGATGCCCTGGCGCTCGCTGCTTCGCTGGCCGCGGCAAGCCGCCATCCGCTGTCGCGCGCCCTTGCCGCGGCGGCGCCGGAGACCGCGCCGGCGGACGACGTGGCCGAGATACCGGGCTGCGGCCTGAGCCTGACGACCGCGCAGGGCGATATCCGGCTCGGCCGGGCGGACTGGTGCGGCGTCGGGGCGGAGACGGCCGAGAGCGGCGGCGATGCGCCCGGCAGCGAAATCTGGCTCTCCCGGCCCGGTGCGGCGCCGGTCCGCTTCCGCTTCGAAGACGGCCTGCGCCCGGAGGCGGCGCAGACCGTGGAAGCCTTGCGCCGCGCCGGCCTGCGCCCGCTGCTGCTGTCCGGCGACCGGCCGGAGGCGGTGGCCGCCGTCGCCGCTGCGGTCGGCATCGAAGTCTGGCGCGCCGGCTGCACGCCCCGGGACAAGCTGGCGGCGCTGGACTCCCTGCGCGCGGAGGGCGCGAAAGTCCTCATGGTCGGCGACGGGCTCAACGATGCGCCGGCGCTTGCCGCCGCCGATGTCTCGGTATCGCCGTCGAGCGCCGCGGACATCGCCCAGGTCGCCGCCGACATCGTGTTCCAGAGCCGGTCGCTGCGGCCGGTCGCAGAGGCGCTCGCGGTCGCGCGCCGGGCCCAGGCGCTGGTCCGGCAGAATATCGGCCTCGCCGTCGGCTACAACCTGTTCGCCGTGCCGCTGGCGGTCGCCGGGCTGGTCACGCCGATGGTCGCCGCGCTGTGCATGTCCGGCTCGTCCATCGTCGTGGTGCTGAACGCGGTCCGCCTCGCCGGCCGGACGCGGCGCGCCCGCCGCGCGCCGATGGCGGAGGCGGCGGAGGCGGGCGCATGAGCGTGCTCGTCTACCTGATCCCGATCGCCCTGCTGCTCGGCGGGCTCGGCCTCGCCGGTTTCCTGTGGGCGACCCGCTCCGGCCAGTTCGACGACCCCGAAGGCGCCGCCGAACGCATCCTGCTCGACGACGACGAGCCGGAGTAGCCCCGCCCCCTTCAGTGACTCATCAGGACCGGGACGGGCATCTGGTCGAGAATGTCCCGGGTCGCGCCGCCGAGGACGACTTCGCGGAAGCGCGAATGGCTGTAGCCGCCCATCACGACCAGGTCGGCGCTGTGGTCGGCGGCGCGCGACATGACGACGTCGCTGACCCGGATTTCCCGTTCGACATGCTCGGCGAAGGTCGCGTTCGCCCCCATGCGGCCGGCGAAGCCGATCAGCCGCTCGGTGTCGCCGGGCGCGGCGTTCCGCTCGCTGTCCGGCGCGACCGTCAGGAACAGCACATCGGCCCCCGCCATGAAGGGCGCGGCATCGTTGAGGGCGCGCACCGCCTCGCGGCTGCCGTCCCAGGCAACCAGGATCCGGTCGAAGTCGGGGCGGGCATCGACATAGGGATGGAACAGGACGGGCCGGCCGCTGCGCATCACGATGTCCGACACACTCTCGCGCGTCAGGTAGTTCAGGGGGTCCTGCCCGTCCGGCTGGGCGACGATCAGGAGGCCGGCGGCCTGCGCGGCGCGGACCATTGCGGCGGCGCGGTCGCCCTCGGCTTCCAGCCAGTCGGTCGGCACGGCGCCGGCCGCCTCCTCGAACCGCGGACGCAGCGCGCCGATTTGCGCGGCGACCTCCTCGTTGTGGATTTCGCGCAGCCTGCCCATCGTTTCGTCGTTGGGCAGGGACGGCCAGACCGCCGCCGCCGAGGCGGGATTGGGCAGCCGGGCATAGACGCCGACCAGAGCGGCGCCGTACCGCCCGGCGATCCCGGCGGCGAAGGCCACCCGTTTCGCGCAGTTCCGGTCGCCGTCGACATTTACTGCCACCCGATGGAACGCCATGGTCGCCTCCTGGTGAGAACCGGTGCGGAAACCAGATTACCCTGCCGCCCGGCCCGCAGCGTTGATCTGAATCAAATGCCGCGCAAACCGGAACGACCGCATACCGCCTGCTTTGAAGAGGATGGCCCTGCAAAAAGGGGCGCCGGCCGCAGGCTTGCCTTCTTTTTTGGAGCAACCGTTCCAGTATTTTCTCTCCGCAGGCACCGTTTTTCCGCAGTTTTCCGCCATTTCCCGCGCTCGATATCGAATTAGACAGACCGGTCTTTCTATTGCTTTTTTTTTGCACTGCGCGGCGCTAACCCTTTGGAATCGCTGGAAAGACGCCCTTCGGGAGTGCGCAAAAGCAATCCCGCTAGGAAATTTTCCAGCCTCCCGGCCGAGCGGGAACGCCGCTCGACAGCGGGGGCGGCATCGCCGGGCGGCATCTCTGGGCAGCATGGCCCGGCGGAAGCGGAGGGTCGAACCGGACGGAGTCCGGCCGTCAAGCCCCGGCGGCGCGCAGGCCGGCGCACGGGCCGGCGCACGGGCCGGCGCATTGGATGGCCATTGGGTGGCCATTGGGTGGCCGATCGGCGGCGGCGGGCCGGAAAGCGGAAAGGTTCCCGCCCGTTTCTTCGTTCGCTTCTTTCGGGGGCGTCGGCTGGCCGCTGCGGGCGCACTTCGGGCGTTGACAAAAGTATATATAGGGAACGAAATTCGTAGTGTCAAGGACTATTATCGAAAAAAGGGAAATTTTTTGAAGACTGTCCGGCGGACCCCGCCGCATGGAGGTTGCAGGCCGGAATTTCCTTCCCCCGTTTCAGCGGATTTCTCTGCGAAACCCGGCCGATGCGCCAAGCGGATGGACACCCCCATCCCCTCCGCTGCGCTCCGGGACTTCCCCCGCTTCATCGGGGGAAGAACAATTCCTGGCGGTTTGCCGGTTTCGCAGAGAAGCCCCCTGAAGAGGGCGAGGTAAAGACGCCCTGTCCGCGTCTCGGGATCAGGCCACAACCCGGTTTTCCACCGCCGCGCCGTCGCGCAGGGCGCGGACGACGGCCTCCGAGGTCGAGACCAGGCCGAAATGGGTGCCGATGTCGTAGAGGCTCGACTCCTGCTCGCGCGGGCCGGTGGCGGCGACGCAGTCTTCCGGCACGATCACCCGGTAGCCGTGGAAGAAGGCGTCGTGGACGGTCGAGCGGACGCAGATGTTGGTGACGACGCCGACCACGATCAGCGTATCGGCCTCCATGTCCTTCAGGCTGAGGTCGAGGTCGGTGTTGAAGAAGCCGGAATAGCGCCGCTTGACGATCTCGATGTCGCCGGGCTGCTTGTCCAGGGCGTCGATGACCCCGGCGCCCCAGCTGCCCTCGATGCAGTGGGGCGTGCGCTTGAGGAATTCGCGCTCGCGCCTCGCCTGCGGCCGGTGGGTGTCCTTGATGAAGGCGACGGTTCCGCCGGTGTCGCGCACCGCCCGGATCACGGCGTTCTGCGGCGGCACCAGCCGCTCCGAGCCCGGCAGGACCATCGCGCCGCCCTCGACGCAGAAATCGTTCATCATGTCCACGACGAGAACCGCCGTGTGCGGCGGCGACAGGGTCATGCTGTCGTCGCCGTGCCGGTGGGAGGAGAAGCTGTCCATCGTGACCTCGCGAGCGGGATCGGTCTACAATAGCGCCGTGCGTCGACAAGGAGAAGGAGGCGCCGATGAGAGACTCCGGCAAGGGAAACGGCGCCGGCCGCTTTGCTCCTGCGGTCGACCGGCGAACCGTGCTGAAGGCCGGCGCCGCGGCGGCCGGCGCGGCCGCGGCAGGCCCGCTCGCCGTCTTTTCGCGCAGCGCGCGGGCCGCAGACCGGCTGCGCGTGCTGACGTGGCCGGGCTACGAAGAAAAGGGCGTTGCCGAGGAATTCGAACAGACGCACGGCGTCAGGATAGACTTCAAGGTCTATATCGGCGGCGAACAGATGCTCCGGCTCTTCAGCCTGGCGCCGCGCGGAACCTACGACATCGTGCTGGCCGATGCAGAGTATATTCGCCGGCTCGCCGCCATCGACGCGATCCAGCCGTACAGCCCGGATGAAGTGCCGGAACTCGCCAACTACCATCCCCGGTTCAGGAACATGCGTCAGATCGAGGCGGGGGGCGGCCGGATTTGGGGCGCGGCCACGCGCTTCGGTTTCTATGCCGTCACCTACAACGCCGAGCGTATGAGCCGGGAGGCGAGCGGAGACTGGAATTCGATGTTCCTGCCCGAACTTGCCGGCAGGATCGGCGTTCTGGACTGGTATCTGCCGAACATGGGCATCGCGAGCCTCGCGGTTCACCCCAACACGAAAAACCCCTACGACCTGAGCGACGAGCAGTTGAGCGCGGTCAGGGCGTGGCTGCTCCGGCTCAGGCCCCAGGTCGGGATGCTGGGCGCCAGCAGCCGGCCCATCGTGCAGGCGATGATCGAGGGCGATATCGTCGCCGCCATGGTCGGCGACCTGGATATCGACCTCAAGCTCGCCGGCTACCCCAATTTCGAAGCGACGATTCCGAAACAGGGCGGCATCCGCTGGCAGGAGGTGGCCACCCTGTGCAGGCAAAGCCGGAACAGGGAGCTCGCTCTCGAATGGATCAGGTATGTCAGCCAGGCTCACGTTCAGGCAAAGCTCGGCTTTGCCAAGGCGTTCAAGGCGCGCGGCCCGAACCTCAAGATCGCCGGCCACCTGACCGCGGAGCAGAACCGGCTCATGGGCTACGACCCCGCTCCCGACAACCGCGGCCGGATGCGGGTGGAGACGCTGATCGACCGCAGCATCGCCCGCGACCTCCCCGTGCGGCAGGAGGCGAAAGTCTGGATCGATATTTTCAACGAATTCAAGGCCGCCTAGGGCGTATCTGTCTTAGACAGAACCGCAGCGGCGAGGCATCCACTTCGGCTTCGCTCAGGACGGCTCTCGACACGGCCCCCTCGATACGGCGCTGGCGCGCCTACTCGGGATGAGGAGGGTGTTGGCGGTCCGAATGCCTCAACGCACCCCTCTTCCTCGTCCTGAGTAGCCCCGGCCCCCGGGGGCCGGGGCGTATCGAAGGGCCGGGGCGTATCGAAGGGCGGGCGCGAAGCGGAAGCGTTGCGGCGCCCTATGCGGATCGGCTGCCGGCCGCGAGCATTTCGACCATTTTATCGCGCATGACGAATTTCTGCGGCTTGCCGGTGACGGTCATCGGCAGTTCGTCGACGAAGCGGACGTAGCGCGGGATCTTGTAGTGGGCGATCTGGCCCCGGCAGAAGTCGCGGATCGAGTCTTCGGTCTCCGCCGCGCCGGGTTGCAGGACGATCCAGGCGCAGACCTCCTCGCCGAAGCGCTCGTCCGGCACGCCGAAGACCTGGACGTCCAGCACGCTGTCGTGGCGCAGTAGGAATTCCTCGACCTCGCGCGGATAGACGTTCTCGCCGCCGCGGATCAGCATGTCCTTCACCCGGCCGACGATCTCGCAATAGCCTTCGGCGTCGATGGTCGCGAGATCGCCGGTGTGCATCCAGCCGTCGGCATCGACCGCCTCGCCCGTGCGCTCCAGGTCGCCCCAGTAGCCGCGCATGACCAGATAGCCGCGGGTGCACAATTCGCCCCGTTCGCCGACCGGCAGGGTCCGGCCGTCGGGCCCGATAATCTTGCATTCGGCGTGGGGCTGGATGCGCCCGACCGTCGAGACGCGCTTTTCGATCGGGTCGTCGGTCGCGCTCTGGAACGAGACCGGGCTGGTCTCGGTCATGCCGTAGGCGATGGTCACATCCGTCATGTTCATGTCGCCGATCACCTGCTTCATGGTCTCGATCGGGCAGGGCGCGCCCGCCATGATGCCGGTCCGCAGGGCCGAGAGATCGGCTTTCGCGAAATCGGGATGGGACAGCACGGCGATGAACATGGTCGGCACGCCGTAGAGGCCGGTGCATTTCTCGTCGTTCAGCGCCCGCAGCGTGTCGGCCGGGTCGAAGCCCTCGCCGGGAAAAATCATGGCCGCGCCCTTGGTGACGCAGCCCAGCGTACCCATCACCATGCCGAAACAATGGTAGAGCGGCACCGGGATGCACAGCCGGTCGGCCGCCGTGAAGCGCATCGCGTCGGTGGTGAAGCGGGCGTTGTTGACGATGTTGCGGTGGGTCAGCGTCGCGCCCTTGGGCGCCCCGGTGGTGCCGCTGGTGAACTGGATGTTGATCGGGTCGTCCGGCTCCAGCGTGGCGCCGATATCGTCGACCATCTTCAGCGCGGCCGGCCCGGCCATGCCGGCGACGGCGCCGAAGTTCACCATGCCGGGGGACCTGTCCTCCCCCATGCGGATGACGGTGCGCAGATGGGGCAGTTTCGCCGATTGCAGCTTGCCGGGTTCGGCCTCCGCCAGTTCGGGCGCCAGCGTTTGCAGCATCTCCAGGTAACGGCTGGTCTTGAAGGATTCGGCCAGGATCAGTCCTTTGCACCCGACCTTGTTGAGCGCGTATTCCAGCTCCACCAGCCGGTAGGCCGGGTTGATGTTGACCATCACCGCGCCGATTTCCGCAGTCGCGAACTGGGTGAGCAGCCATTCGGGCCGGTTCGGCGCCCAGATGCCGATCCGGTCGCCCTTGCCGAAGCCGAGCGCCACCAGGCCGGCGGCGAAGCGCCGCGCCTCGTCTTTCAACTCCCGATACGTCCAGCGCAGGCCGCTGTCGCAGAACACGGCCGCGGTCGCCTCGGGCCGGGCAGCGGCGGTTTCGGCGAGCAGCGCGCCGATGGTCTTTTCGAGCAGCGGCGGCGCCGGCGCGCCGACGACGTGGGAAAGCCCACCGCGCGGCCCCTGGTCGTGGGGGGCGTCGGCCGCGCCCCCGGCCGGGCCGCTGTCGAGCGACGTGATCGGCTTGGCGAGATCTACGGTCCAGTCGGTGCTCATGTCCGGACAGCCTCGGTATCGGGTTTACCCTGGCGGCGTCGGCAAGCCGCGTTCCAGCAGCCGGCGGGTGCGGCCGGCCCGCAGTTCGAGGTTGGAATCGATTGACGCCGAAAGCAATATATCAAGAATCCCGGTCCCCACTGTTTCGGGCCGTTTCGGGCCGTGTCCGGGAAGGCGCGGTCATTCCGGCCGCGTCGTGCGGGGCCGCGCAGGCGGGACTGACACCCATCCGGCGGAGGAGCCGTCCGATCCATGTTTCGAACGTCGATCAAATGGGGCCTCGGGCTGGCGGCTGCCGTTCTCGCCGTTCTCGCCGTTCTGGCCTTCACCGGCAAGAAGACCTTTCGTGTCGAAATCGCGATCCCCGCGCCGCCGGCAGCGGTGTGGGCCGTGCTGACCGACACCGGGAGATATGCCGACTGGAACCCGGTCTTCGTTCGCGTGGACGGGGAATACCGTGCGGGCGCAGCGGTGAAATCGACCGTGAAGGAGCCCGGGAAGCCGCCGGTGGTGATGGCTTCGGAGGTGAGAAGGCTGGTTCCGGAAAGGGAACTGAACCAGGTCGGCGGAATATTCGGCTTCATCACCTTCGATCACCGCTGGCTGCTCGAACCGGTGGACGGCGGCACGAAGGTGACGCAGCACGAGGTCGATCGCGGTCTCTGGCTCTGGTTCTGGGATTCCGATTGGGTCGAGCCGGCATATCGCAAGGCCTCCGAGGCGTTGCGGGCGCGGGTGCTGAGCCTCCGCAACGACTGAACGGCCGGCCTGCTGCCGGGCGGCGGCGGCCGGCCCGGCGCCTACCCCGTTGGCTACAGGGTCCGCCAGTCTTCGTCCTGTTCGAAGGCGTGCGCGGCCCGGTAGATCGTCGATTCGTCGTAGTGCTTCCCGGTCAGCATCAGGCCGACGGGAAGGCCGTCGCTCAGGCCGCAGGGAATGCTCATCGACGGGTGCCCGGTGATGTCGAACGGCGCGGTGTTCGGGATCATCTCGAACGCGCGCTGAATATACAGGTCCAGCGGCGCGTCGGGGCCGGGAATCGGCGGCGCGACCATCGGCAGGGTCGGCATCAGCAACAGGTCGTAGCGCCCCAGCGCGTCGTCGTAGGCCGCGGTCAGCTGGCGCGCCAGGTTCTGCGACTTGGCGAAATAGTGCCCGCGATGGTGCTTCAGCATGTATTCGCCGATCATCATCGTAATCTTGAGGCTGTGGGACAGTTCGTCGGCCCGCGAGCGCCAGTTGGCGTGGGCGTCGAGCAGGCTGGTGACGTAGAGCCCCTTCCAGCTCGTGCCGAAGCCGTTGCCCTTCATCATCGTATTGGTCGCGCCCTCGAGCGCCACCGGCGTCCAGATCGCCAGGCCGTCGCTGTGCATCGGGATCGAGATGTCCTCGACCGTCGCGCCCATGGCCCGGAACCGCTCGGCCGCCGCGCGGACCCTGGCGTCGACCCCCGGCTCGCTGTTGTCCAGGCCGAAGCCCTCCTGCACCACGCCGATGCGCATGCCGCCGGCGCCGCGGCCGAGCGCCTTTGTGTATTCGTCCACCCGCGGCTTGTACTGGCGCGGGTCCAGCCCGTCCGCCCCGGCGATAACCTCGAGCAGCAGGGCGTTGTCCGAGACGGTGCCGGTCATCGGGCCGGTATGGTCGATGGTCGGCTCGATCGGCATGACGCCGGTGTAGGGCACCAGGCCGTGGGTCGGTTTCATGCCGCAGCAGCCGCTGAACGAGGCCGGAATGCGGATCGAGCCGCCCTGGTCGCCGCCGATCGCCATATCGACCTCGCCGGCGCCGACCAGCGCGCCGGAGCCGGAGGAGGAGCCGCCCGCCGTGTGGCCGATCTTCCATGGATTGTGCACCGGCCCGGTGGCGTTGGTGTGGCTGCCGCCGGAGAGGCAGAAATATTCGCAATGGGCCTTGCCGGCGATGGTCGCGCCTTCGTCCAGCATCCGGGTGACGATGGTGGCGTCGAGGTCCGGGGTGTAGCCCTCCAGGGTCGAGGCGCCGTTCATCATCGGCACGCCGGCGAGGCAGACATTGTCCTTGA
Source organism: Alphaproteobacteria bacterium (assembly GCA_022819985.1). Classification (GTDB taxonomy): domain Bacteria; phylum Pseudomonadota; class Alphaproteobacteria; order Bin65; family Bin65; genus Bin65. The sequence goes on along the minus strand of JAJEGH010000015.1, from coordinate 8,577 downwards.
GCGCGACCGTCTTGCCGCTGAGCCGGCCGCCCGGCGCGCCGCGGATCTCGCACTTGTAGTACCAGGCGTTCATCGGGTTTTCGCCGGCGCTGGGCCGGTGGCCGGGCGTGCGCGGGTATTTCACCGCCGGCGGCGCGTCGAGCAGCGCATCGACCCGGTCGTAGGCCGCCAGCGTCGGCTCCATCAGGTCAAGGAAAGACTGGATCTCGCCGTCGCTCATGCTCATGCCGAAGGAACGGACGATGTCGCGCATCTGGTCCAGGGTGGGGCGTCTGACGGTCATGGCGTTTCCGATCGGCTGGGCCGGTGGAGGTTCCGGAGTGGCGGTCCGGTCCGGCGGTTTCGTCGCTGTCGGGGCCGGCGCCTGCGATTGCGGCAGGGGTCGCGGGCGCACGGCCTCGCGGGATGGCGACGCAGGGGGTGGCGGAGCCGGCGCGGCGGAGGTCCGGGCACCTCCGCCGCCGAGCCCGGCGAATTCCTCGATCAGGCCGGTGGCGCCGAACTGGTCCCGGGCGATCTCCGCTTTCACCGCGCCGCGTTCGAGGACCAGGATGCGGTCCGACAATTGGGTCAGGAATTCCAGGTTCTGCTCGACCAGCAGCAGCGTCAGGCCGCGGCCGGCCCGGATCGCGGCCAGCGTTTCGGCCATCTCCTCGATGATCGAGGGCTGGATGCCTTCGGTCGGCTCGTCGAGCAGGAACAGCACCGGATCGGCGATCAGGCAGCGCGCGACCGCGAGGATCTGCTGCTCGCCGCCGCTCAGCACGCCGCCCTGGCGGTCGAGCAGCGGGGCCAGGCGCGGGAAATCGGCGACGATCCGGTCGATCCCGGCTTCGGCGCCGACGTCGCCGGTTTCCTCGCTCCAGGCGAAGTGCAGGTTCTCGCGCACCGTGAGGTTCGGGAAGATGCCCCGGCCCTGGGGGACGTAGCCGAAACCGAGTCGGCTGCGCCGCCAGGTCGGCAGCCGCGTGATCGGCGTGCCCTCGAAGGCGATCTGGCCGCCGGTCGCCGGCAGCAGGCCCATCAGGGTCTTGAGCAGGGTCGATTTGCCCATCCCGTTGTGGCCGAGCAGGCCGAGCACCTCGTTCTCGGCGAGGTCCATGGAGACTCCGCGCAGCACGGGAATGTCGCCATAGCCGGCGCGCAGCCCCTGGACCGACAGGATCGCGTCGCCCCGAGCCGCGGGACCGTTTACCGGACCACCGTCGCCGTTTGCTTGCTCGTTCACTTTCGGGGCGGCGCTCATTGCGATTTGCCCAGATAGACGTCGCGCACCAGCGGGTCGCCCAGAACCGTATCGACATGGCCTTCGGTGAGGATGCGGCCCTGGTGCAGCACCGTGACGGTCTTCGCCAGCTGGCGGATGAAATGCATGTCGTGCTCGACCACGATAATCGCGGCGCGCGCGTTCATCTCGATAATGATCTCGACCGCGCGTTCCGCCTCCTCGGCGGTCAGGCCGGCGGCCGGCTCATCGAGCAGGATCAGCCAGGGATCGCCGGCGAGCACGGTGCCGAACTCGACCAGCTGGCGCCGGCCGTGGGCCAGGTTGCCGACCGGTTCGCCGGCGCTGTCGGCGATGCCGATGCGCTCCAGCGTCTCGGCGACGATGCGGTCGGCCTCGCGGGTGGAATTGCGCTTGCGCGCGGCGATCCAGACATTCTCGCGCACGCTCAGGCCGTTCATCACGCTCGGCACCTGAGTCTTGATGCCGACGCCGAGGCCGGCGATCCGGTGCGGATGGGCGCCGACGCAGTCGATGCCGCGGATCCGGATGTCGCCCTCGCTCGGCCGCAGGACGCCGGTCAGGCATTTGAAGAAGGTGCTCTTGCCGGCGCCGTTCGGGCCGATCAGGCAGCGCAGTTCCTTGTCGGCGAGGGTGAAATCGACCGAGTCGAGCGCCGTCACGCCGCCGAAGCGGACGCTGACGCCGCGCGCCTCCACAACCCCGTCGCGCGCGCCCCTACGCATTGCTGCGCGCCCTTTCCGCCCTGGTGCGCCGGCGCCGGCCGGCGCCGAACGCCCCGGCGCGGCCCGGCCGAGCCCGGCCGAGCCAGCCCTGGATCGACGGCACCACCCCGCGCGGCAGGAACAGGATGAACAGGATCAGGATAACCCCGAAAACCAGCGTGGCCTCCAGCGGGTTCTCCCTGCCGAAGACCTCCTTCACCGCGCGCAGGCCGAGGACGAATTTGAGATAGCCGAGCACGGCCGCGCCGATCATCGGCCCGATCAGGGTGCCGGCGCCGCCGACGATCACCCAGATGATGATCTCGGCGGCGAGGCCGAGGCCGAACAGCTCCGGCGTGATGATTTCCGCCGCGTTGGCATAGAGGCAGCCGGCCAGGCCGGCGAGCGCGCCGCCGAACGCGAAGGCCGCGGTCTTGCGGGCGCGCACGTCGTAGCCCAGCAACTCGATGCGCTGCTCGTTCTCGCGCAGGCCGACCAGGATGCGGCCGAACGGGCTGCCGAGCAGCCAGCGCGTCAGCAGATAGCACAGCACCAGGACGACGAAGGTGAAGTAATACAGGTTCTCGTCGTAGATGTAGGCTTCCGGATCGCCGGGAATGTGCAGCGTCGGAAAGCCGGGGATGCCGTTGAAGCCGCCAAGCCGGGCCTCGCCGATCACCCATTGCTCGCCGGCCGTATGGTTCATGAAACGGAACAGGATCAGGCTCACCACCAGGGTTACGACCGCGAGATAGACGTCGCTCAGCCGGCCGTAGAACATCATGGCGCCGAGGACCGCGGCGAACAGGGCGGGCAGGAGGATGGCGAGGAAAAAGCCGCTCCAGGCCTCGCCGGTGTTGATCGCGGTGAGCGCATAGACATAGGCGCCGAGGCCGTAGAAGGCGGTCTGGCCGAAACACAGGATGCCGCCGTAACCCCAGACGAATCCGAGGCTGAGCGCCAGCAGGGCGTAGGCGGCGAAGGTCGTCAGGTTCAGGACGTCGAAGAAGACCGGCAGCACGAACATGACGATCGCGGCGACGGCGACAGAGGAGAGCACCTGCCGGGCGGTCATGGCGGCGCGCCCTTACAGCCGGTCGCGGAAGAAGCGGCCGGAGATGCCGGTCGGCAGCAGCCGCAGCAGGATCACGGCGGCGACCAGCAGGCCGATCTCGCCGATCACCGAATTGGTCGCGAAGGTGACGGCCTGCGAGACGATGCCGAAGAAGCCCGAACTGGCGATCAGGCCGGAGACGACCGAGGCGCCGCCGGAGATCACCGTGATGAAGGCCTTGGCGATATAGAGCAGCCCGGCGGTCGGGCCGATGCCGACCAGCGGCGCGAGCACGCCGCCGGCGAGCCCGGACAGTGCCGAGCCGGCCGCGAAGGTCACCATGTAGACCTTCGATGTGTCGTAGCCGAAGGCGCTCGCCATATCGGCGCTTTGCATCGCGCCGCGAGCGATCAGGCCGGCGCGGGTGTATTTCAGCACGCCGAAGATCAGCAGCACGACGCCGACCGCGCTGGCGATGATGAAGATCGTGTAGCCGCTCAGCGAATAGTCGCCGACCGCGAAGCCGCCGATCGGCGCCTTGATGCTCGTCGTGGTCGGCCCGAAGATCAGCGTGAAGGCGCCGATCATGGCGAGGCTCAGGCCCCAGGTCGCCAGCATGGTGTTGATCAACCGGCCGTAGAGGAAGCGGATGATCAGCCGCTCGGCGACCACGCCGAAGACCGCGACCGCCAGGGGCGCGACCACCAGCATGGACACGAAAATGTTTATGCCCAGCGTGTTGTGGGACACGATCGCCGCGTAGCCGCCGAGCAGGACGAACTCGCCGTGGGCGAGGTTCACCACGCGCATCATCCCGAACACGACCGCGAGTCCGGCGCTTATCAGCGCCAGAAACGCGATCGTGTACAGGATCTCGTAGACGACAACCGCCGCCAGATCCATCGAAGCGCCGCCGTCCGTTTCAGTCAGTCGAACGAGAGGCCGGAACAGCCGCGATCAGATCTTGATCTCGTACTGCTTGGTGTCGTTCGGGTTCTTCTCCAGGTTGCAGACCCGCTGCGTGTCCGACGGCGGAATCTGGCTGTAGCTCTTGGCGATCGTCAGCGTCTGGTTCTTGACCTCGATCAGATGCATGTCGTGGGTGACATGATGCGTCTTGCCGTCGATCGTCACCTTGCCGGTCGGCCCGGTGTAGCCGATGCCGCTCTCCAGCGCCTCGATCACCTTCATCCGGTCGAGCGTCCCGGCCTTCTTGACGCCCTCGGCCCACAGGCGGACGCCGTCATAGCTCGACGCCGCGATCTCGTGGATGTCGTTGGTGTGGCCGAACCGCTTCTTCCACGCCGCCAGGAAGGCCTTGTTCGACGGGAAATCGGCCTGGGGCGAGAAGCTCTGGCACACGATGATGCCGTCGCCTTCGCTGGGCGTCAGGATCTTGTGCTCGTTGCCCGACGACATGGTGGTCGTCGCGATCGGGATCTTCTTCTTCATGCCGGCCGCCGCCCACTGGCGGTAGAAGGAGAGATGCGCCGCGCCGACCAGCACAGCGCAGATCATGTCCGGCTTGGCCTTCTGGATCTTGGCGATGGTCGAGCCGAAATCCGATACGTTGAGCGGGAAATAGTCGGCCTGGATGACCTCCCCGCCCGCCTGTTTCGCGTAGAACTTGATCCAGTTTGTGGTGATCTGGCCATAATTATAGTCGGCCGCCAGCACATAGATTTTCTTGCCCCAGCGCTTGATCGCCTCGGGCACCAGGATCGCCGACTGCTGGGCCGGAGTCGTGCCAACGCAGAAGACGTTGCGGTCGCAGACGCCGCCTTCGTAGGTCGTGTTGTAGAAATACAGCGTCTTCGCCTTGCGCAGGCTCGGCCGGATGGCTTCGCGCGAGGCCGACAGGATGCCGCCATGCACCACGTCCACCTTGTCCCGGCGGGTCATGCGGCGGGCATACTGGGTGTAGAGCGCCATGTTCGACTGGGTGTCGTAGGGGATCATCTCGACTTTGCGGCCGAGCAGCCCCCCAGCGGCGTTGATCTCTTCGAGCGCGAGAATGTGCGCCTTTTCCATCGGCTTGCCGTAGGCCTCGAAGATGCCGGACGTGTCCAGGATGCTGCCGAACTTGATGGAATCGGCGCCCATCGCGACCGACGGCACCGTCGCCAGGGCGCCGGCTGCGGACGCCCCCTGCACGAATTGTCTGCGGTTGAGTGTCATGTTTGTGCTCCCTCTCCTTTAATTTGAGCTTCGATCGGTTATGTGTCGTCGCCAGCCGATTTGCCGTCGGCCGGTTCCCCGTCGGCCGATTTTCGGTCGGCCGGGCCGTCGCCGCCGACGTCGAGATTGACGCCGAGCTGCCGGCCCAGCTTCTGCATCGCCGGCAACTGCACCGCCATGTTCAGGACGCCCTCGACGGCCTGGTTGAACGGCGAGGTTGCGCCGCCGCCGTCCCCGCCGGCCGCATTGCCGCCGCCGGTCCCGAGGCCGCTCACCTGGTTGATGCGGATCGATTCGATCTTCTCGGCCGGTTTGACCATCTGTTCGATAATCGCCGGCATCCGGTCGATCCGGTGCTGTTCGAGCCGGTTGCGCAGCACTTCGCCGCTCACCGCATTCTCGGCCTCGGCGAGCGCCGCCTTGCCTTCGGCCTCGGCCTTCAGCTCGTGGCGCCGGGCTTCGGCCTTGACCGAAGTCGCCTTGGCCTCGGCCTGCACCTTGTCGAGCAGGGTCTTGACCTCGGATTTTGTGACTTCTTCCGACACGTCGGCGTCGCGTCTGGCGCGCAGCAGCGCGGTTGCCGCATCGCGCTCGGCGGCGAGCTTCTCTTTCTCGCGCTGAAGCTGCTCCTGCGCCGCGACGACGCCGATGCGGCGCAGTTCGGTTTCGGCCTCGGCCTCGAACTCCTCGCCGCGCTTGCGGCTGAGCGCGATCTGGCTGTCGATCTTGGTCGATTCGGCGGCCAACAGGGCCTCGGATTCCTCCTGGCGCAGGGCGAGGTCGCGCTGGATTTCGGCGAGGCGGGTCTGGCGCTCGGCGTCGATCCGGGCGCGCTCGGCCTCCTGCCGGGCGTGCTGGCGCGCCGCTTCCTCGGCGGCGTCGCTGGCCGCGCGGGCCTCCTCGACCGTCCGGTGCTGGGCGATCTCCGCTTCCTGCTGCTCGCGCTCGATCTCCAGCTTGCGTTTCAGCGAATCGAGCTGGGTCTGGCGCACCGAAACATCGGCGTCGGCCTCGATATCCGCCCGCTGCTTGCGGTTGGCGGCGACGATCTCGGCCAGCCGGCGCATCCCGACGGCGTTGAAGGCGTTGTTCTCGTCGAGCGAGGCCAGAGAGGCCTGGTCGAACCGGGTGAGCGACGCCGATTCGAGGCGCAGGCCGTTCTGCTCCAGATTGTCGACCAGCAGGGCCTCGACCTCCTTGACGAAGTCGCCGCGGTTCTCGTGCAGCTGGTCCATGGTCTTGGTCGCGACGACCGCCTGCATGGCGCCGACCAGCCGGCCGTCCAGCAGCTCGTGCAGACCGTCGGTCCTGAGGGAGCGCGAGCCGATCGCCTGCGCCGCGGTCGCCACGCCCTGGGGCGTCGGCAGGACGCGCAGGTTGAACTCCATTTCGACGTCCAGGCGCAGCCGGTCCTCGGTCATCAGGGAGGCGTTGCCCGTGCGCGCCACTTCGAGCGGCATGGCGCGCATGTTGATCTCCTCGACCCGGTGCAGGAACGGCAGGGCGATGCAGCCGCCGTCCATCGCCACCCTCTGCCCGCCGAAACCGGTGCGGATCAGGGCGGTTTCGCGGGTGGCCTTGCGGTAGAAGCGCTGCAGGAAGGCGATGAATACCGCCAGCGCCACGACAACGACGACAATCGTGATGAATGTTGCCATGGGGATCGCCTCGCAAATTCGGGCCGCCGGAATTCCGGCCGCGATTCCGGTCGCAATTCTGACAGCCTCCCGGCACGGATCAAGTTATCCTTGCTTTATTTTCCATGTCAAATAAATTGTCGGCAGAAAGGCAGGCGGAAAACCCCCGGCCGGCGGGTCAGCGGGCCAGTTGGCGGACGATCCGGAAATCGAACCCATGCGCTTCGGCCAGATAGACGGGCAGACCGCGGAACCCGGCGTCGCTCCGGACGCCGGCGGCAATGCGGCGGTTCCGGGTGACCTGGACGGCGAGGCGCGCCATGCCCTCGTAGATCGACTGGCCGAGATCGTTCAGCGCCGGGGCCCGGTCGGCGAACATGGAATGGTAGCGCTCGCGGAAGGCGCCGTTGCGCGGCGTATCGAGCGCCGCGAAATAGCCGGCGCTGACGAAGACGCCGTCGGTCGCCGCCGCGCCCATGGCAAGCAGCATGTTCTCCTCGATGGCGCAGGAGAAGCGGAGGACGGAGCGCGCCAGTCCGGCGGCGTGGAAGGCCCGGTTGAACAGCACCGAATCCTGGCCGATCAGGGACAGCAGCACAGCATCGGGCCGGCGTTTTTCGATCCGCTCCAGGATGGCGTCGAAGCGGCCGATGTCGGTGGCGGTCTCGTCGAAATCGACATAGGCGCTGCCGACCACCTCGCCGCCCTGGCGGGCCATCGCCCGCGCCGCCAGGGCATGGGACACCCGCGGCCAGACATAGTCGTTGCCGACGAAATACCATCGGCGCAGCCGGTAGCGCGCGCTCAGCCAGTTGAGCGCCGGCAAGAGCTGCCGCTCCGGCGTCACGCCGAGGCAGCAGACATTGTCCGGCGCATTGCCCTCGTGCAGCGGCGTGTAGATATAGGGCACGCGCCGGCCGACCGCCGCCGCCAGGGCATCGCGCACGTCGCTGGTGTGCATACCGACGATCGAGTCGATGCGGCGGGCGGCGATCAGGTCCGCCGCGCGCCGGGCAATGCTCTCGGGATTCGAGCCGGCGTCGACGAAGCGGAGCCGGAACACGGTGCCGTCGGTTGCTGCGGCGTTGATCTCGTCGCAGGCCAGTTCGGCGCTGGCGCGGCAGGACGGGCCCCAGATGCCCGCCGGGCCGCTGGTGGGCACGAAGACGCCGATCCGGTGCATTCTTGCCATGTCTTGTCCGGAGCCGATTCGGAACCCGCATGTGCGCCGACGCGAAGCCTACTCCAATCCGGCGCCCTTGCGCCACGCGGTTTCGCCCGCGCGCCGTTCTCCCGGCGGCCGCTCAGAGGAGGCGCGTATGGCCTTTCCCGGTAGCCTTGCCGACATCCTGATGCGGACCGGCCAGTCCGTCACGCAGGATCTCGACGGCCTGCTGAGGCCCCTCGATCTGTCCCTCGTGCAGTGGCGGGTGCTGGACAGTCTGAGCGACGGCCGGGGCCAGACCGTGAGCGACCTCTCGGCGCGGTCGGCGATCCAGATATCGGCCCTGTCGAAGCTCGTCGACCGGATGGTCGTGCGCTCGCTCGTCATGCGCCAGCAGAGCGAGCGCGACCAGCGGGCCGTCATCGTCATGGCGTCGGACCTGGGCCTCGAAGTGTATCGCAGCAGCCTGCCGGCCATCCGAGCCTACGAGGCGCGGCTGGCCGAGCGCCTGGCCGGCTTCGACGCCGGACGGCTCGCCCGGTTCATGCCGGACGCGGCCGGCCGGGGCGACGCGACCGGCCGGGGCGACGGGG
>JAJEGH010000018.1 GCA_022819985.1 Alphaproteobacteria bacterium | reverse complement strand
GTCCTCGAGTGCCCGCCAGCTCGTCTCCAGCAGCAGCCTCTGTTGCGGATCCAGCAACTGCGCTTCGACCGGCGAGATGCGGAAGAAGGCCGCGTCGAATTGATCGATATCGTCGAGGTAGGCGCCGAAGCGGCAGGCCTGGATCTGGCCGGTGTCTTCGGGGAACAGGGCGCCGATACGGCCGATGCCGGATCCCGGAACGCCTTCCTGCACCGTGTTTTCGCCGGATTCCAGCAGATTCCAGAAGGCGGCGACTCCGTTCGCGCCGGGGAACCGACAGGCCATGCCCACGATCGCGATCGGCTCGCTGGCGCCGATCAACCGTCCTTCTCCTGTGCCGGTGTCCCGGGATACGTCTCGGTCCATCATTCGGGTATCATCCTGCTTCTTCGGCACCTGTCCGAACCTTGCCGCCGGCGAAACTCCGCATGGCTGCCGTCCGGTAACGTTCAGTCCGGACTATACACCCCAAGATCGTGACGTGTCAGAACCCGCAACACGCCAAAGTTTGTTCCCACAGCCAAATTTACTGTACAGCATGTGATACTATTCCCCAATGTTACAGACAGATAGTCACAATGACGGCATCATGAATCAAACTCCAGAGGTTAGCCGACGCCTGGCGGGGTCGACAGGAGGTCGCGAGGCGATGGCGGGCACGGCATCGATCCTGTTCCGAGGAACCTGCCAGGTGTCCGCAACGACATGAGCGGCAGCGACGAGCTTCGCTACCAGGCGGACGAACGCGCGCCCGGCGCGCTGACCCTGGGCCTCGGACTACAGCTTGCTCTCATCACCGTGGCGGTGCCGATCCTCATTCCCACGGCCGTGATGCGGGCCGGCGGCGCCGGCGAATCCTATCTGGGCTGGGCGGTGTTCGCCGCCGTCGCGCTCGGCGGAATCGCCACGGCGCTCCAGGCGATCCGGTTCGGGAGAATCGGCGGCGGCCATATTCTCGTGATGGGCAGTTCCACGGCTTTCCTGGGAGTCGGCATAGCGGCGGTGGCAAAAGGCGGCCCGGCGATGCTGGCAAGCCTGGTCGTTTGCGCTGCGCTGTTTCAGTTGCTGATCTCCACCAGGCTTGTCCTGTTCCGGAGAATCCTGACCCCGGCGGTTTCCGGCACTGTGATCATGCTGGTGCCGGTCACGGTCGCGCCGGTTGTGTTCCGGATGCTGAATGAAGCGCCGGACGGCAGCCCGGTCCATGCGGCGCCGTCGATCGCGCTGGTTACGTTGCTGGCGATCCTCGGCGTATCGCTGAAAGGGCCGGCGATGCTGCGGCTGTGGGCGCCGATGGTCGGCGTCGTCGCCGGCACGGCCGTCGCGGCATTTTTCGGCCTCTACGATCTCGACCGTATCGCCGCGGCCTCGTGGATCGGACTGCCGGATGCCGCCATGCCCGGCTTCGATCTGGACTTCGGACCGGTCTTCTGGGCGCTGCTTCCGGCTTTCCTGCTGACCGCCGTGATCGACTCGATCCGGGCGATGACCAGCAGCATCGCCCTGCAGCGGGTCTCGTGGCGCCGGCAGCGGCCGGTGGATTTCCGCGCTGTGGAGGGCACGGTCACGGTCGACGGCCTGGGCAGCCTGCTGTGCGGTCTTGCGGGAACCATTCCGAACACGACCTTTTCCATGGCCGCGTCGCTTATCGAGATTACCGGGGTCGCGGCCCGGGCCGTGGCGATCGCCACGGGAGCGATCTTTGTCGTTCTGGCATTCCTGCCCAAGGCGCTCGCGGTCGTACTGGCGATACCGGGCCCCGTCGTCGGCGCCTTCCTTCTGGCCATCGTCGGGCTGCTGTTCATGGTCGGCGTCCGGATGGTGATGCAGGACGGTTTGGACACCCGTAAGGGCGTGATCGTCGGGGTTTCCTTCTGGCTCGGAGTCGGGTTCCAGAACGGCGCGATTTTCCCGGAGTTCGTAACCGACTTCGCCGGCGGCATTCTTGCCAACGGGATCACCGCCGGCGGCCTCGCGGCGATTCTCATGACCCTGATCGTCGATCTTTCCGGATCCCGGCCCGCCCGCATGGAGACCGGGTTCGCCGTCTCGGCGCTGCCGGCCATCCGGGAATTCCTGAGCCGGTTCGCGGCGCGCAACGGCTGGGACGATGCCATGGCGGACCGGCTCGACGCCGCCGCCGAGGAGACCCTTTTGAGCCTTCTGCGGCCGGAAGAAAATACCGAAGATCCGGAACGCCCGCGGCGCCTGAGGCTGTCGGCGTCGAAAGGCGAGGGCGGCGCGGTGCTCGAATTCATCGTCGCGCCGGGAGAGGAAAATGTGCAGGAACGGATGGCGGTGCTCACCGCCGGGGCCGGGGAGACGCCGGTCGAACAGGAGATCTCGCTGCGGCTGCTGCGCCATCTCGCCTCTTCGGTGCGCCACCAGCAGTACCACGATCTGGACATCGTGACCGTGCAGGTGAACGCCCCGGCGCCGGCCGCCTGACAGGCCCGTCGGTTGCGCTGTGGCGGGACCATTCGGCGGCGCGGCGCTGCTGCGTGGCCCCGCAAGCAAGCGAGATCCGGAACAAGTCCGGGGCGACAAGGGAGGGGATGCGGAAAAATCCCGGGCTCTGTCCGGCGCCGAAGGCCGAACCGGGTCGCCGCCCGGCGGCAACGGCTCGTGACCCAACGAATCGTGACCCAACGAGTCGTGACCGGGGCGGGAAAACCGGGCTAAGGTCCGGCCCGCCCGGCCGGCCGGCCGGAGCCCCGCCGTCCGGAGCCGCGCCATTCTCTACTATTTCGCGTTCGTCTTCTGCCTCGCCGGCATGGTCAAGGGCCTGATCGGCATGGGCCTGCCGCTGGTGTCGATCGCGCTCATGTCGATCCTGATCGAGCCCAGGGCCGCGGTGCCGCTCGTCCTGGTCTCCGGCCTGGTGCTGAACCTGGTGCAGTTCCTCCAGATGGGCGGCCTGCGCGAAATCGCGCGGCGCTACACCCTGCTGGCGCTGGCGGCGGCGGCCAGCGTCTGGGGCGGGACGGAGCTGCTGTTCGCCGCCGACCAGCGGATCATCGAGGTGCTGATCGGCGTCATCGTGTGCAGCTATGTCGCCATCAACGTCACGCGCATTCCGCCCGCCCTGCCGCGGGTCTGGGAGGCGCGGCTCGCCATTCCCGTCGGCCTCCTGCTCGGCCTGCTCCAGGGCGCGACCGGTTCGCTCGCGGCGCCGCTGGCGGCCTGGTGGCAGGTGCTCGGCCTGAAGAAGGACGAATTCGTCCAGGCGTCCGGCTATGTGCTGTTCATCATCGTGGTGCCCTGGGCGGTGTCGCTGGTCGCCAAGGGGGCGGTGACCTGGGAGATCGCCGCGATTTCCGCCGGCCTGATGGTCCCGGCGGGCCTGGGCATGTTCGTCGGCGGCCGCATCCGCGCCCGCGTGCCGGAGGAACGCTACCGCAACCTGATCCTGGCCCTGCTGTTCCTCGCCGGCATCGGCCTGTTCATCAAGGGGCTGGTTGCATGAGCACGTTCGTACTTACGTCTGCTTGTCTAACCTGCTAGACAGCACTCGGTATCCTACTTATCGGTGTAAGAGGTTTTGTGATGTCAAAGTACCGTACTGTAGCGTTAGATGCAGCGAAAATTGCAAGAAACGGACAATCTCCAAAATCGGCTTGGGAGGAAGCCGCTAAAGAGTCATTTCCCAATCAACAAGCAAGTCAAGATAAAGGATGCCCTCGTTGTGCTTTCTTAGGGTTAGCTGAAGAAGGGTTGATTCGCGGTATTCCTGCCGGGAATTACACGCGTTCTATCGAAAACAAAGAATACGCACTTAAGGGAGTACAATTGCTCAAGAAATCACCGGAGCTTGCTGACGACCCAAATAGAATTTGGGCCATAGTCATGCAAGGAAAGAAGAAGCACAATGAGCAAATGTTCGTTGTTTCGGCGCTATGGAAGAACGGGGATATCGCACATAAGTTGCAGTCTTGATTTTACGACTTAGGGTATGAGAAGGTCAAGAATCGACTAGAATCGTAGAGTCACAACATAATCATCGAGAGTTACCAGGGTCAGCTTCCAACCATGCAGTCCGATATCGCGGGAATTAGCCATGTGAATCATACCTCGAGCGATGTTATCAGCGTCACGCGATGTGGTATTAATAATGCACATTATCACTTTAGATTTATAGCGTGGCGTACAATTAATTTGACCTGTCTGGTTGGCTGCCGCCGCAAATTTTCTCGCGATATCTCGTTCCCCGGAAGATTCTCCGCAGCTTGTAGTAATGAACACTAACGCAATCAAGCATACAGTCCATATCGACCGAATGACCATAGTTCCTAACGCCTGCACACCGCTTTCCCAATTTCAATTAAATTCATCTCTCCAGCTGGGTCAATCGCAGAATGTGATGCATGGCCTAGTTTCTCGGTCACTCACTGGTTCCATAATTGACGAAATCGTTGCCAGACTATTGAACCACGGGCGGCCAACGAAATGCTACCGGAATTTGCATGTCTGGCCGATGCAGGTCGCGAAAAACCCGGCCGGGTCCATCTCAACCCCCGACGATCCAGCTCCTCAGCAAGAATGCAGTGCGGCCACTCAAACGGTTGCGAACTCCGCGCGGATGGCCGGGCCGTGCTCGTCGAGGGCGGGGACGGCGCCGAGCCGCGGCGGGCCCAGTTCGCGGACCAGCGCGCCGGGCGGGACCATCTGCGCCGGGCCGTTCGGCGTCTCGACCGGCACGCGCCGCAGCTCGGGATGGGCCGAGAGGTCGGCGACATCGTTGACCCGGCCCCAGGCGATCTGCGCCGCCTCCAGCCGGCGGATCGCCTCCGCGCGCGGCAGGCTGCCGAAAACCGCGCCCATCTCCGCCTCCAGCGCCGGCCGGTTGGCGACCCGCGCCCCGTTATCGGCGAAGCGCGGATCGTCCGCCATGTCCGGCCGCTCCAGCACCGCTTCGCACAGGCGCACCCATTCGCGCGCATTCTGGATGGCGAGCACGAGGGGTTCGCCGCCAGCGCACCGGAACAGGCCGTAGGGCGCGATCGTCGGATGGCGCAGCCCGACCCGCGCGAAGCCCGCATCCGCCAGGTCGTTGTGGAACAGCGGCACGTTCATCCAGTCGGCGAGCGTGTGGAACAGGGAGACCGAGATCGCCCGCCCCTCGCCGGCCTTCTCGCGCGCGAACAGGGCCTCCATAATCGCGCCGTAGGCGTGCACCCCGGCGGAGAAGTCGGCGACCGAGACGCCGACCCGGGCCGGCTCGTCCGGGCTGCCGGTGATCGCCGCGACGCCGGATTCCGCCTGCACCAGCAGGTCGTAGGCCTTCATGGCCTCGTAGGGGCCGCCCTCGCCGTAGCCGGAGATGTCGCAGGTAATGAGCCGCGGATGCCGCTCGCGCAGGGCCCCGGAACCGAAGCCGAGCTTCGCCGCCGCGCCGGGCGCGAGATTCTGCAGGAAGACGTCGGCCCGCGCGATCATCCGGTGCAGCAGGGCGGCGTCGGCGGCATCCTTGAGGTCGAGGACGATGGATTGCTTGCCCCGGTTGAGCCAGACGAAATAGGCCGACAGGCCGTTGACCGCGGTATCGTAGTAGCGCGCGAAATCGCCGCCCGGCCGCTCGACCTTGACGACCCGCGCCCCGGCGTCGGCCAGCTTCGCCGCGCACAGGGGCGCCGCGGCCGCCTGGTCGATGGAAACGACGAGAATATCGGCGAAGGGGTTCATGGGCGTGCGGTTTCGCGGTCGGCTGTCGTTCCGCCGCACTACAACAGCTCTTTGCCGACCGGTCTGGCGTCCAACCAGTCGCGATCCTCGTCGGCCGGGCCTTCGGCCGCGTCGCATTGCGCCAGAAGCTCATCGAGCGAATAGCGCGCGCGCGTCCTGGGCTCGACGACGCGACGGTCGTTCTTCGTGTCGATATCCATCCGACCCTCCCCTTCGTCCGGCGAAGCCATTCTCAGCGGCCCTCAAAACGACCTTGGCAGGCCCAGCACATGCTCGGCGATGTAGCTGAGGATCAGGTTGGTCGAGATCGGCGCGGTCCGGTAGAGCCGGGTCTCGCGGAACTTGCGCTCGATATCGTATTCCTCGGCGAAGGCGAAGCCGCCATGGGCCTGCATGCACATGTCGGCGGCCTCCCAGGCGGCGTCGGCGGCGAGCATCTTGGCCATGTTGGCCTCGGCGCCGGGCCTTTCGCCGGCGTCGTAGAGCGCGGCCGCCTTCTGCACCATCAGGTCGGCGGCTTCGGTCGCGGCATAGGCCTTCGCAATCGGGAACTGGATGCCCTGGTTCTGGCCGATCGGCCGGCCGAACACCCGGCGCTCGCCGGCGTAGGCGCGCGCCTTCTCGATGAACCAGCGGGCGTCGCCGATGCATTCGGCGCCGATCAGCACCCGCTCGGCGTTCATGCCGTCGAGGATGTAGCGGAAGCCCTGGCCCTCCGCGCCGACCAGGTTTTCCGCCGGCACTTCCAGATCGTCGAAGAAGACCTCGGTCGTCGCGTGGTTGATCATGGTGCGGATCGGCCGGATCGTCAGGCCGTTGCCGCGCGCCTCGCGCATATCGACGACGAAGACGGACAGGCCCTCGGTCCGCTTCTTCGCCTCCTCCTTCGGCGTCGTCCGGGCGAGCAGCAGCATCAGGTCGGAATGTTCGGCGCGCGAGGTCCAGACCTTCTGGCCGTTCACGACATAGCGGTCGTTACCCTTCTTCTCGGCGACGGTGCGCAGCGAAAGCGTGTCGGTGCCGCTGCCCGGCTCGGTGACGCCGAAGGCCTGCAGCCGCAGGCCGCCGGAGGCGATGCCCGGCAGCCAGCGTTCCTTCTGTTCCGCCGAGCCGTGGCGCAGGATCGTGCCCATGATGTACATCTGGGCGTGGCAGGCCGCGCCGTTGCCGCCGCTCTTGTGGATCTCCTCCAGGATCGCGCACGCCGCGCGCAGGCCGAGGCCGCTGCCGCCATAGGCCTCCGGAATCAGCACGGCGAGGAAGCCGGCCTCGGTCAACGCCCGCACGAACTCCGTCGGATAGGCCCGCTCCCGGTCCTTCCCGCGCCAGTATTCGCCGGGAAAGCCGGCGCACAGCGCGCGCACGGACTGCCGGATCGCCTCGATCTCCGGGTCCGGGGCGTAGGGGTTGGCGGCTCTTTCGTCGGCGGGCGGAACGGTCTCGGCGGTCGTCATGGCATATACTTTCCGGGCACTTTCCGGGCACTTTCCGGCAGTCTCCGCCGGCGGCCCCGGCCTACGGCAAGTCCGCCGGCAAGGAAAGCGGACACGCCCGCGCGGCGAACTGCCGGTCCGCCCAGGATCGGGATTGTACTGCGAAAGGGAATTGGCCGCCCCGCTCACATCGCGCTGACGCCGCCATCGATGACGAGTTCGGCGCCGGTCATGAAGCGGGATTCCTCCGACGCCAGGTAGAGCACGGCATAGCCGACGTCGCTCGGCGCGCCGATATGGCCCAGCGGCAGTTGCCGGGCCATCTTCGCCTTGATGTCGTCGGTCGTATGCCGGCCGGTCACCTGGTTGAGGATCGGCGTATCGACGAAGGCCGGATGGACGGAATTGCAGCGGATGTTGTAGCCCTGCCGGGCGCAGTGCAGCGCGACGGATTTCGTCAGATGCCGGACCGCCGCCTTGGCCGAATTGTAGGCCGCGAGATTGGCCGCCGCGATGATGCCGGCGACCGAGGAGATATTGACGATCGCGCCGGTCATGCCGGTCATGCCGCTGGCGCGCACGCTGTCCGCCATCGGGCGGCAGGCGTATTTGCAGCCCAGGAACACCGAATCGAGATCGACCGCATGGACCTGCCGCCAGTCTTCGAAGCTCGCTTCCTCCACCGTGCCCGGCGTGCCGATGCCGGCATTGTTGACCAGGATGTGCAGCCCGCCGAACGCCTCGACGGTTTCGGCGATCACGGCCGGCCAGCGCGCCTCGTCGGTCACGTCCTGCTCGAGCGCGAGGGCGTGGGCGCCGATGCCGGCGGCAGCCGCTTGCGCGCCCTCGAGGTTTATGTCGGTCAGGACGACCTTCGCGCCCTCGCCGGCCAGCATTTCCGCGGTGCATTTGCCCAGGCCCGACGCGGCGCCGGTAACGATGGCGACCCTGCCGGCGACCCGGCCTCCGGTTTCCGTCATGCTTTCCATCCGATGAGAAGGTTCCCCTGGGGCCGGCGCTCCGGCCCGGCGCTACAAAAGCCCGGCGCAACGCCGGATGCAAGATGCGCGCGGCGCGGCGGCTCCTTGCGTTCGGGAGTTGCACGATGACGCCGCTTCCCGTCAGCGCCGCGCAGGGCCGCCGGCTGGTCCTCGACCTCCAGGGCCTGGCCGGCCCGCCGCACCGGCGCTTCGAGGACGGCGGCCTGCTGAAGCTCGTCACGCGCATGGGTTTCGTCCAGGTCGACAGCATCCGGACGGTCGAGCGCGCCCATCACACGATCCTGTACAGCCGCAACCGGACCTACCGGCCCGCCATGCTGGACCGTTTGCTCGAACGGGACCGCAGCATGTTCGAACACTGGACCCACGACGCCTCGGCGATTCCGACTACGTTCTATCCGGTATGGCGCCGCAAGTTCCGGCGCGAGGCGGCAGCCCTGCGGCAGAAATACCGCCGCTGGCACGGCCCCGATTTCGAAGCGGAGACCGGGCCGCTGCTCGACCTGATCGGGAAAAACGGGCCGGTGCGGGCCCGCGACCTCGAACGCCGGCCGGCGCGCAACCCGCGCGGCTGGTGGGACTGGCACGCCGGCAAGACGGCGCTGGAATTTCTCTGGCGCACCGGCGAACTGGCGGTCGCCCGGCGCGACAATTTCCAGAAGGTCTACGATCTGAGCCGGCGCGTGCTGCCGCCGGAAGCCTTCGGGGACGCGCCGGACGGGCCGGCCTTTATCGACTGGGCCTGCCGCTCCGCCCTCGACCGGCTCGGCTTCGGCACGGCCGGGGAAATTGCCGGCTACTGGAATCTCGTAACGACGCAGGAGGCCGGCGCCTGGGCGAAGGCCCATCTCGGCGCGGAGGTTATCGTAGCCAGCCTGGATGCCGCCGATCCGGATGTCCGCCCGCGCAAGCTCTACGCGCCCGCCGGTCTGGAAGCCCGGATCGCGGCAACGGCCGAGCCGCCGGCGGGGCTGCGGGCGCTCAGCCCGTTCGATCCGGCGGTCCGCGACCGCAAGCGGCTGCGCCACCTGTTCGGCTTCGATTTCCGGATCGAAGTTTTTGTGGCGGAAGCGCAGCGGCAATACGGCTATTATGTCTTCCCGCTGCTCGAGGGCGACCGGATGGTCGGGCGCATCGACATGACCGCCGACCGGGCCGCCGGTACGCTCAACGTCCGCAAGCTGTGGCCGGAGCCCGGCCTGCGCTTCGGGGCCGGGCGGCGGCAAGCCCTGGACGGCCTGCTGAACCGCATTTCGAGGTTTGCGGATTGCCGGGATGTGGCGTATGCCGACGATTGGCTCCCGGACCTTTGACGCCGCCGGCCGGCCCGGAGGATCGCCGATGCTCGATGAACGGACTGCGGTCGATTTCGTCCGGATGAAGGACGGCACGGCCGAGGAATACGCCTTCCTCCGGCGCGAGGAGGCGGCCTTTGCCGCGGGCACGGCCGAGCGCGTCCTGGCGGCGCTGCGCGCGCTGCGGGACAGTATGGGCGGCTACCGGGTCTCGCGCCTCGATCATTCGCTGCAAAGCGCGGCCCGGGCCGAGCGAGACGGCGCGGATACCGACTGGATCGTCAGCGCCCTGCTGCACGACATCGGCGATGCGCTGGCGCCGCACAACCATTCGCAGCTCGCCGCGGCGGTGATCGAACCCTTCGTGCGCGCAGAATGCAGCTGGGTCGTGCGCCATCACGGCGCGTTCCAGATGATCTATTACGGCCACCATATCGGCCTCGATCCCGATGCGCGGGACCGCTATCGCGACAACCCGAACTACCCGGCCTGCGTCGCGTTCTGCGAGCGCTGGGACCAGGCCTCGTTCGATCCGGACTACGACACGCCGCCGCTGGAGCATTTCGAACCGACGGTCCGGGAGGTGTTCGCCCGCGAAGCCTGGGATCCGGCGGTTATCCGCGACGGTGTCCGGCTGCCGCTTTTCCGGCGCACCGACGCATGATCGAAGCCGCCATCGTCGAATGGGGCGGGCTGCTGATCCGGTGGGCCCATATCATCACCGGCATCGCCTGGATCGGCGCGTCCTTCTATTTCATGCATCTCGACGCGGCGATCCGCGCGACGCCGGACATGCCGGCCGGGCAGGGCGGCGAGGCGTGGGAGGTCCATGGCGGCGGTTTCTACCAGGTGCGCAAGTTCCTGGTGGCGCCGGAGTTCCTGCCCGACCACCTGATCTGGCACAAATGGCAGGCCTACACGACCTGGATCACCGGCTTCTTCCTGCTGGTCTGGATCTACTATCTGAGCGCCGACCTGTACCTGATCGATCCCGCCGTCATGGCGATGTCGCCCTGGGTCGCCGCCGGCCTCGGCATGGCGGGGCTCGCCGCCGGCTGGCTGATCTACGACCAGCTCTGCAAGTCCGGCCTCGGCGCGAACGACACGCATCTTTCCATCGCCTGCTTCGTGCTGGTCGTGGTCGCGGCCTACGGCTTCCAGTCCGTGTTCAGCGGGCGCGGCGCCCTGATCCATACCGGCGCCTTCATGGCGACCATCATGTCGGCCAACGTGTTCTTCGTGATCATCCCCAACCAGAAGGTCGTGGTCGCCGACCTGATCGCCGGCCGGGCGCCGGACCCGGCCCTGGGCGAACAGGCCAAGCAGCGCTCGGCGCACAACAACTATCTCACCCTGCCGGTCCTGTTCCTCATGCTGTCCGGCCACTATCCGCTGACCTTCTCGACGCCCTACGCCTTCGTCATCGTGGCGCTGGTGCTGATCGCCGGTGCGCTGATCCGCGTCTATTTCAACCACCGCAACGCCGGGAAGGGCGAACTGTGGTGGACCTGGGCGGTGGCGGCGGTCTGCCTCGCCGCTGCCGCGGCAATCAGCCTGTCCTCGACGCCGCTCGGCCGGCAGGCGCTGGCGATCGCGCCGAAGATCGACGGCGGCGTGCCGGTGCAGACGGCCGCCGCCCCGGACGAGATTGCCGACATCGTCGCCGGCCGCTGCAGCATGTGTCACGCGAGGCTGACCAGCTATCCGCGCGTCGGGATGGCGCCGAACGGCATCCTGCTGGATACGCCCGAGGCGGTCGCGCGCCACGCGGAGTCGATCTACCTGCACTCGGTGCTGACGACGGCGATGCCGCCCAACAATGTCAGCGGCATGACGCTCGCCGAGCGCCGGCAGATCGCGGCATGGTTCGAGGGGCGGAATGGGGAGCGCGCCGAATGACCTGGCAGGAAGGATACGACCGCGACCTGATCGGCTACGGCCGGACGCCGCCGGCCGCGCAATGGCCGGGCGGTGCGCGGGTTGCCGTCCAGTTCGTGCTGAACTACGAGGAGGGCGGCGAGAACTGCATCCTGCACGGCGATCCGGCTTCCGAGACTTTCCTGTCGGAGATCGTCGGCGCTGCGCCGTTCCAGGGCGCGCGCCATATGTCGATGGAGTCGATCTACGAATACGGCTCGCGCGCCGGCGTCTGGCGCATCCTCAACCTGTTCCGCGACCGGCAGATCCCGCTCACCGTCTTCGCCGTCGCCATGGCGCTGGAGCGGCATCCGGACGTGGCCGACGAAGTGCTGAAGGACGGCCACGAAATCTGCTCCCACGGCTATCGCTGGATCGACTATCGCGACATGCCGGAAGAGCTGGAGCGCGAGCATATGGCCCGCGCCATCGAAATCCAGACCCGGATCGCCGGCGAACGGCCGCTCGGCTGGTACACCGGGCGGACCAGCGCCAATACCCGCCGGCTGGTCGCCGAGGAGGGCGGTTTCGTCTACGACTCCGACGATTATTCCGACGACCTGCCCTTCTGGAGCCGGGTGGTGGACCGGCCGCATCTCGTCGTGCCCTACACGCTCGACGCCAACGATATGCGCTTCGCGGTGGCCCAGGGCTTCAACAGCGGCGACCAGTTCTACGCCTATCTGAAGGACGCCTTCGATACGCTCTACGAGGAAGGCGCGAGCGCGCCGAAGATGATGTCGGTCGGCCTGCACTGCCGGCTGGTCGGGCGGCCCGGACGGTTCGCGGCGCTCCGGCGGTTCGTCGATTATGTCCTGTCGCACGACCGGGTGTGGATCGCCCGGCGCATCGACATCGCGCGCCACTGGACCGAGCGCTTCCCGCCCGAAGAGGCTGCATGACCGAGACACCCGAATTCGCCACCCGCTTCGTCAACCTGGCGTCGCCGAAGATGGGCACGGAGGCGGTCGCCTGTTCCGACGATTTTTTCGCCCCGATGGCCCGGATGCTGCAGGACGGCGACCCGGTCTGGATTCCGGACAAATACGACGACCGCGGCAAGTGGATGGACGGCTGGGAAAGCCGGCGCAAGCGCACGCCGGGCCATGACTGGTGCCTGATCCGGCTCGGCGTTCCGGGCATCGTCCGCGGCGTCGATATCGACACCGCCCACTTCACCGGCAACTATCCGCCGGAAGCCATGCTCGAAGGCTGCCGGAGCGCGGGCGAGCCGGGCAGCCCCGGCAGCAGTGCCGAATGGACGACCCTGGCGCCGCGCAGCGCGCTCGGCTCGTCCTGTCACAATTTCCGGGATTCGGTCTGCGCCGAGCCGGTCGACTGGCTGCGGCTCAACATCTATCCGGACGGCGGCGTGGCGCGGCTGCGCGTCTACGGCGCGCCCGCGGTCGATTGGGACGCCGTTGCCGGCGACGCAGTGGTGGAACTTTCCTCCCTGCGGAACGGCGGGCGGATCGTCGGCTACAACGACGCCCATTACGGCGATGTCGCCGCGCTCCTGTCCGCCGGCCGCGGCAGGACGATGGGCGACGGCTGGGAGACCCGCCGGCGGCGCGAACCGGGCCACGACTGGATCGTCGTTGCGCTCGGCCATCGCGGCATCGTCGAGCGCATCGAGGTCGATACCGCCCATTTCAAGGGCAACTATCCGGACCGCTGTTCGGTCCAGGGCGCCGTCGCCGGCGCTTCGGACGACGGCAGCGGCGACGGGGCGCTGCTCGATGCCGCCGGCAGCTGGCCGTTCCTGCTGGAGGAGAAGAAACTGGAAGCCGATTCGGTCCATGTTTTCGAGGCGGCGGACCTGGCGTCGGCCGGGCCGGTCGATACCGTGCGCCTGAACATCCATCCCGACGGCGGCGTGTCGCGCTTCCGCGTCTTCGGCCGGCTCGACCGCGGATGAGCCGGTCCCTGCCCGCAACGCTTCCGGTCGAGCCGTTGAGCGCAGAGGCTTTCGCGCCGTTCGGCGATGTCATCCAGCGGGCCGGCGCCCGGCAGATGCCCATCAACGAGGGCACGACGGTGCGGTTTCACGATCTGGCGCGGGTGGATGCCGCCGGGGCCGGCGGCCGCCCGCTCGTTTCGATTTTCCGGGCGCAGCCCCGCCCGGTCCCGATCGCCATCCGCATGATGGAGCGCCATCCGCTCGGTTCCCAGGCCTTTTATCCGCTGGCGCCGCACGACTGGCTGGTCGTCGTCTGCCGCGGTGAAACGGCCCCGGAGCCGGCAACCCTCCGCTGCTTCCTGGCGACGGGCGAGCAGGGCATCAACTACCGGCCGAACGCCTGGCACCATCCGTTGCTGGTCCTCCAGCCGCAGGATTTTCTGGTCGTCGACCGCGGCGGGCCGGGGGACAATCTTGAAGAATTTCGTTTCGCCGATGCGGAAGCGGCGTCTGTAGATTATTTCTGTCCGGACTGAAAGTATCTGCCATACCCGGTTGCCCCGCGCCGCCGCCCCCTTTGCACAAGCGGGAATTTTTACCGGCGCCGAAACGGGTTTATCGGCGCAATCCATTGATAAATGTGGACTTTTGCGGCGCGGTCCGGCCTCGGCAGGCAGACGCCCGATCCGGAGTCCCGTCCGTTCCGGACCCCGAGCGGCGCGTCGGGCCGCAATTCGCCTCCCCCGGCCAATCGAGGCAATCGATTATCGTTCCGAAGCCTTCTGTTGATAACTCTGTGGCTAAATTTCCCGGCCGAACGGGCGCGCTCGTCTCCCGGCAACGCCGGCCGGCAATCGGCTGCGCACCTGATTTTCATTTCATTCTGTATTGCGGAAAATACCTCGGCTATGCCTTCCGCGGTCAGGTCTCGCGCGCCGCCTCGTGGGCGTCGCGATAGGCGACCATCACGTCGCGCTGCCGGACTTCGCCGCGCAGGATCCTGTCGTCCGGATTGTCGACGACCGGCAGGATCGTTTCCGCCGTGCGCGAGAATACCTGCATGGCCTCTTCGACATTGTCGGATTCGAGCAGGAACGGCGGACTATGGATGACATTCTCGACCGATTCGCCGGCCCGGGGCGCCGCGTCGAAACCGTAGGCGAACAATTCCGGCAGGCCGACCCAGCCGCGCAGCCGCCCGCCATCGTCCACCACATAGACCGGCCGGTCCGGAACCTCGATCAGCATGGTCCGGGCATCGGCCACCGAACAGGCGGCGTTCATGGCCGGAACCGCCGTGTGCGCCAGATCGGCCATCGTGGTTCGCCGGATCAGCAACCCGGCATGATCCAGCACGGCCGCAACGCCGCGCTGCTCGAGCTGCCAGTGGAAGAAGGACTGCCGGAACACCGCCCGCGTGATCGTGGAGGCGATGACGACGGCAAACATCACGCCGAGCGTGACCTTGTAGTCGCCGGTGAGTTCGAAAATGATCAGGATGGTCGAGATCGGCGCGCCCAGCACCGCGCCGGAGACCGCGCCCATGCCGACCAGGGCATAGGCGCCGCGGTCGGAGGCCAGCTCGGGGAAAATCGAAGCCGCCACGGTGCCGAAGGCGGCGCCGACCATGGCGCCGAGCATCAGCGACGGGCTGAAAACGCCGCCGCCGAAGCCGCCGCCGATCGACAGGCCGGTTGCCGCGATCTTCGCCACGATGATGCCGAAGAGCAGCCAGAGCCCGAATTCTCCGTTCAGGGCCCGGTCCGTCGCTTCGTAGCCGACGCCCAGCACCTGGGGAAACAGCAGCGCGATGGCGCCGACCGCCAGGCCGGCGAAAGCGGGGCGGACCCACACGGGCAGCCGGCTGTGCCGGGCGCCGAAACTCACGGCGATGATGGCCCCCATCATGGCGACGGCGGCGACGGCGGCCGTGACGCCCAGCAGGGCAAAGGCCGGAAATTCCCAGAAGGAAACGATGGTGTAGTCCGGCTTGATGAAGGCCGGAAAATCGCCGAAATGGATGCGGGAAACGATGGTGCCGGTGACCGACGCCATGACGACGGGGGCGAACGCGGTCAGCCGGTAGTGGCCGACGACGACCTCGAGCGCGAACAGGGCGCCGGCGAGCGGCGCGTTGAACGACGCCGCCACGGCCGCCGCCACGCCGCATCCCAGCAGGGTCAGCATGGCGCCGCGGCCGAGGCCGAGCCGCCGGCCGATCGCCGACGCCAGGCCCGCGCCCAGCAGGACGACCGGCCCTTCCCGGCCGACCGAAGCGCCGCCGCCGATCGACGCCGCGTTCGCGATCGAGGCCAGCGCGACATGGCGCAGCGACATGCGCCCCTCGTGCAGGGCCGCGCTCTCGATCACATCGGCCACGCCCTGGGGCCGGCCGGCCGGCATGAGATAGCGAAGAAACAGTCCGACCAGCAGGCCGCAGGCCGCCGGCGCCAGAAGCACCTGCCACCAGGGCAGGCCGAGCGCCGTCGAATAGAGTTTCTCGGCGGCTTCGCCGTAGAACAGGAACTGGATCCAGCCGATCAGCAGCCGGAAGCCGACCGCGGCGTGACCGGCCAGGGCGCCGACCAGGAGGGCGAGCAGGGCGATCCGCATTTCCTCGCCGCGGATCGCCCGGGCCAGAAGGCGCAGATGGGACCGCGTCTCGCCGGCGACGACCGCGCGGAGGCGCCGTCGCCGGGAGTCGCTGCCCGGGGTGCCATCGCCCGGGGTGCCATCGCCGGGGGTGCCGTCGCCGGCGGGTTCCCTCCGGCCGTTCCTGTCGCTCCGGTTCGCGGCCATCGGTGCGGTATCGCATGTCGGCCGCGGCGGTGCCAACCGCCATGCGCCGGAAAGCCCCGCGGGACGGACGGCGGGCGGACCGGCACACAGGCAGGTCAGGCAGGCAGGTCAGGCAGGCAGGTCAGGCGGCGGGGCGGCGGCGGATGCCGATCTTCCGTCCGGCCTGATCCGGCCAGGGCATGTCCTTGTGGGCCGCCCGGATTTTCTGCAGGGGCGCCAGGAGGTCGGGGCGGAACGGCGCCATCCGGCGGGTCGCCATGTCCATATGGGCACTGATCCACTCGGCGGTGGCGCAGAGATCGTCCGTCCGGTCGTCGATCATGAAGAGAAGGAAGTGAAACCGCTTTTCGTCCAGATCGAGCATCTGGACTTCGAAGCGCAGCGGGTCGTCCAGCCGGACTTCCCGGACGTAGCAGAGGTGAACTTCCAGCGCGAAGGTCGAAACGCCGTGTTTCCGGCGGTAGGCCTGGGTCAGACCGATCCGGTCGAACAGCGCATCCAGCGCCAGATCGAACGCGAGCAGATAGTAGGCCACGTTCATATGGCCGTTATAGTCGATCCACTCCGGCCGGACAGCGGTCCGCTGCACGACCAGCCGCTCGTTCGCGCGAAGGTCGAGGCCCCGGTCGGCCGGAGCGGGGCGCAGGGTTTCCGGTGCTGCCATGGTTCGGATGCCGGGTATGCGGGCGGAAGAGGGGAGCGGGAGACGGTGAGCGGAAGACGGGGCGCCGGAGCCGCCGGGCGTCTGCCGGCGGGTATCAGATGCCACGGCGCCCGCGCCCTGCGCTAGCGATCGTCCTGCGACGGATCGTCGATATCGTCATATCCCTTGCGAGCGCTGAAGAAGACCAGGGCCATCAGGCCGCCGCCGACGATCAGGGAGAGCGTAACGCCGGCGGCGAGGGCGATGTAGCCGTGCCCCGTCATGGCCGCGCCGTCCAGCCCGGACCAGGTCCGCCAGGAGGCCGCCGCAGCCACCGCCAGAAGCCCGACAAGAATACCGATCAGCAGCTTTGCGCCCATTTTCCCGACTGCCTTGCCCCGCCTTCGCACCCGCCTTCTCCAGGCCCCGGAGACCCGGCTCCGGCGCCGGTTCCGGCATCCCGCTTTCGCACATGGGTCCGGCCGGCCGCAATTTCCCTGTGACGGATTCTCTGTGACGGATTCCCCGGGGCGAATTCCCCGTGACGAATTCCCCTTGGCGAAGCCCCTGCGACGAACCGGCCGCAGGGCCGGCGCCGCCGTCGGGGCGAGGTCAATCGGTTCGATCGGACCGGAAAGCGAATCCTGCCGGAAAATGGCCGCAAAGCGGCGGCAAAAAGGGGCGGATCGGTACCGGAACGGCGCCGCTCCGGAGTAGCAAAGCGGCTTCCGGTATGCTAACCGGAAGCATTGGCGCGCACCGCAAGACCGGCGGAAAAAATGGCGGCGGCGGTGGCGTAACAGGGGGGTGTTGCGTGTACGCAACAGCAAGACGGAGCCTGCCGGCGGCTGCGGCAATGGCCTTGGCCGCCTGCGCGACCCAGGGCGATGTCAATGGCGGCAACGGCCTTCACGACCCTTTCGAGAAGGTCAATCGCGCAACCTTCGAATTCAACGTCGCTTTGGACGACGCCATCGGCAAGCCGGTCGCCCTGACCTACCGGACGACGTTTCCCAAGCCTATCCGGGACGGCATCCGGAACGTCGCCGACAATCTCTATTCGCCGGTAACCCTGGTCAACGACCTGCTGCAGGGCGAGTTCACGCGCGCCCGGATCACCCTGACCAGATTCTTCGTCAACACGACAGCGGGGATCGGCGGCATCGCCGACGTGGCAAAGAATATCGGAATGCCCGGCCACAAGGAGGATTTCGGGCAGACCCTGGCGGCCTGGGGAGTCGGTTCCGGCCCGTATATCGTCGTGCCGTTTCTCGGGCCGCAAACGACGCGCCATCTGGGCGGCCGGGCGATCGATATCGGCTTCAGCCCGTTCAGCTATGTGCTGGCGGCCCACGACGTGGAGTGGGTCGGGATCGCCGTAACCGCGATCAATGCCGTCGATCAGCGCGAGCGGCTGATCGAAGCCGTCGACGGTCTGAAAAAAACGTCGCTGGATTTCTACGCCGCCGCGCGTAGCAGCTACTGGCAGGCCCGCCTCGCCGAAATCCACAACGGCCGGCTTCCCCCTGCCGTTCCGGGCGATGACGATCTCGATATCGATGGCGACCTGGACGGCGACGAACTTGGGGCGGGTCCCGGCGACCCGCCGCCGAAACGCAGGAGCAACGACAACCGCATGACGGCGAAGGCCCGATGAAACCCGTCTACAGCCGCGGCAGCCCGAACGCGATAGGGAACCCTTCCGCAGCCGGCATACGGCCGTCGGGAGCCCGCACCGGTGTGCAACGTCTGCGCCGCACCGCGATCGCCGCCATGCTGGCGATCGCCGGCGCCCTCCCGCCGGGCGCAGCCGGGGCGGCGGACCCGCCGCACGCCCTGGTCGAAAACGGAAAGTCGATTATCCGTTCCCTTTCGCAATCGGTCTTCACCGTACTGCGCAACGAGAGCGACCGCCGCACGCAGGAAGCGAACCTCCGCACGCTGTTTGCCATGTATTTCGACGTGCCGCGCATTGCGCGTTTCGTACTGGGCCGCGCAGCCTGGTCGAGAGCCACGGCCGACGAAAGGGCGCAGTTCCTCGACCTGTTCCAGCAGTATGTCGTCAGGGTCTACGCCATGCAGCTGAGGCGCTACAGAAAGGGCAAATTCGAGATCGTCGCCTCCGGACCGGACCGGAACGGCGTTTTCGTCACCAGCAGGATGGTGGGTCTGCGCAGCGGGCGGCCGTTTCACATGAAATGGCGCATGCGTCCGTCCGGCGGAACGCTGAAGGTGCGCGACATGGTGTTCGAGAATGTGTCCATGTCGATCAACCAGCGCCGGGAATTCGCCTCGGCCTACCGCCGCCACGGCGGCACGATGACCGGCCTGCTCCGGGCGATCCGTACGAAAATGGCGGAGCTGGACCGCCAATAGTGCGGCTTGCCGGTATCGCGGCCGCCGCCTATAGGTTCCGGTCGATCCCGTCCGCCAACCAGCCGGTTTTCCGTTCATGGGCAAAGTCCGGAACGTCCTGTTCATCATGTGCGACCAGTTGCGGGCGGACTATCTGTCCTGCATGGGCCACCCGACGCTCGAGACGCCGCATATCGACGCGCTGGCGGCGAAGGGCGTGCGCTTCACCCGCGCGTTTACGCAATCGTCGGTCTGCGGCCCGTCGCGCATGTCCTTCTACACCGGCCGCTACATGGTCACCCACGGCGCGAACTGGAACCGGGTGCCGCTGCCGCTCCATATCCGCACGATGGGCGATCATCTGCGCACGCTGGGCGCCCGGGTGGCGCTCGCCGGCAAGACGCACATGCAGATCGACCAGCCCGGCCTCGACCGGCTGGGCATCGACAAGGCCTCGCCCCACGGCGTGCTCGCGACCCAGGCCGGTTTCGAGCCCTTCGACCGCGACGACGGCCTGCATCCGGGCGGCTACGGCGCCAGGGACTTCGCCTACAACCGCTATCTGAGGGAACAGGGCTACGAGGGCGACAACCCGTGGCAGGACTATTGCGCCGGCGCGCTCGACGCCGACGGCAATGCGGTCAGCGGCTGGGAGATGCGCCATGCGGGCCTGCCGGCGCGGGTGGAGGAGGTTCATTCCGAGACCGCCTACATGACCCGGCGCGCGCAGGACTTCATGGAGGAATGCGGCGACGGGCGGCCCTGGTGCCTGCACCTCTCCTACATCAAGCCGCACTGGCCTTATCTGGCGCCGGCGCCCTACCACGCGATGTACGGCCCGGCCGACATCCTCCCGGCGGTGCGCAGCGCACGCGAGCGCCAGACCAGCCACCCGGTCTACGCCGCCTTCCAGCAGCATGAGGACAGCCTGAATTTCAGCCGCGACGAGGTGCGGGAGACGGTGATCCCGACCTATATGGGGCTGGTCAAGCAGATCGACGACCATCTGGGCCGGCTGTTCGCCTGGATGGAACGGGCCGGCCGGATGGACGACACGATGATCGTGCTGACCTCGGACCACGGCGACTATCTGGGCGATCACTGGCTGGGCGAGAAGGAGTTGTTCCACGACTGCGTCCTGCGCCTGCCGATGATCGTCTACGACCCCGACCCGGCAGCCGACGCCACCCGCGGCGCGCAGGACGACCGCTTCGTCGAATGCATCGACCTGCTGCCGACTTTCTACCAGGCGATGGGCGGCGATCCGGCGGAACAGGACCACTGGATGGAGGGCCGGTCGATCCTGCCGCTGCTGCGCAACGGCGGGGCTGCCGAGGCCACAGCCGGCGATCCGAAGGGCGGCCCGAACGGGAGCTGGCGCGACGCCACCTTCTCGGAATGCGACTATTCCTATCGCGGCGCCCGCGCGGCGCTCGGCCTGCGCGCCCACCAGGCCAAGGCGTACTGCATCCGCACGGCGAACTGGAAATACATCCTCTACGAGGGCTTCCGGCCGCAGCTCTTCGACATGGCGAACGACCCGGACGAGCTGGTCGATCTCGGCGAGAGCGAGGAGCACGAGAGCATCCGCGCCGGGCTGCACGAACGCCTGTTCCACTGGCTGCGCACCCGCCGCACCCGAACGACCAAATCCGACCGCGAGATCGAGGAGGCGCTCGGCATCGCCCGGAAGCGGGGCGTCCTGATCGGCGTCTGGTAGAGCGGCCCGGAACGGGGTGCTTACCGGGTCGCCTGCCTGCCCGCCGATACAGCCTGCCAATTCCTCCCCCTCTTCAGAGGATTTCCCTGCGAAACCCGGCCGATGCGGCAGGCGGATGGACACCCCCATCCCCTCGGCTCCGCTCCGGGACTTCCCCCGCTGAAGCGGGGGAAGGACAGAAACGCGCGCTTCAGGGGCGTTTCCTACCGGGTCGCGAAGCCCTTGTTGTCCGCCAGGGCCGGCGACCGGCACAATTCGGCCAGCGCGAGCGTATCGCGGGCGCAGTAGGCGCGCAGGCCATCGAACAGGCGCCGGCGCTCTTCCGGATCGCCGGCCACCAGCGCCTGGACGTAGCCCAGGGCCGCCGCCTGCCCGTCGGCGATCGGCAAATCGGCGTAGCTCATGCCGGGCACGAGCGCCGGCAGAACGGTCTTGATCGAGAAGGAGCCGCGGAACTCCGGGTGGTAGACGGTGTCGCGCACCGCGGGCAGCAGGTCGAACAGCCGCGCTTCGATGGCGCGCAGCGCGCCGGCCCGGCCGGGCAGCGCCGCCGCAAGGCCGCGCAGGACGCGGCGCTCGTAGCCCGACCAGGTGCATATGCTGCCGCGGCAGCCCAGGGCTTCGATCAGCCGTTCGGCGAGCGCCGGGCGCGGATCGTCATCCGTCTCGTGCAGATAGTCTTCGTGGTCCGGCGGCGCGTCTGCGCGTTCGGTATGCACCGAGAACAGGAAAGGGACCGCATCGTAGGGGCGCGTGCCGGCGAAGCGCGGAACCGCCGGGGAGAAGGTCTCGAAATCGAGATAGCGGACCGGTTGCGACCGCCGGGCCAGCGTCTTTGCGATGTCGCCGTGCCGGACCGGACGGTCCTCGACGACGGCGCGGCGCGCGATGCGTTGCAGCGGCGCGAGCGGAAAGTCCTCCGGAATGTCGCGGATTTCCCGGATGCCTTCGGCTTCGAGCCGGTCGCGGTCTTCCTTCCTCAGCCCCGGCAGTTCGTCGATGCCGTGATCCGGCGGCGCGATGTGGCGCGTGCAATGTGCATGATACGGGCAGGGGTAGGGGTCGAAGCAGTGGCCGCCGGGCGCGATGTCGGGCGCGGCGGGCGCGGCCAGCATCGCCTGCATGTCGCGCACGCCGGCCCCGACGGCCGCGAGCAGCGCTTCCGCGCGCTCCGTCACCGA
Organism: Alphaproteobacteria bacterium; assembly: GCA_022819985.1. Classification (GTDB taxonomy): domain Bacteria; phylum Pseudomonadota; class Alphaproteobacteria; order Bin65; family Bin65; genus Bin65. The sequence continues at coordinate 76,156 of JAJEGH010000018.1, read as the reverse complement.
ATGCAGCCGGAACAGCGCGTTCAGGTCGTGCCGGCGGCCGTCGTAGACATGGTCCCGGTCGAGGGTGAGCACGCAGGCTTCGCGCACGTCGAGGCCGGCGCCGCGCAAGGTCCAGAGCTGGACCGCAGCGTCGAGCACGAACAGCTCCTTGAGCCGCGTCGTCGACTTGACCTCGGTCAGCCGCCAGCCGCCGCCGGGCAGGCGCTCGACGATGTCGGCGCGGACCAGGACCCCGCGATGCCGGAACGCCGCCTCGAACAGGGCGGGCGCGTTTCCCGCCGCGACGACCCGGCGGGTCTCCTCCAGCGCTTCGGGGATATGGCGGTGGTCGTGGGCGACGAGATGGCCGCCGGGGATGCGCTTGCACGCCAGTTCCCCGACCTCGTGCCCGGTCTCGAACACCGCCCGCAGCGCCTCGTCCGGCGGCGCCGCCAGGTCGCGTTCGTAACAATCGTACCAGAGCCGCAAACGGCACTGCGCCCCGGAGATGTAGCGGGATTTGGAGAGGGCGGGCTGGACCGTCACGATGCTGTTCAGGTTCGCTGGGGGTTCCGAATTCCAGCCGATTCTATCCACTCACCAAGATAACATGCAAACAAATGGCCAAGATCGCCGCGCCCCTCAACGACCGTTATTACATTTCTGAAACCGATTTCGAAGAAATCCGTGTTCTTAGACCCTAAAGCAATCCCGCTAGGTGTAATGTAAATGATCTCAATATCCCGATCTTCAATATCTCGCACGCATATTTCAGGGACTGCACGATTGAAAGACTCTCCCCAACCCTTTACCACTTTCGGAAACGTTTTCTCAAATAATTCGTTTCGCGCATCTTCAGAGGCTTCAATAAGACCGATTTCCATAAGGTTATCAATAAGGTGAACATACTTTTGTCTTGATGGAAGTTGCTTCTGCGTACATATCTGTCGGATTCCGGACAATAGGTTTCCGAATCCTTTCTTCTTTGCATCAATTAGATATTTTTTCTGCTCTTTATTGATCGACCCTTCATCGGTCTTCAATTCGATGAAATATACTTTCTTTAGATCGCTCGAAAATGCAGCATAATCGACCTGTACGGATTGATTTTCTCCCGCATGTCGGCGTGCCTTCTTTAGGTCCTCTGAGTTTTCGTACAACGTGCCTAAACGCAAGGGAAATTCCGGTATAATTATCGGATGTGTTACCGGTTTCGTCTCCAAGCACTCGTTCAGAATATGGCGCAGATACAGCCCGAAGAACGGCGCCAGATTCGGTTCCAGCCGGTAGGCGGGAAGATGGCGCCAGCGGTCCAGCTTGCGGAATAAGTCATCGAGGTTCGGACGGTCTTGGACGGTCATGTCGTTTGCTTCCGCTGTCGGCGCGGCGCGCGGGCGGTCCCGCGTGCTGGGGATCGGCGCGCATTCTGGACCGCATCCGCCGGCCCGGCAATGCGCCGCCGCCTTCCCCCGCCCCCGGGATTCCGCTGCGGAACCCGGATGGAGACGCCGGAAAAAGCCTTGATGTCCGTAGCAGGAACATTATATGAACAAGCCTGAGGCTTCGGCCGGCGGTCCCCGGCGGCCCGGCGCCGGATGGAGCGGCCCTCGCTGCGCATCGCGACGAACCGTGACGGAACCTGACATTTCATGACACACCCCACCGTCATCCCGACCGACCGAAGGGAGCGGATCTCGGCTCGGTCCCGCCAACAGGACCCCAGGCCCTGCGCCGGGATTCCGCTCCGGTCGGAATGACGGGAAAGGGCGAAGAAAGGAGCGCCATGGCGGAACCTGACATTTCATGACACATCCGCCGGCCCTTGCGCCGACCGGGCGGAATGCCGGGAGAGGGCGGAGAAAGGAGGGCCATGACGGAACATGACATTTCATGACGTTTCCTGACACATCGCACCGCCTCCCCCTGCCGTCCCTTCGGCGTCGCCCAGGGCAGGCTATTTCGGCCGGAGCGGAGCAGCCTGCCCTGAGCGAAGCCGAAGGGGAGAAACCCGATCGGCGCGCCCCCGGAAAACAGCGGCGACGCCACAGGCTCCGGCGTTCGGCCGGCCTCCGTCGCCGGCCGGATTTCTCCGCTACGCGGCTGACGCCGCTTCGGTCGAAATGACGGGTGGGGGGTGCGGCCCGTCGCCGGCCTGACATGCCGGAACCCGGCCGCCCTACCGGATCGCGAAGCCCTCGTAGCCTGCCGCGGCGATCTCGGCGCATCTGGCGGCGTAGGCGGGGTAGCCGCCGATATAGGGCATGAAGACCCGCGGCTTGCCGGGGACGTTGGCGCCGACATACCAGGACGAGCAGGTCGAGCGCAGGGAGGCGTCGGCCAGTTCGTTGACATGGCCGACCCAATCGTTCTGGGCGGCGCGCTCGGCCTCGATGACCGCGGCGCCGCGCGCGCGCAGCGCTTCGATGCAGTCCGACACCCATTCGACATGCTGCTCGATCGACGGCATCATGTTGGTCAGCACCGAGGGGCTGCCCGGCCCGGTGATGGTGAACAGGTTCGGGAAGCCGGCGACCGCCAGGCCGAGATAGCTGCGCGGCCCGGCCTCCCAGGCGTCGCGCAGGGCCAGGCCGCCGCGGCCGCGGATGTCGATGCGCTTCAGCGTGCCGGTCATGGCGTCGAAGCCGGTGGCGAAGACGATGGCGTCGGCGTCGATCTCCTCGCTGCCGTTCGCTTCATCCCCGATCGCCACGCCGTTCTCGGTGATCGCCCGGATCGGCCGCTCGACGATGTCGACCAGGCGCACGTTGGGCCGGTTGTAGGTCTCGAAATAGCCGGTATCGACGCACAGCCGCTTGCAGCCGATCACGTTGGTCGGCGACAGCCTGCGCGCGGTCTCCGGGTCGCGGACGGTCTCGCGGATCCGGGCGCGCACGAAGTCCGCCGCGGTCTCGTTGGCGGCCGGGTCGTACAGCAGGTCCTCGTAGCTCGCCATGAAGGTCAGCCCGCCGGTCCGCCAGCGGCGCTCGAACTCCGCCTCGCGCGCTTCCGGGCTGTCGGCGAGGGCGGACGGCCGGGGCAGGTCGACCAGGAAGCAGCCGAAGCGCGTCTTGGCCTCTTCGCGCATCCCCCGGTAGTCGGCCTTGACCGCGGCGACCTCCGCCGGGTCGAGGGGCCGGTTCTGCGCCGGCACGGAATAGTTCGCCGTGCGCTGGAACACGGTGAGTTGCGCCGCCTGTTCCGCGATCGCCGGAATCGACTGGATGGCCGAGGAACCGGTGCCGATGACGGCGACGCGCAGGCCGGTGAAATCGACCTCCTCGTGGGGCCAGCGCCCGGTGTGGTAGGTCGCGCCGCGGAAGCTGTCGCGGCCGGGAATGTCCGGCAGGTTGGCGGTCGAGAGGCAGCCGGTCGCCATGATGCAGAAGCGCGCCGTCACCCATTCCGGCGCGCCGCCCGCCGGTTCCAGGCGGACCCGCCACAGGCCGGCGTCGTCGCTCCAGTGCGCCGCGGCGACCCGCGTGTCGAATTGCATGTCCGGCCACAGGGCGAAGCGGTCGGCGACATGGTTGGCGTAGCGCAGGATGTCGGGCTGGACGGCGTAGCGCTCGGTCCATTCCCATTCCTGCTGCAGCGCCTCGTCGAACTGGTAGGAATAGGACATGCTCTCGACGTCGCAGCGCGCGCCGGGATAGCGGTTCCAGTACCAGGTGCCACCGACCCCGCCGCCGGCCTCGTAGACCCGGGCGCGGAAGCCGGCGCCGCGCAGGCGGTGCAGCAGGTACAGGCCGGCGAAGCCGGCGCCGACGATCAGCGTGTCGAGATCGGGCGCGCCGTGTTCGGACGTACCGGGATCGGGCGCGGCGGCGGAAGGGGCTTCGGTCATGGGGCGGCAGTCTCGCCGAACTGTGCGGCGGGTCAAGCCTTCGGGGGTCAAGCCTTCGGGGGTCAAGCCTCGCGGGCGCAGAACCGGATTGCCCAGGGCGGGAACGCTTAGCCGGCCGCTAGGCAACCCGCTTTGTCGAAACGAAGGCGCGCCATTCGCACAGTTTGCCGCCGCGCATCTTCCAGTGCTCGCCGGCGATCTGGCGGGCCGCGGTGCCGTCGGGATTGTCCCAGCTTGCGGTCCACTCCACGGCGATCCAGTCGCCGCTTGCCGCGATCAGCGTCTTGTCGAGCTGCACGTTGCGGATCGAGGGATCGTAGAAGCGCTCGTGGAAGGCGCGCACCGCGTCGGCGCCGCGCGCGACCTCCCGGCCGTTCCAGACGATCACCGCATCGTCGGTATACAGCGCCATCGTCGCCTCGATGTCGCGCCGGCGGTACACCGCCTCGGCCTGGCGCACGACCTTTTCGGCTTCGCTTGCTCTCATCACACCTGCCCCTTTGTCCCGAATTGCCACCTAATCGACGGACTTGCCACATCCAGCGGCGCATTAACAGGGCTGGTGTCCCAACAATCCCACCACTGTCCATAACTCCGTGGGCCTTTCCCGATAAATTGCTACCGATGAGTTCGGATCGTTGCTTCCGTGATCACGACATACATTCTTCGGTCAACTGGACGATTCCCGCTGCCGAAGTTCCATTCGTGCTCGATCAACGACATGGCATTTTCAAGCCTGTGGGCGGCACGCGATTCCCGACATCTTTCAAAACGCAGCAGACTTAACCGACGATAGCGACGCGAACCGACTCCATGGCTTGAAGCGATTTTCCTAAAGTCGCCGTCCATCGTGACGAGGATCGCATCGTTTGCCTCCGATACGGCGGCAACGAGCGTATCCGGCGAATCCGGCGCGATTTTGTCGCGCAATCGGATTGCCTCATGGTCATAAGTTTCGAGGGTTCTCGCGACAGATTCGGGGACGCACTGATCGACAAAAAACCGCATGCGTGCCAAGGCTACGCAGCCTGCGCTTCGTCGTGGTTCAATGCTGCGTCGATGTCCTCGGGTGTGAGATCCGGATATTCCTCGATGATTCTGTCCACCGAATAGCCGTCTTCGTGCAGCCGCCGGATCGAACCGACAGCGATCCGGGTTCCGGCGACTGACCATGCGTTGCGCCCAATTGAGCGGCTTTTCCGGAGTTTCCCGATAGAGGCGGGCGGTCGCCGGCGCAGCCGGGCAACCTTTTCACCGGTATCGTCGATGACTTCTTTCAGTGGGATACCGAGTACGTACTGACCGGAAACGACTTCCTCTGGCCGGCCTGTCTCGGGGTTCGACAGGACCACCTGCCGGTCGAGCACGTAGAGAGTGGTTGAGGTCCAAAGTTCGTCCTTCAGGTGGCTCAGGACCTCGGCGACCTTTCTCAAATGCTGGAGCGGGACAATGTTCCGCACTCGCAGGCGCTCAAGCGTCCGCAGGGCCACCATATCCTTGAACGAATAAAACCGGCTGTTTGGCAGGCGGGGATTATCCTCGACAAAGCTCGGCTTGAAAAATTCGGTTTTCGCCCAGTAACGGAGGCGCCTCTTGCTGAGCCCGGCGATCCGCTCGACCTGCTCTTCGGAAAAAGCTGCAACGACGTTTGAAATATCGAGCGCCGGCGCGCCACCCGATCCTCGCGGACCTCCATCCATGATGCCAGCCTCCTCTTGCGGGGCGGACCTATATCACATCGCGGAAATCATTGGAATCCGGCCGCCAAACTGCCTTCGTTCGCAGTGAGGACGCGGCGGCAGTGCAGAAAGGCGGGACTACCCGGAAGCCATTCGTTCCGTCGCACACCTTACGCCGCGACCTCCCAGGTCGCGCCGCGGTGCAGCAGGGCGTTCATGTCGCCTTTCGTCCGCGCCTTGTCCGCGATCGCCCGGTTCTGGCTCAGGACGGCCTGCTCGTAGCTCTGTTCGGCAGGGCTGCAGTAGAGCACGCCGATCGCGACCGGGAAGTCCGGCGGCTTGAGGCGGGCGAGCGCGCCGCCGATGGTGCGGTTGGTCTCGTCGTGGACGATGATGTCCTCTTCGCGCACGCCGTCGTCGCCGAGGGTCACGACCTCCAGCTCGAGCGTATGGCGGTTCATGCGCAGGCCCTTTTCCCGGTCCTTGCCGAACAGCAGCGGCTTGCCGTGCTCGGCTTCGAGCTGCATGTCGGCCTTCACTTCCTTCTCGGTGAAATGCTCGAACACGCCGTCATTGTAGACGATGCAGTTCTGGATGATCTCGACGAAGGAGCAGCCCTTGTGGGCATGGGCGCGGGCGAGCAGGCCGGGCAGATGATCCTGCCGCCGGTCGATGCCGCGGGCGACGAAGCGGGCGTTGACGCCGAGGGCGAAGCTGAGCGCGTCGACCGGCGAATCGAGCGAGCCGTGGGGTGTCGACGGCGAGCGGGTGCCGGGCCGCGAGGTCGGCGAATACTGGCCCTTGGTCAGGCCGTAGATCTCGTTGTTGAACAGGAGGTAGCTGATATCGACGTTGCGGCGGACGGCGTGCAGCGTGTGGTTACCGCCGATCGACAGCCCGTCGCCGTCGCCGCCGACCACCCACACGTCGAGGTCCGGGTTGGCCAGCTTGATCCCGGTGGCGAAGCTGGGCGCCCGGCCGTGGATGGTGTGGAAACCGTAGGTCTCCATGTAATAGGGAAAGCGCGCGGCGCAGCCGATGCCGGAGACGAACACGGTGTTCGCCGGATCGGCGCCGATATCGGCCATCGCCTTCTGCACCGCCTTCAGGATGGCGTAGTCGCCGCAGCCGGGGCACCAGCGTACCTCCTGATCCGTGGCGTAATCCTTGGGGGACAGGCTCGCAGGGGTCTGTATGTTCATCGCTCGGTCTCCGCCGGCCCTAGAGCCAGGCTTCCAGCGCCTCTTCGATTTCGACGATGCGGAACGGCTTGCCGTTCACCTTGTTCACCGGTTTGGCGTCGATGAGAAATTCGGCGCGCAGAATCGTCACCAACTGGCCGGTGTTCATCTCCGGCACGAGGATCGTCTCGTAGCTCTTCAACAGGTCGCCCATATTTGGCGGCATCGGCCAGATATGGCGGATGTGGATATGGGACACGTCGTGGCCCCGGGCGCGCATGTTGGAGACGGCCCGGCCGATCGGCCCGTGGGTCGAGCCCCACCCGACGACCGCGACCTTGCCGCCTTCCCGTCCCTGGTCGACCGCCTGGTCCGGGATGTCCCTCGCGATGCCGAGGATCTTGTTCCGGCGGTTGTCGGTCATCTTCTGGTGGTTGTCGGCATCGTAGGAGATGTCGCCGGTCAGATGATGCTTCTCGATGCCGCCGATCCGGTGCAGCAGGCCGGGCGTGCCGGGCTTGACCCAGTCGCGCGCCAGGGTTTCGGGATCGCGCGCATACACCTGGTAGCCTTCCGGATCGGTGCGGAAGGCGACCGGAAACGGTTCGTGGTCCTCGAAATCCGGGATCGGCCACGGCTCGGCGGCGTTGGCGATATAGCCGTCGGTCAGGAACATCACCGGCGTCATGTATTTGACCGCCAGCCGGCAGGCCTCGATAGCCGCGAAATAGGCGTCGCCCGGCGAATGGCAGGCGACCACGGCGAGCGGCGAATCGGCGTTGCGGCCGTAGACCGCCTGGTAGAGGTCCGACTGTTCGGTCTTGGTCGGCAGGCCGGTCGAGGGTCCGCCGCGCTGGGAATTGACGATGACGAGCGGCAGCTCGGTGGCGACCGCCAAGCCGACGGCTTCGGTCTTGAGCGCGATGCCGGGGCCGGAACTGGAGGTGACGCCGAGCGCACCGGCATAGGAGCCGCCGATCGCCGCGCAGACCGCCGCGATCTCGTCCTCGGCCTGGAAGGTCGTCACGCCGTAATCCTTGAGCGGCGCCAGCAGGTGCAGCAGCGCCGAGGCCGGCGTGATCGGATAGCCGGTGAACAGCAGGGGCAGGCCGGCCAGCCGCGCGCCGGCGACCAGGCCCATCGCCACGCCCTCGGCGCCGGTCAGCGCCCGGTAGGTGCCCGGCGCGATATCCGCCGGCGGCACCACGAAGGCGCGGAACTCGCGCGACATGTCCGCGGTTTCGCCGAAGGCGTGGCCGGCGTTGAGCGCCGCGACATTCGCGTCGGCGATCTCCGGCTTGCTGGCGAATTTCTGCTTCAGCCAGTCTTCGTTGATCGTGCGGTCGCGGCCGAACAGCCAGTCGACCAGACCCAGCGCCCACATATTCTTGCAGCGCTGCGCATCCTTGTTGCCCAGGCCGAAGGGCTTCACCGCCTCGACCGTCATGCGGGTCATGTCGACTTCGAGCTTGCGGTAGCCCTCGAGTGTCCCGTCTTCCAGCGGACTGGCGGCAAAACCCGCCTTGCTCAGGTTGCGCGCCGTAAAGGCGCCGGTATCGACAATGATCAGGCCGCCCTTGCGCAGGTCGGCGAGGTTCGTCTTGAGCGCCGCCGGGTTCATGGCGACCAGCACGTCGACCGCGTCGCCCGAGGTCCGGATCGTGCGCGACCCGAAATGGATCTGGAAGGCCGAGACGCCGAACGTCGTTCCGGCCGGCGCGCGGATCTCGGCCGGAAAGTCCGGGAACGTCGCCAGATCGTTCCGCGCCATGGCGGTGGCCTGGGTGAACTGGGTGCCGGTGAGCTGCATGCCGTCGCCGGAATCGCCGGCGAAGCGCACGACGGCGCTTTCCAGTTCGTTGCCGGATTCGTCGAGTATGACCGAGCCGCCTTCCATCGGCGCTCTCCTTCCGCTCCGCCGGCGGGCCGGCCCCGTGTCCGATGCCGCCGGCGCGCCCTGCAATTCTCCGCGCCTCCGGTTATACCGGGACGCCCGCAATCGTTCTAGGCCCGAACTATCAGTAATCCGAATATTTCAGACCTAAAGCAATTCCCGAACGCCGGGTCGCCGGTCAGTCCAGCACCGCCAGCATTTCGTCGACCCGGCCGAACTTGCGGCGCGGCGCCGGCGGCGTCGCTGCCGCTTCCTCCGCCGCCTCGATCCGCTTCCAGTCGTCGAACGGCACACCGCGGATATTGTGGGTCTGCAAATGTTTTTCCAGTGCGGCGCGGCCGGGCGCGCCGGCGCCGGCGCCGCAATCCTCGACAATCTGCGCCGCCGCGGTCGCGCCGTCCGGCTTGTTCGAGCCGATTACGCCCGACGGGCCGCGCTTGATCCAGCCGACCGCATAGAGGCCCGGTTCGATCCGGCCGTCGCTGTTGCGGCTCCGCCCGCCCTCGAACGGCACGCCGTCGACCGGCTCGGAAGTGTAGCCGATCGCCGGGATCACGAGCCCGCAAGGGATGTCGAACGTCTCGCCCGTGCCGACCGCGCGGTTGCCCTCGATCCGCGTCCGCTCCATCCGGATGCCTTCGACCCGCTCGCCGCCCAGGATCTCGACCGGGCTGGCGCAAAAGCGGAAATGCACCCGCTTGGCCCGGCCGCCGGGTTCCATGGTCGTGAAATCGCGCAGGGTCGCCAGGTTGCGCCTTGTCATGCGCAGGTCCCGGTCGCTCATCGTCGCGGCGGTGTCGTCCGGAACGTCGTCCGGCACTTCGGCCGGGTCGAGGACTGGTGCGCTGTCCTCGAGCTGGCCCATCTCGCGCAGCTCGACATTGCTGAATTTGGCATGGTGCGCGGCGCGCCGGCCGAACATGTAGACATCGCGGATCGGCGCGGCGTGGATCGCCGCGGCGGCGTAGTCGGTCAGGTCGGTCGCCGCCATTTCGGCCGGCGTCTTGGTCAGCACCCGGGCGACATCGACGGCCACGTTGCCGACGCCGATCACCGCGACCGCTTCGGTATCGAGCGGCGGATCGAGATCGCGAAAATCCGGATGGCCGTTGTACCAGCCGACAAAGGCGGCAACGCCGAGCACGCCCTTCTTGCCGTCGCCGGGAATCCCCAGGCTGCGGTCGATGGCGGCGCCGGTCGCGAGAACGACGGCGTCGTACATGGCGCGCAGGTTGTCGAGGCCGATGTCTTCGCCCAGGGCCACGTTGCCGAAATAGCAGACCCGCGGGTCGCGCGCCGTCTTCTCGTAGGACCGCGCGACATTCTTCGTCTTGGCATGGTCCGGCGCGACGCCGCCGCGGATCAGCCCGTAGGGGGTCGGCAGCCGCTCGACAATGTCGATTTCGACATCGTCCACCGAGCGCAGCAGGGATTCGGCCGTGTAAAATCCGCTCGGCCCGGAGCCGACGATCGCGACGCGGAGCGTCATACCGTTTATCGCTGTCGATTTCCCTCAGGCGCCGGATGGCGCACGGCGCGCAAGCTAGTGCGTGTACGCCGTTGTTGGAAGCCCCTTTGTCGGCCGGCAGAGTCAGTTGAGGCGGAGCACCCCGTCGACGAAGCGGAACTCGGCGGGCCGGACCAGCTGGCGCGACGCCACGCGCACGATATGGAGCGCGCCCTCCAGATTCTCTTCCCAGAAGCACAGGAACTCCCGCAGCTTGGGAAAGCGCGGCGCGACATCCAGACTCTGCCAGACATAGGTCTGCAACAGGGCCGGGTGGTCGGGCAGGCGGTAGATGATCTCGGCGGTGGTCAGCCGATGGCCCTGCAGCTGCCGCAGAAGGCCCGGCGCGGCCGGCGGCCTGCGCGATCCCAGGTTCGTGCCCATGCCGTCCTCCCCGCTTGCCGTAACCGGAGACGAGCTTAACAGACGAGCATTAATTCAACAATATCAACGATTTAGCAGCGTTCTGCCGCGAGTGCTGACAATGCCGGCGGCAGGAAGGCCGGCGCAGCCCGTGCAGCAAAAGGCCCGGACATCCGGGCCTTTTGCCGTTCGGCCATACCGGCTGCCGGCTACAGCCGGACATATTCGTAGTCGACGGGGTTGTTGTTGATGCCGCGGTCCGGCGGGGCGATCCAGCCGGCCATCTTGCCCGGTGCGGTCACCTGCTTCATCAGACTCTTGATATGGGCCCGGTCGGCCTCCGACGGGATCCAGCCGTCCATCCGGCTCTCGTAGACCTCTTTCGGGACCGGCGTGCCGTCGGGCGCAAAATGGAAGCCGGCGAAGGGGCCGACCGTCCGGCGGAAACGGTCCGACGGCAGGCGGATTTCGAAATCGACCCCGGCCTTGCGGATCATCCGGTTCCAGCGCGTGACGCCGATATCGCAGTCCTTCGAATAGCCCTTGCGGGCGACCAGGTTCATGGCGTTGCGCGTCGGGATCTCGACCTCCTGCACGCCGGCGCCGTCTTCGGTCGGCTCCTCGATGCCGTAGGCGGTGTCCGCCTCGATGTGATCCTCGAACCGGTCCTCGTCCGGCCGGCCTTTCAGGCCGTTGGCGAAATAGGCCGCGGCGTTGGTGGAGCGGTCGGCGCCGAACAGGTCGAGGGAGGAGGAGTACCAGAAATTGATGTATTTCTGGACGAGCCCCAGATCGATCGCGCCGTGGTCGCGGATGCGCTGCGGATCGTCGGTGTTCAGCTCCTGCATGACCTCGAGCCCCCGCCTGATGACCCGGCCGAGGCCGGTCTCGCCGACGAACATGTGGTGGGCTTCCTCGGTCAGCATGAAGCGGCAGGTGCGCGACAACGGATCGAAGGCGCTCTCGGCCAGCATCTTGAGCTGGAACTTGCCGTCCCGGTCGGTGAAATAGGTGAAGCTGAAGAACGACATCCAGTCGTCGATCGGCTCGTTGAAGGTGGTCAGGATGCGCGGGTTGTTGATGTCGCCGGAATGGCGCTCCAGCAGGTCCTCGGCCTCCTCGCGGCCGTCGCGGCCGAAATGGGCGTGCAGCAGGTAGACCATGGCCCAGAGGTGCCGGCCTTCCTCGACATTGACCTGGAACAGGTTGCGCATGTCGTAGAGCGACGGGCAGGTGTAGGCGAGCATGCGCTGCTGCTCGACCGAGGCGGGCTCGGTATCGCCCTGGGTCACGATCAGGCGACGCAGGTCCGAGCGGAACTCGCCGGGCACCTGCTGCCACACCGGCTGGCCGAAATTGTCGCCGAAGCCGATGGTGCGGTCCTCCGTCTTGTCGGCGAGGAAGATGCCCCAGCGGTAGTCCGGCATCTTCACATGGCCATAGGTGGCCCAGCCCTTGGCGTCGACCGAGGTCGCCGTGCGCAGGTAGACGTCCCGCGCCTGGAAGTCGCCGTCCGGGCCCATCTCGCCCCACCAGTTCAGGAAGGCGGGCTGCCAGCGCTCCAGCGCGCGCTGGAGCTGGCGGTCGGCGCTGAGGTCGACGTTGTTGGGGATTTTCTCGGCGTAGTTGATCGACATGAAAGCGGTCCTCGGGTCTGGGTGTTCCTGATCGGTCGGCGCGCAGTACGAAGTTACACGCGCTGCCACTTGAAGCTGGGTTTGGTGCCGGTGCCGTAGAGCTTGAGCGCGCCCCGGTCGCCGACGGCGTTGGGCCGGATGAAGATCCAGTTCTGCCAGGCGGTCAGCCGGCCGAATACCTTGGTGGCCATGGTCTCCCTGCCGCCGAAGCGCAGGCTGGCCTCCATGCCGGTCAGCGCGTCGGGCGACAGGCTGGCGCGCTCCTCGATGGCGAGGCGCACCTCGTCCTCCCAGTCCAGTTCGTCCGGCGCGAAGGTGACGAGGCCGAGTCCGGCGGCTTCCTCCGGGCCTATCGCCTCGCCGGTCCGCGCCCGGGCGGCGGCCTCGGCGGCGGCGTCCTCCTGGAAATGCGCGGCGATCCGGGTCAGGCCGTTCGGCATCGGGAACAGGCCGAAATTCGTCTCGTCGAGCAGGACGGCCGGCGAATTCTCCGGCTCCTCCTGATCGTCGAGCATGTAGGAACGGTCGGCGGCGAGCAGCAGCTCGGCGAGGATGCCGGCGAAACAGGTGCCGGCATCGGCGATGGCGAACAGGCTGCGCGACGACACGTCGAGCCGCGCCAGCGTCCGCTTGAGATACTGGACCGTCTCGTTGACGAACCAGTTGTCCCGGTTCTCCAGCAGCGACCGGCCGGCCGCCAGCACGGCCGCGGCATCGCCCTCGGCGCGCAGCAGCCACAGGCCGATGTCGGTGTTGTTGGTGCGCAGCATCAGGATCGCGTCGTCCAGTTCGCGCGTCATCTGCAGGACCCACCAGCCAACGCCCGCCGCCTCGATCTCCGCAGCGGTCGCCGGCGGCGCGCCGTCCGGGCCGCGCACCGTCAGCGTCGCGGTGCGGTCGGCCGAATCCAGCGCGACGTCGACGAATTCGTAATGGTAGCCCGCATCGTCGATCCGGCGGTTCAGCGGGGTCAGCTTTACGCCCGTCGCTTCGTCCGGGCGGCTGGATTGCGCGGCCAGCGCCTTCGCCCGGTCGGCGACCAGCGCGTCGAACGCGGCCGGCGGCGCATAATCGTCGATCAGCTTCCAGGCCTTGGCCCGGTCGGCCCGCACGCCTTCCGAAGTCGTGCAGAACACGTCGGCCAGGTCGCGGCGCACCTTGCGCTTGTCGGTCACCCGGGTCAGGCCGCCGGTGCCGGGCAGCACGCCGAGCAGCGGCACTTCCGGCAGGCTCACGGTGGAGGAGCGGTCGTTGACCATCACGATCTCGTCGCAGGCGAGCGCCAGTTCGTAGCCGCCGCCGGCGCAGGCGCCGTTGACCGCAGCAAGCGATTTCAGGCCGGAGCTTTCCGACATGTCCTCGAGGCCGTTGCGGGTCTCGTTGGTGAATTTGCAGAAATTCACCTTCCACCAGTGTTCGGAAGCGGACAGCATGTTGATGTTGGCGCCGGCGCAGAACACCCGGTCCTTGCCGCTGGTGACGACCGCCACCTTGACCGACGGATGCTCGAAGCGGATGCGCTGCAGGGCGTCCGACAGTTCCATGTCCACGCCCAGGTCGTAGGAATTCAGCTTCAGCGCGTAGCCGGGCTTGAGCCCGCCGTCCTCGGCGACGTCCAGGGTCAACCGCGCGACCTCGCCGTCGACATCGATCGACCAGTGTTTGTAGTCGCCGGGCTCCCGGTCATACAGCACGATATTTTCGGTCATGGTCGCTCCCCGGATGCCGCCCTTTCCGGCGCGGCAGGTTATTCGGCGCGTCTCGATACGCTCCGCGCAATATGCAATATAATTCACATTTTTTGCATTGCAAGCATTATTATTCGCTTTTCCGCCGGGCGTCGCTCAGGGCAAGGCCCAGCGCGTTCAGCGCCGCTTCCGCCGACCGGCCCGAGGTGTCGAGCACGACATCGGCGCGCGTGTAGAGCGCGTTTCTCGTCTCCAGAATGCGCTTGAGATCGGCCATCGCCTCGCCGCTGTTCTCCATCGGGCGGGTGTCGCCCTGTTCGCGGACCCGGCGCATATGGTCCTCCGGCGTCGCGCGCAGCCAGACGGTGAAACATTCGCGAAGCAGCAGCTCGTAGGTCTCCGGCTCGGAGACGATGCTGCCGCCTGCGGCAATCACGCATTCCGGATGGGCGGCCAGCACATCCTCCAGGGCGCGGCGCTCGTAGCGCCGGTAGGCGGCCTGCCCGGACAGGTCGAATATCTGGTCGACCGGCATGCCGGCGGTCCGCTCGATTTCGCGCGCCATTTCGATGAAGGGGACGCCGCTGCGCCGGGCCAGGGCGGCGCCCAGCGTCGTCTTGCCGGCGCCGCGCAGGCCGATGAGCGCAACCCGGTCGATCCGGCGCCCGCTCTCGCCCAGGCCCAGGGTCTCGGTCAGCAGGCTGTTGGCCTGAGCGAGTTCGTCCGGCTGCAGGCGTTCCAGCTTGCGGATGAGCAGGGTCAGGTCGACCGGCCGCTCGCCGCCCTCGCGCACCAGGTCGGCCAGCGGCACGCTCATCGCCTCGGCGACCTTGCGCAACAGGCCGATCGAGATATTGCCCTTTCCGGCTTCGAGCTGGGCCAGATAACGTTCCGACACGCCGGAGGCGCGCGACAGGACCTTGCGCGACATGCCGCGCCGGGCCCGTGCCGCACGGACACGCTCGCCCAGTCCGGCCAGGTAGGCGTCGAGCTCGCCATTCTGCCGGGATTCCGGCGCCGGCGGGCGTTGGAAGGCTTCCATGGTTGCGGTCCCGTCTGGAGGCTCGTCCCATTATATGCAATATAATGCTTGTCATCAAGATCAAATGGATTTATCTTGCGCGCCACTCGCCCCGGAGCGGGACTGCGCCCTGCCGGCTGCGCCGCCGGAGGCCGCCGCAACCGGGACCGACCCCCGGAACATGCCCCGGGACATGCCCCGAGACAGGTTGGAGCAACGGCCGTGGAACTGAAGATTCTGGTCGGCACGATGACCGGCACCGCCGAAATGGTGGCGGAAGAGATGAGCGACACACTCGCCGAACTCGGCCACGAGATCGAGGTCGAGCCGATGGACGATCTCGATATCTCGGTGTTCGACGGCGGCGGCGATTTCCTGATCGTCTCCTCGACCTACGGCCAGGGCGACGTGCCGGACAACGCCATGGCGCTCTACGAAGGGCTTGTCCAGGACAAGCCGGACCTGAGCGGCGTGCGCTACGGCGTCTTCTCGCTCGGCGACATGACCTATTCGGATACCTTCAACTTCGGCGGCAAGCGTTTCGACAAGGCGCTGGCGGACTGCGGCGCCAAGAAGATCGGCGAAATTTTCACCCATGACGCCAGTTCCGGCACGATTGCCGAAGACGACGGCGTCGCGTGGGTCAAGGAGTGGATCGGAAATTTTAGCGAGGCCCGCGCCCTCGCCGCCTGACCGGATCGGGACGGCGTCGGCGCCGGGCATTCCCGGCCCGTCGAATTGAATAAACGAGGGGTTGCGCGCACCGCATTCGCTCCATATATCGCCGCGCCCCGGCACTGCTGCCGGACCCGTTTGCAAGGGCTTCCCGCCGTGGCGCGCATGACCGCCTCCCTCGCCGCACCGAAGGCGCTGCTCGCGCCGGTCGCCGCCCTGCTCGTCGGGGTGGCGCTGCTTATGCTGGGCAACGGCCTGTTTCTGACCCTCGTGCCGCTGCGCGCGGACATCGAAGGGTTCGGCGCCGCCTGGATCGGCGCGATCGGCGCGGCCTATTCGGTCGGCTTCGTGCTGGGCTGCTACCTCGTGCCGCCGCTGGTCGCGCGGGTCGGCCATATCCGGGTCTACGCGGCCGTCGCCGCGCTGGCGGCCATCGTACCGCTGCTGCACGAACTGGCCCCGGACCCGGTCGCCTGGATCGTCTTTCGCGCGATGATCGGCCTGTGCATCGCCGGCCTGTATATGGTGATCGAGAGCTGGCTGAACGGCGCGGCGACCCGGCAGAACCGCGGCACGGTGTTCTCGGCCTATGTCGCGATCCATCTGGCGGCGGTAACGGCGGGGCAATATCTTCTCCTGCTCGAAGCGCCCGGCAGTTCGAAGCTGTTTTCCCTGGCCGCGATCCTGTTCGCGCTGGCGGTCATTCCGGTCTGCCTGACCCGGTCCCCCTCGCCGCCGCTGCCGGTCAAGGCCCGGCCGGACCTGCGCAAACTGTGGCGCAATTCGCAGGTCAGCGTTGTCGGCTGCCTGACCAACGGCATGGCCAACGGCGCGGTCTGGAGCCTCGCCGCGGTCTACGCCAAGGATCTCGGCCTTTCGGTCACCGGCATCGCCGTGTTCATCAGCGTCGCCATCGTCGGCGGCGCGGTCGTGCAGTATCCGCTCGGCCGCCTGTCGGACCGGCTGCCGGACCGGCGCTGGCTGATCGCCGCGGTGTGCGCCGTCGCCGCCGTCGCCGGTGCGGTCCTGCTGAGCGCTTCCGGCCTTCCGGTCATGGTCGTCTATGCCGCCAACTTCCTGTTCGGCGCGGCGGCGTTCTCGATCTACGGTTTCGCGGTCGCCCACGCGAACGACCATGCCGATCCGGAGGATTTCGTCGAGATCAGCGCCGGCCTGCTGGTGATTTTCGGTGTCGGCGCCGTCGCCGGGCCGCTGGTCGCCTCGGCCCTGATGGAGCTGTTCGACCCGGGCTTCCTGTTCCTGTTTACCGGCATCCTGCACGGCAGCGTGGCGCTGTGGACCCTCCGTCGCACGAAACAGCGCCGCGCGATCGCGCCGGAAAACCGGGAAGACTATGTGCCGATGGCGCGGACCTCGCCCAACATCTTCGCCTTCGATCCGCGCGCCGAGGAAGCCGAGGCGGATCGGGACGGCTGATCCGGACGGGCCGGACGCCGCCGGAAGGGCCGCCGCGGAGGAGCCGAGGACGACGCGCAGCCCTTTATTCGGCGGCCCCGGTCCATAGATCAGGCAGACACCCAGCGCCGAACCCCCGCGATGCGCGCCGCATGAACCCGTTTTCTCCCGAGACCACCGGCGAAACGAACTCCGGGACCAACTCCGGGACCGCCCCGCCGCCGGACGGTGCGCCGGACCGCCCCGGCGCCGTCGGGCCACGGCCGATGGGCGCCGTGAACCGGCTCGGCCTGTGGACCCTGTACCGCAAGGAACTCCAGCGCTTCCTGAAGGTCGTCAGCCAGTCCCTGCTGGCGCCCATCGTGACGACGCTGCTGTTCCTGTCGGTCTTCTCCGTGGCGATGGGCGATATCGTGCGCGAGATCGGCGGCGTGCCCTTCGCCGAATTCCTGGCGCCCGGCCTCGTCATGATGGCGATCGTCCAGAGCTCGTTCCAGAACACGGCCGGCTCCCTGCTGATCTCGAAGATCCAGGGCAATATCGTCGACGTGCTGATGTCGCCGCTCTCGCCGGGCGAACTGGCGGCGGCCTACGCGGCGGCGGGCGCGACCCGCGGCCTGGCAGTCGGGGCGGTCACGCTCGGCGCCATGGCGATCTTCGTGCCGGTACAGGTCCAGGCGCCGCTCACCATCCTGTATTTCGCCGTCATGGCCTCGGTCATGCTCGCCCTGCTGGGCCTGATCGGGGGCATCTGGTCCGACAAGTTCGAACAGATGGCCGCGGTCACCAACTTCGTCGTTACCCCGGCGGCCTTCCTCAGCGGCACCTTCTATTCCATCGAGCGGCTGCCGCCGCCGCTCAACGATTTCGCCCAGGTCAACCCGTTCTTCTTCATGATCGACGGCTTCCGCAGCGGCTTCATCGGCCGCGCCGACGGCGACACGCTGGCCGGCGGTATCGTGCTGCTGGTCCTGAACCTCGCCCTGTGGCTGGTCTGCCTACAGCTGTTCCGCACCGGCTACAGGCTGAAGAGTTAGGTGGACCGTCCTTCGATACGCCCCGGCCTGGCGGCCGGGGCTACTCAGGATGAGGAAAAAGGGGTGGGTTGAGATATTCGAACCGCTAACAACCTCCTCATCCCGAGTAGGTGCGCCAGCGCCGTATCGAGGGGGCCGTATTGAGGAGCGGCCGGTCGCGGCGCCGGCTTCAGGTTCGCGCGCCCTCCAGCGCCCGCCAGACCGCGTGCGGCGTCAGCGGCATGTCGAGCGTTGTCACGCCGTCTTCGGCGAGCGCGTCCAGCACCGCGTTGATGGCGGTCGGCGGCGAAGCCGTGGTCGGCCCTTCGCCGATGCCCTTGACGCCGAGCGGGTTGTCGTCGCCCTCGACCGGGTTGAAGACGGTATCGACCGGCGGCATGTCGTCGGCCCGGGGCAGGCAGAAATCCATGAAGCTGCCGCTGAGCAATTGGCCGGTGCCGGCTTCGTAGACCGTGTTCTCGGTCAGCGCGTGGCCGACGCCCATGGCGATGCCGCCGTGCAGCTGCCCGGCCGCGAGCAGCGGGTTGATCACCCGGCCGGGGTCCGAAACCACGACATAGCGGTCGATCCGCACCCGGCCTGTCTCGGGATCGACCTCGACCTCGCACAGATGGCAGCCGCTGGGATAGCTCATCCCCGGCACCTCGAAGCGCTCCTCGATCCGGAGTGGCGCACCGCGCCTGTCGGCCTCGGCCGCCACGGCGAACAGGGAGACCGCCCGGTCCGTGCCGCGCACCCGATAGGCGCCGGCGTCGAAGCCGATGTCCGCCGCCGCGGCCTCCAGCAGATCGGCGGCCAGCGGCCTGCCCGCCTCGATCAGGGAGAGCGCCCCGTTGTGGACCGCGCCGCCGCCGATGCGCATGGTGCGCGAGCCGTGGGAGCCGCCGCCTTGCGGAATGCGGTCGGTATCGCCGTCCTCGACGACGATCCGGTCCGGCGCAACGCCCAGCAGGCCGGCAAGGATCTGGCCGAATACGGTGGCGTGGCCCATGCCGCAATCCTGGCTGCCGACCAGGGCGCGCACCCGCCCATCCTCCGACCCGACCCCCGGCCCTTCCGCCTCGACCCGGAGGTCGGCGTATTCGACGAGCGCGCCGCCGGCATTCTCGATATAGGTCGTCACGGCGCGTCCGCGGCGCAGCCCGCGAGCTGCCGAAGCCGCCCGGCGGGCCGCGAAGCCATCCCAGTCGATCGCCGCCAGCCCGGCATCCAGGCTGCCGAAGAAATCGTTGCGCTGGTAGCGCGCGCCGGCCGGCGACTCCCAGGGCATGTCGGCGAGCGGGATCAGGTTGCGCCGGCGCAGCTCCACCCGGTCGATGCCCGTCTCGCGCGCCGCCCGGTCGATCAGCCGCTCCAGCACGAGCGTCGCCTCGGCTCGGGCGATGCCGCGGTAGGCGGCGATCGGGGCGGTATTGGTGAAGACGCCGCCGATCTCGAAGCGGTGGACCGGAATGCGGTAGGGGCCGCAGATCATCGGCGCCATCCAGGTCACGATGATGTGCGGCGCCCGGTTCACCCAGTAGGCGCCGTGCCACCAGTCGGCTTTCACGTCGATGGCGGCGATGCGCCCGTCGGCGTCCAGCGCCATGCGGGCGTGCAGGTTCTGGCTGCGCGACTGGGTGTCGGTCAGGAAGGCTTCGCTGCGGCCGGCGATCCAGCGCACCGGCCGGCCGAGCGCCCGCGCCGCAAACAGGGCGGCGACGAATTCGGGATAGACCAGGTTGCGCGCGCCGAAGCCGCCGCCGGTATCCGGCACGATCACGCGCAGGTCCGCCCGGTCGATGCCCAGGCAATCGGCGATGATGGCGCGCAGGACGTGGCCGGACTGGCACCCGGCGTAGAACGTAAACCGGCCGTCCGTATAGTCGGCGAGCGCGCCGCGCGGCTCCATGAAGGCCGCGGTGGATCGGGCAAAGGCGATATCCTGCGCGACGATGCGGTGCGCCGCCGCGAACGCCGCTTCGGTCGCGGCGGCGTCGCCCGCCGCCCAGACAACGGAACGGTTGTCGGGCGCCTCGTCCCAGATCGCCGCGGCGTCGGCGGCCAACGCATCCTCCGCCGTGCCCAGCGCCGGCAGGGGGTCGTAGTCGACCGCGACCAGTTCCGCCGCCTCCACCGCGGCAGCTTCGGTCTCGGCGACGACGAAGGCGACGGCCTCGCCGGCAAAGCGCACCCGGCCTTCCGCCAGCGGGTATTGCGGTGCGTCGACGATGGGGCGCAGCACTTCGCCGGCCGGCAGCGGTTCGTGCGCGCCGGTCGGCAGGGCGCGCACGCCGGCGGCGCGCAGGTCCGCCGCGGTGTAGACCGCCAGGACGCCGGGCAGCGCCAGCGCCCCGCCCGGATCGATGCCGCCGAGCACGGCGTGGGCATGGGGCGAGCGCACGACGGCGGCATGGGCCTGGCCGGGCAGCGAGAGATCGGCGGTGAAGCGACCGGCGCCGGTCAGGAAGGCGCGGTCCTCGACGCGCGGCATCGAAGCGCCGATAAGGGAGGGATTGGCAGCGGCGGATTCGGGTGTTGTCATAGGGCTCGATTTAGGGCCAGGAGAGACTTTGCGACAGTCCCTTTCGCGGCATGCGGCGTCGTATCGGTCCGTTCCCGCGCCAGGTCCAGGCATTGAGAAACGGCGGCGATGCCGGGCAGATCCCTCGAATTTCCGTCCAAGGCCGCTTGTCTTTTTGCTATACAAATGCTATACACCCTGTGGGCGTCAGGAACCGGCCGCTCAGCCCGGCGCAAGGAGGCCGCAATGGCTCAGGTGAATTTCCGCATGTCCAGCGAGCGCCTCGCGTTCATCGACCGCGCAGCGGCGATCCGGGGCGTGACGCGGACCGAGTTCGTGCTCCGCTCCAGCGAAGCCGCGGCAATCGAGACCCTGAACGAGCGCCCCATCATTGTCCTCGACGACGAGGCCTGGGACGCATTCGCTGCCGCGCTCGACGCGCCGGTGAATCCCGACCCTGCCGTCAAGGAGCGATTCGCGCGCCGGCCCCGGTGGGACCGGCCCCAGTGGGACCGATAAGCGCGCCGGAGCCGCTCGGCCCGCAGCACGACCTCTCGCATTTCACCTCGGGCGTACCCGCCCTCGACTCCTGGCTGCAGGGCAAGGCGCGGCTCAACGAAGCCAAGGGCGGCGCCCGCACCTATGTCGCCTGCGACGGCGACCGGGTGGTCGGCTTCTACAGCCTCGCCGCCAGCGCCGTCGAAAAGCGACGTGTGTCGTCGCGGGTCGGCAGGAGCATGCCCGAACCGGTTCCGGTGATTCTGCTCGGGCAGCTCGCAGTCGACGCGAATTACCAGGAGCGGCGCCTCGGCTCCGATCTGCTGATCGACGCGGCGGGGCGCGCCCTCGCGGCAGCCCGTGTCATCGGGGCCCGAGCCGTCGTGGTGCAGGCCATCGACGAGGCGGCCGCAGCGTTTTACGGACGGTTCGGCTTCCGCCCTTTCTCGGACCGCGAACCGCTCATGCTGCTGCTTCGGATATCCGAGTTGAGGGCGCTGTTGCGGGCTTGAGCATCGCCGCCGCCGGGACCGGCCGACAACAGCATTGCGATCCGGATTGCGCCCTGACGCAAACGGTGAGCGCAGGGCGTTTCGCGACGGGCCGCGACCCGCTGCCGGTTGACCTTTGGCGATGCCGCGGCCTTTTTCGCAGCCATGAGCACGACGAACGATCCCGCCGCCGTTTCGAAGCCGGCGACCGCCCCCGATTCCCCGGACTCCGGCCTGCCGCTCGACGGCGTGCGCATCCTCGACCTCACCACCATCGTCTACGGCCCCTACGCGACCCAGCTCCTGGGCGATTTCGGCGCCGAGATCGTCAAGGTCGAGGCGCCGGGCGGCGACGCCATGCGCCAGATGGGGCCGGAGCGCAGCCCGCGCATGGCGGCCCTGTTCCTCGGCATGAACCGCAACAAGAAGAGCATCGTGCTCGACCTCAAGCGCCCGGCGGCGCGCGAGGCGCTGTGGCGGCTGGTCGATAGCGCCGATGTCTTCGTCCACAATATCCGGCCGCACAAGATCCTGAAGCTGGGCTTCGACCCGGACCGGGTGATGGCGCGCAACCCCGGCATCGTCTATGCCGGGCTCTACGGCTATCGCGACGGCGGGCCCTATGCCGGCCGGCCGGCCTACGACGACGTGATCCAGGGCCAGGCCGGGCTCGCCGGCACCTTCCTCGCCCGCGACGGCGCGCCGAACCTGATCCCGACCATCGCGGCCGACAAGATTTCCGGCCTGCTCGCCTCCAACGGCATCCTCGCCGCGCTCCTCCAGCGCCGCAGCACCGGCCGGGGCGTCTATGTCGAGACCGCCATGTTCGAGGGTATCGCGAGTTTCACGCTGGCGGAGCACCAGTATGGCGCGATCTTCTCGCCGCCGATGACGCCGCCGGGCTATCCGCGCGTCCTGTCGCCCCACCGCCGCCCCCAGCCGACCGCCGACGGCTTCATCTGCCTGCTCGCCTACACCGATGCGCAGTGGGAGCGCTTCTGGACCCTGGTCGGCCGGCCGGAGATGACGGACGATCCGCGTTTCCGCACCATCGGCGACCGGCTGAACCATGTCGATACGCTCTACGGCGAATCGGGCCGGGAGCTGGTCGGCAGGACGTCGGCGGAATGGCTCGACCTGATGCGCGGCGCGGAAATCCCCTGCGGCCCGGTCAACACGCTGGACGACCTGTACGGCGACCCGCACCTTGCCGCCACCGGCTTCTTCCGGCCCTTCGAACACCCGACCGAAGGGCCGATGGACATTCCGGACACCGCCTTCCGCTTCGACCGCACGGCCCTGCCCGTCCGCCTCGGCCAGCCGCAGCTCGGCGAGCACACCGAAGCCCTGCTCGCCGAGGCCGGCTTCGACCGGGCGCAAATCGCGGAGATCGCCGGCGGATGACCGGGAGAAGCGGCGCGCGCGCCGGGAAGGCGGGGCTGCCCGGATGGCGCGCGCGGCCGATGTCTTTGCCTGCAAATTAGACAGACCGGTCTGTTTGTAAAAATTTTACGCGCGACTGCGAATTAATTCCCTTTCATGACCGACCCGGCCGGCGGTGGAGCCGGGTACATGGCGGCAGTGCGTTCGGTATGGCGGACTGTTGTTCGATTATTGTTCTTTTCCGTATATGATGCCGCGCGCGCAAGGGTCAAGCCCTTTTTTTCGAATCATTGCGTGCGATCCGGGCGCGCCCCTGCCCGTTCCGCCGCGATCAGCGCTTCTTTCCGCTCTACGCCCCAGCGGTAGCCGGCGAGGCCGCCGTCGCTGCGTTTGGCGCGGTGGCAGGGAATCACGATCGAGACCGGGTTGGTGGCGCAGGCCCGGCCGACGGCGCGTTGCGCAGACGGCTTGCCGAGGCTGCGCGCGATTTCGCTGTAGGTCCGGGTCTCGCCCTGCGGAATCTCGGTGAGCGCCCGCCACACGCGCTGCTGGAACGCCGTCGCCCGCACGTCGAGCGGCAGGGTCTCGCGCGGCGGCTCGCCCTCGACCCGGCGCAGCACCTCGGCGGTCCAGGCCTCGAGGATGCCGATGTCCGGCACGATCCCGGCATGAGGAAATTCGGCGCGCAATTCGGCCAGCAGCGCGTCCTCGCTGTCGCCGAAGGCGACGAAGCAGATGCCGCGCTCCGTGGCGGCGACCAGCAGCAGGCCGAGGGCGCAGGGCGCGGCCGTCCAGGCGATGCGCGCGCCGGCCCCGCCCCGGCGGTAGGTCGCCGGCGTCATGCCCAGCGTGGCGTCGGAGGATTCGTAGAGCCGGCTGGACGAGCCGTAGCCCGCCTCGTAGAGCGCCCCGGTCACCTCGTCGCCCTCGCGCAGCAGCGCCTTCAGCCGCTCGCGCCGGCGCTGGTCGGCATACTGTTTCGGCGACACGCCGAGCGCCTCGGTAAAGCGCTTCTGCAGCCAGGCCGGGCTGAGGCCGACATGGTCGGCGATCTGGCGCAGGGTCGGCACGCCCTCCTCGAAGCCGTCGATGAAGCGGCAGGCCCGCTCGATCCGCCGGTCCGGCAACGCTTCCGGCAACGCTCCGGGTATGGCAGGGGCAGCGGCGGCGGCGTCGGGGGTCATGGTTCGCATCCTGTCTTGCGGGCCCATTGTGCGGAACGGATGCAGTTTGGGACAGGCCGGCCTCCGGCGCTATCCGATGCGTGTCCTGCCGCCCGCGTCCGCCGGTCCACATCCGCCGGTGCGCGCCCGGTCAGCCCGTCAGTCCGCGCCGCCCGCACCGTAGGCGTGCAGTCCGGGGCCGTGAAGGCGCAGCCACGACCGGCCGTGGCCGGCATGGTCGGTCAGCGTGTCGACCAGGCGCCAGAAGCGGTCCGAGTGGTTCGGCTCCGCGAGATGGGCGACTTCGTGGGCCACGACATAATCCAGCACCTCGGCCGGCGCCAGGATCAGCCGCCAGGAAAAGCTCAGATTGCCGGTGGCGCTGCACGAACCCCAGCGGCTGCGCTGGTCGCGCACGGAAATGCGCGCGATGCGGCGGCCGATCCGGGCCGCCTTGGGATGGGCCAGCCCGGCGATGCGGCGCCGGGCCTCGCGCCGGAGCCAGTCCTGTACCCGGCGGTCGAAGAAGGCGCGCTCGCCGGAGACGATCAGCCGGCCGCCGTCCAGCACGACGCCGGCGCGCGCCTCCGGGGCGTGGACCAGCAACCGGTCACGCCCCAGGACGGGCACCGACTCGCCCGGCGCGAAGGGCACGGTTTCGGGCAGCAGGGCCAGCCGGTTGCGCAGCCACAACGCCTTCTTCTCGGCGAAGGCCCGGCCCTCGGCGACCGATGCGCCCGGCGGCAGCACCAGCTCGGCCCGCCGGGCGTTGCGGTCGATGCGCAGCAGGATGCGCCGCGCCCGCGCGCTGCGCCGGACCGCCAGCGTGACCGGCCGGCCGGCGGCGTCGACGGTCAGGGATCCGGCCATCGCGCGGCGCGGCGGTCAGGCAACCGCGCGCCCTTCGTGGGCGGCGCGGATGAAGGCGCGGACCTGCGGCGCGATCAGTTCGCGCCAGCGGCGGCCGTTGAAGATGCCGTAATGGCCGACATCGGGTTGCAGGATGTGGCGGCGGCGGTCGTGCGGGATGCCGCTGCACAGATCGTGGGCGGCGCGGGTCTGGCCGACCGCGGAAATGTCGTCCAGTTCGCCCTCCACGGTCAGCAGGGCGGTGTCGGCGATGGCGGCCGGCTCGATCCGGCGCCCGCGCGACACCCATTCGCCCCGCGGCAGGGCGTGCCGCTGGAACACGACATCGACGGTCTGGAGGTAGAACTCCGCCGTCATGTCCATCACCGACATGTATTCGTCGTAGAATTTGCGGTGCGCCTCGGCGCTGTCGCCGTCGCCCCGGATCAGATGCTCGAACAGCTTGAGATGGGCGCCGAAATGGCGATCGAAATTCATCGACATGAAGCCGGTGAGCTGGAGAAAGCCGGGGTAGACCCGCCGGTTGAAGCCCTCGTAGCCGAACGGCACCCGGGTAATGACCGAGCGCTCGAACCAGCCAAGGCTGTGACGCTTCGCGAAATCGTTGACCTTCGTCGGGGCGATCCTTGTATCGACCGGCCCGCCCATGAGCGTCACGGACGCCGGCCGGCACGGGTCGCCGGCCGCCGCCATCAGCGAAACCGCGCCCAGCACCGGCACCGAGGGCTGGCACACCGCGACGACATGGGCGCCGGGGCCGATCCGGTGCAGGAAGGCGATGACGTGATCGACGTAATCGTCCAGGTCGAACCGGCCCTTCGAGACCGGCACCCGGCCGGCGTCGATCCAGTCGGTGACGTGGACGTCGTGGTCCGGCAGCAGGGCGGCGACCGTGCCGCGCAGCAGGGTGGCGTGATGGCCGGACATCGGCGCGACGATCAGGACTTTCGGATCGTCCCGCTTCTCCGAAACTGCCGGGTCGCGCCGGAAATGCAGCAGGTTGCAGTGCGGCCGGGCCTCGACGATTTCTTCCGTCACTGCGACGTCGGCCCCGCCGATCCGGGTCCGGTCCAGGCCCCAGGCCGGCTTCTCGTAGCGCCGGGTCACCCGCTCGAACAGTTCGCAGCCGGCCGCGACGCCGCGGAAAAACCGGCTCTCGGTAAAGGGCAGATCCGGGTTGGTCAGGAAATTCCGGCCGGCGACCGCCATCGTGCGCATCGGGGCGAAGGCGGCAAGCTGCCAGTCGTACATCGAATAGAGCATGAAGAATGCGGCCCCAAGAATGCGGCCCCTGCGCCGCTGCAGTTTCGGCTATCGAACGGTTCCCGTGACGCAGGGCGCGCGACGGCCCTGTTGCAGTGCAACAAACCACGCGGCGGCGCATTGCACAACCAGTCAGGGCGGTCAGGGCGGTTTCCGTCGTTACGGAACCGATTCCGGCCGGCGGGCCAGGGCTTCCCGGCCGGCGGGTCCGGAACCGGCGTCAGCGCAATCCGGCGACGCCGTATCCGTTGAGCAGGTTGAGGACCCAGCGTGCGCCGCGGCCGGGCTCTTCGACCAGGTCGAGCTGGGTCAGGGAGCTGTTGCCGATGGTCAGGCTGAGCGCCAGCGGCGACGGCAGGTCGAGGCCGCCGACGATGGCGGCGCGGATCGTCCCGCCGTGGGCGACCGCGACGATGTTGCGCCCGCGATGCTCGGCGGACAGCCGCTGCACCGCGGCGCCGATCCGGATGCGCAGATCGCCGAAGCTCTCGCCGCTGGGCGGCGCCCGGTCGAGAACCAACATCCAGAAATCCCGAAAGCCGCCATACTTCTCGTAGAACGGCGCCCGCGGCTCGCCCTGCCAGTCGCCGAAATGCTGCTCGGCCAGATCCCGGTGCGGCGTTACCTCGGGCAGCGGATAGCCGGCCGCGCCGATGGCGGCGGCGGTCTGGCGGGTGCGCCGGAGATGGGAGGAAACCCACACCGCATCCGGCGGCAGCGCTTCGGCCAGCGCGCGGTGGGCCGCTATGTCGCCGGTATCGGCCGCCAGGTCCGCCTGACCGTAGAAGCAGCCGCCGTCGTCGATCACCGGCGCGTGGCGGATCCACCACCACCGGGTTACGGTTACGCTCATGGGGGAAGCCTTGAATGCGGTAATTTGAATGCAGTTACAGGGCGGCGGCGACCGTGACGATGACCGCCAGTTCCGTCTTGATGCGGATCGTGTACAGGAAATTCCGGTCCCGCGGCATCCCGCAAATTTCCGCCGAGCCCCAGACCAGCCCGGCAACCAGCAGGGCCGCGGCGTAGGCCAGCAGGCCGGTCCACACGCCGAGGAACAGGATGGCGAGCAGCAGGGCCGCGGCGGCGCCGGTCCACAGCGCGACGCTGCCGCCCCCGTTGCGTTCCCCGTCTCGCTTCCCGTTGCTTTGGGGACCGAACAGCGGGTCGCTCTCGCCGGCGCTCTCGCCGGTCCGGGCGGCTCCGGCAGTCACGGGCAGCGTCGCCAGCGCCATCGTCGCCGCCGACAGGACCTGCGCGGCGATCAGCGCGCCCAGCATGTCTGCGAGGCTCGCAATGGCGCTCAGCCCGGCGACGCGGGCGAGCAGGATGGCGCCGACGCAGCCGGCGATCAGCGCGAAGCGCCGGTCGGAGCCGGCTTCGGTTCCGGCCAGGTCGGCGGCCGCGGCGGCGGCGCCGCTTTCGGCCCGCGCGCTGGTCAGGATGACGACCGTCGCCGCGGCGAAGACGGCCGCGCCGAAGATGTGCAGGCCGAGGCCGTCGGCCAGCCAGCCGACCGGGGCGGCGGCCAGGCCGAGCGCCAGGCCGACCGGGACGAAGGCGCGGCGGCTGTCCGCCGCGGCGGCCCGGCCGATCTCGCCGCGCCGGCCGAGCGGCCACCCGGTCAGGACGATGGCGGCGTTGCGGCAGTCGCGGAACCAGCCGCCGCCGGGCGGGCCGTCGCCGTCATGCCGTCCCGACAGGCCCAGCCCCGACAAGCCCCTCCAGGCTTCCGGATCGTCGTCGCGGTCCCGGTCGTCGGTCATCGCTGCTCCGCTTCCTCTGTGCCCGGCCGGGCCGTCCCCGCCTGTCCACACCGGGGGCAGACCGATGGCAGACCGGATGCAGACCGGATGCAGACCGGGGCCGGACGAGCGCTTCGCACCGCACTATAAGCCATCCTGCCCGCTCCCGACAGGACCGGGCGGCTGCCTTGCCCTTCGGCCGCCGCCCGCTACTCCCCGATCTGGAGGATCAGGCCGCGTTCGCGCGCCGAGCGGAAGAAACGCAGGAACACCGCGACGGCCACCGAAAGGTAGGCGGCGTTCAGGGCGACGGCGTTGATCAGCAGGTCGGTGCGGAAGGTCTTTTCGACCAGGACGGACCGCATGCCTTCGAAAACATGGGTCGACGGCAGGACGCCCGCGATCCATTGCAGCCAGTCCGGCATAACCGAGAGCGGATAGTAGATGGCGCTGAACGGGGCGATGGCGAAAATCGCGAACCAGGCGATGCTTTCCGCGCCCAGGCCGTAGCGCATCAGCAGGCCGCACACGATCAGCCCGAACGACCAGCCCATGACCTGGAGGTTGGCGAAGAAGGCGACCAGCGGCAGCCCCATATCGAAGATCGAATAGGCATACAGCCAGATCGCGAGCAGCGACGCCGGAACGATGCCGATCAGCACGCGAAGCAGCGACATCAGGGTGAGCGCGGCGACAAATTCGCCCGGCCGCAGAGGGCTGACGAAGATATGGCCGAGATTGCGCGACCACATTTCCTCGAGGAAGGACAGGCTGACCCCGAGGGACGAACGGAACAGCACGTCCCACAGCAGGACGGCGGCGATCAGCACGCCGGCGGCCTGGACGAAAAAGCCGGACTTGCTGGCCAGGAAGATCGTCAGGAAACCCCACATGATCATCTGCAGGGTCGGCCAGTAGGCGAGTTCCAGAATCCGAGGCCACGATCCGCGGTAGAGATAGACGTAGCGCAGGACCATCGCCTGCATGCGCCGCCAGGCCGCGGCCGGGCCTTTCGTGCCGGCGAGCTTCGCGTCGGCGGCGCTCATGCCGCCCTTCCTGTTCGTTCGGGGCCCGTCCGTTCGGGGCCCGTCCGTTCGGGGCCGCGGTCCGCGCGGCGCCGGTCGCGCGCGATATCGAGGAAAACGTCCTCCAGATTGGCCCGGCCGTAGCGTCGGATCAGCTCGGCCGGGCTGCCCTCGTCGACAATCCGGCCGGCGCGCATCATCATCACCCGGCTGCACAGGCGCTCGACCTCGGCCATGTTGTGCGACGCGAGCAGGATGGTGGCGCGGCGGCTGTCCCGGTAGGCCTCCAGGTAGGTCCGGATCCGGTCGCCGGTATCCGGGTCGAGGGAGGCGGTCGGCTCGTCGAGCAGCAGCACGTCCGGTTCGTTGAGCAGTGCCTTGGCCAGCGCCAGGCGGGTGCGCTGCCCGGCGGAAAGCGTGCCGCTCGGCCGGTTCATGAAGGCGGTGAGGTCCAGTTCTTCGGCCAGTTCGCCGATCCGGCGCGCCGGCCGGCGCAGGCCGTAGAGCCGGGCGTAAACCATCAGGTTTTCCCGCGCGCTCAGCCGCTTGGGCAGATCGACATAGGGCGAGGAGAAATTCATCCGCGGCAGGGCGTCGTAACGGCGTTTCAGCATGTCGACGCCGAGCACCGAAATCCGCCCCCGGGTCGGCAGGAGCAGGCCCAGGATCATGGAGATCGTCGTCGTCTTGCCGGCGCCGTTGCCGCCGAGCAGCGCCGCCGTCGCGCCGGCCGGCACGCTGAACGACAGGCGGTTGACGGCCAGCACGTCGTCGTAGGATTTGGTCAGTTTGGAAACCCGGATGGCGGCGGGCGGCCCTTCGGCCGGGGCCGCGCTCACCGCCTTTCGAACGGGCTTGCGGCCCGGAACTGCATCAATCGCCTTGCGAACATCGCCTGTCTTCGTCAGTACTGGATTCCGTTCCGGGCGGTCGGGCCCGAAAGCGATTCGCCCCCGGAAGCCGCCCGCCCCCGAAGGGGCCGAAACAACCGGACGATGAGAGCCAAACTCGCCGCGATCCGCCGCCTTGCCGCTCCGGGAACCGGGCGGGTCCGCCTGCGGACGCTTGTCTACATAAGGTGGTTCGCCGTCGGCGGACAGTTGGCGGCGCTGGTCATCGTCAATTTCGGCCTGAACTATCCGTTACCGCTGCTCGCCTGCTTGGCGACGGTCGCCATGTCGGCGGCCGTCAATATCGGCATCATGCTGACCCGGCCGATGAGCGGCACGCTGTCCGACCGGGGGGCGGCGCTCTGGCTGACCTACGATATCCTGCAGCTTTCGACCCTGCTCTATCTCACCGGCGGCCTGCAGAATCCGTTCTCCGTGATGCTCCTTGCCTCGGTGGTGGTCTCGGCCTCCGTCCTGTCGCGCATCAGCACGCTCAGCCTCGGCCTGCTGGTCGCGGTCTGCATCAGCGTGCTGGCCTTCCGCTACGAACCGCTGCCCGGGCCGGAGCCGCTGCTCGAACTGCCGGTCTTCTATATTCTGGGCGTGTGGCAGGCCCTGGTGATCGGCGGCCTGTTCATCGCCGCCTTCGTCGGCAGCGTCGCCGAGGAGGGCCGCCGGATGCAGGACGCGCTGAACGCGGCGCAGGTCGCGCTGGAGCACGAACAGCGCCTGTCGTCGCTCGGCGGGCTGGCCGCAGCGGCGGCCCACGAACTCGGCACGCCGCTCGCGACGATCGCGGTGACGGCCAAGGAGCTGAGCCACGACCTGAAGCCGGGCAGCCCGATGGCCGACGATGTCGAGCTGATTCTGGAACAGACCGCGCGCTGCCGCGAAATCCTGATGGAGTTGAGCCGCAAGCCCGAGACCGAGGGCGGCGAGCCCTACAGCCGGCTGCCGCTCGGCACCATGCTCGAGGAGGCCGCCCGGCCGTATCTCACCGGAACGGTCAACCTCACCCACGATTTCCGCGCGGTCGGCGAAGCGCCGGGCAGCCCCGAACCGGTGCTGACCCGCAGTCCGGAATTCCTGCGCGCCGTCGGCACCCTGATCCAGAACGCCATCCAGTTCGCCGACTCCGAAGTCATCCTGCGGGCGCGCTGGGACGCGGAGACGGTGACCGTCGAGATCATCGACGACGGGCCGGGATTCTCGGCGCACTTGCTAGACCGCCTCGGCGAGCCTTATGTTTCAACCCGTGCCGGTGCGGACGGCGAAGGCGAGCATATGGGGCTGGGCGTGTTCATCGCCCAGAATCTGCTCAATCGTACGGGCGCCACACTCCGGTTCGCCAATCAGGATTGGTGGGACTGGTGGGGGGCCGGCGCCATCGTTCGGATAACCTGGCCGCGCCGGGAGCTCGAACACGCAACTTCGGAGACCGGACGTGTCGGAGAACACGCAGGACAGTAAAGGAAAACTTCTGGTCGTCGACGACGACCGCCCCTTGCGGCAGCGCCTGATCCTGGCGATGGAGCGCCGCGGCTTCAGCGTGGTGGCGGCGGAGAGCGCCGCCCAGGGCGTGGCCTGCGCCAAGTCGGAAATGCCGGACTATGCGGTGATCGACCTGCGCCTGGGCGACGGCAGCGGCCTCGACGTCGTGGCCGCCCTGCACGAGGTCAAGCCCGATTGCCGGGTCATCATGCTGACCGGCTACGGCAATATCGCGACCGCCGTGGCCGCCGTGAAGGCCGGCGCCGTGGATTATCTGCCCAAACCGGCCGACGCCGACCAGATCGAGGCGGCGCTGCTCAACACCGACCGGCCGCTGCCGGGGCCGCCGGAAAACCCGATGTCGGCCGACCGGGTGCGCTGGGAGCATATCCAGCGGGTCTACGAGCAGTGCGACCGCAACGTGTCGGAAACCGCCCGCCGGCTGAACATGCACCGGCGCACGCTGCAGCGCATCCTCAACAAATACGCCCCGCGCGAAACGCCGAACAACTAGGCCCGAGAGGCGCTCTATTTCACTTCCCCTCTTCAGAGGAGGAGGTCCGAAATACAATTGGGGGCGGGGGTGCGGCGGCGGCAGACATTCGATCCGCTTCGCAGCGGATTGTGCCGCACGGCGGCAAAGGACGAAACCGATGCACGAGACGCCCGAAGACCGGGAATTCGACCCGGATACCGCGCCGGACCTGTCGCGCGGGGAATGGCCGGAGAAGTTCGCCAGAGCCAGGGTCCGCCGCGGCCTTCCGGTAGACCCGCCCCCTATTTCCCCGGCGGCTTGATCATGCGGCCGAGGGGCTGGCCGCCGAACAGGTGGACGTGGAAGTGCGGCACCTCCTGCAGGCCGTGTTCGCCGATGTTGGTGAGCGCCCGGTAGCCGCCTTCCGTGATGCCGAGCATCTGCGCCGTCTCGCCGACCGCGCGGACGAAGCCCTCGATCGCATCGGCCGGGGCGTTGGCCGCGAAATCGGTCAGGTCGGCATAGGGGCCTTTCGGGATGACCAGGACATGGACCGACGTTTGCGGGTTGATGTCCCGGAACGCCAGGGCGTGATCGTTCTCGTGGACCCGGTCGCACGGAATCTCGCCGCGCAGGATTTTGGCGAAGATGTTGTTCGAATCGTAGCTCATCGGCCGTCCGGCCTCCTTCGAAATCAGTTCCGCTACGGCGTCCGGGCCGCTTTCTCGGCGATGCCCGACGTGCCTTCGCGCCGCTCCAGTTCGCGCCACACCTGCGCCGGGCTCACGCCGCAGGCCGCCCACAGCACCAGCAGATGATAGAGCAGGTCGGCGCTCTCGGCCGCCAGCGCGTCGGAGTCTTCCGCCATGGCGGCGAGGATGGTTTCGACCGCCTCCTCGCCGGTCTTCTTCGCCACGGCCGGAACGCCGCCGGCGAGCAGCCGGGCGGTCCAGGACGAGGCAGGATCGGCGCCGCGCCGGCTCTCGACGGTCGCGAACAGAGCGTCCAGCACATGCTGCCGTTCTGGGCTGTTTTCGCTCACGCCGCCACCTCCGCTTTCCGGATTGCCGCTTTCCGGGCCGCCGCTTCCCGCCCCGCCGCGGGCTCCGGGTCCGGCCGGTGCGGGCGCACCGGCACGCCGGCCGCCGCCATGTGGGCCTTGGCCTCGGCGATCGTAAAGGTGCCGAAATGGAAGATGGAGGCCGCGAGCACCGCCGAGGCCCGGCCCTGCGTCACGCCTTCCACCAGATGGTCGAGCGTGCCGACGCCGCCGGACGCGATCACCGGCACCGGCACCGCATCGGCGATCGCCCTTGTCAGTTCCAGGTCGAAGCCGGCCTTGGTGCCGTCCCGGTCCATCGAGGTCAGCAGCAGTTCGCCGGCGCCGTAGTCCGCCATGCGACGCGCCCAGCCGACGGCTTCGATGCCGGTCGGCGTGCGCCCGCCATGGGTGTAGATCTCGAAGCCGCCGGCGTTGGGGCCGGTGGCCGCCCGCTTGGCGTCGATGGCGACCACGATGCACTGGCTGCCGAACTTGGCGGCAGCCTCCTGCACGAACTCCGGCCGGCGCACGGCGGCGGTGTTGATCGAGACCTTGTCCGTTCCGGCGAGCAGCAGCTTGCGGATATCCTCGACCTCGCGCACGCCGCCGCCGACGGTCACCGGCATGAAGCAGGAGGCGACCGTGCGGTCGACCACGTCGTAGATCGTGTCCCGGTTCTCGTGGCTCGCCGTGATGTCCAGGAAGCACAGTTCGTCCGCGCCTTCCCGGTCGTAGAGCTTCGCCTGCTCGACCGGATCGCCGGCATCGACCAGGTCGACGAAATTCACGCCCTTGACGACGCGGCCGTCCTTGACATCGAGACAGGGGATGATGCGGGTCTTCAGCATGCCGTCACCGGTGGGCCGGCGGCGGCGTTGCGCCCGGCCGCCGGAAGGGCGCGATCATGCGCGAGCGGCCCGGAAAAGGAAAGTCCGGGAAAGGGAAAGTCCGGCCGGGCGCGGCGTCATTTTCCGCCCCGGGTCCCGCCCCGGGTCCCGCCCCGGGTCCCGCTCTCGCCCCCGGCAGGCGGCAGCGCTGCGGGAGCCGGGGCGGCGGTCCCGGCATAGCGCTGCACGACGCGCGGCGACGGCGCCGCCTCGTAGCCCTGCTCGAACGCCAGAACGGTCAGAAGGCCGTCGAAGGCCGCCGGCAATTCGCCGGGGCGGAGCAGGAAATCCGGGTTGCGCGGCCGGCCGTAAGCCTCGTTGCCGAGCATGAAGGTCTCGTAGATCAGCCGACCGCCCGGATTCAGCAGCGCCGGCAAATGCGGCAGCAGCGGGCGGTGCAGATAGTTGCAGACGACGACGATATCGAACGCTCCGGCCGCGCCGACGGTCTGCATCGCATCCGCAGCGGCGCCGGCCTCCAGGTCCATTGTCAGCACGGCGATCGCGCCGTCTTCTGCGGCGAGCGCGGCAAGCGGTCCGGTCTCCCGGTCCACGGCGGTCACCCGCCAGCCGCGCGACCGGGCGAGCCGGACATGGCGCCCGCGCCCGGCGGCGAGATCGAGGACACGGCCGCCCGCCGTTTCCGCCGCCGGCAGGAAGCGCGACACCCAGCGGCTGGGCGCGGCCGGGACCGGTTCGGGGTTCGCCGGTTCGGGGTTCGCCGGTTCAGCCATCGCGCCGCAAGACCTTCCGTTGATGTGCCAAAATCCCTAAATGCATGCTATGAGGCGCAAGACCCGCCAGGAATTGCTTTGCTGCACACCGGGTACGCGATGATCCGTTACACCGTCCGCTGCAATGCCGGCCACGAATTCGAGGGCTGGTACAGGGATTCGAAGACCTACGAAACCCTGCAGGCCGCCGGTGCGGTTTCCTGCCCGGAATGCGGCGCCGTGGAGGTTCGCCGCGCCCCGATGGCGCCGGCGCTGTCCGGCACGAAGGCGACCCGGCGCAGTGGGCCGGCGCCCGCCGAACCGGACGGCGACAGCGCGGCGGACTCCGCCGGACCCGCTGCGCCGCCCGCCGCCGCGTCGCCCGCGCCGGTCTCGGCCGAAGACGCCAAGCGCATCCATGTGATGGGCCGGATCCGCGAGGCGATGGTCGAGATGCGCCGGCATGTCGAAAGCAATGCCGACTATGTCGGCCCGAAATTCGCCGACGAGGCGCGCAAGATCCACTATGGCGAGACCCGGCAGCGCAGCATCTACGGCGAGGCGACGGACGCCGAATCCGAAGCCCTGCGCGACGAGGGCATCGAGTTCGGCCGCATCCCCTGGGTCCCGAAGACCGACGCGTAATTCGTAACTTCGGGGCGTCTTCCTGCGCTCTGCCGCAATACGGCAGGCCCGGCCGCTGTACGGAACCGGTCTTGCCTGCAATTGTGATTTACACTATATATTTTTCTCTCATGTAAATCACACTATGTTTCCGATACACCCATGACCGGCTCCCTGTCGCTGATCGACCTGACGCCCGACGACATCGCGAAACTACCCGCCGGGTTGCACGAAAGGATCGGCAAATCGCCGGCGGCGAAAGGCCCCGGATCGGGCGCATGGCTGCTTGTCGGCGGCAAGTCGGAGGAACTGACGAGGCTGATCGAGCGCACGGTCGAGACACTGCCTTCTTTCGCGGCTGCACGCGGCCTCCGGCTCACCGAAGCCAATATCGAGAAAATACTCGACATCATCCTTGCCGACGCGCCGCGCGCCGCCGTCGAAACCGCGCTCGAAATCGACAATGCGCGTCTGCGCTCCGACTATCTCCAGGAAACGCCGACGCTGACCGCAGGGGAGGTTCGCGCCGTATCGGGCCTTAACCCGCGAAACAAGAGCGAACCCGCTTCGCGCTGGAAGCGGGAAGGCAGGCTGTTCGCCGTGCGCCGGTCGGGCATCGATCTGTACCCGGCCTTCCAGTTCGGCGACGGCGCGCCGCGGCCGGCGATCGGACAAATCCTCGCCGCTCTTCCCGAGGGAATGACAGGCTGGCAGATCGCCCTCTGGTTCGCGTCCGCGAACGGCTGGCTCGACGGCGCCGCACCGCAGGACCGTCTGTCCGAACCCGATTCCGTTATCGATGCGGCCCGGAGGCTCGCCGATCCCGCTGTCGGCTAGCGCAGGTCTCCCGGATGTCGATCAGGGCGCCGTCGGGCGAACTCGCCAGCCCGAACATCGTCCTGCTCCGCGCCGGGACGCCGGTGGAACGGATCCATGACCGCCGCTATGGCGCAAGCGACTTCAATCCCTGCAAGGGCGGCCCCACGCGCTTCGCGCCGATCCGCGATACGGAGGGCAACTGCATTCCGTCGCTCTACGCCGCCGGTACTCTCGAAGCGGCAATTTACGAGACGATCTTTCACGACATTCCCGTACGCGCCAAACGCGCGACCGTTCCCAAATCCCTTGTGGAAAGCCGGATGCACAGCCGGCTCGAAGCGCTGCGCGACCTGCGCCTCGCCTCGTTGCGCGCCCCGGACCTCCGGCGGTGGCGCATCGGCCGCAACGCCCTGATCGCTTCCTCGCCGACGTTGTATCGGAAGACCGCCCGTTGGGCCTGCGCAATTCACCGCCGGTTTCCGGAGGTTGAAGGTTTGGCCTGGACCTCGAACCGCTGCGATCCGGACACAGCCTGCCTGTTCTTCGGCGACCGGGTGGCGTCGGGAGATTTCCGCATCGTCTGGACCCGCGACGGGCAGGACGATCCAACGTTCCTCGCGGACGTGCGCGAAGCGGGCCAAAGAAGCGGAATCGGTATTACGGTCTGACGCCAGGCGCAGGCACCGCCGCCTCCAGCAGCCGGTCCAGCGCGTCCGGGTCGCGCCATTCGAGGGTGACGGGAACCGGCGTCACCATGAGGCGGGCGTCGGGCGGCAGGCGCATATAGTCCTTCTCGGTGCAGACCGGGATCGCGCCGCGCTCCTGGGCCAGTTCGCAGATGAACATGATCTCGGTTTCCGGGAAGGGGTGGTGATCCGGATAGGCCATCGCCTCGGCCAGTTCCGCGCCGATCTCCGTCACCGTCTCGAAGAATTTGTCCGGCCGGCCGATGCCCGCGAAGGCGACGACCTTGCGGCCGTGCAGCGCCATCGCCGCTTCGGCCGGCGCGAAACGGGCTTCGAGTACGGGCAGGCCGCCGGCGTCCTGCCGGCACCGCCCGGCCGCGCCCGCGGTGTCGGCGCCTACGACGACGACCGCATCCGCCCGCGCCAGCCCCCGGCCCACCGGTTCGCGCAACGGGCCGGACGGGATGAGCCGGCCGTTGCCGAAGCCGAAGCCGCCATCGACGACGACCAGCGACAGGGTTTTGGCGACGGCGGGGTTCTGGTAGCCGTCGTCGAACAGCAGGACATCGGCGCCGGCATCGACCGCGGCCCGGGCGCCGGCGGCCCGGTCCCGGGCCACGACGGTCGGCAGGGTTCCGGCCAGCAGCAGCGGCTCGTCGCCGACCTCCCGGGCGGTGTGCAGCGCGGGATCGACCCGCACCGGGCCGGCCAGACGGCCGCCATAGCCGCGGCTGACGGCGAAGGGCCGCCGGCCGCGGCCCATCAGCAGCCGCGCCAGGGACAGGACGACGGGGGTCTTGCCCGCGCCGCCGGCGGTGAGGTTGCCGACGCACACCGCCGGCACGGGCGGCGTATAGCGCGGCGCCCGGCCCGCCCGCAGGGCCGTGCCGAGGCCGTACAGCCACGACGCCGGCAGCAGCATGGTCGAGACTGCGCCCTTGCGCGACCAGGCGTCGGGCGTGCGCATCAGGCGCCGTCCCGGCCGAAGGGCGGCGCAGCCTCGGAGGCGGCGCCGGGCAGGCCGGCGAGACGGGGCTCCAGCAGGGTCATCGTCCGGTCCAGGATGCCGGCGCAATCCTCGACCGAGGCGGCGGCCCTGGCCGCCCGGTCCCGGCATTCGGCCGGGTTCGCGAGCAGGCGGCACACGGCGGGCGCCAGCGCATCGGCCGCTGCAACGGTCTCGCTCGCCCCGGCCGCCTGCAGGACGCCGGCAATCTCGGCGAAGTTGCCGATATGCGGGCCGTGCAGGATCGCGCAATCGAGCTGCGCCGGCTCTATGAGGTTCTGGCCGCCGTGCGGCGTCAGGGAGCCGCCGACGAAGGCGACCGGGGCCGCGCGGTAGAACAGGCCCAACTCGCCCAGCGTATCGGCGATGTAGACGTCGGCGGCGCGGTCGGGCACGGCGCCGACGCTGCGCAGCCCGACGGCGTGTCCGGCGCGGCGCAGGTCGTCCGCGATGGCGGGACCGCGTTCCGGATGGCGCGGGACGAGGATGAGCAGCGCGGCGCCGAACTGCCGGCGCACGGCCCGGTGGGCCTCGGCGAGCGCCGCCTCCTCGCCCGGATGGGTGCTGGCGGCGAGCCAGACCGGCCGGTCGCCTGTCGCCTGCCCGAACGCGGCGAGCGCCGCCGGATCGGCCGGCAGCGGCGCGGCGGCCCTCTTGAGATTGCCCGGTGTCTCGACGCGCCGGGCGCCGAGCCTGCGGAACCGTTCGGCGTCGGTTGCCGACTGGGCCATGACCGGATCGAACGCCCGGATCAGCCGCCGCGCGGCGCCCGGGAAGCGCCGCCAGCGCCGGAACGACCGAGCCGACATCCGTCCGTTGAGCAGCACGGCCGCCGGCACCCGCGCCGCGGTCTCGGCGAGCAGGGCCGGCCACAACTCGCTCTCGACCCACAGGGCGAGGTCCGGCCGGTAATGGTCGAGGAAACGCCGCACCCAGGCCGGGCAGTCGACGGGCGCGAACTGGTGGAAGGCGCGCGCCGGCAGGCGCTCGTCCATCAATCTGGCCGAAGTGACGGTGCCCGACGTGACCATGACATGGGCCGCGGGCAGGCGCGCCAGAATCCGGCCGATCAGCGGCAGGGCCGACTGGGCTTCGCCGACGCTGGCGGCGTGCAGCCAGATCAGCGCGCCGTCCGGCCGGTCCCGGCGCGGATGGCCCATGCGCTCGCGAACCCGGTCCGGATGCTCCTTGCCGCGCGCGCGTCGGCGCAGCAGCGCGAGCCGGGCAAACGGCGGCGCCAGCCGGCCGACGCCGCGATACAGGCCGAGCAGCATGGTCCGGGCCGTCCCGTTCCGCTTAACCGCCGCCGTTCATCCGGCGGCGCCGGGCTGCCCGACCGCCTGTTGGGCGTGCAGGCGGGCGAAGGCGCCGCCCGCAGCGACCAGCTCGCCGTGGCTGCCGCATTCCACGACACGGCCCTCGTCCAGCACATAGACGATGTCGGCATCGACGATGGTGGACAGCCGGTGGGCGATGACGACGGTTGTCCGGCCCCGGCGCAGCGAATCCAACGCCGCTTGGACCTGGCGCTCCGATTCGGTGTCGAGCGCCGAGGTCGCCTCGTCGAGCAGCAGGATCGGCGCGTCTTTCAGGATGGCGCGGGCGATGGAGATGCGCTGGCGCTGGCCGCCGCTCACCTTCTCGCCGAGGCCTCCGACCCGGGTGTCGTACTGCTGCGGCAGATCGACGATGAAATCGTGGGCTGCGGCGGCCTGAGCCGCGGCGACGATCTCCTCCTCGGACGCGCCCCGTTTGCCGTAGGCGATGTTGGCGCGGATCGTATCGTCGAACAGGGTGGTCTCCTGGCTCACCAGCCCGATCCGGGCGCGCAGCGAGGCGAGGGTTACGTCGCGCACATCCTGTCCGTCGATCAGCACCGCGCCGCTGTCGACATCGAAAAAGCGGGGGATCAGGTTCAGGACGGTCGTCTTGCCGGCGCCGGACGGCCCGACCAGCGCGACCGTCCTGCCGGCCGGCACGTCGAGCGTCACACCCTGCCCGTTCCGGCCGAGGGCCGGCGCGCTCCCGTGGTAGGCGAACACGACCGTGTCCAGCCGGACCCCGCCGGAGTCGAGCGCCAGCGGCCGGGCGCCGGGCCGGTCGACGATCTCCGGCTCGATATCCAGCTTGGCGAATACGCGCTCCGCCGCCGCCAGGCCCTTCTGCAGGTTCGCGTTGAGCCGCGCCAGCCGGCGCACCGGGTCGTAGGCCAGCAGCAGCGCGGCGATGAAACCGGCGAAATCGCCCGGCGTGCGCGCGCCGGCGATCACCTGGTAGCCGCCATAGAGCAGGACGGCGGCGATCGCGATACCGGCGATCGCTTCGAGCAGGGGTTCGGTAATCGCCCGGACCTTCTCCGCCTTGTAGTTGAGGCGGAAAATGCGCCGGACGACGGAGGTCGCCCGCCCGGTCTCATAGTCCTCCATGCCATAGGCCTTGACATGGCGGATGCCCTGGAAGCTCTCGTCCTGCAGGGTGGTGAACTGGGCCATCTCGGCCTGCGTATTGGCCGAAACCTTCCGCATGCGTTGACCGATCCGGTACACGGGCAGGACGACCAGCGGAAAGATGAAGAAGGTGATGCACGACAGGATCCAGTCGATCCAGAACATGGCCGCCACCAAGGCGACGACCGTGACGATGTCCCGGCCGATGCTGACCACCGTGTCCGAGAACAGGCTGCGCATCGCGCTGGCGTCGTTGGTGAAGGCGGAGATCAACTGGCCGGTCGGCGTGTTCTGGAAATAGCCCAGATCGGCGCGCATCAGCCGGGCGAACATGGCATCCTGGATGTCGGCGACCGAGCGGTGCCCGACATAGGCCATCATGGTCACCGCCCCGTAGGCCGCGCTGCCCTTGACGACGAAGATTGCGGCCGTCATCAGCGCGATGAAATAGAGCTGGTTGTAGCGCGGATCGGGCGAAAACAGCCCGGCGATCGCCCGGGTCAGCCAGGCGTTCTCCGCCGCCGTGCCGCCGCTGAATGCGGCGTCCAGAAGTTCCTTCAGGATGAAGGGAATCGTTGCCGTACAGGCCGAGACCAGCCCGAGCAGGGCAAAGGCCAGGGCTATCCGCAGCCAGTAGCGCACCAGATAGTCGCGGACCAGCCGCTTCACCATCGGCAGCGTCCGGGCGTCGAGCGGCAGGTCCCTTACGGGTTTCGTTCGGGCGGCCAAACGGCGGCTCCTGACGTTTCGGTGAGGCGGCTTTTTATCATGGCGGCGCCGTGCGGCGCAGAATCGGCGGCGAACGCGCGTCCCTATGTCCCAAAGCGCGGTGGCGCGGTAGCGGACGCGCGCAGGGCCGACGCTATTCCCGGCGCAGAACGAAATCGACCAGGGCGGTGGCGAGCGGCCGCGGACGGAAGCCGGCTTCGAGCGCCGCCGGATCGTAGCTTTCGGCGACCCAGGTAAGGAAATCGGCGCCGGTTTCGGCCTGCGCCCTGGCGTAGGCCAGAACGAGCGCCTTGCCGATGCCGGTGGGCCCGGCGCCGATATAGCCGTAGCGCCAGCCGAACTGTTCGAGCGCCGCGGCGGCGGTACCGCCCTTGATCAGGATATACAGCGCCCCCATCAGGCCGGTCCGGTCGACGCCGGACTTGCAGTGGATCAGGGCCGGATAGTCGATCCGGCCGAACATTTCCGCGGCGTCCAGCAGTTGTTGCCGCCGCGGCGCGCTGCGCGAGGAGAGAAAGAAATCGACCTGGGAAAGCCCGGCTTTCTCGGCGGCTTCGCGCTCCAGCAGATAGTGTCCGCTCTCGTTGGCGCGGCGCAGGTTGACGATGGTGCGGATGCCGGACCGGGCGGCGCGGCGGACCTGAAACGGCGCCGGCTGGTTGGAGCGGTACAGGCCGGGCGCGATTTCGTACCAGTGCCGGTAGGCGAGGCGCAGGAAACCGTGGTCGAGGACCAGCAATTCCAGCCAGGCCCGCAGCCGGCCGAACGGCCGACCGAACGGCTCGTCCGACGGCGTTTCGGGCGGATCGGCCCTGCCGGAGGGCGGCACCCGCGTCAAGCGCCTTGCAGGAGGCTGCGCATCGCCCGCTCCCCGATGTCGCGGGGGCCGCCGGCGGCCAGCCCGGCCAGCGTTTCCTCGATCCGCATGCCGAGCTTCTTCAGCGGCCGCGCCGCCTTCCCCCTTGCGAAGGCGCCGGCATAGTGCCGGCGGATCAGTTCGCGCACATGGCGCGCATTTTCCGGATTCTCGGTCCCGGTGCGCGCCGCCGCCCCGGCATCGCGGCGGAAAAAGACGCCGGTCGTGCCCGCCGAGCGCTCCGCCGTCTCCGGCGCTTCCGCAAGGCCCGCCAGCCCGGCGCAGGCGCGCAGCGTCCACGGGTTGAAATTGTAGATATGGGCGTAATGAAACATGCCGCCGCGCGATTTCGTCCGGCAATAGGTCTCGATATTCGGCACTTCGACATAGAGGACGCCGCCCGGCGTCAGCCAGGCCGCAATCTGGCCGAGAGATTTGACCGGGTCGTTCAGATGCTCGAGCACATGGCTCAACCGGATCAGGTCGAATTCGCCGGGCGGGAACAGGCCGGGCGCCAGATGCGCGGTGCGCACGTCCAGGCCCAGTTCGTCCCGGCAATAGGCGGCGTAGCCGACATTCGGCTCGATGCCGGTGACGCGCTTGCCGAGCTGCGCCATCACGAAGGCGATTTCGCCCGAACCGGCGCCGATCTCCAGCACCCGGTCCGCCGCCGCCAGCATGTCGCGGTTGGCCCGGACATGGGCCACCGCCCGGCGGAAATTGCGCAGGATCTGCCGGCGCCGGGGCCGGGCGCTGCCCTTGTAGGCGATCCGGTATTCCTCGCCGTAAAACCGTTCCAGTTCCGCATCTCCGGGGACCGGATCGTTGCGGACCAGCCCGGTTTCCATACAGATGACGGTGCGCAGGGGCCGGCCGCGCCGGTCGCGCTGCGAGACCGTTTCATGCGTTCCTTCGCGGCCGAGCGACCATGTCATCGCGTTTTTCTTCCCGCTCCGGTTCGCCGCGCGGCCCGCTTTCCGGGACGGCCGCGCCGGCCCAATCGGGTCTCAATCCCGGTCTGCGATCCGGTCCCGGTTATTTGCCGCCGGCCGCCTTGAGGTCAACACATTCCGCACACTACACTCCGGCGCCGGCAACCGGCCCGCCGGCAGGCCCGCAAACGGGAGCGCGCATGGCCCGCCTGTCCCTGTTCAACAGTCCGTTCCTCCTTGGCTTCGACGAGTTCGAGCAGACCGTCGACCGGATCGCCAAGGCTTCGGCCGACGGCTATCCGCCCTACAATATCGAACAGACCGGCGAGAACGCGCTGCGCATTACGCTGGCCGTCGCCGGCTTCGCGATGGACGATCTCACGGTCACGGTCGAGGGCCGGCAACTCATCGTCCG
The DNA here is from genome assembly GCA_022819985.1 of Alphaproteobacteria bacterium. Classification (GTDB taxonomy): domain Bacteria; phylum Pseudomonadota; class Alphaproteobacteria; order Bin65; family Bin65; genus Bin65. The sequence continues at coordinate 33,282 of JAJEGH010000018.1, read as the reverse complement.
CGGCCGGCAGACCGGGGGCGAGGACCGGGTCTACCTGCATCGCGGCATCGCCGCGCGCCAGTTCCAGCGCACCTTCATGCTGGCCGAGGGCATCGAGGTCGAGGGCGCGGCGCTGGAGAACGGCCTGCTCGGCATCGACCTGGCCCGCCCGGCCGTCGAGGAGGCGGTAAAGAGCGTGCCGATCCGGCCCGGCGCAGGCGCTACCGGCGGCAAGGCGCGCGCAAGGCCGGCCGAAACGATCGACGTGGAGGCGGACGAGGGCTGATTGCGCCTGCCGCACTCGAAGCGAAAAAAACCTTCGCCGTCTATCGCCTCACGTTGGCCGGTACGACGCCTCGCCTCTATTCCTCCCCCTCTTCAGAGGATTTCTCTGCGAAACTCCTCACCGTCATTCCGACCGGAGCCCCGGCCCGAAGGGTCGGGGCGTAGTGGAGGAATCTCGACTCAGTCTCACCCATAAGAAACCCTTGGTCTTGCGTTAAGATTCCTCCGCTGCGCGCCCCGGATTGAATCCGGGGCGCTCCGGTCGGAATGACGGCGGGGGTGGCGGGAGCCGATCACACGGTTTCGTTCGGCTTCCGCAGAGCAATCCTCTTCGGAGGGGGATCATATATAAAGGTTGCTTCACTTTGTCGGGTCATCTCCGAACGTCATATATTTCATTGTCGATACAGGCTTTTAGGTTGGAGCCGTTAGATAAGACTACTATGTCCGGGTGGTAAGCATAAGAGTAGTTGTACTCAGCGCATGTTACCTTCTTGGTGTAATCGACAATCAATATACGACCGTATTCGCAGCCTTCAAAACTATCCTCCTTTTTACCGTTTTCGTCTACATAACCTGTGACTGTGCCGGAATAGATGATCTGCCAGCCAACGTAGTCGGAGATATCGACTTCACATCCTGCTACTGCCGGCACTGCAAGGGTCGCGCTTAACATCGCCCCTAGGACAAAAGATTTGCCGTTCATTTTGGGGGCTGTGGGGCTGGAAGCGCCACGAGAACCTCGTCCCTGACGTAGTGAAGGCGGATCGGGCGGGGCCGGGTCATGCTGTCGTCGAAGTAGCAGTCCACCGCTTCCCGGACATTTCGGCGAAGCTCCTCCAGCGTGTCGCCTTCCGTGTGGATGCCGAAGCCGAGCGCGCTGGCCGAATAGCCACCGTCCAGCTCGTCTTCGCTGACTTCGAAAATGATCTCTGATCCTGACATCGCCCGCTCCGCTCGACGCTGCCGCTACGTTTCGGAGGCAACGGGATCCGGCAACCGGCCGAGCCTACTCGATACGGGGCCTGTCGTCGAAGCGATTTATCGATGGCCGGCGGGCAGGCCGGGCAGCCGAGTTCGGCGGCGAGCTTTAATCCAGGTCCGCCGCCAGCGATTCCCGGACCGCCCCGGACATCACGGCCATATGGGCGTAGTTCGGATGGCCGACGCCGACGACGGCTTCGCCCGCAACGGATTTGCCCGATTTGAAAGCGGCGGCCTGGATGTCGGTGAACGGGAAATGCACGAACTGGACGGAGGAGGCCTTGCCGTCCGCTGTCGTGCGGTCGACGTCGTCTTCGGGGATGCCGCCGATCTCGCAATCGCCGAAGCGGATGAACATGGTTTCCTCGAAACCGCCGAGCCGGCCCAGAACGGTGCGCCGCCGGCGCTCGTCGTCGATCTCGATCATCACCGTCGCAACCAGCTCGCGGCCGTTCGGGATCAGCGGGTTGTAGGCCGCCAGCTCGTCGGCGATCTGCTCTTCCCCGCCCTTCTCGATAAACAGCATCTCGTGGATCTGGTGCCACATGGTGGCGCGGTTCTCGAAATAAAAGGTCGCGAAGGGGCCGACCTCGACCCGCCGGTTCTTCTTGACCTGCGCAATCTCGCGGCGCTTTTCCGTGCGCACCTTCCCGTAATCGGCCATCGTCATGATGTCGGCGCGCGTCAGCACGTTCATTTTCCGCTGGCCCCGCTATGGATTAGATCGATTCTAATATTGGGACGGGCTTCAGTTCGGCAAGGGGGCGATGCCGCCCGCGACTTCCAGGCTCGTCTGCACCAGCGCATAGCCGGAATCGGGATCGATGCGCAGCCGCGGGCCGTCCGGCGTCATCTCGCGCCACGGCATGGCCTGCGGCGGCGTCCGCCCGGCGGCGCGGGCGAGCGCGTCGGCCACGGTCTCGCTCAGCGCCAGATCCATCAGGTTCAGCCGGGTGGCGAAATAGAGCGAATATTTCAGCTCCCGGTCGGCGCCGTCGATGGCGTCCTGCGGCCGGGTCCACAGGCCGTGCACCGTCTCGCTGCCGTCGTGGCTCAGCGTCTGGTCCGGCGGCACCGCGGCGAGGAAGAACATCGTGTCGAACCGCCTGGGCCGGAACGCCGGCGTCACCCAGCGGGAAAAGGGCGCCAGTCCGGCCAGATCGAGACGCAGCCCGCGGTCGGCGAGGAAGCGGGCGAACGATATCCGGTTGCGGCCGACCGCTTCGCGGAAGCCGGCGAGCGGCGCCAGTTCGGCGTCGGTCAGCGTCGCGCCGTCGCGGTGCGCCAGCAGCACGCCGCATTCCTCGAAGGCTTCGCGCACCGAGGAAACGGCGAAGCCGAAGGCCGCGTCGTCCAGTTCTTCCGCATTGTCGGCCAGCGCCCGCAACTCGGCCGACGAATCTCCGGGCGCGACCTTGCCGCCGGGGAACACCATTGCGCCGGCGAAGGCGCCGACCCGGCCGCTGCGCTCCACCATGAAAACCTCCAGACCGTCCGCGCCGTCGCGCAGCAGCAGGACGGTGGCGGACGGCAGCGGCGCCGGAACGTCCGCCGGATCCATGCCCGCATCCATGCCACGGGCGTCCATGATCCTGATCTTTGCGGGGATCTTTGCGGGGATCATTGCCGGTGCGTCACGGGTATTTGCGGAAGTTCACGGTGCCGTCGCGCGCGATCTGTTCGACCAGCGCGACCTCCCACACCAGATATTCTTCCATCTTCGCCCGGACCTCTTCGTCGGTGTCGTAGGGCTTGTACCAGACGTCGTTCGGCTCGGTCGTCGCCAGGGTCATCCGGCCGTCGTCCGGCTCGACCGCCCGGCCCGCGGCGCGCCAGGCCGCCAGGCCGCCGGCCAGCACGACGAAATCGTCCTCGATTTCGAGGCACGACAGTTCCCCGGCCGCCAGATGGGCCATCCGGTCGTCGTCGGCGTAGAGGACGATGCGCTTGTCGTCCGGCAGCAGCGCCTCGTCGAGCCGGGTGCGCAGGCCCCACCACGCGCCCGGAATACGGCCGCGGCGGTAGGTCAGGCTGTCGGACAGGTCGAGGATGAAATCGTCCGACTCCAGATCGTCCGGACCGATCGTCTCCCATTGTTCGATCTCCGGCGCCGTCGGCGGGCGCGGCCCGGTCTCGACCGGCCAGTCCGCGATCGCGCCGTCATAAACATGGACGTCCCGCCAGCCGAGCTGGATCAGCCAGGAAGCCGTCATGACGGCGCGCACCCGCTCGTCGTCGAACAGCACGATCCGGGCGTTGCGCGTCGCGACATATTCGTCGGTCGCCTGCACCAGTTGTCCGCCGGGCGCGTGGCGCGCGCCGGCGACATGGCCGGCAGCGAACTCCTCCGGCGTACGTACGTCCAGAAGGTACAACGTACGTACATCTGCCTCGGCCTGCCAGCGACCGACCGCCGCCTTGTCGGCGAAGGGCACGCCGAACCGCCGGGCGACCGCCGCCGCCCGCTCCTGCGCTACCGCGACGGCCGCCGCCGACGGATCGGGGCCGAAGCGCTCTGCGCCGTGCTCGCAGGCAAACCCGGCCAGTTCCCAGCCCATGGTGCCGTCCTTGAGCGCGGCGACCTCGTTGGGGATGCCGGCGTTGATCAGGCTCTGGGCGCCGATGATGCTGCGCGTCCGCCCGGCGCAGTTGACGATCACCAGCGTCTCCGGGTCCGGCGCGATCTCGTGGACCCGGTAGACCAGCTCCGCCCCCGGCACGTCGATGCCGCCGGGGATGTTCATGCGCCGGTATTCTTCGACCGGCCGGCTGTCCAGAATCACCATGTCCCGGCCGGAGCGGACGATTTCGTCGAGTTCCTGCGCCGGAACGCGTGGCGTGTCGTAGGCGTGCTCGACGAATTCGCCGAACGCCTTGGACGGCACGTTGACGCCGGAATAGAGCTCATGGCCGGCCTCCGCCCAGGCCGCCGTGCCGCCCTCGAGAATGCGGACATCGCTGTAGCCGAGCGCGCCCAGCACCTCCATCGCCGCGCCGGCGAGGCCGGACGGCCCGTCGTCGCACAGCACGACCCGCACGCTCCTGCGCGGCACGAGGTCCAGAATCTGCAACTCCAGGCGAGAGAGCGGGATGCAGACCGCCCAGAACAGGTGGGAATGGAAGAAGACGCCCTGTTCGCGCACGTCGATCAGCGCGAGTTCGTCGCCGTCCTGCAGGGCGGCGTGCAGGTCCGCCGGGGAAATGTAGAGGCTCATGAATCGTTTCCGGGGTCGTTTCAAGACTGTTTCCGGGACTGTTTCCGGGACTGTTTCCGGGACCGTTTCCGGGACCGTACCGGGCAATGTTCGGCGGGAAAGGTGTCAGCCGCGCGCCTCGATGATGCCCTGCTGGGCCGGGAAGTTGCGCCAGCTGCCGTCGTCGTCCCGGAAATACTCCCGCTCGTGCAGGCGGTCCAGCGCCAGGCCGTACATGTGGAAGTTGACGACCCGGTTGCCGGGCCCGACATGGATGGAGTGCAGTTCGTCTGGCAGGAAGGCGACCGCCGTGCCCGCGCGCACCACCCGCCGGCCGGTCTCCGCCACGCCGCCGTCCGCCGTGCGCTCCCAGAAGCGGTTCAGCTCGTCGCCGTGGATGCCGGCAATGACCGCCCAGGTGGTGTGGTTGTGCGCCGGCGTATCCAACGCGCCCAGCGCCGACTGGACGTAGAGGGCGAAGCGGTGGTCGTCGTCCTCGGCGATCCGGTAGACATGGGCCGGAAATTCGGCGCCGCCCTCCGGCGGCGGAAAATCCGCTTCCGGAAACAGGTCCGCCCGCTTGGTCAGTTCCAGCAACCGCCGCTTCATCCGGGCGAGGCCGTCCGCCGTCACGCCATGGTCGCGCTCGATGGCGCGGATGTCCGCGACCGCCGCCGCCACCGCCCGGTTGCGCTCCTCCCGGCGCGCCGCGTCGCTTGCCGTCATGCCGTGTTCCTCCCTCGTCGGGTCAGGCCAGCAGGCCCGTCATGCCGTCGTATACCAGCTTGATGCCGATGCCGAACAGCAGGACATAGGCCGCAATGAAGAAGAAGCGGTCGGAGATCCGGGTGTGCAGCCACACGCCGAGCAGCGTCCCGGCCACGGCCAGCGGGAACAGCGCGGCCGATACGGTCAGGTTGGTCGCCGGAAACTGCCCGAGCAGCCAGTAGGGCACCAGTTTCACATAGTTGATCGCGGCGAAGAACACGACCGTCGTCGCCTGGTACAGCGTCTTGTCCAGCTTCTGGGGCAGCAGGTAGACCGCGACCGGCGGCCCGCCGTTGTGGGAGACGAAGCTGGTGAAGCCGGCGACTGCGCCCCACAGGCCGCCGCGCACGGCGTTCGGCACACTCGCCGGCCGGTCGGCCTGCCGCGCGCCGAGCCAGGTGCGCAGCGCGAACAGGATGGCGATGACGCCGATCAGCACGCGGATGGCGTCGGCGTTCAGATGCCGGAAGGTCAGCGCGCCGGCGAGAATGCCGATCATCGCCGCGGCGATCAGGATGCGCATGTTGCGCCGGTGCCAGCGGCCCCAATAGGCCTTCAGCGACATCAGGTCGATCAGGCAGAGCACCGGCAGCAGCACCGCCGCGGCGATGCGCGGATCGACGACCAGGGACAGGATCGGCACGCCGACCGTGCCCAGCCCGCCGCCGACCCCGCCCTTGGAGATGCCGACGATCAGCACGGCCGGGACCGCCGCCGCCCAGAACCAGGGGTTTTCGATCAGCATGGCGCAGGGCATAGCCGCCACCGGCCCGTGCGGGAAGGGGGTTCGATGCAGGGCTGCCTTGTGCAGGCGGCCGGGCGTGCCCGATGGCGCTCATTGCCGCCTCGACCGTGCGGCCGGATCGGGTCAGGCTGACATCGAGACCGCTTTCCGGAGCCCCCCGCCATGCCCCGCTTTTCCGCCAACATCTCGATGCTGTTTGCCGAGCGCGATGGGCTGGAGCGGCCGGCGGCCGCGGCGGCGGCGGGGTTCGGGGCGGTCGAGATCCAGTTTCCCTACGACCGCCCGGCCGCGGACTGGCAGCGGGCGATCGAAGCGGCGGGGCTTGCCGTCTCGGTCATCAACATTCCGGTCGGCGACATGCTGGACGGCGGGCCGGGCCTTGCCGCGACGCCGGGCCGGCAGGCCGACTTCCGCCGTGCCGCCGAACGGGCCCGCGACGCGGCGGCGGCGCTCCGGCCGCGCAACGTCAACGTGCTCGCCGGCTTTCCCGAACTGCACGGCTTCGGGCGGGAGCGCTGCCTGGCGACGCTGGCGGAGAATCTGCGCGTCGCGGCGGACCTTGTGGGCGAGGCCGGCGCCGGCGTCGTCGTCGAGGCCGTCAACACCGTGGACCGGCCGGGCTTCCTGCTGTCGACCAGCGAGCAGGCGCTCGAGGCGATCGACCGGGCCGGCCACCCGAACCTCGCGCTTGAGCACGACCTGTACCACATGGCGATCATGGAGGGCCGGCTGATCCCGCGGCTGGAGGAAATCCTGCCGCGCATCGGCCATATCCAGTTCGCCGATCATCCCGGCCGGCACGAGCCCGGCACCGGGACCATCGACTATCCCGCCGTCTTCGCCGCGCTCGACCGGCTGGGCTACGACGGCTGGTGCGCCGCGGAGTATGTCCCGAGCCGGGTCACGGAAGAAACGCTGGGGTGGATGGAACCGGCGAAGTAGAGCGACCGGGCGCCTCTGCGGACCCGCCGCCGGACGCTATTTACCGGAAGCGGAACACCATCTCTTCCGCCTATTCTCTTTCCTCTCTTCTTTCGTCTGCTTGCCGTGGTCGCGAATGCCGTATCCTCCCTCGATCAGCGCGGCCGAGAGGGATATTCCATCCAATACAAGATCGGCGATCACGCGCCCGCCAAACGATCCCCATTTCGGATCGCGCACGACGATTCGTCGGGCCTTCCATATCTGCGCCTTGGTGAAATCCGTCGCGACCCGGCCCGCAGCTTCCTCCGAAGGACATTTTGCATAGCGGCCAATCCCCGGCGTATCGACGCCGCGCAGTCGCACTTTGATGGAGGCCAGTTCGGGCGGCAGGCTTGGCACGTCGAACTTAATCGTATCGCCGTCAATCACCTCTACGAATATGAACGGCCAAGTGTAGTCCGCGCCGCGGGCGGGCGGGGCGGATAAGGCGGCGGTCAGCGCGAGAGCGCCGACCGCCGGTGTCGCCCGCAAAACCAAGCGGAAGCGCGAAGCCCGCTTGACACAGGTCAAGGCATTCCCCTCCAGCCAGGTCACATACCGACTGGACCCGACCGGGGCGCCGGGCCATTGTGACCAACTCGCAGAGAATGCAGAGATGTCCCGCCTATTCGCCTGAACGCGGGAAGCTATCCCACGTCGGGCATCAGGCTGTTGTATTCGGCGGGTGACCCGACCTAGCAGGGCCTGCGAGCGATCACGCTTCGGATGCTTTACTAAATCGATACCACTGTCAAGACGCTGACATGCCCGCGCCCGGCTTCCGATGCGCGACTCCGGGCGGCCGGTTCCGCGGCCACGCCCGTCCGGCGGCGCCCGGCGGGATATGGCGCCCATGGCGGATCGCGACGCATCGCGACGGGTCGCGACGCCGCGAAAGTGCCGGCCCGGCGAAGGGGATTGCCCCCTCCGCGGCATAAAATGCTACGACCGGTACCCGGCTGATCGAGCTGGCCGCAGCCGCGGGCCAGGAATTGCCGGTCGAACCGCATGCAGGACGCACCGCCGGTCCCTGAAATGCCGATTCCGGAAACGCCCATCCCGGAAACGCAAGTCCCGGAACCGCAGGCCGGGGCGAACGCCCATTGGACGGGCCGCCTCGCCCTGGGCATCGCCTTCGTTCTCGTCGTCCTGGGCATGGCGAACAACCTGCCGAGCATTCCGGGGCTGCTCGAACTCGTCCGGGAGATCCCCGGCCTGGGCGGCGTTCCGCGCTTGAGCAAATACAGTTCGGAATATTTCTTTCCGCTGATGTTCGTCCTGATGATGGCGACGGCGCTCCTGACCGTTTCCTTCGGACGGGCCCGGCGCGGCCGCCCCGCCGTGCAGCGCGGGCTGGGCATCGCTCTCGACCTGTTGATGCTCGCCGCGATCCTCGGCATGGCCGTCGTCTATCTGATCGAGCACGAGCAGGTCTGCCTGATCGACGAAATCACCGGCGAACGCGCCCGGCTCATGGCGGAGACGGCCGCGCGGGCCGCCGAATACAAGGCCATTTTCGGCATCGACCCGGTCGAGGAATTCCCGGATTGCCAAGCCAATCTCGGCAACTGGATCCTGCCCTTCCTGCTCGGCTCCCTGGCGGTTTTCTTCGTCTACATCGTCCGGGCCTGGGGCTTTCCGATCGTCGCGGTCGCCATCGTCATCGGGCTCTATACGGTCCTGTCCTCCGCCGCCTGGTATTTCGAGTGGAGCGGCAACCGCTATCTGACGACCTCGATCGGCACCGAATCCGACGGCGTGCGGAACTATTCCGCCGGCGTCATCGGCGCGCGCAACGCCATCATCCAGGAATCGAACAGCATCCTGGGACGCTTTCTCAGCGTCATCGTCAACATCGTATTCCCCTATGTCGTGCTCGGCGCCCTGTTCGCCACGTCGGCCGGCGGCCAGTCGCTGATCAAGCTCGCCTTCCGGGTCACGCGCAGCCTGCGCGGCGGTCCGGCCCACGCCGCCATCGTCGGCTCGGCGACCTTCGGCACGGTCTCGGGCGCGCCGGTCGTCAACGTGCTGGGCACGGGAACGCTGACCATCCCGATGATGATGCGCACCGGCTTCAAGCCGACCTTCGCCGGCGGCGTCGAGGCGGCGGCCTCAAGCGGCGGACAGATCATGCCGCCGGTCATGGGCATCGCGGCCTTCGTGCTGGCGGCGCTGTCGACAGTGCCTTATTCGCAGGTGATCGTGGCGGCGTTCCTGCCGGCCCTCGCCTATTTCTTCAGCCTGTTCCTGACCGTCGTGTTCGAAGCGCGGCGCACCGGGATCGCGGCCGTGGGCCGGCAATCCGGCGAGCGCGAACTGACGCGGCGGGACTGGACCAATCTGTCGATGATCGCCGGACCGATCGTCGTCATCCTCGTCCTTCTGCTCAGCACCAAGGACGGCATCGGCACCGGCGTCCTCGGCTTTCTGGCCGGCTACGATCCGGCTTCGGGCGAAGACATGCCCTGGGTCCTCCAGGTCCTCAGAAACGCGGCCGGCGACCCGGACTCGGCGGGCTTCTGGGCCGTCGCCCTGCTGATCGCGCTGCTGTTCCTCGATCCCGAAATCCGGCGCGCGCCGTCGCGGGTGATCCGCGCCCTCGCCGAGGCCGGGCTGGTGATCGCGCAGCTGTTCCTTCTCCTCGTCGCCGTCGCGGTGATCGACGTCTGCATCAGCTTCACCAGCATTACCGGCATCCTGACCATCGACATCCTCAACTGGCTCAAGACGATCTCGACCTTCACCCTCTTCGGCCAGGAGTTCGTGCTCGGCGGTTCGGTCTACCTGATGATTGCGCTGGTCGTCGCCATGCTGGCGACCATCCTGCTCGGCATGGGGATGCCGACCCTGCCGGCCTATGTGAACGTCATCCTGATCATCGGGCCGCTGCTGGTCGCCCTCGGCACCTCGCTGTTCACGGCGCACATGTTCATCTTCTACTTCGCGGTCGCTTCGGCGATCACGCCGCCGGTGGCGATCGCCGCCTTCGCGGCCTCGACCATATCGAAGGCCGAGCCCCTGTCGACCGGCTTCGCGGCCGTCCGGGTCGGCATCGTGATGTTCACGATCCCCTTCGTGTTCGCCTTCTATCCGGAGTTTCTGCTGATCGAACAGGCCCAGCTCGCGCAGTCCCTCGACGGCAGCGTGAGCGCGACCAAGACCTGGCTGCCGGGCTACGACGGAAGTATCGATTTCGGCGGCCTCGCCTGGCTCGTCTTCCGGCTGGCGGTCGCGCTCTATCTGGTGGCGAGCGCGCTGAGCCGCTACGACCGGGCGCGCCTTTCGACCGTCGAAACCGGGCTGCGGCTGGCGCTGGCGGTCCTGCTGCTGGTCAAGACGCAGGAGGTCGCCATCGGCGCGCTGGGCGTCGCCGCCGTCTGTCTGGCGGTCCACCATCTCCGGCCGTTCGGCAGGCGCCGGCGCCCGGACCTTGCAGGAGAGGGCCGCGAGCCATGACCGCGCCGGACCGTGCCGAGACACTGTATTTCGAGGACTTCACCCCCGGCCGGGTGTTCGAATGGGGCGAGATGAGCCTCAGCGCAGAGGACATCGTCGCTTTCGGCCGGCAGTTCGACCCGGTGCCGCTCCACACCGATCCGGCAGCCGCGGCGCAGAGCCAGTTCGGCAGCCTGATCGCCAGCGGCTGGCAGGTCGCCGCCCTCATGCAGCGCATGCAGTACGAGTGCTACCTGAAACGCGCCGCGGTCATCGCCTCGCCCGGCGTCGACGGGCTGGAATTCCGCCGCCCCGTGCGCCCCGGCGAGCCCCTTTCGCTCCGCGTCGAGGTGATCGACCGCCGCCGCTCGCGCAGCCGGCCGGACCGCGGACTGGTGCGGGTCCTCGCCACGCTCGTCGACCGGGACGGCGAGACCGTGCTGGAAAAGCGCGGCAAGTCCTTCTTCCGTATCCGCCCGGCGGAGGCCGACGCCCGATGAAACCGCCCCTGAGCAATTGCCCTTGAGCAACCGTCCCTGAGCACCTGTGGAGACCGCCCTGCGATGCGCGACGAACCGTATGTCAGCCCCTATGCCGGCCTCGACCTCGCCAGCCTGCTGCTGAAGCGGGCGGAGAGCCACGGCAGCCGCCCCTTCCTGACCTGGGCGCCGTTCGGCGGCGAGGCGAAATCCTGGACCTACGCCGCCTTCGCCGACGATGCCGCCCGGCTGGCCCACGGCCTGTTGCAGCGCGGCGTCCGGCCCGGCGACCGGGTGATGATCAACCTGGAGAATGCGCCGGAATATCTGCTCTCCTGGCACGCGCTGGCGCGCATCGGCGCGGTCGCCGTCGCGACGAATGCCCGGGCGAGCGGCGAGGAACTGGCCTATTTCGCCGACCATGCCGGCGTCGCCGCCGCGATCACCCAGCCCGGCCTGGCGGCCCGCGTCCGCGACTTCTGCACCGGGCTCGACTGGATGGCCGTCACCGCGCACGATTCGGGCGCCGCGCCGGCCGAGGGCGACCGGCCCGCCGCCGACGAGCGGTTCGAGGCGCTGTTCGGCGACGCTGCGAAAGCCCCCGCCCCGGCGTGCGACGGCCGGCGGCCGCTGGCGGTGCACTACACCTCCGGCAGCACGGCGCGGCCCAAGGGCGTCGTCTGGACCCACGACAACGTCCTGTGGGGCGGCCAGGTCTCGGCGAACCACGAGCGGCTGACCGAGGCCGACCGCCACCTCGTCACCCTGCCGCTGTTCCACGTCGTCTCCGGCATCTACTCGACCATGGCGAGCCTGTGGGCCGGGGCGGAGGTCGTGCTCCAGCCGCGCTTCTCGGCGAGCAATTTCTGGCCCGCGGCGGCGGCGCACCGCTGCACCTGGGCCTCGCTGGTGCCCTTCTGCACCGAGGCGCTGCGCCGCGAGCCGGTGCCGGAGCGGCACTGGTTCCGCAACTGGGGCCACGCCGTGCTCGATTCCGCCGTCGAAGAACATTTCCGCGTCCCGCTGCTCGGCTGGTGGGGCATGACGGAGATCATCACCCAGGGCATCGTCGGCGATCCCGGCCTGCCCAAGCGCGACGGCGCCATCGGCCGGCCGGCGCCGGAATACCGGCTGGCCGTGCTGCGCGACGACGGCCGGCCGGTCGAACCGGGCGAGACGGGCGAGCTGCGCCTCCTCGGCACGCCGGGCCTGTCCCTGTTCCGGGAATATCTCGACAATCCGAAGGCGACTGCGGAGTCCTTCGACGAGCGCGGCTATTTCATCACCGGCGATCTGGTGACGCTGCACGAGGACGGGCTGATCGGCTTCGCCGACCGCGCCAAGGACATGCTCAAGGTCGGCGGCGAGAATGTCAGCCCGGCGGAGCTCGAGCGGGTCATCGGGCAGGTCGACGGCGTCGCGGAGGCCGCGGTCGTCGGCAAGGCCGACGCGCTGCGCGACGAGGTGCCCGTGGCGTTCGTGGTGGCGGACGACGACCGGGACACGGCTGCGCTCGCCGCGGCCATCGAACGGCGCTGCCGGGCGGCGCTCGCCGATTTCAAACAGCCGCGGGAGATCCGTTTCCTCGACGACCTGCCGCGCACCGGCGGTATCGCCAAGGTCTCGAAGCCCGACCTGCGCCGGACGATCGAGGCGGAAAGCGGCGGCTGAAGGCGGCGGGATTTCGCGCCGGGCGCCTTGCCATGTAGGGTTGCTGCGCGCCGATCCCGGCGGAGTCCCCATCTGCTTCTGCTACGGGACCGGCGCTCCCGAATTCAGACCCGGTCTTCGAGAAAGATGGCGCGGAGTTCCCCGGCCGCCTCGCGCAGCGCGGGGACATGACGCCGGGCCTCCTCGAACGACATGCGATGGACCGGACCGTGCACCGCCACGGTTGCCATCAGCCGGCGCCTTTCGTCGTCGATGGGTACGGCGACGGCGACCATCCCCTGCACGAATTCCTCGTCGTCCGTGCCGACACGGTCTTTCGCAATTTCCTTGAGAGCGTCCAGGAGAACTTCCGGATCGGTTATCGTGTTCGTCGCGAGGCCGTCGAGGCTCAGCGAATGCACGATCCGATGCTGCCTCGATCTCGGCAGGGAGCTCAGATAGAGTTTTCCGCTCGCCGTGCAGTAGAACGGCACCGTCCCGCCGACAGGCAGATGGATGCGCAGCGGCCAGCGCGTCTCGACCCGGTCGAGATAGACCATACCTTCGCGGACCGGAATCGTGATGTTGCAGGTCTCTCCGATCGCTTCCGAAAGGCGGCGTAGGATGGCCACCCGGGCATGCATATATCGCGAGAAAACCGCCAGACGACCCGTAAAGGCCACGAGATGCCGGCCGGGGAGCAGGCGTTTCCCGTCCAGGTCCCTGGCAAGCCATTCCGCGTCGAGCAGGCGCTGGCAGATCCGGTGGATGGTCGCTTTCGGAAGATTGAGCCGCTCGTTGATCGCCGTCGGCGTGAGCGGCACCCCGGCATCCAGCAGCGCCTGAATGACCAGCAGGGTCCGCAAACCTGCGGGGGGAGCGTCCCGGTGAAGGTTCCGGTGAACGTCCCGCTCCGGGGGCTGCGATTCGTCCAACGGGTTTCCGGCCACCGGCGGCGCTACTGTTGAAATGTTCCTGCGCCTTCGTGAACGAGCAGAATGGTGGAGATATCCGGCACGAGCGCCACCACCAGCCACACGATCGACAGGGCGATGAAATAGGGCATCGTGTAGTACAGCAATCGGAAATACGGGATGCCCGTGATACCGCTGGCGACATACAGGTTGAGCCCGTAGGGCGGCGTGATGAAGCCGATCGCGTCGCCGATGAGGAACACCACGGCGAAATGGATCGGATCGATGCCGAACTGCGCCGCGATCGGCGCCAGAATCGGCGCGAAGATGATCGTGTTGGGCAGGCTTTCCAGAACGGTTCCCGCCAGCAGAACGATCCCCATGCAGACGAACAGCACCGCGTAGTACCCGCCCATCCCGCCGACGAAGCCGGTGAAGAACTCCTTGGCGCCCAGCAGCGTCAGAATCTGCTGCATCACGACCGAAATCGCGATCAATGGCGCCAGGACGCCGGTAATCTGGCCGGACCGCATGATGAGGTCCGGCAGTTCGCGGAACGAAAAGCCGGGGATCACGACCCGCTCCAGATACCCGGTATCCTCCGAATACTGCTCCGCGGCCAGGTTGCCGCGGCCGGCGGTGTCGGCCGCGGACAGCGCCGCCGCCTCTTCCTGTTCGATCTGTTCCCGGCTGACCGTCTTGTTCCGATGCACATAGCGATAGATCGGATAGAAGATCAGACCCATGATCGTGCAGAATCCCGCGGTGACGCCCGCCGCTTCGGTCGGCGAGAATTTCCCGGAATAGATGCCCCAGATGACCAGGACGATGGCGGCGAAGCCGATCCAGGCGCCGATGGCCGTCTTGACGATGCGGCGCAGGTCGATCGAGATCAGATGCCCCCAGCCGTTCAACTGGCAGATCAGCCAGCAGACGAACTGCATCGCGACGATCATCAGGACGCCCGGCAGCAGGCCGCCGATGAACAGGTCGGAAATCGACAGGTTCATCAGGAAGCCGTAAACGATGAAGATGATCGACGGCGGGATGATGATGCCCACCGTGCCGCCGGCGGCGACCGTGGCGGCGGCGAAATTCCGGTCGTAGCCGCCCTTGCTCATTTCCGGGTGCATGATCGAGCCGATGGTGGCGGTGGTCGCCGAGTTCGAACCCGAAATCGCCGCGAACAGGCCGCAGGCGCCGAGGGACGCCATACCGAGGCCGCCGCGCAGCCAGCCCAGAATCGAAAACGCAACTTCCGACAACCGTTTGGCGATGCCGGCGCCCTTGATCAGGTCGCCGGTCAGGATAAAGAGCGGCAGGGCCAGCAGGCCGAAGAAGTTCAATCCCTCGAACAGGGTGACGCCGAGGTTGGCGAGGGTGAAGTCGATGACCAGGCTGACGCCGATCACCCAGAAGCCGATTACCAGAAAGATCGGCACGCCGACGGCGAAAAAGACGGTGACGACGCCGGAGACCAGAATGATCCAGAAGGTCTGCATGCCCGCCTCCTATTCGCCGAGCATGCCGGTCTGGACCTTCAGCGGCCGGCCGTTCCGGTAGTCCGACACATCCTTCGCGACATTCTGCAGGACGCGGACGATCAGGAGGGAGAAGGCGAGCGGCGTGGCGATATAGAACCACCACTGCATGACATCGTCGGTACCCTGGACGATGGCGAAATTATCCCTGGAAAGCAGGACCTGCTTCGCCGTGTAGTAGATGACGATGACGGAAAAGACGATCCAGAGGACGGCGTCCAGCAACAGGCAGAGCAGCTGCCCGCGCTGGGACAGCTTGTTGCGGAGTTCGTCGAAGCTGAGATGCGCCCGGATGCGCACATTGTGGGCGCACGCGATCCAGACCACCCAGAGAAACAGGTAGATGGGGATGGTCGAAGACCAGGCGACCTGCTCACTCAGCAGGAAACGCCGGATCACTTCGACAAAGATGATCCCGGCCATGAACACATAGGCGACCAGGATTACGATCCGCTCGACGTTGGCGTCGATCCATCGCAATAGCCACATGGTTGGCCTCCGTGGGCTCGGCCGAACCGGCCCCCTCTACCGATCCCCCCTGCTGCGCCGGCAGCGCCCGCCGCCGACGCGGGCAGGCATACCGCTGCGGTGCGTCGATCATGCCGGCTGCCGGGCCGGATGTCCATTCCGACTCCGGCGGCGGATCGGCCCGGAAACGGAAACGGGCTTCGAATCCGAAGCCCGCTCCCTTCGCCGGTAAACCGCTGAGGGGCCGGCTTCTAGCCCTTCCACCAGCGCCGCGGCTCGACATTCTCGGCCAGCGTGTTGGCCGGAATCTCGCGTGCGACGTCGTAGATATACTTGTAGGTGTCGAGGCCGCCGGACCAGCCGTTCAGCCGTTCGCGCCATTGTTCCCACGGCTTGGGCTGGAACTCCGGAGAGCACATTTCCTCCGCCTCGCGTCGCGCCGCATCGCTCAGCCAGGCAACGCGAACGTTGTGCTTGGCGAACAGCGTGTTGGGCAACTGCGGATTGGAGAAGCCGACCGTGTTGACCAGGGACACCTCGTTGGCCGCCTGGACATGGACCTGGGTCAGATAGGACGATTCCATCACGGCGTCCTGCAGTTCGCCGCCCAGCTTGTCGAACGTCTTGCTGCTCATCGCCGTATGTTCGGTGCCGCAGAAGAATTCGAGGTCGACGCACTGCGAGACCACCGGCGACATGTTGGCGTAAGCCACGGCCGAGGGCCAGGTTTCGGCGCCGTCGACCAGGCCCTGTTTCAGGCCGTCGAGGGTTTCCGCCCAGGCGATCGGCGTCGGATTCAGGTTCATCAGCTTCATCGCGATGCGGCCGAGCTGCGTGCCCGTCACCCGGTTCTTCGTGCCGGCCAGTTCCTTCACGCTCTTGACCACCGGCTTGTCCTTCCACTTCAGGCCAAGCTGAATGCCGCGCAGTTCGGCGTGGGAGAACAGGAATTCGATGCCATGCCGCTTGCGCATGGGCTCGCGCAGTACCTTCATGCTCTTGGGCGAGTACAGGAAGTGATACTGCGCCGCGCGGGACGGGAACATGTAGGCGTAGTCCAGCACGTTCAGGTAGGGCGCGCCGCCGGCCGAGTTCTGCGTCGACGCGGCGTAGATGTCGACGATGCCCTGCTGGGTCTTGGTCACGCAATTCAGCTGGCCGCAAATCTGGTTAGAGCCGATGAACTCGATCTGGATTTCGCCGTCGGTCCGCTCTTCCAGATCGTTGACGAATTGCAGGCACCCGGCCCGCTCGATCAGCAGGTTGCGTTCGTTGAAGCCGGCCGCGCCGAATTTCAGCTTGAACCGCGCCTTCTTCTTGAAGCGCTTCTTGTAGGTCGAGTTCGCCGCCTCGGCGAGCCGCGGCGCCGTGATCGCGCCGGTCAGCCCGCCGACCGCGATCAGCGTCGACGTCAGGCCGAACTGCCCCGATATCCGCAGCATGTCGCGCCGCGAGACGTTCTTCAGTTTTTCCGGGATCGATTGCATGGATGCTTCCTCCTCATGCATCGGTTAGGAGCCGCCACACCCAACCTTTCGACAAAATGTCAAAGTTTGAGACTGACAATCTCAATAATGGCAGATATTGTCGTTTCTGCAAGCGTTGAGTGACCATGAACGTTATTTTTTGATCCCAGCGGGCAGGGTGTGCAGGCATGGCCTATGACTATGTCATCGTCGGCGCCGGTTCGGCCGGCTGCGTGCTCGCCAACCGCCTGTCCGCCGATCCTTCGAAAAACGTGCTGCTGCTCGAGGCCGGCGGCGAGGACCGCAACCCCTGGATCCATGTGCCGGTCGGCTATTTCAAGACGCTGCACAACCCGAAGACCGACTGGTGCTTCAAGGCCGACCCGGACCCCGGCCTGAACGGGCGCAGCCTGGACTGGCCGCGCGGCAAGGTGCTCGGCGGATCGAGCGCGATCAACGGGCTGCTCTATATCCGCGGGCAGAAGGAGGACTACGATACCTGGCGCCAGATGGGCAACGAGGGCTGGTCCTTCGACGACGTGCTGCCCTATTTCCGGCGCGCCGAGGACCAGGAGCGCGGCGCCGATGCGTTCCACGGCGAAGGCGGGCCGCTCGCCGTCTCGGACATGCGCGCCCGGCGCGACGTCTGCGAAGCCCTGATCGCCGCGGCGGAGGAGCTCGGCATTCCGCGCAGCGACGATTTCAACGGCGCCCGGCAGGAGGGCGCCGGCTATTTCCAGCTCACGGCCCGCAACGGCCGGCGCTGCTCGGCCGCCACAGCCTATCTCAAGCCAGTCCGCTCCCGCAGGAACCTGGAGGTCGTCACCGGCGCCCTGGCGGAGTGCCTGCTGTTCGACGAGGCCAGCCCGAGAACCGCTATCGGCATCGCCTACTCCGTCGGCAGCGAACGACGGCAGGCGACGGTGCACGGCGGCGGCGAGATTATCCTCTCTGCCGGCGCCATCGGTTCGCCGCAGCTTCTCCAGCTCTCGGGGATCGGTCCCGGTCCCCTGCTCATCGACCTCGGCATCGCGGTCCGGCATGAATTGCCGGGCGTCGGAGAGAATCTGCAGGACCATCTCCAGGTACGTTCCGTGTACGAGGTCAACGTCCCGACGCTCAACGACGAAATCAACAACCTGGTGCGCCGGGCCGCGATCGGTCTGCGCTACATCCTCACCCGGCGCGGGCCGATGGCGATGGGCGCCAGCCAGGTCTGCATCTTCTGCAAGACCCGGCCCGAACTGGCGACGCCCGACATCCAGTTCCATTTCCAGCCGCTCAGCGCCGACAAGCCGGGCCTGAAAATGCACCCCTTCTCCGGGATCACCATGTCGGTCTGCCAGCTCCGGCCGGAAAGCCGCGGCCGGATCGCCATCCGGTCGCCGGACCCGGCGGCGCATCCCTCGATCCAGCCGAATTACCTGTCGACGCCGACGGACCGGCAGACCGTCATCGACGGTCTCAAGGTCACCCGCCGGCTTGTCGCGACCCGGGCGCTTTCAGGGTTCGTCCGGCGCGAGCATCTGCCCGGAACGGAGGCGCAGACCGACGAGGAACTGCTCCAGGCCGCCCGCGACATCTCCCAGACCATCTACCATCCGACCAGCAGCTGTCGCATGGGCCGGGATCCGATGGCCGTGGTCGACAGCGGGTTCCGCGTCCACGGCGTCGGCGGCCTGCGCGTCGTGGACGCCTCGGCCATGCCGACGATTACCTCCGGCAACACCAACGCCCCGACCATCATGATGGCGGAAAAGGCGAGCGACCTGATCCTGGGCCGCGCGCCTCCGGGTTAGCGGCGGCGAATTCCCGGCCGGCGCGCGGCCCGGCGGAATCGGGGCCGCGCGCCGCCAGTGCTACGGCTTGGCGCAATCCGGGAGCTTGTGGCCGGCGGCCTCCCACGCCTCGACGGCGCCGGGATGGAATTTCACGCCGGCGTTGCACATGCCCATCCGCGCGTCGTCGACGACGCCGAACAGCTGCCCCCTGGCGAAGGGCGTTTTCCGGAACAGGTCGGGCAGGGTCTCGATCATCGCGGCGGTCAGCGCCCTGGCCAGCGCCTTCGGCATGTTCTTGTGGACCACGTCGCCGCCGGTGTTGGAGATCGAGCGGAACATGTCGTCCTCGGAAATGACGTTCACGCCGGGGCCGTAGTGGGCGAGATTTTTCTTCGGAAAGACGAAGGCCACGTTGCCGGGCGCTTTGAGGAACTTCCGGAAGGCCGCCGATTCCATCTTCGCCTTCGGGATCGAGACCAGGTTGATCTTGCCGGCGGCGATGTAGACCGGCAGATACGCCGCCGGGTTGGTGCCCGGCCGCACGGCGGCGTCGACCGCACCGTCGAGGAAGATCGAATCGGCCTGGCCCCAGGCGATCTGCTTGCCGGTATAGCCCTTGCCCTCGTTCATGCCGGTGGTCAGCCGGATCAGCGCGCGCGCCGTGTTAAGCGCGCCGCCGCGCGGCGGGCCGTTGAAGATGGTCTTGCCCTTGAGCTTGTCCCAGCTGTCGATCCCGGAAGCGGCAAAGGCGATGAGGTAATAGTGGGCGAGATGGTAGGGATAGAGCAGGCGGAGATTGCCGGCGGTCTCCTTGCCCTTTTTCTTGCCCAGCCCGGCATAGGGCCCCAGCCCCCTCGCCATCAGGAACTGCAGGATGAACGGGCTGGCGGCGAGATCGGTCTTGCCCTGGGCGACCTGCAGGATCGACTTGGCCAGCACCTTGCCGGCCTGGGCCTGGATCGTCGCGATCTTCCGCTTGGCGGCGACCTCGGCCAGATGCTTGGCCGCCATGTCGGTCGCGCCGCCGACCGAGCCGGATTCCATGGTCAGCGTCGTTGTCTGCGCCTGGGCGGAGGCGGCAAAACAGACCGCCGTTCCGATAAGGATCAAACGTTTCATGGGAGTCTCCTCAACTGCGTTTTCGCTATGGGGAAATTGCAAATGCACACTTGCGCCGCCCACGGTAGCACAGCCGGCGGCGGACCTTAAACGGGCAATCCCGAAGAGGTGCGGCTATGCCGCCTTCCGGACGGTTTCGTAGCCGAGATTGGGCGCCAGCCAGCGTTCGGCGTCTTCGACGGTCCAGCCCTTGCGGGCGGCGTAATCCCCGACCTGGTCGCGGCCGATCCTGCCGACGCCGAAATAGCGCGCCTCCGGATGGCTGAAATACCAGCCGCTGACCGCCGAGGCCGGCAGCATGGCGCAGCTTTCGGTGAGGCGGACTCCGGTATGGCGTTCGGCGTCGAGCAGGGCGAACAGGCGGCGCTTCTCGGTATGCTCCGGGCAGGCCGGATAGCCGGGCGCCGGGCGGATGCCGCGGTAGCGCTCGGCGATCAGGTCGTCGTTGGACAGGTTTTCGCCGGCGGCGTAGCCCCAGTATTCCCGGCGCACCTTCTCGTGCAGCCATTCGGCGAACGCCTCGGCCAGCCGGTCGCCCAGCGCCTTGACCAGGATCGCGTTGTAGTCGTCGTTCTGCCGCTCGAACTCGGCGGCGGCCTCCTCGATGCCCGGCCCGGCCGTGACGCAGAAGCCGCCGACCCAGTCCGGCACGCCGCTTTCCTTCGGCGCGACGAAATCGGCAAGGCAGTGGTTCGGCCGGTTCGTTTTCGCGGTCTGCTGGCGCAGCATGCGGAGGGTGTCGCGCACTTCCGTGCGCCCCTCGTCGCGGTAGAGCTCGATATCGTCGCCGATCCCGGCAGCGGGCCAGAAGGCCGCGACGCCCCTGGGCCGGGTCCAGCCTTCCGCTTCCATCGTCTCGAGCATAGCCAGCGCGTCGGCGTGGAGCGCGCGGGCCGCCCCGCCGACCGCCGGGTCGTCCAGGATGCGCGGCCAGGCGCCGGCCAGTTCCCAAGTGCGGAAGAAGGGCGTCCAGTCGATCCGCGGCGCCAGGTCGCCGATCACCACGCTGTCGAGGACGATCGGCCCGCTCGCGGCCGGCCGCGGCGGCGTATAGCCGGACCAGTCGAGCCGGAGACCGTTGGCCCGCGCCGACGCCAGACCGGTCTGCACGCCGTCGCGCCGCCCGCCGGCATGGCTCTCGCGCAGCGCCGCATAGGCCGTGCGGGTCTCGGCGACGAAGCCGGCCTTGCGCTCCCGCGACAGCAGCGCTCCGGCGACCCCGACCACGCGCGAGGCGTCGGCGACATGGACCACCGGCCCGCTGTAGGACGGCTCGATTTTCACCGCCGTGTGCATCCGGCTGGTCGTCGCGCCGCCGATCAGCAGAGGAGTCGCCATGCCGCGCCGGTCCATCGCCGCGCCGACCCGGCACATCTCCTCCAGGCTCGGTGTGATCAGCCCGCTCAGGCCGATCAGGTCGGCGCTTTCCCGTTCCGCCGTTTCCAGAATCAGCTCCGCCGGGGCCATCACGCCCAGGTCGATCACCTCGTAACCGTTGCAGCGCAGGACGACGCCGACGATGTTCTTGCCGATATCGTGGACATCGCCTTTCACCGTCGCCGTGACGATCCGGCCGGCAGCCGCGGTGCGCCGGCTCTTCTCCGCTTCCATGAACGGCTCCAGCCAGGCCACCGCCTTCTTCATCACCCGGGCGCTCTTGACGACCTGGGGCAGGAACATCTTGCCGGCGCCGAACAGGTCGCCGACGATCGACATGCCGTCCATCAGCGGCCCTTCGATCACCGCCAGCGGCCGGCCGAGCTTCACGCGCGCCTCCTCGGCGTCTTCCTCGGCATGGTCGGCGATGCCGTGCACCAGCGCATGGATCAGCCGGTCCTCGACCGATGCATCGCGCCAGCCGTCGTCCTTCGCGCGCCGCACCGCGCCGCCGCGATATTCCTCTGCGACCTCCAGCAGCCGGTCGGTCGCGTCGGGCCGGCGGTTCAGCACGACGTCTTCCACCCGTTCGCGCAGGTCCGGCGCGATCTCGTCGTAGACGTCGAGCTGGCCGGCATTGACGATCGCCATGTCGAGGCCGGCGGGTATGGCGTGATAGAGGAAGACGGAGTGCATCGCCCGGCGCACCGGCTCGTTGCCGCGGAACGAGAAGGACAGGTTGGACAGGCCGCCCGAGACGTGGCTGCCCGGCAGGGCCGCCTTGATCCGCCGGGTCGCCTCGATGAAGGCGAGGCCGTAGCCGTCATGCTCCTCGATCCCGGTGGCGACGGCGAAGATGTTGGGATCGAAGATGATGTCCTGGGGCGGCACCCCGGCCCGCTCCGTGAGCAAAACGTAAGCGCGTGTGCAGATTTCCACCTTGCGGTCGACGGTATCGGCCTGGCCCGTTTCGTCGAACGCCATGACCACCATGGCCGCGCCGTAGCGCCGGATGCGCCGTGCCTGCTCCAGGAAGGGCGCCTCGCCCTCCTTCAGGCTGATCGAATTGACGATCGCCTTGCCCTGGACGCATTTGAGGCCCGCCTCGATGACCGACCACCGGGACGAGTCGATCATGACCGGCACACGGCAGATGTCCGGCTCCGCGGCGATCAGGTGGAGGAACCGGACCATCGCCGCTTCGGAATCCAGCATCGCCTCGTCCATGTTGACATCGACGATCCGGGCGCCGTTCTCGACCTGCTCGCGCGCGATATCGAGCGCGGCCTCGAAATCGCCGGCCACGATCAGTTTGCGGAACTTCGCCGAGCCGGTGACGTTGGTGCGCTCGCCGACCATGACAAAGCGCTGGGCCGCGTTCATGGCCGGGGCCAGCCCCGCGGCTGGACCCGCGAGCGATCCGGGGGCGCTGCTCGACATTTCGGTCATCGAAGTCCGGGGGCGCCGGTCAGGCGGCGAGATGGAAGGGCTCGAGACCCGAGAGCGTCAGGCTGGCCGGCGCGTCCGGAACCCGGCGCGGCGCGATGCCGTCGACCGCCGCCCGGATCGCCGCGATATGCGCCGGCGTCGTGCCGCAGCAGCCGCCGACGATGTTGACCAGCCCGTCCCGCGCCCAGGCGCCGAGAAAAGCTGCCGTCTGTTCCGGCGTTTCGTCATAGCCGCCGAAGGCGTTGGGCAGGCCGGCATTGGGATGGACGCTGAGCCGGGCCGCCGCGACGCCCGACAGGTCGGCGACGAAGGGCGCCAGCTGCTCGGCGCCCAGCGCGCAGTTCAGGCCGATGGCGAACGGCCGGATATGCTGGACCGAGGTCCAGAAGGCTTCCACGGTCTGCCCGGACAGGGTGCGCCCGGAGCGGTCGGTGATCGTGCCGGAGACGATGACCGGCAGACGGAAGCCGAGCGCCTCGAAGGCGTCCTCGACGGCGAACAGGGCGGCCTTGGCGTTCAGCGTGTCGAACACCGTCTCGACCAGCACGAGATCGGCGCCTCCGGCGACGACCGCGTCGACATTCTCGCGGTAGATCGCGGCCAGTTCGTCGAAGGTCACGTTGCGGTAGCCCGGATCGTTGACATCCGGCGAGATGGAGGCGGTCCGGTTGGTCGGGCCGAGCACGCCGGCGACGAAGACCCGGCGCGCCGGGTCCGCGGCCATCGCGGCGTCCGCGGCGTCGCGCGCGATCCGGGCCCCGGCGCAGGCAATTTCCGCGGCATGGTAGGCGAGGCCGTAGTCGGCCTGGGAGATCGCGTTGGCATTGAACGTGTTGGCCTTCAGGATATCGGCGCCGGCGGCCAGGTTGGCGTCGTGGATGCCGCGCACGATGTCCGGCCGGGTCAGGTTCAGGAGATCGTTGTTGCCCTGGAGCGCGCGGTTGTGTTGCAAGAAGGCGTCGCCGCGGAAATCCGCCTCCGCCGGCCCGGCCGCCTGGATCATCGTGCCCATGGCGCCGTCCATGACCAGAATGCGCCCGGCGGCCAGCGCCTCCAGCGCTGCGGCGGCGGGGCGGAAGGACGGGTCGGTGCGCGGGCTCACGAAACCGCCCTCCCCGCATTGTCCCCCGCATTATCCGGGTCGGAGTCGGGTGCGGCGTCGTTGGCCGGGCGGCCGGCCGCCCAGATCGCGACGGTCAGCGGGTCGCCGTCCAGCAGCACCGGCTCCTCCGGCGACAGCCGCGCGGCGCGGAACCAGGCCCGGATATCGCCGTCCTCGAAACCCGCCCAGCAATGGGCGTGCTGGTCGAGCAGCGCCGTCATGCCGTGGGGCGCGAAATCGACGACGACGACCCGGCCGCCGGGCTTCAGCACCCGCGCCGCCTCGGCGAGCACCTGGGCCGGCCGCTCCGAATAGTGCAGCACCATGTGCAGCGTCACGGCGTCGAACCGCTCCTGCCCGAAGGGCAGCTGGTACATATCGGCGTGGCGGACTTGGCAATGGCGCAGCCCGTCCTTGTCCAGATTGTGCCGGGCGACCGCCAGCATCTCCCGGCTGAGGTCGATGCCGATGGCGCTCGTCACCTCCGGGGCGACCAGCTCCAGCACCCGGCCGGTGCCGGTGCCGATATCGAGCAGGGCCTCGACCGGCTGGCGCAGCACCACCTGGCGCAAGGTGGCATCGACCTGCGCCGGATCGACATGGAGGGCGCGCACCTCGGACCAGCTCGCCGCGTTGGCGCGGAAGTAATCGGCGGCGATGCGCGCCCGTTCCGCCTTGATCTCTTCCAGGCGGACCAGGTCGAGCGCCTGGATCTCGTCGCTTTCCGGAATCAGGTCGATCAGCTGCCGGGCCAGTTCGGCGTTGCGCGCGCCGCCGCTCGCTTCGGCCAGGCGGTACCAGGCCCAGTTGCCTTCCTGGTGCCGCTCCAGCAGGCCGGCCTCGACCAGCAGCTTCAGATGGCGCGAGACCCGGGGCTGCGACTGGCCCAGCACGCGCACCAGATCGGACACCGTGAGTTCGACATGCGCGCACAGGGAGAGGATGCGCAGGCGCGTCCCCTCCGCCGCCGCCTTCAGACCCAGAAGCAAGTGATCCACGGCCGCATCGCCTTTCCGGATTTAGGGCGGTCCCAACAACGGCCCGAGCGCTTACCTACAAATTGATATAAACATATCGTTATGTATTTATCAAGACAAATCTGCGGCGGCGCAATCCGTAAACCATACCGGAGTTGTGCCCATTCCGGTCCTTGAACCCATTCCGTCATTTCGACCGGAGCCCCGGCCCCCGGTCGGGGCGGAGCGGAGAGATCCGGTCTGCGCTCTATCGACGCCCAAGGCTCCGGCATCCGGCCGGCCTCCGTCGCCGGCCGGATTTCTCCGCTCGCTTCGCTTCGGTCGAAATGACGGTTGGGGTACGCTTCGGTCGAAATGACGGGCGGGGCAAGCGGCGGCGCCCGGCGCGGGCTTGCCGGGCCGGCGCTATCCCGTCCGCCAGCCCGCGGCCAGCGCGACCGCGTCGGCGGGCGACAGGCCCTTTTCGCGCAGGCTGCGGATCGTCATGGCCCGGTCGCGCTTGGCGAAGCGTTTGCCCCCGGCGTCGAGCAGCAGCGGGTGGTGGCGGTAGAGCGGCGCCGGCAGGCCGAGGATCGCCTGGAGCAGCCGATGGACATGGGTGGCGGCGAACAGGTCTTCGCCGCGCACGACCAGGGTGACGCCCTGAAGGGCATCGTCCACCGTGACGGCGAGATGATAGCTCGTCGGGACATCCTTGCGCGCCAGCACGACATCGCCGAAGACCGCCGGATCGACCGGAACCTCGCCGGCGATCTCGTCGCGCCAGATCAGAGGCCCGCAGCGCGCGGCGGCCGCGGCGGCGTCCAGCCGCCAGGCATGAGCCGCGCCGCCGTCGATCCGCGCCTGCCGGTCCGTCGGCGCAAGGCCGCGGCAGGTGCCGGGGTAACGCAGGCCGCCGCCCGGCTCCTGCGGATTGCCTCGCGCGCCGTGGGGTGGGCCGTGGGGCGCGCCATGGGGTGCGCCGCCGGCGGCCTCGATCTCGCGGCGGATATCGGCCCGGGTACAGAAGCACGGATAGGCGAGGCCCTGCTCCCGGATCGCCGCCAGGGCCGCCCGGTAGCGGCCGAAATGCTCCGACTGGCGCAGCACCGGCCGCTCCCAGTCCAGGCCCAGCCAGGCGAGGTCTTCGTAGATCGCCGCTTCGAATTCCGGCCGGCAGCGCCCGGTGTCGATATCCTCGATGCGCAGCAGGAAGCGCCCGCCCCCGTCCTGCGCGCGCCGCCAGGCCTGCCAGGCGGACCAGGCATGGCCGAGATGGAGAAGGCCGGTCGGGCTGGGCGCGAAACGGGTGACGGGCACGGGGACGGGCATGGGCACAGCCACGCCACTTTCGCAAAGCGATCCGGCAGTGTCACGGGCGGGTTCGTTCCCGAACGGAAACCGGAATGCCGCCCCCGACCTTCGTTTCGGCCCCGGTCCGCCCCTAGAACAGCGTCATCTGCCGCCCGTCGCGGGCCGGTTTGGCGAACAGGTCGGTGCGCAGGGCCCGGCCTTCGCGTTTCAGGCCGAGGCGGCGGACGGCCAAGGCGAAGCGCAAGTCCAGCGCCTTGCCGAACGCGCCCTTGCCGACCATGCGCTCGCCCCACTCGGCGGTGTTGAGTTTGCCCTCGCGCAGCGAGCGGATCGTGTTCAGCACCTTGTTGCGCCGCGCCGGATAGTGGGCGTCGAGCCAGTCGCAGAACAGGTCCTTCACCTCGCCGGGCAGGCGCAGCACGATATAGGAGGCGAGGGACGCGCCGGCATCGCGCGCCGCCTCCAGGATATCCTCCATCTCGTGGTCCGTGATGCCCGGCACCACCGGCGCGACCATGACCCGGACCGGGATGCCGGCCTCGGCCAGCGAGCGGATCGCCGCCAGCCGGCGCGCCGGCGCCGACGCCCGCGGCTCCATCGACCGCGCCACCGTCCGCTCCAGGGTCGTCACCGAGAGGGCGGCCGTGCACAGGCCTTTCTCCGCCATCGGCGCCAGGAAATCGATATCCCGCTCTATCAGGGCCGACTTGGTGACGATCGTGACCGGATGGTTGCAGTCCGACAGCACCTTCAGGATGGCCCGCGTGATCCGCCGCTCCCGCTCGACCGGCTGATACGGGTCCGTGTTCGTGCCCATGGCGATGGGTTCGCAGCGGTAGGACGGCCGGGCCAGCTCCTGCCGCAGCAGGGCGGCGGCGTCCGGCTTGGCGAACAGCCGGGTCTCGAAATCGACGCCCGGCGACAGGCCGAGCCAGGCGTGGGTCGGCCGCGCATAGCAGTAGACGCACCCGTGCTCGCAGCCGCGATAGGGGTTGATCGAGCGGTCGAAGCCGACGTCCGGCGAGTCGTTACGCGCGATCACCGTGCGCGTCGCGTCGACCGTCACCGTTGTCGGCACGGTGGCCGGCGGCGGGCTTTCGCCCCCCATATCCCGTGGCGTATCCGGCGCCGCCTCCGGCTCCCAGCCGTCGAAGAAGGGGTCGCGCCGGATCGTCTCGAAGCGGTTCGGCGGATTGAAGCCGGCGCCCCGGCCGCGGAAGGCCGGCCCCCCGGGACGATTCGGGGGACGCTCCGGTTGGGGCGACCGGGGATCGAAGGGCGTGCTCGCCGGGATCTGTGGACCGGGTTCCATACCGTTCATCATGGGGATTTGGTCGGCCGAAGTCAAGAACAAAAAAAGAACAATATACCGCCTTGGCGTTCCGGCCAGCGCTCCCGCTTGAACGGGATTCCTCTGCGAAAGCCGAACAAAACAGCGCGATCGGCCCCTGCCACCCTCTCCCGTCATTCCGACCGGAGCGCCCCGGATTTCATCCGGGGCGCGCAGCGGAGGAATCTCAGCGCAGGACCAGGGGTTTCTTGTGGGTGAGACCGAGTCGAGATTCCTCCGCTACGCCCCGGCCCTGCGGGCCGGGGCTCCGGTCGGAATGACGGGAAGGGGTTTCGCAGAGGAATCCTTGAACGGCGGGGCGTACTGGGCGAGACAGGCGGTTATGACTCCCAACGGGACTCCGGCCGGGACTTTCGCCGGGCTGAGCATCGTGATCCCGGCGCTGAACGAGGCGGCGCGCCTGCCGGCGACCCTCGCGGCATTGTCGATGCCGGACGGCGGCGGGGACGCGCCGGAATGGGGCGCTACAGAAATCGTGGTCAGCGACGGCGGCTCGCGGGACGGCACGGCGGCGACGGCGCAGGAGGCCGGCGCGCGGGTCGTGACCGGCGCCCAAGGGCGCGGCGCGCAACTGGCGGCGGGCGCGGAGGCCGCGCGGGGCGGCTGGCTGCTCTTCCTCCACGCCGATACCCGCCCCGGCCCCGGCTGGCGCGCCGCGGCCGACGCCTTCGCGGCCGATCCCGCCAACCGGGAGCGCGCCGGCTACGGCCGGTTCCGGCTGGACGATCCGGACCCGCGCGCCCGCAGGCTGGAGGCGCGGGTCGCCTGG
The DNA here is from genome assembly GCA_022819985.1 of Alphaproteobacteria bacterium. GTDB lineage: Bacteria > Pseudomonadota > Alphaproteobacteria > Bin65 > Bin65 > Bin65. The sequence continues at coordinate 5,193 of JAJEGH010000018.1, read as the reverse complement.
CGTTGCCGCCGCCTCGGCCTGCCTTACGGCGACCAGGGCCTGCTGATCGCCCGCGACTTCTACCGGGCGCTCGGCGGCTACCGGCCGATGCCGCTGTTCGAGGATGTCGACCTGGTCCGGCGCATCGGCCGGCGAAGGCTCGTCCCGCTGGAATTCGACGCCGTAACGAGCGCGGACCGCTTCGTCCGGGCCGGCTACCGCCGCCGCTCGGCGCGCAATCTCGCCCTGCTCTCGCTCTATCTCCTGGGCGTTCCGCCGGCCTGGCTGGCGCGGCTGTATTGACCCGATGGTTGCGATGACCGCACGCCGCCCGGTCGCGATCCTGTTCCTGAAGGCGCCGCTCGCCGGCGCGGTCAAGACGCGGCTGGCGGCGGATATCGGGGCGCTGCCCGCCTGGCGCTTCTATGGCGACACCGCGCAGCGGATCGGCGCGCGGCTGGCCCACCGGCCGGAATGGGATCTGGTCGTTGCGGCGACTCCGCGCCGGTCTGCGCGGCATCTGCGGCGCGGGCTGCCGCGCCTCGCCGGCCTGCCCTGCATCGACCAGGGCGAAGGCGATCTCGGCGCCCGCATGGCGCGCTGCCTCGACCGCTTCGCGCCGCGCCCGCGGATCCTCTTCGGCGCCGACATTCCCGGCATCGACGCCGGCGTCGTCGGGCGCGCGTTCGATCTGCTCCGGCAGTCCGACCTGCTGTTCGGCCCGGCCGCGGACGGCGGCTTCTGGTCGGTCGGCCAGCGCGGCCCGATGCAATGCGGCGGCCTGTTCGATCGCGTGCCCTGGTCGCGCCCGGAGACCCTCGCCGCCACGCTGTGCAACGTCCCGCGCCACCGGCGGCTCGCCTTCGCCGAAACGCTGGCGGATGTCGACGACGGCGCGGCGTTCCGGGCGTGGACGGGCGGTTAGCCGGTTATGTGCCCGGCAGCGACCTGAAGGGCGGGCTGCGGGTGTCAAGCCCGGCTTAAAAATATTTCCTTTTTTTCGATAACAGTCCTTGACATCGCCAATTTTGTTCCTTATATGTGCTTTGTCAACGCCCGAAGTGCGCCCTCCACCCGTCATTTCGACCGAAGCGCACTCCTTCCCACCGTCATTTCGACCGAAGCGGCGTCAGCCGCGTAGCAGCCTGCCCCTTCGACTTCGCTCAGGGCGGGCTCTGAGCGAAGCCGAAGGGGAGAAATCCGGCTGGCGACGGAGGCCGGCCGAACGCCGGAGCCTGCGGCGTCGCCGCTGATTTCCGGGGGAGCACCCGCCAGATTTCTCCACTCCGCCCCGGCTTGCGCCGGGGCTCCGGTCGAAATGACGGTAAAGGGGGCGGGGGTCGGGTTGGGCGCGGCCCGCCGCCCGGAGCAGGATGGAAACATTTCCTTCCTGAATCGTTTTTGCTGCCATCCCGGATCGCGTTTCTCAGCGATTCTGCGGGGTTCGGGCGCTCCGGGCGAAAAAAAGACACCGATACACAGACCGGTCTGTCTAATTCGGGATCGGGCGCGGAGAAACGGCGGAAAACTGCGAGAAAGATGGCGAAGGCAGCGGGTAAATACTGGAGCGCACGATCAAAAAGACGCGGGGGCGCTTCCCTTCCGCCGCCCCCTCCCGTCATTTCGACCGGAGCGGCGTCAGCCGCGTAGCGGAGAAATCCGGCCGGCGACGGAAGCCGGTCCCAGGCTCGGCCCTGCGCCGGCGGCACGGCACCGACCGGATTCCTCCGCTCCGCCGCCCTTTGAGCGGCTCCGGTCGGAATGACGGCGAGGGGATGCGGACAGCGGCCGGAACGGCGGGCTGGAAACGAGAGGCCGGATCGAAGGAAACGTCCGCGCCCGCAACCGGCGGTCCCGTCGGGAACGGCCGTCCTAGCGCCCGGTATGCTCCTGGAGCCGGGGCATGAGTTCGACGAAGTTGCAGGGGCGGGTGCGGTTGTCGAGCTGGGCTTGCAGTATCTCGTCCCAGCCGTCCCTGCACGCGCCGGGCGAGCCCGGCAGGGCGAACAGGTAGGTGCCGCCCGCCACGCCGCCGACCGCGCGCGACTGGACGGTCGAGGTGCGAATCTTCTGAAAACTGATCCAGCGGAACAGTTCGCCGAAGCCCTCGATCTTCTTCTCGAAGACCCGCTCGAAGGCCTCCGGCGTCACGTCGCGGCCGGTCACGCCGGTGCCGCCGGTCGAGACGACGACGTCGATGTCCGGATCGGCGATCCAGCCTTCCAGCGCGGCGACGATCTCCGCCATTTCGTCGGGCACGATCCGGCGGTCGGCGACGACATGGCCGGCGTCCCCGATCCGCCCGGCCAGCGTGTCGCCGGACCGGTCGTCGGCTGCATTGCGCGTGTCGGAGACGGTCATCACCGCAATGTTGACCGGCAGGAAAGGCCGGCTTTCGTCGATCCCGGTCATGCGGCTCCCCTTGCGTTCCGTTGCGATCCGCCCGGCGCCCGGCCGGACGCCGGATTCCCCACCTAGATAGGCCGGGCGGGCCAAAGGAAAGCCCGCCCGAACCGCGCAACCGGCGCGACATTCCCTTTGCCACCGCCCGGCAAAAGCCGCTATGCCCGCGGCCATGAAGCTGTCGACCGCCATCACCCGCCTGCTCGGCATCGACCATCCGGTATTGCTCGCGCCGATGGGCGGGGTTTCCGGCGGCGCGCTGGCCGGGGCGGTCTCGGCGGCCGGCGGGCTGGGCCTGATCGGCGCCGGCTATGCCGACCCGGCGCTCGGCTGGGGCTCCGACGACTGGATATCGGCGGAATTCGATAAGGCGGGCAACCGGGCGGTCGGCATCGGCTTCATCACCTGGGCGCTCGACAAGCGGCCGGGCGCGCTGGATGCGGCGCTGGAGCGAAGGCCGGCGGCGGTCATGCTGTCCTTCGGCGACATCGCGCCCTATGCGGAGAAAATCCGCGATTCCGGCGCCGCGCTGATCTGCCAGGTCCAGACCCTGAAGGACGCGCGCAACGCGGCGGCGAAAGGCGCGGATATCGTCGTCGCCCAGGGCACCGAGGCCGGCGGCCACGGCGCCGACCGGGCAACCCTGCCGCTGGTCCCTGCGGTCGCCGATGCGGTAGCGCCGGTTCCGGTCGCCGCGGCGGGCGGCATCGCCGACGGGCGCGGGCTGGCGGCCGCCCTGATGCTGGGCGCCGAGGGCGTGTTGGTCGGCACCCGCTTCTGGTCGACGCAGGAGGCGCTCGGCCATCCGAACCAGAAAGCGCTGATCGAGCGGACGGGCGGCGATGACACCCTGCGCACGAAGGTTTTCGACACGGCGCGCGGCCTGACCTGGCCGGAGCCGTACACCGGGCGCGCCATCCGCAACGCCTTTACCGACGAATGGCACGGGCGGGACGACGCCCTGCGCGCCGAGGGCCAGCCGATGCGCGAGCGTTTCTTCGCGGCGCAGCGCGGCGGCGATACCGGCATGGCGGTCACCTTCGCCGGCGAGGGGCTGGACCTGATCGCCGACCGGCCGTCCGCCGGCGCGCTGGTCGAGCGCATGGTCGCCGATGCGGTCGATGCGATCCTCGCCGCGCCGGACCGGCATGTCCGGGTCGCCGACGAAGCGGACGGCTGAAACCGCGCCGATGCCGGGCAGTCCAGCAGAAATGCCGCCGGCCGAAACGCCGTTGGGGGAATGGCGCGCGCGGGTCGCCGCCGGGCACCTGGCCCACGATCCGGCCCAGGCGCTGGCGGCCGAAAAGCTGACCGGCCTGCACCGGGCGCTCGAAGGCTACGAGCCCGGCCGGGCCGGCTCCTGGCTTTCCCGTTTCGGGCTCTTGCGGGCGGGGGCCAACCGGAAGGCGCCGGAGCCGCCGCGCGGCCTCTATCTCTACGGCGGCGTCGGGCGCGGCAAGTCCATGCTGATGGACCTGTTCTTCGACGCCGCGCCGGTCGCCCGCAAGCGCCGGGTCCATTTCCACGAATTCATGCTGGAAATCCAGGACCGGCTGCACAAGCGGCGCGGGGAGTCGCAAAAAGGGGGCCGGGTCGACGACCTGCTGCCCGCGGTCGCCGCCGACATCGCCGACGAGGCCCGGTTGCTCTGCTTCGACGAACTGCACGTCGTCAACATCGCCGACGCGATGATCCTGGGCCGCCTGTTCGAGGCCCTGTTCGCGCGCGGCGCGATTATGGTCGCGACCTCCAACTGGCCGCCGGACCGGCTCTACGAGGGCGGGTTGCAGCGCCAGCTCTTCCTGCCCTTCATCGAACTGCTCAAGGCGAAGCTGGACGTGCTCCATCTGGAGGCGGCGCAGGATTACCGCCTTGCCCGGCTGATGACGATGCAGGTCTGGCGCACGCCGCTCGGCCCGGCGGCGACCCGGGCGCTCGACAGGGCTTTCGAGGCGCTGACCGACGGCGCCGAGGCCACGCCGGCCCGGCTGACCGTGAAGGGACGGGAGGTGCCGGTGCCGCGCGCCGCCCACGGCGTCGCGCGCTTCCCGTTCGACGCGCTGTGCCGCGAGGCGCGCGCCGCGGCCGACTATATCGCCATCGCCGACGCCTACCGGACCGTGCTGATCGACGACATCCCGCGCTTCAAGCCGGACGAGAAGAACCCGGTCAAGCGCTTCGCCATCCTGATCGACACGCTCTACGAGCGGAAGGTCAAGCTGCTCGCCTCGGCGGCCGGCGCGCCGCAGGACCTGTACCGCGGCACCCACATCGCGATGGAATTCCAGCGCACCGTCTCGCGCCTGATGGAGATGCAGTCGAAGGACTATCTCGAAGCGCGCCAGGATGCGGAGTGAGTGCGGCAACTGGCGCATGGTCTTCCGGCTCGGGGACGGTCACGCCGTAGATGTCGATTATCCGAACTACCATCAGGATTCCTCTGCGAGGGGAGCCCTGATCGAATCCCCCTCCCCTTGGTGGAGGGGCTAGGGGAGGGGTCGGCCGCCGCCGCGCCGATGCCGCTTCCGGCAAGGCTCCGGGCGCCGTTTACCCCTGTACCTCTCACAGCGCTTCAGCCGTTTTGGGGTGCAGACGTTGCTTAGCCATTTCTCCGACCTTGATCGCAGCAGTGCTGGCTGGCCTTTGGCTTCGCCGGAGCGCGTGGCGCGGCGGCGAAGCCAATGGCCGGGTGCCGCTCACCTGGACTCCCTGCCATCGTGGAAGTCCTGTCCATCGCGGATGGGACGGGCCAAGGGATCGAGAGCAACCGAGCGCCCCCTGCGCCATGAGCACTTGGGGAGGACCTGTGCC
>JAJEGH010000002.1 GCA_022819985.1 Alphaproteobacteria bacterium | reverse complement strand
GGCCTCCGGTCGACCGGGCCGCGGCCGCCGGCGCGTGCGGCAGGTTGCGCTCCGCGGCGGTCGCCGACGGCTGGGCACCGTAAGCCAGCGCATCCGCCGCCCTGGCGAGTGCAGCCCGGCGCGCCGCCTCCAGCGCCGCGTTGCGGTCGCCGTCCGCCGCCGCGTCGCCGAATTCCAGCGCCGAACGGCCGTCGACCGTCAGCCGGTAGAGCGCCGACAGCCTGCCGCCGGTGATCTGGGTTTCGACCAGTTCGGCCGACCAGTCGTCGCCGAACCGCCGGTTCAAGGTTGCGTCGATGTCCGGGTCCGCTCCGGCGGGCGGGTCGGCCGCCGGCGTCGCTGCAACTGTCGCTGGCGCCGCGCCGGTAGTCGCGGACGATGGCGCGGACGGCTGCCGCCGGTTGCGCAGGCCGGCGGCGTCTGCCTGGCGCAGCCGGTCGGCGAAGGTCCGGTCGAACTGCTCGCGGGTCGATTGCAGCAGCGCATCGAGCGACGAGGCCGAGGGGCGGCGCGGCGTCATGCGTCGGCGCTCCCGCCGCGGTCCGGCGCGATGACGAGGGCGCCGTCCGCCCCGACGGCGCCGGAATAACCGGGATGGACCGGGGCCGTCCAGTCGCCGCCGGCGACCAGGGCCGGTCCGGCGACCCGGCTGCCGGCTTCCAGTCTGCCGGCCGCGTAGACCGGCGCGTTCAGGAAAGCGCCCTCCAGATAGATGCGCTGCTCGCCGATACGCGCGGCCGAAGCGTCGCCCGATCCGGCCCGCCGGCCCGCCGCCCGGCCCGACGTCCCACGGGGCGATCCGCCGTTGCGACGGCCCGTCGCCCGGCCGCCGGCGACGGCGCGCAGGCGGACCAGTTCGACCGGCGCGCCGAGGCGCACGCCGTGTTGCTGCTCGAAGGCCGTGTGGAACCGGTCCTCCAGATCGCGCAATCCCCAGTTCGGCAGGTTGGCCGGATCGACCTCCAGGGCGAAATCGCCGCCTCCGCCGCGGCACCGCAGATCGGCCTCGAAGCGGAGCCGACGGCCGGTTGCCGGCGCGCCCTCGCCGTCCAGCCAGTCATTCGCCCGGGCGCCCAGCCCGTCCAGAATTTCGCCGACCGCGGCGGCGTTGATATCGTCGAGCAGCCGCCGGCAGCTTTCGCCGAATTCCTGGCGCGGCGGCGCCTCGGCATAGCCGCGCGCCGACATCGCGCCCGGCTGCGCCGGCACGACGACCGGCCCGTCGCCGCACAGCATGGCCAGCGCGTTGCCGTGCAGCGGCCCGGCGCCGCCATAGGCGACCAGCGGCATGGAAGCGATATCGACGCCGTGCGCCGCCGCGGTCTGGCGCAGGGCGCCATACAGCTTCTCGACGGCCAGGTCGCGAATGCCCTGTGCCGCCTGATAGGGGTTTGCGCCCAGCCGGTCGGCGAGGCGGGCGATGGCAGCCTCGGCGGCGGCGCGGTCGGGGCCCCGGTCCTGCCCGTTGCCGCTGTCAGGGCCGGCCGGGATCAGGCCGAGTACAAGATTTGCGTCGGTCAGCGTCGGTCCGTCGCCGCCGAAACAGGCCGGGCCGCCGGCCGCAGCCCCGGGCCCGACGCGCAGGGCGCCGTGGCCGGTCAGCCGGACCGCCGCACCGCCGCCGGCGCCGGCCCCGACGACCGCGATCGACGGCAGGGTCAGGTTCGCGCCGGCGACCGGCGTCTTGCGCGTAACGACGGGCGCGCCGTTCAGGACGATGCCGACGGTCGCCATGCCGCCGCCCATATCGAGCGCCAGCGCATCGCGGCAGCCGGCGTGCGACGCCGCTGCGGCCGCAGCGGCCACACCGGCGGCCGGACCGGCATTGAGCGCGTCGACCGGCGCATCGCCGGCATGCGCGAGAGACATGGAGCCGCCGTCGGCGCGCGCGACCCGGATTTCCGCCGTGGACTCCAGGGCGCGCAGCGAATCGGCGAATGTTTCGAAGTACCGGGTCAGCGCGGGGCGCAGGACGGCCGCCGCCACCGCCGCGACGGTCCGTTCGTAGTCGGCGGCTTCGCGGACGACGTCGCTCGACAGGGTCACCGGCAGATCGGCGTCGATCTCGCCGGCCAGTGCCCCGAGGGCCCGTTCGTGCGCCGGGTTGGCCGCCGCATGCAGCAGGGAAACCGCAATGGCCTCCGCGCCCATTTCACGCAGGGCCCGGATCGCCGCCCGGGCCTTCGCCTCGTCGAGCGGCTGCTGCACCTGCCCGCGCGCATCCATCCGCTCGGCGACGCCGAGGGTCGCGACGATGCCGCCGGCCAGCGGACTTGCGCCCTGGCCGCGTCCGAGATGGAGCACATGCTCGAAGCCGGCGGTGACCAGCAGGCCGACGGCCGGTCCGCCGGTCTGCGCCGGATCCAGGCTGAAGGCACCGTGACCGGGCGCGCCATGAACGACCGTCGCGATATCGCCGGGCGCCACGCCCGCGCCGTCGGCCAGTTCGCGGATACCGGCGACAACCGCGGCAACCGGGTCGCCGGGGTCGTTGGGCGTCTTCAGGGCGTGCGCCGTCCCCGACTCGTCGAGCAGCACCAGATCCGTGAAGGTCTTGCCGATATCGATTCCCAGGCGATGGGGCATGGAGATTTCCATCATTTCCGGTGCGCGGCTGCGCACGCGGATAATTCCCAACCCGACGCGCGGCGTCAACCGATGCAGCCCGCGCCGCGCCGCCGGCCCGGCCCAACGCAGGGTCCGTTGCTCCCGGCGCTGCGCGTCAGGGCTTTTTTTCCGATTCCTTGTATGCTGTACTGCCGCCGCTCCAGCAATTGCAAACCGGTGGACCCATGGCGCAGGAAACCGAGGGCGTGCGTTCCCTACGATACTGGATTGTTGTCGTCGGCCTCGTGATCCTGGCGGTCTTCGTCTATTTCTATCCGCCGTTCGAGAAGCTGGTCAGCGACAGCATCCGCGGGCTCGCCTCGTCCACCATCGTCTTCTGGTTCGCCGCCTTCGTCGGCGTCGTCGCCTACGTCATCGCGCACTGGCAGTCGTTCCGGCAGCATTTCTTCCGCCGGGTCGCCGATCTCGACGCCGAGGGGCTGGTGTTCGATACGCTGCAGGTGGCGCTGCTGGTGGCGCTTATCCTGTGCGCCGGCGGGATCCTTCAGCTGATCGAGATGCTGAGCCTGCATCTGATCGACAAGGGCACGGTGCTCGATCCGGTCTTCGGGCGCAAGCTGCTCGCCATGATCGTCGTGGTGATCCTGGCCATCGGCTTCTACCTGCTGCACCGCATGGTGCGCGCCTTCCGGCTCGGCCGCCGGCCCGGCCGCACCCCGCCGCGCCGCAGCTAAGGCGCCCGTAACCTTTTCGCCTCAGCGGTCCGCTTCGGCGGTGAGCTGCGCTTCCTCCGCAAGCGCCCTGATGATGGTATCCTTCGGCAGGATGCCTTTCAGTTCGCGATTCTCGTTCAGCACCGCGACCGGGATATCCTCGCCCACCGTCATCGGCAGCACCTCTTCAAGAACCATGTCCTCGGTCGCCGTCGGCGCGGCTTCGGCCAGGCTGTCGACGGTCGGGACGTCGTCGCGCTGGCCCTTGCGGAGCGACGCGGCGGTGACGGCGCCGACCAGCCTGCCCCCTGCGTCGACGACATAGGTAACGCGCAGGCCGCCCTCGCCGAGCTGGCGCAGCGCCTCGTCGGGAGTCGCGTCTTGCCGCACGATGCTGCACTCCAGCTTCACCGTGCCGGCGGTCAGGACCCGGCCGCGGTTTACGTCCTCGACGAACCGGCGGACATATTCCGTCTGCGGCCGCTGGAGAATCTCCTCGCCGGTGCCGATCTGTTCGATCGCGCCGTCCTTCATGATCGCGATCCGGTCGCCCAGGCGCAGCGCCTCGTCGAGATCGTGGGTGATGAAGACGATGGTCTTGTGCAGGGATTGCTGCAACTCGATCAGCTGGTCCTGCATCTCCCGGCGGATCAGCGGGTCGAGGGCGCTGAAGGCCTCGTCCATGAGCAGGATATCGGCATCGGTCGCGAGCGCCCGGGCGAGGCCGACGCGCTGCTGCATGCCGCCCGAAAGCTGGCTGGGATACTGGTCCTCGTAGCCGGTCAGGCCGACCTGGCCGATCCAGTGCCGCGCCTTCTCGCGGTTGGCGCGTTTCTCCGCCCTGGTGCGGCTCTTGATATCCAGGCCGTAGGCGACGTTGTCGATGACCGTCTTGTGGGGGAAAAGGCCGAAACGCTGGAAGACCATGCTCAACGTGCGGCGCCGGAAGTCCTCCAGTTCCCTGCCTTTCAGGTCCAGGACGTTCTGGCCCTCGACGATGATTTCGCCGGCCGTCGGGTCGATCAGCCGGTTGATGTGCCGGATCAGGGTCGACTTGCCCGAGCCGGACAGGCCCATCACGACCGTGCACTGCCCGGGCTCGACCGTCAGCGTCACGTCGCGCACGCCGACCGTGTGGCCCGTCTCGTTCAGCAGGTCGTCCTTCGACATACCCCGGCGCACATGCTCCATCGCGTCGTGCGGCCGGGGGCCGAAAATCTTGTACACGTTGCTGATCTGGATTTGACCCATTGCGCTTGGCTCGTGTCGGATGCGATCCGGTTTGCCCCGGCGGCGGTCGCGGCTGACGGCCGGAGGCCGGCCGCTGCGCCCGCCTAGTGGCTCACCGTGCGGTGCGTTTCCATGCGCCGGCCGTAAGACTGGGTGATGCGGTCGAGCACGATCGCGAGCAGCACGATCGACAGGCCGGCAATGAAGCCGGTGCCCGGCTCCTGCCGCTGCAGGCCGAACAGCACTTCCTGGCCCAGGCCGCGGACGCCGATCATCGACGCGATCACGACCATGGCGAGCGCCATCATGATGGACTGGTTGAGCCCGGCCATGATGTTGGGCAGCGCCAGCGGGATCTGGATGTTGAACAGCTTCTGCCGGCGGCTCGCGCCGAACGAGGTCGCCGCCTCCATGACCTCCTTGTCGACCAGCCGGATTCCCAGGTCCGTCAGCCGGATCAACGGCGGCGCGGCATAAATCATGGTCGCGATGACGCCGGCAAAGTTCCCCAGGCCCAACAGCATCACGACCGGGATCAGGTACACGAAGGACGGCATGGTCTGCATCATGTCCAGGATCGGCAGCATGACCGAGCGAGCCCGGTCGCTCTGGGACATCAGGATGCCGAGCGGCAGGCCGAACACCACCGTGACCAGGATCGAGACGCTCATCAGCGACAGGGTCTGCATCGTCGGCTTCCACAGGGCCATCGACCAGATCAGCAGGAAGGCGCAGGCGACGCCGACGGTGACGACGAAATTGCGGCTGGCGTGCCAGGCGACCCCGGTGAACAGCAGGGTGAGCAGCGGCCAGGCGATCGACTGGTGCAGGAAGCGCTCGAAAAAGCCGATCTTGTGGACCACCCAGCGGTTCAGCTGGTCCAGCGGGTCGCCGACCTTGAGCAGCAGCCAGTCGACCGCGCCGTCCACCCACACGTCCAGCGGGATGATGGAGGTATCGAACTCCAGCCCGGTGAGGAATTTCCAGAGGCCGGCCAAACCCGGGACGAGCACGGCCAGGGCGGCGGCGGCGCCGACGGCGTGGGCCCGGTATCCTTCGGCGAGCGCCTCATGCCGCCGGGCGGCGGCCCAGGCGATCCAGCCGACGATCGCGGCGCACAGGACGAGCGAAAAAATGCTGCCGGCATCCATGGCTGCGCTCCCTAGGGCCGCTCTCGCGACGCTCGCGAGTACCGGAAATCATCAAAAGAAAAAGCCTGCCGGGCCAACGCCGCCCGGCAGGCACAATTTAGCACAGGGTTCGGCGGACGGACGCCCCGAACTCTAGAGCGAAGCCTTGATCTTCGCCGCAATGTCGGCGGGAACCCACTTGGTCCAGATCGTCTGGTTCTTCCTGAGGAAGTCCGCAGCCGCCTTCGCGCCCGTCTTGTCCTTGTTCTCTTTCATGAAGACGAGGGCCTTGGCCACCGAATCGCCGTCCAGATGGTATTTGGACAGCATCGTGGTGATCGGGCCGGCCGCCGCGGCGAACTTCTTGTTCATGCCGATGATCACCTTGATCGTCGGATAGGCGGTCGCCTGCATGCCCTTGCCGGATTTGGCCTTGTCGAGCTTCTTCCAGATTTCCTCGTTATATTCCGGCTCCTTGAGCATCACCATGTCGTACTTGCCGAGCACCCAGGTCGGGCCCCAGTAGTAGGCGACGACCGGCTTGCCGCGCTTGTAGGCCGATGCGATGGCCGCGGCCAGCGCTTCGCCGGTGCCCGGACGGAAGTTGGTGAACATCTTGTCCAGTCCGTAAGCCGCCAGCTTCTTGGTGTTCACCCGCTCGCAGTTCCAGCCGATCTTGCAGTTGTAGAAGCGGCCCTTGGCCGGTTCTTCCGGATCCTCGAACAGCTTGGCGTGTTTGGCGAGGTCGGCCACGCTCTTGAGGCCCGGCGCCACGGCCTTGATGCCGCGCTTCTTGTCGCCCTCGACCATATAGCGCGGGATGTAGAAGCCCTGGACCGCCCCGGTGATCGAAACGCCGCCCGGCTCCATGACCTTGCCGGTGGCCTTCATCTTGTCCCAGATTTCCCGGTTGTTGGCGTACCAGATTTCCATCGAGATGTGCAGGTCGCCCTTGGCCAAGGCGTTCAGGCTCGGCGCCGTCGTCGTCGGAATCGACTCCGTCTTGCAGCCCCAGCCCTTCTCGACCATGTAGCTCGCCACGGAGACATGGAAATGGTTGGACGCCCAGTCCAAACCGGAGAACTTGATGGTGTCCTTGACCGGGCAGCCGGCCGCAGCGGCCGGAGGCGCGGAAAAGACGAGACCGGCAGCGGCGACCAGCGCGGCTGCCGAGAGCTTTTTCAACATGATCTCCTCCCTGGAGAAATTTTGCGAAACGTCGGAAGGCTTATCGCAACGGGACTTCAGGACCCTGCCCGCTATCCCGTCAGCGGCTTCTTCATTGGGGCCGATTCCACACGAAAACGCCCGTGTATTCGCGCCTCTACGAAATGGCCGGCGGGATGCACCGGCATGACCGGCAAACCCAACTGCCAGCGTGCAAAGCAGCATAACCGGCATCCATTCGTTGTCAAATTCCGGTCCGGCGCCGGAAAAGCGGAGCCGATTTGCGCGAATCGGGGGCTCGGCGGCGCCCGCGCGCTTCCATCTGCGCGGTTCTCCCCGGACGATCGGGCCGAAATCGATCAAAACCGCGTTACGGAGGCCGGAATCCGCCGGCATGCCGTTCCTTCGGGCCGTGGGCATCTTTAGGACGGCGCTCTACGGATCCTTGCTGCAGGACATACCGCCATGGCGAAACGTCCCAACTTCCTTTTCATCATGGCCGATCAGCTGGCGCCCCAGGTGCTGCCGGCCTATGGGGACGCGCCGGTCCGGACGCCGCATCTAGACCGGCTCGCGGCGCAGGGCGTGGTGTTCGAGAACGCGTATTGCAATTTTCCGCTTTGCGCGCCGGCGCGGTTCTCGCTGTTGAGCGGGCGCCTGCCGTCGCGCATCGGGGCGTTCGACAATGCGGTCGAGTTCCCGGCGTCGGTGCCGACGTTCCATCACTATCTGCGCGCCGGCGGCTACCGGACCTGCCTTTCCGGCAAGATGCACTTCGTCGGCCCCGACCAGCTGCACGGCTACGAGGAACGGGTCACGACCGACGTGTATCCGGCCGACTTCGGCTGGGTGCCGGACCTCCGGCTCGACGGCGAGACCTGGCTGGAGTGGTACCACAGCATGCGCGCGGTGCTCGACGCCGGCCCGCATCCGCGCAGCGTCAACGTCGCCTATGACGACGAGGCGGAGTTCGAGGCCGTGCGCTGGCTGCACGACCATGCTGACAGCAGCGACGGCCGGCCCTTCGCGCTCACCGTTTCGTTCATGTCCCCGCACGATCCCTATCTTCCGCCGGCCTTCTGGTGGGACAGCTACCGCGATGCCGAGATCGGCCCGCCGCGCGTCGGCGATATCCCGCTTGCCGACCGCGACCCGCACAGCCGGCGGCACTGGTTCCTGACCGGCCGCCATATCGACCCGGTCGGCGAAGCCGATATACGCCGCATGCGCCGGGCCTATTACGCGATGACGAGCTATATCGATGCCAAGGTGGGCCGGCTGCTCGAGGCGCTCGCGGCGATCGGCGCGGCCGACGATACGGCGGTCGTCTTCACATCCGATCACGGGGATTCGCTGGGCGAGCGCGGCCTGTTCTTCAAGATGTCCTTCTTCGAATGGTCTGTGCGGGTGCCGTTGATCCTGCACGCGCCCTTCGCCTTCGCGCCGCGCCGGGTCGCGCAGAACGTGTCCCACCTCGATCTCTTCCCGACTTTTCTCGAACTGGCGGGAAACGGCGCGCTGCCCGATCTCGCCGCGCCCGTCGACGGCCGGTCGCTGGTCCCGCTCGCCGGCGGCGATGCGGCCGGCTGGCCGGACACCGTCTGCGCCGAATACACCGCCGAAGGTGCGCGGGAACCGATGCTGATGGTCCGCAAGGGGCCGCACAAGCTGATCTGCGGCCGGACCGATCCGCCGCTGCTGTTCGATCTCGAGACCGACCCGGACGAGCGCGACAATCTCGCCGGCCGGCCGGACCGCGCCGTTGTGCGTGCCGAACTGGAAGCGATCGTTGCCGGCACCTGGGATATCGAAGGCCTGGAACGGCAGGTGCTGGAGAGCCAGGCGGTGCGGCGCGTCCTGGTCGGGGCGCTCGGCGCCGGACGCCGTACGAGCTGGGATTACCAGCCGCTGCGCGACGCGTCGCGCCTCTACTACCGCGATGCGGCCGACGTTCAGGCGGCCTACAGCGGCTCGGTTTCCGGCCCGTCTTCGAACTGACGGCAGCGGAAGGAAAAATCCGGCAGGCTCACGCCATGCCCTGCATCTTCAGGGCGTTCCGGACGCCCGGATCCTCCTTCATGCGCCCGTTGAAAGCCTTCAGGTTCGCGAAGGCGTTCAGCCGGTCGGGCATGAAGCCGGCCCACACGGTGAAGACGAACAGGTAGGGGTCGAGGATCGAGCGCGCGCCGCCGAGCATCCAGTCCCGCCCGGCCATATGATCCTCGATAACCCCCAGCTGAAAGGCGACTTCCCCGGCGGCACGGGCCTTGACCTCCGCCCTGGCCGCATCGCTGTCGGCGTAGCGGTGGGTCATGAAATAGGGCGTGAAGCCGGTGTGCACGTCGCCGTTGAAATGGGACAGCCAGCGCTGCATCGCGTGCCGGGATTCCGTGCTGCCGTCGTCGTTCGATTCGGAGCCCAGCCCGGCTTCCGGCCAGGTTTCGGCGATGTATTGCAGCACCGCGTTGACCTGGCTGACGCAGGTCCCGTCGTCCAGTTCCAGCACCGGCACCTTCCCGGCCGGGTTTTTCTTGAGGAATTCCGGCGCGCGGGTCTCGCTGCGCTTCATTTCCGCCAACTCGTAGTCGGCGCCGGCCCACTCCAGCGCGATATGGGGCGCCAGCGCGCAGGAGCCCTGGAAATAATGCAGTTTCATGCTTTCGTCCCGGCGGATGCCATCGGTCGAAGATCGAGACAAGACCCGGTCGGCAATTCGTCCGGCCGGGAGCGACGCTCCCTCGATACGGCCCTTCGACAAGCTCAGGACAGGCTACTGGCGCGCCTACTCGGGATGAGGAAGTTGGTGGTTCAACAAGAGTCTCAACACCATTCTTCCTCACCCTGAGTAGCCCCCGAAGGGGGCGTATCGAAAGCCCGCCCTGAGCCTGTCGAAGGGGGCCGCATACGCTTCCGCGAATGCGGCCTTAGCGCCCTACGCCACCTTCGGCAGGGCGGCGAGCGCCATCGCCAGTTCCTGGTCGTTGTAATCGTCGTCGGTCAGCTGGCCGGAGGCGTAGCTCTGGTAGGCCGCCATGTCGAAATTGCCGTGGCCGCACAGGTTGAACAGGATCGCCTTCGACCGTCCGTCGCGCTTGCACTTGAGCGCCTCGTCGATCGCGCCCTTGACGGCATGGTTGGCTTCCGGCGCCGGCAGGATGCCTTCGGCCTTGCCGAACGCCACGCCGGCGGCGAAACACTCGGTCTGGTGCCAGGCGGTCGGCCGGACATAGCCCTCGTGAACCATCTGGCTGACCAGCGGCGACATGCCGTGATAGCGCAGCCCGCCGGCATGGTTGGCCGGCGGCACGAAGCCCGAGCCCAGCGTGTGCATCTTGACCAGCGGCGTCATCTTCACGGTGTCGCCGAAATCGTAGGCGTACTGGCCCTTGGTCAGCGACGGGCAGTTGGCCGGCTCGACGGCGACGATCTCGACGTCCCGGCCGCCGCGCAGCTTCTCGCCCAGGAAGGGGAAGGCGATGCCGGCGAAGTTGGAGCCGCCGCCGGTGCAGCCGACGACGATATCGGGATAGTCGTCGGCCATTTCCATCTGCTTGATGGCTTCCTGGCCGATCACCGTCTGGTGCATCAGGACATGGTTGAGCACACTGCCGAGCGCGTATTTGGTGTCGTCGCGCTGGACCGCGCGCTCCACCGCCTCGGAAATCGCGATGCCGAGCGAGCCGGTGCTGTCCGGATTTTCTTTCAGGATCGCCTTGCCGCCCTCGGTCAACTCAGACGGGCTGGCGTAGCATTTGGCGCCGAAGCTCTCCATGAAGGCCTTGCGGTAGGGTTTCTGCTCGAAGCTGATCTTCACCATGAAGACCTCGACCTCGAGGCCGAAAAAGGCCCCGGCGAGGGCGAGCGACGAGCCCCACTGGCCGGCGCCGGTCTCGGTGGTCAGGCGGGCGACGCCCTCCTTCTTGTTGAAGAAGGCCTGGGCGAGCTCCGTGTTCGGCTTGTGGCTGCCGGCCGGGCTCACGCCCTCGTATTTGTAGTAGATGCGCGCCGGCGTATCGAGCGCCTGCTCCAGCCGGCGGGCGCGGTGCAGCGGGCTCGGCCGCCACTGGCGATACACGTCGCGCAAGGCGTTCGGGATCTCGATATACCGCTCGGTCGAGACCTCCTGCATGATCAGTTCCATCGGGAACAGGGGCGCCAGATCGTCCGGCCCGCAGGGTTGCAGCGTGCCCGGATGCAGCGGCGGCGACGGCGGATTCTTGAAATCCGCCATGATGTTGTACCAGTCTTTCGGAATGTCGTTTTCGTCGAGCAGGTATTTGACCTGGTTGGACATGAGCCCTTCTCCCTGAAGTCTGCGGGACCCGGCAGCCGCCGGCGCGATTTCGTACCCGGCGGGGTTTGTATCGGATATGCTGGCGCCGAGAAACCGGCAATCTTGGCGCGGCCCCCCTTGCGATTCGAGCGCGCTTCGGGCGCCTGGCGCCGGCGGGGAACAACGCCGCGCATACGGGAGGATAGAGACCATGACGGACGGTGACGGCGACGCGGTGCGGCCCGCCCCTTCCCGAACCGGCGCTCAGACCCGCGGTACGACGGCGCTGGGCGAGGACTTCGCCGGCGAGTCCTACCACGCCGACCTCGGCGGCCAGCGCAGCTATCACGACTTCCTCGAACTCGACAAAATCCTCAACGCCCAGCCGGTCATCACCGGCGAGCACGACGAGGCGCTGTTCTTCATCCTGCACCAGGTCAAGGAATTGTGGATGAAGCTCATGCTGCACGAGCTTGAGGCGGTCTTCCCCCACATCCGCAACGACGATCTCAGGCCCGCTTTCAAGATCTTCGCCCGGGTCAAGCGCATCCAGGAGAATCTGATCCAGGCCTGGCACATCCTGACCACCATGACGCCGGCCGACTATCTCGCCTTCCGCGACGGGCTCGGCCAGTCCTCCGGCTTCCAGTCGTTCCAGAACCGCTCGATCGAGTTCATTTTCGGCAACAAGAACCGGGCGATGATCCGCACCTTCGAGCACCGGCCCGAAATCGCCCAACGCCTGACCGAGTTGCTCGAACGGCCGAGCCTGTACGACGAGGTCATCATGCTGCTGGCGCGGCGCGGCTACGCCATCGACGCCGGGGTTCTGGACCGGGACTGGTCGCTCAAGCGCGACAACGACGACTCCGTGATGGCCGCCTGGCGCGACATCTACTTCAACAGCGAGAGGCACTGGGGGCTCTACGAGCTGGCCGAGGACCTGATCGACATGGACGACCTGTTCCAGACCTGGCGCTTCCGCCACCGCAACGCCGTCGAGCGGGTGATCGGCCACAAGATCGGCACCGGCGGCACCAGCGGCGTCGGCTACCTCACCAAGGCGACGACGATCCGCCTGTTCCCGGAGCTGTGGGCGGTACGGACGGAATTGTAGTGGTGCGAGGCCGGTGCCGGCTCCATCGCCGATCCGGCCGACGCGGTCCGGAACGAACCCGAAATGACCGATGAGTTCCCTGAACGCGGCTGGACCCGCTTCGGCGCCGATCCGTGCGTCGTCGAATGGCTGGACTCCGCCGAACCGGCGGCCCGGCGCAGCGTCGCCGATCCCGCCTTCAGCCAATGGCATCGCTGCGGCGGCACCTGGTTCGCCGGGGTCAATGCGCTTGCCAACGACGCAACCGGCGCGGTCGCCGGCGGCCCGCCGCTCGGGGGCGCGGCCGTCCGCTTCGCCGGGAAGCTGGCCGGCGGGCCGTTCGCCTGGGACCGGGCGCAGGTCTCGGTCTGCTATCCGGGGTATCCGAAGCGGGGCGCGGACGAGTGCGCCGCCGCCTTCGCCTACCGCCGCCAGCGCGACGCCGCCCATGTCGACGGCCTCCTGCCGGTCGGGCCGGAGCGCCGCCGCTTCCTGCGCGAGCATCACCGCTTCATCCTCGGCCTGCCGGTCGGCCCGGCGGACGCGGCGGCTTCTCCCCTCGTTGTCTGGGAGGGCTCGCACCGGATTGTGCGGCAAACCTTCGCCGAGACCTTCGGCAACCGGCCGCCCGCGGCATGGCGCGATATCGACGTTACGGACGTCTACCGCGCGGTCCGCCGGCGCATTTTCGCGGAATGCCGGCGCGCGACGCTGCCGGCCGGCCGGGGCGAGGCGTATCTGGTGCACCGGCTCGCCCTGCACGGCATCGCGCCCTGGGGTGCTGCGGCCACGGCGCCGGAGCGGATGGTGATCTATTTCCGCCCCGAATCCGGCGACCCCGCCGCCTGGCTGCACGCGCCCTGATCCGGCACGGCGGAGCGGGCGGATTTTTCCCACACACCGGCTGTCCGACCCGCTAATATCGGCGTTATACGACCGACATCACCGGGGCTGCCATGCGCCATTATCTCGACATCGATCTTGCGACCCGCACCGTCACATCCCGCGAGCTGAAAGGCCGGGAGTTCGCCGAGGCCGGACGCTATTTCATCGCCAAGACCCTGCTGGAGGACGGCGTCGCCACGGTCGATCCGATGTCGCCGGACAATCCGCTGATCTTCTCCGCGGGCCCCTTCGCCGGCACGAATTTCTCGAACGCCAACCGGCTGTCGATCGGCTGCAAGAGCCCGCTGACCGGCGGCATCAAGGAATCCAACGCCGGCGGCACCTTCGCCCTCGCCATGGGTCATCTCCAGATTGCCGGCTTCACGCTGCACGGCGCCGCCGACGACTGGGTCGTCATCCATATCGACAAGGACGGCAATTTCAGTTGGGACACCGCCGAACCCTACATGGGCAAGGGCAACATCGAGGCCGCCGCCCTGCTGCACGAGAAATACGGCAGGAAGACCAGCGTCGCCCTGTGCAGCCCGGTTGGCGAATATTGCGGCCTGCTGGCCGGCATCGCGGTGAGCGACGCCGAGAACCGGCCGGTGCGCATCGCGGCGCGCGGCGGCGTCGGCGCCGTCATGGGCCTCAAGAAGGTCAAGGCGATCGTCGTCGACAAGACGAAGATGCCGCCGCTGCACGACCGCCCGAAGGTGATGGGCGCAATCAAGGAATACGGCGCCATGCTGCGCGAACAGCCGGCGGTCCAGAACATGTCGACCTACGGCACCGCCATGATGGCCGACTACACCAACGCCACCGGCGCCCTGCCGGTGCGCAATTTCAGCGCCGGCCAGATCGTCGATCCGAAGGAGGAAACCTTCGAGGCGGGCGGCGACCATATCTACAACCTGAATACCGAGCGCGGCGGCGACCCCTCCCACGCCTGCATGCCCGGCTGCCTGATCAAATGCTCCAACATCTATAACGACGAGGACGGCAACGAGGTCGTCTCGCCCCTGGAATACGAGACCATCGGCCTGCTCGGCACCAACTGCGGCATCAAGGATCCGGACGATATCGCCCTGCTCAACTTCATCGCCAACGATCTCGGCATCGACACCATCGAGGTCGGCGCCATGCTGGCGATCCTGATGGATCACGGCGAGGCCGAATTCGGCGACGTCGCCTTCATGGAGCGGGCGCTGGAGGATATCCGCGTCGGCAACGAGCGCGGCCGCATCCTGGCCCAGGGCACGGCCCGGGTCGGCGAGCATTACGGCATCGAGCGGGTGCCCGTGATCAAGAAGCAGGCGATCAGCGCCTACGATCCGCGGGTCATCGAAGTGACCGGCGTCTCCATGATGCTGACCGCCCAGGGCGCCGACCACACCGCCGGCAACCTGCCGCACTACGACAGCAGCGGTAAATCGATGAAGGACCTGGCCGAGCGCAGCTACCAGGTGCAGATCAACAGCGCCGTGGCCGATTCCCTCGGCCTGTGCGTGTTCGGCCGCACGGTGACGGACGTGAACCGCAAGCTGATCGCCGACGCCATCAACAATTCCTACAATATCGACATTCCGCCGGACTTCATCGACGAGATCGGCATCGAGACCCTGAAGCTCGAAAAGGAATTCAACCGGCAGGCCGGCTTTACGGTCGAAGACGACGAGCTGCCGGAGTTTTTCCTGCACGAGCCGCTCGCGCCGACCGACAAGACCGGCCGGCTGCACGCCGCAGAGGTCAACGCCGCGATGGACGAGGTGGTGGCGGCCTGGTAGCCGCCGGCGCGGCGGCCGCTCCGGCCGCTCCGGTCGCTCCGGTCGCTCCGGTCCGGGGGGGACGCGCCGTCAGCCGGAACCGGGCGGCGGCGTCCGTTCCCGGATGGCGTGGAAGACGTGGGTCATGTAGGCCGCGGCGACGACCGGCATGACCAGGTTGAGCACCGGCACCGTCATCAGCATGGCGATCGCGAAACCGGCGCGGAACACCCGCCCGCCGTTGGCGCGGCGCAGCGCGGTGCGCTCGTCCTTCGCCAGCCGGCGCATGGCGACCAGGTCGTAATATTCCCGGCCGGCGAGGTAGCCGTTCAGCGTCCAGGAAATCAGGAAGTTGACGCCGGGCAGCAGCAGGTAGAACGGCAGGACCAGCAGGTTCAGCAGCAGCAGGAGACCGGTGAAGCGCAGCACGCCGGCGATATCCTCGCTGAGCGGGATGTCCCGCGCGGCGGGCAGGTGCGGATAGTGCCGCCGCTCGACCGCCGCGACGACGTAGGACAGGAAGAAGCCGGTAATCATCAGCAACACGGCCGGGGCGACCAGCAGCGCGGCGAAAAAGATCGCCAGGCCGGTGAAGGTATCGACGATCCAGTTGGCCCAGCCCCAGCGGAAGATTTCGAAGCCGGTCAGCAGCCAGGCCATGACGGTCCACAGCACGGCCAGCGCCGCGACCGTCAGCAGGATGCTGACCAGAACGACCCAACTTATGCGCGGGTTGAGCAGGGCGCCGAAGGCCCGGGCGAGCGACCCGGCGGTCTGGACGGCTTCGTTGGACGCCATGGAGTCTTCCCTTTTCCGCCCCGGACGGCAGGACAACGCAGCCGCCGCCGGCCTCGCCGCTGTTGCGGCCGGGGCGCGCCGACTATAGTTGGTGCCGGTTGCGCGAATTACCACCGGACCGGACATCTTCCCGATGAATGACGCCGCTTTCGATGTTGTCGGCCTCGGCAACGCCATCGTCGACGTGATCGCCCCGGCCGACGAGGCCTTCATCGCGCGGCAGGGGCTGCGCAAGGGCGGCATGACGCTGGCCGACACCGCGGCGTCGGACGCGCTCTACGCCGCCATGGGCCCGGCCACGGAAATGTCCGGCGGCTCGGCGGCCAACACCATGGCGGGGATCGCCTCGCTCGGCGGCCGGCCGGCCTTTTTCGGCCGGGTGCGCGACGACCAGCTCGGCGCCGTGTTCGCCCACGATATCCGCGCCGCCGGCGTCAGCTACGATACCCCGCCGGCGCGCAACGGCGACGCGACCGGCCGCTGCCTGGTCCTGGTGACGCCGGATGCCGAGCGCACCATGCAGACCTGCTTGGGCGTGGCGGCGCAGTTCGGGCCGGAGGATATCGACGAAGACGTCGTCCGGAGTTCCGAAATCGCCTATCTCGAAGGCTATCTGTTCGATCCGCCGCCGGCCAGGGCGGCCTTTTACAAGGCGGCGGAGACGGCCCACGCCGCCGGCCGCAAGGTCGCGCTGTCGCTCTCGGATGCCTTTTGCGTCGAGCGGCACCGGGCGGAGATCCGCGACCTGGTCGACGGCCATATCGATATCCTGTTCGCCAACGAAGAGGAGATCGTCTCGCTCTACGAAACGCGCGATTTCGCCGGCGCGCTGGAGGCGGTGCGCGGCAAATGCGGGATCGCGGCGCTGACCCGGAGCGAGAAGGGCTCCGCGGTCGTTTCCGGCGCCGACGTTTTCGAGGTCGCCGCCGAGCCGGTCGAAACCGTGGTGGACACCACCGGCGCGGGCGACCTGTATGCCGCCGGCTTCCTGTATGGCCTTTGCCACGGCCGCAGCCTTGCCGAATGCGGCCGGATCGGCGGCCTGTGCGCCGCCGAAGCGATCGGCCATTTCGGCGCCCGGCCCGCCGTGCCGCTCCGGGAACTGGTAACGGAAAAATTGGGTTGACACTTTCCGGCCGCCGCCGGAAGCAGGGCCGCGCGCCGGAACGTCCGCCGGGATACGCGCCGGGACGAACGGGCCGTCCGGGGAACGGGAATTGACGAACGCATCGGAAAAACCGGCGCCGACATGGCGACAGGCGCTCGGCGCCTATCGCGACCCGCGCGTCGTCACCATGTTCTTCATGGGCATCTCGGCCGGGCTGCCGCTCATCCTGGTGTTTACGACGCTCTCGGTCTGGCTGCGCGACGTGGGCGTAAGCCGCACCGCCATCGGCTTTTTCAGCTGGGTCGCGCTGACCTACGGTTTCAAGTTCCTGTGGTCGCCGCTGGTCGACCGGTTGCAGCTTCCCGGGCCGCTCTCCCGGCTCGGCCGCCGCCGGAGCTGGGTCCTGCTGGCCATAACCGGCGTGATCGCCGGCCTGATCGGCATGGCGCTGACCGACCCGAAAAGCGACCTGTGGCAGATGGCCCTGTTCGCCTTCATCGTGGCGTTCAGCAGCGCGACCCAGGACATTGCGCTCGACGCCTTCCGGATCGAGAGCGCGCCCGACCGTATGCAGGGCGCGACCGCCGGCGCCTACCAGGCCGGCTACATGCTCGCGGTCAAGATCGTCGGCGGCGCGCTGGCGCTCTATCTGGCGGAGTATATCGACTGGGGCACGGCCTATGCCGTCATGGCCGCCTTCATGCTCATCGGCGTCGTCACCATACTGATCCGCCCGGAGCCGGCGGCGGCCCGCACCGGGGCGACCGACGAACTGCTGGCGAAGATCCAGGCGGCGGCCGGCCTGCGGGGCGGCCGGCAGACCGCGCTGACCCGGATCGCGACCTGGTTCAGCACCGCCGTCATCGGGCCGTTCACCGAGTTCTTCACCCGCAACGGCAGCTGGACCCTGCTGATCCTGGCGTTGATCGGGGTCTACCGCCTGTCCGACATCACGCTCGGCGTTATGGCCGGGCCCTTCTATATCGACCTGGGCTTCTCCAAAGCCGAGATCGCCAACGCGACCAAGCTGTTCGGCCTGTTCGCGGCGATCGGCGGCGCGCTGTTCGGCGGCTTCGTCGTCGCGAGCATCGGCGTGCTGCCCGCGCTGATGACCGCCGCACTCACCGTGATCGCGACCAACCTGCTGTTCGGGTTCATGGCGCTGATCCAGACCAACAGCTTCTGGCTGCTCACCACGATCGTCAGCGCCGACAGCATCGCCGCCGGCATGGCCGGCTCCGCCTTCATCGCCTACCTGTCGTCGCTGACCAACATTCAGTACACGGCGACGCAATACGCGCTGCTGACCTCGATCATGCTGCTGCCGGGCAAGCTGGTCGCCGGATTTTCCGGCGTGGTCGTCGACGCTGCGGGCTATGTGCTGTTCTTCGCCTACGCCTCGGTCCTCGGCGCGCCGGCGGTCATCCTCATCCTCGTGCTGGCGCGCCTGGAGCGCCGGGGCGTCATCCGCCGCAAGCGCGAAAACGCCCGCCCGTCCGGGACAGGCCCGGAACCCGCTCCGGAGTCGCCGAAGAGCGTGCCCGGAACGTCCTGAAGGGGCGTCCTGAAGGCGGGGCGCCCGCCCCGGCCTATTTCAATACGCCCGGCCAGTTGCCGTCGGCCTTGCGGATGTAGCCGGGAATGTCCCGTTTCCAGGTCCGCTGCACGCTGCGGTCGTAGTTGAGGTAAAGCTTGCCGTCGACGACCGACCACTGGTCGACCTCGATCTTGACGGCATAACCCTGGGCGACGCCGTAGGCGCAGTAGCCGCCATATTGCGGCGCCCAGCGTTCGGGATCGCTCCTGAACCTGTCCCGGTTGGCGGCGCTGGAGAAATACCAGGTCGCGCCCTTCCACCGGTGGGTGAATTCGGGCTTGCCGGCGACCGGCTCGCCCCGGGTGAAATAGGCCACGGGGTCGTAGCCGCGGATCGCCTTGCCGTCCGGCGCGAAGATCTCCGGCTTGGCGGCTATCGCCGGCGCGATGGTGAAATAGCCTGCCAGGGCCGCGATCGGCGCGGCGAGGGCGGCGGCGAGAAGGACGCGTCGGGAGAGGGTCATCGGAGCCTCGGTACGAAAACGGTTCGGGATCGGCACTTTATCTGGGTACTGCACGCGGCGATTTCAGTACAAATCCGCATAACGCCGCTGTGAAGCCGGCCGACGCGGCCGCGCGACGCGGCGTCATGGTTGATCTGCGGCCCGGCACCCCTAAAACACAGGCCATCGAACGATCCTTTCCGCCCTGAGCGGAGCGCGAAGGAGAACCGGGGGGAGAAGCCGGGGTGAGAGCCCGTCGCTGGGTCGGCGCCATGAGGCCGGGCGAGACGCCGCCCGGCCGGGGCCGCGCCGACAAGACCGACAAGAAAGGACCGGAGGTCGCGAACGGGCCCGCCGCCGATGCGGACGGGCTGCGCGGCCGGCTGCGCGCGATCATCGACGGGCCGCATTTCCAGTGGGCGGTCACCGCGCTCATCACCGTCAACGCGCTCACCCTCGGCCTCGAAACCTCGAAGGTCGCGATGGCCCATGCCGGCGGGCTGATCGCCGGGCTGGACCGGATCATCCTCGCCGTCTTCGTTGTCGAAATCCTGCTCAAGATGGTCGCTTACGGGCCGGCCGGCTTCTTCCGGCGCGGCTGGAACGTCTTCGATTTCGTCATCGTCGGCATCGCGCTGGTGCCGAGCGCCGGGGCGTTCTCGGTCCTGCGGGCGTTGCGCATCCTGCGGGTCTTGCGGCTGGTCTCGATCGTGCCGGCGATGCGCAAGGTCGTGCTCGCGCTGCTTGCCAGCATTCCCGGCGTCAGCTCGATCATGATGCTGATGGTGCTGGTCTTCTACATTTTCGCCGTGATCGCGACGCGCCTCTACGGCGATACCTTCCCGCAATGGTTCGGCACGGTCGGCGAGAGCATGTATTCGCTGTTCCAGATCATGACCCTGGAAAGCTGGTCCATGGGCATCGTCCGCCCGGTGATGGAGACCTTCCCGAACGCCTGGCTGGTCTTCGTGCCCTTTATCCTGGTCACCAGCTTCGCCGTGCTCAACCTGTTCATCGCGGTGATCGTCAACGCCATGCAGGAGCAGCAGGCCTACGACCTCGAGGAAGCCCGCGATACGCTGGAGCAGGACATCGCCGAGCAGACCATGAAGCTGACCGAGGAAGCCAATTCCCGGACGCGGAGCCTGAGCGACAAGGTCGATGCGCAGACCGACGCCCTGACGGCCGAGATCGGCGCGCTCAAGGCCGAGGTCCGCGAACTCAAATCCCTGCTGGCGGACAAGTCGTGACTACGCTGCCCGAAGCGAATTCGCCGTTGAACCGGGTGCGCCGCCGGGTCGGCGTCTTCATGGAAAGCCCGCTTGTCACGCGCGCGATCACGGCGGTCATCGTGTTCAACGCGATCACCCTCGGCCTGGAAACCTCGGCAAGCGTCATGGAGCGCGTCGGGCCGCTGCTGTTGTTCCTCGACGACGCCGTGCTGGCGATCTTCGTCGCCGAGCTGCTGGCCAAGCTGTTCGCCTTCGGCTGGCGCTATTTCACGAACGGCTGGAACGTCTTCGATTTCGTCATCGTTGGCATCGCGCTCGCGCCGGCGAGCGGCGACCTCACCGTCCTGCGCTCGCTGCGTATCCTGCGCGTGCTGCGGCTGGTCGCCATCGTGCCGTCGATGCGCAAGGTGGTGATGGCCCTGATGGCGGCGATTCCGGGCGTCTCCAGCGTCATCGCCCTGCTGGCGCTGGTCTACTACGTCTTCGCCGTCATGGTGACGAAGCTCTACGGCAAGGCCTTCCCGGACTGGTTCGGCGCGGTCGGCGACAGCATGTATTCGCTGTTCCAGATCATGACCCTGGAAAGCTGGTCCATGGGCATCGTCCGCCCGGTGATGGAGCAGTATCCCGGCGCCTGGATGGTCTTCGTGCCGTTCATCCTGATGACCAGCTTCGCCGTCATCAACCTGTTCATCGCCGTGATCGTCAACGCCATGACCGAGCAGAGCCAGGCCGAGTCCGCGGCGCTCAAGGAGGAGATGCACGCCGTCACCGAGGCCGAAGCCTCGGCCCTGGTGCAGCGCATGGAAGCCCTCCAGCGCCAGATGGACGAGATCAAGGGGATGCTGGAGAAGCGTTAGGGCCGATCGAGGTCGCTGCGCATCCGGTCCAGATCGCCCTCCCAGCCCGATCCGCGGAGGCGCCGGGCCTTGTCGAGCGTCGGGATTCTGGCGGCTTCCAGCAGCAGCGCGGCGGTCTCGTCCGGGTGCGAGATCATCAGGTCGTGCGGGCCGTCGATGCAGCGGCACAGCCAGCCCGCTTCGGCCGCGACGCGCTCATGGATCGCGTGGAACGGCGAAGGGTCGTTGGCGGCGGCCAGGATGTGCATCCTGCGGCCGACCGTTTCCCAGGCGCCGGACAGCTCGATGGGTTCGGCGAGGCTGCGCAGGGGATGCGGCGTTACCTTCGGCGCAACCCAGGCCTGCTGCGCCGGATCGTCGAGCCAGGCGCTTGCCGGCAAGGGCGGCACCTTCCAGCCGTCGCCCCGCTCGGCTGCCGACCGTTCGAACGCCGCGACGCGCTCCGGCGGCGCCATGTCGTGCAGGCGTTGTCCGTCCGCCGGCACGAAGGCGTCGAGATAGACCAGCGCCCTGAGCCGTCCGGCCGCCCGGTCCGCCGCGCCGGTCACGACCATGCCGCCATAGCTGTGACCGCACAGCACGATGCCGTCCAGCTCCTCCCATTCGAGCAGGTTGACGATATCGAGGATATGGGTCTCCAGCCCGGTCTCGCGGGTCAGCAGATGCGACCGGTCGGCGAGGCCGGTCAGCGTCGGCGCGTACACGGTATGGCCATCCGCGCGCAGCCGGTCCGCAACGTCGCGCCAGCACCAGCCGCCGTGCCACGCGCCGTGCACCAGAACGAAGGTCGTCATCGGCCGGTCCCTCCCCCGGCGCTGCCGCCCTCCGCCAGATCGTCGGCGATGAAGCCGCGGACGATCTCGTCGATCGAGCCGTCCGGTCCGATGCCGAGCGCTTCGGCCCGGGCGCCGCGGGCTTCGCCCGGCCAGCCGCCGACGATCCGCATGGTCGCCGGGTCCGGCGTCCAGCGGATCGCGCCGGTCCGGCGGTTGCCGGCGTTGCGCGCCACCGCGTCCGCCATGTCCGCCGCCGTCGCCCGGAGGCCCGACAGCAGCAGGGTCCGCTTGAGGCCGAGCCGGTCGCCGGGCAGGTCGTGGACCGCGATGAAGGCGTCGACCGTGCGCCGCGGCGACAGGCAGGCCATCGCGACCTGCGGCTCGACCGGGCAGTCGTAATCCCGGCCGTGCAGCGGTTCGCGGATAATCGAGCTCGCCCAGGTCGAGGCGGCCCGGTTCGGCGCCGGCCGCACCATGATCGTCGGCAGGCGCAGCGCCCGGCCGTCGATATAGCCCTTGCGGGTGTAATCGTGGATCAACTGCTCGCCGACCAGCTTCTGGATGCCGTAGGAGGTCTGGGGCAGGGGCGGGGTATCGTCCTCGATCGTATCCGGCAGATCGCCGCCATAGACCGCGATGGAGGAGGCGAAAATCAGGCGCGGCGGCGCGGCCAGCCCGCGGCAGGCTTCCAGCAGGTGGCGCGTGCCGTCCAGGTTGACCCGGTAGCCGAGGTCGAAATCCTCCTCCGCCCCTGCGCTGACGATGGCGGCGAGATGGAAGATGCTGGCGGCCTCGCCGCCGACCAGATCGCGCACCGCAGCGGCGTCGCCAATGTCGCCAACAACCGTTTCGGCCCGTCCGCCGAGATCGTCCGGGGGCGCGTTGTCGAACAGCACGAGCTCCGAAACCGGGGCAGACGCGTCGTCCGGCCCGGCGAGCGCCCCCCGCTCCAGGATCGCCTGCGCCAGCTTCCGCCCGAGAAACCCGGCCCCGCCGGTGATGATCGCGCGCATGTACCGCTTCCGTCCGTTGGCTTCCGTCCCGGCTTTCTCCGACAGGGGCACCGCGTGGTCAACCGGCCCGGCCCACCGGAGCGGGGCTCAGGGCCGGGCTTTGCATCGTTGCGGCGGGGTGCGGCGGCAAATTGCCAGTCTGCCGGCGGCAGGATAACTATGCGCGACGGTCGCGCGGTTCGGGCGCTGCGGGCCGAAGGCGCGTCGCGAGGGCAGGTTGGCGCGGTGCGCCCCGCAGGGAAGGAGTGCGCCCGCGTGAACTACAACTTCGACACGCTGCGCGGCGATATCTTCGGCGGCGTCACCTCCATGGTGGTGGCGCTGCCCGTTTCCCTCGGCTTCGGCATCGCCTCGGGCATGGGGGCGGCCGCCGGCCTCTACGGCGCCATCGCGGTCGGCTTCTTCGCCTCCGTGTTCGGCGGCACGCGCTCGCAGATTTCCGGCCCGACGGCGCCGATGACCGTCGCCATGGCGGTCGTCCTCACCAGCCACGCAACCGGTCTCGCCGAGGCCCTGACGGTCGTCGTTCTGGCCGGTCTCTTGCAGGTGCTCCTCGGCGTGTCGCGGATCGGCCGCTTCGTGGCCTACACGCCGCATGTGGTCGTTTCCGGCTTCATGTCCGGCATCGGCGTCATCATCATGCTGATGCAGGCGCTGCCGCTGCTCGGCGCTTCGGGGGAGACCGGCGGGCCGATGGGCGCCGCCCGGGCGCTTCCGGCGGCGGTGAGCGGCCTCGATACCGGCGCCTTCGCCATCGGCGCGGTCACGCTCGCCGTCGGGTTTCTCTGGCCGCGCCGGTTCGCGCGGTATGCGCCCGGCCCCCTCGTCGCGCTCGTCGCCGGGACGGCATTGGGCGTGGCGTGGCTCAGCGACGCGCCGACGATCGGCGCGATCCCGGTCGGGCTGCCGGCCCTGCAACTCGGTCTGCCGTCGGCCGAATTCCTGCTCCAGGCGTTGCAGCCGGCCATCATTCTCGCCCTGCTCGGTTCGGTCGACAGCCTGCTGACGTCCCTGGTGGCCGATTCCCTGACCGGCAACCGCCACAATCCGGACCGGGAACTGATCGGCCAGGGCATCGGCAACATGGTGGCGGGGCTGATCGGCGCACTGCCCGGCGCCGGCGCGACCATGGGCACCGTCACCAATATCCGCTCCGGAGGATCGACGCCGGTGTCGGGCGTGCTACGGGCCCTGCTCCTTCTTGCCCTGGTGCTGGGGCTCGGACCGTTCGTCGAACCGATCCCGCTCGCCGCGCTGGCCGGGGTGCTGATCAAGGTCGGCTGGGACATCGTCGACTGGCGCATGCTTCTGCGGCTGCACCGCCTGCGGCGCGAACATCTGATCGTGATGCTGGCGACGCTCTGCCTCACGGTTTTCGTCGACCTGATCACCGCGGTCGCCATCGGGCTGATCGCCGGCGGCATGGTGCATGCCCGGCGGCTGGAACGGCTGGAACTCGACAGCGTGGTGTCGGTGCCGCTGCTCGACGCGGCCTTCTTCGCCGGCGACGGGCCGGCGGCGCACGGCGACCCCCATGCAGCGCGGGTCGGCATGGTGGCGCTGCGGGGCGCGCTGAGCGTCGCGTCGTCCCACAAACTGGCCAGCGTGATCGGCCAGGACATCCGGGAGCACGAGGTCGTCATCTTCGACTTCTCGGACACCGTCTACATCGACGACAGCGCGGCCATGGTGATCGGGCGGCTCCTCGACGTCGCCGCCGGGTCCGATACCGAATGTATCGTCATGGGCTTCGGCGACGACGTGGCCGCGACCCTGCACAGCCTCGACATTCTCGGCGCTCTTCCGGCCGGCCGGATCGTCGGAACGCTCGACGAGGCCCGGCGGATCGCACGGCAGACGATCGAGGCCGATGCCGCGGACCGGAGCGGATAGCGGACCCGGCGTCTGCGCGCTCCGGGAGGGGCGTCCCGGCCTGCTGCGGCGTCTGCGCGTCGCCGCAGGGATTGCCGATTTTACGCCGCGTGGAAGTGGGTTATCTTGCGGCCGGCCGGCGCAAGGGCGCATCCGCGGAGAGGGCCATGACCGACACACTGATTGACCGGAACCCGGATATCCTGGGCGGGACCCCCGTATTTGCCGGCACCAGAGTTCCGGTCCGCATTCTGATGGAGCATCTGGAGGCGGGGGACCGGCTTGACGAGTTTCTGGAAGACTATCCCACCGTTTCGCGGCGCCAGGCGATAGCGGTTCTGGAGCGCGCAACGGAGATGCTGGTGACCGGCGCCGATGAAGCTGCTGCTTGACGAATCCGTGCCGCGGCGGCTGGCGCGGTATTTTCCGGAATCGCTTTCCCTTCATACGGTGCAGGAGATGGGCTGGACGGGGGCTGATAACGGCCTCCTGTTGTCCCTCGCCGCCGACAGGGAATTCGCCGCCGTCATTACGGTCGACCGGGGCATCGAGCATCAGCAGAATGCGAACGAACTGCCGATTCCGGTCGTGATCATGATCGCTGTCCGTAACCGGTTGCAGGAATTGCGGTCCCTCGTTCCCGGCGTCCTCGCTATTCTGTCCGGCGATCTGCAAAGGCGAGTCTACCGCGTTTCGGATTAATGCGTTGTATGGCTTCGGCACTGCCGGAGGCGTATCCCAGACAATAGGGAAAGCTTGAACATTGACCGCCGCCCTGTACCACCCCCCCGCCGACCGCATCCCGACCACCCATGTCGGCAGCCTGCCGCGGCCCGACGACCTGATCGACCTGCTCGTCGCCAAGGACCGCGGCCGGCCTTACGACCCGGCCCTGCTGGAACGCCGCGTCGCCGAATCGGTGATCGAAATTGTGCAAAAACAGGTCGCGTGCGGCGTTGACATCGTCAGCGACGGCGAGATGTCGAAAATCTCCTACACCAATTATGTCAAGCACCGGCTCAGGGGGTTCGGCGATCCCGAACCGCTGCGCTGGACGCCGTCGGACCTGCTCGCCCATCCGGATTACGCCGAGAGCATGCGGGCCAACGCCAAGCTGCCGAACCTCGATCCGCCGGCCTGCCGGGCGCCGATCGAGCCGGGCGATCCCGGGCCGCTGGAGACCGACCTCGCCAACTACCGGGCCGCGGTCGATGCCGCACAGCCCGCCGGCGCCTTCCTGAACGCCGCCTCGCCCGGCGTCGTCGCCCATTTCATGCCCAACGCGTATTACGAGACCCGCGACGCCTATGTGCTCGCCCTTGGCGAGGCGCTGGCCGACGAATACGAAGCGATCCACGAGGCCGGCTTCCTGCTGCAGATCGATTGCCCGGATCTCGCCATGATCCGCCATATGGAATTCGCCGGCCGGTCCCTCGAAGAGTTCCGCCGCGCCGCCGGGGTCGGCGTCGAGGCGCTCAACCACGCGACCCGCAACATCCCGGCCGAAGCGATGCGCATGCACATCTGCTGGGGCAACTATCCCGGCCCGCACACCCACGACGTGCCCTTCGCCGCAATGGCGGACATCGTGTTCCGGGCGAAGCCGGCGGTCGTGCTGTTCGAGGGCGCCAACCCGCAGCACGGCCATCAGCACGAGGATCTCGCCGACACCGCGGTCCCCGACGGCAAGATCCTCGCGCCGGGCGTGATCGACACCAACACCAACCACGTCGAGCATCCGAAGCTGGTCGCCCAGCGCCTCTGCGCCTACGCCGATATCGTCGGGCGCGAGCGGGTCCAGGCCGGCACCGATTGCGGCTTCTCGACGCTCGCCAGCCTGCCGCGGGTCTGGCCGAGCATCGTCTGGGAGAAGCTGCGCGCCCTGGCGGACGGCGCGGCGCTCGCGACCGACCGGCTGTGGGGCCGCAAGGCGGCCTGACACGATGGAGAGCCCGCCCTTCCGGATTCACGTCTGTCATCCCGAACGGCGCGAGCCCGGCTTTATCGTCCTGCCGGTCGGCAAGGCGGTGCGGGCGATCTCGCGCGATTCGGTCTTCGAAGCGTTGGTCGCACTCGACCGGGAGGGCAGAATCGCCTGGCAATGGCGCTCGCCCGGCAACCGCTCGCTGATGGACGTCAAGCGCACGCCGCGCGACACGCTGCTGGTCATGACGACCGACGGCTGCATCAGTGAGGTCGCCCAGTCGGGCGAAATCCTGCGCGCCTGGTCGTCGCCGGGCCGCGATCCGCAGACGGAGAACGCGATCCCCGTCGATACGCTGTATTTCCACCATTCGGTGCAGGAACTGCCGGACGGCAATTTCGCCGCCCTGTCCTTGGCGACGCGGACCTTCGACGACTATCCGCTGTCCGAGGCCGACATCGCCGGGCCGCGCGGCCGCCGGGAATTGGCCGGCGATACGGTTGTGGAGTTCGCCCCCGATGGCGCGGTGGTCCGCGAGCACGATTTTTTCGACATTCTCGATCCCGATCGCATCGGATACGGGCTGGACGCGCCCTTCTGGACCATAGCGGAAGTCGCGCCCGGCGCCGCCGACTGGACCCACGCCAACGGGCTGATCCACGATCCGTCGGACGACAGCTTCATCGTTACGGTTCGCCACCAGGACTGCGCCATCAAGATCGACCGGCAGAGCGGCGCGCTGAAATGGATTCTCGGCACGCCGGACGGCTGGCGCGACCCCTGGGCGGCGAGGTTGCTGAAACCCGTGGGCCGACCGGACTGGTTCTGGCATCTGCACGACCCGAGCCTCATGGCGGACGGCAGCCTGTTGCTGTTCGACAACGGCGAGAGCGGCGCCTTTCCGCCGGCGCCCAAGCGGGACATCGACACGCTGGTCAGCCGCGCCATCGCGTACTGGATCGACGAGGCGGCGATGACCTGCGAGCCGGTCTGGTCGTTCGAGGGGCCCTATTCGATGTATGTCAGCGGCGCCTGCGAACTGCCGCAGACCGGCAACATCTTCGCCACCTTCGGCGGCATCACGCTGACCCGGCCGGACGGCAGGCGGACCGATCTGCCGCCCAACGGTTACGGCAGCGTAGAAGTGTTCGAGGTCACGCGCACGGACCCGCCGGAAATCCTGTTCCATGCCGAACTGAACGACCGGGACAGCGACGCCGGGCAGGGGTGGGCGATCTTCCGCGCCGAACGGGTGCCGCCCGACTGGTTCGGCGGCAGCACATGACGCGCGTTGCGGGCGCAAGGCAGCAGCAGGGAAAGCGACGGAGGCGACCATGACGACAGGCCTGGTCTGGGACGAGCGCTTCATGTGGCACGACACGGGCACGCGCTTTGGGCCTATCGGCGGGCTCGACTGGATGGAGCCGATCGAGCCGCCGGAAAGCGCGCCGGGCAAGCGGCGGATTAAGAACCTGCTCGACGCCAGCGGCCTGTCCCGGTCGCTGGCCGTGCTCGCGCCGTCGCCGGCGAGCGATGCCGACCTGCTGCGCGCCCATACGCAGGCGCATCTGGACCGTGTCCGGCAGGTGAGCGAAGCGGGCGGCGGCAATGTCGCCCGGCGTTTCGCCAGCACCCGGGTCGGCGCGGACGGGGAAGGGATCGCCCGCCTCGCCGCCGGCGCGGGGATCGCGGCCGTCGACGCCGTGCTCGCCGGTACGGTGGACAACGCCTATTGCCTGCACCGGCCGCCCGGCCACCACGCCGAGCCCGACGAGGCCATGGGCTTCTGCATCTACGCCAACGCCGCCATCGCCGGCATGTATGCGCTGGAGGCCGCCGGCCTGGCGCGCATCGCCTTCGTCGACTGGGACGCCCATCACGGCAACGGCACCCAGGCGGTGTTCTGGACCGACCCACGGGCGCTGACGATCTCGCTGCACCAGGATTGCGCCTTCCCGCCGGACAGCGGCGCCGCGGACGAAATCGGCGAAGGCGGCGCCATCGGCACGAATATCAACATTTCCCTGCCGCCCGGCTCCGGCGAGGGCGCCTATCTGGCGGCGTTCGACCGCGTCGTGCTGCCCGCGCTCCGCGCCTTCCGGCCGGACCTGATCTTCGTGCCCAGCGGCTTCGATTCCGGCGGCCACGATCCGCTCGCCCGCATGATGCTGACCTCGGAAAGTTTCCGCCGCATGACCGGGTTGCTGATGGACGCCGCCGCCGACCTGTGCGGCGGGCGGATCGTCATGCTCCACGAAGGCGGCTACGCGCCGCATATCGTACCCTTCATGGCGCTCGCCGTGTTCGAGGCGCTCAGCGGCGAAAAGACGGACGTGGCCGACCCGTTCCTGCCGGCGCTCTCCGGCAACCGCTGGCAGGCCCTCCAGCCGCATCAGGACCGCGCCATCGCCGCGGCGGAGGAAGCCGGGCTGGCTGCGCTGCTGGCGCGGTAAGCGGCGGCTTGCGCTCCGGATTCGAAACGGAGCGGACCGGGCCTGTCGGCCGCGCACCCGCCGCCGCACATCCGCCCATTGCGCTCCGGCGGAAAAATCGACACTTTCTGGGTCATGGCCGGGCGACGGCGAACCCCGAGGCAGGAGGGCGACATGAGCGACGACAGGACCAACGATTCGATGCGGGCGACCCGCGCTTCCGGCGGCATCGGGCCGCGCTACGAGCCGCGTTCGCTGATCGGCCGGGGCGGCCGGGCCCCGGCAGGGGCGCCGCCGCTGGGCGCGCCGACCCGCCCTGCGTCGGCCGCAGCGGCCGCGGGCGGCGGCAAGAAGGAAATCCTGTGCGCCATCGGCGTCGATGTCGATGCGGTCGCCGGCTGGC
The DNA here is from genome assembly GCA_022819985.1 of Alphaproteobacteria bacterium. Classification (GTDB taxonomy): domain Bacteria; phylum Pseudomonadota; class Alphaproteobacteria; order Bin65; family Bin65; genus Bin65. The sequence goes on along the minus strand of JAJEGH010000002.1, from coordinate 21,997 downwards.
TCGGCTCCTATGGCGGCGAGGATTCGCCCTGCGATATCTCGCGCGGCCTGTTCTCCGGCGAGATCGGTTCGCCGCGCATGGTCCGGCTGTTCGACAAGTTCGGCATCCGGACGAGCTGGTTCATCCCGGGCCATTCGATCGAGACCTTCCCGAAGCAGATGAAGATGGTGGTCGACGCCGGCCATGAGATCGGCATGCACGGCTATTCCCACGAGAATCCCGTCGCCATGACGCCGGAGCAGGAAGAGGCGGTCCTGGACAAGTGTATCGAGCTGATCGAGCGGCTCTCGGGCCGCCGGCCGACCGGCTATGTCGCGCCCTGGTGGGAATTCAGCCCGGTCACCAACGAATTGCTGCTGAAGAAGGGCATCAAGTACGACCACAGCCTGATGAACAACGATTTCCATCCCTTCTACGCCCGGGTCGGGGACAGCTGGACCAAGATCGACTATTCGAAAAAGGCCGAGGAATGGATGAAGCCGCTGGTGCGCGGCGTCGAGACCGACCTGGTCGACATTCCGGGCAGTTGGTATCTCGACGACCTGCCGCCGATGATGTTCATCAAGTCGGCGCCGAACAGCTTCGGCTTCGTCAACCCGCGCGATATCGAGGATCTGTGGCTCCAGCAGTTCGACTGGGTCTACCGGGAATACGATTACGCGGTCTACACGCTGACCATCCACCCGGACGTCTCGGGCCGGCCGCAGGTCCTGCTGATGCTCGAGCGGGTGTTCGACTATATCAGCCAGCATGCCGGGGTGCGCTGGTGCACCTTCGACGAGATCGCCGACGATTTCATCCAGCGCTATCCGCGCGAAGGCGCGGCGCGGCCGGAATCGGTCCTCGTCTGAGCGGCCGGCAGCGCCGGGACAGCCCTGCACGGGCGGGCCGGCCATGTGCAGCCTGTGCGGCGTGCTCGGCGGGCGCGGCCACTGGACCGAGAGCAGCAGTTCGCCCGAGGCCTTCGCCAGCCGGCGGGAAGAGGTCACGCGGCGGCGCGAGCGCCAGGAGCGGATCCGCCTCGCCAACCGGGTTCTCGGCCATTATGGCCTGAAGCTCGCGGATTTCAGCGGCGGCGCCTACGTCCTGTCGACCCGCACCGGCCGCTCGAAGATCGTCGATAACATCACCGAGGTCTGGATCGCCGCCGAGGCCCTGACGGGCCGCAGTTGCGATCCGCTCGATCCGGCATTACTTGCCGGCCTGCCGGCCTGCCGGCCTGCCGGCATGACGGTGCGGGCGCGGTGACGGCCCCATGACGGTCTACGACACGCTGATCCCGATCAACATCGTCACCGGCTTCCTCGGCAGCGGCAAGACGACCCTGCTGGCCCGGCTGCTGAAATCGCCCGCCCTGAGCGACACCGCCGTGCTCATCAACGAATTCGGCGAGGTCGGCCTCGACCACCACCTGATCGAACATGCCGAGGAAAGCGTGCTGCTGATGGACAGCGGCTGTCTGTGCTGCGCCATCCGCGGCGACCTGCAGGGCGCGCTCAGGAGCCTGTTCTCCCAGCGCGAGCGCGGCGAAATCCCGGCCTTCCGGCGCGTCGCCATCGAGACCTCGGGCCTCGCCGACCCGACGCCCATCGCCTACACGATCCTCGCCGAGCCGGTGCTCCAGCATCATTTCCGGCTCGGCAGCGTCGTTACTGTCGTCGATGCGGTGAACGGCGCCGCCCAACTCGAACGCCATCCGGAATCGGTCAAGCAGGCGGCGATCGCCGACCGTTTCGTACTGACCAAATCGGCGATGGCGGAGGACGGCGGCCGGGCCGTCTGCGCCGCGGTGGGCGAAATCAACGCCGCCGCGCCGGTCCTCGACCTCGACGCCGAACCGCTCGATCCCGACGCCCTGCTGACCGGCGACCTGTACGCGCCCGGCGGCAAGCGGCGCGAGGTCGCCGGCTGGCTGGACGGCTTCGCCGGGGCGTCCGGCGAGGGCCATGACCACAGCCACGGGGTCGGCTCCTTCTGCCTGCGGTTCGACGGGCCGATGGACTGGACGGCGTTCGGCCTGTGGATGAGCATGCTGCTCAACCGCCACGGCGAGCGGGTCTTGCGCGTCAAGGGCATGCTGAACGTCGCCGGGGTCGCCGACCCGGTGCTGATCAACGGCGTCCAGCATATCGTCCATCCGCCGACCCACATGACCGGCTGGCCCGACGGCGACCGCCGCTCGCGCATCGTCTTCATCGTGCAGGACATGGACCGGGCCGCGATCGAAGGCTCGCTCGCGGCCTTCAACGCCCTGGCCGCCCCTTCGACGAGCTCAGGGCAGGCTCCTTCGACAGGCTCAGGGCAGGCACCTTCGATACGCCCCGGCCTGGCGGCCGGGGCTGCTCAGGATGAGGGAGTGTAGTGTGTTCAGGCTTTTGGACCCCCAACCCCCTCATCCCGAGTAGGCGCGCCAGCGCCGTATCGAGGGGCCGTATCGAGGGGGGCGGCCTTACTCGCGCCGTTCGCCCTTTTCGTCCTTGCGCCATTTGCGTTTCTTGGCGCGCGGCCGGTAGGCCTGGCGGTAGAAGCGCTGGCGCTGGTCCGGCGTCAGGGACTCGGCGATCTGCCGGACCAGGGCGTGCAGGGCCGCCTGGGCCTCGCCGCGGGCCCGTTGCAGGCTGCGGAAACCGGATTCGACCGCTTCGGGCGATACGGCGCCGTCGCGGATGCGCCGCCTGAGGTCCCGCCGCGCGGCGCGGATGGCCTGGATCTTGGCGCGGATCTGCGGATGCTTTTCTTTCAGCAGGGCGCGGGCGCGGGCGCGCTGGGGTTCTTCCAGTTCGTCGACCGCGCGGTACAGGCGGAAGGCCGTGCGCGGACCGGGGCCGTGCCCGGCTTTCGGCCCGCCCCAATGAACGATGACGCTGGCCGCGATGATCCCGACGAGGAACAGGTTCAGCGCGCCGGAAACGATCAGCAGAACGATGAGCGTGCGGCGCGTCACTCGGCGAAGCTCCCGAAACGGCCGGCGTCGCCGTTTTCCTCGAGCGCGGCGAGGGACGCCAGTTCGGTCTCCAGCCCGGCCGCCCGGCTCTCGCCGACACCGGCGACCGGCACCGGCGACCAGGCCCCGACCGCGATTCCGAGGAGCATGGCGCAGGCCAGGACGCCCGCCGGTCTGAAGAGGCCGGAAGTCCACAGCAGGCCGGCCCGGCCCCGCCCGGCGCGCTGCGCCGCCTGCAGCACGGTCCCGGCCAGTGCAGCGGAGGGCGCGGGCGCCGATACGCTGTCCAGCGCCCGGTTTAACGCCCGGTCCAGGGCCCCGGCCGACGCCACGGCCTGCAACGCTGCCGGGTCGCCGGAATCGATCAGCGCCCAAGCCGCGGCGCGGCGCGGGTCGTCGGCCGGCCAGCGGGCCGGATCGGCGCCGTAGGCGTCGAGCAGCGCGCCGAGCGACCGCAGGGCCGCATCCTTGCCCGTTTCCGTCGCGCTGCCGGTCATCGCGCAATCCTCATGACAGGAATTCTTCGAGAAGGTCCGGTTTCAGCGCCGTCAGGCGTTCGCGCAGCGTCCGCCGGCCGCGCGCCAGCAGCGATTCCACCGCTTCGATGCTGACTTCGAGGACCGCTGCGGTCTCGCCGTTGCTCATCCCGTCGAAATGGACCATGGCGATGGCCGCGCGCTGCCGGTCGGGCAGCGCCGCCAGCGCCCGGCGCACGATGGCCGAGACTTCCTGCGCCAGCAGGTTGCGCTCCGGGCCGGCGGCCGGGTCCTCCAGGTCCAGGCCGGCGATGTCCTCGCCCGGCCGCGCCCGGCGGTGCAGGTCGATGCACCGGTTGTAGGCGACCCGGCGCAGCCAGGTGCCGATCTGCGCCTTCGGCTTCCAGCGCGGCGCCTGGCGCCACAGTTTCAGCATGGCGTCCTGGGCGACGTCCTCGGCGGTCGCCCGGTCGCCGGCCAAGCGCCAGGCGAAAGCGACGAGGCCGGGCAGGTGCCGGTCCATGACGGCGCGGTGGGCGGTCGTGTCGCCCGCAACGACCCGGCCCATCAGCGCCGCATCGGCGGCGATGGCCGCCTTGTCGGCCGCTCCCCGCGCAGGTGTCCCGGACAGCGTCATCCGGGACGGAAGATCCTGCGCCGGGGCGAAGGGCGCTGCGGACAGGGCGGTAGCACGCACGCCGGTTCCCGTTCGGTTGTTGCGCCTAGCGCCCGGAGTCTGGGCGGTGGTCGGGGCGGTGGTCGCGGCGGTGGCCGTAGCGGTCGAAGTACCGGCGCGCCTGCCGCATCTCCTTCCGGGTAACGGCGCCGTCGCCGTCGCCGTCAAGGCGCAGGAAGATCAGGCTGCCGAGCGCATCGAATTCCGCGCGGGTCACCTTGCCGTCGCCGTTCAGGTCAGGGCGGCGGTGCATCGCGCGGCGCTTGTAGCCGCGCCAGCGATGGTGGCGTTTGCCGCGGTCGCCGCGGTCGTAATAGGCCAGCATGCGTTCGCGGACCTTCTCGAAGGCGGCGTCGAATTCCGCCTTGTCGACCGCGCCGTCCTCGTTTGCATCGATCTTCGCGAAGGCCGCCTTGCGCCGGGCGACATATTCCTCGACGCCGAGCTTGCCGTCGCCGTCGCCGTCGAGCGTCTTGAACCGGGCGTCGCGGAAGCGGGCCGGCCAGGCCCGCCGCCATGTGCGCAGTTCGGATACCTCGAGCGCGCCGTCCTTGTTGGCGTCGATTGCGGCGAACCGTGTGCTGCGCGCGGCGTCGAATTCGGTCCGCGTGACCGCGCCGTCCTTGTTGGCGTCGGCCCGGTCGAACAGGCGCATCCCGCGATGGGCGTTGGCGGGGGAAGCGGCGGCCAGGCCGATCAGCCCGGCGGCGAGCAGGAGGGGAAGGGATCTCATGGCGAAGCGGTCTCCCGTGTCTGGTCTGGGTGGTTGAACCGGGGTGTCGACAGCCCTCAGATTCCGGTACGCCGCGCCCGGCCGATTCCGTCGCCGGGCCGCGGCGCGGTCGAGATACAGGCAATCGGGGTCCACGCCATCAAGGCCGCTGCCGGGCAACGCCGCGTTGGGAGAGGCCGCGTTGAGCGAGGCCGCGTTGAGCGAGGACCGTCGATTGGCGGCCGGGGCCGGCGATTTCCATGACCAGCTTCGCCTTCACGGCGTCGCCGAAGCTCTTGAAGCCGCGCGCCACGACGATGAAGGCGCCGGGGCCGCCGATCACCCGCTCGAAATAGTAGCGGTCGAGGTCCTTCGGCGGCGGCAGGCCCCACGGGTTGGGCCGGTCGTTGACGATCGGCAGGCCGTTGATCGTCACGCCGGCCGCGAGGGCCCGCGCGCGCGCCGGCGCCAGCGGGCCGCCATTGTTGTTCCGGCCGTCGCCCGAAAGGTCGAGCACCTTGCGCGCCCCTCGATGGGGGTTGGCCCGGAACAGGCCGAGCGCATAGTCGATGGCGGTGCTGATCGAGGTCCAGCGCTCCGTCGATACCGGGTATTCGGCGATCGTCGCCGCAAACGCCCTGGCCGTCGCCATGTCGCGCACCACCGTCCAGTCCGCGACGACATTCTGAAAATGTGCGCCGGCCCATTCCATATAGGTGACGGCGACCCGGCGCCGCTCGCCGCCGGTGATGACCCGGACGACCTGCGGGTCCACCAGCGCCTTCAGATAGCCCTGCCGCTGGAGTTGGGCCTCGACATGATCGACGCTGCCGGAAATATCGACGGCGAGAACGAGTTCGAGATCGACGTCTTCGGCGAGCGCAGGCGCGGGCAGCGCCGCCGGCAGCAGGCCGGCCAGAACGGCCAGGCAGCGGGCGGCGCGGCGCATCGCTACCGGAACAGCACCTCGCCCTTCAGGTTGGCGTACATCGCGGCGACATAATCGCCATAGCCGTTCCAGGGCTTGGTGGGGATGCGCTCTCCGGTGCCGATATCGCGCTCGCTCGCCTGGCTCCAGCGCGGGTGCGCGACCTCGGGATTGACGTTGGCCCAGAAGCCGTACTCCTTGGCCTGCAGCTTCTCCCAGAAGCTGACCGGGCGCTTGTCGGTGAATTCGAAGCGCACGATCGACTTGACGTGCTTGAAGCCGTATTTCCACGGCACCGCGAGGCGCAGCGGCGCGCCGTTCTGCTTCGGCACCGGCTTGCCGTAGAGGCCGGTCACCATGAAGCTGAGTTCGTTGACCGCCTCGAACATCGTCAGCCCCTCGGTGTAGGGCCAAGGATACCAGATCTGGCGCTGGCCCGGCGCGACCTTCGGGTTCTTGAAGGTCTGCATGACGAGATATTTCGCGCTGCCCAGCGGCCGGGCGAAATCGACCAGCGCCTTGAGCGGGAAGCCGGACCAGGGCACGACCATCGACCAGGCCTCGACGCAGCGGTGGGCGTAGACCCGTTCCTCCAGCGGCATCTTTTTCAGCAGCGCGTCGATATCGATCTTCATCGGCTTTTCGACCGCCCCGCCGATCTCGACGACCCACGGCCGGGTCTCCAGCCGCTGCGCCGCCGGGGAGATCTGCTTGCTCGAGCCGAACTCGTAGAAATTGTTGTAGGTCGTGGCGATCCGCTCCGGCGTCAGCGCCCGGTCCACCGTGTATTTCGGGTTGCGCTCGACCGGATAGAGGCCGGCGCTCGGATCGGAGGCGGCAAAGGCGCGGCCGGCGCCGAGCAGCGGCGCGGCAGCCGCCAGGATCGGCCCGGCGGCAAGCGTCTTCGCCAGGGCGCGGCGCTGGTGGAAGATGTGTTCGGGGGTGACCCGGTTTTCGGGGATTTCCCATCCCCGGCGGCGATGAACGAACATGGGTGTCGGTTTCCTCGTCTCGGCGCGGCGTGCGAGCGCCGCCGTTTCAGTGATTCTACACTTAGAGCCGGCGCGTATCACGACAATTCAACGCTCCGTCAGCACGCCCGGCGCCCGGCGCGTTGCGACTGCCCCAACGACCGCTCCATGACCGGGCTTCCCGGCGCCGGGCGGTGTCCCTATAACCGGCGGGATTGCCCGCTTCCGGAGACTGCCGCCATGAAATTCTACGATTGCTCGACCGCACCCTCGCCGCGCCGCGCCCGCATCGCCCTTGCCGAGAAGGGGCTGCTGGACGACATCGAGGTCATCGAGGTCAACCTGCGCGAAGGCGAGCAGCGGAAGCCCGAATTCGCCGCCGTCAACCCGTATCTCACCGTGCCGGTCCTGGAACTGGACGACGGAAGGCGCATCGCCTCCTCGACCGGCATCTTCCACTATCTCGAAGCCGCGGTCCCCGAACCGCCGCTGATGGGCCGCACGCCGGCCGAGAAAGGCCTGGTCGGCGATCTCGAATGGCGCATCGAGATGGACGGTTTCATGGCGATCGGCGAGTGCCTGCGCAACACCGCCAAAGGTATGGCCGGCCGGGCGCTCACCGGCAGGCACGGCTACGAGCAGATCCCGGAACTGGGCGCGCGCGGCCGGCAGCGCATCGAGCGCTTCTTCGAGGATTTCGACGCCCTGGTCGGCGACAGGCCTTACCTGGCCGGCGACGATTTCACCATCGCCGACATCACGGCCCTGGTGACGGTCGATTTCGCCAAATGGATCAAGGTGAGCCTGCCGGAAGACGCCGCCAACGCGCAGCGCTGGTACGCGGCGGTGTCGGCCCGGCCCAGCGCCGCCCGGTAGGCCCTTTCGCGCCGGTCCCTTCGGCTCCCTCAAGCCGGTGGGGTGTAGCGCACCACCCGCTGCTCGATGGCGCCGAAAATCGAGGCGCCGGCCTCGTCGAACATCTCGACCCGGACGGTGTCGCCGAACGCCATGAAGGGCGTCTGCGGCTTGCCGTGCTCGACGGTCTCGATGGCGCGGATCTCGGCGATGCAGGAATAGCCGTCTTTCGGATCGACGTTGGAGACGGTGCCGGAGCCGACGATCGTGCCGGCGCCGAGCCGCCGGGTTTTGGCGGCGTGGGCGATCAGCCGCGGCAGGCTGAAATTCATGTCGACCCCGGCGTTCGGCCGGCCGAATTCCTTGCCGTTCCAGTGAGTGACCAGCGGCAGATGGACCTTGCCGCCGCGCCAGGCGCCGCCGAGTTCGTCCGGGGTTACGGCGACCGGCGAAAAGGCCGTGCTGCCCTTGCCGTTGAGGAAGCCGAAGCCCTTGGCCAGTTCGGCCGGGATCAGGCCGCGCAGGCTGACATCGTTGAGGATCGCGGCGAGGCGGATGCGCCCGGCGGCCTGGTCCGGCGTCGCGCCCATCGGCGTGTCGTCGACAATGACGGCGACCTCGGATTCGAAGTCGATGCCATAGCTTTCGCTCGCCATCGGGATATCGTCGCGCGGGCCGTAGAAGGCGTCGCTCTCGGCCTGGTACATCAGCGGATCGTCGAGGAATTCCGGCGGCATCGACGCGCCACGCGCCTTGCGCACCAGCGCGACATGGTTGAGATAGGCGCTGCCGTCGACGAACTGGTAGGCGCGCGGCAGGGGCGAGGCGCAGGCCGCCGGGTCGAAATCGAAGGCGCCCGCCGCGCGGCCGGCGTTCAGGTCGTCGTTAAGGTTCTGCAGCGGCGCTTCCATCGCCGCCCAGTCGTCTAGCGCCGCCTGCAGGGTCGGCGCCACCGCGGCCGCCCTGACGGCACGGGCCAGATCGCGCGAGACGACGACGAGCGTGCCGTCCCGGCCGCCTTCCTTGAGCGTTCCAAGTTTCATGCGACTGACCCTTTCCGAGGTGGATTGCGGCGCGGCCGGCCCAAGGGAGTGTCGGGCGCGGCGGCGCTATGCCTTCAACACGCCGCGGCGCAGCTGGTCAAGCTCGATGCTTTCGAACAGGGCCTGGAAGTTGCCCTCGCCGAAGCCTTCGTCGCCCTTGCGCTGGATGACTTCGAAGAAGATCGGCCCGATGGCGTTCTCGGTGAAGATCTGGAGCAGCCGGCCGCCGTCTTCGGTTGGCGCGCCGTCGATCAGGATCTGCAGCCGCTTCAGGTCGTCGACCGGTTCGCCGTGGCCGGGCAGGCGCGCCTCGATGCCGTCGTAGTAGGTGTCCGGAGTCGCCATGAATTCGGTGCCGCGGGCGCGCATGGCCTCGACCGTGCGGTAGATGTCGGCGGTCGAAAGCGCGATATGCTGGATGCCCTCGCCGTTATAGGCCTCGAGATATTCGGCGATCTGGCTCCGGTCGTCGGAGCTTTCGTTGATCGGGATGCGGATTTTGCCGCACGGGCTGGTCATCGCGCGGGATTTCAGGCCGGTCAGCCTGCCCTCGATATCGAAATATTTGATCTCGCGGAAGTTGAACAGCCGCTCGTAGAAGGCCGCCCAGCTGTCCATCCGGCCACGGTGGACATTGTGGGTAAGATGGTCGACCGCCTCGAAACCGACGCCGTCATGGTCGAGCGCGCCGTCGATCTCGAAATCGACATCGTAGATCGTCCCGTCGGCGCCGTAGCGGTCGACCAGGTAGATCAGCGAGCCGCCGATGCCCTCGATCGACGGGATGTTCAATTCCATGGGTCCGGCCTGGCTCGGCCCCGGCTTCGCGCCGAGGTCGAGGGCGCGTTTCCAGGCTTTGGCGGCGTCTTTCACGCGGAAGGCCATGGCGCAGACCGAGGGGCCGTGCACCCGGGCGAAGGATTGGGCGAAACTGTCCGGTTCGGCGTTCAGGATGAAATTGACGTCGCCCTGGCGGTACAGGGTCACGTCCTTGCTGCGGTGCCGGGCGGCGGCGCGGAAGCCCATGCGCCCGAACAGGGCCGCGAGCGCCTTCGGGTCCGGCGCGGCGTATTCGACGAATTCGAAGCCGTCGGTGCCCATCGGGTTGACGTTGCTTCCGCCGCCGTCCCCCACGCCGGTATCCGCCGGCCGGTCTGCCTGCGCCATGATTCCGCTTCCTTGATCTGGTGTGGGAAGCATAATAGTTTCATTTGTAACTAAATCAAGGCAAACGATGAACGATCCCGATCCCGAAGGCGCCGGCCCGGCGCAGCGCCTCGATCTCGCGGCCTACCTGCCCTACCGCCTGTCGATCCTGTCCAACACGGTCTCCGGCGCGATCGCCGCGATCTACGAGACCCGCTACGGTCTTTCGGTCGCCGACTGGCGGATCGTGGCGATCCTGGGCATGGAACCGGAGATGCCGTTGACCCAGAAGGCCCTGTGCGCCCGCACCCGCATGGACAAGGTGCAGGTCAGCCGGGCCGTGAAGCGGCTGCTCGACCTCGGCCATATCGAACGGGAAGTCGATAGCGCCGACCGGCGCAGCGCCCACCTGCGGCTGACCGGGCCGGGCCGGGCCGTCTACGACGACGTGGCGCCGGCGACCCTGGCATGGGAACGGGACCTGCTGTCCCGCCTGACGCTGGCCGAGGCGGCCATCCTCGACACGGTCATCGCCCGCCTGCAGCAGGTCGCCGACGAGATGGCCCGAGCCCGGCAAACGTCCGGTTAAGCTTCAGTTTCTCCGGATTGCGGACGATATAGACGCCAGCGACTTTGCCCGCCCCGTCCGAGGCAAAGGCCATTGTCGTGATCGCGACGCCGTCTTCTGCCAAAAGAAGGCCGGGATGACCGTTGATCGAGGCCGGTTCGCCGACCGCCGCCCGGGAATCCTGCTGCCGGGCTATCCCCGACAGGAAGCGGGCGACCGGCGCGCGGCCTTTCAGAATGTTGCGGGCGGCCGGCACTTTGCCGCCGCCGTCGGAAACCAGTTCGATATCCTCGGAAAGCACCCGTTCGAGTGCGGTCGTGCTTCCCGTTCGCAGGGACTCGCCCAGGCCCGCGACGAGCCGCGCAACATCTCGCTCAGTTGCCGGAAAGCGCTGGACATCCCCGTGCAGCGCCTTGCGCGCCCGGGACGCCAGCTGCCGGCAGGCCGCCGGCGACCGGCCCAGCGTTTCGGCGATGTCGCCGAACGGCACGTCGAACAGGTCGTGCAGAAACAGCGCAGCGCGTTCGAGCGGCGACAGGCGCTCCAGCGCGCGCATGACGGCGTAGGAAATGTCGAGCGCGGCTTCGGACGGATCTCCGTCGTCGATCATCCCGGCCTCGATCAGCATCGGTTCGGGAAGCCAGGGGCCGACATAGGTCTCCCGCCGGCGCTGCGCCGAGCGCAGACGGTCCAGCGACAAGTTGGCCACGATGCGGGACAGGTATTTCGCAGGATCGTCGACGTCGTCGGCGTCTGCGAGGCGGAGCCATGCGTCCTGGACGATGTCTTCGGCCTCGCTGACCGACCCCAGAAACCGATAGGCCAGCCGGACCAGGCGCGGCCGCGCTTCCTGCCAGGCCGCCAAGCGTCGCTCCGGCGCCGTGTCGGCGTCAACCCCGCCCAGCATCTGCACTTCCTCCGGCCCCGGCGGCCTCCTGCTCCTGCAACCTCGCAGTCGCCAATGTACAAGCGTCGCCGTATCCCAGTCCGCGTTTGAACACGGGATGAAGCAAGCCGCCGGCGACGGCGGCGGCCAGCCCCGCGAGCCCGCGCCTTCCCCACCGCCGCGTGCATTCTTCGACGATTTTCGGCAGCGCCGGATCGTTGTTCAGCACAGCGTGGGCGTACCGGGCGGCCAATCGCATGCCCGGCGGCGCCTGTTCCGAAGCGGGCAGCAATGTCCGGATATCCTCCGACGGAACGCCTGAGTCGACAGCCATGTCGATCGCCAGCTTCAGGCACGGGCCGCAATCGGCGTGCCGCGTCGCCACGATCCTGGCAGCGAAATACGGCCCCGATGCCAGTCCGAACCTGTAGCGGACGAAGAACGAGGCCAGCGCCAGCCCGAACGCTCCGCTCCGGTCGATATCGGTCAGATTCCGGAAATATCCGGTATCGTATCCGTACCGTTCGCCGAACCGGGCAGCCCGGTTCTTCAGGACCCAGCCGATCACGAAACGTCCCCTGCCGCACGGTCCCTGCGCCGCAGGGCGAGCAGCGGCGCCAATGCCGGGATCAGGATCAATCCCGCATCGCGCAGGGCGGCCGGCGCAGTCGTGCCGTGCAGCATCGCTTCCACCAGATGCAGCGCCGCATGCCCGCCCAGAAAGACGAACGCGATCCAAACGAGCGCTGGACGGTTTTTGTTTTGCGCGGCCAGCGCCAGAGCTGAGGCTGCCGCCAGATAGGCGAGGCCGATATCGCGGACGAAGTGGCCGTTCGCCGGACCGGTATGCTGTGCCCCGGGCGTCACGGCGTACCAGGTTTCCGGGGCGGCCAGCATGAAGGCTCCGTTCGCAGCCTGATAGACGGCCAGCAGGTACAGCAGCAATTTCATCGTCGTCTCCCTTCGACAGGGAGACGGTGCAGCCGGACTCTGTGTGACACGAGTCCGTCGAGAAATTTCGGAGAGGTACCGGTTCGACCGGCAGCCGGCCTCACGCCCGCGCGGCGATCGCGTCGAGTTCGTGCTCTTCGGGGAAGCGGCCCAACGCTTTCTTGGAAAAGACCAGGTCGCCGTCGAGGCTGATCTCGAACACGCCGTTGCCGCCCTTGACCAGTTCGACCTCGGCGCCGTCGATTTTCGAGAACCTGTCGCTCGCACGGAGCGCCCGCGGTTCGTAGTTTCAAACGACGCAATATTCGATTCTGAACTTCATCCTGTACTCCTGCGCATGAACCCCATTCGGGCAAACCGGTTCCGGGAAATCGGTTCCGGGAACCTAGCCTTCCCGGCCGCTGCGGGAAAGGGCGTCAGGCGACTTGGCCGACCGGCGGGCGGTGCGGTGTTCGGTATCGAGCATGATCCCTTCCTTTGCGGCCTGGGCTCGGGAAGAGAACTACAGGGTCGAAAAAGGCCGCTGTCCTTCCGGGGCGGCCCTGTCGTGCGTTCTAGGTTCGAGGCACAATCAATCCGGTACGGCCGCCATTCCGACGCGCCACCGCCACCGTTTCGATGTGCCCGACCGGTTCATGGGCGCGGCGGATACCGCCACCCGGTCCTGCCGTCAACGGAGAACGCGCCCTCCGGTCCGGCACAGCGCGCCTGCGGCAAGCGGGGCAGCCGGCACGCCGGCCCCAGGGCGCATTTGTCTCGCGCCCGGACAGGCGCCCGGACAGGCGCCCGGACAGGCGGTTGCGCCGCATCGGGCGTCGGGTAATATCCGGCCCGGCTTCCGCAATCCGGCAGGATCGTTCCCGATGGCAGAGACCGACGCTCCCGAGATTATCGAGGTGACCGAGCGCAGCGTGTCCTGCGACGGCGGGGGCGGGGCGCTGGGCCATCCGAAAGTCTATCTCAACATGGGCGCCGGCGATTTCGTCGAATGCCCCTATTGCGACCGCCGCTTCGTGCTGGCGCCCGGCGCCGGCTAGCCCGGCCGCCGCTTTCCCTTCGCCGTTGCGTCGCCGTCCGGCGGCGCGCGCCCTCACCCCGACAGGACTCCCGACAGGAATTTTCCATGAAACTCGCATCCTTCATCCTGAACGACACACCGACCTGGGGCGCCGTGGACGGCGACTCGGTCATCGATCTGGGCGGCCTCGCTCCGAGCCTGAAAGCGGCGCTGGCAGCCGGCCTGCTCAAGGAGGCGGCCGAGCGGGCGGCCGGACAGGGGCCGGCGGCGGCGCTGGCCGATATCAGCCTGCTGCCGGTCATTCCCGACCCGGACAAGGTGATCTGCGTCGGCCTCAACTACAAATCCCATATCGAGGAGACCGGGCGGTCCGACAGCGACTATCCCGTGCTGTTCACCCGCTGGGCCAACACCCAGGTCGGCCACGGCGCGCCGATGATCCGGCCGGTCAACTCGACCAAATTCGACTATGAAGGCGAGCTGGCGGTCGTGATCGGTTCGCCGGCGCGCCATGCGAAGGAGGCCGACGCGCTCGGCCATGTCGCCGGCTACAGCTGCTACAACGACGGCTCGATCCGCGACTGGCAGCGCCATACCCACCAGTTCACGCCGGGCAAGAATTTCGAGGGCACCGGCGGCTTCGGGCCGTGGCTGGTGACGACCGACGAGATTCCCGATCCGTCCGCCCTGCATCTCAAGACCCGACTGAACGGCCAGGAGGTCCAGAATTCCACGACCGACCTGCTGATCTTCACGGTGCCCTACCTGATCGAATACATCTCCGGATTTACGACGCTGGCGCCGGGCGATGTGATCGTCACCGGCACGCCGGGCGGCGTCGGCTTCAAGCGCAACCCGCCGCTCTTCATGAAGGACGGCGACACGGTCGAGGTCGATATTTCGGGCATCGGCGTGCTGTCGAACCCGGTCCGGGACGAATAGGCCGCCGGCCCGGCCCCGATCCGCCGAAAAGGCGCCGCCGTGCCGGCGCCCCGGTCCGACAGCGCCGGGATGCGCACCCGCTGGACGATTGTCCTGCTGGGCATGTTCGCCGGCATCATGGTGGCCTTCCAGATCGGCAAGCTGCCGGCGGCCATACCGACCCTGCAGCGCGAACTAAGCCTCGATCTGGTCGAAGCCGGCTGGGTGCTGGCCGTGTTCCACGCCCTGGCCGCCGCCATCGGCGCGATCGCCGGTGTCTACGCCGACCGATGGGGCATCCGCCGGGTGGCCTTCACGGGGCTTCTGGCGACCGGGCTCGGCGCCGCGGCGGGCGGCCTGTCGGACGGTCTGACCCTGCTGTTGCTCTCGCGGATGGTCGAGGGCGTGGGGTCGATCACCGTGCTGGTCTCCGCGCCGGCGCTGATGCTGCGGGCAAGCCAGCCGGGCGACCAGGGCCTCGCCATGGGCATGTGGGGCTCCTTCATGCCGACCGGCATGGCGGTCATGACGCTGCTGACGCCGCTCCTGCTCGCGCTTGCCGGCTGGCGCGGCCTCTGGATCGTCAATGCCGGCCTGGTCTGGCTGTTCGCCGGCCTGTTCTGGGCCGCCACCCGGGCCGCGCCGGATCCCGCCGGGCCGGGCGCCGCCGGGCCGGGGCCGTGGCGCGAGCTGGCCGGCGTGCTGGGCCGCACCGGGCCGTGGCTGCTCATGCTGGTCATGGGCCTCTATGCCGCGGCCTATCTGCCGATTCTCGGTTTCCTGCCGAAATACCTCATCGAGCACCACGGCTATTCGCAATCGGCAGCGGCGGCCTGGGTGGCGCTGGCGATCTGGGCCAACGCGGCCGGCAACCTCACCGGCGGCTGGCTCGGCCATCGCGGGGCGCCGCGCTGGCTGTTGATGATCGTGGCGCTGACGACCATGGGGATCGCCGGCTGGCTGACCTACCAGCCCGGTTTCAGCGGCGAGGCGCGCCTGGTGTTCGCCTTCGTCTTCTCCGGCGGCGGCGGCCTGCTGCCGTCGTCGATCTTCGGCAGCGTGACGCGCCACGCGCCGGACAGAAACCGGGTCGCCGGCGTCAACGGGCTCATTCAGCAGAGCACCAATGTCGGGCAGCTCGCCTCGCCGCCGATTTTCGCCACGCTGGTCGCCGCCGGTGGCTGGCCCCAGGGCCCGTGGCTGATCGTCGGGCTGACCGCCACCGCCATCGGCTTCGCCCTGCTGCTGCGCCGGCTGGAGCGGCGGGGCTGAGGCGGGGTATTCCCGACGGTCGAGGCAATGCCTGGGCAAGCTGCCGAAGCGGTCTCCATATGCTCCATTGGTCGGGAGTCGCTTCTCATCTTGCTCCCGATGCGTGCCGCCAAATCGCATAGTCGAGATGCCTTGGGGCGACGCCGAGTATTCCGGCGGCTTCCTGAACGACTTGTTCCGCTTCGGCCGCGGATACGCTTTTTCTGTCTAAAGCGTCGGCCACAAATCTGCGGATATGAACGTCTCCCTTCACATAGTTCTCGTTGCCGGCATACATCAGGAACATGTGAATTGTCTGCGCCCCGATTCCCTTTAACGGTCGCAATACGCATGCGATCTCATCGGGATCCCGCGACGCTGCATCCTGAAGGTTTTCGAGTCCGATCTTCCGGAGCGCGACCGCCGCGCGACGGATGTTCTCGACCTTCGAAATACCGGTTCCGGGAGAGCGGTAGCGGGCACCGAATATTTCATCTTCCATTCTTCGAACGCCGAACGCTTCGTAGTGGTTGACCAGATCCTGCAGGGTCTCCTGATCGCGCGGCGGGGGCAGGCAACTTCGATCCGTTCTAAGCCGCCGGAGCCCAAAAAACCTGCAATATCGCTTCACAAGCGGCACAACCTGCGCCTCATACCGAAGCCGGGCGGTGAGGATGGCGTCGATCAGGGCAACCGAAAGATGCGCCGGGAAAAATTCCGCGCCGAGTTCGATGCTGTCGAGATCGATCAGCCGGCGTACCTTGCGCACGACAGCAGCGGATCGAGGCAAATTCGCGGACGCGTCCGGCTCGCTCATTCCGCTCGCAATTTGGCGCGGGCGCCCCCCCTTGCGTCCGTTTTTCCGTGCTGCGGTCGTCTTGGCCTCCGAGCGGGACCTGCCTCCTGCGGCGCCGAGGCGGGCGGCCATCCAGCTTCGGGAACCGAAAATGCCCTGCAACAGGGCCGGAACGTAAAGATCGGCATCGAGTTGCGGCCAGTGCAGCCCCGTCCCGCTGGGGCTGACTTCGATGTGCGCCAGATTCTCGGGCGAGGCCCCGGCCAGTCCTTCGGCCGATGCCGGAGAAAATGTCACCTCAATGCCGGTGCTCAGCTCGACGACAACGCGCCGCCTGCGCCGGTCGTACCGGGCGGACAGGACGTAGCCGCCCTCGCGCTCTTCCCGCGTCCGGGCCTCGGCCCTTTCGAGATCTCTTTCAGTAACGGCCATGAAGCCTTCTCCATTCTTCGCACAAGTCCCACAGCGCCCGGGTCAGGGCTTCGCCGATGCGCTTCACTTCCCGGAAGCGTAAACCGCGGCTGCTGCGCAGTTTCGGCGGTCCCTCCGGGCAGTTGAGTTCGAACGCCGCCTCCTTGTCGGCGCCGACTACATGCACATGAGCAGGCCGATGGTCGTTCGCATAGATAACGACGCGCAGGCCATCGCTTCGGAGCACGGTCGGCATCGCTCAATATAGTAACCAAAGCGGTTGGGTATTACAAAAGGAACTCTCTGACAGCCGGCGGCCGGATATCGTCGATCGGCTAGCTCGCCGCCAGGGTCGGGTGCTCCTCTTCCAGGCCTTCGGGGTCTTGGTGGATGATGACCTCGGCGCTGGGGAAGGCCTGCAGGATGGCGGCCTCGACCTCGTCGGCGATGGTGTGGGCGCGCATCAGCGACATGTCCGGATCCATCTCCAGGTGGAACTGGATGAAGGTATCGGCACCCGAGCGGCGCGAGCGCAGGTCGTGCAGCGAGCGGACCTCCGGGTGGCCGAGCGCGATCTCCCGGATTCGCTCCCGCTCCGCGTCCGGCAGTTCGCGGTCCAGCAGCATGTCGAGCGAGGCCATGCCGACCTTGCGCGCGTTCCACAGCAGCCACAGCACGATGCCGACGGCGAACAGCGGATCGAGCCAGGTCCAGCCCCACAGCGCATGGGCGCCGAGCGCAACGATGACGCTGCCGTTGAGCGCCAGGTCGCCGGCATAGTGCAGCGAATCGCCCTCGATCGCGACGGAGCGGGTGCGCCGCACGACGTGGCGCTGAAAGGCGACCAGCGCCAGGGTCAGCACGATGGAGAAGACCATCACGGCGATGCCGACCGCCTCCTCGCGCACGGCGCGCGGATCGAATAGGCGCCGTATCGCCTCGATCAGCAGCAGCGCGCCCGAGCCGCAGATGAACGCGGCCTGGCCGAGGCCGGCCAGCGCCTCGGCCTTGCCGTGGCCGAAGCGATGCTCGCGGTCGGCCGGCTCGACCGCATAGCGCACCGCGACCAGGGTGACGACGGAAGCCGCGGCGTCGAGCAGGGAATCGACCAGCGAGGAGAGGACGGCGACGGAATCCGTGACCAGCCAGGCGCCGAGTTTGGCGGCGATCAACAGCGCCGCGACCGCGACCGAGGCGATCGTCGCCTGTTTCTTGAGGCGGACCTGGGCGGCGGCTTCGGCGGGCTCGGTCATGGCGGGCCCAAAATAGGCCGGCCGCCGGCCTGCCTCAACCGGGGCGGCACCGCCCGGCGGCGCGTACGCGGCCGCCCGGCAAACGATTCGGGAAAAGAAAGAAGCCCGGTCCGTTTCGAACCGGGCTCCAGAAGGGGAGGGAGAGGGAAGGAGCGGGCGGAGGGCGGGCGGCCCTCGGGGAGGGTCAGGAGGCGGACGGCTTGCCGTTCGGGCCGTCGCTATTACCGTTGCCGTTCGGGCCGCCGCCGGCATAGGCGCTGCCGGCAAAGCCGCCGCCGTTGCGCTCGGCCATGAACTGGTCGAACTCGGCCTGGTCCTTGGCGCGCCTCAGCCGGTCCATGAACATGGCGAACTCGCGGCGTTCCTCGTCCAGCCGGCGCAGGGTTTCCTCGCGATATTCGTCGAAGGCGGCGTTGCCGGTCGACGGACCCCGGCGCATCCGGCTCTTCATGCTCACCCAGTCGCAGGAATCGGCGCAGCTGCCGAGTCGGCCGGTGAACAGCAGGAAACCCAGAATCGCGAGGCCGATCGGCCAGAACAGGATGAATCCCAGGACCATGATCGCAATCCATGCCGGTTTCGGCAGGCTGGGTCCGGTCCACTCGCGGCTGTGGCGGGCGGGGTTTTCCCGGGCCATCGATGCTGCGGTCATTGAAGTCCTCCTCGGTTGGTTCTGCCGTCAATGTAAAACGACTTCACATAGATGGGGAAGGAACGCCCGCGTACAAGAGCTCCGTCGAAAAAAATTCCACTTCCCGACGCCGCGTTACGGCGCAACGCCAAGACCCTTGAGGTACAGTTCCACGCCCAGATCGAGCATCCGGTGGCGCGACAGGGCGGGGGCGGCGCTGCCTTTTCCCAGGGTCGCGGCTCCGTGGGCAAGAGACCAGATGTGGAAAAACACCGCTTCGGGCGGCACGGGCCGTTCCGTGCCGCTGGCGCTTTCAAGCCGGTCCGTCACCGCCGAGAGCGTGCGGTAGGCGCGGTCGGCCGCGTCGTGAAATGCCGGGTCGCCGTCGGGGGGCAGTTCGGCCTCGAACATCGCGGCGTAGTAGGCCCGCTCGGTCAGGGCGAAATCGAGATAGGCGTGGCCGAGACGCCGGAAGGCGGTCAGCCGGTCCGGTTCGCCGGCGCCCCAGGCCTTTTCCAGGCTGTCGGAGAATTTGGCGTAGCCGCGCCGCGCCACTTCCGCCAACAGCGCTTCCCGGTCCTTGAAATGGCGGTAGGGCGCAGCCGGGCTGACGCCGGCCAGGCGCGCGGCCTCGATCAGCGAGAAGCCGTGCGGCCCCTTCTCCAGGATCAGAACCCGCGCCGCCGAGACCAGCGCCTCTTTCAGATTGCCGTGGTGATAGCCGCTCTTGCGCAGGCCACCGGTCCGATCTTTTTCCCTGGAATCCATCATGTTAATATAGTTAACATTAATTTCGCCCGTGCCAAGCCCCGTCTCGAGGGACGGATTCAACGGCCTAGAAACCGTAAGCCTTGGCGAACAGCTCGATCGGGTGGGGCGCGCGGTCGGGCGGTTCGGCGCCGTCGATCCGTTCCATGCCCTGGAGGATATGGGCGCCGGCGAGCGGGCATTCGGAGGCGATATACGGATTGCCGGCCTTGGCGGCGTCGCGCATGACCGGCCTGCCGACCTTCATGCCGGTCTCGAAATTCTCCTTCATCACGCCCCACGAGCCGCCGTGGCCCGAACAGCGCGCCAGGATCTTCGGCTTCGTTCCCGGGATCAGGCGCAGCAGTTCGGCGGCCTTGACGCCCATATTCTGCGCTCGCGCATGGCAGGCGACGTGCAGGGTGACGCCGCCGTCGAGCGGTTGCAGCCCCTCGGCCAGCCCTTCGGTCTTCGCGATGTCGACGACATATTGCGCCGCGTCGAAGCAGTTCTCCGAGAGCAGGCGGACATCCTCATTGTCCGGCAGCAGCAGCGGCCATTCGAATTTCAGCATCAGGGCGCAGGAGGAGACCGTCGCCACGATGGCGTAGCCCCGGTCGATCCACGGCCGGAACGCTGCGGCCGTCCGCGCCGCGGCGGCGGCGACGGCCTTCAGGTCGCCCTGTTCCATCTGGGGCATGCCGCAGCAGCCGGGATAGACGATTTCGGTCTCGACGCCGTTGCGCGCCAGCACCTTGAGCAGGGCGACGCCGATCTCCGGATTGTTGCCGTTGCCGTAGCAGGTCGCGTAGATCGCCGCCTTGCGGCCGTGGGCCGGCGCGTTCCGGTCGATCTCCGGCGTCTCGGCGGCCGCGCGCTGCTCAAGGGTCCGGGGCGCAAAGGCGGGCAGGGCGGCGTCCCGGTGCACGCCCGCGACCGCCTCGAGGGCCGGCCGGGTCAGACGGTTGCCGCGCCGGGTCGCCCAGTTGGCGAGGCCGGATGCGGCCCGGCCCAGCCGGTTGTTGCGGTCGGTGCGGGTGAGCTGCCGCTCCCGGAACCCGCGCCTGCCGTTGCGATTCTCGACCGCCCGGTAGCGCAGCATGAGATGGGGGAAATCGAGGTCGAACTCGTGCGGCGGCACATAGGGGCACTTCGTCATGAAGCACATGTCGCACAGCGTGCAGCCGTCGGCGACCTTCCGGAAGTCCGCGCTGTCGACGCCTTCAAGCTCGGCGTCGCCGGCCGCGTCGATCAGGTCGAACAGGGTCGGGAAGGAATCGCACAGGTTGAAGCAGAGCCGGCAGCCGTGACACACGTCGAACACGCGGCGCAGCTCGGCGTCGAGCGCCGCTTCGTCGTAATACGCCGCGTCCTGCCACGGAATGGCGTGGCGGACGGGCGCTTCCAGGCTGCCTTCCGACATGGCGTCCGGTCCGGATATCGGGATGCGGTGCGGGAATGGGAAGGCGCGGGCCGGAGCCGGGACCGGACGGTTGCCGCCCGGCCCCGCCGGCCCGGCCCGTGCGGGCGGTCAGGCGATCTCGTCGAGCGCCTTCTGGAAGCGGCCGGCGTGGCTGCGCTCGGCTTTCGCCAGGGTCTCGAACCAGTCGGCGATCTCGTCGAAGCCCTCGTCGCGGGCGGTGCGGGCCATGCCCGGATACATGTCGGTATATTCGTGGGTCTCGCCGGCGATGGCGGCTTTCAGGTTGTTCTCGGTGTCGCCGATCGGCTCGCCAGTCGCCGGGTCGCCGGTCTCTTCGAGGTAAGCCAGATGGCCGTGGGCGTGGCCGGTCTCGCCTTCGGCGGTCGAGCGGAACACGGCGGCGACGTCGTTGTAGCCCTCGACATCGGCCTTCTGGGCGAAATACAGATAGCGGCGGTTGGCCTGGCTCTCGCCGGCGAACGCGTCTTTGAGATTCTGTTCAGTCTTGGAGTCTTTCAGGGACATGGCCGGTTCTCCTCTGTTGGGCCGATGCGCCGCCGGGAAGGCAGTTTCCGGCGGTCGCGGAAGGTGAAATCCGCCGCCGGAGCGGCGCTGAAGCCTGTCTAGGCGAAAGACGCGGATCGAGTCAACAGTTTAGATTCGTTCTAATTTATTGGAAGGGCGGCGTTGCCGCCGGTGCAGACGCCTATCCGGCATCGCGCAAGCGGACGATGACCTCGACCCGATCGATCTCCGTGCCGGCCGGCGCCCGGGGTACGCCCTCCACCGCCAGGCCCTCGGCCTCGAAATCGGTCAGCGCGCCGGTCGCCTCGTGGAAAAAGTGGTGATGGTTTTCCAGGTTGGTGTCGAACCAGGAGCGGCCGGAATCGACCACGACCTCGCGCAGCAGGCCGGCTTTGCGGAACTGGTTGAGCGTGTTGTAGATGGTCGCCAGCGAGACCGGGATCTCTTCGCGCCGCGCCTCGGCATGGAGCTGCTCGGCGGTGACGTGCCGGTTGCCGCCCCCGAACAGCAGGCGCGCGAGCGCCAGCCGCTGGCGCGTCGGCCGCAGCCCGGCATCGCGCAGGCGCTCCAGCATCGGCGTGAAAGGGCGGTCTTTCATAACGCCCAATATATGGTATCGCGTAGTTTAGAATCAATCTCGAAATCCCGGCCGCGACCGCAGCGGCCGTTTCGCCGTCAGTCCACCACGCCCATGCCGATGACGTTGTAGTCGCAGTCGACATGATGGACCTCGCCGCTGACTCCGGCGCTGAGCGGGGAAATCAGGTACAGGCCGGTGTTGCCGACTTCCTCCAGCGTCGGGTTGCGGCGCAGCGCGGCGTTGCGCTCGACCCACTGGTAGAGATAGCGCGCATCGCCGACGCCG
>JAJEGH010000031.1 GCA_022819985.1 Alphaproteobacteria bacterium | reverse complement strand
GGGCCGGCAGGGTGCGTCAAGCCGCTTGCCCGATGTCCCGCATCGCGCGGCGCGGCTTTCCTGCCCTGCCGGCCCGACAGCGCCGCGCAGACCATGACCGTGGTGAGAAATCCGGGTTAAACCGGGCCGAAGCGCATTCCTCTTCGGACGCCCGGCGGTCCCGCTAAATTGCCGGATGGACGTATAACCCCTGCCCGGGCGGAGGCAGGATATCGAATATGAGAT
Source organism: Alphaproteobacteria bacterium (assembly GCA_022819985.1). Taxonomy (GTDB): domain Bacteria; phylum Pseudomonadota; class Alphaproteobacteria; order Bin65; family Bin65; genus Bin65. Next base: position 57,374 of record JAJEGH010000031.1, on the reverse strand, counting down.
GCACGCGCGGCTCGCCCGATCGGTTTTCGGCCGAATGCGTGACCTTGTTGTCGAATGCCCAGAGTTCTCCGGGCCACATGAGCGCTGTTTCGCCTTCGGCCGTGAGCGGGCTTCCCCGGGAGCTTTTCAGGACCAGGTGATACCGGTCTCTGATCCGGTAGTACGCACCTGCGTCGACGTGCGGAAACACCTTCTTGCCGGGCAGGAGCGATACGAGCGTCGCGCGGCCGAGTTCACCGCCCGATCGTTTCGCAATCGTTTCGCAGAATTTCAGGGCGGCAGGGAGTTTGCGCGCCGCCGGAGCGACCCGGCTTTCATGAACGTCGTTCGCGTTTTTCGCTCCGGCCGGTAGAGGTTTCCTGGGAGTTCGAAGAAAAATATTCAATGTATTTCGCTGGCACCGGACTTTTCTTTGGCGGCTTCGGTCCGCATGCCAGAGCTGCGGAACCGCCGCCAGTTCGGCCAGGATCGGGGATATGTCGATATTCCCGCCGATTTTGGTGAAATACCGCATTTCGCCGTAGGTCTCACATGGCGCCGCCGCTATCCGACCAGCCCCAGCCTTCGTCTCCGTCGCCATCGCCGTCGCCATCGCCGTCTCCGTCTCCGTCTCCATCCCCGTCGCCGTCCCCGTCGCCGTCCCCGTCGCCGTCCCCGTCGCCATCCCCATCGCCGTCTCCGTCGCCATCGCCATCGCCATCCCCGTCGCCATCGCCATCGCCGTCCCCGTCGCCATCCCCATCGCCGTCTCCGTCTCCGTCCCCGTCGCCGTCCCCGTCGCCATCTCCGTCGCCGTCCCCGTCGCCATCCCCGTCTCCATCGCCGTCTCCATCGCCGTCGCCGTCGCCGTCCCCGTCTCCGTCTCCGTCGCCATCGCCGTCTCCATCGCCGTCGCCATCTCCGTCGCCGTCTCCGTCGCCGTCGCCGTCCCCATCTCCATCGCCGTCCCCATCTCCGTCGCCGTCGCCGTCGCCGTCCCCGTCGCCGTGGGCTTCCTGGACATGCGGGAATGCGATTTTCCCGCCGAGCAGCTGAATTCCGTTGGTCATGAAGGTGAACGCGCTCACGATGACGCCAAGCGATATCAGGGCGGTCCACCGAAAGGGCCTGGGCCCGTTCCCGAGCGGCGATTCTTTTTTCATTGCGGTTGTCCTGCGAACAGCGGTTGCAGGATCGCTTATGCGCTATGGGGCGGGCCGATAAAATCCGAGGTTTGCACTATCGAGGGCAATTTAGACGAATGCGATACGGCGCCGTTTGCAGCCTTTCGTTCGCCGCAGGATGGATTCGGGTTGCCGCCCCGCCTGCCGCCCCGCTTGCCGCCCCGCTTGCCGGAAGGCCGGCGGTGGCGTAAGCAAATGCCGGAGCGGAAGCGGGTTCGCCGCAGCCCGCGCGAAACGGGGAGGGCGCCGGCATGGCCCTGCAGATACACCGCACGGTCGAGCACCGGCCGGAGTCGCGGATCGGGGAGGCGGTCGGCGTGCTCCGGCAGCGCTTCGGCAACCGGCTGTCGACCTCCGAATCCGTGCGCGAGCAGCACGGCAAGGGCGAGGACCATCACCCGGTCGTGCCGCCGGACGCCGTGTTCTACGCCGAATCGACCGAGGAGATCGCCGAGGCGGTCGGGGTCTGCGCCGAATACCGGGTGCCGGTCATCCCGTTCGGCACCGGCACGTCGCTCGAAGGCCATGTCGCGGCGCTGAACGGCGGCCTGTGCATCGACGTGACGCGCATGGACGCGGTACTGGAGGTCAACGCCGAGGACCTGGACTGCCGGGTCCAGCCCGGCGTGACACGCAAGCAGCTCAACGAATATCTGCGCGACACCGGCCTGTTCTTCCCGATCGATCCGGGCGCCGACGCCTCGATCGGCGGCATGACCGCCACGCGCGCCAGCGGCACCAACGCCGTACGCTACGGCACGATGCGCGAAAATGTGCTCGGCCTCACCGTCGTCACCGCCGACGGCCGCATCGTCAAGACGGCGCAGCGGGCGCGCAAGTCGTCGGCCGGCTACGACCTCACCCGCCTGTTCGTCGGCTCCGAGGGCACGCTGGGCGTGATTACCGAAATCGCGCTCCGGCTCTACGGCATTCCCGAATCCATCGTCTCGGCCCTGTGCGCTTATCCCTCGCTCGAAGCGGCGGTCAACACGGTGATCGAGACCATCCAGCTCGGCATCCCGGTCGCGCGCATCGAGATCGCCGACGAAGTGCAGATGAAGGCGACCAACGACTATTCCGGCACCGACCTGCCGGTGGCGCCGATGCTGTGGTTCGAGTTCCACGGCACCGAGGCCGGCACGACCGAGCAGGCCGAGATGGTCAAGGCGATCTCCGACGAATGGGGCGGCGGCGATTTCCAGTGGACGGCGAGCGCCGAGGAGCGGGCGAAGCTGTGGCAGGCGCGCCACGACGCCGCCTACGCCGCCAAGAATATCCGCAAGGGCGCCGAGGTCTGGGCGACGGATGTCTGCGTGCCGATCAGCCGGCTCGCCGAATGCATCGTCGAGACCCAGAACGACATCAGGGAGAACAACCTGATCGCGCCCATCGTCGGCCATGTCGGCGACGGCAATTTCCACCTCGTCCTGATCGCCGACAAGGAGGATGCGGACGAGATGGCCCGGGCCAACGCGGTCAACGAGCGCCTGGTCCACCGCGCCATCGCCATGGAGGGCACCTGCACCGGCGAGCACGGCATCGGCATGGGCAAGATGGACTTCCTGATCGCCGAACACGGCGAGGCCGTCTCCCTCATGCGCATGATCAAAAAGGCCCTCGACCCGGACGACATCATGAACCCGGGCAAGATTTTGCGGGTGTAGGGCCGGGCTGCGGGAGCGCAGTCCCGGAGACGACCGATGCACAAATACGGGATCGTTCTCTATTGGAGCGATGAAGACCGGGTTTTCGTTGCCGAAGTCCCGGAGCTGCCGGGATGCATGGCGCACGGCGACACGCAGGAAACCGCCCTTCGGAACATTAACGACGCGATGCAACTCCGGATCGATACGGCCCGGGAATTCGGCGATCCGGTACCGGAGCCCAAAGGCGAACGCCCGATGCCTGCCTGACCGCGGATCGCCAGACGCAGACCGCTCCGACCTCTCCGAAGACCCGCCGGCGCTGCGGCAATTCAGGCCCGGCCGCGGCTCTCGCGGTAGGCGCCGGGGGTGGCGCCGACGAGGCGCTTGAACCAGTAGGTGAAATGCGGCTGGGAGGAAAACCCGCAAATCTCGGCGATTTCGGCCAGCGGCAGCCGGCCTTCGGCCAACAGCGCCCTGGCGCGTCCGATGCGCCGGCCCGTCAGATAGCGGTGCGGCGCCGTCCCGGTCGCGGCCTTGAACGCGCGGGCGAAATGAAACGGGCTGAGGCAGGCCACCTCCGCGAGCGCCTCTATGGACAGGTCTTCGCCGAGATGCGCCTCGATGTAATCGACGACGCGCCGGAGCCGCCGGGCATCGAGCGCGCCGCGGACGCCCGGCAGCGCAACCGCTCCCGGATTCAGGTTCGAATGGCGGCGCAGGATCTGAACCCCGAGCGCGAACGCCAGGGTCTCCGCCAGCATCTTGCCGCCGGGCGCCGGATCGGCCATCTCGGCCCGGACCGCCCGTGCGATATGCTCGATCAGCGGATCGCGGAAGCCGCCGTCGTAGTGCAGGCCGACGGCGCCGGGATCGAGGTCGAGTTCCCGGAGGGCGGTTTCGGACAGCGGCGGCGCCGGCAGGTACATGTGTACGGTTTCGGGAATATCGCCGTAGATATGGATCATGTCCTCGCGAATGCCGGCCGGGCACAGCCAGACAGTGCCGGGGACCGCATCGTGATGCTGCAGCCGCCCGTCGCCGCGCCGGCGGACATGGACGCAGCCCTCCAGCATGACGACGATTTCGGTTTCGCGCGGCCGGACCTCGCCGAGGTCGCCTTCGGTATGGCTCCAGCGTTCGGCGAGCAGGCCGGTCCATCCCCGGTCCCGGCTGCTGCCGAGCAACGTCCCGGTGGTGTATTTTGCCCTGCCGTGTCCGGCCAGTCTGGCCACGGCGCCCCCTTTCGAAGCGGATCGACACGATGGCGCCTCGAGTCGCGCCGAACCTTGGCGCGCGCCGAAAAGCCGGTCAACCGAAATGCGGGACCCGGCGGCGAGAAGAGCAAAATGCTGTAAGCGAACCGCAAGGCGCCGTAATGCAGGCCCCGCACGGCCGTGCTACTGCCTTCCGCGCCGGTTTCGCGACGAAAGCCGGCCATGTGTCCGGGTTTGGAGAAATTCGATGAGCGAAAAGACCGTATTCAGCGCCTGTCCGCACGATTGTCCCGATACCTGTGCGATGCTGACGACCGTCAGCGACGGCAAGGTCGTCAACGTGCGGGGCAACCCGGACCACCCGTTCACCCAGGGCGGCCTGTGCGTCAAGGTCAACGACTACGAGAACCGGGTCTACAGCGACAACCGGGTGCTGACCCCGCTGCGCCGGACCGGCGCCAAGGGCGAGGGGAAATTCGAGCCGTTCGGCTGGGACGAGGCCCTGGACGAAATCTCGGGCCGCTGGAAGGAGATCGTCGATCGCGACGGGCCGGCCGCCATCCTGCCCTACAGCTATCTCGGCACCGAGGGCATCCTGAACGGGCTGAATGTCGGCGACGCCTTCTTCAACAAGCTGGGCGCAACCGTCGCCGAGCGCACCTTCTGCGATTCCGCCGCCATCACCGCCTTCTTCATGACCTGCGGGCCGACCGCGGCGGTCGATCCGGAAAGCTTCGTCCACTCCCGCTACATCGTCCTGTGGGCGATCAACACGATCAGCAACAACCTGCACCACTGGCCGTTCATCGCCGAGGCCCAGCGCCGCGGCGCCAAGGTCGTCGTCGTCGACCCGGTCGCCACCCGCACGGCGAAACAGGCCGACTGGCACCTGCCGATCAAGCCGGGCACCGACGCCGCCCTCGCGCTCGGCATGATCAACGTCATCATCGCCGAAGACCTTGTCGACCACGACTATGTCGCGAACTACACGGTCGGCTACGAGGAGCTGAAAGACCGCGCAGCCGGTTTCACGCCGGACAGGGTCGCCGCGATCACCGGCCTTTCCGCCGCCGACGTCCGGACGCTGGCGCGCGAGTTCGCCACCGCCCAGCCCTCGGTCATCCGCATGGGCGTCGCGATCGAGCGCAACGCGTCGGGCGGCAACACCGTGCGCGCCCTGTCCTGCCTGCCCGGGCTGGTCGGCTCGTGGCGCCATTGCGGCGGCGGCATCCTGCACATGCCGATCTGGGCCTTCCCGATGAAATGGGACGACATCAGCCGGCCCGATCTGATCCCCGAGGGCACGCCGGTGCTCAACCAGTGGCGGCTCGGCCCGGCGCTGACCGGCGAGCTCGACCGGAAAATCTCGTCGCTGTTCGTCTACAATTCCAATCCCGCCGTGGTCGCCCCGGAGCAGGGCAAGGTGCTGCGCGGCCTGGAGCGCGAAGACCTGTTCACCGTTGTCAGCGAGCATTTCATCACCGATACGGCGCGCTACGCCGATATCGTCCTGCCGGCGACGACCCAGCTCGAACAGTTCGACCTCATGTTCTCCTGGGGCCATCTCTATCTGACGCTGAACGAACCGGCGATCGCGCCGCGCGGCGAGGCGGTGCCGAACACCGAGCTGTTCCGCCGGCTGGCCCGCGCCATGGGCTTCGACGATCCCTACTGGCAGCGCACGGACGAAGAGATGGCGGTCGACGCGCTCGACTGGAGCAATCCCGCCCTCGAAGGCATCGATCTCGACGGCCTGCGCAAGACCGGCTACGCGCGCCTCAAGGTCGGCTCGCCGGACGATTTCGTGCCCCACCGCGAGGGCAATTTCCCGACGCCGTCCGGCAAGGTCGAGTTCAAGTCCTCGATGGCCGCGGGCGGCAACATGGTGCTGCCGCTGTTCCGCCAGGGCTACCTGGCCCACCAGCCGGGCGAACCCCTCGATCCGCTGCCCGATTTCGTGCCGCAGAACGAGTCGCCCGACACCAACCCGGACCTCGCGGCCCGCTATCCGCTCAACATGATCTCGCCCAAGAGCCACGCCTTCCTGAACTCGTCCTACGGCAACCTGGGCACGCAACTGCATCACGCTGGCGAGCAGACGGTCACGATCCATCCGGCGGACGCCGACGCGCGCGGCATTGCCGGCGGCAGCGAAGTCCGGGTGTTCAACGACCGCGGCGATTTCCATGCGCTGGCCGAGGTCAGCGAGGATGCGCGGCCCGGCGTCGTCGTGGCGCCGATGGGCTATTGGGTGAAGGGCAGCCGCAACGGCGCCACGGTGAACGCGATCAACCCGCCGGCCTTCGCCGACTACGGCAACGCCCCGACCTTCTCCGACACCCTGGTCGAGGTCGCGGCGGCCTGACCCGGCTTCCTCCCCCCTTCAGAAGATTCTTCTGCGAAACGCGCGCCGGGCGCGCCGCTTGCCCATCCCGTCATTTCGACCGGAGCGGCGTCAGCCGCGTAGCGGAGAAATCCGGCCGGCGACGGAGGCCGGCCAGAGGCCGGAGCCTGCGGCGTCGCCGCTGTTTTCCGGGGGAGCGCCGATCGGGTTTCTCCCCTTCGGCTACGCTCAGGGCAGGCTGCTCCGCCCCGGCCGGAGGCCGGGGCTTCGGTCGAAATGACGGGATGGGTTCAGGGATCGGAATGAGCGCAAGTCCGGCAGCGAAGGCCGCGCCGCCGGCGACCCGCCCGCGTTTCGCCTATTCTTCGCCGGGGTAGACCGGCGGGACCAGCGTCTGGTCGGAAAACGGCGGCCGGACATAGGCGCCGGCCTCCGTGCGCTCCGGCAGTTCGATCGGCTCCGGCGTCAGGTCCTCGTAGGGGATCATGCTCAGCAGATGGCTGATGCAGTTCAGCCGCGCGTGCTTCTTCACGTCCGCATCGACGACGTACCACGGCGCCTGCTTGATATCCGTATGGGCGAAATTCTCGTCCTTCGCCCTGGAATACTCGACCCACCGGCGCCGCGACTCCAGGTCCATGGGGCTCAGCTTCCAGCGTTTGTGATCCTGTTCGAGCCGGCTCTGGAACCGCTTTTCCTGCTCTTCGTCGGAGACGGAGAACCAGTATTTGATGAGCTTGATGCCGGACCGCACGAGCATGCGCTCGAATTCCGGGCAGGAGCGCAGGAATTCCCGGTGCTCCTCTTCGGTGCAGAAACCCATCACCCGCTCGACGCCGGCACGGTTGTACCAGCTCCGGTCGAACAGGACCATTTCGCCGGCGGCGGGCAGATGCGGAACGTAGCGCTGGAAATACCACTGGGTCTGCTCGCGCTCGGTCGGTGCGGGCAGGGCGACCACCCGGCAGATGCGCGGGCTCAGATGCTGGGTGATGCGCTTGATGACGCCGCCCTTGCCGGCCGCGTCCCGCCCCTCGAAGATCACCACCACCTTGAGCCCCTCGTGCTTGATCCATTCGAGCATCTTCACGAGTTCGAGCTGGAGCCGGAAGAGCTCCTCCTCGTAGCGTTTGTTGCCGATTTTCCGGGGGCGGGCCGGCGCTTCGGCCTTGCCGTTCCCGGCCGTCTTCTTCGGCTTGTCCATGTCTTCCTCCCGGAACGCGGCCCTGGAATGCCGTCCTGAAATGCGGCCCCGATACGCGGCCCCGATACGCAGGGGGCCGGGCCGGTTCGTCCTCCCCGACTCATGCAGCAAACCGGAAGGCGGTGCTACACCTTTCTGCGGCGTGGACAAGTCCTGCGGATACGGCAACGGCAGCGACGTCCGCGTCTTCTACGAGCGAGGCGATTTCCATGCGGCGGCCCCGGTCCTTGATCCCGTCCCGTCATTTCGACCGGAGCCCCGGCCCCCGGCCGGGGTGGAGTGGAGAAATCCGACTAGCGCGCCGTCGACGCCCGAGGTTTCAGCGCTTGGCCGGCCTCCGTCGCCGGCCGGATTTCTCCACTCGCTACGCTTCGGTCGAAATGACGGTTGAGGCAAGCGGAGCGCCCGGCGCGGTCTCCCCTTTTTCAGAGCAATCCTCTGAAGCGGGGAAGAATCGGGTCCGGCCTGCCGCCGGCGCGCCGGGCGGCTACCCGGCTTCCCCGAACTCGCGCGTGTCGGGCAGGATATCGGCGACGTCGGGCCGGGAGCGGTAGATGCGCTTCTGCGGCGCGTCGAAAATGTCGAAATCCTTCAGGCAGCGGGTGTTGACCGCCCAGCCGTCGAACGGAACGGACCCGGTGTCGACTTCCGCCTGGGTCGGCATGCTGGTCCGGCGGAACGGCAGGATCCCGCAGACCGGGCAGAAATAGTCCCTCCCCGTGTAGGATCCCCACTGGTAGAGGGTCAGTTCGGACAGCGGCGTGTGGATCTTGACCGCTTCCGCCGGCATCCGATGGATGAGCGCGCCGCGCACCCGGCAGATCGAGCAGTCGCAGACCCGGACATGGTCGATGTCGGCGGTGACCTCGAAGCGGACCTTTCCGCAGTGGCAGGCGCCGTCGTAGGTTTTTTTCATGGCGGGTCTCCGGAACGGTTAATCGGGCGGGCCGTTTGCCGGGCGGCGCTTCCGGCCCAGCCAATAGGCGGTCAGGACCGCGAGCGCCAGCAGGGCGATCGCCACGGGATGGTCGAGCATGACGGAGAAATCGCCGTCGATCAGGGTCAGCGACTGGTTGAGCGAAAGTTCGAACCGGTTGCCGAGGAAAAAGGCGATGATGAAGATGACGACCGAATAGCCCAGCGCCGTCATCGCATAGCCGACCGCGGCGAAGACCAGCATGACGGCGACGCCGAACAGCGTGCCGGTCGACAGATAGACGCCGACGATGCACAGCACGATGGCGGACGGGAAGATCACCGATTCCGGCGCCCGGATCACGAAGGCCCACAGGCGGAGGCCGACCAGGCCGATCCAGAAATTGCAGAAGTTGGCCATGATCATGGCGCCGAACAGGCCGTAGATCAGGCGCGCCTGCTGTTCGAACAGCAGCGGGCCGGGCTGGATGCCGTGAATGATCAGCGCCCCGATGATGAGCGCCGCCGAAACGCTGCCGGGAATGCCGAGCGTCAGCATCGGGATCATGTTGGCGCCCATCACGGCGGAATTGGCGGATTCGGTCGCCGCGATGCCGTGGATGTTGCCCTTGCCGAAGGTTTCCGGCTCCCGGCTGGTCTGCTTGGCCGAGGCATAGCTCATGAAGGACGCCGCCGTCGTGCCGATGCCCGGCGCCGCGCCGAGCAGCGTGCCGATCACCGCGCCGCGGGCGATGGTGAACCGGCAGCCCCAGTATTCCGCCCAGCTCACCCGCCGGTCCTCGCGCGGCTGGTTCCGGTCGAAGGCGATCGCGGCCGTTATCTTCTCCCGCTTCGCGGCGAGCCGGCGGAAGATTTCGGCGGCGGCCAGCATGCCGATGGCGACCGACGCGATCGGCAGGCCGTCGAACAGGTCCGGCACGCCGAAGATGAAACGCGGGCTCGAATGCTCCGGGTCCAGCCCGATAGAAGCGCAGAGCAGGCCGAGCGCCGCCGCGACGATCCCCTTCGCCAGCGACTTGCCGATCAGCCCCGCGATCACGGCGAAGGCGAAGATGAGCAGGCAGACGATCTCGATCGGCCCCATCATCAGGGCGACCAGGGCGAGCGGCGGCGACACCGTGATCAGGACGATGTCGCTGAACGTGTCGCCGGTGACCGAGGAATAGAGCGCCATCTTCGCCGCCTTCAGCGGCCGGCCTTTCTTCGCCAGCGGGTGCCCGTCCAGGGCGGTGGCCGCGGCGTCGGGCGTTCCCGGCGTGTTGATCAGGATGGCCGGAATCGCGCCGCCGACCAGGCCACCCTTGTTGATCCCGACCAGGAAGGCGATGCCGCTCAGCGGGCTGAGCGCGAAGGTGAAGGGGATCGCGAGCGCGATGGTGATGACCGGGCCGATGCCCGGCACCGCGCCGACGAACTGGCCGACCGCGACGCCGAGGACGACGAACAGGATGTTGACGGGCGTAACGGCGTCGCCGAGGCCGGCCAGTATGGTCGCGATGTCAAACATCCGGCGGCGTCGTCACGGCGGGGGCGTCACGGCAGCGGCCGGTTGAGCCACAGTTCGAGAATCGCCCAGATGCCGACCGGCAGGGCCGCGGTCGACAGCAGGAACCAGCGCCGCTCGCCCATCGCCAGCATGACCGCCAGCACCAGCGCCGGCGCGACATACAGGAAACCGATTTCCGACATCAGGTAGACGCCGCCCCCGACGATCGCCAGGAACATGCCGGCCCGCAAGGCTTCCGGGCCGTCGAGGGGCGTGTCTCCGGCCGGGAAGAGCGTGTGGGACGCGCCGGCCACCATCAGGACCCAGGCGACTGCCTCGGGGATGGTGGCCGGCTGTACCCCGCTGTCCTCGATCGCCTCGACCTGGTCCGGGATAACGACCAGCAGCAGGCAGAGGCCGGCCAGGACGCAGGCGGCCCCCGTCAGGCGGTTGAGCGACGGCATGAGCCCCGGCAGGGCCAGGCCCCGCCGCGCCCTACTTGGTCGCTTCGAGCAGAACCTTGATCGTCTTGCGCGTGCCCTCCATCATTTTCTCGGTGTCGGCGGGGCCGAGGTCCGTCGGCGCGGTCTTCATCGTATTGGCCAGGAACTTGGTCATCTTCTCCGAATTGACCGCCGCGTTGACCGCCTTGGCCAGTGCGGTACGCGCTTCGGGTTTCAGGCCCTTCGGCGCGGAGATGTAGAAGAAGGGATCGACATAATAGTCCATGCCCTGCTCGATCAGCGTCCGCATGTCCGGCGCATAGCCGTGCCGCCGCTGGTTGACCGAGGCGATGACCGTGATTTTACCCGCCTTGTAGTACGGGATATGCGCGCCGCCGCCGAACGCCAGGTCGACATGGCCGCCGAGCAACGACTGCATCTGCTCCGCGCCGCTCTTGTGCGGCACCATTTTCGCCTTGATGCCGGCCGACCGCGCGATGGCGCGCATGATCATCGCCTGGGGCTTGGTGTCGTGGGCGACGGTCAGCGGCTTGCCGGACTTTTTGGCGTGCGCGATGAGGCTCTTCATATCGGTGTAGGGCGCGCCCTTGAGCCCGATAATGGCGAGCTGGGCCCAGACCACCGTGCCGAGATAATCGAAATCCTTGATCCGGAACGGGATCTTCGCCGGACGGACGATCAGCTGCATGACGATCGGCATGTTCACGGCGATGCCGATATTGAGGCCGTCCGGCTTCGCGCGGGCCAGTCCGGACAGCATGGCGACGCCGCCGCCGCCCGGCCGGTTCTTGACCACGATGTTCCAGCCGGTGTCCTTCTCCATCCGGTCGGCGAGCAGGCGGGCCAGCGTGTCGGTCATGCCGCCGGCGCCGAAGGCGACCGAAAGCGTGACCGGGCCGCCCGGCTTCCAGTCGGCGGCCTGGGCCGGGGCGGCGGCGAGGGCGGCCAGAACGGCGGCCGAAGCGGCGAATTTCATTAACCTGGGCATCGATGATCCTCCATGAAGCCGGCCCGATCGACCGGTCTGTGCAGGTGCGGGGAACCGGCGCCGTACCGCTCCGGCATCGGGTCCGGAATCGGGCGGAATGCCGTCGCCGGCCGAATCCCGCACTGCCGGGTCATATCCCAACGCCCCGGCCGGATCAACGGACGGCGGCCCTTCGTGCTACCCCTCCGCCCGCGCCATCCGCTCGATCATGCGGCGGGCCTGGATGCCGGCGCGGTCGGCGGCGAGGTTGAGGCGCGGCGCGGCCGGGTCGAGGTCCAGATTCTCCTGCTGGCCGGCGATCACCGCGAGGTCCTCCTCGAACGCCGTGTGGACCAGCGCGAAATCGAGCTCGCTGAGGCTCGGGTCGTCGCCGGCAAAATCCTGCGCCTGGGCCCAGAAATAGTGCGAACGGCTCTCCGTCTCCGGCGTGACCGCGTTGAGGTTCCAGGTCGTGACAGCCTTGCTGCGGTCGCCTTCGCGCGCGCCGGAGCCGGCCTCGGCGGCGCCGATATCGATGCGCACGAAGGCCGGCGGGGTGAAGATCGTGTTCATCCAGCGGTCGACCCGTGCGTCCGGCGCGAACCCGGCGAGCAGCCGGAAATAGGGCGGCACCGGCGTATCCAGCGCCCAGCGGTCGACCCGGATCGTGTCGTCCTCGACGCGGTACTCGACCGGAATGTCGTTGTCCGGGATCGCCGTGTCGGCGAGCGTCGTGCGGTGCAGCGCGGGCAGATGGCTCAGGTCCATCAGGTTCTCGATCGCCAGCATGGCGTTGCCGGCGACCTGAAGGGTCTCGCCGCGCCAGGTCCAGTCCGGATGGTCCATGACGCCGAAATCGGGAATGCGGCCCTCGTCGGCCAGCGCCGGATCGCCCGGCCAGATCCAGATCCAGTGGTGTTTCTCGGCGACCGGATAGCTGCGCACCCGCGCCGACGGCGGGATCTGCTCCTGGCTCGGGATGTGGACGCAGGCGCCGTCGGGCGCGAAGCGCAGGCCGTGATAGGCGCACTCGATAACGTCGCCGCGCACCCGGCCGCGGGAGAGCTGGGCATGGCGGTGGCAGCAGCGATCCTCCAGCGCGACCGGCGAACCGTCCGACGCCCGGTAGAGCACCACCGGCGCGCCGAGCAGGATGCGGCGCATCGGATGCAGCCGCCGGACCTCATGGTCCCACGCCGCGACGTACCAGCAGTTCTTCGGAAACATTCCGTCTCCTTACTCCGGCCGCCGGACGCGCCCGGCCCAGGACAGGAAGATTTATCCGGGGCGGCCGGTCATCCAGTCCCATTGCCGGATCTGCACGTCGGCGAACAGGCCGGCCTTGCCGTAGGCGCTGTCCTCTACGAATGCCGCCACCGCCGCGCGCGACGGCGCTTCGACCGTCAGGAGCGTGCCGACCATCGATTCGCCGTCTTCGGCGAGCATCGGCCCGCCGTTAAGGACCGTCACATCGGGATGATCCGGATGGTCGCGCAGATAGGCGATGAAATCCTGCTGCAGGTCGCTCCGCGTCTGCGCTGCGCCCGGCTTGTCCGTACCGATAACCGCGAAATACATGGCACTCCCCTCCTTGAACGGGCCCGTCCGCTGCCGGAAGTGGGCCGAACGGCCGCCCTGCCCGGTCGGGGGCAGGAACGGCCCCGTCACGACCGTCCGCCCGAATCCGCCGCCGGCGGATCGACGCGCACGGTCACGATATCCATGTCGCGATACTGCTGATGGCGCACCGAGGATGCAAGGTGGCGCAACAGCCGGAGCGACACTTCCCGTTCGATCGAATCGGCGGCGCCGGCCTCGCCGAGCAGTGCGATCCTGTCCTGGAGGTTCGCCTCGCCCTTTGAGGCGACGAACTCGAGGACCGCCGCACCGTCTTCCCGGCGTGCGACCAGGAGCAGCCGCCGCGGCGCAGCGTCGTCGCCGGCCTCGTCCCGGTGCAGCAGGGTCAGCATGGTTTCTTCGCTCGCCGCGTCGAGGCGCTCCGCCATGGCCGGGCCCCAGCCGTTCCGCGCCGCGAACGCCATGACGAACGTCCGGATTTCCCGCAGCGCCGAGGGCTCGAACGGCAGTTCGATCCGGCTGCGCCGCGGTTTCGTCAGTTCGACGAACAGGGTCATCGCGGTGGCGGCGAGGCCGCCGGCGATCATCCCGTTCTGCAGCAATCCGCCGGCGAAGTCCGAAACGAGCTGCGGGAAGACCGCGCCGCTCTGGAAGCCCGCGCCGATCCAGAAGCCGAGACCGGCGATCAGGCCCTTGCGGTAGTCCAGCCCGTCCCGGACGACCACTCTCATGCCGGTGACGAAGATCGACGCCATCGTGATGGTAATGAAGGCCGCGGCGACCGGGCCGGGAATTGCCAGGATCACGGCCAGCGCCTTCGGCAGCACGGCCAGCGCAATCAGCGCGGCGCCGAGCGCAACGCCGACGCGCCGGGCGCCGATCCCGGTGATCTCGATCATGGTAACGCCCGTCGGACGGTAGCCGAGCGGCATCGTCCCCGCCAGGCCGGACAGGAGATTGCCGGCCGCGTCGCCGGCCACCGCGCCCTGAACCGCACGGAAATCCACCGCCCGGGGGCCGGCCCGGGAAACGTGCTGGGTCGCAACGGCGCCGCTGACCGTCTGGACCGTGAGGACCAGGCCGATGAACAGGAAGGCCGGCAGCAGCGCCCAGAAGGCGGGCCCGAAGTCGAGGTCCGGGGCCGGCAGTTCGGCCGCCGGAATGCCGATCCACGGGGCGCGTTCGATCCGCGCGAAATCGTAAAGGCCGTACAGGGCGGCGACGGCCGAGCCGGCGACGATGCCGACCGCCGGCGCCCACAGGCGCAGCCCCCGCCGCGCCTTCAGCACGAGGCCGACGATGACGATCAGCGTCGCCGCCGCGCTGAGCGGCGCAGCGAGCGGCGGCGCGCCGGCCGGCACATTCTGCAACTGTTCGAACATGACCGGCATGACGGTGACCGGCGTCAGCATCATGACCGTCCCGGTCACGGTCGGCGTCAGGACCCGCCGGAACAGCGACAGCCGGACCGAGAAGGCGAGCTGGAAGAGCGCCAGGCAGACGACCAGGGTGGCGAGCAGGGCCGGCCCGCCCGCGGCGAGCGCGGCGGCGCTCACGGCGATCGCGGCCCCGGGCGTGCCGATGGCGATGGTGTAGCCGGTGCCGAACCGGCCGGCCCGGAACGCCTGCAGCAGCGATGCCGCGCCGCAGGCCGCGACCGAGGCGAACACGGCCCAGAGCAGAACGCTTTCGGCCTGGCCGGCGGCCCGGAACGTGACGGTCGCGATCACCACCGTGCCGGGCAGCGCGAGCGCCGCGATCTGGAGCGCCAGCCCCGCGGCCAGCGGCGCCGGGATTTTCGCGTCGGGATGGAGCCGGTCTGCGGAGTCCCGGCCGGATATATCGGCGGATGTGCCGGCGGATGTGTCGGCGGATGTGTCGGTCATCGCGCCCCGCTCCTCCGGACGGCCATCTGTTCGGCGCGGGCGGCGGCGTCCGCGGCAGGCCGTCCCTGCCGTCCCTGCCGTCGGGGGCGCGTCAGTCGGTCTTCGCCACCAGCCCCGCGGCCTCGATGCCGGCGACGGCGACCGCCTCGTCCTTGTCCGACGTGTCGCCGGAAACGCCGACCGCGCCGAACAGATGGCCGTCCTGCGTCTTCACCACCACGCCGCCGGGCACCGGCACGAGCTGGCCGCCGGAGGCGTCGATCAGGGCCTGCATGAACATCGGCCGCTCGTTGCCCATCTCGCCGAGCCGGCGCGAGCTCATGCCCATGCCGAGCGCGCCCGCCGCCTTGCCGCGCGCGACCCGCTCGCGCAGCAGGGTCGAGCCGTCCTCCTGCTCGTAGGCGACCAGCGCGCCGCGCTCGTCGAGCACCGCCACGGCGAGCGGCCGCAGCCCCATCTCGACCCGCGTCTCCAGCGCCGTCCGGATGATCGTGCGCGCCTGCTCGAGCGAAAGCGTCATGGGTCCCTCCCCGGTTTGCCGGGGCGAGTGTAGCGGATGGGGGCCGGGCGGCGCCAGCGGGGGATGGGGGCGGGCGGCGCCAGCGGTCTGCGCCCGTAGGTGCTGGCTCTACGGCAATACCGCCAAAATCGTAGAGCGCTGGCCGAATTCAAAAAGAATAAGTATTAGTGGGCCTGAATGAATTGAAAGGTCGTCCAGATTTGCGCACCCTCGTCCTCACACAGCGCGTAATTCTGTAACGCCAATGAAACGACGCCTACCGATTGTGCTGATCGGCATCGTTGTCCTTGGGGTAGTGACCGGTCTTCGTGTTGTCGATCCACTGCCGGTCCTCAGAATGCGTTTGGCAGTCTTCGATGCGTATCAGCGCATTCAGCCGCGGAACTATGAGCAAGCGCCGGTGCGCGTTATCGATATCGATAACGAGTCGTTGAAGCGCTTGGGTCAATGGCCTTGGCCGCGCACAAGAGTCGCGGCGCTGGTCGACCGGCTGTCCGAATACGGCGCCGCCGCAATCGCCTTCGCTGTGGTCTTTGCCGAACCGGATCGCACTTCTCCGGCCCAAGCCTTGAAGGACTGGCCCCAAACGTCGGAGGTTAGGAGGCTGACTCACATTCTGTCGCGATTACCGGATCACGACCATGTGCTCGCGAGTGTCTTTTCGTCCGCCCCGGTCGTGCTCGGCTTCGCGCCCGACCGCTATGGTGAAGCGCGCCCGCCGCCGGTGAAATTTGGCTTCGCGTACAGCGGCGGTAATCCGGCGTCCGCTCTTGAGCAGTATGAATCGGCTATCACAAATCTAGTACCGCTCCAGAAGGCTGCGAGCGGTGTCGGTTCGCTTGCCATCTCTCTCGATCCCGACGGTCTGGTCCGTCGAATTGCGCTTCTGGCTCGGATCGGAGACCAGGTTTACCCTGCCCTTAGCGTAGAAGCCCTTCGGGTGGCGCAGAGGGCCACAACGATCGTGGCGCGTAGCTCCGGTGTCGGCGGCCATTCCTCAGGCACCGAAGCGGTGCCGACCGATTTGAAAATTGGCCGGTTTACGGTACCGACCGGACCGCGGGGTGAAGTGTGGCTGCATTACACTCGGCGTGTGCCGGCGCGCACTATATCCGCTTGGCAGATATTCGAAGCCGATTCCGCCGCACTGTCGGTCGAACTCGAGGGCCGGATAGCGCTCATCGGTGCCAGTGCATCGGGTCTTCAAAACAGTAAGGCAACGCCGCTGAATGCAGCGGAGGCGAGTGTCACGATTCACGCGCAGGCCTTGGAACAAATGCTCCTCGGACGCTTTCTGCAGCGTCCCGATTGGTCGGACGGCGTAGAAGCCCTGATTTCGCTGACCATGGGCGGCCTGCTTGCATTTCTGCTCGCCTTCCGTCTCGGCCCGATCGCTGGGGCACTTGTAGGTGCCGTTGCCACGGCGTCTGTGTGGGCCGCGTCCTGGCTGGCCTACACCCGGGCCGAACTGCTTTTCGATCCGTTGTACCCGACGTTGTCCGCCGTATTGACTTACCTGCTCGTCAGCAGCTTGCAATACCTTAACAGCGAACGGGAACGCCGACGCATTCGAACGGCTTTCAGCCGCTATCTGGCCCCAACCGTTGTCGAAAGGCTGGCGCAACACCCGAAGGACCTTAAACTAGGCGGCGAAAATCGGGACCTGACCCTTATGTTCTGCGATATTCGAGGCTTTACCTCCATCGCAGAATCGATGACTGCCGAGGAACTGACCCAATTCATTAATCGTTTCTTAACGCCGATGTCCCAAGTGATCCTGGAGGCTGGCGGCACCATAGACAAATATATGGGCGATGCGATCATGGCGTTCTGGAACGCTCCCCTTCGCGAACCGCAACACCATCTCGCGGCCTGCCGAGCAGCCCTCAAAATGTCCAGCCGACTGGCAGAACTGACCCCTGACTGGCAAGCCGAAGCGGAACGGGCGGGAAAGGAGTTTTCGCCGGTTCGTATCGGGGTCGGTCTGAACAGTGGACCGTGCTGCGTCGGCAACTTGGGTTCGGAACAACGGTTCGACTATTCCGCGCTCGGCGATACCGTCAACGTGGCTTCCCGACTCGAGCAACAGACCAAAATCTACGGTGTCAACATTATTGTCGGAGAGGACACTCAGCGCTGCGCCGAACAACTGGCCTACCTCGAACTTGACCGGGTTCGTGTACGGGGCAGGAGCAAGGCCCTGTCGATTTATTGCCTAGCGGGCGACGAACAAAAGGCGGCCGATCCCGATTTCGTTGCCTTGCGGACGCGGCACGATACGGCGCTTGCAGCGTATCGCCGACAGGAATGGAACGAAGCCACGGCAGGCTTTGAGTATTGCAGGAAGCTGTCGGCCGGGGAGCTGGAAGACCTCTACAGCACCTACATCGTCCGCCTCGAAGTCTTGCGAACCTACCCGCCTGGCGAAGACTGGGATGGTGTGTTCCGCGTGCCTTCCGAATAAGAGGTTCGAGTTTCCTTGAATTTCGTTCTCGCCTTCCGACATATAGGATAATCTGCAGTCGAGAGAACGGTACCATAAAAAAAATTCTCGACGCTTTCGAAGCGGTTTCGACAAGAGCGTGTGGATGCCGCGCCCTGCTTTCCGCCATGATCGTGTTGGCCTTGCTTGCGACGATGCAGCCGAGCCGCGCGTCGCCCTACGGCGCGGAATACGATGCTGCGTTCAAGGCGATGTTGGAAAACCCGACCGATCTCGATATCACGTTCAAGTTTGCCATGCTCGCCCGGCGCGCCGGCGACCTCGAAGGAGCGGTTGGTGCGCTGGAGCGTATGCTGATTTACAATCCGGATCTGCCGATCATCCACTACGAACTGGCCCGGCTCTATGCCCGGCTCGGCTCCGTCGAAGCCGCGAAGCGGTACTACCGTTCGGCGCTGCGCTACCGTCCTCCGCCCAAAATCAAGGCGAGAATCGAGACCGAAATTGCCCGATTGGAAGAGGCCTCGAAATCGAGTTCATATTCCGGCGCAATATTTCTCGCCCTTCAATTCCAGACAAATGCAAATTTTGCTCCGGACGACCCCGCGGTCAGGGTCGGCGGGTTCGCGGCCAGGCTGGCCGATGAATTTCTCGAGCAATCCGATCTCGGCGCCATTGTTTCGGCGCAGCTCACCCATCGTTACGATCTCGGCCGGGATCCAGCCGTAATCCTCGTAAGCGAGGCTCAGGTTTACGGCTCGAGGCAACGGGAATTCGACAGCAACAATACCGACCTCTTCTCTGCGACCGTAGGTCCGGCTTTCGTTCTGCCAAACCGGTTGGTCGTTCGCCCCTTCGTGCGTGGCAATTGGGTTCTGCGGGAAGGTTCAACATTTTACCGGTCCTACGGCGGCGGTGTTTCGGTTCGCAAAGGGATGTCGGGCAAGCCGATCTCGGGCATTTTCGTCAATGCGGTGCTGCTGCATCGCGACTTCAGGAGCAGCGCGAGTTCGCTCGGACTTGATCGCCGAGACGGCCTGAACGTCCGGATCATGGCCGGAGCAAGCGCCCCGATAAGCGCGACATTGAAATTCGTCGGGTTCGGCAGTCTCGAGCATCAGGGCGGCAAAGCCAAGTTCGAGAGAAATCTGGGCGCGACAGTCGGGGTGCAAATCCGGCAGCGGGTGCCAGCGCCCTTCGGCCGAAAGGCATGGGATGTTTCCGTCACCGGCCAAGCCGGCATCCGCCGCTACGCGTCGCCCGATCCGACGATCGATCCCGACGAGCGCCGCGAAGACATAAATTATGCCATCAGTCTCGACCTCGGCGTACCCGTATCCCGCGATTTCTCCCTGACTGCGCAGCTTCGTCAGCAGTGGCGGCTGTCGAACCTGCCGAACTTCGAGTTCGACAACACTTCCGTGCTGACCGGCATCCGGTATGCATTCTGAACTGTCGACAGGAGCCAGACTATGACCTGTTACAGCTTCTTCCGCCAATCTCCGATCCGTGCGCCAGGCGCGCGCCTTCGGTTTTTCGGCATCGCAGGCCTGCTCGCCTTTTCCTCGATCGCGATGACGCCCCATACGCTGGCGGCCAACGCCGGGCGGACGACTGCGGTCATCCAGGATGCCCGCGGCACGCCGCCGGGTCAGACAACGCGCGTTCTTCGTCCGAAACTCGACGTCTTCGAAAACGAGCGCATCCAGACCGACGAACAGGGCGTGACGCAGATTTTATTCGTCGACGGCACCAACCTCACGGTCGGACCCAACAGCGACCTGACGATCGACCGCTTCGTCTACAACCCGGAGACTTCGGTCGGGGAAATTGCCGCGAAGATGAGCCGCGGCGTCCTGCGTTTCGTCGGCGGGCAGATCAGCAAGCGCGGCAAGGTCGCAATTTCGACGCCGGTCGCAGTGATCGGCGTGCGCGGTGGAATCGCCGTGATTGAGCATAGCGAAGACAGCGGAACCCAAGCCGTTTTCCTGTTCGGCGAGGGAATGACGGTCACCCAGTTGGGCTCGGATGGGCAACAAAAGGAAACGAAGGGCGTCACCAGACCGGGATTCTCGGTAACGGTCTCCGACGAAACCGGCGTCTCGAATGCTCAGCGAGCCGAGCCGGAAAAGCTGAATGCAATGCTGGGCTCGCTTGAGGCTAAGGCAGAACAGCATACGACTGCGCTTGCGCAGCCCGGAGGACAACCCACCGCGCAAACCGGACGCCGATCAGAGGCGCCCGGGTCGGCCCGACCGACCAGGAACGCCGTGGCGACAGCCGCTTCGACATATGCCGACGATAGCGCGCAGGAACAGGACGAGACTGTAGGCTCGAATTCTGACGCAGCGGACGCGGGAGAGCAGCAAGGAAGCGGGCAAGTCGTTCCTGACGAAGTGCAGGAGGTTGCCGAAAATCAACGGGAACAGGCGTCGCCGCCGGCATTGTGGATTTACGATCTGGTGAACTTTGTCGGCAATTTTGCGCTCCCTGCAATGCAAAGGGGGGGGCAGGTTCATCCGCTGACTATCATCAAGCGCGAAGGCGACGATATCGAAAGAGGTTACCGGGCCATAAGGATCAGGAGCCGCTTCAGCGGTACGGGGGCACAGCAGCAAGCGTACTCCACGGTTCAACTTGGCTGGGTTGTATATGACCGGGGTCGGGTCCGGTTCCAGGGTCCTGCGGTCGGCTCTGTCCGCGGTCCGAGCACCGCTGTCGACGGTAGCCCGACAAGTAGCGATATGTACCTTGTGTGGACTTATTTCTATGAGGACCCCGATCAGCATCCCTCACCCGCGTTCGGCGAAAACAGACCGTCGAAGACAGTTCACTATGAAGGGTTTGAACTCAACGGTTTACCGACTCCTATTCTTATCCGGGCCCACGATGATGCCAGGGACGTGGCGGAGTTCTCCGCCGAGTTAAGGCTCAGAGAACCGATTCAGCAGGTCACGCATTACGGTACACGCGGCGACAGGGAGTGGCGAGGCTATGCGACGGGTTTGTTCGAACGGCACGATGGTGGCGTCACCACCCTGTACAGCCTGGCGAACAAGAACCGCTCGCCGCGTGATGTCGTGATCTATACCAACGCGGAATATTCCGGAATTGTTGTCGTATTCGATCTCGGACCGCCCGATCCCGACGGTCCGGGTCCTCAGACGCCGACGACCGGAGCGGACGGCGTAGATCGGATGGTGATCCATTTTGGCAGAGGGCTGCAGTGGCAGTTGAACCTCGCACAACAGAGCGACCCGAGTATCACTCACATATCGGGGTCGCGGGGCACATACTTGAGCGACAGGATTTTTGCGGCGATCAGTTCGGTTGGCCTGAATCTGGGCGAAAATGGCGTATTTACCGCAGTACGTCGTCTGATCTGGGTCAACGACGGGATTATTCCGGCTACCCCGACCAGCCGCACCTGGCTGTTCAGCAACGATGCAGCGCCTCTGAACGACCTATTGCCTCCAGGAGTGCAGTATTGCGATTGCCCCGCCGTGAAGTTCGGCTGGTGGGGCGGCCGGATCAATTTCGAGGATGGCGGCGATACGAACAGCGACGACGTCTTTCCCGGGACGTTCGTCGTCGGCCTCTTGCCGGACATTGCCGACATTCCGGCAACCGGCACTGCGTCCTACGCTGGTCATGCAGCTGCGGCGATTAACGACGGCACCTCTACTTACGCCGCGGTAGGCGGGTTTTCCATGGACTGGAATTTTGGCACCCGGACCGGCCAGGCAACGATCAGCAACCTCGACGGCAGGAGCTATACCGCCAGCAACCTCGCGGCACCTGTAGCGAACCCGCGAGACTTTCACGGTACGCTCACCCAGACTGCGGGCACCGATGTCGCCAACCCGGCATCGGGGCCCATGGACGGCTCGTTCTTCTCGGACGGCAGCAACCCGGTCCGCGATACGGGCGGCCAGTTTAGTGTGGAATCGACCACGGGATACAGGGCAACCGGTTCTTTCGCAGCAACGCAGTAATCTGGAGAACCGGACTAAAGACAATACAATTGTCTTGGCGGAGAGGGTGGGATTCGAACCCACGGTACGCAAAGCGCACAACGGTTTTCGAGACCGCCCCGTTCGACCACTCCGGCACCTCTCCGCAATCTCCCGCCCGCGCCTCCGCGGCGCCCTATGCGGCGCCCCGTATGGCGTCGGCCCGGCGGCAGCGGCCGGGAGCGCGGAAAATAGGGCGGCGGCGTTGCAAGCGCAAGCCTGCGTTGCGGACCGCGGCGCGAACTGGGGCGCGAACTGCGGCGTTCAGGGCCGGACGCCGCCCCCGCTCACGGTTCCCGCGCCGCTCCCGGAGGTGCGGGCGAAAAAAATTGCCTGGCGGGCCTTGTTCCAGACGGAAAGAACATTAAATGAACAATTCTGCGGGCGCCGCCGGATGCGGCCCCGGAGACGGGAGCTCCGGAGACGCGGAGCCGGGAATATCGGACAATATTCCTCGTTCGGTGTATTTTTTTCGAATACAGACCGGTCTGTCTAAAACGGGCCGGCAGTCCGGAACCGGAGTTTGCGACGGGCCATGACAAAACATGACATTTCATAACACACGACAGCGGAGCGCGGCACATCTCCGGTTTCTGCCGGCCTACTCGCCCGACCTCAACCCGATCGAACAGGCCTTCGCCGGGATCGAACACCGGAGGCGCGACGCCCGGAAACGCTCGATCGCCGGCACATGGCGGCATCTCGTCCCGCGTTACCGTTAACGGCCTGCTCTCTCCCCGAATGTCACGATGGGCTCGACCGGGTCCGCCTCGCTTACAATCCGGCCATACGCGCATGGGCCCCGATGGCGCGGGCGGTCGTCGGATAGACCGCGATGCCGTTGGCGAGCAGGCGCGGCCGCGCATCCCGCAGGATATCGTCCTGGACCTTGTCGCCCGCGGTGCGCAGGACGGCCGACAGGGCGATGCCCGCCGTGTCGGCGCGCAGCAAAGACCGGACGATGGCCTCCATTTCCGCCTCCCCCGCCGCAACGTCGTCGGAGAATTCGAAGATCGAGTTCATCTCGATATAGGCGACGATGGAATCCACCCCGCCGTCGGCGGCCAGCAGCTCGACGATCTCGTGGAAGATGAAGGTGCCGTCCCTCTTCAGGCCCCAGACGGGAATATCTATGGGGTTGTCGACGCTTGTCCCCGGGACGCCGAATTTCCGGAGGCGCTGCCGCGTTTCGTCGCCGAAGTCGGAGAAGACGATGCCGTTTGCGTCGGCCACGTCGGCCGAGACGACGCTGACCCCGCCGCCGGACCCGAACAGCGCCAGCCGCCGGCCGGCGACCGTGCCGAAAGCGGCATGGGCCAGAAGCACGTCCAGGAGTTCGTCCATGCTGTCGACCACCGCCGCGCCGGCCTGGCGGGCCGCCGCCAGCCACAGGTTGCCGTCGGCGGCCAGCGCGCCCGTGTGACTGGTCGCAGCGCGCATTCCGGCGGCCGAGCGGCCGCCCTTGAAGAGTACGAGCGGCTTCTCGATCTCGCGGGCGAGGCGGAAGAAGCGCCCGGCGTCCCGGTCCGTCTCCAGATACATGGCGAGGATGTCGGTGTCCGGGTCTTCGGCGGCGTAGAGCAGATAGTCCGTCGGCGTCACGTCTGCGCAGTTGCCGCAGGACAGCGACTTGCCGAGCGGCAGGCCCAGAACCTTCGCGCGGTGGATCATGTCCCAGGCATAGGTGCCGCTCTGGGAGATGAAGGTGATCCCGCCGGCGGTCTCCGGCGCATGGCGCGGCGTGCTCATGGTGATTTTCGCCGCGCCGCACCAGGCGCCGATGGTGTTCGGCCCGACGATGCGCATGCCGGTCGCCCTGGCCACTTCCCCGATGGCGCTCTCCAGCCTGGCGCCCTCGTCGTCCCACTCGGCGAACCCTGCCGTCAGCACCTGTGCGACCTTGACTCCCCTGGCGGCGCATTGGCGAAGCGCATCCGGGACGCCTGCTGCGCCGATGGCGACGATCGCCCGGTCGACCGGCTCGGGCAGGTCGCCGACGCCGGGGAAGGCCTTGCAGCCGTAGATGCTCCCGGCCGTCGGATGGACCGGAAACAGCTTTCCCCTGTAGCCGAAGTCGACCAGATTCTGGACGATCCGGAACCCAAGCTTCCCGGGTGTCGCCGAGGCCCCGACAACGACGATGCCCGCAGGGTGGAAAATCGGGCGCAGCGCGCCGTAAAGCTGCCGCTGCAGGTCTTTGCGCTCCGCAGGATCGAGACATCCGAACGCCGACGGGTCGACCGGACCGTCTTCGGACAGCACGATGTGGGCGTCGACCGCGAGGGCGCCGGACCCGGACAGGATGACCGGGTTGATGTCCAGTTCGGCGATGCTTTCCCGGAACAGCAGGCCGTCCGGACCGCCGACGGCCGCCAGGATCGCTTCCAGCCCGTCGGCGCCGTCGCCATAGTGCGCCGCCTGCGCCAGGTCCCGGATGTCTGTGTCGCCGAGCGGCGCCAGCCGGAACGCTACGTCGGCGGTTTCCTCGACCCCGGTTCCGCCGGCTCCGCACATGACCGCGGGGCCGAACACGGGGTCCAGAACGGCGCCGACGATCGCCTCGCGACCCGGCGGCGCCATCGGCTCGACAACGACGCCTTCGATATTGTCGGCATCTGCCGCCGCTGCGAGTTCGCGGAATGCCCTTGCGGCGTCCGCTGCTTCGACGTTGAGCCGAACCCCGCCGGCCGCGGCCTTGTGAACGACGCCGTGCGCCGCGATCTTCATGGCCACCGGGCCGCCGGCCGCGCCGACCAGGGCCGCAGCCTCTTCGGCATTCCGGGCAAGGCGGGCCTCGGTCGTCGGAATACCGTAACGGCGCAGCAGTTCCTTGGCCCGATGTTCGAGCAGGACGGTCACGGAGTGCGGCTTCCTACGCGACGCGGTATCGTTCGATGACCGCGGGATCCGGCTCAAGGCCGAGCCCGGGGCCTTGCGGGACCTTGAGCCGCCCGTCCACCGGCAGGGTCGCGCCGCCGTAGAGTTCGGCCTCGAAGTCGCAATAGAGCCGTTCCAGCATCGGCGTCGAGCGGTGCGCCGCGTTCAGGTGCAGGGTCGCCACCTGTCCGGGGCCGAACAGCGCGCAGTGGGGCACATATTCGATGCTCGCAGCATCGCAGAACGCGGCGATCTTCAAGAGTTCGGTCACGCCCCCGGTCTTGGCCACGTCGGGCTGTGCGATGTCGATCGCGCCGGCGTCGACCATCGCAACGAAATCGTAAAGGCTGCCGGCATTCTCGCCGGCGGCGATGCGGTGGCGGCCGGTCGCCCGCACCCGCGCCAGGCCGCGGTAGTTCTCCGGCGGCCAGACCGGCTCCTCCAGCCAGTAGAGGCCGAGCGGCGCCAGTTCGGCGTCGTAGCGCAGCGCCTCCTCCACCGACCACGGGCAGTTGGTGTCGAGCATGACGACGGCGTCGCCGCCGGCCGCTTCGCAGGCGGCCGCAATCTCCGGCATCGTTATCTCGTGCAGCTTGATATAGCGGTAGCCCCGCTCGACGGCCTGACGGGTGATGCGTACGACGTCGTCCACGTTGCCGTAGCGCAGCAGGCTGGCGTAGACCTCGAGCTCGCCGGCAAACGGCCCGCCCAGCAGATTGACCAGGGGTTCGCCGCACGCCTTGCCGCGAATGTCCCAGAGCGCGGTATCCACGGCCGAGATGCCGTAGACGATGGGCCCGACCCGGCCGAAATTCTGCAACTCGAACTCCAGGTCGAACTTGATCCGGGCGATTTCCGCCGCCTCGCGGCCCACGACCAGCGGCAGCACCCGGGTATCGATCAGGCTTTTGAGGGCTGTGTCCTCGTTGCGGGAAAAGGCCTCGCCCCAGCCGACCAGACCGGAATCCGTCTCCAGGCGCACGAACAGGGTATCGAAGGCGCACTTGGGGTCGCCGCCGAAGCTCCATGGCGGGATGCCGCCGGCCTCGAAGGGAACGGAGACCAGGATCGTCTCTGCCCCGATAATCTTCATGGGGCGATTTTCATGTTTGGCTTCATGCCCGGCTTCATGCCCGGCTTCATGCCTGGATTCATGCTTGGGGCGCCTCGTGATTGAGCACGGTGACCCGGTGCATCAGCCGGTGCCGCGGGTGATAGTCTGCGACGGCGTAATGGACCGTCACACGGTTGTCCCAGACGGCGAGGGTCCCCGGTTCCCAGCGATAGCGGATCTGGAATTCCGGCGTGCGGATATGCTCGAACAGGTAGTCGAGCAGGCTCGCGCTTTCGCGTTCGTCCAGATCCTCGATGTTCCGGGTGAAGGACTCGTTGATGTACAGCGCCCGGCGCCCGGTTTCCGGGATGGTCCTGACGACCGGATGGCCGACCGGCGGATGTTCGAGCCTGGCCGCCTCCATGTATTCGAAACGCTCGCCCTTCCAGAGGTGGCGTTTGAACGGCCGCTCGTAGAGTTTCATGAAATCGTGGGTCGCCACCCGGCCCGCCAGATGCGCCTTCATCGGGTCGGTCAGGGCCTCGTAGGCGGCGTACATGTTGACCCAGATGGTATCGCCGCCGACGTCGGGGATCGACCGGGCGTGGAGGACGGACAGGAAATCGGGTCTGGCGGCGAAGGAGTAGTCGGAGTGCCAGTTGTTGACCGTCGGCGGCCGCTCGGCGTCGTTCTCGAGCACCGAGACGCAGGGATTGTCGGGGTGCACCCGGAACATGGAATCCGGTACTTCCGGCACGTCGCCGAACCGGCGCGCGAAGGCGGCCTGCCGGTCCGGCGTGATGTCCTGGTCCGGGAAGAACACCACCAGATGATCGAGGATGGCGTCCAGAATCTCGGCCGCTGTCGCCGCGTCCAGTTCCCGGCTAAGATCGACATCGGTAATCTCGGCGCCGATCGCCGGATTGATCGGCCTGACCGAGATGTGCCGGCAGGTCCTGGCTTCGGCAACGCCCGTCATGGCGCAACCCCCTCGAACGGCTATTCCCGGGACGACAGACACCGCTGCCCGGAAAATTCCTGTAACGACATTCCGGTTTACATCCGGTCCCGACAAAGTCGGAAGCCCGGTTTCACCCTATAACGAATCGCGGTTTGGGGTCAGCGCCAATTTTTCCGGAGCCGGGGCGAGGCCCTGCGATTGCCAATATTTTTGCAGGTGCACGCGCAGCGAGCGGCCGGTCTGCCGATACGGGATATCGCCGGCGGTCGCAGAGCGGCATCCCCAAATCCTGCCGTGCGCGGTTCCCCGGACGGACGCAGCCCCGCCATACCCTGACTTGACCGGGCAGCAGTTAGGTGCATACGATCATATTTTCCGGCGATGAACGATTGATTTCTGCGCTGTGCGGAATTCCGCTGCAGGCCCCGCACGGGGCGAGTTGGCAATTCGGGACAGCGCGCCGCGCAGAGGCGCCGGGAACCTGATGGAGGGAGGGTACTGAAGATGTTGAAACGGACTTTATTGATCATTTCGACCGTACTGATGACGGGTCTGCTGCTCGGCAGCCAAGCCAGTGCGCAATCCTACAAACTCTACGTCAACCTGCCACTGAGCGGACCCTGGTCGTCGTTCGGCGAAGGCATGTTCAACTCGTTCAAGCTGGCTATCGACCAGGGCAATGCCTCCGGCGTTATGGGCAAGGTCAAGCTTGAGGTCGTGCGCGGCGACAACGCCGGCGACAGCGCCCAGGCGGCGAGCCTGGCGACCAAGGCGGGGGCCGATTCGAAGGTCATCGGCGCCTTCTGCTGCTGGAGCAGCGGTCTCGCGCTGGCGACCCACGCCATCTACAACCGCTATCGCCTGCCCACAATCCTCGGCGGTTCCAACGACCATCGCTCGACGCGGCCGTTCCACAAGAGCGCGGTCATATTCCGGAACTCGCCCTATGACCTGATCAACATGAAGATGCTGGCGACCTACGCCACCAACTACGCCAAGCTGAAGCGCATCTTCACGATCGACGACAATACGGCGTTCTCCGTGACGCAGGTCAACGAGTTCACCAAAGCCGCCGTGAAGCTGCACGGCAAGGGCCGCATCATCGGCCGCGAAAGCGTGCAGCTGGGCGAGAAGGATTTCACGCCCCTGATCACCAAGCTCAAGACCATGAACCCGGACGCCGTCTTCTATGCCGGCCACATGGTGGAGGCGGCGCTGTTCCGCCAGCAGATGCTCAAGCTCGGCCTCAACGTGCCGATGATGAGCTCCGGCGGCGTGTTCTCCAACACCTACATCAAGGTTGCCGGCAAGGCTTCCGAAGGAACGCTCGCCAGCTTCTGGGGACTGCCGCTGGACCACTATCCGGAAGGACGCGGCACGGCCTTCGTGAAGGCCTATGATGCCGCCAAGTTCCAGGATCCGTTCGAGTCCTTCGGCCCGATGGCCCATGCAGCGGGGCAGGTCTATGTGCAGGCCGTCGCGCGCCTTGCCAAGGCCGGCAAGGTCACGCGCAAGGCGCTTCTGGCCGAACTTAACAAGGGCCAGTACAAGACCACGATCGGGGATTTCGGCTTCGACGAGCACGGCATGCTCGATATCCTGCATATCGGCATCTTCCGGGTCGAGAACGCCAAGTGGAAGCTGCTCTACCGGACCGACCGGGCGGCCACGAAGTTCCAGAAGATCGCGGATTGACCGGTCTGCCGGAATCCGGCACCGGTCTTCCCAGCAGTATCGACCGATCGACCGGGGCTGCAGGGAGGGTGTGCCGCCCTCCCTGCGGCCCCGGCTCAAATCGGCGGCGGCCGGGTCCGGCCCGGGTGCCCGCCGCCTTGCGAAAGTATAGCCTCGACCCGTGTTCGAGACCTGGATTCAGCAGCTGGTCAACGGCCTCACCATCGGGGGGATGTATACCCTGGTGGCCGTGGGCTTCACGCTCTTCTTCGGGGTCCTGAAGCTGATCAACTTCGCCCACGGCGAGGTTTTCATGCTGGGCGGATTCACGGGGCTTGTCGTCGCCTGGCTGGCGGAGGACCTGGGCCTTCAGAGCGGCCTCCTGATCATCTTCCTGATGTTCGTCATTTCCATGGGCGTCTGCGCCGTTATCGGCGCGCTCATGGAGCGCTTCGCCTACCGTCCCGTGCGCGGCATGCCGGTGCTGATCATGCTGGTCACGTCGCTCGCGGTGGGCATCGTCGTCCGCGAGGCGGTCAAGGAATTCTTCCCGGAAGGCGCCAACCCCCACGCCTTCTATTCGCCCTTCAAATACGACAGCTTCCAACTCGGCTCGGTGGTCCTCGACTACACGCAAATCGGGCTGATTCTCTCGTCCATCGTCCTCGTCTACGGGGTTTACCTGCTGGTTGCCAAGACCTGGGTCGGTCGCGCCATGCGGGCGACGTCGGAGGACCTCGACGCGGCGCGGATGATGGGAATCGACGTGGACATCGTCATCCGCAACACATTTTTCCTCGGCTCTGCGCTGGGCGGCGTGGCCGGGGTCATGAACGGCCTCCTGTATCTTTCCATCCGTTTCGACATGGGATGGGTGATGGCCATCAAGGGGTTTACCGCCGCCGTCGTGGGCGGCCTCGGCAACATCTACGGCGCCATGTTCGGCGGCTACATCGTCGCCGCCGTGGAGGTTTTGGTGGTGGCGTTGATCCCGGAGGGCTCGCGCTACAAGGATGTCTTCGTCTTCCTGCTCCTGATCGTGGTCCTGGTGTTCCGCCCCTCGGGCCTCCTGCGGGCGCCGGAAAAGAAAATGGGTTGAGGCAAGGGAGCCGGCGCGGTGCCCGAAGTCGATTTCATAGATACCCAGGTCGCCCGCGAAGACACGCGAAGCCTGGTGGAAAAGGCCAGGGACCGGCTGATTCTGGGCGGCTGCCAGGTGGCGTTGTTCGCCGCCTTCCTGGTCGGCATCGCCCTGGAGGACACGATCCTGGTGACGGGCTTCCTGCTGCTCCTGATCGCCGGCGCCATCGGCTGGGGCCGCATGCCGAAGCTCAACCGGTGGGCCGGAGCGCGCCTGGCGAAGGACAAGCGTTTCGCCCGGCTTGTCCTGATCGCGCTGCTGGCGGTGTTTCCTTTCGTTTTCCTCGACAACCCCTATCTGATTCACCTGGGCGCGCTTGCCGCCATCTTCGCCATCATGGCCCTGGGACTCAACATCACGCTCGGCTTCTGCGGCCTGCTGGACGTTGGTTTCGCCGTCTACTTCGCGGCCGGCGCCTATATGAGTTCGCAGCTCGCGGTGATGTTCGACGTAAGCTTCTGGATCGGGCTTCCGCTGGGCGGGCTCACGGCCGCCTTTTTCGGGTTCCTGGTCGCCTGGCCTGCGCTTCGGGTGAGCGACCACTATCTCGCGCTGGTGACGCTCGGCTACGGGCTGATCATGAACCTCCTGCACCGCAACTTTACTTTCCTCACCCACGGCACCGACGGGGTCATCAACATCCCGCCGCCCTCCATCTTCGGCTGGGACTTCGTCACTCCCATCGAGATCGGCGACCTGGAGCTGCCGTTCCAGATGAACTTCTACTTCCTCGCCCTGATCATCGCGGTGCTGACCATCTTCGTCAGCATCCGGCTGCGGGATTCCAACCTGGGCCGGCAGTGGGAGGCCATCCGCGAGGACGAGGTCGCCGCCCGGTGCTTCGGGGTCAATGTGCGGCGGCTCAAGATCATCGCCTTTTCGACCGGCGCCTTCTTCGGCGGCATCGGCGGCGCCGTGTTCGCCCACATGATCGGTTTCGTCCATCCGGACAATTTCGTGCTGCTGACCTCGATCATGATCCTGGCCATGGTCATCATCGGCGGCATGGGCAACATCGCCGGCGTGGTCGTCGGCGCTGTTGCCCTGACCCTGATCCCGGAGCGTCTGCGCGAGTTCGAGGACCTGCGCATGCTGCTGTTCGGCGGCGCCCTGGTGCTGATCATGATCTACCGGCCCCAGGGCCTGTTCCCCAACTCGCGCCGGCGCCGCGAACTGCAGGCCGAGAAGATCAATACGCTGATCGCCCAGTCCGGACGCGACGACGCCGAAGCCCCGGGCCTGCCGGACGAAGTGAAGGTGTAAGGCGGCGGAGCGGATCGGTATGGCTGCAGACGATACCGCTGCGATCATCCTTGCCAGCGAGTCCCTGACCAAGAATTTCGGCGGTGTCCTGGCGGTCAACGATCTCAGCCTGGAGGTCCGGGAAGGCGAGATCACCGCCATCATCGGGCCCAACGGGTCGGGGAAGACGACCTTCTTCAACCTGATCATGCATCTCTACGACGCCACCTCGGGGCAGATCCTGTTCGGCGGCGAGCGCCGCAACCTGCTCGACCTGCCGACCCACGAGATCAACGCCCAGGGCCTGGCCCGGACCTTCCAGACGCTGCGCCTGTTCCCCAATCTGACGGTGCTGGAAAATGTGCTGGTGGCCATGAGTTCCCGCGTCAACGCAGGTTTCTTCTCGGCGCTGGCAAAACCCAAATCGCTGCGCCGGCAGGACAAGGGCGCCGAGGAGGCGGCCCTCGAGACGCTCTCGATGTTCGGGGCGCGGCTCATCAGCATGTGCAACGAGCCGGCCTCGTCGCTCTCCTACGCCAACCGCCGGCGCCTGGAGATCGCCCGCTGCGTCGCCTCGCGGCCGAAGCTGATCCTGCTCGACGAGCCCGTGGCCGGCATGAACCCGACCGAGACGCGCGGCGTCATCGAGGACATCCAGCGCATTCACGAAAAGGGCCACACGGTGCTGCTGATCGAGCACGACATGAAACTGGTGGAAGGTGTGGCGCACCGGGTCTTCGCATTCGACCACGGCACCAAGATCGCCGAGGGCACGTTCCGCGAGGTTTCGACCCACCCCGCCGTCATCGAGGCCTATCTCGGCAAACGGGCCGTCAGGCACTGACGCAGGATATTCGTCGCCACTTCCCGCCTGCCGCGCGTCCGGCCGCGCGGCCTCAGCCGGCGTGCCGGTTCATGAAGTCTTCCATCAGGGTCTGCAGCCGGATCGGCATCTCCTGCATCGGGCAGTGGCCGCAATCCATCATCACGAGCTCGATGTTCTTGTGCCACTTGAGGAAGGTGTTGCGCATGTCGTCTTCCAGGAAATTCGGCTGGTCGTAGCGGCAGCCGATGACCAGGAACGGTACGGCGTGGGCCCCGGCCTCGTCGGAGAAATCGTGCAGGGTCCACATGTCGAGATAGCCGCGCGCGGCCTCAGGCGTGCGGGTCTCGCGGGCCAGACGCAGCTTCACGTCCTGCCATTGGCGGGACAGCTGCCCGCCGGTGATGCGGTCGGCCAGTTCCCGCGCCTTGTCGTCGTTTGTGATGACATCGACGAAGAACTGGCGCTCCTCGTCGCTCATCTTGATGCCGGCCGCCGAAACGGGGCCGACGGCGACGACGCTCTTGATGCGCTCCGGCGCGTCGATGGCCAGGCGTTCGACCACCATGCCGGTCATGGAGAACCCGACCAGATGGAACTTCTCGTAGCCCAGGTGGTCGGCCAGCGCGAGGGTGTCGGCGGCGCCCTCCACCTCGTTGTATTCGCCTTTCTGGTCCAGGGATTCGCCGTAGCCCCGCAGGTCGGTCAGGACGTAGGTGAAACGCTCGGTATCGAGATAGGGCAGCGTCGGGTCCCAGCTCTCGGCGCTGGCCAGCCAGTCGTTGTACAGAAAGGCCTTCTCGGGGCCGTCTCCGTGAATGCGATGTCCTAGTACCATGGTGTCCTCCCTCCTTCGCGGCCGGATTCCCGGGACAGCCGTCGCCGGCCGAAGGTGCAAACTACTTCAGAATTGCAGGTTACGCTTCCGAATAGCGTAATCGCGCTCTATCCGGATAGGTCAACGTCCGCCCCTTCGTCTGCCGGGTAGTTCAATTCGATGAGAACGCCGTTCGGGTCGTGGATGAAGACCTGGTGCAGGTTGACATCCGGCACCTTGCGGTGGCGGGCCGGAACGTCGTGTTTCGCCAGCGTTTCGACCATGTCCTGCAGGCCCGTGGCCTCGAAGGCGATGTGATCGATCGGGCCTGTGGCGGCGTCCGCGGAGCCGTCGCGGACGTGATCGACCTTGTCGAGATAGTCCCTGTGATCGGCCAGGTGGACCACCGCGCGGTCGCCGAGATAAATCCAGTGGCCGGCGAAATCGAAGGGCGGCCGGAAGCCCTCTTCCAGACCCAGGACATCGACGTAAAATTTGCGGGTCGCCTCGAGATCGTCGGCGGCCACGAGAAAGTGGTTGAGGTTCTCCAGCGGCAAGCTCTGTTTCTCCGCGCTGATCGTATAACGCCGGCAGTCGGTTTCCTGCCGGTATCGCGCTGTCGGGCCGGTCTCCAGGCCACCGGAGTTTCCCGGCTCCCCGCATGATGTCCCATCCGGGCGCGGGACTCCAGAGCGCAATGGCGGTCTCGGATCGTACAGTCCTGGTGCGGTCGCGCTCCGGAACGACCCGGCACTTGTGCCGGTGCGGGACCGGACACTATGGTTCCGGGGAGCGGAGCAGGCCACGGGAGCAGGACCGATGCAGCAAAGCGCCACCGCCGCGGCAACGGAAACCGAAGCCGCGACGCCGCTGTTGAAGCTGGAGGACGTCGTCACCTACTACGGGTCCATCAGAATCCTCAAGGAGGTCAGCCTGGAGGTCTACCCGGGCGAGGTGGTGTCGCTCTTGGGCGGCAACGCCTCGGGCAAGACGACCACAATGAAGACCATCCTCGGCCTGGTGAAGCCCGTGTCCGGCTCCGTCTGGTTCGGCGGCAAGCGCATCGACGGCCTGTCGACGGGCGAGGTGATCGCCATGGGTCTGGCGCCGGTGCCCGAGGCGCGGCGCCTGTTCCCGACCATGACGGTGCGCGAGAACCTGCTCATGGGGGCCTATGTCCACCGCCGCGAGAAGAACAACCGCACCCAGGAGGACATGGACCGGGTGCTGGAGCTGTTTCCGGCCATCCGCGAGCGCCTGGGCCAGATCGGCGGCACGCTTTCCGGCGGCGAGCAGCAGATGGTCGCCGTCGCCCGCGCCCTCATGGCGCGCCCGAAGATGATCCTGATGGACGAGCCGTCCATGGGCCTGGCGCCGGCCCTGGTGGAGACGGTCTACGAGATCATCGCCGAGATCGAGGCGACCGGCACGACCATGTTCATTGTCGAGCAGAACGCCACCATGGCGCTGTCCGTAGCCAACCGGGGGTATGTGCTTCAGAACGGGCGGATCGTTATCAGCGACACGGCCGAAAACATCCTGAAGAGCGAGAATATCCGCAAGGCCTATCTCGGCGAAGTCTGAGGCGGCGGCGAGGCGGACTCGAAAGCGCCGCATCGGCAACGGCGCCGTTCCGGAGGTCCCGAGGTGTCCGAAAGCGCCGCGACTCCCCTGTTGTTCACGCCGCTCGAACTGCGCGGGATCGAGCTCCCCAACCGCGTCGTCATCTCGCCCATGTGCCAGTATTCGGCCACAAACGGTCTGGCCGACGACTGGCACTTCCAGCACCTGGGGCGGTTTGCCGGCGCCGGACTGGTCTTCACCGAAGCGACGGCTGTAGAGGCCCGCGGCCGCATCACCCACGGCGATCTCGGCATCTGGTCCGACGATCGCGCGGACGCGCTGCGGCGCATTACCCGCTACCTGAAGGACAGGGGCGCGGTACCCGGCATCCAGCTGGCCCACGCCGGGCGCAAGGCCAGCTCGCGGCGGCCATGGGACGGCGGCGCGCCGCTCGACGACAGCGATGCAGCTGCAGGCGAGCCGCCTTGGGAAAGCGTGGCGCCGAGCGCCATTTCCCCGTTCGACGGCGCCCGGCCGCCCCGTGCACTGGATGCACGGGAGATCGCCGCCATCGTCGATGCCTGGGGCAGCGCCGCCTTGCGGGCGCACGAAACCGGGTTCGAGGTCGTCGAAATCCATGCGGCCCACGGGTATCTGCTGCACCAGTTTCTGTCCGCCGTCTCGAACCGGCGCGACGACGCCTACGGCGGCAGCCTCGAGAACCGTATGCGCCTTCCCCTTCGGGTGGCGGAACGGGTGCGCCGGGTCTGGCCGCGGGAAAAGCCCGTTTTCCTGCGCCTGTCGGCGAGCGACGAAGGCGACCCCAGCTGGACAATAGACGAGGTCGCGGTTTTCGTCGGCGAACTGCAGAAGCTCGGCGTCGACATCATTGACTGCTCGTCCGGCGGCATCGGAGCCCACGGCTTCGCCATCCGCGGGCGACGGGAGCCCGGTTTCCAAGTGGGTTTGGCGGAGGAGATACGCCGGCGCACCGGGGTCCGCACGATGGGCGTCGGCCTGATCACCGGAGCCCGGCAGGCCGAAGACATTCTCCGGCGCGGTCAGTGCGATCTGGTCGCCATAGGCCGCGAAGCCCTGTATGACCCTTATTGGGCGCTTCATGCAGCCCGTGAGTTGGGTGCCGACCCAGATTTCCGACTGTGGCCAAATTCTTACGGATGGTGGCTCGCCTACCGGTCTCGGACCGTCGGGACCGGTTCGGAAACGCCCCCCGCCACCTTTTCGTGCCTGGAAGAAGAACGAACACACAGGTAATTCGGTCTCGCTCGGTCCTCGGCCGAATTGTTCCAGGTCTCCGTTACTCACACTAAAACCGGGAGGGGGAATTGCTGCGGGAAGTTTCCGGCACTTCGACTCCCCAGGCTGTACCTGCGGAACGGTGCCTATGAGGCAATTCAAGGACCAATTCGATTTCGGAGCCGCATGACAGGATGGGGAGGCAGCACGGCCAATTGTGCTAATTCAGGCAGCGATACAATCTGCGCAACGAAAATCCCGCATAGCCATCCCGTGCTCACCCTTAACGCCCGACACATCGGAGACGAGGATGCAAATTTCTCGACTTATCTGCATTTTAGTGTGAACGAGCTGGATGTTCTCGCTTCCGTCGAATTGGTCGGCAGCGAACGGTCCATCCCGAGATCGAACAGGTTTTCGCCGGGACGGATTTCGGTCTGAACCGCCGAAGAATTGCAACAATATTCTATTTACCTTAGAAAACTGCCGTCTTCTTCGGCCTCCATTGCAGCAAAAAGCTTGCGGATGCCCATCACCGCCTTGTCCGCCTTGAGCGGGACTTCCGAATAGCCGTCGTCGTCGTATGCGAACATCGCCTGCTGCTTTTCGAGCGCCCAGCGATCCTCCTCCACCACCGAAGGGAACGTTTCCGAAAAGCGCTCGGCAACGGACCGCGATCCGTCTGCATGCCTGTACCAGGCCGGCGTATTGACAACCCAGTGCCACTCGACATGCTCCCGGTCGATCGGCATGTGGGTGTGATAGAGGACGTATCCGCGGTCCTCGCCGGCGCCGAGTTTTCCGGGGGGCGCCACCCGGATCTCGACCCGGGTCAGGCCCGGATTCATCATGTGATGCGTGTGGTCGCGGTCGACGGTTTCCAGGCCGAACCAGTCGACCATCATCGGCGGCTGTTTGTAGTTCTCCGCGTGCCGGATCGACTTGATCGTGTGATTGCCGTCGATGATCTTCTCTTCGAATCTGACGGGGAGCCGGCTGTTCGCCTCGTCGCCGATATTACCGTCGTGCAGCGGATAGAAATGCGTGATGTCCAGGAGATTCTCGATGACCAAGCGATAGTTCGCCTTCACCCGAAGTGTATCGGAGCAGACCGTATCCCATTCTTCGCTGACGATTTCCGGCGTCCGCGGCGGCTGGCAGTTGCCGATCTTTTCCGGATTGCCCGGCCATATCCAGACCAGCCCGTCCTGCTCGATGACAGAATAAGGGCGCAGTTTCGCCCGCGCCGGGATCGGCCCGTCCGGTTGGGACGGAATTTTAACGCACGCTCCCTCGGCATCGTAGCAAAGGCCGTGATAGGCGCATTCGAGCAGACCGTTCTCCAGCAGCCGACCGGCGGACAGCGGCATACGCTTATGCACGCAGCGGTCGTCGAAGGCGACGACTGTTCCGTCCGCAGCGCGCCACATAACGACGGGCTTTCCGCCGATCTTGCGGCCCTTCAGCTCGCCGGTCGGGAACTGCGCGGCTAGCCCGGCTGCATACCATGCGTTCAGTATCAGACTGTCTGCAATCATCCCGCCCTCCCCATTACTTGCGTATACCGACAAACGAGCGTTTTACGACACGATAGAGGCCGGCCCGGATTACCCAATGCCGATCGGGATGACCTTTGCGGTCGCCGTTTCTCGAGTCGCTCCGCAACGAGGCGATCATCGGTCCTTCGGCCAAACGGTCACAACGTATGGGAAGCTGTGACGATCCTGGAATTACGTTCTCGCAAGTCCGGCAACATCTCGCCGGCTCCCGTCTCGGGCTTTTCACGCGTTTCGCGAGGCCGCCTGAAATTCAGACTATTGACATCATACCAGATCTCGCCCGGAACGCAAAGTTACAGGGCGTGTGATAAAGTTACAGGGCGTGTGATTCTGTGCCACGACCCGGCGACTCTTCCTCCGATCCCGCCTGCCAAACCGATCGGCTCATCAACTGGAGTGTATCTGTCATTGAGCGAATTGTAGTCGGTTCGGGCGGGCCACCTGCCGGCAGCGTCTCTGATTTGGCAATCGCCTCTGCGATGCAAGCAGGAGGTGGGAGCCTGAATGCAGACCTCAATTTCGGCTCTGAGGAGCGTCGAAGTGCTGCCGGTGCCTGGCGGTCGTCGTCGCGACCGAATAAGATGGTAGGAAATAAGAGAAGAGTTTATCGCATCAAGCACCATAACATTTCACTACACACCCGAAACCCCATGACAGATCGTGACGGATCATGACACCCGGACGGGCCAGCATCGCCCTACACCCGCCGGTCGACGAAGCGGGGGGCCTTCATGAATTTCTCGAAATCCTTGCCCAGCTCGCCGTTGGGCAGCACCTCGGTCGCGACCGCCAGTTCGAAGGTCTGGCGGATCCTGAACCGCAGCGTATCCACGGCTTCCGTCGCGTCGGCGCCGCGCTTCAGCTCCAGGCGCAGCAGGACGTCCTCCAGCCCGGAGTCCGCCGTCGTCAGCACCACCTGGAAGTCGTTCACCTTCGGGTCGGCGAAGATGAAATCCTCGAAATCCGTGTGGTTGACGTTGATCCCGCGCACCTTGAAGAAGCCGGCGGTGCGGTGGGCGTGGCGGATCATCGGGAACAGGTCGGCATAGCGGTGGCCGGTCGCGCCGCCGTCGTGCAGCGAGACGATGTCGCCGGAATTCCAGCGCAGGAAGGGCGTGGCGTGGCCGGTGACCAGCGGCGTGACCAGCAGCATGCCGGGCCGCTCGTCGTTGAGCGGCTCCAGCGTCCGTTCGTCCACCGTCTCGATGAAATACATGTCGGTCCAGATATGGATGCCGTCATGGGCGTGGCCTTCGCCGCCCATCAGCCCGGCCTCGGACATGCCGAACACGTCGTAGACCTCGGCGCCCCACTCGCGGCCCAGCTTCTCGCGCTTGGCGTCGGACAGGGTCTCGGCGGCGGTGATGATCCGGGTGATGCTGCTGTCGCGCAGGTCGATGCCTTCGGCGTCGGCGATGTTCGCCATATGCAGCGCGAAGCTCGGCATGCCGACCAGCACGGTGGGCCGGATATTGGCGATCAGCTCGAGCTGGACCCTTGTCGGCATGGCGTTGCCGGCGCCGGCCCAGAGCACGCCGACCCCCGCCCCGTGCGCGCCGCGCGCCCAGACCTGCCCGGCCGGATGCACGCCGATGGGAAAACAGATATGCGCCAGTTCGCCCGGCGGCGTCTCCGTCACGCCCCAGGCCCGGCGCCACGACAGCATGCCGTAGTCGACATCGGCGAAGGTGCGCGGATAGAAGACCGGCTTGCCGGTCGAGCCGCCGGAGCGCCAGTATTCGGCGATATCCGTATTGTCGACGATGCAGAGCCGGTCCATGAACTCCCGGTGGGACCACCGGCGCAGGATGTCCTTGTCGAGAATCGGGATCTTCGCCCACTCCTCCGGATCGTCGAGGCGGTCCGGATCGATGCCGTCCAGCTTGCCGGCGTACCATCCGGCCCGCTGCGCCCGCTCGAAGGCCGCGCGCTTGCGCCGGCTCTGGATCGCCCGGATCTCGTCGCGTGACGCCGGCAACTGAAATGGGTCGGACATTCCTGCGCCATCCCCCCGCCATCGGATCGGGCCGCGGCTCCCGCTGCCTCCATCCCGATCGTTCCCGTTCGCCGACAGTCTGGCGCAACCGGCGCAGCAGGTCTATCGGCCTTTGTCGGTTCCGGCCCGGTTTCGGGTCCAATCCGGGCCCGGCCGGCGACCGTGTTGACCCGGAACGGCAATTCTCTAACGTGTAGGGCATCCGCGAAACGGCGACGGCGCAGTCCGTGAAAATCCATGTCCACCAGTAGTGCGACCCGTCCGGAGGAGCGCGAGACCGCGCCGCGGCTGCCGGAGCGGACCCGGCGGACGGCCGACATCAAGGCGCTCGCGCTCAAGGCCGGCGGCGACGTCGTCGGGATCGCGCCGGTC
Source organism: Alphaproteobacteria bacterium (assembly GCA_022819985.1). Taxonomy (GTDB): domain Bacteria; phylum Pseudomonadota; class Alphaproteobacteria; order Bin65; family Bin65; genus Bin65. The sequence continues at coordinate 18,174 of JAJEGH010000031.1, read as the reverse complement.
GAGCGCTGGGACGAATACGTCCCCGAAGGCTACCGGCCCTACGATATCCTGCCCGGCGCCAGATCGGTCATCGTCGTCGGCGTGCGCGGGCCGAGCGCCGGGGCATGGCAATCGCCCGACCACCGGATCATGGAGGTCAACGGCTACGATTTCGCCAACGACCGCGCCATCCATCTCGTCGCCGACCATATCGAACGCAAGCTCGGCTACTACGCGATGCAGGGCCCGGCCCTGCCGACCGCCGGCTACCAGCCGCGCATGTCGATGATGCTGGCCGCCGTGCTGGCCGGCTGCGGCACCCGCTCTTTCGCCGCCAACATCATCCTCAATCCGCAATACGGGCTGCTCTACTACTCGGCCTGCCTGACGACGCTGGAACTCGATTACGACGACATGCTCGAACAGGGCGTGTGCCCGGCGCCCATGTGCGTGCAGACCTACCGCCATATCGGCAAGACGCCCTGCATGGCGGCCTGCCCGGCCGACGACGGCGGCTGCCTCGACGGTTCGATCGACGCGGACGGCAACATGGAGCATGTCTATTACGACCGGGAACGCTGCGTTTCGCGCTCGATGAATTTCGGCATCTCCAGTTTCCAGAAGGCGCTCGACCAGATCGTCGAGGAGGAGGACAAGGACAAGCGGCGGATGATGATCCACTCGGATTTCTTCGCCCGGTCCTGCAGCGCGGTCAGCTTCTACAAGGAAAGCGTCGCGCAGTGCTTCGAATGCATGCGCGTATGCCCGATCGGGCGCAAGGAACGCAAGCTGAAGTAGCGCGATGGCAGACGAGAAGACCGCGGCGGGCGCAGCCGGCAACATCCCCGCCGGCGCAGCCGGCAACATTAAAGAAGACCTGCGCGCCTTCGCGTTGAAGAGCGGCGCAACGGTGATGGGTGTGGCCGACGCCGGGGCCTTCACCGCCGCGCCGGAGGGCAAGCGGCCGGCCGACTATCTGCCCGGCGCCGAGTCCGTCGTCGTGATGGGCGGCGCCCAGCCCCGGGCGGCCGACTGGCGGAGCCCGAAATACGAGCATATGGAGGTCAGTTCGACCACCGACCGCATCTCCGCTCTCGGCAACCGGGTCGCGACCCATATCGAGCGCACCTACGGCTACTACGCCCTCAACGTGCCGCAGGCGCTCGACAAGGGGCGGCAGCCCTTCCTCAGCATGTCGCTGGCCGCCGAACTGGCGGGCTGCGGCTCGGCCAGCCTGGCCGGCCCGGTGCTGCATCCGGAATACGGCTTCATGTATTATTCCGCGGTCATCACCACCCTGCCGCTCGCCCCGGACCCGCAGCCGGAGACGCCCGCTTGCCCGGCGCCACAATGCGTGGAGATGTACGGTGAGATCGGCAAGACGCCGTGCATGGCGGTCTGCCCGATCGAGGAGGACGGCTGCATCGGCGGCACGCTCGAGGACGGCCGCATCGCCAGCCGGCGGTTCGACGCGGCGCGCTGCACCACAAGGGTGCAGACCTACTGGGTGCCCGGCTTCCAGAAGGCAATGGAGAAGCTGTTCGAGGAAGACGACCGGGACCGCCGCCGCATGATCCTCAACTCGAACCTGATGACCCGCACGCTGTGGTCGATGACCTACGCCAACATCAGCCAGGGCCAGTGTTTCGAATGTATGCGCGTCTGCCCCGTGGGCGCCGACAAGCGCCAGCTGAGATAGGAGCCGGCCATGCCCTTCTTTTTCGTCGATCCCGAGGTCTACCGGAAATACCGCGACAGGGTGGTGGAAATGGCCCAGTCGATCCAGGTCAACTATCCGGAGCACATGCCGGCGGAAAAGCGCCGGCCCGGCTTCTCCGACGAGGAGATCGCCGAAAAGCTCGGCCTCGACGCCCGCACGGTCTCGGAGATCCGCTGCGTCGCCGAGCGCGAGATGTACGACGTCGACGAGTGGGAAAAGGCGGTCGAATTCAAGGACCGCCAGTGCCGCGGCTACGCCGACCGGGGGCTGAGCTTCACGACCAAGAAATATTTCGACGCGAAAAAGGCGGAGAGCAAGACAGTACGCAAAATAGTGAAGTCTGACCGAGCAGAAAATTAAGGTCAGCCTATCGTCGCTGGCGCCTAGCGGTCGTTCCTTTAATTAAAAATTCAGCTAATTCATCGTATTCCGTGTTTTGTTCAAGGCCACTGATCATTTCGTATTTCCAGGTATCCGACAAGTGCTTTAGTTTTGAATCTGGAAGTTCGGACAATATTGTCATCAACCTTGGTATTGCAACGTGCTTAGATTCTCCACTGTTGTAATTTTTATCCAAGGAGCTTCCTGCGCGCCGAATGTCAGACATTCGCGGAAGTATTTTTCCGAGACGGATAGCCTGATCTATTTCTGACAGAGTTTTGTATCGCTCTGGATCGCTTTCCCGAATCTCAGTTACGGCGCTCGATTCAGCCTCAGGAAGATTCGGTCTACGAGCTTTTTCTGTTCTGGAAGATAACCTATCTCGTCGAGGCTTTGAAACGAATAAAGAAGACCACTCATCAGCTATAGGTAAAGCTTCTTGAAGCTCCCTAATGCTGAACTCCTCGCGAAGTGCGAGTATCCGCAGCGCTGCTAATCTAACTCGTGATCTCATCGGCCAATCGCCTGTAGAAACTCATTGGCAACCATCGCAAATTCGTCGGCTACATACGTTCGCGCATAGGGAGTGAGGAAAATCGGGCTCCCTGCCCTGGACCCAGTCGCATAGGAATCAGAGTGGTGCGCTACATTTTCAAACACCGGCCATTGCTGCTGAGCTGCAACGCGCCGAACATCTTCCTGAGAAGTACGCTGCTCTGGTGGTGTATTCGACCGTCGTAGTCCGTTAAATATGATTCCCCCCATATCCAATCGATGATTCTGGTGCATACGTCGAAAATCCTCCAGAGACCTCGCAAGAAGCGGCAAACCGATCGTCGCGAGGAACTCAGGTCTCACTGGTACAAATACATACCGGCTTGCGCGGTATGCAGCCGTAGTCAAAATAGATTCAGTTGGCGCGCAATCGATAAGTATTACATCATATTCACTCTCTATTTGCGCGATAAACACCGGCAATAGTTCTGATTTCTCGGTTGGATTTTTAAGCGTCCATGACAACTCCAATCGAGAAGGGACAAGATGAAGTCGACTCCCATCTCCCCAATTTCGAAGTTCGTGGATAGCATCAGAAGGAGTCAATCTAGTTGGAGAGCCAACTATTGCACTTGGCGCCGAATACTGTTCGAATATGTCTACAATGGTCTTCTGATCGGGATTATCTAAAACGTTTACATATTCTCTGGCTCCAAGAAAATATTGGCTAAGGTTTGCCTGCGGATCCAGATCAACTGCTAACACTCGCAAATCGTTCTTCCACGCCAAAGACCATGCGAGATTGAATGTCAACGTAGATTTTCCTACACCGCCTTTCATATTGATGAGTGAGACAACTGTCGTCATATGACGTAATTCCTGTTCTTTCGTTGAGACTAGCCGACCCAGTCATGCGATTGACTTAACGTCGCACATAGACGGGTAAGCTATCAGGTGAATACAGTCTCTCTTCACTCAGGTCAATCAGCCGACCTACATCCAAGCTGATTCGATTTACAATTTTCGCCGCATGTGAGCTCTGAACCTGATTGCGCTGAAGAAGCTCGACCTCCTGCCGCCCTACCCGGCCAACTTCTCCGCCACCGAATCCAGCCCGGACTGGTAGAGTCCTTCGATCGAGCCGACGACCTCGGCTTCGTCGGCGCCGGACACGCCGAAACTGCCCGACCAGCGCATGGTCGCCGTGCCGTCCGGATTGGCGCTCACCGCGACGGTCGAGACATAGTCGACCAGCGGCATCGGGCCGGCGTCGGTCATCGAATAGGTCAGCGTCCGCGCCGCGTCGTCATGGGCTTCGAGCCGCTCCACGATCACCGCCCCGTCGGCCAGCGTGAGCGTGCGCAACGCCCCGACCCCCTCCCGGTCGGTCTCGCAGCCGACGACCGGCGGCAGCCATTCGTCGAGCGTGCCGAAACCGCGCACCACGGCCCAGACTTCGTCCGCCGACGCCTCGAACGCCGCCTCTTTCGTCACTGTCGGCATGTTTCCTCTCCTCCCGGGATCGCCTCGCGGTATTGTGGCCCGCCGCGCCGGGTTTGCAAGCGCGCCGGAGGGAAAGAGCCCATGATCGACGCCTGGTACTGGCCGACGCCGAACGGCTGGAAAATCTCCATCGCCCTGGAGGAGATGGGGCTCGACTACCGGATCGTCCCGGTCAACATCTACAAGGGCGATCAATTCGAACCGGACTTCCTCGCCATCAGCCCGAACAACCGGATGCCGGCGATCGTCGACCGCGATCCGCCGGACGGCGGCCCGCCGCTGCCGGTGTTCGAATCGGGCGCCATCCTGATCTACCTCGCCGAGAAGACCGGCCGCTTCCTGCCGGCGGACCTGCGCGGGCGCAAGACCGTGCTCGAATGGCTGTCGTGGCAGCTCGGCGGCGTCGGCCCGATGTTCGGCCAGGCCGGCCATTTCTCGCTCTATGCGCCGGAGCCGATTCCCTACGCCGTCGAGCGCTACCGCGCCGAAATGCTGCGGCTCTACGGCGTGCTCGACCGCCGGCTCGACGGCCGCGAGTATATCGCCGGCGACTATTCCATCGCCGACATGGCGTGCTGGCCCTGGATCATCACCTACAAGGGGCAGAAGGTCGATCTGGAGATGTTCCCGAACGTCCGGCGCTGGTACAAGGCGCTGCAGCAGCGGCCCGCCTTGCGCCGCGGCTACGACGCCGGCAAGGAGCTGGGCAAGCTGATGCTGGAGTGGGACGAGGAAACCAAGAAGAACCTGCTGCCCGGTTACAAGCCGGAAGGAACGGCCGCCTAGCGCCTGCCGGGTATCGCGCGGAGAAACGGATGATCGAGATCAACGGCGCCGCCCACATCATTCTGACGGTGAGCCAGTGGGAAGAGGCGCGGGAATTCTATTCGGAACTGCTGCCCTTCCTCGGCCTGAAGAAGGTCTATGACGGCAACAACTTCCTCTACCATGTCGGCGGCCGGACGGCGCTCGGCATCCAGCGCTGCGCCGGAGAATATGCCGGCGAGCGCTTCGCCCAGAACCGGGTCGGCCTGCATCATTTCTGCTTCCGGGCGCGCAGCCGGGAGGATGTCGACGCCGCCGCCGAAAAAGTCCGCAGCATCGGCGGCGTCATCGACCGCGGCCCGCTGGAAGGCGACTTCGCGCCGGGCTACTACTATTTCGTCTTCGAGGACCCGGACGGCATCCGGCTGGAGATCAACTATATTCCGGGCAAGGGCCTGCTGGTCGGCGACACGCCGCTCAGCCCGAGCGACGATCCGGACTGGGACCAGAACCCGTAGCGCCGCGCCGGGCGGTTCTGGCGCGGGTCACGCCGCGGCGTAGATCGATTCCCGGTACGAGGCGTCGCCGAGGCCGCCGTCGGGAAAGATTCCGCGCTCGGCGACCCAGCGTCGCGAGCGTTCGAAAATCTCCTCGGTGTAGGGCTCGAAGACCAGCCGTTCGCCGGGGCCGAAGCGGCGCACGTCCATCTCGTCGTGGAATCGCTCCGGAAATTCCCGCCTGTAGTGGTGGCGGTACAGTTCGAGCCTGAGGTCGATTTCGACCTGGGCGCGGCGCAGGGCCTCGAAATACTTCTCGATGTCGCCGGGCTCCGGATCGCCGGTGATCATCGACGCCATCATGAAGCTGGTGTCGACGATCTTGCGGAAACCGAGTTGTTCGGCGAAGTAGAAGGGCCCGCTGAACAGGCTGGCCGCCGGAACCGCGCCGTCGACCAGCAATTCGAGCCGGCGGAACAGCAGCCCGTCGGCGAAGGAAAGCCGGATGTCCTCGGGCGCCATGAATTCTTCGAGCGTCTGGATGGTCGAATAGTGGCTGCCCGACTGGTAGCCGACCGATACCGGCACGCCGGCCAGGTCTTCGGGCCGGCGGATGGCGGAGTCCGCCGGGACGAAAATCCCGCAGGGCGAAACCGAGTAGCAGCCGGCATAGAGCTTGCCGTGGCCGGACGCCGCGGCTGCGTTGACCGTCCAGTGGCAGGCGGCGCTGACATCGCAGGTCCGCCCCTCCTCGAAGGTTTGGTAGGCGCCGACCTTGTCGCCCAAGTCGTGATAGCTGCCGTCGCGCGAGCCGAGTTGCTCGCGGAACGCGTAGTCGAGCCCGACGTCGGAAAAATACCCCTTCTCCTCCGCCACCCATTCGTGCAGCCGCATATGCGGCGAAACGACAAATCGCGCCATGTCTTCGCTCCCGTCCGATCCTGCGCGGATGATGGCACAGATCGCCGGCCGCGGCCAAGACCGCCGCGGGCCCGCCGGTTATGGGGTTGGTTATGGAGCCGGCTACGCCGCAAGCGCCGCGTCGAGCGCCGCGCTCAGCCGCTCGACGATGGCTTCGACATGGCCGGCGTCGATGGTGTAGGGCGGCGCGACCAGGACATGGGCGCCCGAAAGGCCGTCGATCGTGCCGCCCATCGGATAGATCATCAGCCCTTCGTCCAGCGCCGCCGCCTTGATGCGCGCGGGCAGCTTGCGTTCCGGCTCGAACGGCTCCTTGGTGCCGCGGTCCCTGACGATCTCGATGCCGATCAGCAGGCCGCGGCCGCGAATGTCGCCGACATGGGGGTGCTGGCCGAGCTTCAGGCGCAGGCTCGCCTGCAGCTCGTCGCCCCGTTCGCGTACGTTGGCGAGCAGGCCGTCCTCCTCGATGGCGTCGATCACGGCGTTGCCCGCGGCGCAGGCGACCGGGTGGCCCATATAAGTGTGGCTGTGCTGGAAAAAGCCGCTGCCGTCCGCGAAAGCGCGGAAGACATGGTCGGCGGCCATCACCGCGCCGATCGGCTGGTAGCCGGCGCCGAGCCCCTTGGCCAGCGTCAGCAGGTCGGGGACCACCTCGTCCTGCTCGCAGGAGAACATGGTGCCGGTCCGGCCCATGCCGCACATCACCTCGTCGAGGATCAGCAGGATGCCGTAGCGGTCGCAGATTTCGCGGATGCGCCTGAAATATCCCGGCGTGGGCGGCACGGCGCCCGCCGTCGCGCCCATCACGGTCTCGGCGACGAAAGCGGCGACCGTGTCGGGGCCGAGTTCGAGGACTTTCCGTTCCAGTTCGTCGGCGACGCGCAGCCCGTAGACTTCGGGCGTCTCCTCGAGCCGGCGCCCGCGATATTCGTAGCAGGGCTCGATGCGGTGGGTCTCGATCAGCAGCGGCTCGAACTGCGCCCGGCGCCAGCGGTTGCCGCCGGCGGCCAGCGCGCCCAGCGTGTTGCCGTGGAAGCTCTGGCGCCGGGTGATAAACCGGGTGCGCCCGGTTTCGCCGCGTTCGACGAAATACTGCCGCGCCATCTTGAGCGCCGCTTCGATGGCCTCCGATCCGCCGCTGACGAAAAACACCTTGTCGAGCGTGCCGGGCGCCCGGTCGGCGAGCTTTTCCGCCAGCCGTTCGACGGGATCGTTGGTGAAATAGCCGGTGTGGGCGAAGGGGATGCGCTCCAACTGTTCGGCGATCGCGCGCTTGATGCGCCGGTCGGAATGCCCCAGGCAGGACACCGCCGCCCCGCCGCAGCCGTCGAGATATTCCCGGCCTTCGGTATCGTAAATGTAAACGCCTTCGCCGTGGGACACCGTCGGCATCGTGCCCGAGAGCGAGCGGTGGAAGACATGGGTCATGGGGCCGGGGTCCGTCGCGCGCGATTGTTGACTGCCGTCGAAAGAACGGTCGTGCAGGTTGCCGGATGTGTTCGCCATGCCGTCCATGTTCAATCCCCGGAACGCCCCGGTCGCAAATAAGTGATGGGATTATACGCCGCTATCGAACGATGACAATATGTAGCGATTTCCAAAGTCCCGAATCCAAGATGTGGTATCCGCCCGGCCTCTGCGCACGGTTCCGGAGGTCTGTCGGCCGGGCTCCGGCGCGCCGTCGATTCCCCGTTTCTGTGCTACGGTCCAGGACGGCTTCGGCCGCTTTCCGCCGCAAGGAGTGAAGGGACATGGACCGGGACGCGTTGCGCTATCACGAGGCCGGCCGGCCGGGCAAACTGGCGATCCGGCCGACCAAGCCGCTCGCCAACCAGCGCGACCTGGCGCTGGCCTATTCGCCGGGCGTCGCCGAAGCGAGCAGCGCGATCGCCGAACGGCCGGACGATGCGGCGCGCTACACGGCGCGGGCCAATCTGGTGGCCGTCGTGACCAACGGCTCGGCCGTGCTCGGCCTCGGCAATATCGGGGCGCTGGCGGCGAAGCCGGTCATGGAGGGCAAGGCCGTCCTGTTCAAGAAATTCGCCGATATCGACGTCTTCGACATCGAGATCGACGAGAGCGACCCGGACGCGCTGGCCGACACGATCCGGCGGCTCGAACCGGCCTTCGGCGCGATCAACCTGGAAGACATCAAGGCGCCCGACTGCTTCATCGTCGAGAACCGGCTGAAGGCGGAGATGAACATCCCGGTCTTCCACGACGACCAGCACGGCACCGCCATCGTGGTCGGCGCCGCCGTCGTCAACGGCACGCACCTGCTGGGCAAGGACCTGGGCCGGGTCAAGCTGGTCTCGACCGGCGGCGGCGCGGCCGGCATCGCCTGCCTGAACCTGCTGCTCGACCTCGGCCTGAAGCGCGAGAACGTCTGGCTGGTCGATATCGACGGGCTGGTCCACACGGGACGCGACGCGGAGCCGCACAAGGCGGCCTTCGCCCAGGATACGGACGCCCGGACGCTCGACGAGGCGATCGACGGCGCGGAAATCTTTCTCGGTCTGTCCGGACCGAACGTTCTGAACGCAGACCAGGTCCGGCGCATGGGCCCGGAACCGATGGTCATGGCGCTGGCCAACCCGGTCCCGGAAATCATGCCCGAAGAGGTCCGCGCCGCGCGCCCTGACGCCGTCGTCTGCACCGGCCGGACCGACTATCCGAACCAGGTCAACAACGTCCTCTGCTTCCCGTTCATCTTCCGCGGCGCGCTCGATGTCGGCGCGACCGCCATCAACCGGGAGATGGAGCTTGCCTGCGTCACGGCGCTGGCGGAACTGGCTCGCGCAGGCATCACCGACGAGGTCGCCCGGGCCTACGGCGACCAGCGGCTGCAGTTCGGCCGCGACTATCTCCTGCCCCGGCCGTTCGATCCGCGGCTGCTCGGCGCGATCGCGCCGGCGGTCGCCGGGGCGGCGATGGACAGCGGCGTAGCGGCGCGGCCGCTGGACGACCTCGAAGCCTACCGGGCCCGGCTCTCCAGCTTCGTCTACCGCACCGGTTTCCTGATGCGGCCGATCTTCGACAGCGCCCGGGCGGCGGCGCGCAAGGTGATTTTCGCCGAGGGCGAGGACCGGCGCGTGCTGCGCGCGATCCAGAACATTCTCGACGAGGGCATTGCGGCCCCCATCGCCACCGGGCGGCCTGGCCGGATTGCGGCGCTGTGTGCCGAAATGGGCCTGCGCATCGCGCCCGGCCGGGAATTCGAGGTGTTCGACCACGACGACGAAGCACTGGTCGAGCGTTACGGCGCGAAACTCCACAGCCTGCGCGCCCGCGACGGCATCGGCCCGGAAGCCGCCCGCAAGCTGTTCCGCACCAGCGACACGCTGGCCGCGGCGATGCATGTCCGCGAGGGCAGGGCGGCCTGCCTGATCTGCGGTACCACCGGCCATTATTCGACCCATCTGGAGCGGATCGACCAGATATTGGGAACCGGGGCGGAAACCGTCTCGGCCCTGGTGCCGCTGATCATGGATACCGGCACCGTCTTCATCGCCGACGGCTATGTGAACTACGAGCCGGGTGCGGAGGAAATCGCCGGAATCTGCCGCGCGGCGGCGGCGCAGGTCCGCGCCTTCGGGCTGACGCCGCGGGTCGCGCTGATCAGCCATGCCAATTTCGGCGCCCATGCCAGCCCGAGCGCGGCCCGGATGCGGCGCGCCACTGAAATCCTCACGGAGACCGAGGCGGATTTCGAGTTCGAGGGCGAGATGCAGCTCAACCTGGCCTTCGACAAGGCGGCGCGCGATCGCTTCCTGCCCTGCGCCCGGCTTACCGACCGGGCCAACATCCTGGTCTTTCCGGGCATGGATGCGGCCAATGCGGCGATCCACGCGCTGTCGGCCCTGGGCAACGCCCAGCCGATCGGCCCGATCCTGCTCGGCTATGGCGGCGCGGCCCATATCGTGACGCCGAACGCCACCGTGCGCGGCCTGCTCAACGTCGCCGCCATCGCCAGCGCGGGCAAGGTGTAGCAGGCTGTTTCCGGCGCGGCGCGCTATAAGGCGCCGCCATCGTCAGCAGGAAAAGCCGTCTCCATGACCGTCCACCCCCGCCTCGCGCGCCAGAACGCCAAGTTCGAACCGTCGATCCGCACCGTCGCCGGCCGCTACCATGTCGCCTACGGCTTCAGCCCGTCCAACTGCACGCTGGTCGAAGGCGACGACGGCTGCGTCCTGGTCGATACGCTGCCGACCGTCGAGTTCGCCGAGCCGGTCGCCGAAGGGTTCCGCCGGATCACGGACAAGCCGATCCGCGCGGTGATCTACACCCACGTCCATCCGGACCATATCAGCGGCGTCAGAGCCTTCGTCTCCGAGGAGCAGGTCCGCTCGGGCGCCGTCGAGATCGTCGCGCTCGACGAGCTGACCGACCATCTGGCGCGGGACAGCGGCCTGCTCGCGCCGGTGCTGGCGCGCCGGGCCATGTACACCTTCGGCTTCCAGCTGCCGCGCGACGAGACCGGCAATATCGGCTCCGGCCTCGGCCCGCCCAACATTCCGGGCCGGCGCAGCTTCATCGCGCCGACGCGCACCTTCGCCGGGCAGGAGGAGATCGAAATCGCGGGCATCCGCCTGACCCTGATCCACCTGCCGAGCGAAACCGACGACCAGGTCGTCGTCTGGAGCGCGGACGACCGCGTTCTCCTGTCGGCCGACGTGATCCAGGGCGAGACCTTCCCGAACATCTACGCCCTGCGCGGCACGGGCTTCCGCAACCCGATGGTCTGGGTGCGCGCGATCGACCGGCTGCGCCGGCTTGAGCCCGAAACCCTGATCCCGCATCACGGCCGGCCGGTATCCGGCGCGGACGAAGTCGCCGGCGTCCTCACGGCCTACCGCGACGCCATCCAGCATCTGCACGACCAGACGGTGCGCTGGATCAACAAGGGCGCGACGCCGGACGAACTGGCCGAGCGGGTGGCGATGCCGGCGCATCTGGCGGAACATGAGTGGCTCGGCGAATTCTACGGCAGCTACAAACATTCGGCGCCGGCGATCTACGCCGGCTATGTCGGCTGGTTCGACGGCGACCCGGCCCGGCTCGACCCGCCGCCCCGGCAGGAGCGCGCGGCGCGCTACGTCGCCCTGATGGGCGGCCGGGAGGCGCTGCTTCGCGAAGCCGGCACGGCGCTGGACGGCGGCGACGCCCAGTGGGCGGCCGAACTGGCCGGCTGGCTGGTCGCGGCCGACACCGGCGACACGGAGGCCCGCACGCTGCGCGCGGACGCCCTGCGCCGCTGGGGCCTCGCGCAAGCGAACACCAACTGGCGCAACTGGGCGCTGACCGCCGCGCTGGAACTGGAGGGCAAACTCAAGCCGCCGCGCGGCCTGCCCTTCGGCCACCCGGACACGGTGCGCACCTTCCCGATGGCCCGGATGATCGACGGCATGACCGTCCGGCTGCGGGCCGAGGCGGCGCTGGACACGCAAGTGACGGTCGCCTTCGAGACGACGGATACGGGCGAGGCCTGCGCGCTGGAAGTGCGCCGCGGCGTCTGCCAGTTTCACGGCGATCCGCCGGATAGCGCCGATATCCGCCTGCGCTTCAGCCGCGCGTTCCTGGAATCGACGGTGACGGGCGGCGCCGGTTTTCCCGCCGGCGTCGCGGCCGGCGAGGTTGCCGCCGCCGGCGATACGGACGGCATCGAGGCCTTCTTCGCCCTGTTCGAGACGCCGTCGCTCGAAATCCCGATCGTCGCGCGCTAGGCGGGCCGGGCCGAGCCTGCCGTTTCCGGCCGGCCGGCCGGACGGCGTTCCTTACGCCAGCCCCCTCTCCGCAAGAATCGGCGGCTTGACGTGGTCCCAGGGGCGGGCGGCCTCGAAGCAGGCCGAGGCGCGGAGCACCGTGGGATCGTCGAGATGCCGGCCGATGATCTGCAGACCGACCGGCAGTCCGGCTTCGGTGAAGCCGGCCGGAATCGAGGCGGCCGGTTGCCCCGTCATGTTGATCGGGAAGGTGAAGGCCAGCCACTTGAACGGCTCGACGATCCGGTTGTCGATCTTCTCCGGCCCCTGCATGTGGACCGGGAAGGCCGGGACGGCGAGGGTCGGGGTCAGCAGGATGTCGTAATTCTCCATGAAGGCGGCCATCCTGTTGGTCACCGCCTTGCGCCCCATCACGGCGTCGGTGAAGTCTTCGGCGGTCCACGGCCGGGTGATGAAGTCCACCAGATGCGGCGTCATGTGATGGCCGTGTTCCTCGACCATCCTGCGCAGGCCGCGCAGGTCGGATTCGAGGGCCACCAGCCCCCAGAACCACAGATAGGGATCCTCGAAGCCCGGATGGGCGATCTCGACCGTGCAGCCGAGGTCGCTCTCGAACGCCTGCGCCGCGGCGTCGACCAGCGCGCGCACCTCCGGATCGACGGCGGCATAGCCCCAGTCCGGGCTGTAGGCGACCCGGAGGCCGGAGATATCGCCTTCGCAGCACGCCAGCCAGTCGAACTCCGGCCCCGGCAGGGTATGGCGGTCGCGCGCGTCCGGGCCGGAGCCGATCACGGTCATCATCAGGGCGGCGTCGCGCACCGTGCGCGAGACCGGGCCGATATGTTCCAGAGACTCCCAGGACGAGACGCCGGGATAGCGTTCGTCCTTGGTGCCGGGCCACAGCGGCACCCGGCCCATCGACGCCTTGAGCCCGTAGGTGCCGGTCAGGCAGGACGGAATGCGGATCGAGCCGCCGCCGTCCGACGCGATGGCGTAGGGCGTCATGCCCGTGATCGTCGAGACCACCGAGCCGGCCGAGGAGCCGCCGGGTGTCAGGTCGGTGTTCCACGGATTGCGCGTCGTCTCGAACACCGGGTTGTGGCCGACGCCGGAATAGCCGAATTCCGGCACGTTGGTCTTGCCGAGAATGAGCGAACCGGCGTCCTTCAGCCGTTCGACCACGACATCGTCGACGTCCGACACATAGTCCTTGTAGGCCATGGAGCCGGACACGGTCGGATAGTCCTTCATGACGACGAGGTCCTTGATCCCGACCGGCACGCCGGCGAGGGGGCCGGCGTCCTCGCCGCGTGCGATCTTGTCTTCGACCGCCCTGGCCTGATCGCGCATCAGGTCCGGCGTCGGCGTGCAATAGGCGTGCAGCACCGGATCGAGGGCCTCCATCCGGGCGATCGAGGCTTCCGCGACCTCGCTCGGCGAAATCTCCTTGTCGCGCACGCGCTGTGCGATCTCGACAGCCGTCATCCGGCAGATGTCGTTGCCGCTGGTCATGGCTGACTCCTTACGGGTCTTTGAGATTGCGAATCGACAAATATTACCGCAGGACCGTCGCGCCGGAATAGCTTTTGCAGAGGCTTCGGCCCCGGGGCTGCCGCCCCGGAGCCGTCAACGTGCAATTGCGGTCACGCTTCCGCCTCGGCCTCCGCGCCGGTGCTCTCGTCGCCCAGGTCCGCGCCCATGGCGGTGGGCGCCGCCTTGGCGAGGATCACATAGACGACGAAGGACGAGACCAGGCCGGTGATGCCGAACAGGAAGGTCGGATACCGCTCGTTCACGATGTAGCCGAGCACCACGCCGACGATGATCGCAATCACCGCGGCCCAGTTGACCGGTGCGCTGCGTTCGACCGAGAAGCCCTTGTCGCCCCGGATCACATAATAGTCGGCGATGATCGCGCCGCCGATCGGCGGGACCAGCAGGCCGATGGTGAGCAGCCACACGACGATATCGCTGATGAAGCCGGTCGCCGCCGCGATCAGCCCGATGATCGAGCCGAAAATGGCCGCCTTGCGCCAGTTGAAGCCCGGTATCGAGTTGGTGAAGCCCATCGCTGCGTTGTAGAGGCAGGCATCGCAGGTCGACCAGTTGCTCAGGATCGCGAGCACGACCAGCGGGATCAGCACGGCCAGGGATTTCTGGTCGAAGAAATAGACCGTGCCGGGATCCGTGATCGTCGCCGAGATCAGCGCGCCGATGACCATGAACGGGGCGTTCGAGAACATGAACGCCACGGCCGTAACGCCGACCGCCTGGTTGCCCGTCCGCGAATAGCGCACGATGTCGCCGGTCATGGTGCCGGAGACCGCGAAGGTGGCCCAGGCCATGCCGACGCCGGTCCAGAAGGCGAGCTTGCCGCTGCCCTCGCCCTCGAAGAGCGATCCGCCCGCCGGGATCACGCGCGTGATGAGGTAGTAGGCCGCGAAGATGACCATCGCCGGGATCGCGACCTTGCGGACCAGCGCCATCTGGCGGATGCCGAAAATCACCGGAATGGCATAGATGATGCCGGCAATCAGGGCGATGATGCCGACCACCACCGCACCCTCGAGACCGAACGCCACCCGGAGGATGTCGGCGGTCAGCCATGCCTGGAACGCATACCAACCGGTCACCAGCAGGGCCAGAATGATGATCGGGGCGACCGCGCCCGCCCCGCCGAACACATAGCGGACGGCCAGCGGGAAGTTGATGCCCCACTTGCCGCTCGGATAACCGATCAGCGCCGAATAAACGAAGAGGATGAAGTTGCCGAGCAGGATAGCGAGGATTGCATCGACGGTTCCCAGCCCCTGTTGGATCTGGCCGCCGATCACGGCGCAGATGAAGGCGATGCCGAATCCGGACCAGACCCAGGCGGGCTCGGCAAAGCCCAGCCTGTTTCCGAGGGGGACCGGTTTGGAATGGAATTCCTCGTGAACGTCATCTTGCGAACCGAAGAAACCTGAACTCTGACTGTCCGAATCCTGCGCCATTTTCCCATCCCCTTTGTATCTGCACTAAAATGTGCCACTACACTTAGTGCTCATGCACGCTATCACCGATCGGACTCCCGCGCAATGCAACGCAGGGATGCGTGACGGCGATGGCAGCCCACGCCTGCGGGCAAGCCGTTGCGGATCGGGCGATTGGGGAGCGGGGCGCCCTGTGGAAAACGCGCGATGCGCGGCGCGGCGACCGGCCGTCAGGCATCGCAATCGACCCAGACATCGTCCGACTGCGGCTCGGCCTGGCACAGCAGAATGTAGCCCCGTTCCTTGTCGCGCTTCGACAGGATGGTGCTCTTGCGCATCGCGACCGCGCCGGTCTTGCGGATCACCATACAGGATCCGCAGTGCGCGTCCTCGCAGGAATAGACGGGATCGAGACCTTGGGACAGCATGCATCGCAGCATGGTCTCTCCCGCCGCATAGGGAACCTCGTGCTCCTCGCCGTCGATCGTGGCGCGGAAGGATTGGACCCCGTCGGCGCCAGCCGCCGGACTTTCCATAACCGTGTCGCTGTCGCTGTCTTCGGGTATCGTGAATCGCTCGATGAAGACATGCCCGTCGCCGACGCCCATCTCGGCCAGCACGTCCTCCGCCAGGTCCATGAACGGCGCCGGGCCGCAGATGTAGAAGTCGCAGTCCGGCCGGCCGCCGACAAAATCGGCGATCGTGCCGGCGTCGGCCAATCCGGATTGCGCGTCGATGTGACGATGGCATTCGAACCGGCCGGGAAAGCCGGCGCCGAGCGCGGCGATCTCGTCCCGGAAGATGATCTGGTCGTGGTCCGTATTGGCGTAGAACAGGCGCGGCGCCAGCGCGGTCTCGTGGAGCGTCTGCTTGATCAGCGAGATGACCGGCGTGATACCGCTGCCGCCGGCAAACAGGACGGGCTGCCGCTCGCGGCTGCGCAGGACGAAGCGGCCGCTGGGCGGCGCCACCTCGATGGTATCGCCCGGTTTCGGGACGTCGTTGAACCAGTTCGACCCAATTCCGCCGCTGACCCGCTTGACCGTGACCTTCAGTTCGGCGTCGCAGGCAGGCGCGCTCGACAGCGAATAGCAGCGCTCGATATGGCCGCTTTCGCAAGGGATCCGGAATGTCAGGAACTGGCCGGGCCTGTAGTCGAACAACGGCGCGTGCCCGGCGGCCGGTCTGAGCCTGAACGACCGGGCGTGCGCCGTCTCGTCGATGACCTCGCTGACCGTAAGCGGATAGAATTTCACCATCGCGTCACGGCTTTAGCCCCGCCGCCTGAACCGACGCCGGAATGCGGTCGGGATGAAGCACCTGCCGGCTAGAACTCGGCAGCAGCGGCCTTCGCTTCCTCGATCAGTTTGGCCCGCGTCGCAGCCTGTTCCTCCGGCGACGTCAGCATCGGCTCGACGACGAGGGCACGGATGTCCTCGAAACCGATAAAGCTGAGCAGGAAGTCGATATACCGCTTCTGGAAGTCGACCTCGAAGAAATCGGACGGGGGCATATAGGCGGCGCCTCGCGCGACGATCACCATCGCCCGCTTGCCCTTGATCAGCCCTTCGTAACCGCCCTCCACGACGGCGAAGGCAAGATCCGGCTGGATAATGATGTCGATCAGATGCTTCAGCTTGTAGGGAACGTTGAAGTTCCACATCGGCGTGCTGAGCACGATCTTGTCGGCCGAGTTTACCCTGTTGAAGACCGCCTCGACATCCTTCCAGGCATTGGCTTCCCGCTCGTCGAGCGTATCGAGGTCCAACAGCCGGTACTTGGCGTCGATCATAGCCATGTTGAGCTCAGGCAGCTCGGTATCCCACAGATCCATCTTGTCGATCTCGTGATCGGGATTGGCCGCCCGGTAGGCATCCAGGAAGGCTTCCGCCACGGCGATCGAGTGCGACCGCTCTTTACGGGGAGAAACTTCGATGTAGATGAGTTTGGTCATGTCCGGTCTCGTCCCTTCGTTGTTTCGCACGGGGGCTTGCCGGGACCGTCAATCCGCGATCGCGATCGCGTCTCCCTTTTTGACGGGGCCTTCCTTGATTACCGCTGCGTAGACGCCGGCAAACCCCTCGTGCGCCTTGGTCACATGTCGCAGCAAGGCGGGATCTGTCTCAGCGGTTTCCGGATGAATGGTGATGAATTTGCAGCGCGGGTCGCGCTCGACGACCATGATTTCGACCGTATCGCCGATCTTGACCGTCTTGCCGACCAGCTTGTCCTCGTAGAAGCCGCCCTTTTCATCCCAGTCGACATAGAAGTTGGCGCGGAACTGCAGCTTGTGGATATCGGTACCGGTCTCCTCGCTGAGCTGGTTGACCGTCTGCAGCGAGAACAGCGTCACCGGCCGGCAGTCGACGATGCTGCGCTGGGTATGGTGCAGCGCCAGCTCGCCCTCCGACTTGTCCTTGAGGCCGTCCAGGAAGGCAGGATCTTCGACGTCGACCACCGCGCCGTCGGGCGTTTCGACCTCGACCGCGAAGGCGCCCGGTTCGGTCGGGAACGGCGCGTGGATGTTGGCCGGATGGCCCATCGCCTCCACCATATTGTCGGGCTTCAGGGTCCCGTCGCGGTTCTTGAAGCGGGCCTGGTAGAGCACATAGTCTTCCTGCTCGCGGGCCGTATGCCAGGGAAAGGCCTTGTCGGCTGCAGTCGAGGAAACCGCATAGACCCGGTCGCCCATTACGCCGGTAAAAGCGACGAACACCTCGTCGACCTCTTCTCCGCGCATGCTCTTGACAGGATAGCGCCAAATGCTTTCCAGGTTACCCAACATCGATCCGTCCTCGCAGTTACAGGTTATTGATCCTCTGGCGCCAGCGCTGCCTCGCTTCTCCCGATCTCGCCGAGTGGCGCCATCTCGTTACGTCTCGCTGTTACCGGCAACGGCCTGGCAACCGCAAGGCAGAAGGCAAACACCCCCCGAATTTACGTCTGTGCCGAACGCAAGTGCCGGATCTGCGACTACACCCATCAGATAACGTGTCTGGAACGTTGTCGGTGACCGTACATGCGCCCATCCTTCTTCCGGGAATCGGGTCGAATCATGTGTCGAGCCTCAGGCGATGTAGCCGCCCAGCAGCAGGTATCCCGGCAGCCAGGCCGTCACGATGCCCTGTATGCAGGTCACCGCGCCGGTCACCTTGGCAATCGGTTTCTGCATCGCCAGCAGCAGGAAGAACATGAACCACAATACGGCCCATGCCGCC
>JAJEGH010000032.1 GCA_022819985.1 Alphaproteobacteria bacterium | reverse complement strand
CCGCGCAACCGGCGCGAGACCGAAGCGACACGCGTTCCGGCCCGGCAAGCAAGACGATCCCTGCCGAACACGGAGAACCAACATGAACTAGGGCACACCAAATCCCGACTTGACTGCAAATGCCTCATAAAAGGATGAGGAAGAGGGGAGGTGAGGCATTCGAACTGCCACCACCCCCTCATCCCGAGTAGGCGCGTCAGCGCCGTATCGAGGGGCCGAGTAGGCGCGTCAGCAGCCTGTCCTGAGCGAAGCCGAAGGGGGCCCGTATCGAGAGCCAGCCCTGAGCGAAGCCGAAGGGGGCCGTACCGGAACGCGCCAGCCGCGCCTCAGGCCCGGCCGATCCAGCCGCCGCCGAGCAGCCGGGTGCCGTCGTAGAGCACGGCCGCCTGCCCGGCCGCGACGCCGTATTGCGGCTCGTCGAAGGTCAGCGTCGCACCACCGTCCGCGCCGGCCTCGACCCGGCAGGGCATGGCGGCGCCGGTATTGCGGATGCGGGCTTCCGCGCGGATTTCCGGACCTTCGGGCCCGGCAGCGCCCAGCCAGTTGAGATTTTCGACCGAAATCGTATGCCGCGCGAGCGCTGCGCGGGGGCCGACGACGACCTCCCGGTTTTCCGCGTCGATCTTCACGACATAGAACGGCTCCGCCGTGCCGCCGACGCCGAGGCCGCGGCGCTGGCCGACGGTAAAGCGGATAATGCCGTCGTGCCGCCCCAGCTCGTTGCCGTCGAGATCGACGATGCGGCCGGGTTCGCAGGCGCCGGGGCGCAGTTTTTCCACCACCTGCGCGTAATCGCCGTCCGGTACGAAGCAGATATCCTGGCTGTCGGGCTTGTCGGCCACCGGCACGCCGAGATCGCCGGCGATGCGGCGGGTCTCTTCCTTCAGCCTGCCGCCCAGCGGAAAGCGCAGGTAGCCGAGCTGCTCGCGCGTGGTGGCGAACAGGAAATAGCTCTGGTCCTTGGCCGGATCGGCGGCCTTGTGCAGCTCCGGCCCGTTCTCCGTCTCGATCCGGCGGACATAGTGGCCGGTCGCCAGGCAATCGGCGTCCAGGTCGCGCGCCATCTGCATCAGGTCGGTGAACTTGACCGTCTGGTTGCAGCGCACGCAGGGCAGCGGCGTCTCGCCGCGCAGGTAGCTGTCGGCGAAATCGTCGATCACGCTCTCCCGGAAGCGCGATTCGTAGTCGAGGACATAGTGCGGAAACCCGGCTTCCGCGGCGACCCGGCGGGCGTCGCGGATGTCCTGCCCGGCGCAGCAGGCGCCCGGCCTGTTGACCGCCGCGCCGTGGTCGTAGAGCTGCAGCGTGATGCCGATGACGTCATAGCCTTCGGCATGCAGCATCGCGGCGGTGACGGAACTGTCGACACCGCCGGACATCGCCACCGCAACCCGCGTCTGCGCGGGCGTTTTGGCAAAGCCGAGACTGTTGAACTGCGCAGCCATGGGGCCGGATATAGGCCGAGCGGAGGGGAACGCAACGCAGTTTGCGCCGACCGTCTGTGTATTATATCTTACACTCAATGGAAATCAGGCAGACCGGCGCTTTCTCCGACTGGCTGGAAAAACTCCGGGATTTACAGGCGGTTGCGCGGATCGACCTGCGCATCCGCCGAATGTCGTTGGGCAATCCCGGCGATGTGCGTCCGGTCGGCGGCGGCGTGAGCGAATTGCGTGTCGACGTCGGTCCCGGTTACCGGGTCTATTTTACGCGGCGTCCGGACGGGACCGTCATTCTCCTGTGCGGCGGCGACAAGAGGCGGCAGCGGGCCGACATTGCGCGGGCGAAGCAGATGGCGAAGGAGCTTGACGATGGCGCTTGAAACCGAACCCTGGGATCCGGCCGGCCGGCTATCCGCCCCGGAAGCCCAGGCGGCCTATCTCGAAGCGGCCTTCGAGGACGGCGACCCCGATCTTATCGTCGCAGCGATCGGCGACATCGCGCGGGCGCGCGGAATGTCGTCGGTCGCCGGCTCCGCGTCCGTAAGCCGCGAAGCGATCTACAAAGCGTTCCGGCCGGGCGGTAATCCAACGCTGGCAACCCTTGCCAGCGTGATGAAGGCGCTCGGTTACAGGCTCTCCGTTTCTCCCGCGCCGGCGGCCGGCGGCGATTCCCGGCCCTCCGCCGGCTAGCCCGGTCCCCGGCCTCCGCCTGCCGGCGGAGACCCGCTTCTTGACAGCCGGGCGGCCATGCGGAAAGCATCCGGCCGCTCGGAAATATCGGATGGCCCGCCATGCGCCTCGCCAGCATCCATTGGGACGGACAGGACCGGATCGCGGCGGCGGCCGGCGAGGACGCGCTGATCGACCTCAACCTTGCGCTCGAAGCGACCGGCGGCCCGGCCTTCGCCTCGATGCTGGATCTCGTCCGCGGCGGGCCCGGCGCGCTCAGCCGGGCGCGTCGCGCGCTGGACTGGGCGCGGGACAACCCGGACGGCCTTTCCCCGATTCCGGCCTACGCGGTGGCCTGGCATCCGCCGGTGCGCCGGCCCGGCAAGATCATCGGCGTCGCGCTCAACAATTCGGCGGCCGACGACCGCAAGATCAGCGCGCCGGACCATCCGACGATTTTCATGAAGCCGGCGACCTGCCTGGTCGGCCACGGCGAGCCGATCCCGGTCCGCCCGCATTACGGCCGCCTGCATCCGGAGCCGGAACTGGCGGTCATCGTCGGCCGCGACGGCAAGGATATCGACCCGGCCCGGGCGATGGACCACGTCTTCGGCTACACCATCTTCAACGACATGACCGGCAACGACATGCGCGGCGAGGACCGGGTCCACTACTGGGCGCTCTACCCCGACCCGGACGACCCGGACACCGTGAAGAAGGTCGAGCAGCATCTCTCCTACACCGCGCGCTACAAGGGCGCCGACGGTTTCGGCCCGGCCGGGCCGTGGCTGGCGACGGCGGACGAGGTGCCCGACCCGCACGATCTGGACATATCGTGCAGCCTCGCCGGCGAGGTCTTCACCGACGACAACACGCGCCACTACACCTACCGGGTCGAGGAGGTGCTCGCCTTCGTCTCCCGCTTCATGACCCTGGAGGCCGGCGACATGATCTCCATGGGCACGGCTTTCCGCGCCGCGAAGACCGGCGGCCGGCCGCTGCACGCCGCCGATCTCAGCCGGTTCGACGGCCCGGTCGAAGTCGCGATTTCCGGGCTGGGCCGCCTGTCGAACCCGGTGCGGCGCCTGCCGGCGCCGGCGACCGACTGGCGCCTGCCGCGATGACCGATCCCCTGCTCCGCCTGGAAATCGAGGCGCTGATCGCGGAGTTCGCCTGGCGGATCGACCGCGGCGACCCGGCGAGCGTGGCCGACCTGTTCGCGCCGGACGGCTGGTACGGCCGCAGCACCGGCGAACGCAGCGTCGGGCGCGACGCGATCCGGGCCGCCTACGCCGCGCGGGCCGAACGCCAGGCCGAAGCGGGCGTCCGCACCGCGCGCCACCTGTTCACCAACCTGCGCCTGGAACGGCGGGACGCGGACAGCGCCGCCGGCAGTTGCATCCTGCTGCTGTTCGCCGCCGACGGCCCGCCGCCCCATCCGGCGGTCCCACTGCTGGTGCAGGATTACGACGACACCTACCGGCGGATCGACGGAAGCTGGCTGTTCGCCAGCCGGGCGGTCGCCAAGGTGTTCGTCGGGGAGAATTTCGCGCCGGTCCTGCCGCTGGGGGCGACTGCATGACCAGCTACCTGCTCTGCGTGCCCCATTCGCCGATCCTGATGTGTTACGCCAAGGAGCCGCCGGAGCATGCGGCGATCCAGGCGGTCTACGCCGAACAGGCCGCGGCGGTGCGGGCGTTCGATCCCGAACTCGTCATCCTGTTCGGCACCGACCATTACAGCGGCTTCCATCTCGACCGGATGCCGGCGACCTGCATCGGCCTGAGCTGCCGGGCGGTGAACGATATCGGCGGGTTTCCGGGACAGTTCGACGTGCCGCATTCGGAAGCGCTCGCCCTGATCGACCATCTGCGCGCGGCCGGGTTCGATCCCGGCGTCTCCCACACCATGACCGTCGATCACGGCTTTTCCCAGCCGGCCCACCGCATTCTGGGCGCGCTCGACGCCTATCCGGTCATCCCGGTTTTCATCAACGTCATGGCGCCGCCGCTGCAGCGCTTTTCCCGCACGCGCCGGTTCGGCCAGGCGATCGGCGCCGCGCCGGCGCTCGAAGGCAAACGCGTGCTGCTGATGGGCTCGGGCGGCATGTCCCACCATCCGACGCGTTATTTCCCGCTGGTCGGCGAGGGTTCCGACGAAGTGACGCGCTGGCAGCTCGCCGGCGAGCGCGGTGGGACGTTCACCGAGGCCGAGTGGCTGGAGCGCCTGCGGGTCATGCATCTCGAAGGCGCACAGATGCTGGTGGACGGCAGCCGGACGCGCGAGGACATCTGCCTCAATCCCGCCTTCGACCGGTTCTTTCTCGACGTCCTGACCAACGGTAACCTGGAGTCCTTCGACAGCTGGAAGCCGGAAGACGTGATGGCCGAAGCGGGCGTCGGCAGCCTCGAACTCCACACCTGGATCGCCGCCGCCGCGGCCCACGCCGAAGCCCGCGGCGGGCGGCCGCAAACCGCGGTCTACGCCGATACGCTGGAATACGGCATCGGTTTCGGCATGGTCTGCGGCGCTCCGGCCTGAGGCATGCGACAGCGCTCTTAATTTCCGCACGGCTCCGGATCGCATAGCCTCCGGCGGTATTCCGGCCACGACAGCGGACCTGGGCCATGACCGCCTCCTTCCCGACAACCCGCCTGCGCCGCAACCGGCGGCACAACTGGTCGCGCCGCCTGGTCCGCGAAAACACGCTGACGCCGGACGACCTGATCTGGCCGCTGTTCGTCTGCGCGGGCCGGGACCTGGCCGAGCCCGTCGCGTCGATGCCCGGCGTCGAGCGGCTGTCGGCCGACCGGGTCGCCCGGGCCGCCGGCGAGGCGAAGTCCCTGGGCATTCCGGCGATCGCCCTGTTTCCGCAGACCCCGCCGGAGAAGAAGGACGAAGACGGCACCGAGGCGACCAATCCGGATAATCTGGTGTGCCGGGCGATCCGGGCGGCGAAGGAGGCGCATCCCGATATCGGCGTGATCTGCGACGCCGCGCTCGACCCGTTCACCAGCCACGGCCACGACGGCGTGATCCGCGACGGCTATGTCGCCAACGACGAGAGCGTGGAGGTGCTGTGCCGCCAGTCGGTCGTGCAGGCGGCGGCCGGCTGCGACGTGATCGCGCCGTCGGACATGATGGACGGCCGGGTCGGCGCGATCCGCGCCGCGCTCGACGCCGAAGGCTTCGAGCAGGTCCGGATCATGTCCTACGCCGCCAAATACGCCTCCGGCTTCTACGGGCCGTTCCGCGACGCGGTCGGCTCGTCGACCGCCCTGAAAGGCGACAAGAAAACCTACCAGATGGACCCGGCGAACGGCGACGAGGCGCTGCGCGAGGTCGAGCTCGATATCGCCGAAGGCGCGGACATGGTGATGGTCAAGCCCGGCCTGCCCTATCTGGACATCGTGCGCCGGGTGAAGGACCGGTTCGGCGTGCCGACCTACGCCTACCAGGTGAGCGGCGAATATTCGATGCTGCGCGGCGCGGTCGACCGGGGCTGGCTCGACGGCGACCGGGTGATCCTGGAAGCCCTGACGAGCTTCAAGCGCGCCGGCGCCGACGGGGTGCTGACCTATTTCGCGCTTGACGCGGCGCGACGGCTGGGCGAATAGCGCGGCCCCCGCGGCCGGCCCTGAGACAGCCGCCCGCTCCGTACGCGATATTCGGGAGCGACCGGGCGAATGAGACACATTCTCGATCTGGACCGTTACCCGCTCGATGCGCCCGGCAGCGCACCGGGCCGGGAGCTGCTGGAGCGATGCCGCCGGGACCTGCGCGAAACCGGCATGTTCAGCCTTTCCGAACTGATACGCCCCGAGGCGCTGGCGCCCTGCGTCGCCGATCTGGAGCCGCTGTTCGAAACGGCCGCCTTCACCCATTGCCGCGAACACAACATCTATTTCGACGACGCTATTTCGACAGTGCCGCCGGACCACCCCGCCCTGCGCCGCTTCGGCACGATCAACCATACCGTCTGCGCCGACCGGATTGCGGGAAGCGCGATTTCGCAGATCTACGAGTGGCAACCGCTGATCGAATTCCTTGCCGCCGCCATGGACAAGGCCCGGCTGTATCCGATGGCCGACCCGCTGGCGCGGATCAACGTCATGGCCTACGGCGCCGGGGAACAACTCAACTGGCATTTCGACCGGGCGGAATTCACCACCACCTGCCTGCTCCAGGCGCCGCTGGCCGGCGGCGTGTTCCGGTATCGCAGCGATTTGAGGAGCGACACGGACCCGAACTACGAGGGCGTCGGCCGGCTGCTGGCCGGCGAGGACGAATTTGTCCGGTCCCTGCCGCTCGCGCCCGGCACCCTCAACGTCTTCAAGGGCAAGAACACGGCCCACCGGGTCACCCCCGTCGAGGGCGACCGCGCGCGCATTATCGCCGTCTTCTCCTATTTCGAGGAACCGGGCGTTTCGTTTACCGAAACCGAACGGCTGGGCTTCTACGGCCGAACCGGACCGTAGCCGCCGCTTTCGGGGAATGCGATGCCGGGTGTCGACGTTTTTCGGCGAGCCGGCACCCTGCCAATTTGAAGCGAGAACTTGGACCAAGTATTGACCAAGTCAGTGACATGCATTAGGAAATCGATACTCGGAAGCCGCCATCGAGGATTTATCCAATGTCCCTTACGGTCAATGTTGCGGATGCGAAAGCCAAACTCTCGCACCTCATTGCGCAGGCGGAGGCTGGCGAAGACGTCATCATCGCGCGCCACGGCGTACCGGCTGCCCGAATCGTGGCGCTGAACAGCCCGGTTGCTGAAACAGTTGCGCTTCTCCGCGCGGAGCGAGCCCGGCGGCCGAGAGTTTCGGCTGCGGAGATCCGTGCGGCCAGGGATCAAGGGCGCGCCTGATGGCGATCGTTATTGACGCGTCGATCGCTGCCGCGTGGTGTTTCGAGGATGAACAGGCCGCAGCAGCCGAGAGGGTCTTGAACGATCTGCCTCGGGTCGGCGGCGCGATCCCTGGACTTTTCTGGCACGAGATTCGGAACGTGCTGATCGTCAATGAACGGCGCGCACGGATCGAACCGACGGACAGTGCACGGTTCCTGATGCGCCTCCGAAACCTTCGTCTTTTGAATGACGAGGGCCATAAAGAGGATTCCGTCATGGAACTTGCACGTTCGCATTCGCTGACTGCCTACGACGCCGCATACCTGGAATGCGCTTTGCGCCGCGGTGACATCCTTGCGACACTGGACCGCGAGTTGGCGAGCGCTGCCGTCGCCGAAGGCGTTTCAGTCCTCCATTGAAGAAGAGGGCCGGGAGAAACCGTACGCCTTACCGAACGGCCGAACGATAAGGCCAACCCGGCTCAATGCACCGTCGGTGCGCCGATGCGGTGGCCGTCCTGGGCCATCAAGCCGAGCAGGATGCCCTCGCGCAGGCCGCGGTCGGCGATGCGCATGCGCCCGACCGGCCATGTCCGGACGATCGCCTCGAGGATCGCCACGCCGCCGACCACGAGATCGGCCCGTTCGGCGCCGATGCAGGCGATGCCCGCCCGTTCGTCCCGGCTCATCCCGGCCAGCATCCCGCCGATGCGCAGCAGATCGTCGAAGCGCATGGTCGCGCCGTCGACCCGGGAGCGCACATATCTGCGCAGGCCGAGATGCACGCTCGCCAGCGTCGTCACCGTGCCGGACGAGCCGACCATCTGCATCCGGCCGGCGGCAATCCGCGGCAGGAACCCCTCTTCGCGTTCGAAGCCGGCGAGCAGGCCGCCCGCTTCCCCGACCATGCGCTCGTAGTCGGCCGGGGCGATCCGGTCGACGCCGTAGCGCTCGGACAGGTTGACCACCCCCAGCGGCAGCGACAGGACGCGGATCGGCGCGTCCCGGTCGGGCCGGCAGACGATCTCGGTGCTGCCGCCGCCGATATCGAAAACCATGGAGCCGGGAATCCGCGGATCGAACAGCGGCGAGCAGCTGCGCAACGCCAGGCGCGCTTCCTCGGTCGGGCTGATGACCTCGAAATCGAGGCCGGTTTCGCTCCGCGCCCGCGCCACGAAATCGTCGCAATTCGCCGCCTGCCGGCA
This sequence comes from Alphaproteobacteria bacterium, assembly GCA_022819985.1. Lineage (GTDB taxonomy): Bacteria > Pseudomonadota > Alphaproteobacteria > Bin65 > Bin65 > Bin65. The sequence goes on along the minus strand of JAJEGH010000032.1, from coordinate 12,269 downwards.
CGCTTCCGTCGCGACGCTGCGGACGCGGATCACATCGGCCCGGCGCATCTTGGCGGCGCAGACGCGCAACGCCTCGATCGTCCGGTCGATGGCTTCCGCGGAAAGGCGGCCGGTCATCGCCACGCCCTCGCCCAGGCGCACGATGCGCGAAAAGGAATCGATGACCCGGAAGCCCCTGGCGGAGGGTTCCGCCACCAGCAGACGGCAGTTGTTGGTGCCCAGATCGATGGCCGCGTAGGCCGGTCGGTTGGCCCGTCGCGTGCGGGGCGCGTGGTTCCTTTTCCGGTTGAACTGCCGCGCACGCGGGTTTGTCATTGTTGTTCTCCGACCCGGCCTGTTGCCGAAAGTCTAAGGGCCTGCGGACGGATTTTCAAAGGCCGTATGACGAAACCGTGACGCTCCGCAGGGCGTGCGCGGCTCCCGCGCCGACCGCGCCATACGCGGCAAGGGGCGGCGATAAGGGGCGGCGATAAGGGGCGGCGGCTGGGGGCTTGCGATTCGGCAATGCCGGCTTTATTTCGCGTCGACCGGAACGGCCCGGACAATCGAGCGGGCCGCCGGCCGCCTGGGGAATAGTTTAACGGTAGAACAGCGGACTCTGACTCCGTCGGTCCTGGTTCGAATCCAGGTTCCCCAGCCAGCCTCCGGCCCATCGCAAAGCCCGAAATTCAGGCCCTGAATCGAGACGGCCGCGGCCTCCGCGTCTTCGATGGCGCCGTCATCCCATGCCATGGTCGTGCCATCGTCATGCATGTATTTGACGCGCCTGCGACACTCCGGGTAAGCTGGCGGCCGGCTGCGCGGAGGCCCCCCTGCCTCCGGGCCGAAAAACCGATACTGTAATCGGGCGTGGCGGCGACAGTCGCGCCGCGGCCCGATGGATAAGGGAGGAGCATCGTGAAACGCCAAATCATGTTAGTTGCCGCCGGCGCGCTTGCGTTCGCCGGAACGCAGAGCGCCGCCGTGTCGGCCGACCGCGAAGTCCATGTCGCCGGTTTCGGCGCCAAGTCCGGCGTCGTCCGCTCGTTCGGCATCAACACCGAAGCGGTCATGCGGGCCGCGGCCGAGAAGATCAACAAGGAAGGCGGCATCAAGCTCGGCGACGGCACGAAGGGCAAGGTGGTCGTGACTTTCTACGACGACCGCTGCAAGGCCGAGGAAGGCATTTCCGTCGTCCGCCGCATCGCGTCGACCAAGGCCGTCGTGGCGATCGGCCCGACCTGCTCGAACGTGGCCGAGCCGCTGTTCGGCGTCCTGCAGAAGAAGGCCGGCGACGCATCGGATACGGGCCTGCAGTTCCCGATCTTCACCGACACCGCCATCAAGGGCGGCCTGGCGAAGATTTCGGAATGGGCCTTCCGCAACGTGCCGAACGAAAGCCAGATGTACCAGAGCCTGTTCAAATGGGTGAAGAAGGAAAATCCGGGCTACAAGTCCGTCTTCGGCGGCGTCGAGGAGGATTTCGCCCACTCGCGCTTCACCTGGTACCAGGTGATGGACAAACGCGCCCAGGAAGCCGGCTTCAAGGTTCTCGGCCGGGTCAAGTGGCTGCTCAACGACACCAACTTCACCACCCAGGTACGGCAGATGAAGAAGGCGAAAGCCGACGTCATCTCCATTTCCTCGCACCCGTTCACCCTGTGCGGCGTGCTCAAGGAGATGAAGCGCCAGCGCGTGAAGTACAAGATGCTGATCGGCCTTACCAGTTCGTCGAGCCTCGAGACCCTGCGGGGCTGCTCGAAGCAGGCCAAGGGCATCATCATCCCGACCAGCTTCGCGCCGGTGACCCCGGCGGCCAAGGAAGCGGCAGCCGGAGCCGCCAAGTTTAACGGCAGCGCCGATCTGCACAGCGCCGCGGCCTGGGAGAACATGTTCATCCTGAAGGACGTGATCGAGAAGACCGGCGTCATGGCCAAGGGCGACACGGTGCAGGCCGACCGCCGCAAGATCCGCGACGGGCTGGCCGCGCTGAAGTCGACCGGCGGCCTGATCGGCGGCATCCAGCGCACGATGGAAGGCGAAGCCGTCAAGCCGTATGTCTATGTCCACGCGCAGGGCAAGGAGTGGAAGATCCTCCACGACCCGCGCAAATAGGCTGAAAGACTGAATTCCGCCGGCGCCCGCAAGGCGCCGGCGGATTCCTTTCGCAATTAATCTCCACTCCATCCGCTCCCGTCAGGGAAGAAGGGCGGTCCCGTGGAATTTGTCGATTATCTCCAGGCGGTTACCGATGGCGTGATGCAGGGCGCGTATTACGCGCTTATCGGAATCGGCTTCACGCTGATCTTCGGCGTGATGAACAAGATCAACCTGGCCTATGCCGCCGCCGCGTTCGGCGGCGCCTACGCCAGCCTAGGCGTTGCGGCATTGATCGGGACCGGCGACGATTTCGGCCTGCCGCCGCTTATCATGTTCCTGGTCTCGGCGATCGCCGCCGGCCTGTTCGCCTGGATCGTCTATACGATCTGCTTCCGCTTCACGCCGGACCATTACGAACTCGCCACCCTGATGGCGACGGTCGGGGCCTTTTTCCTCATCGAGGAAATCGCCGTGCACTCGACCGCCGGCGAGCCGATGGATTTCCCGGAGGTCCTACAGGGCATCGTCGACGATCCGATGATCGAATTCAGCGACGCCTTCGCGATTCGCGGCGACCTGCTGACGATCTTCCTGCTCGCGCTGATCGCGATGGGGCTGCTGCTCATGCTGCTCTACCGGACCAAGCTCGGGCTGGCGACCCGGGCGGTGGCGCAACAGAGGACGGCGGCGCAGCTGTGCGGCATCAGCGTCGACCGGACCAACGCGACGACCTTCATCATCGCCGGCGTCCTCGGCGGGCTGGCCGGCGCCATGATCGGCGCGGCGGTCGGCGTGCTGTCGCCGCTGCTCTTCGTTCCGCTGACCGTGAAGGGCCTGATCGTCACCGTGATCGGCGGCCTGGGCAGCATTCCGGGCGCGATCGTCGCCGGACTCCTGGTCGGCGGGCTCGAAAACGTATTCCTTGCCCTGCGCGGCATCACCGAGCGCGACATGTATGTCATGCTCCTGCTGTTCCTGTTCCTCGCGTTCCGTCCGCAGGGGCTGTTCGGCAAGAAGGCGGTGAGGGACTGAGGCGATGAGCGACTTTACCTGGGGCCTGATCCAGATCGTCGGGGTCCACACGATCCTTGGCCTGTCGGCCTATGTGATCCTGCTGACCGGCCAGGTCTCCATGGCCCAGGCCGGCTTCGTCGCGATCGGCGCCTATGTCGCCGGCATGCTCACGGTGCTCGCCGAATGGCACATCATCCCGTCGATGATCACCGGCGGGCTCGCCGCGGCCGTGCTGGCCTGCATCGTCGGCTTCCCGGCCCTGCGCGTGCGCGGACTGATGCTGGTCGTGGCAACTATCGCGTTCGGCGAGTTCGTGCGCCTGTTCTGGTTCAACTTCGACTACCGGATCGCCAAGGGCGACATCGTCGTCGGCCCGGAGGGCGGCGAAGGCTTCAAGCAGATCCGCTTCTTCCCGGAAAACGGCTGGACGACCCAGGATGTCGCCATTTTCATCTGGATCGTCACAGCGATCATCCTGGCCGCCCTGTGGTGGATGGACCGTTCGCGCGCCGGCAAGGTGCTGCGCGCCGTCGGCGAAGACGAGATGGCGGCCCAGAGCGTGGGCATCAACCTGACCGTGGTGAAGGTCTCTGCCTTTACGGCCGGCGGCTTCATCGCCGGGATCGCCGGCGCCCTCTATGCCCATTACACGACCCATATCGAGCATCTGAACTTCGACATCCTCATGGCGACTTTCGCGATCGCCTATCCGATCCTGGGCGGTCTCGCGAATGTCTGGGGCACGCTGTTCGCCGCCATTTTCATCCAGGTGATCGTGATCGAGGTGCTCCGCGACCTCGGCGACGTGCGGAACCTGATGTTCGGCGCGCTGATCATTCTGGTGATGAACTTCCTGTCCCACGGCCTGTTCAGCGCCCAGGTGGTGCGCAAGCTGAAGGAATGGACCAGGCTCGGAAGGCCGTCCGATGCTTGAGGTCGTCAATCTGTCCAAGCATTTCGGCGGCGTGCGGGCCGTCGACGAGCTCGATTTCAGGGTCGAGGCCGGAGAAATCTTCGGCCTGATCGGCCCGAACGGTTCGGGCAAGAGCACGACGGTCAACCTGATCGCCGGCATCTTCTCCCCGACCGGCGGCACGATCGTGTTCGACGGCGAGGACATCACCGAAGCGCCGCCCCATGTCACGCTGCATGCCGGCATCGCCCGGACGTTCCAGAACATCCGCCTGTTCAACAACATGACGGTCTGGGAGAACCTCTGGGTCGCCCAGAACTCGGCCGAGCAGAAGCGGACCGGCAATCCGCTGGCGCGCTGGATGGGCGGATCGCGCCGCGCCGCCGCGGCGGTCGAGGAGTATCTCGACTTTTCCAACCTCGCCCACAAGCGCGACGAGCTGGCCGGCAATCTGGCCTTCGGCGAACAGCGCCGGCTCGAGGTCGCCCGGGCGCTCGCCGCGCAGCCGAAATTCCTGCTGCTCGACGAGCCGGCGGCCGGCATGAACCTGGAGGAGGTCAAGGAACTGGACGAGCGCCTGCGCGTCCTGCGCGACCGGGGCGTCACGATCCTGCTGGTCGAGCATGTCATGGAGCTGGTGATGGAGGTCACGGACCGGATCGCCGTGCTCAATTTCGGGCGCAAGATCGCCGAGGGCACGCCGTCGGAGGTCCAACAGAACCAGGCCGTGAAAGACGCCTATCTCGGCGCCGGCGAAGGCGGGGCCGATGCTTGAAATCACGGATATCGTCACCTCCTACGGCAAAATCGAGGCGCTGAAAGGGGTCTCGCTCTCCGTCGCGCCCGGCAAGATCACCTGCCTGCTCGGCCCGAACGGCGCCGGCAAGACGACGACCATGATGACGGTCGCCGGCCTGCTCAAGCCGCGCCGCGGCAACATCGCGTTCGAGGAGCGGAACATCACCGGGCGCGACCCCGGCCATATCGTGCAGAGCGGCATCGCGCTGGTCCCGGAGAACCGGCTGGTCTTTCCGGACATGACCGTTCACGACAATCTGCGCACCGGCGCCTACAGCCGCTCGGACGACGAGATCGAAGACGATATCGCCCGCATGTTCGAGCGTTTCCCGCGCCTGCACGAACGCCAGGAGCAGCATGCCGGGACGCTTTCGGGCGGCGAACAGCAGATGCTCGCCGTCGCCCGGGCCCTGATGGCGCGGCCGAAACTGCTCCTGATGGACGAGCCGTCGCTCGGCCTCGCGCCGCTGATCGTCGAGGAGATTTTCCGGATCATCCGCGACCTGAACGCCGAAGGCACGTCGATCTTCCTGGTCGAGCAGAATGTCCACCAGGCGCTCAAGGTGGCGCATTACTTCTATCTGCTGGAGCAGGGCCGCGTGACCTTCGGCGGGTCGCCCGGCGACCTCGAGGAAGACGAGGTGATCCAGCGGGCCTATCTGGGATCGGCCGAGCAGACGTAGCGCGGAGACGGCCCCGAAAGCGGGAAGACCGGGCGGGTAAAACCGGGCGGGGAGAAACCGGATTCTCGATTTCATCCAGAACACCCTCGACGGCGTCACCGTGGGTTCGGGCTACGCCCTGCTGGCGATCGGCTTCACGCTGATTTTCGGCGTCCTGCGCCGGCTCAACCTGTCCTACGGCCCGTCGATCATGGTCGGCGTGTTCTTCGGGACCTTCCTGTTCCTCCAGTTCCAGGCCGGCTGGTACGCCGTTCTCCTCGCGACCGTTCTCGGCGCGGTCATCGCCGGCGCCTATGTCGAGCGCATGTGCTTCTGGGCGATCAAGAAGGGCGCGGCGGTCGCCTCCATGGTCTCGAGCTTCGCGGTCTGGATGCAGCTCGAAGAAGCCGTCACCATCGCCTTTCCCGACCGGACCTACGAATTCCCCGCGCTGGGCGATTTCGAACTGATCGAGCTGGGCGACCTGTCGGTCCGCCAGGAACACCTCATCATGCTCGGCATCGCGGCGCTCCTCGTCTTCCTGCTGCACCTGCTGCTCTTCCGCACCCGCTTCGGCCTCGCGGTGCGGGCGGTCTCCGAAGACCCGGACGCCGCGCTCTTCATGGGCGTCAACACCGGCCGGACGATCTTCCTCGCCTTCATCCTGGCGTCGGCCATCGGCGGCATCGCGGGCTATTTCATCATGGCGACCGAAGAGGTCATCACGCCGAAATTCGGCCTGCAGGCGACCTTCAAGGGCCTGATCGCCATGATGCTGGGCGGCATGGGATCGGTGCCCGGCGCGATCGCCGGCGGGCTGCTGCTCGGCGTCGTCGAAAAGCAGGCGGAGTGGTACGCCGGCGCGGTCTGGCGCGACATCGCCGCCTTCCTGCTGCTGTTCGTCTTTCTCATCTTCCGGCCGGGCGGCCTGCTGGCGCAGGGGACGGCGGCCCGCGAACTCGCGGCGCTCCGGCGGGTCTAGGGCGGCGGGCCGACAGGCGGCGGGCGCAGGACCGGACCATGGACGACCATGTCATCACGGTGCTGAACAATATCGGCGGCTTTTCGTTCATCGCGCTGTCCGCCTATCTGCTGTTGCTCAGCGGCGAGATTTCCTTCGGCCAGCAGGCCTTTTACGGCATCGGGGCCTACGCTTCGGGCATGATGACGGCGATGTTCGGCCTGAGCTTCTGGCTCGCCCTGCCGCTCGCCATGATCGTCTCCGGTCTCGCCGCCGCGGCGGTCGGCGGCCTGACCCTGCGCTTGCGCGGCCTCTACTTCGCCATCGCCACCCTCGCCTTCGCCGAAACGGTCCGCCTCATCCTCGTCGCCACGACCTGGCAGGTGGAGGTCGACGGCGAACCGGTCGGCCCGAACGGGTCGGAGGGGCTGGGCAACATCCGCTGGGGCTTCGACAACGAATACGAACCGGTCGATTTCCTGTGGATGATCTACGGCACGCTGGGCATCGTGCTGCTGCTGTTCTTCCTGATGGAGCGCAGCCGCCTCGGCTCGATTATCCGGACCATCGGCGCCGACCGGCTGCTGGCCGAGACCCAGGGCATCGCCGTCACCCGCTACAAGATCCTCGTCGCGGGTCTCGCCGGCGCCCTGGCGGCGATCGGCGGCGCCTTCTACGCCCACATCCAGACGACGGTCTATCCCGAGAATTTCGACGTCATGCTCGGCGTGCACAGCCTCGCCTACGGCCTGATCGGCGGCCTCGGCACCGCCGTCGGGCCGATCCTCGGCGTGCTGCTCGACGTCGGCTTTCTCGAAGCCGTCGAATGGATCCAGGGCTACCGCATGATCGTGTTCGGCGGGCTTGTGGCGGTGCTGCTGATCTTCATGCCGCGCGGCATCCTCGACGAGCGCCGCATCCACCGGCTGCGGACGGCGTTGCGCGGCCGACGGCAGGCCCGGACCCATGGCGCTGCTGGAGCTTAGCGGCGTCGGCCGGCGCTTCGGCGCGGTCGAGGCGCTCGATGCGATCGACCTCAGCGTCGAGGAGGGCGAGGTCTTCGGGCTGATCGGGCCGAACGGCTCCGGCAAGACCACCCTGTTCAACGTGCTGACCGGGGTCTATCCGCCGAGCGCCGGGGAAATCCGCCTGGACGGCGCGCCGGTCGGCGGCGTGCCGCCGGAGCGCATCGCCCGGATGGGCCTTGCCCGGACCTTCCAGAATCTGCGCCTGATCCCGCATATGAGCGCCTTCGACAATGTCTGGCTCGCCCAGCACCGGCGCCCCGGCATGGGGATGCGCGATATCCTGGCCGTCGGCGGACGCAAGGAGCGCGCGCGCCGCGAAGAGGTCGAGGCGCTGCTCGAACGAACCGGCCTGGCCGGCCGGCGCGATACCTTCGCCGGCGACCTGCCCCTGCCCGACCAGCGCCGGCTGGAAATCGCCCGGGCGCTGGTTCGGCAGCCGCGGCTGCTGCTGCTCGACGAGCCCGCCGGCGGCATGACGCCGCTGGAAACCCGCGAGATGGCCGGCCTGATCCGCACGGTCGCCGCGCCGGGCCGGACCCTGATCGTGATCGAGCACAAGATGGACCTGATCTCGGAAATCTGCGACCGGCTGTGCGTGCTCGATTTCGGCCGCAAGATCGCCGAAGGCCCGCCCGGCCGCGTACTCGGCGATCCGAAGGTCCTCGACGTCTATCTCGGCCGCGAGGACGGCGATGATTGAAGTCCGCAGCCTCGCCGTCAGCTACGGCAATATCCGGGCGGTGCAGGGCATCGACCTGGATGTCGCCGCCGGCGAAATCGTCGCCCTGATCGGCGCCAACGGGGCGGGCAAAAGCTCGACCCTGCGGGCGATCTCGGGCATCGAGAAGCCGGCCGGAGGCACGATCCGCTTCGAGGGCCGGGACATCGCCGGCCGGCCGCCGCACGAAATTATCGAAGCCGGAATCACCCAGGTGCCGGAAGGCCGCCAGATTTTCGGCCGGCTGAGCGTGCGCGAAAATCTCCGCCTCGGCGCCTATCTGCGTTCGGCCGGCGAGATCGACGCCGCCATTGCCGAGGTCGCCACGCTCTTCCCGATCCTGCAGGACCGGCTGGACGCGCCGGGTTCGGAACTTTCGGGCGGCCAGGCGCAGATGCTGGCGCTCGCCCGCGGCGTGATCGCGCGGCCGCGCCTCCTGATGCTGGACGAACCGACGCTCGGCCTCGCCCCCAAGACCGCGGGCGAAATTTTCGCTATCATCCGCCGGTTGCGCGCCGGCGGCCTGACGATCGTGCTCGTCGAACAGAATCTGCGCCAGGCCCTGAAAATCGCGGACCGGGCCTATGTGATCGAAAGCGGCCGCATCGTTCTGGAAGGCACGGCGGCGGAACTGGCCGCGAACCGCCATCTGCACGACGCCTATCTCGGCGTCACAAGGAAGGAAACGCCATGAGGACCGTCATCGCCGGTATGGCCGTCATCGCCCTTTCGACCGGGCCGGCGCTCGCCAAGGACCGGGCCGCGGTGAAGATCGAGTGCAAGGAGACGGAGACCAGCCTGGTCTACGATTGCGCGCTGCACCTGAGCGGCAAGAAGAGCGGGAAACCCGTCGAAGGCGCAAAGGTGGCCGTGAAACCCGACATGCCGACCATGCCGGGCGCCCATAACATCCGGGCAGTGGAAGCGAAGCCGGCGGACAAGCCCGGCGCCTACGGCTTCAAAATGAAGCTCGACATGTACGGCATCTGGGCCCTGAAGGTGACCGTCACCGGCCCGCTGCGCGATATCGTCGTGCAGAAGATCGAATTCCGGAAATAGCCGCCGGCGCGACGCATTCCCGCCTCAGTCGGAAAAGAATTGCCGCTGCAACTCGGCGCTTTCGATGAAGCGGGAGGCCTGCCGGTAGATCGCCCGGACCGTGCCGACCGGCAGTTCCGCATGGACCGGAACCGTCAACACCTGCCGTTCCCCCGACGCCGTCACCCGCACCAGCCTGGCGTGGCTGCCGCGGGTCGAGACGATCTCGAAACCGAAGCCCCGGAGGATGCGCAGCACCTCCCGCGAGGTCAGCCGCTTCAGGCGGGTCATGCGGACGCGAAGGCGGAGCTTTCGTAGCTCACCGCGAGACGCGGCACGGGCGGCAAACCGGTTCGCGCGAGTTCTTCGTCGTCGAGATGGAGCGCCAGCGCGCTCCGCAGGTTCGCCAGCGTTTCGTCCAGGGACCGGCCCTGCGTCACGACCGCCACTTCGAGGCATTCGGCGACGAACCACCCTTCGCTCTCCGAAACGACGGCATGAATTGCCGAAGGCGCGCCGCCGGACGCCGAATCGCGCGCCTCCAGTCCGCCGGCCGGCCGGGCGCCGGGCGCAGCCTGTTCGTACGCCGCCGCCTCTTCGGACACACCGGGTCGGTAGGGCGGCAGGATTTCGTAAACGCCCCGGCTTACGCGACGGAAGTAGGGCCAGCGGTGCGGATGATTTTCCGGCGCGTTCTCGCAACACCGGCTGACGATATGGGTGCGGACGGACCGCTCGTTCAGATGCGGCAGGGCGCGGACGACATCGACGGGCCTGAAAGTCCAGTCCTCCGCGTCGCACAGGCGCCGGGCGGCGGCAAGGACCTCGGCATGAATCGGCATGCCTCCGGCTCCGGTTTCGATACGGCGGGCCATTCCCCTTCCAGCCTTGGTATCCGATTGGACGATACCTTTATTTACAAGTTGTGAATTAATTGTCAAGTCATTCCAGACCGTCACCCCCAGGTGTCACCCCGGCCGACCGAAGGGAGAGCCGGGGACCAGAGCGGCATGCAGGGCTTCGGTCAATGGCCCTGGACCCCGGATCTCCGCTCCGCTCCGTCCGGGGTAACAGGGGGGTGTCGGGCGTTGCGGCGTCGTTCGGGGAACCGCGCGCACCGGCGCCCTTGCCCTCGCCGGTCGAAGGTGCGATTGCCGGCCCGGCCCATCTTCTCCCGACCGCACCGGAAAACGCCCATGAGCGGAAAACGCAACGTCCTGTGGATCATGGCCGACCAGTTGCGCTTCGACTATCTGTCCTGCGCCGGCCACCCGACGCTGGACACGCCGCATCTGGACGCGCTCGCCGCCCGCGGCGTCCGTTTCGACCGCGCCTATGTCCAGTCGCCCTTCTGCGGCCCGTCGCGCGCCAGCTACTACACCGGGCGCTACTGCCGGTCCCACGGCGCGACCTGGAATGCGTTTCCGGTCCGGGTCGGCGAGCTTTCGCTCGGCGACCATCTGCGCGACCTGGACGTGCGCTGCGCCCTGGTCGGCAAGACCCACATGGTCCCGGACCGGGAGGGCATGGCACGCTTCGGCATCGATCCGGAGTCGCCGGCCGGGCGCAGCATCGCCGAATGCGGCTTCGAGCCCTTCGAGCGGGACGACGGGCTGCATCCCTTCGCCTCGATGGACAAGGCGCCGGACTATAACGAATATCTGCGCCGGCACGGCTTCGAGGCCGACAATCCCTGGGAGGAATGGGCCAATTCGGGCGCCGGGCCGGACGGCGAAATCCTCTCCGGCTGGCTGCTGAAACATTCCGGCCTGCCGGCGCGCGTCCCGGCCGAGCATTCCGAAACCGCCTACATGACGAACCGCGCCATCGAGTTCATGGCGGAGGCCGAAGCCCGGGAGCCGGAGCGGTCCTGGCTGCTCCATCTCAGCTTCATCAAGCCCCACTGGCCCTATATCGCGCCGGCGCCCTACCACGACATGTACAGCGCCGACGATGTCCCGCCGGCGGTCCGCTCCAACGCCGAGCGCCAGACCGGCCACCCGCTCTACCGGGCCTACCAGGATTCGCGCATCTGCCGGACGATGGCGCGCGACGACGTCCGGCGCACGGTGATCCCGGTCTATATGGGCCTGGTCAAACAGATCGACGACGAACTCGGCCGCCTGTTCGCCTGGATGGAGGAAAAGGGCCTGATGGAGAACACGATGATCGTGTTCTGCTCGGACCACGGCGACTATCTGGGCGACCACTGGATGGGCGAGAAGGACCTGTTCCACGAACCGTCGATCCGCACGCCGCTGATCGTCTACGATCCCCGGCCGGAGGCGGACCCGGCCCGCGGCAGCGCCAGCAGCGCCCTTGTGGAAGGAATCGATCTGGTTCCGACCTTCCTGGAATATTTCGGCGGCCCGGACCTGCCGCACCTCCTCGAAGGCCGCTCCCTCTCGCCGTTGCTGAACGGCGCGGCGTCGAACTGGCGGCAATACGCCTTCGCCGAATACGACTACGCCACCCGCCCGGCCCGACTCGCGCTCGGCGAGCATGCGAACGATTCGCGGCTCGTCATGGTGTGCGACGCGCGCTGGAAATTCGTCTGGTGCAGGCAACACCGGCCGATCCTGTTCGACCTGGAGAACGATCCGAAAGAACTGGTCGACCTGGGCGACGACCCGGACCGTGCCGGGGTCCGCGCCCGCATGACCGAAGCGATCCTCGAGTGGGCCACCCGCTTCCACACCCGCACGACCAAAACCCACGCCGAGATCGACCGGATCGCCGGCGGCGAGCCGCGCAACATCCTGATCGGCATCTGGGACGAAGCCGAATACGAAGCCGCCTTCGGCCATCCGTTCGACGAACGTCCGGGCTTCCGCAAGGCGCCGGCTGCGAAGCCGTAGCGCCGCCAGGAATGGAGCGCGTCCGTTCTCGATGGAAGGGCCGACGCAGCTATTGCGCGTCCTTCGATACGCCCCGGCCTGGCGGCCGGGGCTACTCAGATCCTATGAGGCGAATCGGGTGACCGGCGCTACGGTGCCGTTGTTGCCAATCCTCATAAGGAGACGAGAGATGCCCCCGAGGAACGAGACTGCGGCGCCGG
>JAJEGH010000001.1 GCA_022819985.1 Alphaproteobacteria bacterium | reverse complement strand
GGCGGCGGACACGACCCATGGGCACCTTCCAGGACAGAACCTCCATGGACCGAATCCTGTTCGCCATCTTCACACACGAAAACAAACGTCAGGGAATCGCTACCCCTTTCCCCCTGACACATAACAATTGACGTTACCGCGGTCCGGTTTGCCGTGCCGGATTCCTCTGCCGGCGGGGCATGGCCGCAAAAATCCCGCTTGCCCAACATCGGAGCGCCGACATACGTTGTCGGCAGCCGGCCGGGTCGCCGGGAAACGGGTCGCCGGGTAACGGATTGGCAAGGGGGCGAGGCAGGGCGGATGCCGGTCGAACGGGCGGAGAGCGGCGCGCCGCCGCCGGAAGAAGGCCACCTTTTCGCCGGCTACGAGACCGATCCGGCGTTCTACGACGAGATGTTCGACGCCGACGGCGCGCCGCGCGCCCATTGCCGCGAATTGTGGGCCGCCCTCGGCGGGACGCCGCGCGACGAGCTCGCGACCATGCAGGAGCGCGCGGAGCGGTCCTTCCTGCACGAAGGCATCACCTTTTCGGTCTACGGCGAGGAAGGCGCGCAGGAGCGCATCATCCCGATCGACATCGTCCCGCGGATCGTCGCCGCCGAGCAGTGGGAGTTTCTCGAACGGGGCCTGCGCCAGCGGCTCGAGGCGCTCAACCTGTTCCTGGCGGATATCTACGGCCCCGGCCGGGTCATCGCCGACGGCGTCATCCCGGCCGACATGGTGCGCGGCTGCCCGCAGTTCCGCAACGCCATGCGCGGCGTCGAGGTCGCCCACGGCGCCTATGTCTCGGTGTGCGGCACCGACCTGGTGCGGACCCACGACGGCTTCCTGGTCCTGGAGGACAATCTGCGGGTGCCGTCGGGCGTGTCCTACATGCTGGCCAACCGGGCGGCGGTCAAGACGAGCCTGCGCGACGCGTTCCGCCGGCACCGGGTGCGCGGGATCGAGAATTACGGCCGGCTGCTCCGCCGCACGCTGGCCGAGCTGTCGCCGCGCGGCGACTCCGACCCGACCATCGTCCTGCTGACGCCGGGCGTCTACAACTCGGCCTTCTACGAGCACATGTTCCTGGCCCGCGAGACGGGCGTGGAACTGGTGCAGGGCGGCGACCTGGTCGTCCGCAACGGCTTCGTCTACATGCGCACGACCGGCGGGCTGCGCCGCGTCGACGTGATCTACCGGCGGATCGACGACGATTTCCTCGATCCCCTGACCTTCCGGCCGGATTCGGTGCTCGGCACGCCCGGCCTGTTCAACGCCTACCGGCTCGGCAACGTCGCCATCGCCAACGCGCCCGGCACCGGGGTGGCCGACGACAAGAGCGTCTATGCCTACGTTCCGGAGATCATCCGCTATTTCCTCAACGAGGAGCCGCTGCTCGCCAATGTGGAGACCCATCTGTGCCGCGATCCGGACGGGCTGGAATACACGCTCGACAATCTGGACAAGCTGGTGGTCAAGGAGGTCGGCGGCTCGGGCGGCTACGGCATGCTGGTCGGGCCGCACGCGACGGCGGAGGAGCGCGACGCCTTCGCCGAAAAGATCCGCGCGACTCCGGAGAACTACATTTCCCAGCCGACCCTCGACCTGTCCCGCGCGCCGTGCCTGACCGAAGACGGCGCCGCGCCGCGCCATGTCGATCTCCGGCCCTTCGTCCTGCGCGGGCAGGAGACCCGCCTGGTCCCCGGCGCCTTTTGCCGGGTCGCGCTGACCCCCGGCTCGCTCGTCGTCAATTCGAGCCAGGGCGGCGGCGGCAAGGACCTCTGGGTACTTTCCGGGTAGCGCCATGCTGTCGCGCAGCGCCCTGGGCCTGTACTGGATCGGCCGCTATCTCGAGCGGGCGCAGCACGCCTGCCGGCTGATCGCCGACCAGTTCGAGACCATGAAAGACCGGCCGGTCGACGAAATCGACAAGGGCTGGCGGCGGCTCTACGGCGGGCTGCGGCGCGTGCCGGTCGGCGGCGAGCTCAGCTCGAACCTGGACGACGAGCAGTTCATGCTGGTCGACGCCTTCACGCTCGCCGACGACCTGACCTTCGAGGCCGGCAACCCCGATTCGATCCGCAGCAGCCTTGCCAACGCGCGCGAAAACGCCCGCCAGGTGCGTCATGTGGTCGACGAGGATCTGTGGTCCTGCCTGAACCGCGCCTTTTTCGATCTGCGCGATCTCGGCATTGCGGATATCTGGCAGGACCGGCCGGGCGATTTCTACCGCCGCACCGAAGATGCGGTGCGCACCTTCTTCGGCATCGCCGAGAGCAACATGTACCGCGACGACGGCTGGCATTTCCTGCAGCTCGGCCGGTTCGTCGAGCGGGCGCAGCTGCTCTCAGCGCTGCTCGAGGCGCAGCTCGCCGTCTATCCGGCCCGCGGACAGGACACCGGACCGGACGCCGGCCCGGCTTCCGAGGCGGAAACGTCCGACCCGGAAGCATTCGATGCGGAAACGTCCGATGCGGGGGCGGACGCCGCCGCGGACGCCGGTCCGGTCGGCGACCCGGCGGCCGATCCGGCGGCCGACCCGGACTGGCTCTCGCTGTTGCGCATCTGTGCAGCGCGGGACGCCTACGGCCGACGCCATTCGCTGCACTACGATCCCGCCGCCGTGGTGGATTTCCTGGTTGCCGACCCGCTGCTGTCGCGCTCGATCCGCTACGCCCTGGCGCAGGTCTGCGCGGCGCTCGACGCGGTTTCCGCCGGCCGGCCGCTGATCGCCGAGGCCGGGCGCCGGGCCGGCCGGCTGGCGGCGTCGATCGACTACGACTGGCCGAACCGCGATCCGGCGGACGAAGAGGCCATCCGCGCCACGCTGCGCGGAATCGGCGAGTCCTGCCGCCGGCTTCACGACGATATCGACGCGGCCTATTTCAGCTACGAACCCGGAGACGGCGACGCAGCATAACGGCGCGGGGCCGCGTTGCGGCAGAAGGCAGCGCTATGCGTTGACGGCCGCCCGGCGAACCGGCAAGGACAGGCGAATGACCGGAGACCGAACGAAACGGGCACCGCCCTCCCGCGACACGCCGCCCGCCCGATCCGGGCTGACCCTTTCGGTGCGCGATTTCGGCCCGATCGCCGAAGGCGAGGTCGATCTGCGACCTCTGACCGTCTTTGCCGGCCCCAGCAACACCGGAAAATCCTGGCTCGCAACGCTGGTCTATGCTCTGGAGCGTTATTTGGTCGGTCCCTATAGCGGCACTCGAATGCTGGCGGGAAACCTTCTGGACCGGGGGTTAAAACGGGAAGAGATTGCGCGCCTGATCGCACAATTTCCAGACGACCCTTTTTCTTGGGAAAAGTGCGTAAAGAAAGGTACACCGATTGTATTTTCTGCTGGAGAGAAGCAGCGTCTCGAGACATTCTTAGGCTTTCGGCATGAAGGGATTGAGCAAGAGATTTTACGCTGCTTCGGTTTATCTAATTTATCGTTTTTTGTTCGTGAAGGCAAGGCAACAGAAACAAGCGTCATTGCAACGATCAGCGAAACTGAATTTCTTCCATCAATACGTCACAGGTTAAGTCTGTCTACGGCTGGCGATAACGACTTGGAAGTAGAAATTCTGTCTGATCCCCTTTCCTTGCCGACCGTGATTCAATACTCAGAAATGTTTCAGTCTTGGGCTCGAGGATTATCGACCACAGACGTTTTCGACACCGACGAAGAAAAGGCTAAAAAATTTCTGAGTTTTGCGGTTCTTGAGACAATACAGTCTGCCTTGGTTAGGAGATCGAATCGATCGACTTTCTTTCTTCCGGCGGATCGCGGAGGAATTATGCATGCGCACTCCGTAGTCGTAAGAACGCTGATCCAGAGTGCTTCGCGGGCCGGCCTGTCTTCGACGCCGTCGTTGCCGGCGCTGTCGGGCGTAGTCGCCGATTTCCTTGAGCGTCTCGTCGGAATGGCTACCGATATTCCAGAGGAGCACGGCGGAGACAGCTCCCGTTTTTTACAATCCGACCGAGTGGAATTTTCGGAACGGATGGAAAAGGCGATCCTTCGGGGCGACGTGCATGTCGACAGATCGGAGGTGAGCTATCCCCGTTTCGCTTTCCAGCCCGCCGGCTGGGAGAGAAGCCTTCCCTTGATGAATGCGTCTTCCATGGTCACGGAACTGGCGCCGGTCGTCCTTTTTCTCCGGCATCTCGTCCGGCCAAGCGACCTTTTGATCCTGGAAGAACCGGAGGCCCATTTACATCCTGCAATGCAGGTGAAATTCGTCCGGGAAATTGCGACCTGCGTCAAGAACGGCATCCGGGTGCTGCTGACGACCCACAGCGAATGGGTTTTGGAAGAGCTTGCCAATATCGTGGCGCGCAGCGAATCCGGCGCAAAGGGCGCCGCGTTGCCGAAAGAACAGGTCGGGCTCTGGCTGTTCGACCATAAGAAACCGGGAGGCAGCGCGTCGGGTTCGACGATCCGGGAGATCGAATGGAACCCGGACGAGGGCGGGTTCGATGCGCAATACGACAAGGTCGCGATGGCGCTGCATAACGACTGGGCCACCCTGGTCGACGGCGCCGCATGAACGGCGGACCGGCAGCGGCGCTCCGTGCCGCGTGCGACCCGTCCTGTTTCGTCAAGACCTGCAAGAGGGGCCGATGCGCCGTCGGGCTGGCCGGTGCGCCGCGACCTCGTGCGATTCTCGATCTCGATTCGGAAGGATCGCCGCTCGGCCCGGCGCAGGCGCGGTGCGATTACCTGTTCGTCGCGGACGGCGAAACAGGCGGCCCCGGCTGGTTTGCGCCTATCGAAATCACCGCCGGACGAAGCAAGAGCGCAGTCCGTATTCGCGACCAGTTGCAGGCCGGCGCCGATGTCGTCGCCCATTTGCTGCCCGGCAATTTGCAACTGAAGTTCGTGCCGGTGCTGACCGGCAAACTGAAAAGGCACGAACAAAGCCTGCTGCGCAAGGACGCCTGCAAGGTCGCATTCCGTGGGCAGCGGCGCTTGGTTCGCCGGATCGATTGCGGCGGCCGGCTGGCCGGGGCGCTCCGCGCGGCAGGTTGATCGGGCCGGTCTGGCGGCAATCTCGCTACGTTGCGGACGCCTTCGGCAGATCGATGATCATTTCGGTGAATTCGCCGGCTTCGGTCTCGACCCGGATGTGGCCGCCGTGCTGGCGGATGATGTCGCTGGAGAGCGCGAGGCCGAGGCCGGTGCCCTGGTCGGTCGGCTTGGTCGTGAAGAAGGGATGGAAGATCTTCTCGACCAGCTCGTCCGGGATGCCGTTGCCATTGTCCCGGATGCGGATTTCGATACCGTCCTCGGTGCCGCGGGTCGTCAGCCACAACCGGGGTTCGTAGTCCGCGCCGCCTTCCTTCAGTTTCACGGCGTCCGGGTCGGTCTCCTTCAGCGCCATGCGCTTCTCGTGGGTCGCATAGCAGGCGTTGGTCACCATGTTCAGGAAAACCCGGCTGAGATCCTGGGGGATGACCTCGATCTCGCTGACACCGGGATCGAGATCCTCCTGCATGTCGAGGTTGAAGTCCGGATCGCTCGCCCGCGCGCTGTGATAGGCGAGCTTGGCGTGCTCGGAGAGCAGCGCGTTGATATCCGCCGGCCGCCGTTCGCCCGAACCCCGGCCCATCTGGAGCATGCTCTGGACGATATTGTTCGCCCGCTCGCCATGCTCGTGGATCGTCTTGAGGTTGCCGGTGAGGTCGCTGGCGATCTCCTCGATGATTTCCGCGGTATCGTCGTCCGCCCCGCCATCCGTTCCGTCGCCATCCGTTCCGTCGCCATCCGCCCCGCCGTCGTCCGCCCCGCCGTCGTCCGCGGCGCCCGCCTTCTTGCCGGCCCCGGCCAGGTTGCGGACTTCTTCCAGCAGCTCCTCCATCAGTTCGACCGAGACTTCCGAGAAATTCTTGATGAAGTTCAGCGGATTCTTGATTTCGTGGGCGACGCCGGCGGTCAGTTCGCCGAGCGCGGCCAGCTTCTCGCGCATGACGATCTGGTCCTGCGCCTTCTCCAGGTCGCCCAGCGCGGTCTCGAGCTGGTCGTTCTTGCTCTTGAGTTCCTCGGCGAGCTTCTCCACCAGGTTCAGCCGCTGGACTTCGAGGGCGTGGCGGCGGAAGACCTCGAGCGCCGCGGCCATCTCGCCGACCTCGTCGCGCCCGCCGATATCGACCTCGGCCTCCAGGTCGCCTTCGGCCATGCGGCGCATGCGGTCCGACAGGCGGCCGAGCCGCCGCGAGAGGAAGCGGCCGACATAGATCCAGGACAGCAGCACGGCGCCGACCACGCTGACGGCGCTGATCAGCAGCAGGAGGTTGCGCCCGGTCAGGATCGCCTCGGCCGAGGCGAGGGTGGCTTCCCGCACGCTGACGCGGGCGGTCCGGACCAGCCCTTCGGCCGCGGCCACGAGCTCGACGGCAAGGCTGCGGTTGCGTTCCAGGAGATTGCGTTGCCGGCCGTCGATGGCGAGTTCCCGGGCGCGCAGGCCGAAGACGTTGTCCGGCCCTTCGCCCAGCGCGATCAGCCGGCCGAACGGCTCGGTGAGCCGCGCGCCGAGGGTGCCGTCGCCGAGCCGGGACAGGCGCCGCTTGATCCCCCGCGCGGTCGCCTCGAAGCTCTCCCGCAGCGGCTCCAGCAACGAGGCGTCGGACACGTTCAGCGCCGCCGCCAGAATCTGGGCGCCGGTGGTGGCGTCGGCGCGCAGTTCCGCAAAGTGGCGGTACCGGGTGATCGCCGCCTGGGAAAGATGCTCGCCGGGCGGCGCCGGCGGCTGGCCGAGCTGGCGATAGCCGGTTACGGCGTAGAACAGCTGATCGTCGATCAGCGGAATCAGGCCGCCGACCAGCCGGCCGCGCAGCGCCGTCACTTCCCTGAGCCGCGCCTGGTGCCGTTCGGCCAGTTCGAAGCGCATGGCCATCGAGGCTTCGATCGCCTCGATATTGGCCATCAGGGCTTCGCCGCTCCGGCGCAGGGATTCGGAGCGCGACGCATCGCCCTCGGCGCCGGTCAGCGCCTTGAGCTGCGTTTCGAAGGCCCTCCGGTCGTCGGCGATGCCGCCGGCGATCCGGGCCAGCTCGCCGGGCGTGGCGGCGGCGGTCAGGCGCGGTGCGGCGGCGACCAGCGCGCCGCTCTGCTGGGCGATGGCGAATGCAGCGGCCATTTCCGGTACGCTGCCCTCGTTCACCCGGCTCTGCACGTCGCCGACGCGGTCGAAGGAAACCCACCCGACCAGGCTGGCGACGATCGTGAAGAAGACGGCGCCCCCGATCCCGAGGTAGAGCTGAGTCGACAGGCTTCTGGGAAAGAAAGTCACCGTGCCGCCGGATCCCGGAGCGTTTCGACCGCGCGATAGCGGCCGTCATTGCCGATAACGGTAAGGAAAACGCGGTCCGATCCCTGGTTGTCGTCGGTGTCGTAACGCAGTTTGAAGCCGCCGACGTCGATCTCTTTCGCGGTCCGCAGGCGGGCCAGGAAACAGGTCCGGTCCGGTTGTGCGCCGCAGTCCTGCAGCGCGGCGATCGCAAGGCGCCCGGCCAGATAGCCTTCGAGCGACACGAAACCGGGCTGTGCGCCGTTGCCGTGCCTGGCCAGCGCCCGGCGGTAGGAATCGAGAACCGGCAGCCGGTTCCCGGTCGGAAACGGGACGACCTGGGTGACGTAAACGCCGGCGCCGGCCGGGCCCAGTTCGCGGCGCAGGGCGTTGCTGCCGACGAAGGAGATGGTCATGAACACGGGGTTGAAGCCGATATGCCGCGCCCAGGCGATGAACGCCGCCACCGGCCGGTACGCGCCGACCAGCACCACCGCGCCGGGGTCGGCGCTGCGCAGGTCGAGCAGGGCGGTCTTGACCGCCGTCGTGTTGCGCGGATACACGCCCGTGCCGACCGGCTTCAGCCCCCGGCGTTCGAGCGCGCGGAGCACGCCGCGATAGCCCGCCCGGCCGAAAGTGTCGTCCTGGTACAGGACGGCGATGCGGTCGATGCCGCGGTCGCCGATCAGGCGCGCCACCATTTCCTCCGTTTCCTGGTAGTAGGAGGCGCGCATGTTGACGACGATCCGCAGCTTCGGGTCGCGCAGGAATTCCGCGCCGGTGAACGGCGCCACATAGGGCACGCCGGCCGCCGCGGCGACCGGCACTGCGGAGCGCGAGGTCGGCGTGCCGACCGCGCCGATCAGGGCGAACACCTTTTCCCGATTCGCCAGTTTCGCGGTGTTGGCGATGGCGGCTTCGGGTTCGTAGGCGTCGTCGAGGGACGCGAGTTCGAGCCGGCGGCCGTGAACGCCGCCCCGTTCGTTGATCTCGGCGAACGCGACCTCGATGCCCAGCCGCATGTTCCGGCCCAGATCGCCCGCCGGGCCGCTGAAGGCGGCGGACTGGCCGAACAGCACGCGGCCGGCGGAGACGCCCTGTTCCGCTGCGCCGGCGGGGGCCGCCGCGCCCGGCGCCAGCAGCGGCAACGCGGCCGCCAGCAGGGCCGCCGCCCACCGGCCGGGCGGGCGCCTCATTCCTCTCTCCGCTTGACCAGCGTCAAACGGTTGAGGTCGCCGTCCCGGCGATAGCTCGCCTCGTCCATCATCGTGAGCACCAGATGGACGCCGAGGCCGCCGATGGCCCTGTCTTCGACGGAAGAGGTCGTGTCGGGTTCGGGCGTGTCGACGAGTGGGTCGAAGGCCCGCCCGCTGTCGGACATCTCGATGGTCAGCCGGTCCGTTTCGGACGTGAAATCGATTTGTACCGGCTCGCCGGGGCAGCCGCCGTAGTTGAAGACATTGGTGAACAACTCCTCGACGACCAGTTTGACCTCGAATTCCAGCTTCGTCGTCCAGCCTTCCTGCGCGGCAAACGCTTCGAGCTCTTCGTGGAGCTGCGCAATGTCGTCGAGCGTCGCCGACAGCCGCAGGGACAGCTCTGCGCTCACTCAGCCCCTCCGCCGCGCCGCAGCGTAAGGCAGGTGATGTCGTCGAACTGGGGCGCGCCGTCGGCGAACGCATTCACGGCCTTGAGGACATCGACCGTGGCCGTCCGGGCGTCGCGCGGCGGCGCCTCGGCAAAGACCTCGTACAGCCGGTCGAGCTCGAACTGTTCTCCCTCGGCGTTTTCCGCCTCGGTGACGCCGTCGCTGTAGAGAATTGCCGTTTCGCCCGGCGCCAGCGTGATCGAGTTCTCCCGGAACGCGATATCGGGGAAGATGCCCAGCGCGATTCCGTCGGTTGTCGGCAGCAGGTTCGGCGTGCCGTCGGCCCCTAAAATCACCGGCGGATTATGGCCGCCGTTGGCATAGACGAAGTCCCCGGTCTCCGGATCGAAAATGCCGAGGAACAGCGTGACGAACATCGCTGTATCGTTGTTCTCGCACAGGAGCTGGTTGACTTCGCGCAGGATCTTCGACGGATCGGACTGGCCGATGGCGGCGCCCCTGAGCAGCGTCCGGCTCGACATCATGAACATCGCCGCCGGAATGCCCTTGCCGGACACGTCGGCGACCGCCAGGCCGACCCGGCCGCCCTCGATCGGCAGCAGGTCGAAAAAGTCGCCGCCGACGTCGCGCGCCGCTTCCATGCTGGCGAAGACCTGGTACGAATCGGTTTCGGGAAAGCTCGTCGGCAGGATCGATTGCTGCATCCGGTTGGCAAGGCTGAGCTCGTTTTCCAGTACGACCAGCTTGTCGCGGGATTCGAGCGCCGAACGCCACAGCTCGATCGTCTCCAGGGTTCGCGTAATTGTGATCCGCAGGTCGTCGAAATCGATCGGCTTGGTGACGAAGTCGAAGGCGCCCCGGTTCATCGCCGTGCGGATATTCTTCATGTCGCCGTAGGCCGACACGACGACCGAGCGCACATTGGGATCGACCGAAGGGATCTGCTCTAGCAGGGTCAGGCCGTCCATCTCGGGCATGTTGATGTCCGAGAGGACCATGTCGATGTCCTTGTGCTCCCGGAGCTTCGCCAGCGCTTCGATGCCGTTGCCGGCAAAGACGAACTCATACTCGCCGCTGCGAATCTCGCGCCGCATGCGCTGGCGCACGAGCCGTTCGACGTCGGGCTCGTCGTCTACAACCAGGATTTTGTTGGCGCCGCGTTTGATATTGGCCTCCTAGCTGTGCTGTCGCGCAACATCCCCGACCGAAAGCAGGACCGGAAGCGGTTCGTTCGGGCGGTCGCGCCTTCTGCTGCGCAGGAGGCTCGAAGCCCCGGCGAAGCCGGCGGCGGCTGCGGGGAATCGCGATTTCAAGTCCAAGTCCGGATCGACCTCGCGCGTTGCGGCCGGGGTGCCCGGGGAAATCCTGCGCCAGGCGCGAACGGCGCGGCCGGCGTCAGCTGTTCAGCGAATCGAGCGCGTCGGCTTTCGTCGCGTGTATCGGCAGGATCTTATCGAACCCGCTGATTTCGAAAACCTCGCGAATCCGGTCGGAGAGGGAGCAGAGCAACAGTTTGGTGTCGCGGTTCTGGAGGGACTTGGCGGTGAGCAGGATGGCGCGCAGCCCGGCGCTGCTGATGTAGACCAGCTTCTCGAAGTCCATGATCACGGCGCGGTCGCTGTCTTCGATCGCGGTTCTGACCGCTTCCTCGAACTGAACGACGTTGGAGCCGTCGATGCGTCCCTCCACATCGGCGGACAAAACGCCGTCGATCCGTTCGGTCGTCACATTCACCATCGTTTACCCTCCGCAATGTCCCCGCCGGGCCGCACACCCGCTGTTCTCGGCTGCCGGGGGCGACATTCAATTGCGTGAACCGGTCGCTTCGATCTCAATCGTCGTGTTCCGGAATAACGACGAATTCCGGATAAGCTTCGATGCCCAACTCCGCCACATCCTGGCCCAAATCCTCGGCCGTGGGCGCAATCCGCACGCCGACCGTCACCTTGAGCAACGTCCATATAGCCCATGACGCGGCAAAAACGAAAGCGCCGATAGCCGCAATGCCGATTAGTTGTACGAGCAGATTGCCGCCGCCCGCAATGGAAACGGCGAGCGTGCCCCAGATTCCGGCGAACAGATGGGCCGGCACCGCGCCGACGACATCGTCGATTTTCAGTCGTTCGAGCAGCTTCATGCCGAGGATGACGATCGCACCGCCGACGCCGCCGATAATCACGGCCCAATAATGTTCGGCGATATCCGGCGCCGCGGTGATCGAGACGAGGCCGCCGATCGCGCCGTTCAGGCTGGCCAGCAGGTCGACCCGTCCCAGCAGGGGCCGCGACAGGGCGATGGCGGCCATCACGCCGGCCGCGGCGGCGAGATTGGTGTTGGCGAGAATATTGCTGAGCGCCACGGCATCGGCCGCACCGCCTAGCGCCAGCTGCGACCCGCCGTTGAAGCCGAACCAGCCGAGCCACAGGATGAACACGCCCAGCGTGACGGCGGGCACGTTGGACGGCGGCGTCGACCTGACGGTGCCGTCAGGCCGGAACTTGCCCTTGCGCGCGCCGACCACGATGGCGCCGGCCAGCGCGGCCCAGCCGCCGGTCGAGTGGACGATGGTCGATCCGGCGAAATCCTTGAAGCCCATCTCGGCGAGCCACCCGCCGCCCCATGTCCAGGCGCCGACGACCGGATAGACGATCGCCGTCAGCACCGTGATGAACGCGAAGAAAGACCACAGCTTGACCCGCTCGGCCAGGGTGCCGGAGACGATCGAGGCGGTCGTGGCGACGAACACCATCTGGAAGAACCAGTCGGACATCGTCGCCTTGCCGGTCTCGATCACGGCCGCGCTTGCCGCCGCCTTGGCCGCGGCGTCCTCGCCGGTCAGCAGCGTCACTTCGTCCGCCGTGGTGCCGTAGAACAGCGTGAGCGAACCGAACCAGCCGCCCTCCGGCACGCCGACATACATGATGTTGTAGCCGATGAAATAGAACATCAGCCCGGCGATGGAGTAGAGGCCGATATTCTTCAGACAGATGACCGATGCGTTCTTGGTGCGCACCGAGCCGGATTCGAGCATGGTGAAACCGGCGCACATCCACATCACCAGCGCGCCCCAGATGAGGAACGAGAAACTGTTGAGGACGAATTGGGTCTCGTCGCCGACCGCGGCCCAGGCCGCCGAAGGGGCGAGCAGAAGGAGCGCGGCGCCAGTCAGTATGGGCAGGGCCGGTAAGGGCAAGGCGGCTGCCGGGCGGCGCGCCCGGACGCCGCGGCGGCAGATACTGTCGAAAATCATTCCGGCCCCGTTTCCTGTCGGCAATTTCCTGGAACGCAATACGAGGAGCCGGCAAATGAAATCGTCCGGCCCCGGCCGGGCAGCCCCCGTTTCGGCCACCGTCGCCCGGCGCATCTGCAACGCCGCAATTAGGTCCCGACAAAACCGGCGCTGTCAAGCGATGTCGCGGCCGGAAATGCGCGCCTCCGTTCCGTTCGCCGCCGGCCGACCCGCCGCCGCCGCCGCGCGGCAATCGGCCCGGCGCATGCGATTCCGGCGCTATCGGAGGGCTAATGGCGGATGGGGTGGGATTCGAACCCACGATACGGGATCACCGTATACACACTTTCCAGGCGTGCGCCTTAGACCGCTCGGCCACCCATCCGCACGACACGCCGATATGTAGCAACCGGTCCCCTTCAGGCCAACCCCGCGCGCCGACCCTGCGCCCGCCTCGCCGCGACCGCATTCCGGAGGTGTCTTCCGGCGCCTTACTGGCGCGGCGCGGCCGAACCTGCTAGCACGGAGGCCGGGAGGCAACGCAGGGTCCGGACCGCGCGTTCCGGACCGAAGGGGGCGAAGAGAGAAACGATGATCGTAGTCCGCATGCTCGCCTGGCTGCTGCTCCTCATCGGGGTCGGCCTGTTCGGCCACGCCGCGGTCGAACTGCTCAAAAGCGGCGCATTCGAGCCTGTGGTCTTCGCCCAGGTCTGGCTGTGGATCGACCAGTCCGCGCAACTCGGCTTCAGCCATTTCCTCGAGCGGAACTTGGGGGCCGGACTCCATCACGCGGTCCTGATCCCCTATTTCTGGGGCGCGGCCGCCTACGCTGTCTTCCTCGTGCCCGGCGCGCTGCTCTGGCTGGTCTCCCGCCCGCGCGACTAGAACCCGCGCTACTAGAAACTGCGCGATTGCCGCCCCGCCCGGCCGGGATCGCGCCGAACCTTTCGCAAGGAACGGGCTAAGGAAAGGATAGGGCGCTTTTCTTTCTTTACGGGGATGCTAACGAAAGAAACTTACTTAACCATGCCGCCCGAATGGGACAGCCGTGCCGGAGGAGGCCGGCTGCGAACGCAACGATTCAGGCGGCTTGACGGCCCCAGACGTTCATTCGGTCCGAAACACGACGCACCCTCACGAAGACCATAGGGTCGCCTGGCTCCCCTCCGGCCGGCAGAATTTCAGACGTCACGATATAGCGTAGTTTCAGGGTTGCCGCGCCCGTACGACTGTTGAATGGGGTGGCTGCCGCTATTCTCAATCCTCCCCCATCCTGAGCGCTTCGATGAAGGCGCTTTGGGGGATGTCGACCTTGCCGAACTGGCGCATCTTCTTCTTGCCGGCCTTCTGCTTCTCCAGCAGCTTGCGCTTGCGGGTGATGTCGCCGCCGTAGCATTTGGCGGTCACATCCTTGCGCAGGGCGGAGATGGTCTCGCGCGCGATGACCTTGCCGCCGATCGCCGCCTGGATCGGGATCTTGAACAGCTGGCGCGGGATCAGGTCCTTGAGCCGGCCGCAGATCGCCCGGCCGCGCTGTTCGGCGGACGAGCGCGGCACGATCATGGAGAGCGCGTCGACCGGCTCGCCGTTCACCAGGATCTGCACCTTGACCAGGTCGCCCTCCCGGTAGCCGTCCATCCGATAGTCGAAGCTGGCATAGCCGCGGGTGACCGATTTCAGCCGGTCGTAGAAATCGTAGACGACCTCGTTGAGCGGCAGCCGGTAGACCGCCATGGCGCGCGAGCCGGCATAGGTCAGGTCGAGCTGCTCGCCGCGCCGCTCGGTGCACAGCGCGAGCACGGCGCCGAGATACTCGTCCGGCGTCAGGATGGTGGCGCGGATCCACGGCTCCTCGATGCTCGCAATGCGGGTCTCGTCCGGCATGTCGACCGGGTTGTGCAGCTCGAGCGCTTCGCCGTCGCTCATGCGGAGCCGGTAGACCACGCTCGGCGCCGTCGTGATCAGGTCGAGGTCGAACTCGCGGGCGAGGCGTTCCTGCACGATCTCCAGATGCAGCAGGCCGAGGAAGCCGCAGCGGAAGCCGTAGCCCAGCGCCGCCGAGGTTTCCGGCTCGGTGTGGAAGCTCGAATCGTTGAGCGCCAGCTTCTCCAGCGATTCGCGCAGATGTTCGAAATCGCCGGTATCGACCGGGAAGATGCCGCAGAACACGACCGGCAGGCTGGGCTGGAAGCCGGGCAGCGGTTCGGCCGTGCGGCGACGGTCCTCGGTGATGGTGTCGCCGACCTTGCAGTCCGCCACCGTCTTGATACCGGCGGTGATGTAGCCGATCTCGCCGGGGCCGAGCGCGGCGACCGGCACACGCTTGGGCGTGAAGACGCCGACCCGGTCGGCCTCGTAGACCCCGCCGGTCGCCATCATGCGGATGCGCTGGCCCTTGCGCAGCCGTCCCTCGCGCACCCGCACCAGGATGATGACGCCGAGATAGGGGTCGTACCAGCTGTCCACCAGCAGCGCTTTGAGCGGCGCGTCCGCATCGCCTTCGGGCGGCGGCACCTGGGCGACCAGGGCGGCGATCATGTCTTCGACGCCGGCGCCCGTCTTGGCCGAAACCGGCAGCGCGCCCGAAGCGTCGAGGCCGATCACGTCTTCGATCTGCCGGCGCACCCGCTCGGGCTCGGCCGCCGGCAGGTCGGTCTTGTTGAGCACCGGAAGGATCTCGAGGTCGGCGTCGAGGGCCAGGTAGACGTTGGCCAGCGTCTGCGCCTCGACGCCCTGGGAGGCGTCGACGACCAGCAGCGCGCCCTCGCAGGCGGCGAGCGACCGGCTGACCTCGTAGGAGAAATCGACGTGGCCGGGCGTGTCCATCAGGTTGAGAAACCAGGTCCGGCCGTCCGGCCCGGTCCATTCGAGGCGCACGGTCTGGGCCTTGATGGTTATGCCGCGCTCGCGCTCCAGCTCCATGCTGTCCAGGACCTGCTGCTTCATCTCCCGGTCGCTCAGCCCGCCGGTCTGCTGGATCAGCCGGTCGGCCAGCGTCGACTTGCCGTGGTCGATATGGGCGACGATCGCAAAATTGCGGATCTGCGCGATGTCGGTCGGGGAATCGGTCATCGGGGTAGGGCAGCGGGAATCGGTCCGGGTTCCGGGCGGGCAACGGCCGGGACGTAGCACCGCGCCGGCGCTGCGCCAATGCCGGAAAACCGCCACGCTGTCCGGCGCGGCGGGAATTCCGGGTCAGCCCATCCGCATGCCGCCGGAGATGGAGATGGTCTGGCCGGTCATGCCGTCGGATTCGGGCGAGGCGAGATAGACCGCGATATGGGCGATCTCCTCCGGCTGGAGCAGGCGGCCGGTCGGGATCCGGGCCGTCATCGCCGCCTTGAAGGCGTCGAATTCCATGCCCGCCCGCGCGGCGTGGCCCTCGAATTCGCCGATCATGTCGGTCTCGACAAAGCCGGGGCAGATGGCGTTGACCCGGATGCCGGCCCCGGCATTCTCCAGCGCGGCGCAGCGGGTGAGCGCGACGACGGCGTGCTTGGAGGCGTTGTAGGCCGCCTGGTTCGGGCTTTCCCATTTGCCGGCGGTCGAGGCGATGTTGACGATCTTGCCCCGGCCCCGGCCCTGCATATGGCGCAGCGCCCGCTGCATGACGTGGAAGGTGCCGTAGGCGTTGACCCGCATCACCCGGTCGAACTCCGCCGCCGCGTATTCGGTAAACGGCTTGCCGGTGTAGACGCCGGCATTGTTGACCACGATGTCGATCTGCCCGAAGGCCTCGACCGCCGCGGCGAACAGGGCCTCGACGCTCGCCTCGTCGGCGACATCGGCCGCGCCGGCCGCAACCCGGCGGCCGGCCGCCGCGGCATGCGCCTCGATGCCGGCGAGGTTGGCGCGGGCGGTCGCGCTCAGGAACAGGTCGGCGCCTTCCCGGGCGAAAGCTTCGGCGATCGCCCGGCCGATGCCGCGGCTGGCGCCGGTGATCAGCGCCGTCGCACCGGCGAGGCGTCCGGCGGGTGGAGAAGGGGAAGTTTCGGTCGTCATGGCGGCACCATAGGCCGGGCCGCCAAAATGACCAGCTTCGCCCGTGCCGCAGCCCCTTGGGACTTCCCCTTGGGACTTCCCCTTGGGATTTCCCTGCGCAAGGGGATACGACCGCCGCCCCGCACCCTCCGTACCGCGAGGTCCGCCGGGGACGGCTTTCAAAAATATTTCCTTTTTTATAATTAATTTCCTTGACACGACAGATCCCGTGCCCTATATCGGCCCTGTCAACGCCCGAAGTGCGCCCGCCTCGACCGGCCTCCGCCTGTTATTCTGACCGGGCGAAACCGCCCCCTTCCCGTCATTTCGACCGGAGCCCCGGCTTCCGGCCGGGGCGTAGTGGAGAAATCCGGTCGGCGCGCGTTCGACGCCCAAGGCTCCGGCATTTGGCCGGCCTCCGTCGCCAGCCGGATTCCTTCGCTCCGCGGCCTGACGGCCGCTCCGGTCGGAATGACGGTAAGAGGAAAGGGGCGCGCAGTTGTCTGCCATCCAGTCCGGCGGTCTCGCTCGGGCAGAGTGTTGAAATATTTCCTTCCTAAATTGATTTTGCGCCATGCCCGAATCGCGGTTTCCCAGCGTTTCCGAGGGGTTCGGGCGATTCGAGAGCCTGCAAAGTGCAAAAAAACACCAAAGACAGACCGGTCTGTCTAATTCGGCATTCGGCATGGGAAACGGCAGAAAACTGGGAAAAACGGCGCTACAACGGAGAAAAACACTGGAACGGACGATCAAAAACGAGGAGGCCGCAGACCTGCCGCGGGTGCGGCCCTTTTTCAGGGAAATCCAAAGAGAGAGGCTCCCGGCGGGAAGCACACGGCCGGCCCGGGCGCCTCCCCATGCGATATCAAAACGGTTGGCAGCCCGGCAGGCGCGCGCTTACCTCTCCGGCATGACGGAGCCCAGAACCCAACGGGCCGACAGCAGCGAGACCGCCGATTTCGGCTTCCGCACCGTGGCGGCGGACGAGAAGCGGCATCTGGTGCGCGGCGTGTTCGACAGCGTCGCGTCCCGCTACGACGTGATGAACGACCTGATGTCCGGCGGGCTGCACCGGCTGTGGAAGCGCGAACTGGCGGCCATGCTGCGCCCGTCCGCCGGGCGGACCCTGCTCGACGTGGCCGGCGGCACCGGCGATGTCGCCTTCCTCTGGCGGCGCCGGGGCGGCGGGCCGGCCGTCGTCTGCGACGTCAATCCCGGCATGGTCGCCCACGGCCGCGACCGGGGGATCGACCGAGGCCTGCTCGAGGGCATCGACTGGGTCTGCGGCGATGCCGAGCGGCTGCCGCTGCCGGACCGCAGCGTCGATGCCGTCACCATCGCCTTCGGCCTGCGCAACGTGACCGACAAGCCGGCGGCGCTCGCCGAGATGCGCCGGGTACTGCGGCCGGGCGGCCGGTTCCTGTGCCTGGAATTCGGCGCCGTTTCGGTCCCCTTCCTGGGGGAACTCTACGACCGCTACTCCTTCGCCGTCCTGCCGCGGATCGGCGAAATGGTGACCGGAGACGGCGACGCCTACCGCTATCTGGTGGAGAGCATCCGCCGCTTCCCGCCGCAGCCGGAACTGGCCGCGATGATGACGGACGCCGGGTTCGGCCGGGTGAACTGGCGCGACCTCACCGGCGGCATCGTCGCCATCCATTCGGGCTGGCGGATCTAGAGCCCCGGCGGCCCGGCGCATTCCCGATGTTCCGCTCCGTCCGCAACGTCGCCCGGCTGATCGCCATCGCCTCCACGCTGGCGCGCCACGATGCGCTGTTCCCGCTCGAGCAGCTTCATATCGCGCCCTTCGCGCTCTGGATCGGCCGGCGCTTCCGCCGGCGGCAGATCGAAGGCCGGCCGATCGAAAACCGGCCGGGCGAGCGGCTGGCGCTGGCGCTGCAGACCCTGGGGCCGAGTTTCATCAAGCTGGGCCAGATGCTGTCGACCCGGCCGGACCTGCTGGGCGAGCAGGTCGCCAGCGACTTGGCGGCGTTGCAGGACCGGCTGCCGCCCTTCGACGGCGCGCTGGCGCGGCGCACCGTGGAGGAGGAATTCGGCCGCCCCGTCAGCGAGCTGTTCCGGCAGTTCGACAACCGGGCCGTTGCCGCCGCGTCCATCGCCCAGGTGCATTTCGCCGTCACCGCCGACGGCCGAGACGTCGCCGTCAAGGTCCTGCGTCCGGAGATCGAGGCCGCCTTCGCCCGCGACCTGGATCTGCTCTACTGGGTCGCCGGGCTAATCCACCGGCTGCGGCCCGACCTGCGCCGGCTCAAGCCGGTCGAGGTGGTGAAGACCTTCGCCGATTCGACCCGGCTGGAAATGGACCTGCGCATGGAAGCCGCCGCGGCGCGGGAGCTGGGCGAGAATTTCGAAGACGACCCGACCTTCCGCACGCCCGGAGTGGATTGGGACCGGACCGGCCGCCGCGTCCTCACCCTGGAGCGGGTGCGCGGCATTCCGGTCGACCAGCGCGAACGGCTGATCGAGGCCGGCCACGACCCGACGGAAATCCTCGGCAACGCGGCGGCCGTGTTCTTCAACCAGGTGTTCCGCGACGGCTTCTTCCATGCCGACCAGCATCCCGGCAACGCCTTCGTCGACGCCGAAGGCCGGATCGTCGCCATCGATTTCGGCATCATGGGCCGGCTCGACCGCGAGACCCGTTACTATCTGGCCGATATGCTGATGGGCTTCCTGCGCCGCGACTACAAGGCGGTCGCCGATGTCCATTTCCGCGCCGGCTATATCCCGCCGCACCAGTCGCGCGCGGCCTTCGCCCTGGCGCTGCGCGCGATCGCCGAGCCGATCCTCGACCGCCCGCTGCACGACATCTCGATCGCCCGGCTGCTCGGCCTGCTGTTCCAGGTGACCGAGCGATTCGAGATGGAGACGCAGCCGCAGCTGCTCCTTTTGCAGAAGACGATGCTGGTGACCGAGGGCGTCGGCCGCAGGCTCAACCCGGACATCAACATGTGGACGCTCGCCCGGCCGTTGATCGAGGCCTGGATGCGCGAGCACCGCGGCCCGCAGGCCCGGATCGCCGAGCAGTTGCGCGCCCTGGGCGAGGCGGCCGAGCGCCTGCCGTCCGCGATGCGCAACCTCGACCGGGCCCTCGAACGGCTGGGCCGGCCGCCGGAAACGGACCCGCCGGCGCCGCCGGCCCGGCAATGGCCGCACTGGGCCGCCGTTGCCGTGCTCGCCGCCGCGGTACTGCTGCTGGCGCTCTGACTTGCGGGCGGACAGCGCGGCAACCGCATCGGACATGAACCGAAAAGGGGGTTGAATTACAATTTTTACATACTAGTTTAATTTGAGACAAAATTGTTTCATCGAGCCAGACAAGCCGCCCCGTGAATCCCGGCGTACCAGAGCTTCTTTCCCCGCCCCGGCGGCTCCCGAGCCGCGCCGCCATAATCGATGCCGCCATCGCAACGCTTGCCGGCAATCCGGACGCCACCATGTCGACCGTCGCCGATGCCGCCGGTGTCAGCCGCGCCACGCTTCACCGGCATTTTCCGGGCCGGCAACGCCTGATCGATGCGATCGGCCTGGAGGCGATCCGGGAAACCGACGCGGCCGTGAGCGCGATCGATTACGCGAAGATGAGCAGCACCGATTATCTGCTTGCGGTTTTCGAAGCGGTCGTTCCCCTCGGGGACCGGTACCACTTTCTCGCCGTGACGGCGTCGGGCGCCGCCAGCGAAGAGGTCAGAACGGCCTATGCCCGTCAGATTCGCGGGGTCGAGGAGATGGTGCGCTGGATGGCCCGCGACGGCGTGCTGGCGCCCTCGGCGCCGGTCGACTGGGCTGTGCTGGTTATCGATTCGCTGATCTACACGGCATGGACGGCAGTGCGCGAAGGCTCCGTTGCGCCGCGCCACGCCGCGGCGCTTGCCTGCCGCACCTTCCTGTCCGGCTTGTCGAAGGGCGAGTGATGCCGTTCGCCACGCTATGGCACCGGATGCCCGGTCTGCCCGGAACGAAGCCGCTGACCGCCGTCGTGCTGCTGGGGCTGGTGGCAGCGACACTTCTCGAATGGTACTGGCCGTGGGGGCTGCTCTTCCTCTACTGGGTCGCCGCCGGTCTCCGATGGGGCGAGGCGTTCCTCATCGAACCAATTTCGAGAGGGCGCAACCCGGTCCTGTACTGGTCGATTACCGCAATGTGGGCCGGATTCGGCCTGTGGACGCTGTACGCGGATCTGGTCTGGCGCCTCGGCTAGCGCAGGCCGCACCGGCCGACGGCACGATACGGCGGGCATGACCGTATCGACGGGTCAGGAGGGCACCATGAATCCCGTTGTGGGGAATACCGTTGCCGGCGATCCGGCCGGGTCCGGGCCTGCGATGCCGGCCCGACCCGTCCAACTCTTGTCCCGCGAGGCTTATACGAGCAGGGCGTGGTTCGAGCGCGAGCGCCGCGACCTGTTCGGAAGTAGCTGGGCCTGCGCGGGCGCCGCCGTCGACCTTTCGGCGCCCGGCGACTATGCGACGGTTGCGGCCGGGGACCGTCCGCTGGTCGTCCTGCGCGACGAAGAGGGAACGCTGCGCGCCTTCCACAACCTTTGCCGCCATCGCGGAACGGAACTGCTCGAAGGCGCCGGAAGCCTGGACCGGCCGCGCATCGTGTGCCCGTATCACCGGTGGACCTACGGCCTCGACGGCGCCCTGCGTGCGGTCCCCATGCAGGCGCAGTGCTTCCCCGGCCTCGATGCCGCCGAATTCCTGCTGTTCCCCGCGGCGGTCGGCGAACTGGGCGGCCTCGTCTTCGTTCATCCCGACCCCGGCGCCGACTTTGCCGGTTGGTGCAGCGATCTGGACCGGGCGGTCTGGCCGCACCGGTTCGAGCGGATGAGCGCCGGTCCCGAGACGGTCTACGAGATGAACTGCAACTGGAAGGTGTTCGCCGAAAACGCGATCGACGGCTATCACCTGGCCTACCTCCACCGCGAAACCCTCGGCGGCCCGCGCGCCGACCGCAACGTGTGGGACGTGCACGGGCGCCATCTCGTCTGGTACTCGACGGAAACCGGCCGCAAGACCTGCCTGCCCGAGACGGTCGCCAGGGCGGCCGGCCGGTCGGCCCATCCTGTCGAAGGGGCCGGTTCCGGCCACTATGGCGGAGCATATCTGTTGTTCCCGAATACGATCGTGACCGCAACGCCGACCGATTTGACCGTTTCCCGCCTGGAAGGTGTGAGCGCCGACGTCAGCCGGCTGTCGTCGCGCGTATGGACGCGCAAGGGTCCGGGCTGGTCGAAATGGTTCGACAGGGAGACTATCGAGGACGCGCCCGGTTACGATCCTTCCAGCGGATATTTCCGGCTCTCCCGCCTCGACCGCCATCCGCTCGAGACCGGCGACTTCCATTGGGAGGACGTGTGGATCTGCGAGAAAATGCAGCGCTCGCTGAATTCGCCGATATACCGCGTCGGCCGTCTGGCCGCCGGCGCGGGCGCCGAAGCGCCTTTGGAGATTTTTCAGCGTAACGTGCTGGACTGCCTCGCCCGGCCAACAGGCGCACCACCTCCGCCCCCCATACCCCGGCCGGCGTGAGCGGCAGCTGATCGCCGGCGCTGCGAACCGCCCGCCGCCAAAACACTTGCTTCGCGTTTGCCGTCTTGTAACTTGGCGGCCGCTGCAAACGGGGCGCTGCGCTTCGTCCCGAACGACAAGAACCGCCCCAGGGAGAAGCATGGCATGGCCGGAACCTCTGACCCCAGATGCGTCGCGCTCGTCGGACCGTATCTGAGCGGCAAGACGACTCTCCTGGAGGCCATGCTGATGGCGTCCGGCAGGATCCAGCGCAAGGGCAGCGTGCCCGCCGGCAACACGGTCGGCGACGCCTCGCCGGAATCGCGCGACCGGGAGATGAGCACCGAAGTCAACGTCGCCAATTTCGACTATCTCGGCGACCATTGGACGGTGCTGGATTGCCCCGGCTCGGTCGAGTTCCAGCAGGATGCGCGCCATGCGCTGATGGTCGCCGACATCGCCGTGGTGGTGTGCGAGCCGTCGGTCGATAAGGCGATGATGACCGCGCCGGTCCTGAAATTCCTCGACGATCACGGAATCCCGCACTGCCTGTTCCTCAACAAGATCGACCATATGGCCGGGACCACCGTTCCGGAGATGATGGAGGCGTTGCAGGGCGCATCGGACAAGCCGCTGGTGCTGCGCCATGTGCCGATCGCCAACGGCGAGGCGATCACCGGCTATGTCGATGTGGCGAGCGAACGCGCCTACGAATACCAGCCGGGCAAGGAATCGAAGCTGATCCAGATCCCGTCCGACATGGCCGACGACGGTGCGCT
The DNA here is from genome assembly GCA_022819985.1 of Alphaproteobacteria bacterium. Taxonomy (GTDB): domain Bacteria; phylum Pseudomonadota; class Alphaproteobacteria; order Bin65; family Bin65; genus Bin65. Next base: position 64,575 of record JAJEGH010000001.1, on the reverse strand, counting down.
GGCCCGGCAGGAAATGCTCGAATCCCTGGCGGATTTCGACGACGGCCTGCTGGAGCAACTGCTCGAAGACGCCATTCCGCCCACGGAAGAGGTGTACGGCTACCTGACCGCGACCCTGCAGTCGGACAGCATCGTGCCCGTCTTCATCGGCTCGGCCCAGAACGACGCCGGCATCCGGCGGCTGCTCAAGGTGCTGCGCCACGAGGCGCCCGGCGTCGATGCGGTCCGGGAGCGGCTCGAACTGGGCGACTGGCGCGGCAACGGCGCAACCGTCTTCAAGACGCTCTACATGCCCCATACCGGCAAGCTTTCCATCGCCCGGGTGCTCGACGGCGAGGTCAAGGACGGCATGAACTTGAACGGCAACCGGGTCAGCGGCATGAACCGGCTCAACGGCTACGACCAGGAGAAGGTCACCCAGGCCGCCCGGGGCGATGTCGTGGCCCTCGGCCGCATGGAGCCGGTCAAGACCGGCGAGACTTTGGCCGAGGGCGGCGGAGCGCCCGAATCCCTGTGGCCTGCGCCGGCCATGCCGCTGTTCGCGCTCGCCGTGCAGGCGGAACGGCGCGAAGACGAGGTCAAGCTGACCGGCGCCATGGGCCGGATGGCCGAAGAGGACCCGTCGCTCATCCTGGAGCACAACCAGGATACCCGGGAACTGGTGCTGGCCGGCCAGGGCGAGATCCATCTCAAGGTCGCGATCGACCGGCTCAAGAGCAAATACAACCTGACGGTGGCGAGCCGCCGGCCGAAGGTCGCCTACAAGGAGACGATCAAGCAGCCGGTCTCCCAGCACGCCCGGCACAAGAAGCAGTCCGGAGGCCACGGCCAGTTCGGCGACGTGCATGTCGATATCAAGCCGCTGCCGCGCGGCGCGGGCTTCGAGTTCCAGGACACGATCGTCGGCGGCCGGGTGCCGCGCCAGTATATTCCGGCGGTCGAGGCCGGGGTTAAGGAGTATCTGTCGTCCGGGCCGCTCGGCTTTCCGGTGGTCGATGTCTCGGTGACGCTGACCGACGGCCAGTATCATTCGGTCGACAGTTCCGACCAGGCCTTCAAGACCGCCGGCTCGCTCGCCATGCGCGAGGGCATGCCGAAGGCGCGTCCGGTGCTGCTCGAGCCGATCTACGACGTGAAGATATCGGCGCCGTCGCACTTCACGTCGAACATCCAGGGCCTGATCAGCGGCCGGCGCGGCCAGATCCTCGGTTTCGATTCCAAGTCGGGCTGGAACAACTGGGACGAGATCGGCGCCAAGCTGCCCCAGGCCGAACTGCAGGACCTGATCATCGAACTGCGCTCCCTCACCCAGGGCGTCGGCACCTTCGAATACGCTTTCGACTATCTCCAGGAGCTGACCGGCCGCCTCGCCGACCAGGTCGTCAAGGCTTATAGCGAAGACGCGGGCTGAGGCGCGAAGCGCGAGCTCCGAAAAGGCGGACGTGGCCGACCTCGCGCTCGACGGGATCCGCAAGACCTTCGGCGCTACGGTTGCGGTCGATTCGATTTCGCTGGATGCGCCGCAGGGCTGCTTCCTGGCCCTGCTGGGCCCGTCCGGCTGCGGCAAAACAACGATCCTGCGTCTCGTCGCCGGCTTCGAAACAGTCACGGCGGGCCGGATCGTCCATGGCGACGAGGTCTGGTCGGACGCCGAAGGCGGCGTCCATGTGCCGGCAGAAAAACGCCGCGTCGGCGTCGTGTTCCAATCCTACGCCCTGTGGCCGCACCTCACCGTGGCCGGCAATGTCGGCTACCCCTTGCGGGTTGCAAAACTCAACCGCCCGGATCGCGATGCAGCCGTCGGACGGGCATTGGAGACGGTCGGCCTCACCGGCTTCGGCGAACGCCAGCCGGCCGAACTTTCGGGCGGTCAACGGCAGCGGGTGGCGCTCGCGCGGTGCCTGGTCATGGAGCCGGACATCGTTGTGCTGGACGAGCCGCTGGCCAATCTGGACGCCCATTTGCGCGTCGCGATGATGGAGGTCTTCGGCGCCTTTCATCGCGAGACGGGCGCCACCATGATCTACGTCACCCACGACCAGGCCGAGGCAATGGCGCTGGCCGACCGCATTGCCGTCATGTTCGACGGACGGTTCGCGCAGGTCGACGGCCCGGAACGGATCTACGGCCGGCCGGCGAACGAGACGGTTGCGCGCTTTATCGGCGAAGGCGCGGTGCTGAAGGTTCCGGTGCTGCGCCGGGACGAAGACCGGGCGGTCGCCGACCTGTTCGGCCAGGAAATCCCGATACCTCCGTCCTTCGCCGGGCAGGACGGCGTCGCGACGGTCTGCATCCGGCCCGACCGCTGCCGGTTCGACCCGGCCGGCGCGATCGAGGCGCGCATCCTGCGCTCGGTCTACCGCGGCAGCCACTGGCTCGTCGATGCCGAACCCCGCACCGGGAACGGAAAGATTCTGCACATTCAATGCAATACGCAACCGCCGGGCGACGGAGATACGGTGCGGATCGCGGTCGAAGCCGTCACCCCGGTCGGCGGCGGCTGAAGGTCCCGCTCAATCGCGCCACGGGAGCACGCCGCTCGGCAATCTTCGCCCGGCGAGATGCGCCGCAAACATCAGCACAACGATCACGACGATGGCGGCCACGGCGATCGCCGCCGCCTGGATATGGTTGCCGCTCTCGTCCAGATTGTAGAGCACGACGCCCAGGGTTTCCGATCCGCTGGACCAGAGCAGCGCCGAGACGGTCAGCTCGTTGAAGGCGGTCAGGAACACCAGAATGCCGCCGGCCGCGGTGAGCGGCAGGGTGAGCGGCCCGATCACGGTGCGCAACCGGAAAACGAAGCCGGCGCCGGTCATCCGTGCCGCCTCGTCGAGGCCGCGATCCATCTGGGTCAGACCGGCGATGGCCGGACGGATCGCCAATGTCGCAAACCGGCCGAGATAGGCGACCAGAATGATCCACAGGGTGCCGTAGAGGCTGTATTCGATCACCGGTATCGGTTTCAGGAAGACCAGGATCGCGGCAATCGCGAGGACGATGCCGGGCATGGCGTAGGGGATGTCGATGACCGTACTGAGCGCGCCGGCCAGCCGGTTGCGCCGCCAGGCGATGAAATAGGCCAGCGGCACGCTGGCGAGCACCAGCATGACGGTGGCGGTCGCCGCCAGGAACCCGCTGTTCTGGAACGCGCGGACGGTGACCGCCTGGCGCCACAGCACCTCGACATAGGCGTCGACAGTCAGACTGTTCCAGGTCAGCGGAACGCCGAACGCCGGCACCAGTGTCACCGCCACCAGCGCCGTCACCGGCAGGACGAGCACCAGCAGGACAATCAGCCAGCAGCCGGCTTCGGCAGGCAGGCGCCAGTGTCCCAGAACGAAGGCGAGCGGCCGGCTCGGCACGCCGATGGTCCGGAAATCGCCCCGCCGCATCAGCCAGGATTGGGCGGAAACGCCAATGGCGGCGATGGCGCTGACCAATATGGCGAGTACCGCCACCTCCGAAATGATCGACGGCCCGAAGCCGGACAGGCGCGAGAAGATCAGCACCGGCAGGGTCTGATAGCCGGCCGGCTGGCCGAGAAACAGCGGGATGCCGAAGTTGCCGATGCTCGAAACGAAGGCGAGCGCCACGCCGACCGTGAGCGTCGGCGTCATCAGCGGCAGGATGATGGTCCGGAACACGGTAAGCGTCCCGGCGCCCGCCATGCGCGCCGCCTCCACCGCCTCGCGCGGCAGGCTGCGCAGTCCGGCACGCACCGTCAGGAAGACCAGCGGGGCATGCTGGATTCCGAGCAGCAGCACGATGCCTTCACGCGAATAGAGCGGGTGCTTGGACCCCGGCGCCGGCGCAAGGTCGAGCATCGTCAGCAACGTGCTGGATGCGCCGAACACCTGGATCCAGCTGAGCGCCGTCACCTGCGGCGGGATCATCAGCGGGATCATGAAGCAGAAGGTGAGCAGCAGCTTGCCGCGCAGGTCCGTCAGCGCGACCAGCAGTGCGAAGAGGGTTCCCAATACCAGGGACAGGAAGGCGCCGCCCACGGCGGTCTCGAAAGAGCGCCGGGTCGCGCGCCACGTCGTCGGGTCCGAGAGAACTTCTAGGGCCGGGCTGTCGTTACCCAGAAAGAACGGTCCGGCGCCTTCCCAGAGCAGCCGGACGATCGGCAGGACGGCGATAATCCCGACGAAAACGACGAGGGCGGCGAGCCAAAGTGCCTCGCCGCCCGCGATCCGGCGCGCCGGAATGCTCAAGCCGGCCTACTTCCCGAACAGGTCGGCAAACGCTTTCCGGCTGTTCTTCACGTCGCCGAGCGCCTTCGCCGGATCGAAGCTCATCAGCCTGATCCCGGCGCGCGGCGGGAAGCCCTTCGGCCCGGCCACTTCGGAATGCGCCGGCAGATAGCCCTGCCGCTGAGCGAACTGCTGGCCTTCCTTCGAGAGCAGGAAATCGACAAAAGCTTTCGCGGCCTCGGCATTCTTCGTCGATTTCATGATTGCGACCGGTTCCGTCACCATGCTGACGCCTTCCTTCGGGAAGACGAACTCGACCGGCGAGCCCTTGGCCTTGGCGCGGATCGCCATGAAGTCGACGATCATGCCGTAGAGCTTCTCGCCGCTGGCGACGCGCTTCAGCGTCCGGCCGTTGCCGCCCGCCGCCGACGCCTGCTGCGCCGCCAGGCCCTTGTAGAAGTTCCAGCCCAGCGCGGCGTTGTTCTTGATCGCCTGCATGTGGATGGTTGCGGCGCCCGAGGTCAGCGGGCTGGGCATGGCGATCTGGCCCTTGGCCGCCGGCTTCAGCAGGTCGGCCCAGGAGGCCGGTTTCATCTTGCCGGCGGTGTTGTAGATGATGCCGGTCGTGATCAGCTTGGTGCTGAAATAGGTCCGGTCCTTGTCGTAGAGCGCCGGATCGTAGCCGTCCAGTTTCGCTCCCTTGTGGGCCAGCAGGCGGCCCTCCTGTTTGAGGCCCTCCATCGTCACCATGTCGGCGATCAGGAGGACATCCGCCTTCAGGCTGCCGGCGGCGATCTCGGCGCGCACTTTCGCCATCATCTTGGTGGTGCCCTGGCGGATCCAGGAGACCTTCACGTCCGGATTCTTCTTCGCGAAGGCATCCACGGTCTGCTGGGCATCCTTCGCCGGCTGGCTGGTGTAGACGACCAGATTGCCCGAAGCGGCGTGCGCAACGCCGGTGAACGCGAATGCGATGGCTGCGGAGGCTGTAGCGATGGCTTTCACGGCTTCGACTCCCTTGATTGACGATGGCCGGTCCTGTGCGGACGGATGCGCTATCCTAGCGCCGATCCATTACAACACTATAACAATGATTGACTGCAGCGGCGCACGGTGGCGGGCAAACCGGGCGACGATTTTCCGCGAGGAACATGGGCGAGCGTCATGAAGCAGGCCGGCCTCAAGGAGTAACGGGCAAAATGCGATACACCATCGTTATCGAGAGGGCGCCGGAAAACTACGCTGCCTACGTTCCCGACCTTCCCGGTTGCATCGCCACCGGGGCGACCGAAGAAGATGCAACCCGCGAAATCCGGGAGGCGATCCGGCTTCACATCGAGAGTTTGCGACAAAACGGTGAGCCGGTGCCGGAACCGCAATGTACGGCAACCGTTGTCGAAGTGGCCGCTGCCGCCGGGTGACCGCCCCGCCGGCCGATCCAGTCGAATTCACCGGCCGCGGCGCGAAACAGAAAAAGCGACGCCGTTCTTGCGCCTACGCCGTCAGTTCCACGTCTCCGGCGTCGGCGCCGAGCGCCGTCAGCGCGGTATGCACGATGTGGCGGGTGCTGAGGCCGGCGGCGTCGACCTGTTTTTCCGGCTTGTCCTGGTCGAAGAAGCGGTCGGCCTGGACCATCGGGCGGAATTTGAGCGTGCCGCGGTCGAGCAGCCCGTCATGGCTCATGAACTGGGCGACGAAACTGCCGAAGCCGCCGACAGAACCTTCCTCGACGGTGATCAGCGCTTCGTGTTCCCGGGCGAGGCGGCGGATCAGGTCTTCGTCGAGCGGCTTGGCGAAGCGGGCGTCCGCCACCGTGGCGCTCCAGCCGCGGGCGGCCAGTTCGTCCGCCGCCGCCAGCGAATCCTGCAAACGCTGGCCGTAGGACAGGATGGCGACCGCATTGCCTTCGCGCACGATCCGGCCCTTGCCGATTTCCAGGGGCACGCCTTCCTCCGGCATGTCCAGGCCCACGCCCTCGCCGCGCGGATAGCGGAAGCCGCAGGGCCGGTCGTCGATGGCGACGGCTGTCGCAACCATGTGGACCAGGTCGGATTCGTCCGCACAGGCCATCAGCACGAAGCCCGGCAGGCAGCCGAGATAGGCGATGTCGAACGAGCCGGCGTGGGTCTGGCCGTCGGCGCCGACCTGCCCGGCCCGGTCCATGGCGAAGCGCACCGGCAGCTTCTGGATCGCCACGTCGTGGACGACCTGGTCGTAGCCGCGCTGGAGGAAGGTCGAATAGATCGCGCAGAACGGTTTCATGCCGTCGGCGGCGAGGCCGCCGGCGAAGGTTACGGCGTGCTGCTCGGCGATGCCGACGTCGAAGGTGCGTTCCGGGAACGCCTTGCCGAACAGGTCGACCCCGGTGCCCGACGGCATGGCCGCCGTGATCGCCACGATCTTGTCGTCCTTCTCCGCCTCCTTGACGAGGGCATTGGCGAATACCTTGGTGTAGCTGGGCGCGTTCGACGGCGGCTTGTAGAGCTCGCCGGTGACGACATCGAACTTGCCGACGCCGTGATAGCGGTCGGCGGAACTCTCGGCGGGTTCGTAGCCCTTGCCCTTCTTGGTGACGCAGTGGACCAGGATCGGGCCGCCCTGCGGATCGTCGCGGACGTTTTTCAGAACCGGGATCAGGTGGTCCAGATTGTGCCCGTCGATCGGGCCGACATAGTAGAGGCCCAGTTCCTCGAACAGGGTGCCGCCGGTCAGCAGGCCGCGGGCATATTCCTCCGCCCGCTGGGCCGCCCGCTCGATCTGGCGCGGAAATTTCTCGGCCAGCATCATGGTGAGTTGCCGGACGGAGCGGAAGCTGCGCGAGGAGATCAGCCGGCTGAGATAGGCCGACAGGCCGCCCACCGGCGGCGCGATCGACATGTCGTTGTCGTTCAGAATCACGATCAGGCGCGAGCCCGTGACCGCCGCGTTGTTCATGGCTTCGTAGGCCATGCCGGCGCTCATGGCGCCGTCGCCGATCACGGCGATGACGTTGCGGCCTTCCTTCTTCTGCAGCTCGCCCGACACGGCAAAACCGAGTCCGGCGGAAATGGAGGTCGAACTGTGCGCCGCGCCGAAGGGGTCGTAGACGCTTTCCGACCGTTTGGTAAAGCCGTAGAGGCCGCCGCCCTGGCGGATCGTGCGGATCCGGTCGCGCCGCTCGGTGAGAATCTTGTGGGGGTAGCACTGATGGCCGACATCCCAGATCAGGATATCGTCGGGCGTATCGAACAGATAATGGATCGCCGTGGTCAGTTCGACGACGCCGAGGCCGGCGCCGAGATGGCCGCCGGTCACCGATACGGCATCGACCGTTTCGGCGCGCAATTCGTCGGCGAACTGGCGCAGGTCTTTGATATCCAGCTTGCGCAGGTCGGCCGGCGAGCCGACCTTGTCGAGCAGGGGCGTCTTGCTGGTCTTCGACATGATGGACTCCGTCTCGAGAGAGGAAATTCCGGTTCAGCCAACGCGCATCAGGCCCGCCGCCCCACGACGAAATACGCCGCTTCCCGAAGGAGATCGGCGCGCGTCCCGAAACAATCGAGCACCTCAACTGCCTGAATTACAAGCGAATTGGCGCGTTCGCGGGCGGCGTCAAGGCCCAGGATCGAAATGAAAGTCGCCTTGCCGGCCCCCGCGTCCTTGCCCACTTTCTTGCCGACCTCGGCCGCATTGCCGGTTTCGTCCAGGATGTCGTCGGCGATCTGGAACGCGAGGCCAAGGTCCCCGGTATAGGCCGCCAGCGCCGAGCGCTCCGCTTCGTTCGCCCCGCCCAGAATTGCGCCGGCCTGGCAGGATACGTCGAACAGGCGGCCCGTCTTCAGGCGCTGCAAACGGACGATCTGCTCCAGGGTGAAGCCGGCGCCGTCCGTCTCGGCGGCAATATCGAACATCTGGCCGCCGACCATGCCCCGGGCGCCGGCGGCGGCTGCCAGTGCTGCAACCAGGCCGGCCCGCACCTCGCCGTCGGGGTGGGTCGCCGGATCGGCGAGCACTTCGAAGGCCAGGGTCTGGAGGGCGTCGCCAGCCAGAATCGCGGTCGCTTCGTCGAAGGCCACATGGTTGGAAGGCCGGCCCCGGCGAAGGTCGTCGTCGTCCATTGCCGGCAGGTCGTCATGGACCAGGGAATAGCAGTGGACGAACTCGATCGCCGCGCCGGCGCGCAGGCTGCGGCTGTCCGGCACGTCGAACATCCGGGCCGTCTGGAACGTCAGGAAAGGCCGTAGCCGCTTGCCGCCGTCGAGGCTGGCATAGGCCATCGCCTCGAACACGCGCGTTTCCGGCCCGTCGCCCCGCGGCAACAGGGCGGCCAGGGTCTCTTCGATCCGGTCGGCGACTTCGGTCATCGCCGTTCTCAGGCGGGGTTCGTCGAACACGGCTTTTCCGGGGCGCGATTGGATTCCTGCCTGGGCGCAATTCTGCGGAGATCAGTCCAGTTCCGCGGGTTCCAGCCGGTTTTGTCCGTCCGGCCCGGTCACGATCCGGTCGACCTTGGCCTGGGCATCGCGCAGCTTGGCCTCGCAATGCCGCTTCAGCGCCGCCCCCCGCTCGTAGGCGGCGATCGCATCGTCGAGTTTCGCCTGCCCGGTCTCCAGATCGCGCACGATCTTCTCCAGTTCGGCAAGCGCCTCTTCGAAGCTGAGAGCGGTAATGTCCGCGGCCCGAACGTCGGACATGGAAGGCTCCGCCTGATTCTGCAAACTTCCAGTTTGAGTCATTATTCACATTCCCCGGCGGCGCGCAATCAAAACTGCGACAAACTGTACCGAACGAAGGAGTCGAGGGGGTCAGGCGGGTTCGGCGCCGGCCGGCGCGCCGGTGAGCGCGTCCACATGGGCCGCAACGCTTTCGCCCAGCGCCTGCAGGTCGTAGCCGCCCTCCAGCGCCGAGACCAGACGGCCGCCGCACAGGCCCGCGGCCATCTCGACGAGCCGCGCCGTGACCCAGCCATAGTCTTCTGTGCGGAATTCCAGCCCGGCCAGCGGGTCGTCCTTGTGGGCGTCGAAACCGGCGCTGAGTAGAATCAGATCCGGCCGGAACGCCTCCAGCGCCGGCAGGACGGCCTCCGTCATGGCCTGCCGAAACTCGGCGGAGCCGCTGCCTGCCGCCAGCGGAACGTTGCAGATATTGCCGACGCCGGTTTCCCCGGCCGCCCCGGTGCCGGGATAGAGCGGCCATTGATGGGTCGACGCATAGAACAGGTCGCCGTCGGATTCGAACGCGGCCTGCGTTCCATTACCGTGATGCACGTCGAAATCGATTACGGCAACGCGACCGATCCCGTGTTTTTCGCGGGCATGGAGCGCGCCGACGGCGACATTGTTGAACAGGCAGAAGCCCATGGCCCGCCCCGGCTCGGCATGATGGCCCGGCGGTCGCACGGCGCAGAAAGCGTTGTCGATATCGCCGGCCATCACCGCATCGACCGCAGCACAGACAGCGCCCGCGGCGCGCAGGGCGGCCCGGGCCGAGCCGGCGCTCATCGCCGTGTCGCCGTCGATCCAGCGGCGCTCGTCGTTTCCCATCGGCGCGAGCACATGGTCGATAAGCGCGTCCGGATGCACCAGCTGCAGCAGCGCGGGATCGATTTCCGGCGCTTCGCGCCGCTCCAGGCCGGCGATGCCGGCGTCTTTCAGCCCGTCGAGCACGGCGGCGATGCGCGACGGTCGCTCCGGGTGATGCCGGCCGGGCCGGTGACCCAGACAGGCCGGATGGGCGTATATGGCTGTGGTCACGCGCCCTCGGAAATCTCGAAACTGTCCGGCCCCGGCGGTTCTGCACCCTGCGGAACTGCGCGCCGCGCCGCCGGTTACGGAAAGATTCCTGTGGATCGATTATAACTTGTCACCATATCATGCAGGGTCGGGGTGCCGCCAAGGCCTTAAGACCGTTCAGTCGGCGCCCGGGGATGGAGAACGGAACCGAGCCTTGAGTTCGGCATCGAGAACGCGCTGGGCCGGTACGGCGCGTCCGCTGCTCATGGGAGCGGCGGCGTTGTTCTGCCTTGCCGCTGTGACGCCCGAAGCCGGCGCCGCCGAGGCCAGTACCGGTCCCCAGGCTCAGAAGCAGGCCCAGAAGCAGACCCAGAAACAGGACTGGCAGCGGGACGGGAAGCGGGACCGGCAAAAAGGCCGGCCGCGGGGCGATGCGCCCGGCGGAGCCAAGCCGGATTGGGGTGCGAACCGGGGCGGCAAACCCGGCAGTCCGGACCGGCAGGACGGGCGCCGCCGCGCCGGCGGCCCTTCCGGATCCGGTCCCGGAGCCCGCCCCGGCCCGGGCAGGCAGGGGCGTCCCGGCGGCGGCGGCCGGCCGCCGATGTTCGTCGGCGTCGACCGGGTCCTCAAGGGCCCGCTGACCCAGACCGAACCGGTGATCGGGCGGATCGTCGCAACCCGCAAGGGCGTCGTCGCCGCCCGGGTTTCCGGCTCGGTCGTCGCGATCGATGTCGCGATCGGCGACCGTGTGAAACGCGGCCAGGTTCTGGCGCGTCAGGACACTTCTTCGACGGAAGCGCGCCTGGCCTACGAATCGGCGGAACTTAAGCTCGCCGAGCAGGAACTGAAACGGTTCGAGGCATTGCGCAGCAACCGGTCCGCCGCCTTCGCCCGATCGCGCTACGATACGGCGGTGCATCGCGTCGCCCGGGCCCGGGCCAATGTCCGGCTTGTCCGGCTGGCGATCGAAGGCGCGGTCGTGACCGCCCCCTACGACGGCGTCGTGGTGCGCAAGGCGACCGAGCTGGGCGCCTACCTGAAAGACGGCACGGCGGTCGTCGAACTGCTCAACGACACCGAAGTGGAAGTCGAGGCCGATGTGCCGGCCGACCGCCTGCGCGGCCTGCGGCCCGGCACGGTCGTCACTTTCCGGTTGCGCGACGGCGGCGTGCCTCGCCAGGCCCGGGTGCGGACCGTGTTGCCGATGCAGAATGCGCTGACGCGCACCCAGGCGGTCCGGTTCCTGCCGCTGGGCGCGGCGCCGCAGGGGCGCTTGTCGATCAACCAGTCGCTGACGGTCGATGTGCCGGTCGGCGCGGCCCGCGTCGCGGTTTCGGTCCACAAGGATGCGATCGTCAATCGCGGCGACCGGCGGATGGTTTTCGTGATCAAGGGCGGCCGCGCCGTGCCGCGCATGGTAGAGCTGGGCGCGGCTATCGGCACGCGGTTCGTCGTCCTGGCCGGCCTGGCGCCGGGCGACGTCACGGTTGTGCGCGGCAACGAACGGCTGCGGCCGGGCCAGCCGGTGCGCCATCGCCCGCTGATGGGCACTGCCGCCAATACCCGTCCCGGAAACCGCAGCCCGGCAGAGCGGCCCCCGGCGAACTGACGTGAATCTGATCCGAATAGCGCTGGAACGGCCGGTTGCGGTCATTGCCGGCGTCCTGATGATCGTCATGTTCGGCTATGTGGCGCTGCAGCAGATTCCGATCCAGCTGACGCCGGACGTCCGCAAGCCCAACCTGTCGATCACGACGCGGTGGCCCGGCGCCGCCCCGGCCGAGATCGAGCGGGAAATCCTGAACCGGCAGGAGGAAGTCCTGAAAGGGGTCGAGGGGGTCGAGCGGGTCGTTTCGACCGCATCGACCGGAAGATCCCGGATCACGCTCGAATTCCAGATCGGCCAGAACATGGACCGGGCCATCCTGCTGGTCGCCAACCGGCTCGACCGGGTCATCGGCTATCCGGAAGAGGCGCAACGGCCGCAAATCCAGACCCGGGGCTCGGAAGACAACCCTATCGCCTGGTTCGTTATCACCCGGCGCAAGGGCAACAACCGCCCGGTCCATACCTATGGCGATTTCATCGAGGATTTCGTCATCGAACGCATGGAGCGTCTCGAAGGCGTTTCCGGAACCAATTTCTACGGCGGCAGTGCGAAGGAGCTGCGTATCGTCGTGCAGCCGGGGGAGATGGCGAAATACGGCCTGACCATTCCGGCGGTCGTCGCCGCCCTGCAGCGCGCCAACATCGCGCTGTCCGCCGGGGAGGTGAACGAAGGCAAGCGGCGCTACGTCGTGCGCTTCGAAGGCGAACTGACCGCAACGAGCGCGGCGCGAAGCGTGCTCATCCGCACGATCGAGGACAAGGCGACGGGACGCGTCGCCCGGGTCACCCTGGGCGATATCGCGGATGTCCGGTTCGGCTACAAGGACCCGACGGCGAGCATTCGCGCCAGCGGCCATCCGGCCCTGGTGTTCAATGTCCTGCGCGACACCGGGGCCAACGTCATCGAGGTGATGGAGCGGGTCCGTACGAAGGTCGCGGAACTCAACCGGACGGTCCTGAACCCGGCCGGCCTGCACGCCGACCAGGTCTATGACGAGACCGACTATATCCATTCCGCCATCGCGCTGGTGACGCAGAATATCTGGGTCGGCGGCCTGCTGGCGGCATTGATCCTGCTGCTCTTTCTGCGCTCGCCGCGGGCGACGCTGGTGATATCGCTGGCGATTCCGGTGTCGGTCATCGGCTCCTTCGTCGCCATGGCGGCGCTCGGCCGTTCGATCAACGTCATCTCGCTCGCCGGCATCGCCTTTGCCGTCGGCATGGTCGTCGACGCCGCTATCGTCGTGTTGGAAAACATCTACCGCCTGAAGGAACAGGGCAAACCGATCCGGCAGGCCGCCTACGAAGGGGCGAGCCAGGTGTGGGGCGCAATCCTGGTCTCGGCGCTGACCACGGTGATGGTGTTCATTCCGATCCTGGTGCTGGAACTGGAGGTCGGCCAGCTGTTCCGCGATATCGCGGTCGCCATTTCGGTCTCGGTCATCCTGTCCCTGCTGGTCGCCGTCACCCTGATCCCGGCGCTGGCCAACTGGCTGCTGCCGACCCGCCGGGCGTCGCGATCGTCGCGCCGCCGGCGCAGGCCGGCAGCGGCGGCGCCGGCGAACGAGACGGGCCAGGCGCCGGCTTCTGCGCCGTTTCGCCTGCCCCTGCCCGGAATCGATCATTTCGCCCGGCTTTTCGCCTGGCTCATCCTGAAGTTCACCGAACTGGTCGTGTCCTACCGCATCCTGGCCTTCCTGGTGGCGGTAACGGTGTGCGGCGGGACGGCCTTCGCGACGTGGAAGCTGCTGCCGAAGCTGGAATATCTGCCGACCGGCAACCGCAACCTGGTCATTGCCCTGTCGTTGCCGCCGCCGGGCTACAATCTGGACACGGTGACCGAAATCGCGCGCAGCGTGGAGGCGGAACTGCGGCCCTATCTCGCCCCCGAAGGCACCGTCGTGCAGAAGCGCGTGTCGGGGGTCGCCGCCCTGGCGGAACGGTTCGGCGTCTGGTTCGGTCTGAACGAGAGCAGCGAGGCGCCCCGGGGACCGCCGCAGATTTCGCGCTTTTTCTTCGTCGCCCGCAACACGTTGACGGTGGTCGGCGCCGCTGCGGCCGATCCGAACCGCGCCGGCGAGTTGATTCCGATTATCCAGAGAACCCTGCGCAAGGAGCCCGGCACCTTCGGCCGGACCTTCCAGCCTTCGCTGTTCGGCCGGGGCATCGGCGGCGGCCGCATCATCAATTTCGATGTTTCGGGACCGGAACTGGCGCGGAATCTCGAAGTGGCGCAGCAGGCCTTCTTCCTGATCAACCGTTTCCTGCCGCGCAGCGGCGGCACGCAGGTCCGGCCGCGACCCGGCCTCAGCCTGGGCGCGCCGGAAGTCAAGGTGACCCCGAACCGGACCCGGCTCGACGAAGCCGGCGTCCATGCGCGCGACCTGGCGGCGACCATCGACGCTTTCAACGACGGCCTGCGCGTCGCCCAGGTCACCGTCGGCGGCCGGCGCACGGACCTGATGCTGACCGGCCCGAAACGCGGCATCCGGACGACGCAGGGAATCGAGAGCATTCCCGTCGTGACGCCGTCCGGCAAAATCGTGCCGGTCCGCTCGCTGGCGCAGGTCGATGTCACATCCGGCGCCACCGAAATCCGCCATACCGAGCGCACGCGTACGGTCACGCTGGAAATCAGCCCCACCAAGGCGATCGCGCTCGAGGCCGCGATGGATATCCTGCGCCAGAAGGTGATCCCGGCGCTCGAAAGCCAAGGCTTGCCGGAGGGCGTGAAGATCAGCCTGTCGGGCGAGGCGGACCAGCTGACACGCACCTGGAACGCCATGGTCTGGCAGCTCCTGATGGCGGTCATCATCGTCTATCTGGTGATGGCCGTCCTGTTCGAGAGCTTCCTCTATCCCCTGATCATCATCTTCTCGGTGCCCCTGGCGACCGCCGGCGGCATCCTCGGCCTCGCCCTGCTGAACGAGTATGTCCGCCAGCCGCTCGACATGCTGACGCTGCTCGGCTTCGTCATCCTGATCGGCACGGTGGTCAACAACGCAATCCTGCTGGTCGACGGGACGCTCCGCCTGGCCCGAGACCACGGGATGAACCCGCGAAGCGCCATCCTCGTGGCGACCCGCAACCGGATGCGGCCGATCTTCATGTCGACCATGACCAGCGTGATCGGCATGGCGCCGCTCGTCCTGTTCCCCGGCGCCGGCTCGGAACTCTATCGCGGGCTCGGTTCGGTCGTGCTCGGCGGCCTTGCGCTCTCGGCCGTGCTGACCCTGCTGATCATTCCGTCGCTGCTGGCCCTGGTCGTCCGCACCTTCCGCCCGCGCGTCGCTGCGCCCGACGCCGTCCCCGCACCGGCGGAGTGATCCCGCCCGCTTTCGGCGCCGGGCGTCGGCCGGGCCGGAAATCCGATCTGCCGGCCGGCCGGTCTTCGCCGTTCAAGCGGCCCTCTGTGCCACCATCATATAGTTGACGCCGAGGTCGCCGCTCTCCCGCCAGCTGTCGGTCAACGGGCTGTAGGTCAGGCCGATGGTGCGCTCGACGCTCAAACCGGCCGCCCGCAGATGCGCCGCGACCTCCGACGGCCGCAGGAATTTGCGCCAGTCGTGGGTGCCGGGCGGAACCCAGCGCAGGACGTATTCCGCCGCCACGACACCCAGCGCCATCGACCGCAGCGTGCGGTTGAGCGTAGCGACGATCTGGAGGCCGCCCGGCTTCACCAGGGCGCTGGCCGCCGCCATGAAGGCGCCGACGTCCGACACATGCTCGACGACCTCCAGATTCAGCACGATGTCGAACGTCTCGCCGTCCCCGGCCAGCGCTTCGGCCGTATCGTGCCGGTAGTCGATGGCGAGGCCGGATTGCGCGGCGTGGGCGCGGGCGATTTCGACGGCTTCGGACCCGGCGTCGATCCCGGTCACATCGGCGCCCAGCCGGGCCATCGGCTCGCAAACCAGGCCGCCGCCGCAGCCGAGGTCGACAATGCCCAGGCCTTCGAACGGGCGCGCGCCCTTCGGATCGCGCCCGAAATTGCGGCAGATCGCATCGCGGATCGGGCGCAGCCGCGCCGGGTTCATGCGATGCAGCGGCGCGAACCGGCCGCGCGGATCCCACCATTCTCCGGCCAGGGCGGCGAAGCGCGCGATCTCGGCTTCGTCGACGGTCGCGCCGGTTGCGCCCGGCGGCGGGGCTTCGCTGCGGCGATGTTTCGGTGTTCGGGCCATGACGCCCCGGTTGCCCTGATCCAGACGCCCCCATATGTAGGGCGCGCCAGACCGGCGGCAAACGACCGGACCCTGCCCGTTCCGTCCGCCTTACCCCGGGATTTCCGATGGCGCGCATCGTTCAGAAATTCGGCGGCACCTCCGTCGGCGACATCGAGCGCATCCGCAATGTCGCGGCGCGGGTGCAGCGCGAAGCGGCGGCCGGCAACGAGGTGGCGGTCGTCCTGTCGGCGATGGCGGGAACGACCGACCAGCTCGTTGCCTGGACCCGCGAGGCAGCGCCGGCGGCCGACCCCCGCGAATACGATGTCGTGGTCTCGGCCGGCGAGCAGGTCACGATCGGCCTGCTGGCGATCGTGCTCGGGGAACTGGGCGTTCCCGCGCGCTCCTGGACCAGCTGGCAATTGCCGATACGGACCGACGGCGCTCACGCCAAGGCGCGTATCGAAACCATCGATACCGCCGCGCTGGAAGCGGATCTGGCGGCCGGGCGCGTCGCCATCGTGCCGGGCTTCCAGGGCATATCGCCCGACGGCCGCATCACCACGCTGGGCCGCGGCGGCTCCGACACTTCCGCGGTTGCACTGGCCGCGGCGCTGAACGCCGACCGCTGCGATATCTTTACCGATGTCGACGGCGTCTATACCTGCGATCCGCGCATTGTGGCGAAGGCGCGCAAGCTGGAGCGGATCACCTACGAGGAAATGCTGGAAAGCGCGTCCCAGGGCGCGAAGGTGCTGCAGACCCGGGCCGTCGAAATGGGCATGAAGCACCATGTGCGCATCCAGGTTCTGTCCTCCTTCGAGGACGTGCCGGGGACGCTGGTCGTGGACGAGGACGAGATCGTGGAACAGGAAATCATCAGCGGCATCGCCTACAGCCGCGACGAGGCCAAGATCACCGTCGCGCGGGTCGCCGACAAGCCGGGCGTGGCCGCCGCCATCTTCGGGCCTCTTGCCGACGCGATGATCAATGTCGATATGATCGTCCAGAACGTTTCGGAAGACGGCGAAGAGACGGACATCACCTTCACCGTGCCGGAGGGCGACCATCAGCGCGCCATCGACGCCATAAAGCGATCTCGCGACGCGATCGGCTACGCCCGGCTCGACCACGACGCCAATGTCGTGAAGGTGTCGGTGATCGGCGTGGGCATGCGCAGCCATGCCGGCGTCGCTCAGCGGATGTTCAGGACCCTGGCTGAAAAGGGCATCAACATCCAGGTGATCTCGACGTCCGAAATCAAGGTGAGCGTCCTGATCGCCGAGGAATATACCGAACTGGCGCTGCGCGCGCTGCATTCGGCCTACGGCCTGGACGCGATGTAGCCGGCCGGTCCGCGCCGCGCCGCCCGGCCGGCGAGCGCCGGGGCCGGGCCGAATGGCCGGGGAAGCGGGAAAGGAAGCGGTCCTGCCATGACCGAACTGCCCGGATCGACCGACGGCATGAGCGCGCCGCCGCGGCTGCCGGCCAGCGGGCTGTCGGACATCCGGCGGCTGCTCCGGCGCATCCGCGATGTCATGGCCGGCGCCCGGACGATTTCGAACCAGGCGCGGCTCGACAGGATCGTCGCCCTGATCGCCGCCAACATGGTGGCCGAGGTGTGCTCGCTCTATCTGCGGCGCGCCGGCGACGTGCTGGAACTCTATGCCACCGAAGGGCTGAACAAGGCGGCGGTCCACAAGACCCGCCTGCGCATCGGCGAGGGCGTGATCGGCGACGTCGCCGCGCGCGCCCGGCCGATCGCGCTGTCCGACGCCCAGGCCCATCCCGGCTTCGCCTACCGGCCGGAAACCGGCGAGGAAATCTACCATTCGATGATGGGCGTGCCGGTGCTGCGCAACAGCCGCGTCGTCGGCGTTCTCGCCGTCCAGAACCGGACCCGGCGCCATTATACCGACGAAGAGGTCGAGACCCTCCAGACCGTGGCCATGGTCGTGGCGGAGATGGTCGGGTCCGGCGATCTGGTCAGCCGGGACGAACTGCGCGAGGCCGACGGCATCGCGTTGCTGCCCCTGCGCCTGACCGGGCTGAAGCTGCACGGCGGTCCGGCGACCGGCGAGGCCGTCATCCATCGCGACCGGCCGCGCATCGTCAATGTCGTGGCCGAAGACCCGGAGCTCGAAGAGGAGAGGCTCAACGCGGCGCTGGCGTCGATGTACGACGCGCTGGACGTCATGCTGTCGGACGACCGGCTGGAGAGCGGTTCCGAAAGCCGGGAGATCCTCGAAACTTACCGCCTGATCGCCGAAGACCGGGGCTGGCAGCGCCGTATCCGCGAGGCGATCGGCGAGGGGCTGACCGCCGATGCTGCCGTCGCCAAGGTCCAGGAGGCGACGAGCGCACGCATGGCGGCAATCCAGGATCCTTATCTGCGCGCCCGGATGGCGGATTTCGACGATCTCGGCAACCGTCTGCTGCAGCATCTTTCGGCCTCCAGCGATGCTCCCGCACCGCCCGACAAGCCGGTGGCGGAACGGATGATCGTCTTTGCCCGCAACCTGGGCCCCGCCGAATTGCTGGACTACGATGCCGGCCGGCTGTGCGGGATCGTTCTGGAGGAGGGCTCGCCCAGCGCCCATGTCGCCATCATGGCCCGGGCGATGGATATCCCGGTCATCGGCCGGGTCGCCGGCTGCCTCGGCCGCGTCGAAGCGGGCGACCCGGTCATCCTCGACGCCGACAACGCCCAGGTGTTCGTGCGGCCGACGGAGAATGTCCGCACCCTGTTCGAAACCGGCGTGCGCGACCGGGCGAAGCGCCGGGCGCTCTATGCCGCGCTGCACGATGTCGAGCCGGTCAGCCGGGACGGTGTGCGCATTTCCCTCAACCAGAACGCCGGGCTGCTGGTCGAATTGAACGACTTTTCCGCCCACGGGGTGGACGGCGTCGGCCTGTACCGCACCGAAATCCCGTTCATGGTCCGCCAGAGCTTTCCCGATGTCGGCGAGCAGGCGGAAATCTACATGCGCGTCCTGGCGGCGGCGGAAGGCGCGCCCGTCGTTTTCCGCACTCTGGATATCGGCGGCGACAAGGCGCTGCCCTATCTGCGCGAACCGAAGGACGACAACCCCGCGATGGGCTGGCGAGCCATCCGGATCGGCCTGGACCGGCCGGCCATTCTGCGCCACCAGCTGCGCGCCATGATCCGGGCGACGGCCGGGCGGTCGCTCGACCTGATGTTCCCGATGATTTCCGACCTGGCGGAATTCGAAACCGCGCGCGGCCTCGTCGATATGGAACTGGACCGGGCCCGGGCGGGCGGCAACCTGCTGCCGGAAAGGCTGTCTGTCGGCGTTATGCTCGAGGTGCCCGCGCTGGTCTGGCAGTTGCCCGCGCTGGTCGAGCGGGCCGACTTCGTTTCGCTCGGCAGCAACGACCTGCTTCAGTTCATGTTCGCCAGTGACCGGGGCAATCCGCGGCTCTCCGGCCGCTACGATTCGCTGTCGCCGGCTTTCCTTGCGATGGTGCGGCAGATCGTGGAACATTGCCGTGCGGCGCGCGGCGGTGCGGGTGTGCCGCTGACGGTATGCGGGGAAATGGCGGGCGTGCCGCTGGAGGCCATGGCTCTGATCGGACTCGGCGTCCGGCGGCTTTCCATGTCGGCGGCCGCCATCGGCCCGGTCAAGGCGATGGTGCGCAGTCTGGACGTCGGCAGGCTGGAGGATTTCGCCGGCCGGCTGCTCGGCGCCGGCGAGCATTCGTTGCGTAATCGGCTTGCCGGTTACGCCAGGGATCACGATGTGGTAATAGGCCAGAGCTGACCCCGGTCGCCGCCCCGGCAAGCGGCGAATCGGGTCGAGGCGACGATATGGGCAAGCAGCCTCCACTCTACCGCGACAGCGGCGACCGCGATGCCGGCCCGTCCAGCGCGCCGCCAGAGTCCCAGTTCGGGGTCCGGGTGGAAACCCATGTCGGGATGGAGCTGCGCGAGGCGCGCGAGCGTCTGGGGGTCAGCCTGAAGTTGGCCGCATCGGCCCTGAAAATTCGCGACGACTATCTCACCGCCCTGGAACGGAACGACCGTGCCGCGTTGCCGGCGCTACCCTATGCGATCGGGTTCGTGCGCAGCTATGCGAACTATGTCGGCCTCGATCCCGGCGAGCTGGCCCAGCGCTTCCGGGACGAAGCGGGCGACCTGCCGGTCGGCCCGCAGCACACCTGGCTGAAACCGATCGAACAGGGCCGCCTTCCCCGCAGCCTGATGCTCGTCCTCTCGCTGGTGATCGCGGGCGCCGCCTACGCCGCCTGGTATTACCGGACGGCCGATGAACGCAAACCGGCGGCTTCGGCGGAGTTCGCCACGGCCCCGCAGACGGCGGTGCGCCATATTGCAGAGGCGGATACGGCGACAGGAGCGGCCGGGCCGGCCGGTGACGACGTGTCTGCCGCGCCGCCCGCCGGCCTGGCCGCCGATGCGTCCGGGCGGCAATCCGCCGACCCTGCGGCGACGGTGCGGGACGGCGAAACCGCGGCCCTGCCCGAACCGCCGGCACACGCCGCCGCACCCGGTCCGGACGAACCCGCCCGGACCGACGCCAGCCCCGACCCCGACCCCGACCCCGACAATGCCACCCCGGACAACGCCGCCCCGGACAACGTCGCACAGGACAACGTCGCACAGGACAACGCCGCTCCCGGCGATGCCGCTCCGGACAACGCCGCGCAGGACAACGCCGTGGATCGGGACCGGGATTTGGCGGCCGCACCGGCCGCCGGACCCATCGTCCTGAAGGCGCTGGGCCTCGTCTGGATCCGGGTGCGCCATCCGCAGACGGGGCGGGTGGTCGTCGAAGGCATCATGAAGCAGGGCAACGAAATCGAGGTCCCTGACGAGCGCGGACTGGTGCTCGACGTCGGCCGCGCCAATCAATTGGAATATCTGGTCGCCGGCAAATCCGCCGGCCTCGCCGGCCCGGCGGAAAAGGTTCGCCATAACCTGTCTCTGGATTCCGTCCGCCTCGCCGGGGCTGCCGCCGCTACCGCCGCCCGCCGATCGTCAGCGCCCGAAGCGCCGCCGCCGGCCGCTGCCCCGGCCCTCGAACTCAGGGCGCTGGGCCTCGTCTGGGTCCGGGTGCGCCATCCGCAGACCCGCCAGGTGCTGATCGAGGGAATCATGAACAAGGGCAATGTTGTCGCCGTGCCCGACGATCCCGACCTGGTGCTCGATGTCGGCCGGGCCAACCAGCTCGAATATCTGGTTCGCGGCAAGTCGGCCGGTCTGGCGGGCGATTCTCCCGGCCCGGTCCACAACCTGTCGCTCGATCCGGCCCGGCTGAGACGGGGCGGATGACCGGCTGTCTACTGCACCGCCCCCGGCAACCGCGCTTCACACCCGCCGGTTGCCAGCGCCCGCGCCAGCGCTTAAGTCGAGGCAGGGAAGATGTATTGCGCCGCGGTGCGCCGCCGGTCCGCAAGACCTTTTCCCTCGTCCGACCCAGCGCGGTGCCCGTCCGATGAGCGTTCGCCCCTATCGCGACATTTACCGGCGCAAGAGCCGCCGGATTCACGTCGGCCCGGTGCCGGTCGGCGGCGACGCGCCGATCGCCGTCCAGTCGATGACCAACACGCCGACGACGGATGTGAAGGCGACGCTGGCGCAGATCCGCAACCTTGAGGAGGCCGGCGCGGACATCGTCCGGGTGTCCTGCCCGGACGAGGAGTCGACGGCGGCCCTGAGGGAGATCGCGCGCGGCGCGAAGGCGCCTATCGTCGCCGACATCCATTTCCACTACAGACGGGCGATCGAGGCGGCGCAGGCCGGTGCGGCCTGCCTGCGCATCAATCCGGGCAATATCGGCAAGGAGGAGCGGGTCCGAGAGGTCATACAGGCGGCCAAGGACCACGGCTGCTCCATGCGGATCGGCGTCAACGCCGGATCGCTGGAGCGCGACCTGCTCGAGAAATACGGCGAACCCTGTCCGGAGGCGATGCTGGAATCGGCCCAGCGCCATATCGCGATTCTCGAAGATAACGATTTCTTCGAATTCAAGATCAGCTGCAAGGCGTCCGACGTGTTTCTCGCGGTCGCGGCCTACCAGATGCTCGCCGATGTCTGCGACTATCCCCTGCATCTCGGCATCACCGAGGCCGGCGGCCTGACGACCGGGACGGTCAAGAGCAGCATCGGCATGGGCTCGCTCCTCTGGGCCGGCATCGGCGACACCATCCGCGTGTCCCTGTCGGCCGATCCGGTGGAGGAAATCAGGATCGGCTTCGAGATCCTCAAGGCGCTCGGCCTGCGCCATCGCGGGGTGAACGTCATTTCCTGTCCGTCCTGCGCCCGGCAGAATTTCCAGGTTATCCCGACGGTGGCGCGGCTGGAGGAACGGCTGGCCCATATCAGCACGCCGATGTCGCTGTCGGTCATCGGCTGCGTGGTCAACGGCCCCGGCGAGGCCCGCGAAACCGATATCGGCCTGACCGGCGGGGCGAGCGGCCACCAAGTTTATCTGAACGGCGAGAAGCACCATGTGATGCGCGAAGGCGACCTGGTCGACCATCTCGTCGAACTGGTCGAGCGCAAGGCCGCCGAGATTGAGGCCGAACAGGCGGCGCCCCAGACGCAGGCGGCGGAATAGCGGCGCCCCCCGCATCGTGCCGGCCGCGGCGTTGCGGCCGGTCCCGCGCCGTCCGGCCCGAGAGTCTCCGATGAGCAAGCTGCAACCGATCCGCGGAACCCACGACCTGCTGCCCGACGCCATGCGCCGGCACCGCCATGTCGTCGATACGGCCGCGGCGGTTGCCGGGCGCTACGGCTACGACGCGATGGCGACACCGGTCTTCGAGGCGACCGAGGTGTTCGCCCGGACCCTGGGCGAAACGTCGGACGTGGTAACGAAGGAGATGTACAGCTTCGAGACCAAAGGCGGCGACAGCCTCACGCTCCGGCCGGAAAACACCGCCGGCGTCGCCCGCGCCTTCATCTCGAACGGCCTGCACGCCAGCCTGCCGCTGCGCTATTTCTATGCCGGCCCGATGTTCCGCCACGAGCGGCCGCAGAAGGGCCGACAGCGCCAGTTCCACCAGATCGGCATCGAGCTGATCGGCGTCGCCCATCCGCTCGGCGATGTCGAAACGATTGCGGCAGGCGCGGCCGTGCTGGACGCGCTCGGCGTGCGGGAACGGACAACGCTGGAGCTGAACACGCTCGGCGATACCGAAAGCCGCGACGTCTACCGCGCGCAACTGGTCGGCTATCTCTCCCGCTACCGGGACGACCTGTCGGAGGACAGCCGCCGCCGGCTCGACATCAACCCGCTGCGCATCCTGGATTCCAAGAATGCCCGCGACCGGGAGATCGTGGCCGGCGCGCCGGCCTTTGGCGACTCGCTCACCGACGGCGCCCGCGCCTGGTTCGACGCCGTGAAGGCCGGTCTGGACGCGATCGGCATCGGCTACACGCTGAACGAACGGCTGGTCCGCGGGCTGGACTATTATTGCCATTCCGCCTTCGAGTTCACGACCGAAGCGCTGGGCGCCCAGGGCGCGGTGATCGCCGGCGGGCGCTACGACGGGCTGATCGGCCGGATGGGCGGGCCGGAGACGCCGGGGGTCGGCTGGGCCGGCGGGATCGAACGGCTGGCCCTGCTTGCCGGGGCCGACCTGCCCGCGCCGCGTCCCGTCGCCCTGGTGCCGATCGGCGAAACGGCCGAAGCGGCGGCTCTGCCGCTCGCCGAACGGCTGCGCGCCGCCGGTTACCGGATCGACATGGCGTATGGCGGCAATCTCAAGCGGCGCATGAAGCGGGCCGACCGAATCGGCGCCCGGGCCGCCGTGCTGATCGGCGCCGACGAACTGGCGGCCGGCGCGGCGACGGTGCGCGACCTCGACAGCGGCGAACAGAGCCGGGCGCCGCTGGAGACCCTGGCGGAGGCGCTCGCTCCCTTCCGGTAGCGGGCCGGCCGGAACGTCCCGCCACCCCGCCCCGCCTCTTTGCCCCGGCCGCCGGAACCCGACCGATGAACCTTGCCGCCAGCCTCGATGCCGTTCTCGTCCGCCATGGCGAGATCGAAGCGCAGATGTCCGCCGGCGCGGCCGGCGACCCCGGGGAATTCGCCCGCCTGTCCAAGGAGTATGCCGATCTGGAGCCGGTCGTCGCCGGCATCCGGGCCCTGAAGGCGGCCCAGGCCGAAATGGCGGACCTGGCCGGGCTGATCGCCGATCCGGAAACCGACGCCGAGATGAAAGAGATGGCGGAGGCCGAGTTTCTCGAGCTGAAGGCCGGCATCCCGGACATGGAATTGCGACTGCAACGGCTGCTGTTGCCGAAAGACGAGGCCGACGCCAAGAACGCCATCCTGGAAATCCGCGCCGGCACCGGCGGCGACGAGGCGGCCCTGTTCGCCGGAGACCTGTACCGGATGTACCAGCGCTACGCCGAGAAACGCGGCTGGTCGATGGAGGCGCTGCAGACCAGCGACACCGGCATCGGCGGCCTCAAGGAGGTCCAGGCGTCGGTCGCCGGCCGGAACGTGTTCGCGCGCCTGAAATACGAAAGCGGCGTCCACCGGGTTCAGCGCGTACCGGAAACCGAATCGAGCGGCCGCATCCACACCTCCGCGGCAACGGTGGCCGTGCTGCCGGAGGCCGAGGACGTCGATATCCAGATCGCCGACAACGACCTGCGGATCGACATCTACCGCTCCAGCGGGCCCGGCGGGCAGTCGGTCAACACGACAGACAGCGCCGTGCGGATCACCCATATCCCGACCGGCATCGTCGTCGCCATCCAGGACGAGAAGTCCCAGCACAAGAACAAGGCCAAGGCGCTGAAGATCCTGCGCGCGCGCCTGTACGAGGCGGAGCGGGCGGCCCGACACGCCGAACGGGCGGCGGCGCGCAAGAGCCAGGTCGGCTCCGGCGACCGGTCCGAGCGCATCCGGACCTACAATTTTCCGCAGGGCCGCGTGACCGACCACCGGATCGGCCTGACGCTCTACAAGATCGACCAGATCCTGGCCGGCGAGGCCCTGGACGAGATCGTCGACGCGCTCACCGCCCATGACGAGGCGGAGCGGCTGGCGGCGGTCGGCGAAGAGGCCGCGCCCGTCGCGCCGGCCGGTCGACCGCCGGGGGAGGGTCGCACCCCGTGATCTCTGCGGGCCAGGCAGTGCGCGAGGCGGAGCAGCGCTTTGCAGCGGCGGGCATCGGCACGGCGCGGCTCGATGCCGTCCTGCTGGTCGCCCATGCGGCGGGGCTGTCTCCCGACAGCGTTCGCACCGATCCGGCGAAGCCCCTGAGGTCCGATGCCGAGGGCCGGCTGATGACATTGCTGCGCAAGCGGGCGGAGGAGCGGGTGCCGGTGTCGCGACTGACCGGGCAGCGCGAATTTTGGGGCCTGCCTTTCATGGTGTCGGCGGCGACGCTGGACCCCCGGCCCGATTCCGAAACCCTGGTCGAGGCGACGCTCCGCCACACCGGCGACCGCACCGCACCGCTTCGCCTGTTCGATCTCGGCGTCGGGACCGGCTGCCTGCTGCTGTCCCTGCTGAACGAACTTCCCGCAACGACCGGGTCGGGCTCCGACATCGCCGCAGGCGCCGTCGAGACCGCGCGCGCCAATGCCGTGTCGCTGGACCTGGCCGCGCGCGCCTGCTTCGCCGCAGGCGCCGGCTTCGCCGGCTTCGCGGGGCCGTTCGACTGGATCGTCTGCAATCCGCCCTATATCCCGTCGGCGGACATCGCCGGGCTGGAGCCGGAAGTCCGCGACCACGACCCGCGCGCCGCCCTGGACGGCGGCCCCGACGGTCTCGACGCCTTCCGCCGCTTCGCGCCGGCCATCGCAGCGCACCTGGCGCCGGGCGGGAAAGCGGCGGTGGAATTCGGCGACGGTCAGGCCGCCGCCGTCGCCGGCATCTTTGCCGCTGCCGGACTGGACTGTCTGGAAATCGCCGCCGACCTTGCCGGCCGACAGCGCGTTATTGTGGCGCAGCCGCGGCGAAATAGCGTTGGCGCGGCCGGAACCGCTCTGCTATGACGCTCGTGCATTCGCCATAGAGGACTCCCGGAAACAAGGGTTTCGACGAAGAGGGCGAAGCAGCTTCCGCATCGTGACGGGCCAGGCCGGACGCCAAGGGGCGTCCGCAGCAGAATACGCCGACGATCCGGTATTTCACAGCTCCCGCGCGTTGACGGGCCCTGCCCGCCGGCGCGTTGACATAGCAGGGCGCCCAAGGGTGCCGTCCCAGCCGGAAAGAGGCTAAACCTCGTTCGAGGCAAGATGAGACAGAACAGCAACCAGCGCCGCGGGCGCGGCCGGAATAACCAGAACCGCCGGCCCGGCCGCAACCAGTCTTTCGACAGCAACGGGCCCAGCGTGCGCCTGCGCGGCACCGCGGCCCAGCTCAACGAAAAATACCTTGCCCTGGCGCGCGATGCGACCTCGGCCGGCGACCGGGTCATGGCGGAAAACTACCACCAGCACGCCGACCATTATTACCGGGTGACGCTCGCGCTCAACCCGCCGCAGGTTCGCGACGAGGACCGTCAGCCCGATATGGCGGAGCCGGACGATGCGCAGCCCCACGATGCGCGCCAGCGCGGCGACCGGGGGCAGATGCAGAGCGGCCAGGCCCAGGGAGGCCAGATCCAGGACCGGCGGGACAACCGGAACCGCCGCGGCCGGGATCGCCAGGAAGACGGCGAGGAACAAGCGGCGGCGCCCGCAGAAGCTGCCGCGGCGGACCGGCCGGCCGAGGCCGAAGCCGAACCGCGCGGCCGCGGCCGGCGCCCGTCCGTCCGCCGCCAGGATTCCGATCCGCGCCGGCGCAGCGCCGGCAGGGCGGACGAAGCCGTTCCGGGCGACGAGCCGCTGGATCAGGGCCTGCACCGCATACTGGGCGGCGGGCCCGACCCCGCCGGCCAGTCCTCCACCGCCCAATCCCCGACCGCCCAATCCCCGACCGCCCAATCGAAGGAGCGCAAGGACGCCGGCGCCGATGAGGCGGCCCGCGACGAAGCGGTTGGCGACGAGGCGACCGGGAACGGCGCTGCCGGCGATCCGCCTGCCGCCGAGGCCGCCGCGCCGGAAACCGCGGAAGCCGAAGCCGGCGCGGCCGGCGAAGAGGCCCCGAAACCGCGCGCGCGCCGCCGCAAACCGCCTGCCGAGGCGGAAGCCACGGCAGCGGCGGAGCCGGTCGCCGACGCTGCGGTGTAGCCGTTACGTCCGCGCCGCGCCGTCGCCGACCGCAACGGTTCCGGCGCCGGTTGCCGTGGCGTAGACTCCCATATCCATGTGGCCCCAGCCTTCCGACAGGGTGCGGACGATATTGAGGTCGCGCTGCGCCGAGTCCGGGTTGACGCCGGTCGCCGCGCAGCGCTCGATGCGCTCCTCGATCCGCAGCCGCACCGTCCCCGCGGCAATTTCGTAGCCGATCCAGTCGAACTCCGCCCAGGCCGGCAGTCCGCGCATAAGGATGTTGGCGCGGAAGCGCGCGGGATCGACCGGGCGGCGGGCGACCCGCTCCAGCTCCCGCACGCTTTCCGCATTCACCATCGAGACGAAGGGCTCCGGCACGTCGGTCAACGCCCGGTCCGCCGTCCCGGCGAGGCGGACCGGAACGTCGGCGGCATCGGCCAGGAAGGCGGAGAGGAACCGTTCGATGGCCGCCCGGTCGGCCGGCAAGGCGGGGTTGCCGCCGGCGACCCGCTTGCCGCTGCGCCGGATCTCGAGACGGCCGCGGTCGTCGTAGACCGCCCGGAGCCCGGCCAGCTCGGCGACCCGCGCCAGGGTTACGAAATGTCCTTTGGGCCGCCATCGGGGCTCGGCGGGATCCCAGGCCGACATCCTGTGGGCGATGGCGTAGCGGCGATCTCCCGGGAAAATTCCGCCCGGCGCCAGGCGGACGCGCGCCAGCGCTTCGCCGGGCAGGCCCTTGACGGGATACCGGTACAGGCCGGCGACGGTTGCGGTCATGTCCCGGCCGGGCGCCTCACCCCTCAGCGTTCCCGGCGGCTTTCTCCTCGGCTTTCTCCTCGGCTTTCCGGGCTTCGTATTTTTCGCGCTCCTCCTCGACCAGTTCCTTCTTGGAGAGCTTGCCGATCAGGGTTTTCGGCAGTTCGGCGCGGAATTCGACCTCGCCCGGTATCTCGTGCTTGCCGAGCCGCTCCTTGAGAAATTCGATCATTCCCGCCTCGTCGACCGGCTCGGCGCCCTCCTTCAGCTTGACGAAGGCCTTCGGGCTTTCGCCGCGATAGTCGTCCGGAATGCCGATCACCGTCACCTCCTCGACCGAGGGGTGCTGGTAGACCGCCTCCTCGACATGGCGCGGATAGACGTTGAAGCCGCCGCACAGGATCAGGTCCTTCATGCGGTCGATGATGAAGGTGTAGCCGTCCTCGTCCATGTAGCCGACGTCGCCGGTGCGCAGCCGCCCCTCGACGATGGTGTCGGCCGTGGCCTCGGGCCGGTTCCAGTAGCCCTTCATCACCTGGGGCCCCTTGATGCAGATTTCGCCGTCCTCGCCGATGCCGAGGATCTTGTGCGGATCCTCCCGGTCGGTGATGACGATCTCGGTGTTGGGCAGCGGCATGCCGATGGAGCCGGCCTTGTTGACGCCCTCCAGCGGGTTGCAGGCCGCGCTCGGCGCGGATTCGGTCAGGCCGTAGCCTTCCATGACCGTGCAGCCTGCCAGGCCCTCGAACTGGGCCTTGACCTCGACCGGCAGGGGCGCGCCGCCGGAGATGCAGGCCTTGATCGAGCGCAGGTCGAACTGCGCGATCTTCGGGTGGTTCGACATGGCGTTGTACATGGTCGGCACGCCCTGGAAGCCGGTCGGCTTCTTCTTGTCGATGTCGCGCATCACGTCGTCGAGCACGAAGCGCGGATGGACGATCATCTCGGCCCCGGAGCGGATCGAGAGGTTCATCACCGACGTCATGGCGAAGACATGGAAGAAAGGCAGCACGGCCATGAACACGTCCTTGCCTTCCTCCATCGAGGTGTTCCACAGATAGGCCTGCTGCACGTTGGCCATCAGGTTGGCGTGGGTCAGCATGGCGCCCTTGGAGACGCCGGTCGTGCCGCCGGTATATTGCAGCACGGCGACATCCTCCTGCGGATCGACCTCGGCCGGCGCAAAGTCGCCGCTATTCGCCGTCAGGTCGGCGAAGCGGACATGGCTGTCGTCCGTCGGAACCTTCGAGATCTCCTTCCGCTTGACCAGCGGATAGAGCAGGCTCTTCGGGAAGGGCAGCACCTCGGCGATCGTGCCGATCACCAGCTTGTTCAGCCGGGTTTTCGGCAGCAGGCTGGCCATCTTGGGATAGAGCGCCTCGACATTCAGGGTCACCATGATGTCGGTGTGCGAATCCTCGATCTGGTATTCCAGCTCGGGCTCCGAATAGAGCGGCGAATAATTCACCACCGTGCCGCCCGCCTTCAGGATGCCGTAGTAGCAGACCACGGATTGCGGGCAGTTCGGCAGGAACAGGCCGACATTGACGCCCTTGCCGACGCCGATGTCCTGAAAGCCCTTCGCCGCCCGGTTCGCCAGGTCGCCGATCTGACGGTAGGTGAACTTGCGGTCGAGGAAATCGAGCAGGTTGTGGTCGGGAAATTTCGCGACCGCGCCGTCGAGATTTTCCCACAGCGGCGCCATTTCCAGCGGTGCCTGCCAGTCGATGCCTTCGGGATACGTTTTGAGCCAGGGCTTGTCCGCAGCGCCTGCGTTCCCGCCTGTTTCTCCCCCCGCTTCCGGGGCGGTGTCGGTGTCGGTTGCCATTTTCCCATCCCCCGCAGCAACAGCTGTTCGGATTACGCCTTCAACGCTAGTGCAAATCCGGGAGATTTGAAAGCGGACAGCCGCTAGCCCGGCCCCTCGCCGAAGCCGCCGGCGATCAGCGTTTCCAGCGCATCGAGGGCGGCGCCGGCGTCCGGGCCCTCGGCGCGGATGTCGATCGTCGTTCCCTGCGCCGCCGCCAGCATCATCAGCCCCATGATCGAATGGCCGGAAACCGTCGTCCCGCTGCGCGACACCCGGATATCGCAGGCGAAGCCCCCCGCCGTTCTGGCGAACGCGGCGGCGGCGCGCGCGTGCAGCCCCTTGCGGTTGACGATCTGCGCGGTCCGGACGGGCATCGGCGCCGGTGCGAACGGGGGCGGACCGCCGTCAGTCCTTGTCGCTCAACAGGGCGGAGGCGATGTTGATATATTTGCGCCCGGCCTCCTGGGCGGCCGTCACGGCGGCTTTCAGGTCCTCTTCGCCCCGCACCGCCGCCAGCTTGATCAGCATGGGCAGGTTGATCCCGGCCAGCACTTCGACCTTCGCCGGCTCCATGATCGAAATGGCGAGGTTCGACGGCGTCCCGCCGAACATGTCGGTCAGCACCGCGACGCCGTCGCCTCTGTCGACCGCCTCGATCTGCTTGAGGATCTCGCCGCGGCGCTGCTCCATATCGTCGTCCGGGCCGATGCAGACGGCGGCGGTCTGCGGCTGCGGCCCGACGATATGCTCCAGGGCGGCGAGGAATTCCTCCGCCAGCCGGCCGTGGGTCACCAGAACCAACCCGATCATGGGCGCTCCTTCGGTCTTCTCAAGCCGGCTGACACTAGTCCATGTCCCGCCGCGGTGGAAGCGGGCCGTCGCGCCCCGGTAGAGAGCCGGCAGCGCGCCGGCAGCGCGCCGGTCGGGGGGGCGGACGGCGGCCGGAACCCGCTGTCGCCTCCAGCCGCCCCCGTCCTGTGGCCCGCCGCCCCGGTCGGCATTTTTTTGATCGGACATTCCAGTATCTTCCCCGCCGCCGCGGCTGTTTTTCGCAGTTTTCCGCCGTTCCGCGCCTTATGCCGAATTAGACAGACCGGTCTGTCTTTATATTTTTTACGCTTCTGGAAGGAAATATTCTTATACCCGGCTCCGAGCGGCGGGCAACCGGCGGGCGAGCGGACGGACGCCCCCATCGACCCCGCTGACGCGGGGGAAGGATAATGGAGGTACGTCTCTGTCTTGTCTTACTTTTTACCTCCCCCTCTTCAGAGGGGGAGGCCAGGTGGGGGTGCGGTGGGGTAGACGGGCGTTGCGCAACAGGCGCACTTCGGGCCTTGACAGGAGGATATATAGGGAACAAAATTGGCAATGTCAAGGAAAAATACGGAAACCAAGAAAATATTTTTACATGCCCCGATTCCGCGCCGCCGTCACGCCGGCTCCGCCGGAACATCCCCGCCGCCGCTTCGCCCCAGGTCGCGGTGGCGCAGCGTGTGGGGCCAGCCCCGGCCGGCCAGCCACTCGGCCGTCCGCGCCGCGACATAGACCGAACGGTGGCGCCCGCCGGTGCAGCCGACGGCGATGGTGAGATAGCTCTTGCCCTCGGCCCGGTAGCGCGGCAGCAACAGGTCCAGCATGGCGGTCAGCCGGTCGAAAAACGGCCGGAAATCGGGATCGCCGGCAATGTATTCGCCGGTTTGCGCGTCCAGCCCGGTGGTCGCGCGCAGGCGCTCGTCGTAATGGGGATTGCGCAGGAAGCGGACATCGAAAACGAGGTCGGCGTGGCGCGGCAGGCCGTGGCCGTAGCCGAAGCTCTCGACGAAGACCGAAAGCCGGCCCCGGCCGCTGCCGGCGAAACGGTCCTGAACCTGCCGGCGCAGCGTGTGCACCGTTTCGTCCGACGTGTCGATGACCGGATCGGCCAGGCGGCGCAGCGGCGCGATCATCTGCCGTTCCAGGCGCACGCCGTCCAGCACCGGCCGTTCGTGCGCCAGCGGATGGCGCCGGCGGGTTTCGGAATAGCGCTGCACCAGGATTTCGTCGGCGCAGTCGAGAAAGAGCAGCCGGGCCTCGACTTCGCGGCGCGCCAGAATCTCCCGCACCGCCGCTTCCATGGCCGCCGGGTCGAAATCCCGCGCCCGCACGTCGATTCCCAGGGCGACCGGCCGTTCGCCGCCGCCGTCCCCGTTGCCCGGCCCGTCGCCCGGCCCGACAAAAGCGTCAAGCATGGCAAGCGGGAGATTGTCGACGACCGTGAAGCCGATGTCCTCGAGCGCCGCCAGCGCGGTCGATTTCCCGGCGCCGGACAGGCCGGTGACCAGCACCAGCAGGCGGGGACCCGACGAAGCTTCGGCCGGAGTTCCGTCCGGCCCGGTTTCGGGATTTCCGCTGGAACCTGTCATGGACCGAAGCGCTGCACCTGGCCGGTCCTTCCCTGTCGCGCCGGCCCGGCAGTTCCGCGGGCGGTGGCGGGCTAGATGCCGTCGGGAATATGCGGCGGGCCGTGGACGACAGCAAGCCGGATCAGCGCGGCCGAGGCCGGATTGCGCGGATCGGCCCGCAGCAGCGGCGCCGAAACGCCGAGTTCCGTCCGGTAGGCCGGCTCCGGCAGCCGCTCGCCGGCCGGCGGGCCGACCTCGACGAAGAAGGCGACCGGCGCCTGGTCGACGAAGGCGAGCCGCATCATGCCGTTGCCGTGTGCCTCGATCAGCCCGGCGCCGTGCAGCGGCGCCCGCGCGATCAGCCGCGGCCCTTCGCGGAACAGCGTCGTGAGGTCGTCCGACACCAGCATGGCGCCGCCGTCGATGAGCTGAATTCCCAGCGCGGACTTGCCGGCGCCGCTTTCGCCGGTCAGCACGACGCCCTGGCCGTCGACGGCGACACAGGTGGCGTGCAGCGAGACTTCCTGCGCCGCGCGGCGGGCGCCGCCGGGGGCGGCAGCGGATTCGGGACGGGTTCGGGCGGGCCGGCGCAACGCCATGTCGGGATACCTTCGGATGTCTTCGAATGCTCTCGGATCCTGAGCGGTTCCTCGTGCCGGAAACGCTGGCATGGCGGGCCCCGGGCCGCAAAGGGGCAGGTTGCCGCCCTTTACCGGCCTGCCGTCCTCGCGTAACAGGCTGCCATGCTGCTGCGCCTGATCGAAGTCATCCTGCCGGTGCTGATCTGTGCGGGGCTCGGCTACGGCTGGGCGCGCTCCGGCCGGCCGTTCGATACAAAGATGGTCACCCGGCTGGTGACCAATATCGGCACGCCCTGCCTGATCGTGGCGACGCTGACCGGCCTGCGCCTGGAGGCCGGCGCGTTCTGGTCGATGGCCGGCGCGGCGGTGCTTTCGATCTTCGTATTCTTCGTCATCGCCTATGGGATCACCCGCCTTGCCGGGGACGATTTCCGCACCTACGGTCCGCCGCTCGGGTTCGCCAATGCCGGCAATCTCGGCCTGCCGCTCTGCCTGTTCGCCTTCGGCGATCCCGGCCTGGCCCTCGCCATCGCCTATTTCGCGGTCGGCGCCGTCGGCCAGTTCACGGTCGGCCAGTTCATCGTCTCCGGCCGGTTTTCCCTCAGGACGGCGGTTGCCTCTCCGGTCATCTGGGCGACCGGGCTGGCGCTGGCGCTCAATTTCCTCGACTGGCCGATGCCCCGGGCGCTGGCCAACGCGTTCGAGCTGCTCGGCGGTTTCGCCATCCCGCTCATGCTGATCGCCATGGGCGTCTCGCTGGCCAGCCTGCACACCGGGGGACTCGGCAAGAGCCTGTTTTATTCCGTCGTGCGGATTCTGATCGGCGTCGGCATCGGGCTCGGCCTGGGCGCCGCGCTCGGCCTGCCCGACCTGGCGCGCGGCGTCCTGCTGATCCAGTGCGCCATGCCGGCGGCGGTGTTCAACTTCCTCTGGGCGTCCTATTACGAACGCAATCCGGAAGCGGTCGCCGGGGTCGTGTTCGTCTCGACGCTGCTGGCCTTTGTCGCCCTGCCGGCCATCGTCGCCGTCGCCATCGATCCGGGCCTGCTGCCCTGGCGGTAGCGCCGCTTCAGACGGTTCCGCCGGCGCCTTCTCCGGGCCTCTGCGCCCCGTTGCGGAACATGCGCGGCAGCGCGATCGTAAACCGCGCGCCGCGGACCGGCCCGTCGGATCCCGGGACGTTACTCGGGATGTTCCCGGCGCGCAGGGTGCCGCCGGCCGCCTCGACGATCTGCCGGCTGATGCTCAGGCCGAGGCCGGAATGCCGGCCGAAGGCTTCGCCGGCGGGCCGCTCGGAATAGAAGCGCTCGAAAATCTCCTCCTCCTTGCCGGGGGCGATGCCGGGCCCCTCGTCCTCGACGGTAACGGTGACGCTGTCCTTCTCCGCCGCCGCGGCGATCAGGATGACCCCTTGCGGCGGCGAGAAGGACATGGCGTTGGCGATCAGGTTCTGGAGCACCTGGACAAGACGGTCCTCGACCGCCTGGGCGATCAGGCTGCCGCGTTCCGGCAGTTCGAGGCGGATCTCCGGCGCGCCGTCCCGGGCGGTCGTCCGGTGGACCTCCGCCAGGGTCTGCAGCAGCCGGCGCAGATCGACCGGGCCCGGCTCGAGGCGGGCCAGTTCGGCATCGAGCCGCGAGGCGTTGGCGATGTCGGTGATCAGTCGGTCGAGCCGGTCGACATCCTGCTCGATAACGGCCATCAGCTGTTTCTGCTTCTCCGGATCGTCGATCCGCGCCGCCGTCTCGACCGCGCTGCGCAGGGACGAAAGCGGGTTCTTCAATTCGTGCGACACGTCGGCGGCGAAGCGTTCGATGGCGTCCATGCGGTCGAACAATTCCGTCGTCAGCTCGCCCAGCGCCGCCGCCAGGTCGCCGATCTCGTCCCGCCGGTCGGGAAACGCCGGTATCGCCGTCGACCGGGTGCGCAGCCGGCGCATCCGCTCCGCCGCCGCCGCCAGGCGGGCGATCGGCCGGGAAATGGCGCGGGCGAGATAGAGCGAAAGCAGCAGCGACAGAACGAAGACGACGCCGAAGACCTGGACGATATCCTGACGGACCTCCCGGACCGACCGGTCGATGCCGGCGCTGGAGATCGACAGCATCAGCGCGCCGTAGACATTCTTGTAGCGCTGGACCGGAATGGCGGCGGAAAGGATCAGCCGGCCGCGCTCCGAGACCCGCACCGCGCTGCCGCCTTCCCCGCCCAGGGCCTTCCGGGCCTCCCCGAAATCGGCCGCGCTCTCATATGGCTGTTCCCGGTACACGTCGGCCCGGTCGCGCCCGCGCGAGAGCAGGAAGAAGAACCAGTCGTAGCTCTCGCGCAGAAGGCGCAGAACGCGGCTCGACCCCTCGGGCGGCGGCAGCGTCTCCTGGCGGATGGCGCCGCCCGGACGCAGCAGCGCCCGGCTGTCGGCGACCAGGGCGCCGTTGCGCGCGAACAGGCGGGCGCGCACCTGCGTCGGCTTCACCAGGCGGCGCAGCACCTTGCGGGCGGTTTCGATCTCGAGCTCGGTTCTGGCGGGATCGCCGGACGGCACGGCGGTTTCGCCCAGCGCCCCGGCGATCATCCTGGCTTCGGTATCGAGCGCCGCTAGGCGCCCGTCGACCAGGCTGCGCTCATAGACGCCCAGATACATCAGTCCGCCGAAAATGGTGGCCAGCGGAAAGATGCCGATGGCGAGGATGCGCAGGGTCAGCCGCGAAAAGCGCCGCCCGCCCGGCGCGACCGGCGCGGTGCGGCGCGCCCGCCGGCCCGGCTCCCCGGCGGTTCCGGTCCCGGCAGCTTCCATCCCGGCGGGCCCGGTCCCGGTTGCGGGCATTCCGGCGCCCTGTGTCGGTTTCAGGCGAACATCGTCCGGCATGGCATCCTGCCGCGGCGCGGGACTCGACCGGCGCTCCCCGGTTCGTAGCTTTCCGGTCCGGTGCTTTCCGATCCGGTGCGCTCCGCCTCGCCGCTCACTGCGCCCGCGGTCCGGTGGCGGCCGGCCCTCCGGCCGCGCGGGCGGCGCTGTCAGTTCTCGGCGTAACGGTAGCCGATTCCGTACAGGGTTTCGATCTTGTCGAAGCCGGCGTCAACGGACTTGAACTTCTTGCGCAGCCGTTTGATGTGGCTGTCGATGGTGCGGTCGTCGACATACACGTTCTCGCCATAGGCGGCGTCCATGAGCTGATCCCGGCTCTTGACGTGGCCGGGGCGCTGGGCGAGCGACTGGAGGATCAGGAATTCCGTTACGGTCAGCTGGACCGGTTCGTCGCGCCAGGTGCAGCGGTGGCGGTCCGGGTCCATGACTAGGGCGCCGCGGGCGATGACCGTCTCCGCCGCCGGCCCGGCCGTCCCGGCTTCGGCGCGGCGCAGGACGGAGCGGATGCGCTCGATCAACAGGCGCTGGGAAAAGGGCTTGGTGATATAGTCGTCCGCGCCCATGCGCAGGCCGAGCACCTCGTCGATCTCGTCGTCTTTCGAGGTCAGGAAAATCACCGGAAGGCGGGATTTGCCGCGGATGCGGTTGAGCAGTTCCATGCCGTCCATGCGCGGCATCTTGATGTCGAGAATGGCGAGGTCGGGCGGCCGGGCGGCAATCCCGGCAAAGGCCTCGGCGCCGTCCTTGTAGGACCGGACCTCGAAACCTTCCGCCTCCAGCGCGATCGACACCGAGGTCAGGATGTTGCGGTCGTCGTCGACCAGGGCGATCGTGTGTTTCATCGGCTTTCCGCTCGGCTCATCCGTTTCGACCCGCACCGGACGGGGTTCCGGGCGATCTCCGGCCGCCACCGCAGTTCGTCGCGATAACGGTATCGATCGAGTATATGCCCAAGTCGGGCGATTTTGCGGCGGTGGGCAATTGCAGTTTGGTTTACCCTATCGTTCCCGGACCGGCCGGTGAATCCTCTCCGGGCGGGGGTTTGGCCGAGAGCGGCCGGAGTCGACGAATGCCGGACCTTTCCCAGGAAACAGGCGCCCAGGAAACAGACGTATTGTTGTCCCGACGCGCAGCGGGTGTCGTTGCCATGATCCGGCCGGTCGCGCTCTTTGCCGTCGCGGTCGGGGCGGGCGTCCTCGCGGCGGACCTGTCGGGGCTGACCGTTGTGCCGCCGGCCCAGGCGCAACCGGCCGCAACGACGCAGGAAACGCCGGAGACGCCGGAAGAAACCCCGAAACCGGCGGGCTACCGGCTGGGCGACCTGACGGTCGGCGATGTCTGGGCCCACCAGTCGACCAACCGCGACGGTGCGGCCTATCTCAGGATCGGCAACGCCGGAACGGCCGCAGACGCGCTGATCGATGCCTCGACGCCGTTTGCGAAGCGGGTCGAACTGCGCGGCCCGCTGCCCGGCGGCGATGCCTGGAAGACCGGCCGGGTCGACGCCGTTCCCGTGCCGGCGGGAAAGGAAACCGTATTGGATGCGGCGGCGCTGTATCTCAGGCTGGTCGGCCTGCGCGATATCCTGAGCGTCGGCGAGAAGGTGCGGATCACGCTTACCTTCGAGCGGGCCGGCGCAATCACCGTCGAGGCGCGCGTTCTGTCGCCGAACGAAGCCGCCGCGATCATCGAGAAAGCGATGCCGCAGACAACGCCGCCCGAACCGCCCGAACCTAAGGGCGCGCCCGGCGCCGAACCGGCCCGGCCGGCCGGCAGCCAATGAGCGCCGGCGACCTCGACTTCGCCCGGGAACTGGCGCGCGCCAGCGCCGTCGCCAGCCTGGCGACGCTCGATCCGGACGGCGGCCCGCCGCACGCGTCCTTCGTGACCGTGGCGCTGGACCGGGATCTGTCGCCGCTTCTGCTGCTGTCCGGGCTGGCCCAGCACCGCCGGAACCTGGCCGCGGACCCCGCCGCCGCCCTTCTGATGACCGGCGAGGGGCGCGGCGTTGCGGCGCCGTCCGATCCGCTCGCCGGCGACCGGGTCACCGTCCGGGGCCGGCTCGCCGTATCCGCCGACCCGGCGGACCGGGCCCGCTTCCTGGCGCGCCATCCGGAAGCGGCCGGCTATGCCGATTTCGGCGATTTCGATTTCTTTCGCATGGCGGTGACCGCCGTGCATCTGGTGGGCGGATTCGGCCGCATTTCCTCATTCGGCGGGGCGGACTGGCCGCCGGGTCTGGCGGAAGCGGAACCGCTGCGCGATGCCGAGGGCGAGATCGTCGCCCACATGAACGAAGACCACGGGGACGCTGTCGCGGCCTACGCGACCGGGCTGCTCGGCCGCACGGACGGACCGTGGCGCATGACCGGGATCGACCCCTGGGGCATCGACCTGCGCAACGGCGGCGAGATCGCGCGGCTGGCCTTCGAGGCGCCGGTCCTGACCCCGGAGGGCGCGCGGAAGTCGCTGGTCGCCCTGGTCCGCAAGGCGCGCGCCGGCCGGCCTCCTTCCTGACGGGCGCTCCGCCCGGAGCGTTCCTTTTGCCGCAAGGCCCGGAGAGCGCAAACAGGCGTTGCAATGCGCTGTCGGGGCTGGCAGTTTTCCGCTCAGGCTGGGGCGAAATGCGCAGGAATCTGCGTCGGCGACGGCCGCTTCGGGCGCTGTGCAACGGCGCCGCTACGAGCCCGGCACTCACAAGATCGGCTGTTGGCGGAGGATTGAAGGTGGCGCAGACCGGAGCTGTTGCAAGCCGTTTCGGGCTCGACAAGCAGGGCATTCGCACCGGCGGAACCGAATTCTGGAACCTCAATGTCGCGGAGCTGTACGAGCAGGCGCTGCAGCGCAACGAAGCGCGGCTGGCCCATGGCGGCCCGCTCGTGGCCGTGACCGGCGAGCACACCGGACGGTCCCCGAACGACAAATTCACCGTGCGCGACGCCGAAACCGAAGACTCGGTCGATTGGGGCGCCGTCAACCGGCCGATCGACCGGGCGGCCTTCGACCGGCTGCGCGACCGGATCGCCGACTATCTGTCGAACCGCGACGTGTTCGTGCAGGATTGCTTTGCCGGCGCCGATCCCGACTATCGCCTGCGGGTGCGCGTCATCACCGAGTGCGCCTGGCACAGCCTGTTCGCCCGCCACATGTTCATCCGGCCGCCGGCCGGGGCGCTGGCCGCGTTCGAGCCGGACTTCACGGTGCTCCAGGCGCCGTCGGTCCTGGCCGATCCGGAAACCGACGGCACGAACGGCAGCACGTTCATCCTGGTCGATTTCAGCCAGCGCATGGTGATCATCGGCGGCTCCGAATATGCCGGCGAAATCAAGAAATCGGTCTTCTCGATTCTCAACTACCTGCTGCCGGAGCGCGACGTGCTGCCCATGCACTGTTCGGCCAATATCGGCGAGCGCGACGACGTCTCGATCTTCTTCGGCCTCTCCGGCACCGGCAAGACGACGCTGTCGGCCGACCCGTCGCGCACCCTGATCGGCGACGACGAGCATGGCTGGTCGTCCAACGGCGTGTTCAATTTCGAGGGCGGCTGCTACGCCAAGGTGATTCGCCTGTCCGCCGAGGCCGAGCCGGAAATCTACGCGACCACCCGGCGCTTCGGCACGGTGCTCGAGAATGTCGTGCTCGACCCGGTCACCCGCGTTCCGGACCTCGACGATGCGACGCTGACCGAGAACACCCGCGCCAGCTACCCGGTGGAGTTCATCCCGAACACCAGCGATACCGGCCTCGCCGGCCATGCCGAAAACATCGTCATGCTCACCGCCGACGCCTTCGGCGTGCTGCCGCCGGTCTCGATGATGACGCCGGAACAGGCGATGTACCATTTCCTCTCCGGCTACACCGCGCGCGTCGCCGGCACCGAAAAGGGCGTCGGCAGCGAGCCCCAGGCGACCTTCTCGACCTGCTTCGGCGCGCCCTTCATGCCGCGCCATCCGTCGGTCTATGCCCGGATGCTCGGCGAGAAGATCGAGACCCACGGCGCGAAATGCTGGCTGGTCAACACCGGCTGGTCCGGCGGCGCCTACGGCGTCGGCGAGCGCATGAAGATTGCCCATACCCGCGCCATGATCCGGGCGATCCTGGGCGGCACGCTGGCGACGGTGAATGTCGCGCCGGACCCGAATTTCGGCGTGCTGGTGCCCCAGGCCTGCCCGGACGTGCCGTCCGACGTGCTCAATCCGAAGAGCGCCTGGTCCGACAAGCGCGCCTACGACAGCATGGCCCGCGATGTCGCCCGGCGCTTCGAACACAACTTCACCCGCTTCGAGCCCTTCGTCGGCGACGCGGTGAAGAAAGCGGCGATCCGGGCGGCGGCGTAGCGCGCCGGGCTTCCACCGAATCAAATACCCAGAATTGCCGGAAGTTCGGCGACGACCGGTTTATCCCGGGTCGCCGGCGAGCCGGGCGCTGACGAGGCGGTTCAGGCTCACCCCCTCCTCGGCAGCGCGGATGGCGAGCGCCCGGTGCGTTTCCGGCGGCAGCCGGACCAGGAATTTCCCGCTATAGGCCCTGTCGGCCAGAGGTCTCGGCGGCTCCTCTCCGGTCTCCTTCATGTCCGCCACGCTATCGCGCACCGTGCGCCTGATTCCGGCGAGCGCCTTTTCCGGGGTGGCGGCCAGCCAGCTCAGCGACGGGAACTCGGCGCACAGGCCGACATGCTCGCCGTCTTCGGTGGACCAGGTGATCCGGTAGGTGTAGCGGTCGTTCATGGCATATCCCGCAATTTCTCGATGGCCCTGATGACCTGGCGGACCCGATAGGGCTTTGCCTTGCCCTTGCCGTTCTGGATGTTCACCCGCGGGT
Source organism: Alphaproteobacteria bacterium (assembly GCA_022819985.1). Taxonomy (GTDB): domain Bacteria; phylum Pseudomonadota; class Alphaproteobacteria; order Bin65; family Bin65; genus Bin65. The sequence goes on along the minus strand of JAJEGH010000001.1, from coordinate 24,524 downwards.
CGCCCGCCGCGTCGAACACAATTTCACCCGCTTCGAGCCCTTCGTCGGCGAGGCGGTGAAAAAGGCGGCGATCCGCGCGGCGGCGTAGCGCCTCAGCCGTCGAATACCGCGACCGCCCGGGTCCAGCCGGCCGAGGCGCCGCGAATCTTCACCGGGAAGCAGCACACGGTGAAGCCGTCGCCCGGCAGCGCTTCCAGATTGTGCAGCTTCTCCAGGTGGCAATAGCCGATGTCGCGCCCGGCCTTGTGCCCTTCCCAGATGATCGAGGCGTCCCGGCTCTCGGCATAGCGCTCGGCCGTGTAGGAGAAGGGCGCGTCCCAGCTCCAGGCGTCGGTCCCGGTCAGCCGCACGCCGCGCTCCAGCAGATACATGGTGGCGTCATAGCCCATGCCGCAACCGGCATCGACATAGTCGTCCTGGCCGTAGGCCGAACCGGCGCGCGTGTTGACCATCACGATATCGAGCGGCCGGATTTCGTGGCCGATGCGCTCAAGTTCGGCGGCGACATCGTCCGCGGTCACGACATAGCCGTCGTCGAAATGGCGGAAGTCCAGCTTGACGCCGGGCTGCATGCACCAGTCGAGCGGCACCTCGTCGATGGTGATCGCCCGCTCGCCCTTGTTCATGGTCGAGGCGAAGTGATAGGGCGCATCGAGATGCGTCCCGTTATGGGTGATGAGCTGGACCATCTCCACGGCCCAGGCCTCGCCATCGGGCAGGTCTTCCTTCTTCAGGCCGGGAAAGAAGGGCGCCATCTGCTCGTAGGACTGATGGTGGTCGAAATAGGTGATCTTCGGGCTGTAGGGCTGCGGGTCGGAGATCACGTCGTTCTCCAGCGGCATGGAGATGTCGATAATTCTGCGTGTCATCGGGCGGTTCCTCCGGAACGGCGGGCGGAGTCAGAGTAGCGCAAGGCTGAGCCGCGGGAAAAAGATAACCGGGAGCAGGACGGCCGACATGATCGCGGCGAACGGCGCGGCGCCTGAGCAACCGGCTACATGGGTAACAGTGTTTTCGGTTCGTGTCGGTTCCGGGCGGCGCATTCTCCCGGCGCCTGCAGGGACAGGCCTAAATCAGGTCGTCCACCGTCAGGCCGAGCGCGCCTGCAATGCGTTTCAGCGCCTTGACCGATCCCGGCTTTTTCCCGTTTTCGATATCCGAGAGATAGGAGGCGGCGACGCCGGCGGCGGCGGCCAGGTCTCCGGCCTTCATCCCGCGATAGTCGCGCCACACGCGAACGGGATGCGCGCCATCGGCGATGCGCTCGGCAAGCTCGAAGGGCACGACCTCCTCGCCGGGGTCTTCGAGGGCCCGCCGGAGGATGGCGGCGTCCAGGGCGTCCTCGTCGGCGGCGCTGCGCAACAGGTCATACTCGGCGCGGGGCACGATGGCGTATTGCTCGCCGGCCAGCTCGACGAATTGGGCTGTTGTCATCGGTATGCGTCTCCCCGTGGCAAAACCGCGGCGACCGTCATGGAACGGGCCTCGATATCCAGGGTGTACAACACCCGCCGATCGCCGACCCTGAGCCGGAAGCCATCGACTCCTTTCAGCGCGGTCACGTTGTTGTTCGGCGCGAGCGGGTCGGCCGCAACATGGCGAATCTTTCGGATTATCGTTCGTTCGATGTTGTCGGGCATGGCGTTGAGTTGTCGGCGCGCCGCTTTCGTGATCTTCACGGCAAACATGGAACTAATATCTATTAGAGAATGATAATGTCAAGAAATTAGCCATCGGCGATAGATTCCTCGACGGACCGGCTCCCTTTTACTCAGCCGCGCGGCTTCTCCATCATCCAGATCAGGTTCGCTTTTACCGCCGGCCATTCGGGCGCGGTTATCGAATAGGCCGCCGTGTCGCGCAGCGTGCCGTTCGGCAGGATCATGTGGTGGCGCAGGATGCCGTCCAATTTGGCGCCGAGGCGTTCGATGCCGCGCCGGCTCTGGAGGTTCATGGCGTGGGTGCGGAATTCGACGGCGATGCAGTCGAATTCCTCGAACGCCTTCGAGAGCAGCAGGAACTTGCACTCGGTGTTGAGCGACGTGCGCTGGACGGCGCGGCGGTACCAGGTGAAGCCGATCTCGAGGCGCCGGTGCTTCGGCTCGATATTCATATAGGTCGTCATGCCGATAGCGCGGCCCCGGAACGGCCCGTCGCGCCGGTCGACGATGGCGAAAGGCAACATGCTGCCCTGTTCCATCAGGCCGAGCCGCCGGTCGATCTCCGCGCCGACGCCCTCGGGAGTCGGCACCAGGGTGTACCACAGCCGGTGCAGGTCGCCGTCCGCCGCCGCCTCGGCGAGGTCCCGGGCATGGTCGTGGGATAGCAGCTCGACGGCGACCGACCGGCCCTCGGCGCGGAACGGTTCGGGCCACATCCTAGAAATATTCCTCGACGACGCGCCAGGCGGTCTCGGCCCGCTCGCGCGCCATGCCGCTGAAGCCCAGCGCTTCGGTAGAGGCGGCGTTGCCGTCCAGCCCGCGCTTGTAGACGCCCTGGATGATGGCGGCGCTGCGGAACAGGGAATGGACGACGTAATAGTGGAAATTGTCGATGCCCTCCCGGCCGCTGTAGCGGCAATAGGCGTCGACGAATTCCCGCTCGGTCGGGATGCCGAGCGCGGCGTGGTCCAGCGTGCTGAAATTGCCGTGGGCGCCGATCTCGCCGTGATAGGCGGCGCAGCAATAGCCGAGGTCGGCCAGCGGGTGGCCGAGCGTGCACAATTCCCAGTCCAGCACCGCCGCGATGTTGGCGCGGTCGGGAAAGACGATGACGTTGCCGGGCCGAAAATCGCCGTGGACGATGGAAACCGAGGGATCGTCCGGCAGGCGGTCGATCAGCCAGGCGTGCAGCCGCTCCATCTCCGGGATCTCTTCGGTCTTCGACAGCTCGTACTGCTTGCCCCAGCGCACGATCTGGCGCTCCAGGTAGCCCTGCGGCCGGCCGAAATCGGCAAGGCCGGCCCGTTCGATGTCGACCGTGTGCAGCGCGGCGAGGACTCGCGCGAAATCGTCGAAAAAGACGCGCCGCTCTTCGGCCGTCGCGCCCGGCATCCCGGCGTCGTGGAAGACCCGGCCCTCGACCAGTTCCATGACATAGAAGGCCGTGCCGATGACGCTGTCGTCCTCGCACAGCAGATAGGTCCGCGGCACGGGAACGGCGCTGTCCTGCAGCGCGCTGATCGCCCGGTATTCCCGGTCGACGGCGTGGGCCGACGGCAGCAGCTTGCCCGGCGGCTTCTTGCGCAAGACGTAGCGGCGGCCGCCGGTCGTCAGACAGAAGGTCGGGTTGCTCTGGCCGGACTGGAACTGGCGGATATCGATCCCGCCGCCGAAGCCGTCGAGACGGTCGCGCAGATACGTCGCGAGCGCGGCCTCGTCGAAACGGTGCGCCTCGCGGACCGGGATGGTCTCGACGGCGCCGGGCCGGTCGCTGCCGGCCCCGCTCACGGCGCGCCCTCCAGAAAACGCGCCCGCACTTTCGCCATGCCGCGCAGCCAGCGGTCGCGGTCCTCGGTCTTGCGCTGCATGTAGGTGTAGACGGTCTCGTGCGGGAAGATCAGGAAGCGCTCCTCGTCCATCGCCTTCACGACACTCTCGGCGACCTCTTCGGGTTCCAGCACGCCGTCGACGAAAGCCGGGCTGGAGCGGCCGGCGGTCATGCCGGTATGCACCCCCTGGGGGCACAGGACCGAAACCTTCACGCCTTTCGGCCCGTATTTCGCGGCGAGGAACTCGGCCACGCCGATCGCGGCGTGCTTGCTCACGGTATAGGCGAGGCTGTCGACCTGAAGCAGGATTCCGGCGGCCGAGACGGTGTTGACCAGATAGCCTTCGCCGCGCGCCGCCATGCCGGGCGCGACCGCGCGGGCGGCGTAGACATGAGCCATCGTGTTGATGCGGAAGCTGTCCTCGATATCGGCGTCGGGCTGGTCCTCGTCGCCGGTGCGCAGGATGCCGGCGTTGGAACAGAAGATATCGACCGGGCCGTAAGCGCGCTCCGCTGCCGCGGCCAGGGCCTGCACCTGCGCCTCGTCGCCGACGTCGCAGGCCAGGCCGGTTGCGCCCAGCCGGCCGGCGACCGCCGCAACGCCTTCGCCGTCGATATCGCCGAGCACCAGCCCTTTCGCGCCATCGGCCGCGAAGCGCTCGGCCAGCGCCCGGCCGATGCCGCTGGCGGCGCCGGTGACGATGGCGACCTTGCCGCGAATCTTCATGCAGCAACCTCCCCGTGCAACTCCCCGTGCGGCAGGGCGCGCTCCAGGATCGCGGCGAAGTCGGTTCCGGCCGGCAGGGTGCCGAAGCTGCCGGTCCAGCGGTCGCCGAGGCGCGAGGCGCAGAAGGCGTCGGCCACCGGGGCCGGCGCATGCCGCACCAGCAGCGCGGCCTGCCACAGCACGGCCATGCGCTCGGTCAGCCGGCGGGCACGGAATTCGAGGTTTTCCCGATCGGCCAGGTCCGCTTTCAGGCCGTCCAGCGCCGCATCGAACAGCGCGTGGCCGCCCTGCGCCGTCTCAAGTTCTGCCAGAAGGGCCGGCGCGACCGCCGGTTCCCGGTGCAGGGCGCGCAGCACGTCGAGGCAGATCACGTTGCCCGAGCCCTCCCAGATGCTGTTGAGCGGCGCTTCCCGGTAGAGCCGCGGCATCGGCGATTCCTCGATATAGCCCGGCCCGCCCAGGCATTCGAGCGCTTCTGCCGTGTGGGCCGGCGCGCGCTTGCAGTTCCAGAATTTTGCGATGGCCGTGCCGATGCGGAACAGGGCGGCGGCTTCCTCGCCGTTTCCGGCCTCGTCGAAGGTCCGGGCGACGCGCATTGCCAGCGCCAGCGCGGCTTCGGCCTCCAGCGCCAGATCGACCAGCACGTTGCGCATCAGCGGCTGCTGGATCAGCTTCTTCTGGAAGGCCGTGCGGTGGCCGGTGTGGTGCAGCGCCTGGACCAGCGCCTGGCGCATCAGGGCCGCGGAGTTGGTCGCGCAATAGAGCCGGTTGCCGGTCACCATATCCATGATGGTGCGCACGCCGCGGCCTTCCGGTCCGATCATGACGGCCCAGCAATCCTGCAACTCCATTTCCGACGAGGCGTTGGACCGGTTGCCCAGCTTGTCCTTGAGCCGCTGGATGAACAGGCCGTTGCGCGCCCCGTCCGGCGTCCAGCGCGGCATCAGGAAACAGGACAGGCCGCCGCCCGTATAGGCGAGCGTCAGGAAGGCGTCGCACATCGGCGCGGAACAGAAGAATTTGTGGCCGGACAGCAGGTAGGCCGCCCCTTCGCCGGTCTGCGCGCCGGCCGGCTCGGCGGTCGTGGAATTGGCCCGGACGTCGGAGCCGCCCTGCTTCTCGGTCATGAACATGCCGACCAGCGCGCCGGCCTTTTCGGCGGCCGGGATGTCCCTGGCATCGTATTCGGCGGAGAGCAGCCGCGGGATCCATTCGTCTCCCGCGCCCGGATTGTTCCGCAGCACCGGCATGACCGAATAGGTCATCGCCATCGGGCACAGGACGCCGCTTTCCGCCTGGCTGAACAGGTAGACGATCGCCATGTTGGTGGCGTGGGCGCCCGGTCCGCCCCCCGGCCCGTTTTGACGCCAGGCGTGGTTCGGCGCCCCGTTGGCGACCGCGATTTCCATCAGGTCGTGATAGGCCGGGTGATAATCCACCTGGTTGATCCGGCGGCCATGGCGGTCGAAGGCGCGCAGTTCCGGGGCGTGCCGGTTGGCCCGGTCCGCCTTCTCGAACACCGCGTCCTGCCCCATCAGCCGGCCGAAATCCGCCAGACGGCCCGCGGCCGGCCCTGCGCCTTCCCGCGCCACCGCTTCGCGCAATGCGATATCGCCGGCCCACAGATCCTGGTCGCCGATCGGCGGCGGCATGTTGACGACCTCGTGGGTCGGCAGGTCGGCAATGGGTTTGAGCGGGATCATGGCAGTATCCGTTTCCGCCGGAGGCCGGTTCCGTCAGGCCGCCGGCACATAGTCCTTGCGCAACTCCCATTTCAGCACCTTGCCGGTGGCGTTGCGCGGCAGCACGTCGGTCCAGGCGACCGAGGCCGGCACCTTGAACCGGGCGAGGTTGGCGAGGCAGTGAGAGATCAGGTCCTGCTCGGTCAGCGTCTCGCCGGGCTTGACGACAACGACGGCCTTGCCGACCTCGCCCCAGCGCTTGTCGGGCACGCCGATCACCGCCGCCTCGGCGATCTGCGGCAGTTGGTAGATCACGCTCTCGACCTCGGCCGGATACACGTTCTCGCCGCCGGAGATATACATGTCCTTCCAGCGGTCGACGATATAGACGAAGCCTTCCTCGTCCATCCGGGCGGCGTCGCCGGTCTTGAGAAAGCCGTCGACAAAGGCCGCCTCGGTCGCCTCCGGCCTGTTCCAGTAGCCGGGCGTGACGTTGGGGCCGCGGATCAGCAGTTCGCCGGTTTCGCCCTGCGGCACGTCCCTGCCTCCGTCGTCGACAATCCTGATTTCCGTGTGCATGACCGGCTTGCCGGCCGACCCGGCCTTGCGGCGGGTGTCCCGGATGTCGAGGAACAGGCCGGCCGGGCTGGTCTCCGTCATGCCCCAGCCCTGGACCAGCGGGATGCCCCGGTCGAGCCAGGCTTCCAGGATCGGGACGGGGCAGGACGCGCCGCCGACGCCGCACATGACGAGGCGCGACAGGTCCGCGGTTTCGAAGTTCGGCGCCTGCATCATGAACTGGTAATGGGCCGGCACGCCGAAGAAGTGGGTGATGCCGAGCGCCGGGTCGCCGATATAGTCGAGCGCAGCGGCCGGCTCGAACTCGCGCATGATGATGTTCTGCCCGCCGGCGTGCAGCACCGGATTCGTGTAGCAGTTGAGCCCGCCGGTATGGAACAGCGGAAGCACGACGAGCTGGATGGTGTCCGGCGAAAGCCGGCTGGAGAAGCCGAGGTTGATGCAGTTGTAGAGGTGCATCCGGTGCGTGATCATCGCGCCCTTGGGCCGGCCGGTCGTGCCGGAGGTGTACATGATCATCGCCAGATCGTCGTGGGTCAGCGCCTCAAGCGCCGGCTCCGGCGGCACGGAAGCCAGCGCCGCATCGTAGGGATTGTCGGGCTTCTCCACGTCGATGGCGAGGCCGTGCGGGATGTTGCAGGCGCTGCGCAGCGCGTCGCACATCCCGGTGAATTCGACGTCGTGGATCAGCGCCTTGGGGGCGCAATCGCCCAGGATGTATTCCAGCTCCGGCTGCGCGAGCCGCCAGTTCAGCGGCACCATCACCGCGCCGGTCTTGCCGGCGGCGAATTCGAGCTCGAAGAATTCCGGGCCGTTATAGGCCAGGATGGCGACCCGGTCGCCGCGGCCGACGCCGCGGTCCTGCAGCCAGCGGCCGAGCCGCGCCGCGCGATCGTCCATCTCGGCATAGGTGTAGCTGCGGCCGTTCTGGATATCGACCTGGGCCAGCGCGTCCGGCCGGATTGCCGCGTGGCCTGCGGCCCAGTCGTAGTAGGGAACGGGCATTCCTTACGGTCCCTTGCGTAGAGGATAGAACGCCGGAGCCGCAAAGGCATTCCACCCTGCGCGGCCCGTTCTTCCTTCCCACAAACAACCGCCTTTTGTCACCCCGGCCGGAGCGGAGCGGAGAGCCGGGGTCCAGGGCCGCGCGGTACAGCCTGCGTTTGTGGTCCCTTCGACAGGCTCAGGGCGGGCTCTGGACCCCGGATCGCCCCTGCGGGTCGTCCGGGGTGACACGGGAGGGCGGCGATGGTGTGCAGGAACGCGCCCTACGGGAATGACACTTGCCGTCACGCTGCTACCCGGCCTGCCCCTATCCCGGCAGATATTCGGCGAACTGTTTCTCGACGCCTTTCGGGTCGGCGGCGAGGCCCTGGCTGACGCCGCCGGCCACGACGCCGGGATAGATATCCTCCTCGCCGGCCTCGACCGCGTCCAGCGCCGCGCCGGCGACATCGCCCGGCTCCTCCAGCGGCGGCGGGTTCATGTCGCCCATGCGGGTGTTGATCGCCGCCGGCATGACCGCGACCACCAGCGTGCCCTGGGCCGCCAGCTGGGCGCGCACGCCCTGGGTCAGCGACAGGGTCGCCGCCTTCGACGCGCAGTAGGTGCCGATCATCGGCAGGTTCACCCGGGCCAGGATCGACAGCATGTTGACGATGGCGCCGCCGCCGTTGGCGCCGAGGACCGGGCCGAACTGCCGGCACATTTCCATGGTGCCGAAATAGTTGACCTCCATTTCGTCGCGCGCGTTGCCCTGCGCGGCGTCGGCCGAAATCGGCTGGTTGTGGTTCACCCCGGCATTGTTGACCAGCAGGGTGACGTCGCCGCAGTCCGCCGCCGCCGCCGCGACCGCGGCATGGTCGGTCACGTCGAGCGCGACCGGCTGCACCCGGCCGTCCGGCGGCGCATAGCCTTCGGTCGATCGCATGGCGGCGTAGACCTTGGCCGCGCCCCGGTCGAGCAGCGCCTGCACGAAAGCCTCGCCGACGCCGCGGTTGGCGCCGGTGACCAGCGCCACACTGTCTTTCACATCCATCGTCAGTGTCTCTCCCAGTTCGTTCTCCGCGGATCGGGCGACCCAGTCCGGGTCGACATCGGGCAGCGGGATCGCGTTCAAGAGCCGGCGGGTATAGGGATGTTTCGGCGCTGCGAAGATCGAAGCGCAATCGCCCTGTTCGACCGCCCGGCCGTTCAGCATCACCATAACCCGGTCGCACACGGTGCGCACGACGGAAAGGTCGTGGCTGATGAACAGCAGGGCGAGGCCGAGGTCCCGCCGCAGTTCGCGCAGCAGGGCGAGAATCTGGGCCTGGCTCGAGACGTCGAGGCCGGAGACGATCTCGTCGGCCACGACCAGCCGCGGCTGCAACGCGATGGCCCGGGCGATGCCGACGCGCTGGCGCTCGCCGCCGGAGAGTTCGTGGGGATAGCGCTCGCCGTGCACCGGTCGCAGGGCGACCCGCTCGAGCAGGGCATCGACCTGCCGGCGCGCCTCCGCCCCGTTCGCCGCGCGGCCGTGCAGATGCAGCGGCTGGGCGACGATCTCGGCGACCCGGCGCCGCGGGTTGAGCGAGGATTGCGGGTCCTGGAATATCATCTGGAACCCGGCGCGCAGGGGGCGCAGCCGCTCTTCGGGCAGGGCCGTGATGTCCCGCCCGTCGAACAGCAGGCGGCCGGCCGTCGGCCTGTAGAGCCGGACCAGGGTCCGGCCCAGGCTGGTCTTGCCGGAGCCGCTTTCGCCGACGATGCCCAGCGTGTCGCCGGGTGCCAGCGTCAGGTCGATGCCGTGCAGGATATCGACCGCGGGCGCGGGGCCGAAGGGCGGCTTGCGGCTGTGGTCCGGCAGGGACAGGCGCAGCCCGGCGGCGTCCAGGAGCGCGGGCTCAGGCATGACTCGCGCTCGTTGTATCGGGCCCGGCGTCGTAGGCCAGCGCCTCTTCGTTCAGGCGTGCGGTCAGCGCTTCGGGCACCGGCTGGAGCAAGTCGCCGGGCCGGTCGTGGCGCGGCGTTGCGGCCATCAGGGCCTTCGTGTAATCGTGCTGCGGCGCCTCGACGATTGCCCGTGTGTCGCCGGCTTCCAGGACCCGCCCGCCATGCAGCACCGTCACCCGGTCGCAGGTCTTTGCGACCACGCCGAGATCGTGGGTGACGAACAGGATCGAGGCGCCGTCCTGCGCCTGCATCTCCTTGATGAGCGCGAGGACCTGGCGCTGCACCGTCACGTCGAGCGCCGTCGTCGGCTCGTCGGCGACGATCAGCTTGGGGCGGCAGGCGAAGGCGATGGCGATCAGCACGCGCTGGCGCATGCCGCCGCTCAGTTCGTGGGGATACCGGCGCAGCACCCGTTCCGGCTCCCGGATATGAACGTCGTTCAGCAGCTCGAGCGCCCGCGCGCGGGCGGCGGCCCGGTCCATGCCCAGATGCAGGCGCAGCACGTCGGCGATCTGCCCGCCGATCCGGCCGGCCGGGTTGAGCGAGGTCATCGGGTCCTGCGGAATCAGGCCGAGGCCGCGGCCCATCAGGCGCCGGCGTTCCCGCTCCGGCAGATGGGTGATGTCGCGGCCGCCGAACCGCACCGACCCGCCGGTTACGACGGCCCGCGACGGCTGGATGCCCAGGATGACCTTGCCGATCATCGTCTTGCCGGCGCCGGATTCGCCGACCAGCCCGTGGACCTCGCCGGGGGCGATGTCGAGCGACACGTTGCGCAGGATCGGCGTGCGCCGGCGCCGGCCGGCGATCGCCAGATGCAGGTTGCGGACCGAGAGGATCGGTCCGTCCGGCGGCGTCCCAGGGGTTATTTGGGGGGCGGTCATTTGCGCATCGCTCATTTTCGCATGACCGGGTCGAGCGCGTCCTTCAGCCCGTCGCCGAGCGCGTTGAGCGCCAGCACGAGGGCGATGACGCACAGGATCGGCAGGATCATCAGCCAGGGCGCCTGGTTCACATATTTCCTTCCGTCGGCGATCATCGTGCCCCAGGTCGGGAAATCGGAGGCCAGCGACAGGTTCACATAGCTGAGGATCGCCTCGACGATCACGGCGATGCCCATTTCGAGCGTGAACAGGACGATCAGGAGCGGCAGCACGTTGGGCAGGATTTCGCGCCACAGGATATGCATGCGGCCGAGGCCGACGGTGACCGCCGAGGCGACATAATCCTGCTGCTTCTGGGCCATGGTCTCGGCGCGCACGACCCGGCAGAAGCGCGTCCAGTCGATCACGGCGATCGCGATGATGACGGAATGCAGGCCCGTTCCCATCACCGCGACGAGCACGATGGAGAGCAGGACCGCCGGAAAGGCCATCCAGACCTCGACCAGCCGGGAAATGACGGCATCGACCCAGCCGCCGAGATAGCCGGCGAGCAGGCCGAGCACCGTGCCGAGCAGGCCGGCCGCGGCGGCGGCGGCAACGGCGACGAACAGCGCGATCTGCGCGCCGTAGAGCAGGCGGGACAGGATGTCCCGGCCCAGATTGTCGGTGCCGAACAGGTAGCCGGGCTCTGCCCTGTCGGACCAGGCCGGCGGGATATATTGCAGCATCAGGTCCTGCTCGACCGGATCGTGAGGCGCGAGGAGGGGCGCGAAGACGGCGGCGAGCGCGAAGAACAGCAGCACCGCGCCGCCCAGGACGACCCGCGGGTTGCCCAACAGGCGGCGCACCGCGCTTTCCCGGGCGTGCGGCAGCGGGCCGCCGGGAACCGCCGCCGCCTCAGCCATGGCGCATCCGCGGGTTGAGCAGGGCGTAGCTCATGTCGACCAGCAGGTTCACGGCGATAAACAGCACCGCGAAAGTCAGCACGAGGCCCTGGATCAGCGGCAGATCGCGGTTGATGACGGCGTCGATCGCCATGTTGCCGATGCCGGGATAGGAGAAGATCTTCTCGACCAGCACCGTGCCGCCGACCAGGAAGGTGAACTGGACGCCGGTGAGCGTCACGGTCGGCACCAATGCGTTGCGCAGGGCCTCCCGGCAGACGATGCGCGCCCGGGAGAAGCCCTTCACCCGCGCCATCAGGACATAATCCTGGGTCATCGCCTCGGCGATCGACGCCTTGAGCACCCGTGCGATGATCGCCGCCAGCGGCAGGGCCAGGGCGAAGGCGGGCAGGACCGTGTGCAGCAGGACCGAGCCGAAAGCGTCGAAGCGCAGGCGAACGAGGCTCTCGATCAGCAGGAAGCCGGTCGCGCCCCGGAAGCCGACGTCATGGCCGATCCGGCCGGAGATCGGCAGCCCGTCGAGCGCGAAGACGACGACGAACAGGACGAACAGCAGCGCCCACAGGAAATCCGGGATCGCCAGGACGAATCCGGCCGCACCGTCGACCGCCGCCTCGCCGGCCCGGCCGCGCCAGTAGGCGCCGGCGAGCGCCATCGCCCCGCCCAGCGCAATGGCGACGGACATGGCGACCAGGCACAATTCGATGGTCACCGGCAGGCGGCCGAGCACCAGCTCCATCACGTCCTGGCGCATCGAGATCGAGGTGCCGAAATTGCCGCCGGCGAGATCCTGCAGATAGTAGACGAACTGGAGCGCGATGCTCTCGTCCAGCCCGTAGAGCCGGCGCAGCTCGGCGATGTCCGCGTCGGTCGCGCCCGGCCCGATCAGCATGGCGATCGGATCGCCCGGCACCACCCGCAGCAGCACGAACACGATCGCCGCCACGCCGAACAGGGTCGGGATCGCCAGAAGCAGCCGGCGGAGCAGGAAGGACCAAGACATCGGTTTGCGCCGTCAGCCGGGATGTTTCGCAGCCGAACGGAGCGTCTCGGCTCTCCGCTCTTTCGACCTGGAGTATCTTGCGGAAAAAACGGATGGTGTCACCCCGGCCAACCGAAGGGCGAGCCGGGGTCCAGGGTCGCCGGCACCGACTTTCGGGTCGGCTCTGGACCCCGGATCGTCGCTGCGCGCCGTCCGGGGTGACATTGCCGGGGATTTCGCGCCGGTGTGGGTCCGGCAACCAATGCTCCTGCCGGACCCGCCCTTACCCACCGGGAAGGTACCCGCTCCTACATCTTCGACATCGCCTGGGGCAGGACGAAGTTGGCGAAGTGGCCGCGGAATTTCAGGCCCGTCTTGAATACGACCGGCTGGACCTGCTGATAGAGCGGGAAGACGTAGGCCTTCTCGGCGATATAGCGGTTGACCTTCTGCCAGCCGGCGATGCGCTTGGCCTCGTCCTTCTCGCCCCACAGCGGGCCGATCATGCCGTCGAGATCCTTGGTGTCCCAGGTCGAGTGCGGCGACGGGCCGAACATGGCGTGGCCGGTCGAGGTGGTCGGGTCGCCGATCGAGTTGCCCCAGTTGTAGAAGGCGGCCGGCGCCAGCTTGTCCTGGGCGCGCAATTCGAAATGCTTGGCGACCTCGTAGACCTCGATATCGGCCTGGATGCCGACCTTGCGCCACATGCCGACGATGGCCTGGATGACCTCGTAATCCTTGGCGATGTAGCCGCGGGTCGTCTGGATCTTGAACTTGACCGGCTTGTCCTTGGAATAGCCGGACTTGGCGAGCAACGCTGCCGCGCCCTTGGGGTCGTAGGGCGTCTTCACATCCGGATCGAAGCCGGTATAGGGCGGCGCCAGCAGGGTCTCGATGGGCACGCCGTAGCCGCGCAGCAGCCGGTCCACGATGGCCTTCTTGTTGACCGCCATCACCGCCGCCTTGCGCACGTTGATGTCGGTCATCGGCTCGACATCGTTGAAGAAGATCATGGCGATGTCGGAGACCGGCGTCGCGACGCCTTCCAGGCCGTCCTTCGCGCGCAGCCGGTCGTATTCCTCGAACGGGATGTTGAGGGTGAGGTCGGAGCGGCCGCTCTCGATCTCGGCGATGCGCGCCGCCGGATCGGTGACGAACTTGAACACGACGGTCTTGAAGGCCGGCGCGTCGCCCCAATAGTTCGGATTGGCCTTCAGGCGCACGAAGGAGCCGCGCTGGAACTCGTCCACCATGTAGGGGCCGGAGCCCATCGGCTGCTTCTCGAAGCCCGCCTTGCCGACTTTCTTGTAATGATGCGGCGGCAGGACGTAGGCGGTGAGGAACGCCATCCATTTGAACAGGTCCGGCGTATACTGCTTGACGTCGCCGGTGACGACGTTGCCCTCGGCCTTCAGGTTGGCGACCGAGGCCCAGACGAAGGCGACGGGGTTGCCGGTCTTCGGGTTGGCGACGCGCTGCAGGTTCCAGACGATGTCCTGCGCCGTGATCGGCGTGCCGTCCGACCATTTGGCGCCCTGGCGCACCTCCATGCGGATTTTCGTCTTGTCCTCGTTCCAGCCCCATCTGGTCAGCAGGCCGGGCCGGAAGCTCAGGTCGGCATTCTGGTCGACATACTGGTCGAACACGCATTTGTAGATCGACATGAGCTGCGGGTTGACCGAGGACAGGCCGGTGGTCGGGTCCCAGGCCGGCAGCGGGACGTGATAGGCGATGGTGAGCGTGTCGCCGATGGCGGCCGCCGCGGCATGATTGAACAGCAGCGAGCCGAGGCCGGTCGCCGCGCCGGCGGCGCCCGCGGTGTGCAGGAACTGCCTGCGGTCGAGATGGGTCATGGTTTCCTCCCTTGCGGATTCGTCTTGCGGGTAACGGGCCGCCTTACTCGGCAGCTTCAGCCGGGGCGCTTTCCGCCCAGCGGTGCATCAGCGTGTTGGACGGCTGCGTTTCGTCGAGCATCTTCTCCGCCGTCGCCATGCCGGCGGCCGGCAGGTCCTTCGCGTTGAGCACGCCGATCTGGACCAGGACGGAGGCCTGATCCCAGTAGATATGCTCGTGATAGAGCTTCGGGCCGCGGAAGTTGATGATCGCGACCAGCGGGATGCGCACCCGCTTGCCGGTCGGGGCGACGCCGGGCAGCATCCAGTCGATCTCCCGGTCGTGGGTGAACTCGAAGATCATCTCGTCGACCACCCGGTCGGCCCCGACCGTGCGCGAGACCGGGATCAATGCCGTATCGTCCGGGTTCGCGTTGACGAAATGGTTCTTGTAGAAGCGGTGCAGCTCGGTATAGCCGACGCCGCCGGTCATGGTCGGAATGTGGTTGACGTAGGGCTGCGCCACCATCGTCGCCATCGTGGCGTCGACGTCCCGGGTCGCGAACTCGTAGTAGCAGTGCATGTCCCACAGATGCTCGAGGTCGTAGGCCGGCCCCATCGTGCCGCGCAGGAGTGCGATGGTGCGCGAATGGGCCATGCCCGCGGCGGCCTTGTCGTAGGTGTCGCGGAAGCGGTTGGCGAAGGCGTGCGGCGCGCCCTCGTAGACGTTGATGAGCACATGGTCCTTGTCCGCGAAGGCCTCGCGGATCTGCTCGACCGCTTCCATCGGCACATGCTCGTCCGCGCCGCCGAAATGCAGCACCGTCGGGCAGGCGATCTTGTCTGCAAGATGCAGTTGCTGCTCGATGCGCACGCCGTAATAGCTCGCCGCCGCAGCGACGCCGCAATGGGCCGCCGCCTGGTAGGCCAGCGCGCCGCCCAGGCAGTAGCCGAGCGCCGCGACCTGGGTGGCGCCGCCCTTGCCCCGGCCTTTCACCGCGTCCATGCCCTTGAGATGCTCGACCGTGGCGGTCATGTCCTCGACCGCCCTGGCAAAATCGAACTTGCCGAAATAGTCGAAAGCCCTGGCGAATTCGGCGTCGGAATAGCCCAGCTCCACCCGTGTCTCGAGCCGGTGGAACATGTCCGGCGCCAGCACGACATAGCCTTCCTCGGCGAAGTAATCGCAGGTCGCGCGGATCGCTTCGTTCACGCCGAAGATTTCCTGCAGGATCATCAGGCCCGGCCCCGTGCCGCCCTCCGGCAAGGCCAGATAGCCCTGGAACGTGCCGCCGTCCCCGGCGGGAATGTCGATGAATTCGCCGGCCATGCCGTTCCTCCCGATGCGCCGCGGCCGTGTCGGCAACGCGGCGACAAGTCAATGTCCCGATTCAACCGGATCATAGCCCGCCGGAATTCCGGTGGCGAGAGCCGCCGCGACCGCCAGTGCAACGCGCCGGGCCGTTCGGACCCAAACGAAAGGCGAAGTTTACTGCCCGGTGGGCCACGGGTTGAACAGTCTTACGTCGAGATGCTCAAAATCGCTGACGTTGCGAGTTACGACCGTGAGATCGTGGCGAATTGCGACAGCAGCAATCTGGGCGTCAGCCAGAGGCGGCGTCAGGCCCGAACGGTCGCCGTCGCCCATAATCTGTCCCCAAATAGCGGCAGCGGCGCCATCGAAAGGCAACACGCGCCCCTCAAACTGTTCGGCAAGATCGACCGCAATCCAGCGCTCGAGACGCTCTCGTCGCATCCTGTCGCCGGCTTTCCGCGCACCGCGAACCAACTCACCCAAGGTTTGCGCGGCCAGGTACAAATCTCTTGCCGCTTGTGCTTCGAGCCAGTCGAGCACCAGTTGTTCCGGCCTCGCTTTGATCGTCTCGCTGATAACGTTTGTATCGAGCAAGTAAGCCATCAATCGAGGTCGACATCGCGTCCGGCCGATCGGTCTCGCTCAATCTGCAGTTCGACGCCGACAAGAGGCGACGCACGGAAGAAGGCGACGAGTTCCCGTCCTGTCGTCGCTTTCGGGACAGTCAACATCGGATCCAGCGTATCGCGAATGCGCCGCGCGTCCTCACCGCCGGCGCGCAGTGCGCCCGCAATGGCCTTGACGAGACCGGCGTCGCCGGACGGGACCGTAACCTCGACTCGCCTTGAGCCACCGGCCTCGACCTTTCTTCGGTGCCGGGCCACACGAGGTACTTTCAGAGCGGGTTTGACAGCGCGTTTCATAGCAACATCAAAAATCCGGTAACGTTCCCGGAATTTATGGCCAACGACGGCCGCAAGTCAAGCAGTGCAGATTTCGGTGCTCAGCCCAAGCGCTAATTTTCCGATTTATCTGGCGCCCTATTGCTGTCGTTCTCCGTCCCGTCCCCGTCCTTCTTCTCCGGCGGCGGTTTGAGGATGTCGGCCATGGTGTAGCGCAGGAAACGGGTCACGGTGCTGGAGACCTTGTAGGCCCAGCCGGCGGTCCTGGCCTCGATCGCCGCGGCTTCCTTGCGGACCTCGTCCGCCGGTTTGAGATCGGAGCCCGCCTTCGGCTTGTCCTTGAGCAGCGCGGATTCATCGACGCCCGCCTCGAAGGTCATCCAGTATTTGTCGTCCTCGTCCGGCTTGCCGGTCCGGGCCAGCGTTGCGGTAACGACCAGGCCGTCGAAGGTCCGGAATACGGCGCTGCCTGCGGCCTTGCCGGCAAAATCGACCTCGCCGGCCGGCCTGACGTCCTCCAGCGTCAGATTGTCGAGGCTCTCGCCGATATAGCGCAGGAAACGCTCGCCCTTGATCTCGCGGCCTTCCGGCAGGTTGCGCAGCCGGAATTTATCGTCCCCGGCCTTGTCCTTGCCCACGATCACCCGGGGCGGTTCGGCCGCTTCCTCGCCGGTGCCGCCGGCGGCGGTCTGGACCACTTCCCGGATCCGCCCGGTCTTGACGTCGAGCACCGCGCGGTCGAGCCAGTCGCCGGCCTCGGCGGCCAGCTTCGGATCGCCGACCGCGAGCCAGCTCTGTTTGTCGCCGGGCAGGCGGACATAGACCAGCGAGCGGCCGAACAGGATTTCCTTGGTGTTGCTCTTGCCGACGATCACGTCGGCGACCGTCTTGCCGGCGGCGAAAGCGGTCAGCCGCTTGGACTTCGCGTCCTTTTCGGCCGGGTCGCCGAGATCGAGCTTGTCGTAGCGCGACGGGTCGGCGGTCTTGCGCTCGAACTGCCGGAGTTGCGACAGCGAAACCAGCGCCTCCTTCACCTTGGCAAAGGCCGCCGGATAGCCGCCCTTGTCGCGCACGGTCCATCGGCCGTCCTTGCGATCCAGGGTGATTCCCTTGCCCTCGGCGGTTACGCGGATGCGGTCGACCGCGTCGAGCGCCGCGCCGTCGAGGCCGGGAAAAAAACGGGCGCCTTCCGAGGGTGCCATTGTCGTCGCCGCCGGCCGCAGCGCTGCAGCGCCGGCGATCAGCGCGGCGGTGACGGCAGTCAGGATCAGGAAGCCGGTCTTGGTCATGGTGGGCGGTTCCGAAGCGAAAGGCGCGCTCAGGCGGTTTCGTAGCGCCTGCGCCGGCGCCGCGCGCGCCAGATCGCGACCAGGATCGCCAGCACGGCGATCAGCAGGGGGATCAGCGCGATGTTGTAGAATTTGGTTTGTGCCTCCAGCGCCTCGACATCCTTGCGCAGATCGGCGAGGACGGCCCGCTGCTCCTGCCGGATGGCGAGAAACTTCGTCAGATAGCCGCGCAGCGTTTCCTGCTGCTTGTCGGTCAGAACGGTCCGGCCGTCCTTGCTCGCGGTCCGGGCCTCGTTGAGCTTCTTGCGAATGTCCTCGAGATCGCGCGCCAGCTCGAGCTGCTTGGCGCGCAGCTTGTTCTGCGACGCCTTGCTCAGGTCGTCGACCACGGTGAACGGCCGCGCCGGCGCGCCGCGCCCGCGCAGGCCGATCAGCGGATCGGCGCGCGCCAGATCGTCCAGCGCGTTGACGACGAAGTCGGCATTGTTGGCGAACGGCGTGTAGACCTCCGCCTCGCCGACCGCCGTCTTCTGGGCCCAGAAGCCGGTTTCCATGAAATCGGCGTCGGCGACTAGGATCAGGTTGAGCGGCTTCTGCGACGTTGCGGCATGGGCCGGTTCGGCCGCCGCTTTCGCGTCTTTCCCGCTTTCCGCACCGGTGTCCTTTGCCGCACTTTCGCCCGCCTCTTTTTTGGCGTCCGCATCGTCGGCGGGGCGGCCGTCGGGGAAGGCGCTGTCCGCCTTGCCGGTCACGCGCACGGCGAGCCACAGTTTCCTGTCACCGGGACGGTAGGTTCGGTAGAGGTCGACAAGGTCGGGCTGCAGCCGGTAATCCTCCGCTTTGCGCACCATGGCGACCCCGGTCGTCGTCACGAGCGGCGAGACCGCCGTCTTCCCGTCCTTCGCCTTGGCGAAATGGCCCGGAGTCGCGAAGATCAGGACTTCGATCTGGGCGGTCACCCGGTCGGTCGCGTGCAGGTCCTCCTTGCGCAGCTCCATATAGGCAACGTGCGGCACCCGCACGGTCTGGCCCCGGACGTTATGGGGCATCGCGATGGCCCGGTTGGCGTCGGTCGCCACCGCGGCGCTGTCGTAGTCGACGCCCCAGGCCTCGAACAGCTTCGGCAGCCCGGAGCCCGGCGGAACCGGCCCGGCGCCCATGAAGCTGCGGCGGCGCGGCGCGGTTTCGGGCACCGGGTCGACCATGACCAGGGCCTTGCCGCCCTTCAGGACATACTGGTCGATGGCGTAAAGCGTCTTGTCCGACAGGCTGCGCGGATGGACGATCATCAGCACGTCGATATCGTCCGGGATGCTGTCCTTGGTCTCGTCGACCGTCTTCACCTCGAACTGCTTCTCGATCTCCTTGTAGATCGGCCAGGGCTGCTGCATGCCCCCCTGCATGCTGAAGGTGCCGTTGATCGCAAGTCCGGCAATCAGGCCGACGACCCGCTTCTTTACGCCCAGGCTGTGGACCAGCCGGGTGATGTCGTATTCGACGAAACGCTGGCGGTTCGGATGGAAGAAGGGGATGCTCTCTTCCGCATCCACCGTGTTGGTTCCGGCCAGGCCGAAATAGACCAGCGTGCCGGCGGTATCGATCGGCACGCCTTCCATGCCGTAGGCCTCGGCCTTGTCCTCGTCTTCCGAATAGGGCTCGGGCCGGTAGGTCTCCAGGCGGATCTTGCCGTTCGCCAGGGCAACGTAGCGGTCGAGAAGGTTGCGCACCCGGCTCGCCGCCGCGGCGTAGCCCGGCGCCCGCTCGATCAGCGCGGGCGAGAGGAACAGGCGCAGCGTAACCGGCTCTTCGAGCGATTTCAGTACCCGTTCCGTGCCCTCGGAGAGGGTGAACTCCCGGTCCTCGGTCAGGTCGACCGAAAGGTTGCGCCCGGCGCTTCCGACAAGGGCGTTGCCGACAAAGGCGTTGAAGGCGAACAGGAAGACGAAGGCGACGATCAGGGAGGCGATCGCGAGATTGCGCCGGTCGCTGAGGAACGCCATCGGCCTACTCCGCCTTCTTGAGGTCGAGGACCAGCACGGTCGCAAACAGGAACACGCCGATGACCGAGAGGAAGTAGAGCAGGTTGCGCAGGTCGATCACGCCTTTGCGCATTTCGGCGAAATGGTTCAGGAAGCTGAACGAAGCGACCAGGTTGACGAAGTCCTGGGGCAGGATATCCCGGATCAGGCCGAGCACGACCTCGGCGCCCGCCATCGAAAAGGCGAAGCAGACGATCGCCGCCAGCACGAAGGCGATGACCTGGTTCTTTGTCGTCGCCGACAGGCAGGAGCCGATGGCGAGGTAGCCGCCGGCCATCAGGAAGCTGCCGAGATAGCCGGCGACGATCGGGCCGTGGTCGGGAGCGCCCAGATTGGCCACGGTGATCCAGATCGGGAAGGTCAGCGCCAGCGCCACGCCGGCGAACAGCCAGGCGGCGAGGAACTTGCCCGCCACGGCATGCCAGGTCGCGATCGGCAGGGTGAACAGCAGCTCCACCGTCCCGGTCTTGCGCTCTTCCGCCCACAGGCGCATCGCGATCGCCGGCATCAGGAACAGGTAGACCCAGGGGTGGAAGACGAAGAAGCTGTCCAGGTCCGCCTGGTTGCGCTGGAAGAAATTGCCGATGAAGAAGGTCAGCGCCCCGGCCAGCGCGAGGAAGACGATCAGGAAGACATAGGCGACGGGGCTGGCGAAATAGCCGGCGAATTCCCGCCGGAAAATCACGGCGACGGTGCGGGCGGCGTTCATTATGCGGCCTCCGCATCGCGGCCGGCCGCGCCGGCTGCGGTGAGTTCCCGGAACACGTCGTCCAGCCGGCCCTGCTCCAGGCGCAGCTCGTCGACCTTCCAGCCCTTCTCGGCGACGAAGGCGGTGACCGCCGGCAGCACGTTCGCGCCCTCCTGCGGGATGACCCGGAAGACCGGCTCGCCGGCCGAACCGCCTTCCTCGATCCCGAGCACGCCGTCGAGCCGCCCGAGCGCTGCGCGCTCTCCGTCGGGCGGCATGGCCAGCGTGCGCAGGGTGACGGTGTTGTGGTGCTGGGCCCGCGCCTCGAGTTCGGCGGGCGTGCTGTCGGCGAGCAGCCGGCCGTGGTCGATGATCATCGCCCGGCTGCACACCGCGTGGACCTCTTCGAGAATGTGGGTCGAGATGACGATGGCCTTGTCCGGCGCCATGTCGTTGATGACCTGGCGGACATGGTGCTTCTGGTTCGGGTCGAGGCCGTCGGTCGGCTCGTCCAGGATCAGCACGTCCGGATCGTGCAGCAGGGCCTGGGCCAGGCCGACCCGCCGGGTGAAGCCCTTGGACAGGGTCTCGATCGGCTGGTCGAGCACCGTCTCGAGCTGGGCGATTTCCACGACCCGGTCGACGGCTTTCGCGCGGCCCGCGCCGCGCAGCCCGCGGCTGGCGCCGATGAAATTGAGGAAGCCGCGCGCCGTCATGTCGGCGTAGAGCGGCGCGCCCTCCGGCAGGTAGCCGATGCGCGCCTTGGCGGCGATCGGCGCGCTGCGGATGTCGTGGCCGCAGACCGCGGCGGTGCCGGCCGTCGGCGTAATGAAGCCGGTGATCATCTTCATCGTGGTCGACTTGCCGGCCCCGTTCGGGCCGAGAAAGCCGAGTACCTCGCCCTTCGCGACCGAGAAGGACACGCCGTCGACCGCCCGGATCGGGCCGAAATGCTTGGTGAGCGACTGAACTTCGATCATCCGGTCCATCGCCTGGCAGGGGCAGCGGTATGTGCAAATGCCGTCCGGACGGGCGTCCGGGCCGGCGGGGCGGCGGCGGCCGGGGCGGTAGACGCTCCCGGATCCGGGCGCGGGAATTGCGCCCGTTCGCCGTGCCGCCGCTATACATGATCCGTACTGTGGCAATTTCAAGACGGTTTCGCACCGGTGCCGCGCGCCGCCGCTTCGAGGGTAGGCGCGGGCGCTGCGGCGCGGCGCCGGCCGGGCAGGATGGGCGTGACTCCCCGCCGGGGGCTGGTGTAGGACTGGCCCGGCGGGCCGCCTGCCCGCAATCGCCCACAATCCGGGAGAAACACCGCCATGCATGTCGGCGCTTCTTTCATTTTCCAGAACCCCGGCAAGCAGCAGCCGGACCACGCGGTCTGGAAGGACGAGCTGGCCCTGGTGGACCTGGTCGAGCCCCTGGGCTTCGACTCTGTGTGGGCGACCGAACACCATATCACCGATTACATCATGTGCCCGGACCCGGTGCAGTTCCTCGCCTACGCGGCCGCCCGCACGACGACGGCCCGGCTGGGCACGATGGTCGTTGTGCTGCCCTGGCGCGATCCGTTCCGGGTCGCCGAACAGATCGCCATGCTCGACGTCATGTCCGGCGGGCGGGTCATCTTCGGGATGGGCCGCGGCGCCGGCCGCTGCGAGTTCGACGGTTTCCGCGTGCCGATGGAGGAGAGCCGCGCCCGCTTCGTCGAGGCTGCCGAGATGATCATGGGCGGGCTCGAAAGCGGCTTCTGCGAATATGACGGCGAATTCTACACCCAGCCCCGCGCCGCCGTCCGGCCGCGCGCCAACCTGAGTTTCAAGGGGCGGACCTACGCCGCCGCGGTCTCGCCGGAATCGGCGGAGATCATGGCGAAGCTGGGCGTCGGCCTGCTCATCATCCCGCAGAAGCCCTGGGAACACGTCGCCAGGGAGCTGGCCGAATACCGGGCGCTGTTCCAGCGGGTCAACGGTTTCGACGCGCCGGCGCCGATCGCCGCCGGCTGGACCTTCGTCGACGAGAGCGAGGAACGCGCCTACGAGATGGCGAGAACGTATATCGGCGGCTACTGGCACAGCGTGCTGGCGCATTACGAATTCGCCGGCGACCACCTGAAGACGACGAAGGGCTACGAATATTACGGCAAGTTCGCCGAGAACCTGCAAAAGCAGGGCGACGAGGCGGCGACCGAATTTTTCCTCGGCCTGCAGGTCTGGGGCACGCCGGAAATGGTCTATGAAAAGATCGTCGACATTTCCGGCAAGGCCGGCGCCGACAGCTTCGTCGGCGTGTTCAAATATGCCGGCATGTCCGGGGACCTCGCCGAAGCCAACATGCGCCTGTTCGCCCGCGAGGTGATGCCGGAGTTGAAGAAGCTCGGCCCGGCGGCCGAGCGAATGGCGGCTGCGGCGTAAGCGGCGCCATTCGTGCCGCCCGCCGGGTCGCAGCGGCGGGAACGGCGGCGCGCACCCTGTCCGAAGGAGACAATCGCATGCCCGGACCGCCGGACGGACCCCTGAAAGGACTCAGGGTCGTGGAACTGGCCGGCATCGGCCCCGGCCCGATGGCCTGCATGATGCTCGCCGACATGGGCGCCGAGGTCGTCAAGGTGGACCGGCTGACCGATCCGGGCCTCGGCATCGCCATGCCAGCGAAGTACCAGGTGCTGCACCGCGGACGCCCCTCCATCGCCGTCGACCTCAAGTCGCCGGACGGGATCGCCGTCGTCAAGCGGCTGGTCGAGCGCGCCGACGTCCTGATCGAGGGGTTCCGGCCCGGCGTGACCGAGCGCATGGGCCTGGGCCCGAAGGACTGTTTTGAGACCAACCCGAAGCTGGTCTACGGCCGCATGACCGGCTGGGGCCAGAACGGCCCGATGGCCCGGGCGGCCGGACACGACATGAACTACATCGCGCTCACCGGCGCGCTCAACGCCATCGGCCCGGCCGACGGGCCGCCGGTGCCGCCGCTCAACCTGGTCGGCGATTTCGGCGGCGGCACGCTCTACCTGCTGGTCGGCGTCCTCGCGGCCCTGCTCGAAGCGCGAACGTCCGGCAAGGGGCAGGTGGTGGATGCGGCGATGGTCGACGGCGCGGCCTCGCTGATGACGACCTTCTACGGCCTCAAGGCGGCCGGCCTGTGGACAGACGAGCGCGGCGCCAACCTGCTCGACGGCGGCGCCCATTTCTATTCGGTTTACGAGACGAGCGACGGCCAATTCGTTTCCATCGGCTCCATCGAGGCCAAGTTCTACGCCGAACTTCTGGAAAAGACCGGGCTCGATCCGGCTGGCCTGCCGCCGCAGATGAGCCGGGAAAGCTGGCCCGTCATCCGGGAAAAGCTCACCGCCATTTTCAAGACGAAGACCCGGGACGAATGGTGCGAAATCATGGAGGGCAGCGACGTCTGCTTCGCGCCGGTCCTGAACCTCGACGAGGCGCCGGACCATGCGCACATGAAGGCGCGCGGCACCTTTGCGGAGATCGACGGCGTCGTGCAGCCGGCACCGGCCCCGCGCTTCAGCCGGACGCCCGGCGCGATCCGCCGCCCGCCCTCGCCGCCGGGCGCCGATACCGACGAAGCGCTCGCCGCCTGGGGCTTTTCCGCCGGCGAAATCGCCGGCCTGCGCGCCGCCAACGCCATCGGTTGAGACCCGCCTTTATCCAGTCCGTCAGCCAACATCGGGAAAACGGTATGAAAGACTCGCTCAAAGCCGGCGTCGTCCATGAGGAGACGATCGGGATCGACAAGGACCGCACCATCGCCTTCATGGGCGACGATCTGCGCGTCTACGCCACGCCGTTCATGGTGCGCGATATCGAGCATACCTGCCGCGAACTGCTGCTGCCGCACCACGACGACGGCGAGGATTCGGTCGGCGCGCGGGTCGAGATCGACCATCTGGGACCGACGCTGATCGGCCAGAGCGTGACGGTCAGCGCCGAAGTCGTGGAAGTCGAAGGCCCCCGCGTCGTCTTTGAGGTCAACGTCCGTGACGAGCTCGACCATGTCGGCCGGGCCCGGCACATTCGTTTCGTCGTCGACAAGGCGCGGCAGGGCGGCCGTCTGGCCAAGAAAAAGGCGCGGCTCGCCGAAGGTTGAGTTGCCCAAGGTTTAACTGCCCAAGGTTTAACTGCCGGTAACGTCAATTGTTATGTGTCAGGGGGAAAGGGGTAGCGATTCCCTGACGTTTGTTTTCGTGTGTGAAGATGGCGAACAGGATTCGGTCCATGGAGGTTCTGTCCTGGAAGGTGCCCATGGGTCGTGTCCGCCGCCGG
>JAJEGH010000041.1 GCA_022819985.1 Alphaproteobacteria bacterium | reverse complement strand
CCGGCGGCGGACACGACCCATGGGCACCTTCCAGGACAGAACCTCCATGGACCGAATCCTGTTCGCCATCTTCACACACGAAAACAAACGTCAGGGAATCGCTACCCCTTTCCCCCTGACACATAACAATTGACGTTACCGTATGTGGCCGGCTTCCGGCCGCGCCGGTCTGTGCTAAGGGTTGTCCCGGAGAATCCTGTAACGGACAGGATGAAGCGGAGGGAGCCGCCAAATGACCGCCAAGCCGCCGACCCGGGAGCAGATCGCGCGCGCCGCGGATGTGCTGGGAATTTCGCTCGAACCGGCCGATCTCGAAGAATTCACCGGCCTGATCCGCGCGACCGTGGAGACCTACTACCGGCCGCTCGACCGGCTGCCCGACAATCTGCCGCCGGTAAAGTATCCGCGCACGCCGGGCCATTTCCCGACCGACGAAGAAGACCCGCTGCGCGCTTGGTATGTCAAATCGACCGTCGAGGGCAGCAAGCGCGGCAAGCTGCGCGGCAAGACCGTCGCGATCAAGGACAATATCTGCGTCGCCGGCCTGCCGATGATGAACGGCGCCTCGGTGCTCGAAGGCTATGTGCCCGAGGTCGACGCCACGGTGGTGACCCGCACCCTCGACGCCGGCGGGACCATCCTCGGCAAGGCCCATTGCGAGTATTTTTGCTATTCCGGCAGCAGCCATACCAACGCCCGGAAGACGACGCTCAACCCGCTGAATCCGGAATATACGCCCGGCGGTTCGTCCTCGGGCTGTGCGGCGCTGCTGGCGGCCGGTGAGGTCGATCTCGCCATCGGCAGCGACCAGGGCGGCTCGATCCGCGAGCCGGCGGCCTTCAGCGGCCTTGTCGGCATGAAGCCGACCTGGGGCCTGGTGCCGTATACCGGCGCGGCGTCGATCGAGATGACGCTGGACCATCTCGGCCCGATGAGCCGGACGGTCGAGGACAATGCGCTCTATCTCGAAGTGCTGGCCGGCGAGGACGGGCTCGATCCGCGCCAGTATGCGCCGCGTGTCGCCCGCTATACCCGGGCGCTGGGCCAATCCGTCGAGGGGCTGCGCATCGGCGTCATGCAGGAAGGGTTCGGTTTCGAGGACAGCGAGGCGGATGTCGACGAGGCGGTGCGCGCCGCGGCGCAGGTCTTCGCTTCGCTGGGCGCGGCGGTGACGGAGATTTCCGTGCCGGCCCATCGCGAGCTCGGCATGCCGGTCTGGGTGCCGATCGCCTGCGAAGGCGCTTATGAACAAATCCTCAAGGGGCTGGGCAACGGCCACAACTGGAAGGGCGCCTATGTGCCGAGCCTGCTGGAAAAGCTCAACGGCTGGCAGGCGAAATCCAACATGTTCTCGGAAATCTTCAAGCTGGGCATGCTGTGCGCCGAGCACATGCGCACGGTCCATCACGGCCGCTATTACGCCAAGGCGCAGAATCTGAGCCGCCTGCTGCGCGCAGCCTACGATGCGGCGCTGGAGGAGGTCGATATCCTGCTGACGCCGACCTCGCCGATCAAGGGATCGAAGCTGCCGCCGGAAGACCGGACCCGGGAGGAGGACATGGTGCCCGGCTTCACGCCGATCCCGAACACGGCGCCGATCGACTGCACCGGCCATCCGTCGATCAGCATCCCCTGCGCGATGCGCGGCGGCCTGCCGGTCGGCCTGATGCTGACCGGGCGCCATTTCGACGAATCGACCCTGTACCGCGCCGCCCACGCCTTCGAGCAGGCGGTCGACTGGAAATCGTGCTAGCGCGGCATTTGTACAGCGGCGCCGGTTGCTGTTACGGTGTCCGCGGAAAATTCACGTCATCGCACATGGAGGAGGGTTCAATGCGTAGACGCACTCTGATGACCGGCTTTGCGGTAGGCGCGGCCGCCGTTCTGGCCGTGGCGCCGCCACTGGCGCCGGAGGCCAAGGCGGCCAAGGACAGCGTGGTGATTGCCTGGCAGGTCGATCCCCAGACCTGGGATCCGAACAAGCGGACGGTTCCCGTTCGGCAATCGCTCTACAAGATGGTCTACGACCAGCTGATCACGCAGGCGCCGGATATAAAGCTGGAGGCGTCGCTGGCGACCAAATGGTCCCAGTCGGCGGACGGCAAGACCGTGACGCTGGACATCCGGGACAACGCCTACTGGCACGACGGCACCAAGGTGACGTCGGCCGATGTCAAATACACCTTCCTCGAACGCGGCAAGGCGGGCCACAAGATCGACCTCGTGCGAATCTGGCGCAACGTCGCGGATATCGAGACGCCGACGCCGACCCGCGCGGTCATCAAGCTGAGCAAGCCGATGGCGACGGCGATTCCGTGGCTGGCGTTCCTGGCCAACTTCGTGGTGCCGAAGCATCATGTCGAGAAGGTCGGCGCCGACGGCTTCGCCGACAAGCCGATGGGCAGCGGCCCTTACAAGGTCGTGGACTATCAGCGCAACTCGCGCATCGTGCTCGAAGCCTTCGACAAATACTGGGGGCCGAAGCCGAAAATCCGCAAGGTGACGGTGCTGATCATGAAGGATCCGTCGGCCCGCGTCGCCGCGGTTCAGTCCGGCCGGGTCGATTTCGCGCCGGACGTGCCGATCCGCGAAGTCGCACGGCTCGACAAGATGTCGGCGCTCAGCGGCCGGATCTTCCCGATCTCGCGCGTGATCCTGCTGCAGATCCGCAGCGACAAGGCTTTTGCCGACAAGAATGTCAGGCTGGCCGCACATCACGCGATCAACAAGAAGGCGATTTCCCAGGCGCTCTACGCCGGCAAGGCGGTGCCGCTGTCGATCGTCGCGCCTCCGGGCACTCCGGGTTATGTCGCGGATTTCGAGTTCCCGTACGATCCGGCGAAGTCGAAAGCGCTGCTGGCGAAATCCGGTTTCAGCACGGACAAGCCACTCAAGATCGGCATGGCCAGCTTCAACGGCAATTTCCCCGGCGACTACGACATCGCCCGGGCGATCGTCTCGATGTGGAAGAAGGTCGGCATCGAAGCGAAGCTGCAGGTGATCGAGTATTCGAAATATTTCGAGCTCAACCGCGGCAACAAGCTGCCGGAGGCGACTCTCTACAGCTGGGACAATGCCGTCGGCGACCCGGAGATGTTCACCGGCTACCTGATGCATCCGAAACTGCCGTTCTCCGCCTGGAAGGATATGGATGTCGGCGGCCGGGTGATGAAGCTGTTCGGCGTCGTCGACTATGACAAGCGCATCGCCGGCTACAAGAAGGTGGCCGTCTATGCGGCGAGTCAGGGCGCCGTCATGCCGCTGCTCCAGTCCGTGACCACCTGGGTGCACAAGAGCGATCTCGGCGTGGTGCAGTACAACAACGGCTGGGTGCTGCCCCATACCTGGTCCTGGAAATAGGCCCTGAAGTGCCGGTAAGGCGCGCGATCCGCGCGGTCGCCGCCCTGCCGGCTCCCGACTGCTGCATTGCCGCCGCCCGCGCGCCCCGGCGCGCGGGCGCGGCTGCTGTGCCATGAGCGGCGAAATCCTCGGCATCGTGTTGCGCCGGATCGCGGTCGCGATCCCGCTCATGCTGCTCGTCTCGATCCTCGTCTTCATCGTGTTGCGGCTGATTCCGGCCGATCCGGTGGCCATGTCCATGCCGCCGAACGCGACGAACGAGGATATCGAGGCATTGCGGCGCGAGATGGGCCTGCACCTGCCGGTCATGCACCAGTACGCCATCTGGCTCGGCCACATCCTCGAAGGCGACCTGGGCCGGTCCATCGCCTTCGGCCAGCCGGTTTTCAAGCTGATCGGCCAGTCCCTGCCGGCAACCATCGAACTGGCGGCCTTCGGCGCCCTCTTCGCGACGGCGATCGGGCTGCCCGGCGGCATTCTGCTGTTCCGGCTGCGCGGCCGGCCGTCGGAGCAGGCGGTCGATGTCGGCAGCACGCTGATGATGTCGATTCCGGAATTCCTCTGGGCGCTGTTCCTGATCCTCGTCTTCGGGGTCGCGTTCAACCTGCTGCCCTTCGCCGGCCGGCTGCCGCCGGACATGACGATTCCCAAGGTTACCGGCTTCCTGCTGCTCGACTGCCTGCTGACCGGCGACTTCACAGCCTTCCTGGAAGCGATCCGGCACATGCTGCTGCCGGCGCTCGCACTCGCGCTCGGCACCGTGCCGCTCATCATGCGCCTGCTGCGCTCCAGCCTGCTCGACGTGATCGGCGAGGATTATGTGACCATGGCGCGGTTGCGCGGCGTGCCGGAGCGCCGGGTCGTCAACCGGCACGCCCTGCGCAACGCGCTGCTGCCGACCCTGTCGCTGATGGGCGTCCAGTTCGGCTTCCTGTTCGGCGGCACCCTGCTGGTCGAGGTCATCTACTCCTATCCCGGCCTCGGCAATCTGATGGTCGAGGCGGTGCGCAACACCGACCTGCCGATCATCCAGGGCGCCGCGCTGGTATTCGCCCTTGCCGTGCTGACCATCAACCTGGCCGTCGACGTGGTCTACATCGTCGTCAACCCCAAGCTGCGGCGCGCCCGGTGAGCGCGGAGTTAGCAATGAGCGCGGCGGCTGTCGCCGGCGAGAACCCGCTCCGGCGCGCACTGCGTTCGGGCCGCGTCGTCGTCGGCGGGTCGATCCTGCTCATATTGCTGTTCTGCGCCGTCGCGGCGCCGCTGATCGCACCCTACGATCCCAACGAGCAGGACCTGCTGAACGCCCTCAAGGGGCCGTTCTGGAGCGATAACGCCGAGCCGGGCTTCTGGCTCGGCACCGACAATCTGGGCCGCGATACCCTGTCCCGCCTGATCTACGGCACCCGGGTCGCCCTGTTCGTCGCGGTGTGCGCCGCGGTCGGCACCATGCTTTTCGGGACGATGCTGGCCCTGCTGGCCGGCTATTTCGGCGGCGTCGTGGACTGGATAATCTCGCGGGCGGTCGATCTGTGGATGTCGTTCCCGCCGGTCGTACTGTCGCTGATCCTGATCGTCGGCTTCGGCGTCGGCATCGGCAACGTCATCCTGGCGATCATCCTGGTCGACTGGACGCGCTTCTGCCGCGTCGTGCGCAGCGAGGTGCTGGTGATCCGCCGGCAGAACTATGTCGATGCCGCGCGGCTCTCCGGTTTCTCCCACCTGCGCACGATGGTGCGCGAGGTGCTGCCGGCCGCCGCTCCGCTCATCATCACCCTGATGAGCCTGGAGATGGGCATCGCCGTGATCGTCGAGGCGATCCTCAGCTTCGTCGGCATGAGCGTCGAGGCGAGCATTCCCGCCTGGGGCGTGATGATCGCCGACGCGCGCAACTATATGTACCAGTCGGCCTGGGGGCTGGTGCTGCCGATCCTCGCCATCGTGACGACCGTGCTGGCGTTCAACCTGCTGGGCGACGGCCTGCGCCGGACCTTCGACGCCCGGCTCCAGCAGCATTAGGCGCAGCGCCATGTCCCTTCTCGCGCTGAACGATGTCAACGTGACGACCGAGGCCGGCGGGCGGCCGGTCGACGTGCTGCGCGATGTCTCGCTGGCCATCGGCCGGGGCGAACTGGTCGGCGTCGTCGGCGAATCCGGCGCCGGCAAGTCCATGGTCGGCCGCCTGATCGCCGGGATGCTGCCCAGGGGCTTCGCGGCGAGCCGCGGCAGCGTGACCTTCCGGGACCGCGACCTGCTGGCCATGGCGCCGCGCGAGCGGACCGGACTGCTCGGCGACGCCATCGCCTTCGTGCCCCAGCATCCGATGACGTCGCTCAATCCCGTCCTGTCCCTCGGCGCCCAGTTCGACGAGCATCTCAGACGCCTCGGCCAGGAGGGCAAGGCGGCGCGGCGCGAGCGGGCGGTCGCCGCGCTCGATTCGGTCCACCTGCCGCGCCCGGCCGACCTGCTGACCCGCTTCCCGCACCAGCTTTCCGGCGGCCAGTGCCAGCGGGCGCTGATCGCCATGGCCTTCGCCGGCAAGCCCGACCTGATTATCGCCGACGAGCCGACCACGGCGCTCGACGTCATCACCCAGGCCCGGGTCATGGAGTTGATCGACGAGTTGCAGCGCGACAGCGAGACCGGCCTGCTGTTCATCACCCACGATCTGCGCCTGGCGGCGCAGCACTGCCAGCGCATCGCCGTGATGTATGCCGGGGAAATCGTCGAGACCGGCCCTGCGGCGGCGCTGCTCGGCGATCCGCTGCATCCCTATACGCGCAGCCTGGTCGCCGCCAATCCCGGCATCGGCGGTCCGGTCCGCCGGCTGACGGCGCTGCCCGACCACATGCCGGGCCTCAGCGGTTTCGCCGACCTGCCCGGCTGCCGCTTCGCGCCGCGCTGCCCTGTGCGCGACGAAGCCTGCGCTGCGGCCCGCACGGCGCTGACCGAGGTTGCGCCCGGCCGGTTCGTGCGCGGCGCCGGGGCGTGCCGGGAAGCGGCTTCGGCAGCCGCCGGGCAGGGCGACCTTCCCGATGCGGAAATCGCCGCCGCGGCGCCGATCCTGTCGGTCAGCGGGCTGGGCAAGACCTTCCGCTCCGGCCGCGACTGGCTCGGCCGCCGCCGCGCGCCGGTGGTCGCGGTCGACGGGGTGAGCCTCGACATCGCGCCCGGCGAGTTCGTCGGCCTGGTCGGCGAAAGCGGCAGCGGGAAATCCACCGTCGCGCGCCTGCTGCTCGGCCTCGAAACGCCGGACGACGGGCGGATCGTCGTCGACGGGCAGGACATCACCGGCCCGTTCCAGCGCACCGCGAAACAGCGTATCGCGCTCATCCAGATGATTTTCCAGGACCCGCAATCGGCCCTCAATCCGCGCCAGCGCATCGGCCGGCTGGTGACCCAGTCGATGGAGGTGCGCCGCCCGCCGGCGCGCTGGCCGGAGCGGCTGGAGCGCGCGCGCGACCTGCTCGGCCAGACCGGCCTGCCCCAGGACACGATCGGCCGCTACCCGGTGCAGGTCTCGGGCGGCCAGCGCCAGCGGGTCAACATCGCCCGGGCGCTGTGCACCGCGCCCAAGGTGCTGGTCGCCGACGAGATCGTCTCCGGCCTCGACGTCTCGGTGCAGGCCCAGATCCTCAACCTGCTGCTCGACATGCGCGCGCAGAGGCGGATTTCCATGCTGTTCATCAGCCACGATCTCTCGGTCGTGCGCTACCTGTGCAGCCGCGTCGCCATCATGAACCGCGGCCGGATCGTGGAGCAGGGGCCTACCGAAGAGGTCTTCCGCACCCCGCAGCACGACTACACGAAGGCGTTGCTGGCTGCGGTGCCGTAGGGGCGTCCTTCGAGACGGCGTTTCGCAACGGCGCTGCTTCCTCAGTTCCCCTCCCGCTTGCCGGGGGCGGCGGGCCCGGCGCGGCGCGCGGGCAACCGCACGCATTCGCGGGCGAGGGTTTTCTGCGTCGCGCGGATATCCTCGAAAATGGCTCCGATATCGTGGCTGAGCCGCGCCGCGTGTTCGTCGCGCACCGCGTGGAGCTCCGCGATGACCGGATCGGTTTCAGTCGTCTTCATCGCTGTCCTCCCGCAACTCGCCGGGCGTGCAGATAACCGGCGGCGCATAGCCGGCCTGCCGGCAAACGCCCTCGATTCGCGACCGCATTGCCGCATTGGCAATGTGCCGGAAGTTCCATGTAACCAGATAATCGACGCTGTTGGCGGCGGCAATGGCGATGTGCGCAGCATCGTCGCCGGCCCGGCGCGGCACCGCGCCGGCTTCCAGCAACCGCCCGGCCAAGGCCTCGGCCTCCGCCGTCGCATCGAGGATAGCGACGGTTTCGAGCGCCGACAGCCGGGAACGGGCCGCAATCGGGTCTCCCGCGCCGGCTTCCGAGACGACAAGCGCCGATGCGACGAGATCGAACCTGTCCGGCGCGCCGCGCCACCATGCGCGCGTTATTTCCCGATATGCGGCGGCCACCGTATTGCGCGGCGTCCGCGCGGTCAGGTAGCTGACGACCGATGTTTCGATATACGCTACCGGCTTCATACGCAGGTTTCGCCCGCCGGACAGGGGAGGCCGTTCGAGCGTCGATATAGCCCCGCTTCCCGAAGAAAGGAAATCCGTCGCCGGCCTCCGGCTTCCTGTCGGTTGGACCGAGCCGGGCTCAGCCGCCCTTCCCGATGGCAAAGCGTATCGTCACCGCCGCGCCGAATTCGAGCGTACCAGGAGCCACGGGAACCGCTGCACCCGCCTTGTCCAGCGCTCTCCGGCTCGAGTATCTGCGGTTCCGATGCGGCAGGGACGATCCAGTCTCGGTAATCCGAACCACCCGCCCGAGCGCGACGCCGGCCGCCTCGGCGTAGAGCGCGGCCCTGGCCCGCGCATCGGCGACCGCGCGGCGGCGCGCCTGGCGCAGCAGCGTTTCCGGATCGCTCACGCCGAAACGGATATGGCCGATCCGGTTGGCGCCGACAGTCGCGAGCCTGCCGAGGAGGTCTCCCAGCCTGTCCAGCTTTCGCAACCGGATGGAAACCGCGTTGGAGACCCTGTAGCCGGCTATAGCGGGAAGCCCGGCCTCGCCGCGCTTGTCCTCGTAGACCGGATGGATGGACATCGCCTCGGTCTGCACATCCGCCCCGGCGACGCCGGCGGCCTCGGCCAGCGCCAGGATTTGCGCGACCTTCCCGTTGTTTTCCGCCATCGCCTTTGCGGCCAGCTTCGCCTGGCTGACGGCGCCTGCCGAAACGATCGCCATGTCGGGCGGCGCTTCCACCGATCCGGCGCCGTGAACGGTGATCGAAGGCAGTTCTTCGGCGCCGGCCGCTGTGCCGGTCCAGAACGGCGCCAGCAGAAGGGCGGACAGAATGGCCGCGGTGCGCAATTTGCGAATCGCCATGGGTCGCTCGCTTTCCGGGTGAAGGATGTCCGGAATTATCTGCCCGAACGGGGCGATTTGTTGGCGGCATTGCGGAATGTTTGTGGACGACGCTGCGGCCCACGCCGGGCGAGGGGCGACCGTTGTCCTCCGCAGCCGGCGCGCGGCCCGCCCCTATTCCTTCTCGCCGCCCGTATCGTCCGAGCGCAGCATCCGTGTCAGCGCGCTTTGCAGCTCCTCCGGGTCGCCGGCGGAGAAGCCGACATCCTTCAGCAGCTGGTCGAGCACCGGCGCGTGGGCGCGGTAGCGCAGGGCGCTGTTGACGATCTGGTCGGACAGACCGGTCTCGCGTTTCTCGCCCTCCGCCGCGCCCGTGCTCTGCGGCGCCAGCCCGTCGACATGGACGATCTTGATGCCCTCGATGCGCTCCAGCGGCTTGACGCTTTCCGCGATCATGCCCTGGAGATGCTCGACGATGGCGAGGCGGATCTTCATGTCGATCAGTTCCGGGCTGAGGCCGGAATCGGCGTCGTTCATGGCCCGCTTCGCGGCGGCCTCGATGCTGCTGCGCAGTTCCATGGCGGCGGCGCGCAGCTTTTCGCCCTCGGATTCGGCCTCGGCGATCGCCCGGATGCGGCCGGCCTCGCTGTCGGTCTGGAGCCGGTCGGCCTCGGCGAGTTCCCCGGCGGCCTCGCGTTTCGCGGTCGCCGAGGAGACCGTGCCGATGGACGATTTCTCGGCTTCCCGCTGCGCTTCGATCAGATCGATCCGCTTCTGCCGTTCGGCGCGCTCGACCTCGCGCACGGTCTCGACCGCTTCCGCCGCGCGCTCGGCCTCGGCCCGCGCTTCCTCGGCCTCGGCCCGGACCTTGCTCTGTTCCTTGGCCTTGGTGTCGATCTCGATGCTGCGGTTGTGCCGGGCCAGTTCCACGGCGATGTCGCGCTCGATGTCGCGCTCGCGGACCTCCTGTTCGGCGGCGATGCGCCGGGCCTCGATCTCCTGGTCGCTTGCCACCTTCGCCAGGTCCACGGCCATGCCGGACGCGATCCGGGCTTCCTCCATCTCGCGTTCCTTCTCGGCCTCCCGCGCGGCGACTTCGCTGCGCTGCTCGGCGCGCCGGGTCGAGACCGCCCGTTCCTGTTCGAGGCGGGCGAATTCCTCGTCGCGCGCGATCTCGAGCTTTTCCTGCTCGGCCTTCAGGTTGCGCGCCTGGATCTCGACCTCCGTGTCCTGCTCGATCTCGTTGCGCTGGCGACGCCGGCTCTCGATCTCCTGGGTCAGCCGGGTCAGGCCCTCGGCGTCGAAGGCGTTCTGCGGGTTGAAATGCTCGCGGTCGGTCTGGTCGAGGCTGGTCAGCGAGACCGACTGGAGTTCGAGGCCGATGGAGGCGAGGTCGTCGGCCAATGTCTCGCGCACCCGGCGCACGAACTCGATCCGCTTCTCGTGCAGCTCCTCCATGCTCATCTCGGCGGCGACCGAGCGCAGGGCGTCGGTCAGGCGCCCCTCGATCAGTTCCTTGAGCAACTCGACCCGCAGCGTCTTGGTGCCCAGGCTCTGCGCCGCGGTCGCGATGGCGTCGTGATCGGCGCCGACCCGGACCAGAAAATCGGCCGAGACGTCGACCCGCAGCCGGTCGCGCGTGATCAGCGCGTTGCGCGCCGCCCGGGACACGTCGATGCGCAGCGCGTTCATGTTGACCTGGATGATGTCGTGCAGCACCGGCAGCACGAGCGCGCCGCCGTTCATCACCACCTTCTGCCCGCCGAAGCCGGTGCGGACGAATGACAGTTCCTTGGTCGCCCGGCGGTAGAGCCACCAGAACAGCAGCCACAGGACGACGATCGCGACGAGGGCGATCACGATCGCCAGAACGGCGTTGCCCAATGTCATTTCCGCCTCCCCGGAGGATGGTTATCGCGCCGTATTCGCTCGGGCCTGCCGCGCCCCGGACCGCGCAGGACCGGGAGAGCTACCGGGAAACTAATGTTTATCGGGGCAGGTTTGCAATCGCCGGGCGGGCGTGGCCCCCCGCAGCCGGACCGGGCCCGGCGCGGAACTCGCCGGCGGCGTATCGGAGAAACCGCAGGAGTCGGCGGTTTCCCGGCAACGATCGGCAGAACTTCGCCGCCGTTTCGATATCGCACGATACCGGTCGGGTATCGGGTCGCTTGCATTTCCGGCGGGTTGCTCAACGGTCATGGCTGGAGCCTGCGGCTCACGCTGCGCGCCGTATCGACGAAGCGGTGGACCAGCGGCCCGCGATTGTCGATCCGCCAGTTCACGCTCAGCTCGGTCTCGGCCTTCACGCCGTTGAGCGGCCGGCAGACCACACCCGGGCGTTCGCCCGTGGCGGTCGATTCCGGTACCAGGGATACGCCGACACCGACCGAAACCAGGCCGGCGGCCGTCTGATAGTCGTAGACGAGCTGCGCCACGCGCGGCTCGACGCCGCCGGACCGGCAGATCGCAATGACGTGGTCGGCGAAGGTCGGCCGCGGCTTGTCCGGGTAGAGGACAAATTCCCGGTTCGCCAGGTCGGCTATGGACAAGGCCGGCCTCTCGGCCAGCGGGTCGGTCGCCGGCAGCGCCACCACCAGCCGCTCGCGGTTGATCGTCTCGTGGCGCAATTCGTCGTCGTCGATCCGCGGCCGGGCGATGCCGATGTCCATGCGCCGCTGGATCAGCGCGTCGCGCTGGCCGGCATTGTTCATCGGCACGAGGGTCAGTTCGACCTCGGCGTTCTCCGCGCGGAAGGCGTGGACGATGTCGGGCAAGACGCTGTAGGTGGCGGAACTGACGAAGCCGATGGTGAGGCTGCCGATCGTTCCCGCCCCGGCCTGCCGGACCGCTTCTTCGGCGGACTCCACCCGGTCCAGGATATCCCGCGCCCGTTCGCGCAGGATTTCGCCGGCGTCGGTCAGCCGGATCTGGCTGCGCGACCGGTTGAAGAGGATGGCGCCGAGCTCCTCCTCCAGCGCCTTGATCTGGCGCGACAGCGGCGGCTGCGCGATGCCGAGGCGCGCCGCCGCCCGGCCGAAATGGAGCTCGTCGGCGACGGCGACGAAATAGTGAAGGCGGCGGAAATTCATGGTACGGCTCCCGTTCTGCGCCGGGTGGCCGGCGTGCGGCGCATTAGATACCGATTCGATGAAAAGATGATACCGAATCGGTTATTGTGCTGGCCAGCGGTCACGGCAACAATGCATCGACTTTTCGGGGGATTTTCCGGGGAGATTTTCCGGGGGATCGGCGCGATCGGATTGTGCGCCGGGCCGGGCGGCTCTCCAACGGCGCCGGCGCGGGCTTCCGCCATCGTCCCGCCTCCCGGAACGGGCCTCGCGCGCGGCGCGGGGAGGCAGGTTTAAGGCAGACGGCCATGGCAAACGGCGAAATCCTGGCGGGCTTTCTGGCGCCCCATCCGCCCCATCTGGTCTATGGCGAGAACCCGCCGCAGAACGAGCCGAAATCCGAAGGCGGCTGGGAGCCGCTGCGCTGGGCCTACGAACGGGCGCGCAAGAGCCTGGACGAATTGCAGCCGGACGTTCTGCTGGTTCACTCGCCGCACTGGATCACCCAGGTCGGGCACCATTTCCTCGGCGTCCGGCACCTCTCCGGCAAATCGGTCGATCCGATCTTCCCGAACCTGTTCCGCTACAGTTTCGAGCTGGAGGTCGATGTCGAACTGGCCGAGGCGTGCTGCGAGAAGGCGGCCCAGCGCGGCCTGACCGCGATGATGATGCGCAACCCGAAATTCCGGGTCGATTACGGCACCATCACCACGCTGCACATGATCCGCCCGCAATGGGACATCCCGATCGTCGGCATTTCGGCGAACAACTCGCCCTACTACCTGACGACTGAGGAAGGCCTGGACGAGATGGACACGCTCGGCAGGGCGACCCGCGAAGCCATCGAGGCGACCGGGCGGCGCGCCGTGCTGCTGGCGTCCAACACGCTCTGCCACTGGCATTTCCACGAGGAGCCGGACACGCCGGAGGACATGTCGCGCGAGCATCCGCAGAGCTACGACGGCTACAAGTGGGACATGCGGATCATCGAACTGCTGCGCGAGGGCAAGACGGCCGAGGTTTTCCGGATCCTGCCGCAATTCATCGACGAGGCGTTCGCCGAGGTGAAATCCGGCGCCTTCACCTGGATGTTCGCGGCCATGGACTATCCGGAACTGCCCGGCGAACTGCACGGCTACGGCACGGTGATCGGCACCGGCAACGCGGTCATGGAATGGAACCTGGTGAAGGCCGGGCTGGCCGGCGCCGCCGCCATTCCGCCATCCGCCGCGGGCGGGCGGGAAGCCTATGCCGGCGCGATGCGGTGACCGCGGTTTCCGCCTTCCTGGTGCCGGGCTCGCCCCTGCATCTGCTGCGGCCCGACAATCCGCCCTGGCGGCCGATCATCGCCGGTTTCGAACGCGCCGCCCGGGCGCTGGCGGTGTCGCGCCCCGACGCCATTCTCCTCTATTCGACCCAGTGGATCGCGGTGCTCGACGCCCTGTGGCAGGCGCGGCCGCGGCTGACCGGCACCCATGTCGACGAGAACTGGCACGATCTGGGCGATATGCCCTTCGACATCCGCGTCGATACCGATCTGGCCCATGCCTGCGTGAAGGCGGTGAAGGCCGCCGGCATTTCGTCGAAAAGCGTCGACTACGACCAGTTCCCGATCGACAGCGGCACCATCGTGGCGACCCGGCTGCTCGATCCCGACGGCCGCTTCCCGCTCGTGATGGCGGCGAACAACCTCTACCACGACGCCGCCACGACCATGAAGATGGCGGGAGTCGCCGCCGCAACGGCGCGCGCGCAGAACAAGAAGGTGGCGGTGGTCGGCGTCGGCGGGCTGTCCGGCACCGTCTTTCGCGAACCGGTGGCCATCGAGCAGGACCGCATCGCGGCGGATTCGGACGACGACTGGAACCGGCGCATATTGCGGTTGCTGGAAAAGGGCGAAACGGGGCAGCTTGACGGCCGGATCGACGAATACGCCCGCGAGGCCCGGGTCGATATGGGCTTCAAGCATTTCGCCTGGATCCGGGGCGCGATCGGCGGCCGGTTCTTCGGCGCAAGGGTTCACGGTTACGGCCCGGCGCACGGCGCCGGCGCCGCGGTTATCGAATTTCGACTCTAGGGAGGACATCGAAGATGCGTAAGGAACTAACCTCTGTACTGGCGCTGGCGGCGCTTGCCGGCAGCGTTGCCGCAACGGCGCCCGCACCTGCCGAAGCGCAGGATTGCAGCATCACGGTCGGCCGGGTCGTGCCGCTGACCGGCCCGCTGCTCGATATGGGCCGCGAAACGCCATGGCTCGACGAGAACAAGGTCGGCCCGATCAACAAGGCCGGCGGCCTCGCGGTCGGCGGCAAGAAGTGCAAGATCAACTACAAGATCTACGATTCGCGCGGCACCATGGCGGGCTCGGGCGAAGCGGCGACCCGCGCCATCCTGAAGGACAAGGTGGACGTGGTCTTCGCCCAGGGCACGCCGGACACGACCAACGCGCCGTCCGACCTGTGCGAGCGCTACAAGGTGCCGTGCATCACCTCGAACACGCCGGTCGAGGCCTGGCTGTTCGGGCCGGACGGCAAGCCGAAGACCTACAAATACACCTTCCATTTCTTCTTCGGCGTGCCGGACCTGGTGGCCAACCATGTCGGCATGATCAAGGCGCTGCCCGGCGGCTTCAACGGCAGCATCGGCTATCTCTATCCGAACGATCCCGACGGCGTCGTGTTCGCCTCGCTGTTCGACCCGACCTTCAAGAAGGCGGGCTGGAAGCCGGTCGACCCCGGCCGCTTCAAGCAGGGCCTGCCCGACTTCTCGGCGATCATCAACAAGTTCAAGCGCGGCCGGGTCCAGGTTGTGACCGGCGTGCTCGCCCCGCCCGACCTGCAGAACTATCTGCAGCAGGCGGCGCAGGCCGGCTTCAAGCCGCGCATGTACATCATCGACAAGGCGACCGGCTATCCGGAAGCGATGAAGGCGCTCGGCGAGTTCGGCATCGACATTCTGAGCGTGAACTTCTGGTCGCCGGCCTATCCCGGCAAGTCGAAATACGGCGGCTATACCGGCCAGGGCCTCGTCGACCTGTACGAAGGGCAGAATGCCGGCAAATACTATTCGCCGCCGCTGGCCTATACCGATGCGTCCTACGACGTCTTGTTCGATGCGATGCAGCGCGCCGGCTCGACCGACCGGGCGAAGCTGCTGGCGGCGCTGGCCAAGACGGATCTCGAAACCGTCGTCGGCCAGGTCAAGTTCAATGCCCAGCAGTTCTCGGTTCAGCCGCTGGGCGGCGCCCAGTGGCGGGTCGATTCAAAAACCAAGCGCTGGGTCAAGGACAACGTGTATAACGCGGTCTATCCGTCGGTTAAGAAGACTGCGGATATGCGCCTGTACCAGGCCAAGTAACCGGCCGGCTGCACGGTTGCCCGGCGCGCGCCCCCGAACGGCCGGGGACGGCGCGCCGGGCGAAACCGCAGAAAGACGGGACCGGCCGGACAGCGCAACCGGGATGCGATGACGACGGTTCTTTCTGCAACGCGGCTGTCCAAGGCTTTCGGCGCGATCCACGTTGCGGATCGTGTCAGCTTCTCGATAGACGAGGGCGAAATACTCGGCGTCATCGGGCCGAATGGCGCGGGCAAGACCTCCCTGTTCGGCCTGATCTCCGGCAATATCCGGCCGGATTCCGGCTATGTCGAATTCGGCGGGAAAGACATCACCCGCTGGGCGCCGCAGGACCGCGCCCGCGCCGGCATCGCCCGGACCTACCAGATTCCCAAACCCTTCACCCACATGACCGTCGCCGGCAACCTCAAGGTCGCGGCGATCTTCGGCGGCGGCGTGGCGGAGGACGAAGTCGAGGAATGGATCGACACGGTCCTCGCGCAGACCCATCTCGCGCCCGCGCGCAACACGCTGGCCGGCCGGCTGCCGCTGCTGATGCGCAAGCGCCACGAACTAGCCCGCGCGCTCGCCATGCGGCCGAAGCTGCTGCTGGTCGACGAGGTGGCCGCCGGGCTCACCGACCACGAGGTCGGCGAATTCATCGATATGGTCGCGGCCATCCGCGCCGGCGGCGTCACCGTCCTGTGGATCGAGCATGTCATGAAGACCATGCTGACCGCGACGGACCGACTGCTGGCCCTCGATTCGGGCCGCATCATCGCCCAGGGAAAGCCGGAGGAGGTCATCGCCTCGCCGGACGTGCGCCGTGTCTATCTCGGCGCCTGAGCATCCGGCCCTGCTGACCGTCAAGGGCCTCTCGGCCTACTATGGCGAGAGCCGCGCGCTCTTCGGCGTGGGGTTCGCGGTCGAGAAAGGGACGGTCCACTCCATCGTCGGCGCCAACGGGGCGGGCAAGTCGACCCTGTTGCGCGCCATCGTCGGCATGATGAACCGGGGCCGGGCGGCCCACACCGCCGGCAGCATCGAATTCAAGGGCCGGCGCATCGACGCCCTGCCGACCGAGGAGATCGTCGGCCTCGGCGTCACCATGGTGCCGGAGGGCCGGCGCCTGTTCGCCAGCATGTCGGTCGAGGAGAACCTGGTGTGCGGCGCCTTCCTGCCGCGCTGCCGGGGCGCGCTGGGCGAGACCCTGGAGGATGTCTACAGCCTGTTCCCGCGGCTTGCAGACCGGCGCCAGCAGGCGGTGTCCCAGATGTCCGGCGGCGAGCAGCAGATGGTTGCGATCGGCCGGGCGCTCATGTCGTCGCCGGAGCTGATCCTGCTCGACGAGCTGTCCCTCGGCCTGGCGCCCATCGTGGTCGACCAGATCTACGAGCGTATCGCAGCGATCAACGAACGCGGCGTCACCTGCATCGTCATCGAGCAGGATACCGAGCGGGCGATGCGGGTCGCCGGCGCGGTGTCCGTGCTGCTGGAAGGGCGGGTGGTGCTGGAGGGCGATCCCGACGAACTGGGCCGCGACCGGGTCTCGGCCGCCTATTTCGGCCTCGAAACGGCGGGGAAAGCGGCGGGGCAGGGCGGATGAACGAAGACCTGTACTGGACCCTCGTCGACATCGCCAACGGGCTGCTCTCCGGCGTCATGCTCGGCGGCTACTATGCGATCATCGCCATCGGCCTGGCGCTCACCTTCGGCGTCATGCGCATGGTCAACCTCGCCCACGGCGACATGCTGGTGCTCGCCGCCTATCTGGCCGTGCTGGTGCTCCAGTTCGTGCCGATCTCGCCCTTCATCACGCTGGCGCTGGTGATCCCGGTGATGTTCGGCGTCGGCTACGCGCTGCAGCGCTTCCTGCTCAACGCGATCTCCGTCCAGTCGATGGAGCGGAAGGGCATGTCCGCCGGCTTCGGCTTGATGTCGCCGATCCTGGTCACCTTTGGCCTGTCCATCGTCATCGCCCACGCCCTGCTCGGCGGCTTCGCGTCGGACGCGCGGATCATCCGCAATGCGCTCTCCTATTCCGCGGTGCGGCTGACCGAGGATCTGAACCTGTCGACCCTGCGGCTGATCTTCTTCGTCATTGCGGTGGCGATCCTGATTGCGCTGCACCTGTTCCTGAAGCGGACCCATGCCGGCCGGGCGATCCGCGCTTCGGCCGACGATGCCGAGATCGCGCCGCTCATGGGCATCGCGACGCCGAAGATCAACGCGCTGGCCAGCGGCATCGCCATCGCGATTGCCGGCGTCGCCGGGGTGATGGTCGGCATGTCGCGCACCTTCCAGCCGTTCGACGGGCCGGTCTTCCTGCTGGTCGCCTTCGGCGTCGTGATCGTCGGCGGGCTCGGTTCGATCGTTGGCAGCCTGGTCGGCGGCATCCTGCTCGGCATCACCCAGGTCCTGGCGGGCACCTATTTCGGCCCGTCGGCCCAGCTCGTCGCCGGCTACATCCTGATCCTGTTCGTCCTGGCGGTCCGGCCCCAGGGCCTGTTCGCCCGGCGGCGCTAGGCGGCGGGAGGCAGGGGCGATGCTCGGCGGCTTCCTCGACCGATGGCTCACCGGCTGGCGCGCCCGCGCCCTGGTCGCGGCCGGCCTTGTCGTGCTGGTCCTGCTGCCGCCGGCGCTCGGCCCGAACAGCTATGTCACGCAGCTTCTGCTGACCCTGTTCGTGTTCGCCGTGTTCGGCCACGCCTGGAACCTGCTGGCCGGCTATTGCGGGCTGCTCTCCTTCGGCAACCAGGTCTATGTCGGCATTGCCGGCTTCACCATGGCGATCCTGGTCTATTACGGCGGCGTCCATGTCTGGGTCGCCATGCCGATCGCCGGCCTGGTCTCCGCCGCCTTCGCCTTCCTGCTGGCGATTCCCGTCCGCTCCAGCCTGATCGGCCCGGCGGTGCTGAAACCGGTCGCCGTCGCCGTCGCGGCCTGGATCGGCTACGAGATCCTCGTCTACTTCGATCCGTGGTGGGACGTGTTCGGCGATCCGTATGTCCGCCGGGTGATGATCCTGCTGATCATCTTTCTCGGCGCGATGCCGCTGCTCACCCTGGAAGGCGCCTATTTCGCCGTGGCGACCTGGCTGATCGCGGCGGCGGTCGGCACCGTGTTCAACGAGTGGAAGCTGGTCGGCGCCGGCGGCGGCATGCGCATCCCGTCCTCCGTCTCGCTCGAGGAGATGTACTATGTCGGCCTGATCCTGCTGGTCTTCGCCACCTGGATCATCCGCTCGCTGCTCAACAGCCGGATCGGCCTGGCGCTCACCGCCGTGCGCGACGATGCGGAGGCGGCGGGGACCGTCGGCGTCGACGTCGCCAAGGTCAAGCTGCTCGCCTTCGTCCTGTCCGGAGCGCTCACCGGACTCGCCGCCAGCCTCTTTTTCGTCGAGGCGGTGTCGCTCACGCCGCCGTCGGCCTTCACCGTCTTCTGGTCGGCCTATTTCGT
The DNA here is from genome assembly GCA_022819985.1 of Alphaproteobacteria bacterium. Lineage (GTDB taxonomy): Bacteria > Pseudomonadota > Alphaproteobacteria > Bin65 > Bin65 > Bin65. The sequence continues at coordinate 21,973 of JAJEGH010000041.1, read as the reverse complement.
CTTCGTCGCGGTCGCCGGCGGCATGGGCAGCCTGTCCGGCCCGATCGTCGGCGCGCTCATCTTCGTCGTCATCGACCGGCTGCTCTCCGGCTGGCTCGACCAGCCGCTGCTCGTGCTCGGGCTGGCTTCGGTTCTCGTGATCCTGGTGCTGCCGCGCGGCGTGATCGGCGCGGTCGACGTGCTGCGCCGGTCCCGCGACGCCCGCTCGGCCTGGCGCGAACTGTTCGAGGCGACCGCGCTGGCCGACCTGATCGGGCGGCTCGGGCGCCGGCGCCGCGCCCGCGACGGCAACGCCGTCGTCGCCGCCTTCCTGGTGCCCGGTACGCCCCTGCCGCTGCTGCGGCCCGACGCGCCGGGCTGGAAGGCGCTGTTCGAGGGATACGAAGCCGCGGCCCGCGCGCTGGAGAAGGCGCGGCCGGACGTCCTCTTGGTCTATTCGACCCAGTGGATCGCGGTGCTCGACCAGCTCTGGCAGACCAGGCCGCGGGTGCGCGGCATCCATGTCGACGAGAACTGGCACGCCTTCGGCGATCTCGCCTACGATTTCGATATCGACGCCGAACTCGCACTGGCCTGCATCGACCGGTCCGGCGATGTCGGGGTGCGCTCGAAGCCGGTCAACTACGACCGCTTCCCGATCGACACCGGCACCATCGTCGCGGCGAACCTGCTCAACCCGGAGTCGCGCCGGCCGCTCGTCCTGGCCTCGAACAATCTCTATCACGACGGCGCGCTGACCGGCCGGCTGGCGGCCCTTGCCGTGCAGTGCGCGGCGGAACAGGGCAAGCGGGTGGCGCTGATCGGCGTCGGCGGCCTGTCCGGCGCGGTCCACCGGCGCGAGATCGACCCGGCCGAGGACAGCTTCGCCGGCGACGCCGACGACCACTGGAACCGCCGCCTGCTCGACGCGCTGATCGCCGGCGACGCCTCGCAGTTGCGCACCCTGCTGCCCGATTACGCCGCCAATGCGCGCGCCGACATGGGCATGAAGCATCTGGAATGGCTGCTCGGCGGCCTGGGTCCGCAATGGCGCGGCGCCTATGTCCACGCCTACGGGCCGGTCTGGGGCAGCGGCGCGGCGGTGGTCGAACTGGCGCTCGACGACCGGCTGGCGCGGCGCGGCCGGGCGCGCGGCATTCCGGCGGAAGGCAGACGCCGGCTGACCCAGGGCGGCGCTGCGCCGGAAGCCGCCGCCGCACCGGCGCCGAAGCCGGCCGCCCCGGCGCCGAAACCCGCGCCGATACCCGCATCGAAACCGGCCGGACCGGCGGCCGCAACCGCAGCCCGCCGCGCGGCTCCGGTCGCGGCTGCGGCGGCCGCAGCGAACGGCTTCCTGTACCGGAATTTCCGGACGCAGGCGGAGATCGACACGCAATACGATGTCGAGGCCTCGGTCGAGGATTTCGGCGTCTATGTCGATTTCTTCCTGTCGAACAGCGAACGGGTGCGGCGCAAGCTGAAGCCCGAGCTCGACATCCCCTACGGCCCGACGGCGGCCGAGCATCTCGACCTCTACCCGGCCCGGGCGCCGGACGCGCCGGTTCACCTGTTCATCCACGGCGGCTACTGGCATTCGCTGAGCAGCAAGGAATTCAGCTTCGTCGCCGAAGGGCTGGTCGAAGCCGGCGTCGCCGTCGCCGTGCTGAACTACGACCTGTGCCCGAATGTGACGATGACCGAGATCGTGCGCCAGAACCGGGCCGCGGTGAAATGGCTCCACGAAAACGCCCGGCGGCACAACTGCGATCCGGCGCGGATCTCGGTCTCCGGCCATTCCGCCGGCGGGCATCTCACCGCCATGCTGATGGCGACCGACTGGGCCGGCGCCTGGGGCCTGCCGCCGGATGTCGTGAAGAGCGGCTGCGCCGTCTCCGGCCTGTTCGACCTCGCGCCCTTCGAACACAGCTGGCTGCAGCCGAAGCTGAAGCTGGACGCCGCGGAGATCGAACGCAACAGCCCGATCCTGCACGTTCCGGCGGCGGCCGGGCCGCTCATCGTCACGCTCGGCGGCGACGAATCGGCCGAGTTCCACCGCCAGTCCCAGGATTTCCTCGCCGCCTGGACCCGCGCCGGCCTGCCAGGAACCTATCTCGACCTGCCCGGCCTCAACCACTTCACCGTGCTCGAAGGCTACATGGACCGCCGCAGCCCTCTGTGCAGCGCCATCCTGCGCCAGATCGAGGAGACGCGGGCGCGGTAGTGCCCGTGTACCGTGCCGGGCTTCGCCCTCTGGTTGCCGGCCTCAACCGGGCCGGCCCCCGGTCGGCCGCTATAGCTCCCCTTCGCCGCCATTCCTCTGCCAAGGAGCGAAAGCCCGGCCCGGATTCCGATTGCGGCGGGATCCGGCAAACCGGGTCTCAAAAATATTTCCTCTTTTTCGATAATTATCCTTGACATCGCGAAAGTTGTGCTATATACGTTCTCTATCACTACCCAAAGTGCGCCCGCCGCGGTCGGCCGGATCGCCCTCTTCCCGTCGTTCCGTTCTTTGAGAAGGACCCGCCATCCCAGCCGGGCACACCCTCCTCGCCGTTATTCCGACCGAAGTGCAACCCCCTACCCGTCATTTCGACCGAAGCGGCGTCCGCCGCGTAGCGGAGAAATCCGGCCGGCGACGGAGGCCGGCCCCAGGCACTGTCCTGTGGCGTCGCCACTGTTTTCCGGGGGGAGCGCCTGCCGGATTCCTCCACTACGCCCCGGCCCTGCGGGCCGGGGCTCCGGTCGGAATGACGGTAAAGGGAGCGGGGGTTCGGGGCGCTGCCCGCTGCCCGAAGCAGGAGTATGGAAACATTCCTTCTCGAATCGTTTTTGCGACCACCCCGGAGCGCGTTTTCCAGCGATTCCGCGGGGTTCGGGCGCCGCCGGGTGAAAAAAATATCAAAAGACAGACCGGTCTGTCTAATTTGGCGTGTGGGCCGAAAAACGGTGGAAAACTGCGGAAAAAGCGGCATTTGCGGAGAAAAAATACTGGAGCGGCCGCTCAAAAAAAGAGAGCGCAGACCTGCGGCCGCCGCCCTTAGGCGCACCATTGCGCCTTCGGGCCCATGTCCTGGTGATGGAGGGTTTCGCGCAGCATCCGTTCGAGCAGGTCGGCCTTGACGCCCTGCGCCGCCGGGTCGTTCCACAGGTTGCGCAATTCCAGCGGGTCTTCCTCGCGGTCGAACAGTTCGCCGAGCGGGTCGCCGTCCCAGAAGGTCAGCCGCCAGCGCCCGGTGACCAGGGTGCGCAGGCGCATGTAACGCTCGACGTTCGAGTTGACAGGCAGGTCCTCCTCCTCGACCAGGAGGGCGTCGCGCACCGGCGCGCCGGCCCGCGCCGCCGCCATCAGGTCGAAGCCCCGGTTGCCGTTGGGCGGCGCCAGGCCGACCCGGCCGAGCACCGTCGCGCCGATGTCGATCGAGCCCGACAGCAGGTCGCTCCGTCCCCCGGTCCCGCCTGCCACGCCGCCGTCCGGCTCGGCCCAGATGAAGGGCACCCGGATCAGGCCCTCATAGTGGAAGCCGTGCTTCAGCATCAGCCCGTGGTCGCCCATCAGGTCGCCATGGTCGGTGGTGAAGATCAGCACGGTGTTGTCGGCCAGGCCGAGTTCGTCGAGCCGGGCCAGCAGGGCGCCGACCGCGTCGTCGATCATCGAGATCATGCCGTAGGTCAGAGCGATCGATTCCCGGGCCTCGCGCGCCGAGCAGGCGTAGGGATGGACATGCTCGCGCCTGGCGACGCCGTCCTCCAGGTCCCGGTGGAACCGGCGCCACAGGTTCGACGGATCGACATGCTCGGCGCCGAGAGAGGCCGGGACGGGAATGTCGTTCGGATCGTACATGCCCCAGTAGCGGCCCGGCGGCACGAACGGATGGTGCGGGTCCGGAAAGGAAAACTGCATGAAGAAGGGTCGGTCCGGCGTTTCGGCGAAGGAGTCGAGCATCCCGATCGCCGTCTCGCGGATATAGCTGGTGGAATAGAGTTCCTCCGGCATCCGGGTGCGCCAGGCCTGGGGCGCGATAATGTCGCCGCGGTCGAGCGCGTTCTCCGGCCCGCGCAGCGAATCCGGGTCGTTGGTCCGCCGGAGCAGCCAGCGGGTGTAATGGCCCTGGGTGTCGTCGCCGTGGCGGGTGACCAGGCGGACCTCGTCGAAGCCGTAATAGGGCGTCTCCACAACGCGGTCCGGGTCGGCGATGAAGAGTTCGCTCCGCTCGACCTCGTAACCGGGGCCGTCGACCGCGCGCCTGTAGGCTTCGGCGAATTCCGGCGGCGGGCGGCGGCCGGGCGGCGGGGCCGGATAGTTCCAGTCCTCGACCGGGGTGGGCGTCATGTTCTGGAGATGGCACTTGCCGACCAGGGCGGTCCGGTAGCCCTCGGCGCGCAGCAGGTCGACGAAGGTGACCGCTTCGAGCGGCAGGGGCAGGCCGTTGGTCGGCACGCCGTGGGCGCTCGGCATTTTGCCGGTCATGACGGTCGCCCGGTTGGGCATGCAGATCGGGCTGGCGACATAGAAACGGTCGAAGGCCAGGCCGCGCGCCGCGATCGAATCGATATGCGGCGTCCGCACGATATCGTTGCCGTAGCAGCCCAGATGGTCGGCCCGGTGCTGGTCGGTGACGATCAGGACGAAATTGGGTTTTTCGGGTCGGGGCATCTGGGCCGTCCGCTCCTCCGGTATTCGGGCGCCGCAACGGGCGCGGCGCGGAAGCTCGGCCGCCATCGTGGCGCATCGCCGGAGGAATATCCCGCAGCAAAACGGCGCGGCGCCGGAACCCGAAGACGCCCCTTACCGCACACCCGGCGCGGGTTTGCGCGACAGGCGCCCTGTCCGTGCTATAGTCCCGTTTCCACAGCGCGGAGGCTGTCCCGATGAACAAACCCGTCGATCCCGCCGTCGCCGGCCTCGCCGCGGCAGCGTCCGCGCGCGGCTCCGGGCCGGCGCGCGAAGCCGGGCCGTCCCTGCGCACCTGGCTCGAAACCCTGGAAGCGCACAACCAGCTGCGCCGGATCGACGTGCCGGTCGACTGGGACGAGGAGATCGGCGCCATCGCCCGGGTCAATATCGCGCTGCAGGGGCCCGGCCTGTTCTTCCGCAATATCCGCGACTACCGGACCACGACGAGCACCAAGTTCGTCACCTGCGGAATTTCGAACAAGGCGCAGGTGCGCCTGATGCTCGGCCTGCCGGAGGATGCGAGCGACAAGGCGATGGTGCGCCATCTCAAGGACGCCTACCGCAACCCGGTCCGCCCGGTGACGGTCGAGCACGGACCGTGCAAGGAGAATATCCTGACCGGCGAGGCCATCGACCTGGAGCAGTTCCCGGCGCCGCGCTGGCACGCGACCGACGGCGGCAAGTTCATCGACACCTTCTGCGGCGTCATCACCCACGATCCGGCGACCGACCGGCCGAATATCGGCCTCTACCGCGGCCAGGTGCTCGGGCCGGCCAAGATCGGCAAACTGCTGGTTCCGACCCAGGGCTGGGGCGACCATTTCCTGAAATACCGCGACGCAAAGGGCCGGATGCCGGTCGCCATGTCCTACGGCTGGCACGACGTCATGCCCTTCTGCGCCGGCTCGCCCTTCCCCAAGCATGTCTGCGAATGGGACATGATGGGCGCGATCCTCGGCCGGCCGGTCGAACTCATCGACTGCGAGACCGTGCCGCTCCAGGTTCCCGCGACCTCGGAAATCGTCGTCGAGGGCTGGATCGATCCCGATCCCGCGACCTGGGAGATGGAGGGGCCGTTCGCCGACTATCCGGGCTATCTCGGCGGCAAGCCGTCGCCCAAGCCGGTCGTCGAGGTCTCCTGCGTCACCCACCGCCACGACCCGATCATGCGCGGCGCGCTGGAGGGCGCCCGTCCGGGCCTTCCGTCGGAGGATTCGCTGCTCTGCGCCTATTCCTGGTCGGCGATCGCCTGGAACATGCTGGAGGACGCCGGCGTCAGCGGGATCACGGACGTCTGGATGCCGCCGGTCGTCACCGGCACCAACATCGTCGTCCAGGCGCGCAAGCAGTATCGCGGCCACGCCCAGCAGATCGGCATGGCGCTGTGGGGCACGAGCGCCGGCCAGTGGTTCTTCAAGAATGTCACGGTGGTCGAGGAGGATATCGATATCCGCGATCCCGAGGCGCTGGAATGGGCCTGGGCCTTCCGGGTCAATGCGAGCCGCGGCGATGTCTGGCTGGTCGGGCCGACCTACGGCTCGGTGCTCGACCCGTCGACCCTGCGCGAGGACCGGGACGTCAAGGCCTACGGCACCGGCAAATGGACCCGCACCCTGATCGACGCGACCCGGAGCTGGGAGCATGCGCCGAACCCGGACTGGGACGGCAACCGCTGGCCGCCGGTCAACACCATCGATCCGGACCTGGAGCGCAAGGTGGCAGCCCGCTGGCGCGACTACGGCATCGGCGTGCCCTATCTCGACGATGCGCAGCGCGAGCAGCTGACGCTTGAGGAGACCCGCAAGGTGCTGAAGGACCTGTAGGGGAGGGCGGCAGTCCCGTCACGCCGCCGCCGGCAGCGTGGCCTCCAGTTTTCCGATCTCGCTTGTCTCCGGGCAGCCGGTCTGGGCCTGGAAGCGGTCGAGTTCGTCGCGCAGGATGTCGAGGGAGCGTTCGACGCCGGCCCGGCCCGCCGCCCCGGCGCCGTACAGGGTCGCGCGGCCGACCATCGTGAAATCCGCGCCCAGCGCCAGCGCCCGGCCGATGTGGGAGCCGCGCCGGATGCCGCTGTCCAGGATCAACGCCGTCTCCGGCCCGACGGCGGCGCGGATCGCGGGAAGGACGCTGACCGGCGCCGGGGCGGAGTCGAGCTGCCGTCCGCCGTGGTTGGACACGATGATGCCGTCCACGCCCCGTTCCTTCGCCCGCACGGCATCGGCGGGGGACTGCAGGCCCTTCAGCAGGAACGGCCCGTCGAAGGCGTCGCGGAGCCAGGCCAGGTCGTCCCAGGTCAGCGCCTGCGAGATCCGCGCCGCCATGAAGGCGGCAAGCGTCCGGGCGCTCGCCTTCCCGGGCACATAGGCCGCGATGGTGGCAAGCCGCGGCGTCGGGTTGAACAGGAAGCGCGCGGCCCAGCGCGGGTGCAGCGCGCCGTCCAGCAGCATTTTCGGCGTCATCCGGACCGGCACGACGAAGCCGTTGCGCAGGTCGCGCTCGCGCTTGCCGGGCCAGGGCGCATCGACCGTGAGCACCAGCGCCTGCGCCCCGGCTTCCTGCGCCCGGCGGATCAGGTCCAGATTGGTTTCCCGGTCGCTCTGGCCGTAAAGCTGGAACCAGAACCGGCCCTCCGTCGCCGTGCCGATATCCTCGATCGACGTGGTCGCCGCGGTGCTCAGAATATAGGGCACGTTGGCCGCCAGCGCGGCGCGCGCCAGGCACAGGTCGGCGTCCGGCCAGACCAGGTTGCTCATGCCGGTCGGCGCGATGCCGACCGGGCGGTCCCAGAGGTGCCCGAACAGTTCCGTTTTCTGGCTGCGTTCCCGGATATCGACCAGGTAGTTCGGCGTCACCTGCACGGCGTCGAGCGCGGCGGTGTTACGCGCCTTGCCCAGTTCGTCCTCCGCCGCGCCGTCGACGAAATCGAAGATCGTCTTCGGCAGCCGGCGCTGCGCCGCCTTGCGCATATCGGCAATGGTCAAAATGCGGGAGAGTTCGGCCATCTCTGCTGCCGGCGCCGCGGCCGGCCTTCCTCTTTTCGTGAATTGCGCGAGTGTCCTGCCATGCCGACCGTCCCGCACGCCAGCCTCAAAATCGCTGTCAGGGCCATGCTCGCCGCCATGGGCAGCAGCGACAGCGAGGCGGAGGTCGTGGCCGATCACCTGGTCGAGGCCAATCTCAAGGGCCACGACAGCCACGGCGTCGGCATGATGCCGACCTATGTGCGGAACTGGCAGGCCGGTACGCTGGCCGTCAACCGGCCGCTGGAGACCCTGCGCGACGACGGGCCGTTCCTGCTCTGCGACGCCGGCGGCGGCCACGGCCAGGTTGCGGCCCTGGAGATCACCCGGCGGACCCTGGAGCGGGCGCAGGAAACTGGCGTGGCGGTCAGCGGCCTCATTCTGGCGCATCACATCGGCCGGGTCGGCACCTACGGCGAGGTCTGCGCCGCGGCGGGCATGGTCTCGATCCAGTTCGTCAATGTCGGCGGACACCCGGCCACGGTCGCGCCGTTCCGCGGCGCCGATGCCCGCTTCCTCACCAACCCGGTCTGCATCGCCGTCCCGGCCGGCGGGGGCAAGCCGGCGGTCATCCTGGATTTCGCCACCAGCAAGGTCGCGCTCGGCAAGGTCCGGGTCGCCATGAACGAAGGCCGCCGGATGGAAGACGGCCTGCTGCTCGACAGTGCCGGCCGGCCGACGGACGATCCCTCGGTCATGTTCACCGATCCGACCGGCGCCATGACGCCGATGGGCGACCACAAGGGATACGGCCTCGCGCTCATGGCCGAACTGCTCGGTGCGGCGCTCACCGGCGGCATGACCATCCGGCCGGAGCGCGGGCGCGACGCCGGCATCCGCAACAATATGCTCACCATCGTCATCGACCCGGACCGGCTGGCCGGGCGCGGGCCGTTCCTGGCCGAGGCCGCCGCCGTCGTCGACTGGGTCAAGGCCGCGCCGCCGGCAAACCCGGCCGAACCGGTGCTGGTCGCCGGGGAGCCGGAACGCCTGCACAAGGCGGAGCGCCGCCGTTCCGGCGTCGGGATCGACGATGCCACCTGGGCGGAGTTGCAGGCCGCCGCCGATGCCGCCGGGCTCGGCGCGGCGCGCTTCGCGGAACTGGCGGGCGCGGGATAATTGCCGCGGCACGCCTGCGCTGCCGGAGACCGGCCGCCGGGCGATGCCGTTCGGGATTGCGCAACAGCCGCCATTCTCGCATATTTCCGGCTCGCATATTTCCGGAACGTCACGCTGCTGCCCGAGGCCCCGAATGCGCAATCTTCCCCTGCTTGTCCTGGCGCCGTTCGGCGCTGCGCTCCTCGGCGCCTGCAGCACCGGCGTTTTTTCGACGGCAGAAGAGAAAAGCTGCGAAAAGGCGCTGCAGGTGCTGGTCGAAGGCGGCCCCGACAAGTCCCGCTTCGAGGTCGGCGATGCCGCCCAGGGGCAGCGGACGCTCGGCGGGCGCAGGGTCACGGGCGTGACGCTGACCTATATCCAGAGCAACACGCGCAAGCTGGTCAGCTGTTACTTCAAACCCGGCACGACGGTCGCGGCCGGCTACGTCTTCGAGGGCCGGCGGCTGACCGACGCCGCCACGGCGGCCGTCAACCGCCGCCTCTGACGGGCGCCCGCTACTTACACCACGCCCTTGCCGCGCAGGTCGGCGACCGCTGCGGTGTCCAGCCCCAGCAATTCCCCCAGCACCTCGTCGGTATGTTCGCCGACGGTCGGCGCGGGGCGGGTGTATTCCGGCGGCGTCTTCGACAGCTTGAGCGGGCTGGCGATGTAGGGTTCGGCCTTGCCGGTTGCGCTGTGGGGAATCTCGACGACCATGTCGCGCGACCGGACCTGCGGGTCCTCGAAGGTTTCGCCGATGCTGTTGACCGGCGCGACCGGCACGCCGAGCGGCGGCAGGCCCTCCAGCCAGTGATTGCGCGGCTTCAGCCGGGTCAGCGCCGAGACCGCTTCGACGCAGGCGGCCCGGTTGCGCACCCGCAGCGAATTCGTGGCGAAGCGCGGATCTTCGGCCAGCTCCGGCGCGCCGGCGAAGTCCGCGAAGGCGACGAACTGCCGGTCCGTCCCGACGGCCAGAATGAAACTGCCGTCCGACGCCGGGAAGGCCTGGTAGGGCACGATCGAGACATGGGCCGAGCCCCAGGCCTTCGGCGACTCGCCGGTGTGCAGGTAGTTCATGCCCTCGTTGACCAGCCAGGCGACCTGGGAATCGAGCAGGGCCATATCGAGATGCTGGCCCTCGCCGGTGCGCTCGCGATGGCGCAGGGCTGCGAGGATGCCGACGTTGCAATACAGGCCGCACATCAGGTCCGCCACGCCGACGCCGACCTTGCACGGCTCCTGGGTCTCCGGCCCGGTGATCGACATGATGCCGCCGGTCGCCTGGATGACGAGGTCGATGCCGCTGCGCGGCGCGTAGGGGCCGGTATGGCCGAAGCCGGTCAGCGAGCAATAGATCAGGCCGGGAAACTCGTCCTTCAGATCGTCGTAGGCGAGGCCGTATTTCGCCAGCGCGCCGGTCTTGTAGTTCTCGAACAGGATATCGCACTGCGCGATCATCCGCCGGGCGAGGCCCTGGCCTTCCGGGGTCGCAAGATTGAGCGTGACCGAGCGCTTGTTGCGGTTCGCCGCGTTGAAATAGACGCTGTCGTTGAGCAGTTCTTCGCCGTTCGCGTCCTTCAGGAAAGGCGGGCCCCAACCGCGCACGTCGTCGCCCGTGCCGGGACGCTCGACCTTGATGACGTCGGCGCCGAGGTCGGCCAGGACCTGCGTCGCGGTCGGGCCGGCGAGGATTCGGGTCAGGTCGAAAACGCGGAGTCCTTCCAGCGGACCGGACATGCGGGCCTCTCGTTCGGTTGCTGCAATCGGGGAAAGGCAGACGGCAGGGCGCTTATAGGCAAGCGCCGGAACCGGCGCAACGGCAGGGCCGGCGGCATCGGCCGCTGGCGCGACAGGGGCGCTTGTCGCACGATGGGGCGATGACCCCAGATATCCTCGCTCCTCCGCCGGACGAACCATCTTTCTTGCCGACACCGGGCCGCACCGTCGCCGGGATCGACGGCTGCCGCGCCGGCTGGGTCATGGTCCGGCGCGACGCGGCGGGCCGCTTCGGGGAGCCGCTCGTCGTCGCTTCCTTGGACGGTCTGCCTGCCACGGACATGACCGTGATCGACATCCCCATCGGCCTGCCCGAAAGCGGCCGGCGCGCCTGCGATCTGGAAGCCCGCAAGTTGCTGGACCGGCGCTGGATGACTGTTTTCACCGGAGTGCGGCGGCCCTTGCTCGCGATGAACAGCTACGAAGAAGCCAACGCCTGGGGCAAGCGGGACGGCGAGGGCCTGACCTGCCAGATGTGGAACATCCTGCCAAAGATACGGGAGGTCGATGACTGGATAACGCCGGCGCGCAACCGGACATTCCGTGAAGGCCATCCTGAACTTTCGTTCGCAGACGCAGCCGGACGACCCATGGCCAAAAAGAAAAGAAAACGAGAAGGCCAGGCCGAACGGCTGGACGCGCTGGCTGATTTCATCGACCCGGCTACGGTTCTGGACTGGCTCCACAAGGCGCGCGGCTCCGGCGCGGCGCGGGACGATATCGTCGATGCGCTGGCGCTGTGCCGCTCGGCCGCGAGGGTCCTTCTGGGCTGCCACGGGCAGTTGCCGGCCGATCCGCCGAAAGACGCCCGCGGCCTGCCGATGGAAATGGTGTTCTGAATCTCTCCGGCCTGAATTTCTCCGACTGCGGGACGCGGCGTCCTTGCCATCCGGGGACGCGCCCCGCACAATCCGGTATCGAACCGTCAAGGGAGGCTTCCGCCATGAACCGCCGCGACATCCTCAAAGCCGGGGCCGCGGGCGCCGGCGTCTATGCGCTCGCGTCCGCCGGGGCCCGGGCCGCCGGCAAGGCGAAGCCGGCCTTCGTGCTGGTGCACGGCTCCTGGCACGGCGCCTGGACCTGGAACGAGATGACGATCCGGCTCGCCAAGGCCGGTCACGCCGCCTTCGCCGTGGATCTGCCCGGCGCGGGCTCCCGCACCCGGTTTCCCGCCTCGTTCCTGAAGCGCCCGCTCGACAAGAAGGCCTTCGCCACCGAAGTCTCGCCGGTTGCCGGCATCACCCAGGCGCAGCGCACCGCCCATGTCGTCGACGTGGTGAAAAGCGCGGCCGGCGTCGGCGACGGCAAGGTGGTGCTGGTCGGCCATTCCTGGGGCGGCAACACGATCTCGGCCGTCGCCGAGGCGGTTCCCGACCTGGTCCATTCCGTCGTCTACCTTACCGCCTTCATGCTGCGCGGCGGCATGTCGCCGGGCGAGATGCTCGGCGATCCCAGCTTCAAGGCCGGCAAGGTGCTGCCGCTGGTGATGGGCGATCCGGCCAAGATCGGCGCGCTGCGGATCGATCCCAGGTCGTCCGATCCCGCCTATGTTGCCGCGGCGAAGGATACGTTCTACGCCGACGTGACCGACGGCCATTTCGCGGCGATCGCCAATCTGCTGCATTGCGACGAGGTCGCCCAGACGATCGGCGTCAAATCGCCGGTCACGCCGGCGAAATTCGGCAAGATCGCGCGCCATTACGTCCATCTGGCCGACGACCGGGCGATCCCGGCGGCGGCGCAGGACAGGATGGTCGAGCTGGTCGACGGGTCCGGCATCGGCGGCAAGACCGTGGTGCACCGGATGGGCGGCAGCCATTCGCCCTTCTACGCCCAGCCGGACGCCCTGCTGGACGTGTTCCGCAAGACGGCAGCCTGACGGCGCTCCATCCGAACGGGCCGCGTGTCGCCGAAGCTCGGCCGCCCACAGCCTCCCGGCCCAAGCGGGGACATCTGCCATGCTGCTCCTTTACGGCTATTATCGCTCGTCCGCTGCCTACCGGATGCGCATTGCCCTCAATCTCAAAGGCCTCGAATACCGGCAGGTTTCGATCCATCTGCGCGACGGCGCCCAGTTCAGCGAGGATTACGGCCGCCTCAATCCGCAGCATCAGGTGCCGACGCTGGAGACCGACGGCGGCGATCTGCTGGTCCAGTCGCCGGCGATTTTCGAGTGGCTGGAGGAAACCTTCCCCGAGCCGCCGCTGCTGCCGTCCGATCCGCTCGGCAGGCAGCGGGTGCGCGCCATGGCCGCGGTGCCGGGTTGCGACATCCACCCGATCGGCAACCTGCGGGTGCTGCAATATCTGCAAAACGAACTGGGCCAGGGCCAGGACGCCGTGACGGCCTGGGCGCGGCACTGGATCGAACTCGGTTTCGCCGGGCTCGAGCGCATGCTGGCGGACCATCCGGCGACCGGATCTTTCTGCCATGGCGAGACGCCGACGATGGCGGATATCTTTCTGGTGCCTCAGCTGTTCAACGCGGCGCGCTTCGGAGCCGACATGGACCGCTTCCCGACCGTCCGGCGCATCGGCGAGACGTGCAACGCGCTGGACGCCTTTCAGCGCGTGGCGCCGGGCAATCAGGAGGACGCCGAGTAGCGCGCGGCTTTGCCTTGCCACTCGAACGTGGTTAAACGGGCCGGACAATCGGCATCCGCCAACCGCTCCCCGCAACCTTGCAGCGCGCAGGCCCGAACCGCATGTCCGCCCCCGACGTTCCGCTTTCCGCATCCATCCCCGAGGCCCTGACCTTCGACGACGTCCTGCTGCAACCCGGCCGGTCGGACGTTCTGCCCGCGGAAACCGGGACCGGAACCCGGCTCACCCGGTCGATCCGGCTGGGTATCCCCCTGATCTCGGCCGCGATGGATACGGTCACCGAACACAAACTCGCCATCGCCATGGCCCAGGCGGGCGGTATCGGCGTGCTGCACAAGAATATGGCGCCGGCGGAACAGGCCGGCGAAGTCCGCAAGGTCAAGAAGTACGAATCGGGCATGGTGGTGAACCCGGTCACGGTCACGCCGGACAAGACGCTTGCCGACGTGCTGCATCTGATGAACCGCCACAAAATCTCGGGCGTTCCGGTGGTCGAGCGCGGCAACGGCCGGCTGGCGGGCATCATCACCCACCGCGACGTCCGGTTCGCCGACAATCCGCAACAGCCCGTGCGCGAACTGATGACCAGCGAGGACCTGGTGACCGTAGCCGAATCGGTCGACCGGGCCGAGGCCAAGCGCCTGCTGCACAAGCACCGGATCGAGAAGCTGCTAGTGGTCGATGAGGACGGCATCTGCACCGGCCTCGTCACGGTCAAGGACATCGACAAGGCCGAACGCCATCCGAACGCCTGCAAGGACGAGCGGGGCCGGTTGCGCGTTGCTGCGGCGACGGGCGTCGGCGAGGCCGGGCTGGAGCGGGCCGAAGCCCTGCTCGACGCCGGCGTGGACGTTTTGGTCGTCGATACCGCGCACGGCCATTCCGACGGTGTCCTGGCGGCGGTCAAGCGGATCCGGAGGCTGAGCAACGCCACCCAGCTGGTCGCCGGCAACGTCGCGACGGCCGACGGCGCGAAGGCCCTGATCGATGCCGGAGCGGATTCCGTCAAGGTCGGCATCGGGCCGGGGTCGATCTGCACGACGCGGATGGTGGCAGGCGTCGGCGTGCCTCAGCTGACGGCGATCATGGAATGCGCCGAGGCCTGCGCGGCGGCGGACGTGCCGGCGATCGCCGACGGCGGCATCAAGTATTCCGGCGATCTGGCCAAGGCGATCGCCGCCGGCGCCTCGGTCGCCATGATCGGCTCGCTGTTCGCCGGGACCGACGAGGCGCCCGGCGAGGTCTTCCTCTACCAGGGGCGGTCCTACAAGAGCTATCGCGGCATGGGTTCGGTCGCCGCCATGGCGCGCGGTTCGGCCGACCGCTATTTCCAGCAGGAAATCGCCGAGCCGCTCAAGCTGGTGCCCGAAGGCATCGAGGGGCAGGTGCCCTACAAGGGGCCGCTCGCCGCCGTCCTGCATCAACTGGTCGGCGGCCTTCAGGCGGCTATGGGTTACACCGGCAGCCGCACGATCGCCGATTTGCAGCAAAATGCGCGGTTCCAGCGGATTACCGGGGCCGGCCTGCGCGAGAGCCACGTTCACGACGTGACCATCACCCGTGAAGCGCCGAACTATCGCGGGCTCTAGACGGGCCGCATGACCCCAGGCGGGCGCGTCCAGGCGGCAATCGAAATCCTCGGCGCCGTCCTCGCGCCGCCGGCCGGACGGGAGCGGACCCCGGCCGATGCGGTCGTTGCAGGATACACCCGGAAGCGCCGCTACATCGGATCGAAAGACCGCCGGGCGATCATCGGACTGGTCTGGCAGGCGTTGCGCTACCGGGGCCGGGCGCATTGGGCGAGCGGACAGGAAAGTCTGACCGGCAGGGAACTGGCCATCGCCGCGCTGGCCGGCGCGGTGGGCCGGTCCGACGCCGGGATCGCCGCCGATTTCCACGGTTTGGGCTACGCGCCGGGGAGCCTCGACGCGGCGGAGTTGCAGCTTGCCGCCGCGGTGCGCGAGGCCGGCGATCCGCCGCCCTGGGCCGTCGCCAACATGCCGGACTGGCTGGCCGCCGAAGCCGAACCGGTGCTTGGCGCCGCCGGTCCGGCAGGCTGGCAGGCGCTCGCGGAAGAGGCGCCGGCGACCCTGCGGGTCAATACGCTCAAGGCCGACCGCGACTCCTGTCTGGCCGCGCTGCGGGAGGCCGGCGTCGATGCCGCGCCGACGGTGCTGAGCCCGTTCGGTATCCGGTTGCTGTCCCGGGCGAACCTGGCGCGTCTGCCCGCCATGCGCGACGGCTGGCTGGAGAGCCAGGACGAGGGCTCCCAGATCGTCGCGGCGCTGGTGGCGGCCGAACCGGGGATGCAGGTGCTCGACTATTGCGCCGGCGGCGGCGGCAAGGCCCTGGCGCTGGCTGCGGCCATGGCGAACGACGGCAGGATCGTGGCGACGGATACCGACGCAGGCCGACTGGCGTCGCTTCCCGGCCGGGCGCAGCGCGCCGGCGCGACGATAATCGAATGCCGGGAAATCGAGCCGGGCGCTGCGGTGGAAGCCGCGGCGTTCGACCGGGTGCTCGTGGACGCGCCGTGCAGCGGCAGCGGCGCCTGGCGGCGGCAGCCCGAAGCGCCGTGGCGGCTCGACAGCACGCGCTATGCCGAGTTGCAGAAGGCGCAGCACGACATTCTGCAGGCCGCCGCCGCTGCCGTCGCGCCCGGCGGCCGCCTCGTCTATGCGACCTGCTCCCTCTTTCCCGCCGAGAACGACTCGATCGCCGAACGGTTTCTCCGGGAAAATGCCGGCTTCGCGCCGATACGCGCCGGCGAAGTCTGGACCGCGATACCGGACGCGGCGGCGCCGGCCGGAGCCATAGAGGGCGATTTCGCTCGACTCCTGCCCCACATCGGATCGACCGACGGCTTTTTCATTGCGATCATGGAAAAGACACGGCCATGACGGCGCCGGACGGACTCCGCATCGAACGGGCCCGGCCGGAAGACGCGGCAGCGCTTGCCAAAGTCTATGTCGAAACCTGGCGCGCGGCCTATGCCGGCCTGCTGCCGGACCGGGTGCTGGTCGCGATGCGGGAATCGGCTCACGAAGCCCGTTTCGCCGGCTGGATCGGCCGCCAGACCGACAGGCAGTTCATCCTCGCGGCGCGGGCGCCGGCCCCCGGCGTCATCGGCCTGTGCAGCGCGGGCCGGGCGCGCGGTGGGCCGAAGACGGATGGCGAGATCTATCTGCTCTACGTCGATCAGGACTGGCAGAACCGCGGTATCGGACGGTCTCTGCTTCGCGCCGCGCTGCGCGGGCTGCGGACGGGCGGTTACTGTCGGGCGATGCTGTGGGTGCTGGCCGGCAACCCGTCGCGCTTCTTCTACGAGGCGGCGGGCGGCGTGCGCACCGCCGAACGGACCGAAAGGCTGTGGGGCACGGACCTGCCGGAAATCGGCTATGCCTGGCCCGATCTCGATGCGGTCTGAGGCGGGACCGAATTCTCCCATGGCACGGCCGAGCCGCCTGCTGATATAAGCCGGCCCGGATGTTACCTCCGCCCGATCCGCTCGATCCGTCATGACAGATCGTATCCTGATTCTCGATTTCGGCTCGCAGGTCACGCAGCTGATCGCGCGCCGGGTCCGGGAATCGGGCGTCTATTCGGAAATCCACCCGTTCGATATCGGCGAGGCGGCGATCCGGGAATTCGGCGCGAAGGCCATTATCCTGTCGGGCGGCCCTGCGTCCGTTGCGGTAGAAGGCACGCCTTCGGCGCCGCCAGTCGTCTTCGACCTCGGCCTGCCGGTGCTCGGCATCTGTTACGGCGAGCAGACCATGGTCGATATCCTGGGCGGTGCGGTCGAATCCTCGGACCATCGCGAATTCGGCCGGGCCACGCTGCGCGTCGAGGCCGCCTGCCGGCTGTTCGACGGCGTGTGGCGGCCGGGCGAAACCCACCAGGTCTGGATGAGCCATGGCGACCGTGTGATCTCCCTGCCGGAAGGGTTCCGGGTCGTCGGCACCAGCGAAGGCGCGCCCTTCGCTGCCATTGCCGACGAAGACCGGCGCTTCTACGGCGTCCAGTTCCATCCGGAAGTGGTGCACACGCCTTCGGGTGCGCGACTGTTGGCGAATTTCACACACGAAATCGCGGGCTGCTCCGGCGACTGGACGATGGCGGCGTTCCGCGAGCAGGCGATCGGGCGGGTCCGGGCGCAGGTCGGCCGCGGCCGGGTTATCTGCGGCCTGTCCGGCGGCGTCGATTCCTCGGTCGTCGCCGTGCTGCTGCACGAGGCGATCGGCGAACAGGTCACCTGCATTTTCGTCGATCACGGCCTGCTGCGCCTGGGCGAGGCGGAACAGGTCGTCGAGCTGTTCCGGAACCACTACAACATTCCGCTGGTCCATCGCGACGCTTCGGACCGGTTCCTCGGTGCCCTGGATGGAGTCGAAGATCCGGAAGCCAAGCGCAAGATTATCGGCGGCCTGTTCATCGATGTGTTCGAGGAAGAGGCGAAGGCGATCGGCGGCGCCCGGTTCTTGGCCCAGGGCACGCTCTATCCCGATGTCATCGAATCGGTTTCGGCGACCGGCGGGCCGAGCGTCACCATCAAGTCCCACCACAATGTCGGCGGGCTGCCGGCGCGCATGAACATGGAACTGGTCGAGCCGGTGCGCGACCTGTTCAAGGATGAGGTCCGGGCGCTCGGCCGCGACCTCGGCCTGCCCGAGGCTTTCATCCGGCGCCACCCGTTTCCCGGCCCCGGACTGGCGATCCGCATTCCCGGCCCGGTGACCCGCGAGAAGGCCGATCTGCTGCGCCGCGCCGATGCGATCTATCTGGAGGAAATCCGCAACGCCGGGCTGTACGACGAAATCTGGCAGGCCTTCGCCGCGCTGCTGCCGGTCCGCGCGGTCGGCGTGATGGGCGACGAACGGACCTACGACTGGGTCTGCGCCCTGCGCGCGGTCACCTCGACCGACGGCATGACGGCCGACAGCTTCGCCTTCTCCCACGATTTCCTCAGCCGCATCGCGACGCGCATCGTCAACGAAGTCCCCGGCATCAGCCGTGTCGTCTACGACGTCACGTCGAAACCGCCGGGAACGATCGAGTGGGAGTAGGCCCAGGCATCCGATCCGGGTGCGTCGTCACAGCCTCTCGTGCCGGGCGGCCTGCCAACGGAAGGCCAGCCTGGGCGGGTTCGTCCGGTCAGGCTGCTCTCGCGCTGAACCCACCGTCGACCGCCAGTTCGGCGCCGGTGATGTAGCGGGCATCGTCGCTGGCGAGAAACACGGCGGCGTGGCCGACGTCCCAGCCGTCGCCCATATAGCCGGTCGGGCACTGAGCGTCGCGCGCCTCGGCCATCCGGGCGAGATCGCCGCCGCCGTAGGTCTCCTTGAGCGGCTTGACGACCATGGGGGTATCCATCAGGCCCGGCAGGATGGCGTTGGCGCGGATGCCCCGGGCCGCATACTCCACGGCGATCGTCCGGGTCAGCGGCAGGATCGCGCCCTTGGTCACGGAGTAGTGGATGTAGGGCACGCCGAGCCAACGGATGCCGGCGATCGAGGCGACGTTGACGATGGCGCCCCGGCCGATCTTCCGGCCGTCGGCATCCATGCGGAATTCGTTACGCTCCATGACCGGCAGCACGGTGCGGCAGGTCAGGAACATGCTCTTCAGGTTGACGTCGTGGAACCGGTCCCATTCCGCGTCGCTCAGCTCGGCGGTCGGTTTGGGAGCGACGACGCCGACATTGTTGTGCAGCACGTCGATCCGGCCGAACCGGTCCAGGCAGGCTTCGACCATCGCCTCGACCCGGTCGGTTTTGCTGACATCCGCCGTGAAGGTTTCGGCTGTGCCGCCCTCGCCCGCGATAATGCTCGCAGTCTCGGCGGCGGCGTCGGGGTTCATGTCGACCGCCAGCACCCTCGCACCTGCCCTGGCGTAGAGCACTGCCGCGGCCTTCCCGTTGCCCCAGCCCGGCCCCACCGACCCGGCGCCGGAGACGATGACGACCCGGTCCTGCAATTTGCCGCTCATGGCGCGCTCCTGCCTGGAAACCTCGTCGGGCATGGCTAACCGAGACCGGCGCTCGAGGGCAAGCGATGCTGCCTCCGGCTCACCGGTCGAGCAGTGCTGCGCCGTTGTTGCCGAGGATGCCGGCGACGGCGCCGTCCGGCAGCCCGGACGCGCGGACCGCCTCCACGGTGCGCTGCGTATCGAAAATCGGGTGATCGGTGCCCAGCAGCACCCGGTCCGCGCCGAAAGTGCGGGCGGCCAGCGCGATCGACCTGGGCCCGAAACTGGAGGTATCGACGAAGAGCCGGTTCATCCGCGCCGACGGCAGCGGCGCATCGGGCGTGCGCCGCGACGAAACGTGGTCCATGCGCTCGATCATCATGGGGACCGATCCGCCCAGATTGGCGACCTGGACGGTGAGGTCCGGGAAAGCGTCGAGAAAATCGGTCAGCGTCAGGGTGACCGTCACCGCGCTCAGCCGGGCCTGCACGTCCAGCACGATATGGCGCAGGTTGACATTGTCGCCATAGTCCGGCGGCGGCTGGGCGCCGATGGCCGGCACCGGGCCGGGGTGGATGAAGATATGGGCGCGGTGCGCGTTCGCCGCTTCGAGCAGGGGCGCCCAGGCCTCGGCCTCGCGGCGGGTGAGGAAGGCGTCGGCCGGCAGGATCGCGCCGGCGAATCCGGGGGTATCCATTGCCCGCGCCAACTCCTCGGCTGCCGCCGCCGGATCGGCAAGGGGCAGCGCGGCCAAGCCCGAAAACCGCGTCGGACGGTCTGCGATCAGGGCGGCGAGAGCGTCGTTGAACAGGCGCACGAGGGGCGCGGCGTCCGCCGCCGGAAGGCTGTCGATGCCGAACAGGCCGGGCAGCGACAGAACCTGCCGGGACACGCCGTGCCGGTCCATGAAATCGAGGCGGGCGGCGGTCCCGATCAGGGCGGGCGTGACCGGCAGCACCTCGCGATGAACGTCCAGCCGCTCGCTGCCCGGTCCGCCGTTCGCGTCGGCGACGGTGCGCGGCGGGTGCGTCCGCACCCTGAGCGCATCCGCCAGTGCCGGCGGCAGCCAGTGGACGTGCCAGTCGATAATCATGCCCGCTCTCCCGATCCGGCCCGGCGCCGGCACGCCACGGTTCCGGTCGCGTCCGGCAAAGCAGGCTCAAGCCTGCGGTCCGGACTGCCGGCAGGGGCCCGTATCGTCGGAACGGTATCGCACTGGATTGCCGCAGCGCGCGAGTCGGCGCGGTAGAGCAGCGCGATCGCCAGCGAGATTGCCAGAATGAGAAAGAGTTTGCGCATGGGCCGGTCCGTTACCGTTACTTCCGTTACTGCACTCAGCCGATCTTCAAATAACCGTTCAGTTGCGGCAAAGCTCGTAGAGAGCGACCGCCGCAGCGTTTGAGACGTTGAGGCTGTCGATAAAGTTACCGGATTCGTCTTTATCTGCATATGCCATCGGTATACGGACGAGAATATCGCAATTTTCCCTGGTCAACCGGCGAAGTCCTGCGCCTTCCGCTCCCAGGACAAGCGCCGTTCCGGCGTACCGGGCGGCCGGCCTGCCGCTGCCGATCGTCGCGTCCGCGCTTCCGTCCAGACCGGCGACCCATCGGCCGGCCTCCCGGATCCGGGCCAGGGCGCGGGCGAGATTGGCGACTCGCACCCAGGGCACGATTTCCAGCGCTCCGGCCGCTGCCTTCGCGAGCGCGCCCGATTCCGGCGGCGCGTGGCGGTCGGTCGCGATCAGGGCCGCCGCGCCGAAGACGGCGCAGGAGCGAAGGATGGCGCCGACATTCTGCGGGTCCGTCACCCGGTCGAGCACGACCAGCGGGCCGGCTTCCGGACCAGCCTCCAGAACGGTGTCCAGGGAAGCGCGCGGCAGCGGTTCGGCAGCAACCGCGATGCCCTGGTGTACAGCGCCGTCGGGCAGCCGGGCTGCGAGCTGCGCCGCGGTTATCGTCTCCCAGCCCGTTCGTCGCCCCCCGGCGCCGGCATCGGCGAGATCCGCCAGCGCCGGCCCGGCGGTCCAGCCCGCAAGGATCCGCCGCTGCGGATTTGCAAGCGCCGCCCGGACCGGGTGGAGGCCCCAGAGCATGAGCGGCCGCCGGGGCGAAGCCCGCTTCCGGGCTGCTGCGGCAGGTTGCGGCCCGGCTCTCTTCTCCTGCGATTTTTGCCCGCGCGGGTGCTTGATTTTCGCCATGGAATCGCATAGTAGCGGCCGCCGGGATGCAAACAAGCTGCAGGAACAGCGGCCGGAGTGCGATGGCGGCGGCTTCTGCGGCTCGTTTTGCGTCTGGATGCGTTGACATCCGGCAAGCGGTGTCCAAATGGGTGGCGCGGAAAGCCCGCTTCTTTCGGGAAGCCGGCTCCGGGGCCGGTCTTGTCGCGGAGGGGTGCCCGAGTGGTTAAAGGGGACGGGCTGTAAACCCGTTGGCTTAGCCTACGTTGGTTCGAATCCAACCCCCTCCACCAACGCTTTCCGCGCCGCGATGCGCCGGAATGCCGGTTGCGGGTGTAGCTCAATGGTAGAGCCCCAGCCTTCCAAGCTGGTTATGCGGGTTCGATTCCCGTCGCCCGCTCCAGCCGGAGACCCGCCGGATCGTTCGCCGTCAACCGCGGCCGCCGCAGGGGGGCGGACCGCACGAGAACTGGAAATTCCGTTCCCGCCCGGCCGGTGCGATGCAGGGCGGCGGAGCCCGTGAGAACAGGAAACAGGCGACCATGTCGAAAGAGAAGTTTGAGCGCACGAAGCCTCATGTGAATGTTGGGACGATCGGTCATGTGGATCATGGCAAGACGACGCTGACGGCTGCGATTACGAAGGTGATGTCGGAGACGTTGGGGGGTACGACGGCGGT
>JAJEGH010000036.1 GCA_022819985.1 Alphaproteobacteria bacterium | reverse complement strand
CGCGGTTCGGGCACGGGGAAGGAAACGGGCATGGACCTCTCCTCTGTGTTCGATTTATGTTCATTAAGATCAATATAGGAACATTATGGGAGTTTCAAGTATTTTTTCGCGATAGTGTTCCGGGGCGCCTCAGACCGTCCTGTCCCCACCCGTCCCTTCGGCTTCGCTCAGGGCGGGCTATTTCGACCGCAGCGCACCCCTCTCGCGTCATTTCGACCGAGCGCAGCGAGCGGAGAAATCTTTCCGCTGCGGAGCCACGGACCATGCTCCGCAGTCGAAAGATTTCTCCACTCCGCCGTCCTCCGGACGGCTCCGGTCGAAATGACGGTAAGGGAGGCGCTCCGCGCGACGGCCGCCGCCGGCAGGCCGTCGACATCGCCGCAGCGCGTTTGCATTCGCACAATTGAATATATAGAACCCTGCCATGAACATCCGTTTCCTCACCGGCCGCTTCGCCGTCGCCTACGGCGCTCCCGATGCCGCTCGAATCGCCGATTTCAAGGCGCAGGGCTTCAACGCCGTCGTCAGCCTGCGCATGGCGGGCGAGCGCGGCCAGGTCATGACGCCGGAGAGCGAAGGCGCGGCCGTCGAAGGCGCGGGCATGGCCTGGCTGCATTTCCCACTGGCGCCGCCGCAGGTCGGCAATGTCGAGACGACCGACGATCTCAGCCGCCGGATGCAGGAACTGCCGGCGCCCATCCTGATCCATTGCGCCTCCGGCGCCCGGGCCGCCGCCATGGCGCTGGCGGTCTGCACGATCGGCGAGCGATGGGAGCCGGACGAGGCGGCCCGGAAAGCGGACGAAGCCGGGCTCGCGATACCGCCGGAACTCGCGCCGAAGGTGGTGGCCTACGTTCAGGCGAAGCGGGCCTGAATTTTCGCCTCGAAGCCGTGCGCAAATCGGGCCGCTACACCACATCATCTTGTTGTAACCGGCCCGGCCGCATGCTAAATTTTGTGGTGTTTTCCGCTCCGGACTCGCAGCGGCTCCCCGTTATGCCGGTGCAACCTCCGGTATTGGCGGATTTCTGCGGTTTCCACCGCCGGGAACCGCCGCAAAACCCTTCGATTTAGCGAGACTGCCCCGCCTTGGCCGAGCCGACGACGCCCGAACGCGATATCGCGCCGATTTCCATCGAAGAGGAGATGAAGCGCTCCTACCTCGATTACGCCATGAGCGTGATCGTGGCCCGGGCGATTCCGGACGTGCGCGACGGCCTCAAGCCGGTCCACCGGCGCATCCTCTACGCCATGCGCCAGGGCGGCTACACCAGCGACCGGCCCTACCGCAAATCGGCGCTGATCGTCGGCGACGTGATGGGCAAGTACCATCCCCACGGCGACCAGGCGATCTACGATGCGCTGGTGCGCATGGCGCAGCCCTTTTCCATGCGCCTGCCGCTGATCGACGGCCAGGGCAATTTCGGTTCGATGGACAGCGACCCGCCGGCGGCCATGCGCTACACCGAGGCGCGGCTTGCGAAGGCGGCGGAATCCCTGCTCGACGACATCGACCGCAACACCGTCGATTTCCAGGACAACTACGACGAATCGCGCCAGGAGCCGGTCGTCCTGCCGGCGCGCTATCCGAACCTGCTGGTCAACGGCGCCGGCGGCATTGCCGTCGGCATGGCGACCAATATCCCGCCGCACAATCTGGGCGAGGTGATCGACGCGTGCCTCCGGCTGATCGAGGAGCCGGATGCCGCGCTCGAAGACATTATGGAGCTGCTGCCCGGGCCGGACTTTCCGACCGGCGCCCTCGCCATGGGCCGGGCCGGCATCCACGAGGCCTACCGCACCGGCCGGGGCGCCGTCGTCATGCGCGCGCGCCACAAGGTCGAGGAGGGCCGCAACGGCCGCCACAACCTCGTGTTCACCGAGATTCCCTACCAGGTGAACAAGGAGCGCGTGCTCGAAAAGATCGGCGAACTCGCCCGGTCGCGGCAGATCGAGGGCATCGCCGGCGCGAACGACGAATCCGACCGGGAAGGCGTGCGCCTCGTGGTCGAGGTCAAGCGCGACGCCGATCCCGAGGTCGTGCTGAACCAGCTCTTCCGCTTCACCCAGCTCCAGACCAGCTTCGGCGTCAACATGCTCGCGCTGAACGGCGGCCGGCCGGAACAGATGGGCCTGCTCGACGTGCTCAGGGCCTTTCTGGCCTTCCGGGAGCAGATCATCGTCCGGCGCACCGCCTTCCTGCTGGAGGAGGCGCGCGGCAAGGCGCACACGCTGGCCGGCCTCGCGGTCGCGGTCGCCAACATCGACGAGGTGGTGGCGCTGATCCGCCATGCGCCCGACGCCGCCGCGGCGCGGGAAGGCCTGATGGAACGCGCCTGGCCGGCGGCCGACGTCGCGCCGCTGATCGCGCTGATCGCGGAGCCCGGCCGCCTCGTCGGCGAAGACGGCGCCTACCGGCTGTCCGAAGCGCAGGCGCGCGCCATTCTCGATCTTCGGCTGCACCGCCTGACCGGCCTGGAGCGCGAGAAGATCGGCGGGGATCTCCGGCAGATCGTCGAGGAAATCCGCAACTATCTCGACATCCTCGGCTCGCGCATCCGGGTGCTCGAAATCCTGCGCGACGAACTCGGCGAGATGAAGGAAACCTACGCCGACCCGCGCCGCACGGCGATCGAGGACGGCGATTTCGACCAGGATATCGAAGACCTGATCCAGCGCGAGGACATGGTCCTCACCTTCACCCACGGCGGCTACATAAAGCGCGTGCCGCTGGCGACCTACCGGGCGCAGAAGCGCGGCGGCAAGGGCCGCGCCGGCATGAAGACCAAGGAGGAGGATTTCGTCGACCAGGTCTATGTGGTGAACACCCACACGCCGGTGCTGTTCTTCTCCTCCACCGGCATGGTCTACAAGCTCAAGGTCTACCGGCTGCCCCTCGGCACGCCCCAGGCGCGCGGCAAGGCGATGGTCAACATGCTGCCGCTCCAGCCGGGCGAGAATATTTCCATCATCCTGCCGCTGCCGGACGAAGCCGAATGGCCGGACCTCGACGTCATGTTCGCGACGAGCAGCGGCACGGTGCGGCGCAATTCGCTGGCCGATTTCGTCAACGTCATGTCCAACGGCAAGATCGCCATGAAGCTGGAAGACGGCGAGACGCTGGTCGGGGTCGTAACCTGCGACGCCGGGCAGGATGTCCTGCTGGCGACCGCCGCCGGCCGGGCGATCCGCTTCCCCGTGGCGGAAGTGCGGCGGTTCAAGGGCCGCGGTTCCCGGGGCGTGCGCGGGATCAGGCTGGCGCCGGACGACCGGGTCATCTCCCTGTCGATTCTGGACCATGTCGACGCCGAAACCGAAACCCGGGACGAATATGTCCGCATCGCCAATGCCCACAAGAGGGCCGGGCTGCGGATCCAGCAGGGAGAAACGCCGAGCCGGGAGGATGTCGAGCTGGCGGCCCGGATCGTCGAGCCGCCATGGTCGGATATGCACGCCGTCGAGGAATTCGTGCTCACCGTGTCGGACGACGGCTTCGGCAAGCGGACTTCGGCCTACGAATACCGCATCACCGGGCGCGGCGGCGGCGGCATCGTGAATATGGAACTCGAACGCGACGGCGGGGAAGCCCGGATCGTCGGATCGTTCCCGGTGCGGGAAGAGGACGAACTGATCCTGGTGACCAACGGCGGGCAGATCATCCGCGTGCCGGTCGGCGACGATATCCGGATCGCCAGCCGCAAGACGCGCGGCGTGACCCTGTTCCGGCTCGACGACGACGAGCGGGTCGTCTCGGTGTCGCGCCTGCGCGATGCGAACGGCGCGGAAGACTCTCCGGCCGGTGCGGAGGCGAAGCAAGGCGGTCATTCGGATCGCGACGAATCTGACGGCCCTGCGGCTGGCAGCGGGGAAAATTGAAACAAATAAAACGGAATTTCTAGTGGCTGACCGGCGAAGTCGGGCACCCGAAACTGCGGGAGCATCTTGTCAGGGCGATGGCGCTGATGCGCGCCGCGCCGAATTGGCCGGCTTTCGAGCGGTCCCTGCAACGCTCCTACCCGTAGCAGAACGAGAATATCCCGCTCGCGCTCGGAGATGACGAGTGATGTCTGACACTTGGGACGAGGCGATCTTGCGGATCGTCAGGGCGAGTGCCCGGCCGCTTTCATTACCGGAAATCTACCGGGAAATGGGGAAATCTCCGTTGGTGACCGCTCATCACAGAGAACCTTGGAAGGACGGCGTGCCCAACTATCATCATGCGATTCGTCGCCGGCTGACAGATCTTTGCAACCGCGGCGATGTCCGCCGTGTTGGTCGCGGCATCTATACATCAAACCGGTCATGACGGAGTTGCCGAACTGGGTGGGCATCGCAGTTGAGGTGCTCTACTACGCTATTGCCGTGCCAATCTTGGCTTTTTCGGCGGTCTTGCTGGTGATTTGCATGGTCGGAAGCATCGCTATGCCAATCTGGGGCGCGATTTTTGGGCGCGCCCCAGGAGAGCGCGGCGGAGTTGAGGCGCTTCACCCCATTGCGCGGCTCGTGCTTGCCCTCGCTGGCCTCGGCGTTTTATGGCAGATGATTGCGCCGTGGCTATAGCTCAAAAGCAAGACCTTAAACTAGGAAATTCCGAAAATAATTCAAAGTGGTATAAGGCGTTTCTAATGCAGTTTACGCAGCCTGCCGGGCCTGACCGCGTTTGAGTTGACGGGCCTGCTTCCGGCCGGCGCCGTCCGGCCCTGCCGCGCCGCATTGGCCGTTGCATTCGGGGCGGCGCCCGCCTAGGCGTGTCGGGAGCCGTTTCGCGAGCAGGGAGCGCATCCATGGCCGAGCGCATCGGAGTCTATCCGGGCACCTTCGATCCGATTACCAACGGGCATGTCGACATCATCCGGCGCGCCCTGCGGATCTGCGACCGCCTGATCGTCGCCGTCGCCGAGAATATCGGCAAGAGCCCGCTGTTTACGCTCGAAGAGCGCCTGGCCCTGGTGAACCACGAGCTCGGCATCGTCAACGGCGCGGACGGCGGCAAGGCGCAGGCCAAGGTCTTCGGCGGTCTGCTGATGCATTTCGCGGAAGAGAACGGCGCCGTCATGATCATCCGCGGCCTGCGGGCGGTATCGGATTTCGACTACGAATTCCAGATGGCGGGGATGAATGCCCGGCTCGATCCGGATGTCGAGATGGTCTACCTGATGGCGTCGGAACAGCAGCAGTTCATCGCGTCCCGGCTGGTCAAGGAGATCGCCTCGCTGGGCGGCGAAATCGAGAGCTTCGTGCCGCCGAACACCGCAAAGGCCCTGAGATCGAAATTCGCCTGACGGTCCCGCCGCGCCTCCGGACCCGGCGGGGGACGCGCTATCCCGCTATGGTCAGGCCGCCGGAGACGCTGATCGTCTGGCCGGTGATGAAGTCGGCGTCGCTGCTGGCCAGGAAGGCGACCAGGCCGGGATAGTCGTCCGGCCGGCCGAGCCGGCGCATCGGGATCGCGCGTTCCAGCGCGGCCACGAGCTTTTGGCCGGCCTCGCCGTCGCCGGCGAAGGTGCGGAACAGGTTGGTGTCGGTCGGGCCCGGGCAGATGCAGTTCACCTGCACGTTGCGCCGGGCAAGTTCCCGCGCCAGGGTTTTCGAGAATGAGACGATGCCGCCCTTGCAGGCGGCGTAGACCGACTCGCCGGACGAGCCGACCCGCGCGGCGTCGGAGGAAATGTTGATGACCTTGCCGGACCGGCGCTCGGCCATGCCGCGCACGACGATATGGTGCAGGTTCAGCGGGCCGAAGAGATTGATCTCGACAATCCTGCGCCACAGGGCGGTATCGGTGTCGAGGAACGGCATCGCGACATCGACACCCGCGTTGTTGACCAGGATGTCGACCGGGCCGGCCGTGGCTTCGAAGGACGAGACAGTATCGGCGACCGCGTCGTAGTTCGCGATGTCGGCCTCGAATGCCGTCGCCCGGCCGCCGTTTCCGGCGATCAGATTAGCAGTCTCGCCGGCTCCGGGACCGTCGCGGTCGAGGACGCCGACATTGACCCCTTCCTCGCCGAGCCGCAGGCAGATCGCGCGTCCGATACCCGCGCCGCCGCCCGTCACCAGGGCATTCTTTCCCTCAAGACCGCGCATTTCGTGCTCCTTCGCCTTTCCGCTCTTCGGTGCCCGACACTAAAGCAAGCCGGCGTCGGGAGCGCCGCGCCTAACTTTCCGGCCCGTCGAGCCATTTCGCCGCGCGGGGCCGGCGCACGGTCCGGACCGGCAACGGCGCCGCAATTGGCTCTGGATCGGCCGGCAATTTGCGATTAGTGAGCCGCGACCGGCGGTCGAAAGCGCCGCCGGCGGCCTGCGGGAGAACGGGAATGGACCAGTACCGGGTCGTGGTGATCGGGGGCGGCGTCGTCGGCGCCTCGGTGCTCTACCATCTGGCGAAGTTCGGCTGCACCGATATCGCGCTGGTCGAGCGCTCGGTGCTGACCGCTGGCTCGTCCTGGCACGCCGCGGGCGGCGTCCATGCCCTCAATGCCGACCCGAACATGGCCGCGCTCCAGGCCTACACCATCGACCTGCTGCGCGAGATCGGCCCGGAATCGGGGCAGGATATCGGCCTGCACATGACCGGCGGCATCACGGTCGCCTCCGCCCCGGCGCGCTGGGAATGGCTGCAAAGCGCCTACCGCATCTTCCAGACCATCGGCATCGAGGACTGCCACCTGATGACGCCGGCGGAAATCAGGGAACGCTGCCCGATCATGGATGTCGACGGCGTGATCGGCGGCCTGTGGGCCGACCGGGAGGGCTATGTCGACACCACCGGGACCGTCCACGCCTACGCCGGCGCGGCGCGCAAGCGGGGCGCGACGGTGATCGAGCACAACCGGGTGCTGGAGCTGAAGCAGCGGCCGGACCGTTCCTGGGAGGTCGTGACCGAAAAGGGCACGATCCTCGCCGAGCATGTCGTCAACGCCGGCGGCCTGTGGGCCAAGCAGGTCGGCCGGATGGTCGGCCTGGAATTGCCGGTTTCGCCGCTGGCGCACCACTATCTGGTGACCGAATCGATTCCCGAAATCGAAGCGCTCGATTTCGAAGTGCCGATGACGGTCGATCTGGAAGGCTTCACCTATCTGCGCCAGGACCAGAAGGGCGTGCTGGTCGGCATCTACGAGCTCGACCACCGGCACTGGAACATCGACGGCGCGCCCTGGGACTACGGGTTCGACCTGATTCAGGAGGATACCGACCGGATCGCCGACGAACTCGAACTCGCGTTCACGCGCTATCCCGTTCTGCAACGGGTCGGCGTCAAGAACTGGGTGAACGGCGCCTTCACCTTCTCGCCGGACGGCAACCCCCTGGTCGGCCCGGTGCGCGGGCTGCCGAACTACTGGCTGGCCTGCGGGGTGATGGCGGGCTTCCTCCAGGGCGGCGGCGTCGGCAAGACGCTCGCCGAATGGATGATCCACGGCGAGCCCGAGGCCGACGCCTGGTCCATGGACATCGCGCGCTACGGGCCGTTCGCGTCGAACCGGGAATATATCCGCCAGACGACGGGCCAGTTCTATTCCCGCCGCTTCGTGATGACCTATCCGAACGAGCAGCTCCCGGCCGGCCGGCCGCTCAACAAGGCGCCGGCCCACGATGCGATGAAGGCGGCCGGCGCCCTGTGGGGCGTGAGCTGGGGCCTGGAGGTGCCGCTCGTCTTCGCGCCGCCGGGTTTCGAGGAGACGCCGACGCTCAAGCGGTCCAACGCCTTCGGCCTCGTCGGCGAGGAGTGCCGCGCCGTGCGCGAAGGTGTCGGGCTGCTCGATATAACCGGCTTCTCCCGCTACGAGGTGACGGGCCGGGACGCCGAAGCCTGGCTCGACCGGACCATGGCCGGGCGCCTGCCGAAGCCGGGCCGGGTCCGCCTTTCGCCCATGCTGGCGCCGGACGGCCGCCTCAAGGGCGACCTGACGATCCTGAACTGGGGCGACGGTTCCTGGTGGATCATGGGCTCCTACTATCTGCGCGAATGGCACATGCGCTGGTTCCACGACCGGCTCGACCCGGCGCGGGACGGCGATGTGCAGGTGCGCGACATCTCCGACGCCACCGTCGGCTTTTCGCTGTCCGGCCCGAAGTCCCGCGACGTGCTGGCGGCGCTGACCCATGAGGATGTCAGCCACGAAGCCCTGCCGTTCATGAGTTGCCGCACCATGGATGTCGGCCTGATCCAGGCGCGGGTCGGCCGGCTCTCGGTCGCCGGCGAACTGGGCTACGAGATCAACTGCCCGGCGGCGGCGCATATTTCCCTGCGCGAGATGCTGCTGGAAGCCGGGGCGGCGGCCGGCATCCGCGAATACGGCTACTACGCGCTCAATTCGCTGCGCCTGGAGAAAAGCTTCGGCGTGTGGTCCGCCGAATTCACCCAGGGCTACACGCCGGGGATGACCGGCCTCGACCGCTGGATCGCCTTCGGCAAGGGCGCGTTCGTCGGCAGGGACGCCGCACTCGCCGAACGCGAGAAAAACACCGCGCCGCAGCGGCTGGTCACCCTGGAAGTCGATTCGCCGGATGCCGATGCCTCGGGATTCGAGCCGGTCTGGCGCGACGGGCGGCGGGTCGGCTTCGTCACCTCCGGCGGTTACGGCCATGTCGTCGGCAAGAGCCTCGCGATGGCCCTGGTCGATCCGGAGTTTGCCGAGCCGGGCACCGGCCTGCGGACCCATATCGTCGGCGTGGAGCGCGAGGCGGCCGTGATTCCGGCCTCGCCCTACGATCCCCCGGGCGAGAAGATGCGGATGTAGCCGCCGGTTTTCCGCTGTTTGCCAAATCGGTTTTGCTGTTATTGAACGCGAAGCGGCCCCGCCGCGGCTTCCCGGAGAATCGAGTCGGGAGAATCGAGATCGTTTCGGACCCAATACCCGACACCGTGATCGACGGCCTGCAATATTGCCGGTGGTCGGAAAAGATCTTCCGCCAGTTGCGGTCCGGCGGCGTGGACGCGGTTCATACGACCGTCGTCTATCACGAGGACTATCGCGGCGCGCTCGGCCGGCTCGACGAATGGTCGGCCCTGTTCGACCGCTTCGGCGACTATGTCCTGCCGGGGCGGACGGCGGCCGATATCCGGCAGGCGCAGGCGGCGGGCAGGACGGCCGTTTTCTTCGGCATGCAGAATTGCCGGCTCGTCGAGGACGATCTGGCCCGGATCGAGGACCTGCACGGCCGCGGCGTCCGGTTCATGCAGCTGTCCTACAATGCGAAATGCTCGCTGGCGACCGGATGGGTCGAAGAAGCGGAGGACGAGGGCGTCACGCCGAAAGGGCGGGAGGCGATCGCCGGGATGAACCGGGTCGGCATGGTCGTGGACATGTCCCACTCGGCCGAACGGTCCACGCTGGAGGCTATCGAGCGGTCGGCCCGGCCGATCGTCGTATCCCACGCAAATCCCCGGTCGTGGCGCGACACCGGGCGCAACAAGTCGGATACCGTGCTGAAGGCGCTGGCCGAAAGCGGCGGGCTGCTGGGCTTCAGCCTGTACCCCCATCACATGAAGGACGGGCCGGCCACGACCCTGCGAAGCTTTTGCGACATGGCCGCCCGCACGGCCGACCTGATGGGCGCGGACCGCATCGGCATCGGGTCGGACCTCTGTCAGGATCAGCCGGATTCGATCGTCCGCTGGATGCGCAGCGGCGTATGGGAGGACGCGAACACGCCGCCGCCGGAAAGCATCAAGCATGTCCGCTTTCCCGACATGCCGTCCTGGTTCCGCTCGAACGAGGATTTCCCCGGCATCGCCCGCGCCTTGCGCGAGACGGGCTTCTCGGCGGAGGAGACCGCAGGGATCATGGGCAACAACTGGTTCCGCTTCATGGAACGCGCCTTCGAGCCGCAGGCGGCCTGAATTGGGCGGCCCCGGCGATTTCCTTCCGGTTCCGGACAGCCGGACGGGGCGCACCCTGCGCCTGCGGCCGCCGGACACGGTCATGCGTCTCGCCCGCCTCGGCGCCTTTCACCAGACGCGGCTCAGTTTCCTGCGGGCGACGCTGCGCCACGTCGCCGCCGCCGGATACCGCTTCGGCTACGAGCGCTGGGAAATCGGCGGCGATGGCGTCGGCACCGCGGTCTATGCCGCGCGCGGGCCGGAGCGGACCTATTCGCTGGTCTGCTTCGCCCACGACCTCGATCCGGCGATGCGCACCGACCGGGTGATCGCCGAGGCCTGGGACGCCACCTATGTCCTCTACGACGGCATTCCCGACGACGGCGAAATCGAACGCCTGCGCGCCAATGCGCCGAAGCAGGAGGCCGGACGCTACCGCCATACCGACCTGATCCTGTCCCGCACCAACAAGAGCGCGCGTCTGTTCGACCATGTCGTGGATTGCCTGGCGGCGGGGCGGCAGCCGGCGGCGGCCCGTCTCGACGACGTCGGCTACGTCATGCGGACGACCGCGGTCTACGGCAACGGCAAGTTCGGCATTGCGGACCGGCATCGCTACGCCGGCCGCGCCGGTTTCGGCGGCCCGTTCCGGCTGGAAATGCTCACGGTCTGGATGATCCGCCAGTTCGTCGCCGATCTTGTCGATCGTGCCGCGCGGGCCGGGGGCGGCGCCGGCGCCGTGCCGCTCGACCGGGCGCTCCGGCGGCGCCTGGGTATCGGCAATTCGACCGGCCTCGGCCTCGGGCCGTTCATCGTCAACCATCCGGCGCTGTTCGCGCGCTGGATCGAATGCCGCGAACTCGCGCTTGGCCGGGTCTGCGCACAGGAGAGCGCTCCGGCTACGAACTGGAGCGAATTCCGCCGGTGGATCGCCCGCGCCAGGGCCGATGTCGCAACCTGGACCGTCCCCGACCCGCTTCAGGCGGAAAAGATCGACCGGCTGGCGGACGATCTCGACCGGCTCGACGCATTCTCGGCCGGACTCGATCCGGAATCCGACGCGCCCTGGGCCGGAATCCGGGACTGGGCGGCCGGAAACCTGTCGCTGGAAGGCCAGGAATTCGCCGTGTCGCTGCTCATCGAACCTCATGGCGACCTTGTCGACGATCTGGCCGACCGCATGGCGCTCGCGGAAACGGAAATGCCGCCGGCCGGCCTGTCCGGCAGTGCCGGGGACCTGCGCCGGCGCATCGAAGACGGGTTCGGCTGGGCGCTGGCGCCCGACTACGCCGCTCCGGACGCCCAGGCGCGTTTCTGGTACGTCTCGGCGAACAAGCTGGAGCCGCGCCTGGGCGAACGGTGGGAAGAGGCGGGCGCGGATCTGGAGTTGCCCCTGGCGACCGGCCGGGATATCGCCGCGTGCCATGCCGATCTGTGCGAAGCGGCGCAGGACGAACACCTCGCCGATTTCCTGCTGCGCCGCCCGGAGCATCGCCACACCGTCCGCCGGCTCTGCGATCCGGAATTGGGACCGTACGGCCAGATTCGCGACAATCTCGTCGGCGCCGACCTGCTGCCGCTGAACCTGTTGCGCTGCAAGCTCGCCTTCTTCGGCGCCACGCATTTCGATCCGAAATCGGACCGCTGGCTGCGGATCAACATGTTCTGCCACGCGCCCTATCCGGACGAACTGCACTCCCAGCCGCCGGACGACTGGATCCTGCCGCGTCGCGATGCCTGAACCGCTGCCCTGTTCGCTGAACGAAATCCAGCTCCAGGCAACCAAGGCGGCGCGCGGCGCCGGGCTGCCCTGGGGCGTGGCCGACGAGGCCGGCCGCGCGGCGCGCTGGCTGGAGGCGCGCGGCCTTGCCGGCCTGTCGGCGCTCGACGGCGCGCTCGAAGGCCTGTCCGGGCCGGACTGGCGGCGTTGTTTCCCGGTCCCGAAAGGCAGCGCATGGCGCGCGGAATCGGGGGAGATCGACGGGCTGCTCGCCGGAATGACGTTGGCCGACCGGGCGGGCCTGCCGTTGCCGTTTGCCGCCGGCGGAGCGCTGGTTCTCGAAGCGGTCCGCTGGCCCCTGCTGATGGCGCCGTTCCTGGCCGGCATCGTGCAGGCCAAAGGTGCGCGGCTGGCCGTTTCGGCCGGTCCGCAGGCGCCGAGGATCGGCGTCGGGCCGCACGCCGTCACCGCTTCGTGCCGCGCGCTCGAGGGCATGGCCCTGGCGGAAGCCGTCCGGATCGAAGCGTGGGGCAAGGGCGGAATGCCGCCGGACCTGCCGCGGCTTGACGGCAGCATCCCGATCGACAAAGAGGTTTACGCCCGCCTCGACCGCCGTGCCGCCCGGACGTATGTGCCGGAGAGCGCCGAATCGCAGGCGCGCGGCGCAGGCGGCAGCGACCTGATCGAAACCGACTGAGAAAACCGACTGAGACAGGGGAGGAGGTTCGATGTCCGGCTCCAAGACCGTCGCCATGACCCTCGGCGACACCGCAGCGGCCCGCGCTCTGTCGGCCCGACCTGCTATCCGCCAACGGAGGGACCGGACATGACCGGCACGTCCAGCATCCGCGATGTCGCCATGAAGGGCGCCGGCTACTATTCCAGATCGACGGCCGGCGCGAAGGACGTCATCGACAATGCGACGCCGATGGTGCTCGACGCCGCGGCCGCGCTGCCGCTTCCCGACGACGGCCGGCCGATTACGGTCGCGGACATGGGCTGCGCCGACGGCGGCACCTCGATGGAAATGATCGGCAAGGTGCTCCGGGCGCTGCGCCGCCGCGCGCCGGCCACGCCGATCCAGATGGTCTACACCGATCTTCCCCGGAACGATTTCAGCCAGCTGTTCCAGAATGTCCACGGCCTGACCGATCTGGAGAGCCCGCTGCTCGATATTCCGGAGGTCTATGTCTTCGCCAGCGGCACCACGTTTCACAGGGGCATTTTCCCGCCCGGCAGCCTGCATCTCGGCTTTTCGGCCACCGCATCGCACTATATCAGCGAGAAGCCCTGCACGATTCCCGACCATGTCCATATGGTCGGGGCGAGCGGCGAGGTGCGCGCCGCCTACGAGGCGCAGGGCGCCCGGGATCTCGAGGCGATGATGCTTCAACGCGCCCGGGAGCTTGTTTCCGGCGGCCGGCTGGCCCTGTTCAATTTCGGCATCGACGAGGCCGGCCGCTATCTCGGCAACACCGGCGGCGTCAGCATGTTCGACACCTTCAACGAACTGTGGCGGGACCTGGCCGGGCAGGGAGCGATCTCGCAAGACGAATATCGCAACACCAATTTCGCGCAATGCTACCGCACCGTCGACCAGTTCTGCGCGCCGCTGACCGACGAAGAGAGCCCGGTCTACCGGGCCGGATTGCGGCTCGGCCATGTCGAGACCCGGGTCGTCCGCTGCCCGTACGAACGCGATTTCGCCGGCCATGGCGACGCCGCCAGGTTTGCCGCCGAATATATCCCGACCCTGCGCTCCTGGAGCGAGCACACCTTCATGGCCGGCCTGTCGCCCGAGCGCACCGCGGCGGAGCGGCAGTCCGTCGTCGACCGGTTTTACGACAGCTATGAGGACAGGGTCCGGCGGAAGCCCGAAGGCCATGCCATGGACTATGTCCACATTTACCTTGTGTGCGAGAAAATCTGACCTGCGCCGCCCGGCCGGCGTACGGAAACCGGCCGGCTTCCCGCCCCCGGATTGCGGCGCCCGGGTGCGCCGGCACATTCGAAAATTTGAACATTTTCCGCAGCAGGTTATGTTCTAGGGCGGTTCGGCCGGTCCGGCGCCGGGCCGACGACTGGCCGAACAGGGGAATTGCCCGGGAGCTTTTGCGTGGCCATCGACACGATAGATACCGAGGCCATGGCGCGCAGTGCCGAAGAGGCCGCGCGGTTCCTGAAGGCGATCGGCAACCCGAAGCGCATGCTGATCCTGTGTTATCTGGTGAACTGCGAACGCAACGTCATGGAGCTGGAGCAACTGCTCGACGTACGGCAGTCCAGCATTTCGCAGGAACTGGCCCAGCTTCGCCGCAACGGCATGGTTGCGACGCGGCGCCGGCGCAGAAACATCTACTACCGGATCAGCGATCCCAAGGTCGAATCGATCATCGGCGCCGTCCACCAGGCGTTTTGCAACAAATAGAGCGGCTTTTCCTCCGGTCCGGTTACGAATTTGCTTCCAACGACGGCGGTCGCGGCCTAGCATGGACAGGCAGGATCGGAGCGGATGCGGGTCCGTTCCGACGCCAATAATGGAGGAAAGCCCATGAAACAGCTATACGGCCCGGCGATCGCCGGGCTCGCGGCCGCGGCTTTGATCGCCCTGGCGCCGACCGGCGCCGCGGCGGAGTCGTCCGGCCGCAACCTGGCCCTCTCCTGCTTCAGCTGCCACGGCCCTGCCGGCAAGAGCCCGGATACGATCCCGGGAATTTCCGGCAAGAGCGCGGCGTTTATCGTCCAGGAGATGATCGCTTTCCGCGACGGCAAGCGGAAGTCCTCGGTGATGATGCGGATCGGCAAGGGCTATACCGATGCCGAAATCAAGGCGCTCGCCGGTTACATTGCCGGCCTGAAATAGGAGTTCGCGACATGACAACACTGACACGACGCGAATTTGCTGCAGCGGCCGGCGCTTCGGCGGCTGCGTTTGCCACGCCTGCCGTAGCGCAGGGGAAGGGCGGCCGGATCGTCGTGGTCGGCGGCGGCTTCGGCGGCGCCAGCGCGGCGAAATACGCCAAGATGTTCGGCGGCGCCGCCGTCGAGGTGACGCTGATCGAGCCGAACAAGACCTTCTACACCTGCCCATTCAGCAATCTGGTGCTGGGCGGCCTGCTGGAGATCGGCGCGATCGGGCACGGCTACGACGCGATGCGCAAGCACGGCGTCAAGGTCGTCCACGACACGGTGACCGGGGTCGACCACGCCAAGAAGACGGTGACGACCGCCGGCGGCGCCTCGATCGGCTGGGACAAGCTGATCCTGTCGCCGGGTATCGACTTCCAGTGGGGCAAGATCAAGGGCTACGACGCGGCGGCGGCGGAGAAGATCCCGCACGCCTGGAAGGCCGGTCCGCAGACCGTCCTGCTGCGCAAGCAGCTCGAGGCGATGGAGGATGGCGGGGTCGTCGTACTGGCGCCGCCCGGCAACCCGTTCCGCTGCCCGCCCGGGCCGTACGAGCGGGCCAGCATGATCGCCCACTATCTCAAGACCACGAAGCCGAAGTCGAAGGTCCTGATCGTCGATTCCAAGGACAAGTTTTCCAAGATGCCCCTGTTCATGGAGGGCTGGAAGAAAGTCTACGGGCCGATGATCGAGTTCATCCCGCAGAAGAAGGACGGCCCGGTGACCGAGGTCGATGTGGCCGGCAAGACGGTCATCACCGAGTTCGGCGCCAAGCACAAGGGCGACGTCGTCAACCTGATCCCGCCGCAGAAGGCGGGCAAGGTGGCCGATATCGCCGGCGTGACGGCCAAATCGGGCTGGGCTCCGGTCGACCGGCGCACCTTCGCATCGACGATGCAGAAGGACGTCCATGTCATCGGCGACGCCTCGATCGCCTCGCCGATGCCGAAATCCGGCTTCTCCGCGAGCAGCCAGGGCAAGGTCGTGGCCGCCGCGGCGGTCGATGCGCTGGGCGGCAAGGCC
The DNA here is from genome assembly GCA_022819985.1 of Alphaproteobacteria bacterium. Taxonomy (GTDB): domain Bacteria; phylum Pseudomonadota; class Alphaproteobacteria; order Bin65; family Bin65; genus Bin65. Next base: position 102,733 of record JAJEGH010000036.1, on the reverse strand, counting down.
GCGGCCGATCCGTCCTTCGCCAACACCTGCTACAGCCTGGTGGCGCCGGAATACGGCATTTCGGTCGCCAAGGTCTATGCCTGGCAGGGCGGCAAGCTGGTCGGCGTCAAGGGTTCCGGCGGCGTCAGCCCGAAGGGCGCGCCCGCGAGCTTCCGTGCCGAGGAAGCCCGCTATGCCCGCGGCTGGTACGCCAGCATCGCGGCGGACATCTGGGGATAACCCGGCCGGCCGTTTCCCGAACCGGGAACCGCGAGTAAAAAAGGGGCCGCCCGATCCGGGCGGCCCTTTTCTTCGATTCAGGGGCTCGGGGCCTCGGGCTCCGGGCCCCCGGAACTGCGCCGGGCTACGGCCGGATATAGCTCCAGCCCTGCTCCTGCAGCTCCATCAGGCGTACGACGCCCGACGGCACCTTCTTCGCCTCGGCGACCAGCGCGACCGGTTTGCCGGCCTTCTTGCTCATCTTGCGGTGGGTGTTGCCGCAGGCCGAGAAGCGCAGGTCCGGATCGGCGAGGCTCATCGCCGCGACCCGGGCCTTCACCGGTGAGGTGTCGGCGCGCAGCATGTGCAGGCCGGGGCCGTAGGCGACGATCTCGATCATCACTTTCTCGCCCTTGGCCGCATAATAATTGCGGACATTCTGGGCGTTGTTCAGCGCCATGTTCATCCGCTTGGTATCCCGGTCGTCGACATGGATCGCCACCTTGTGCACCTTGGCCTGGGCGTGGGCCGGCGTAGCGGACAGGGGCGCGATTGCCAGCATCAGGCAGAGCGCCAGCGTGGACGCGAGAAGTTTCATCGTTCGGTCTCCCGTATGAAGCGTTGACGGGCGCGCGGCACCGGCCGCGGCGCGGCTAGAATTCCAGATCGTCCTGTATTGCCTCGATGCCCTCGACGGCGCAATCGTGATCGAGCTTGCCGCCCGGCGCGCCGGACACGCCGACGCCGCCGACGATCGAACCCGCCGCCGTGACCCGGACCCCGCCGCCGACGAACAGCGCCTGGCCGATCTGGCGCACGCCGGGGTTGACCGTGCCGTCCTTGATCAGTCCGTACATTTCCCAGGTATCGGTGCGGAAGGAAACCGCCGACCAGGCCTTGCGCCGCGCGGTCTCGACCGTATGGGCGCCGGCCAGCCGGTCGCGCAGCGCAACCTGCACTCCGCCGAACCGGTCCGTCACCACGACCGCGACCTGGTAGCCGCCCTTGCGGCAGGCTTCGAGGGTCGCCTGGGCCAGCGCGAGCGCCGTCTTCGGCGTCATCACCTTGAAGGTCGCCAGCGCCCTGTCCTCGGCGCCGGAGGAGGCCGCAAACGCGCCCGACAGCGCCAATGCCGCGGCGCCGGCCGCCATCCTTATGAAACTCGTTCTCAATCGGGACATGGTCATCCTTTCGTCCTGCCCGTGGTCCTGTCCGTGGTCCTGTCCGCCGGGTCGCGCTGTGCGGCCGGCAGCTTTTTCAGCAGCCGCTCCAGCAGCGGCCAGAAGAAGTCCTCGCCCGGATAGCCGACGAGCCGTCCGACCTCCCGGCCCCGGCGCCACAGCACGAAGGTCGGCGTGTAGACAATGCCGCGGACCGAGCGGTAGGCCTCCGGGGTCGCGCGGTCGATGTCGATCCTGCGCAGCGGCGCGATCCGGCCGAAGCGCGTCTTGCCGTAGGCCGGGCCGATCTCCTCGTGCCAGCGCTCGCACCATTCGCAGGCCGCCGATTCGAACATCAGCAGTTCCGCCGCGCGCGCCGGCGTCCCGGCAGGAAGGCCCGTGGCGGGAAGACCTGCGGCGATTGCGACGGCAAGCAGAAAAATGCGGAGGTTCGGCATCGATGCCCGCTGATTTCCGCCGGTTTCGCAAGGGCTCGCACCCCTCGAACCGGCTGTCCGGATTTGCGCTTGTTAAATTAGAAAGTTTGAATATGATACCGCAACCCCGGCGGTGGGAAAGACCGGATTTGCGACAACTTTGCGGCTCCGGAACCGCTTCGGGAACATCGGCCCGCCCGGCCGGAACGCCGGCGGGCCCCGGTCAGGAGGGCAGAGGTTTGAAGTTCGGTCGACTTGTCTTGACACCCCTTTTCGCCGCCGCGCTCGCGGCAGCTCCGTTCACCGCGCAGCAGGTCCTCGCCCAGGGCAAGGCTCCGGTGGTCGAATACAAGATCGTCGACGAAGACAGCATTCCCAAGTCGCTGACCGGCAAGCCCGGCGACCCGGCAAAGGGAAAGAAATGGGCGATCGCCGGCCGGCTCGGCCATTGCATCGCCTGCCATGTCATGCCGGTCGACCAGCCGTATATGGGCGAGGTCGGGCCGTCCCTGGTCGGCGTCGCGTCGCGCTACGACGCCGGGCAGATCCGGCTGCTGATCGTCGATCCCAAGGTGGTCAACGAAGACACGATGATGCCGGCCTTCTACAAGGCCGACGGCTTCCACCGGGTGCGCAAGGCCTTCGTCGGCAAGACGATGCTGAGCGCCGAGCAGGTGGAGGATATCATCGCCTACCTCCTGACGCTCAAGGAAGAGGAAAAGCAGTAGCCATCCGCGCCGGCCGCCCGTCGCAGGCCGGCCCAACCAGGTAACAGGACCAGATAACAGGACGGGAGCCATGTCACAGACAGAAGTATCCGGCGGCGTGCATCGCCGCAGTTTCCTGATCGCCGCCGGCGCCGGCGGCGCGGCCTTCGCCGCCGCCCAGTTCACGCCGGGCATCGCGCTGGCCGACAAGGCGCTGACCGAGCAGGCGATCAAGAAGGTCATCGGCGACAGGAAGCCGATCGAGGGCAGGGTGTCCATCGACGGTCCCGAAATCGCCGAGAACGGCAACACCGTCCCGGTCGGCTTCGAGGTCGAGAGCAAGATGTCGGGCGGCGACATGGTCAAGGCTGTGCACGTCTTCGCCGAAGGCAATCCGCGCCCCGAAGTTGCGAATTTCTGGTTCTCCGCAGACAGCGGCGCCGCCCGCGGCGCCTTCCGGATGCGCATGGCCAAGACGCAGAACCTCATCGCCCTGGCCGAGATGGCCGACGGCAAGGTTTACATGGGCAAGCGCCTGGTGAAGGTGACGATCGGCGGCTGCGGCGGCTGATCTCCCGCCGTCACGGCAGGCACGACAACAGGACACACATCAGGACCGAGGGGAATCCGAACCATGTCACGACCCCGCGTGCGCGTTCCGCGCAAGATCAAGAAGGGCGACACGGTGACCGTCAAGACGCTGATCGCGCACAAGATGGAAACCGGCGTGCGCCGCAACAAGAAGACGGGCAAGCTGATCCCGCGCAAGATCATCAACAGCTTCGAAGCGAAGATCGACGGCAAGACGGTGTTCAAGGCCGCCCTGCATCCGGCGGTCTCGTCCAACCCGTATATTTCGTTCGCGATCAGCCCGAAGAAGAGCGGGAAGATCGATTTCGTCTGGACGGAAGACGGCGGCAAGACCTTCACCAAATCCGCGAAGTTCGAAGTCGCCTGACGGCGCCCTCGAACCGACCCGACGACACGAACAGGCAGGAGACGTCGATGTTGCTGAAGTCGCTCGCTGCAACCGCCCTGGCCGCCTTCGCCCTGGGCGCGGCATCCGGGGCCATCGCCGCGGAAAAGAAAGAGAAGCTCTGGGAGCTGAAGGAAAACCAGGTCAAGCCGCCGGAAGGCAGCCCGCTCGACTATCTGGTGTCCGGCTACTGGTTCCGGACCCCGAAGACCCGGGCGTTGCAGGACGACGATTTCGAGAACCCGGCCTTCTTGTGGGTCGAACAGGCCGAAGCGGAATGGACCAAAGTCGACGGCAAGGCGGGCAAGTCCTGCTCCAGCTGCCACGATGCGGTCGAAAAGACCATGAAGGGCGTTTCGGCCCGCTATCCGGTCTACTCCGCCAAGACCAAAAAGCTGATGGCGGTGACGCACCAGGTGAACTACTGCCGCGAAAACTACATGAAGGCCAAGAAGTGGAAGTGGGAATCCGACAAGATGCTCGGCATGACGTCCCTGATCGGCCTGCAATCGCGCGGCATGCCGGTCAAGGTGTCGATCGACGGGCCGGCGGAGAAGTTCTTCAAGGCGGGCGAGGCGTTCTACCATGAGCGCCGGGGCCAGTTCGACCTGGCCTGCGTGCACTGCCACCAGGGCAACTACGGCCAGTATATCCGCGCCGACCTGCTGAGCCAGGGCCATTCCAACGGCTTCCCGACCTACCGCCTGAAATGGCAGAAGCTGGGCTCGCTGCACCGCCGGTTCCGCGGCTGCAACAACAATATCCGGGCGATTCCCTACAAGCGGGGCTCGCCGGAATACACCAATCTCGAACTCTATCTGGCGTGGCGCGGCATGGGCCTGAAGGTCGAGGCGCCGTCGGTTCGCCAGTAGGCTTTATCGAAACGCCGTTGAGGGGCGGCCGGGCCGGCAGGCCGGCCGCCCCTTTCGTTTGCGGCGTTCGGGGAGAGGAAACCCGATGATTACCCGCCGGGATTTCGCGACGGCCGGCGCCGCTGCGGCCCTGCTCGCCGGGTCGGGTTCGCTGGGCCGGCTGGCCGCGCAGCAGAAGCTGACGCAGGAGAAACTGCTCGCCTTCGAACCGGTCGGGCAGGTGACCCTGCTGCATTTCACCGATATCCACGCCCAGCTCTCGCCGCTCTATTTCCGCGAACCGTCGGTGAACCTCGGGGTCGGAGCGGTCAAGGGGCTGCCGCCGCATATCACCGGCGCGGCGCTGTTGAAGAAATACGGGCTGAAGCCGGGCAGTGCGGAGGCCTATGCGCTTTCGAACGTCGACTTCGCCCGGCTGGCGGCGTCCTATGGCCGGCTCGGCGGGATCGACCGCATGGCGACGGCGGTCGCGGCCATCCGCGCCGAACGCCCCGGCAGGACGCTGCTGCTCGACGGCGGCGACACCTGGCAGGGCGATTATGTTTCGCTGAAGACGCGCGGCGGCAGCATGGTCGAGGCCATGAACGCTCTTGGCGTCGATGTGATGACCGCCCATTGGGAATTCACCTACGGCACCGACCGGGTGCAGGAAATCGTCGAGGACGAACTGAAATTCCCCTTCCTCGCCGGCAATGTGCGCGATACGGAATGGAACGAGGGCGTCTTCGAGAGCACGCAGTATTTCGAGCGCGGCGGCGTCAATATCGCCGTTATCGGCCAGGCTTTCCCCTTCACGCCGATCGCCAACCCGCGCCACCTGATCGAAAACTGGTCGTTCGGCATCCGCGAAAAGGAAATCCGCAAAACCGTGGCGGCGGCCCGGAAGAAAGCCGATCTGGTCGTTCTGTTGAGCCATAACGGCTTCGACGTCGACCGCAAGCTGGCGTCGCGGGTCGACGGCATCGACGTCATCCTGACCGGCCATACCCACGACGCGCTGCCCGAGGCGGTGCAGGTGCGCGATACCCTGCTCATCGCCTCCGGCTCCCACGGCAAATACCTGTCGCGCCTCGACCTGGAGGTGAAGAACCGCAAGGTCGCCGGCTTCCGCTACCGGCTGATTCCGCTGTTCAGCGACGCCATCGCGCCGGACCCGAAGATGAAGGCGCTGCTCGATAAGCTGCGCGCGCCGCACCGGGCGGTGACGGAGAAGGTGATCGGCCGGACCGATACGCTGCTCTACCGCCGGGGCAATTTCAACGGCACCTTCGACGACCTGATCTGCAATGCCCTGCTCGAAGAGCGGGACGCCGAGATTTCGCTGTCGCCGGGCTTCCGCTGGGGCGCGTCGCTGCTGCCCGGGCAGGACATCTCCCTGAACGACGTCTACAACCAGACGGCGATCACCTATCCGGCGGCCTACCGGATCAAATTCACCGGCGCGTTCCTCAAGACCGTGCTGGAAGACGTGGCCGACAACATCTTCAACCCGGACCCCTATTATCAGCAGGGCGGGGACATGGTGCGCGTCGGCGGGCTGAACTACGACATCGATATCGGCCGGAAGATCGGCCACCGTATTTCCAACATGACGCTGATGCGCAACGGCGCGGCGATCGACCCGGCGAAGGAATACACGGTGTCCGGCTGGGCCTCGGTCAACCCCGACACCAAGGGCCCGCCGGTCTGGGATGTCGTCGCCGGCTATATCGCGCGCAAGAAGACCGTTACGCAGCCCGCACGCGGCAAGATCCGCGTCAGCGGCGCCTGAGCCGGCCGGCCGTGCTGGAGGATATCAGCTATCCCGGCGTCCTGCTGGCCGGCATCCTGACTTTTCTGTCGCCCTGCATCCTGCCGATCGTGCCGCCCTATCTCGCCTATCTCGGCGGCATCACGCTCGACCAGATCGACGTCGAAGGGCAGACCGACCGGGCCAAGGCGCTCAAGGTCTTCCGCGCCGCCGTCTTCTTCGTCCTCGGCTTTACGACGGTATTCGTCGCCATGGGGCTGGCGGCGTCCGCCATCGGGCGCTTCGTCGGCGACAATATCGACATTCTGGCGACCGTTGCCGGCGTGCTGATCATCGTCCTCGGCCTGCACTTCATCGGCGTTTTCCGGATCGGCTTCCTGTTCCGCGAGGCGCGCTTCCAGGTCGACCGCAAACCGGCGGGCGCGGCCGGCGGCTATGTCATCGGGCTGGCCTTCGCCTTCGGCTGGACACCCTGCGTCGGCCCGGTGCTGACCGGTATCCTGATGATGGCCGCGGGCAAGGAAACGGCGCTGGAAGGCGGCTTCCTGCTCGGCGTCTACGCGCTCGGCATCGGCGTGCCGTTCCTGATCGCCGCGCTCTTCGCCGGGGCGTTCCTCCGTTTCATGAAACGCTTCCGCCGCTTCATCCCGTGGGTCGAGCGCGCGCTCGGCGCCCTCCTCATCCTCACCGGCCTCCTGTTCATCACCGGCTCGCTGAACGAGATCGGCTTCTGGATCCAGGAGGCCTTTCCCGGCCTGGCGAAGCTGGCGGGGTAGGGGACGGGAACGGATGCGGGCCCTGGCGTTTTCGTCCCGCTTCGGTGCTGTCCCTGACGATTGACCGTGCGCCGTCGTCACCGCGCTACACCTTCTCAATATCGTCTGCGCACGACCGGCCTTACCGGCGATGTACCGCCGAGCGCTTGTAGTGTCCCTGTACGATGCGATCGATGACCATCGCGCAGAATAGAATCGCGAGACCGGCCAGCATGCCCTGTCCCTTGGCCGCGTACTGGAGAGCGATGAGCACGTCCTGCCCCAGACCCTTCGCGCCGATGAGTGACGCAATCACGACCATGGACAGGCACATCAGGATGGTCTGATTGATCCCGGTCATGATCGACGGCAGCGCGAGCGGAATCTCGACATCCTTGAGCAGTGTCCACCGGGTGCAGCCGAACGCGATCGCGGCCTCTCTGGTTCTTTCCGGAACGCCGCGAATGCCGAGGGCGGTCAGGCGAATAACGGGCGGCATTCCGAAGACGAGCGTCGCCAGCACACCCGGCGGCTTTCCCGTGCCGAAGAAGGCAATGATCGGAATCAGGTAAACGAACGCCGGCATCGTCTGCATGAAATCGAGCACCGGCTGAGCCGCGTTGTACGCCCTCTGGTTCTTGCCGAACCAGATTCCAAGCGGGATTCCGAATAGCACGCAAAGAAATGCGGCGGCGCCGAGCAAGGCGACTGTCACCATGCTCGTCTCCCAAAGACCGAACAGGGCCAGATAGGCCAGCGCGACGGCTGTAAACACCGCGACGCGGGGACCGGCCAGCCGCCACGCGACAACGACGATGACCGTCATGACCACCGGCCATGGCGCGTCGACCAACACCGTTTCCAGCCCGCCTACCAAAGTTCTGATAGCGGAAACGACACCGTCGAAAACGCCGGCCCCCTCGATCGATAGCCAGTCGAACCCGGAGTCCAGCCATTCGGACACGGGCGCGTAGTAGGCCCTTCTCTCGATGGGAAAGCCGGCGACGTAGGGTTCCAGCCCGGGATCGATTTTGCCGACCGTGAACCGGTAGAGGGTGAGCGGCACGATCGCCAGCCACAGCATTCCTGCGAGCCCGACACGCATCCAGCTCACGCCCGCGACGGTTCCGGAAGGATTGGCTCTCCAGCTCAGATATTGTTTCTCGTAGCGCAGGTTGGCGTAGAAGCCTTGGATCAGGCGCAGGCCGATCAACAGAGCAATGCCGGTGAGGAGAATCGTTGTCGCTCCCTCGGCTGCGAGCGCAGCTTCTTCGGCAACGCGGCTGGCAATCTTCTTGAGGTTTTCCGCACGGTTCAAATGTGAGGCCGCATCGGGATCTCCAGCCGCGATCGCGGCATTGTACTTCGCCATGAATTCATTCGACTTGAGTGTAAGGCGCTCCAGCCTGGCGAGCTTGTCCGCCCCCAGATCGCCCCACCAACCCCTGCCAATCTGGACGAATGCAAGAACTTCGAGGATAAGGAACGTCCAGAAAAAGCCCCACATGCCGCGCGAAGAGCCCCAAAACGGCCCCGCCAGCGCCGCCGTCGTATTCCACGGCCAGGGAAACCTTTTTGCCGCCTGAATTTTCTCAAATTCCCGGTAATAATATTCCTGCCGGGAACGGACGAAACTGCCCACTGAGCCGGTCAGATTGAGCGTTTCATTGGAGTTCCGGGTTTCATTCATCTCTGTTACCGCCCTTGATACCGTTCAGAAGCGTCGATTTGTTTATGACGCCTACGTCCTTGCCTTCTTGTGTAATTACAATTGGCTGATCCGTCGTTATGGACAAGTCGATGAGTTCGCTTAGGTCAACAGTGTCTGCAGCCCTGATGGACTGCCTTAAATTTTCACCGGGACCAATTTTATATTCTTCGATCGGCTCCATTATTGTATGGGCGAAAACCAGCTTCAGAGTAGAAATACCTTCCACGAAATCCCGCACATAATCGTCGATCGGATTGGTGACGATCTCTTCCGGCGTGCCGATCTGGATGATCCGGCCATCGTTCATGATAGCGATACGGCTTCCGATACGGATGGCTTCATCCAGATCGTGTGTGATGAAGACCGTGGTCTTGTTCAATTCGGCGGAAAGCGCCATGAACTGTTCTTGAAGCCGCCGCCGGATGAGCGGATCGAGGGCGGAGAACGGCTCGTCCATCAGCAGAATTTCGGGATCCGACGCGAGCGCCCGCGCCAGTCCTACCCGTTGCTGCATGCCTCCCGAAAGCTCACTCGGGAACCGGTCTTCGTATCCGTCGAGATTGACCAGGCTGAGGCAGCGCTGGGAAATCTCCCAGCGCCGGGATTTCGGCAGACCCTGAACCTGAAGCGGAAATGCGACGTTGTCCCGGACCGTGCGGTGCGGAAACAGCGCCATGTGCTGAAACACCATGCCGATTTGCGCGGCGCGCAGCTTCCTCAGCCCTCCATCGTCGAGTGCCATGACGTCATGCCCCAACACCTCGATGGAACCGGAGGTCGGCTCGATTAGCCGATTGATGTGCCGCACCATCGTGGACTTTCCGGAGCCGGACAGCCCCATGACGCAAAAAATTTCGCCGCGGGGGACTTCGAACGAGCAATCTGCGATTCCAACGACGCATCCGAACCGTTCGAGTGTCTGCGCTTTAGTGAGGCCCTCTTCCGCAATTGCGCGCATGGCATCTTCGGTACGCGTGCCGAAAATCTTCCAGACCCCTTGCAATTTTATGACCGGTTCATTCATTTCACATGCCTTCGGTGAGGCGGTTCGATCTCCTGGATCGGGCTGCATTGCCAATCGATAATTTTTCAATATCCCCCTTCATCGTACAAAAAAGACGCTGAATTTGAACTGTTAGCATTTCAAATGACTTTTCGATTCGGATCAAGCGAAATTTCAAAAAAATATCAGTATATGCCGATCCGGACAGCCTTTTATCTCTTGACTGTGTCTGCCCGAATGCAGTAGAAATCTGTCACCTTAGCAAACTGAGACAAAAACATTGATCGCTCATCCTCGCCGTTGGGGCATTCAAAACGATTACGGCCCATTGAAGGATGTACTCCTCGGCATCCCGGAACATTATCGCTGGATTGATGCCGGGCCGATTATAATGCGGACGTTGAACAACCAACAGCACACCGGCATTGAATTCAACCTTCAGACGGCGATGTCCCAGCATGCCGAGATGGTCTCGATCTACGAATCGAACGGCGTCGTGTGCCACTACCTCGATTCCGATGAGGTATTGCACCGCAACTTCTTCGCCCGCGATTCGAGCGCCATGACCCCCTGGGGAGCCGTCATTTGCCATATGCAACTCAAGAGCCGCCGCGCCGACTATGTGACCGCCATCAAATTCTATCAGGATAACGACATTCCGATCTGGCGCTACGTCACCGCCGGCCACTTCGAGGGCGGCGACTTCAACATACTGGAGCCGGGATTCGTGCTGATCGGATACAGCGGCGAGCGTTCCGAACGCGAGGGCTCGGAGCAGGTCGCGGCCTGGATGCGCGAACAGGGATGGGAAGCGGTGGTGGCGCCCATTTCGCGGGAATTCGTCCATATGGACGGCCTGGTGGTGCCGCTGGCGCCGAAGCTGCTCGTGGCCTGCGTCGATGCGCTGGAGGACTGGCTGGTGGCGCTGCTGCGCGGACGCGGCTTCGAGTTCGTGGAGGTCGGCTATGCGGAAGCCAGGAACCTCGGCGTCAACCTTGTGGCGCTGGGCAACGACCGCGTGCTTTCGATGCGCGCTGCGCGGGATTTGAACGAACGGATGCGGGCCCTCGGATTCGAGGTTTTCGATCCGGACATGTCGATGTTCACGCTGGGCGGCGGCGGGGTTCATTGCCTGAGTCTGGCGCTCTATCGGGACGAAGCCTGACCAAATCGCGAAAAGGGCATTTTCGCAAAAAAAGGGCGATGCTGCCGCATCGCCCAGTTTTCCCATGGCTCGCATTTCGGCAGATTCAGCCACTTGTCGCGAACGCTGCCGAATTTACAGAGCGCTGCCGGCGCGACGAACTCCCCTGACTATTTCAACCAGGATTCGACGAGCTTCGCATTTTCTTTCGCCCATTGCTTGGCGTAGTCGGCCGCGCTCATCTTCTTGACGACGAGGGCGAAGGTCATCTTGGAGACCAGATCGGTGGTCAGCTTGACCTTGCTCAGTAGAGCCGCCGCTTCCGGATGTTTCTTTTCCAGCGACGCCGCGTAGTGCACATGCAGATAGGCGAGATCCCAGGCGACCGGAGCGCTCGATTTCTCCAGCCATTGCGGATCGTCGGTCGGCTGAATGATCTTCCACTTGGACGCGTCGTATTTCGGTTCCTTCAGGATCACCAAGTCGTGCAGCGCGAACATGTGGTTGGGCGTGTAGCAGTAGAAGACGTGATTGGCGTTCTTCGCGACGGCTGAGTCGACATTGGCCATCGCCAATGCCTCGTCCATTTCCAACAGCTCCATGGTCTCGTCGTAGCCGTAGCTTTTGGCCCGGATTTTCTCGATATTCGTCGAGGCCCAGCCCGACGCCCCGATCCAGACCTCGCCCCGGCCGTCGCCGTTGGTATCGAAGTTCTTCGCCATGTCGGGATCGGCCAGATCGGACACCTTGGTGATGCCGGTCCGATCCGCGGTCGCCTTGGTCACGCACATACCCTGAAACGAAGGCACGCCGTTCGGGTTCATCCTGACCGTCTTTTTGGATTTGACGAATTTCGCGTGCAGGTTGGCCTGGTTGGGCAGCCAGACCTCTGGATGGACATGCATGCTGCCGGAATCCATCGCTTCGAAAATGACCGGATTTGTGCCGTTCTGAAGCTCCACTTCCAGACCGAGATTATCCTCCAGCACCACTTTGAGAATATTCGCGGTAGCCGTGGCCGACGGCCAGTTGGGGACGCCGACGACGACATCGGCTGCCTTGACGGACGCGACGCCGACGAAAGGCGAAACGCCTATGAAAAGCAGAGCCGCGCACAGGCCACGGCACCGATCGATCAACTTCATGGCAACCTCCTCGGAGCTATTGGTTTGGAGCCGCACAAGTCGTGGCCTTCGACGCGCGCCCACCGCGACGGCTGAATTGTCGATCGCGCGTCCAGTCCGATCGGGGCGGAAGCCTTCCGGCCTGCGGGCAATCGGAATCCGGCATGATGCGCCAGCCGGTGTCCGGCCAATACAGAGGAAATTTCACTCAAATCGCGTCTTGGGTGCATCGTCCGTCGTCTCGAGCCACAGGGTTGCTCCCGGTGCGGTTCCCTCAAAACTGATCGATGCTACGAGCCCTCTTTATTCGAAAAAACATCAAACATATAATCTTAATATGCAGAATTTATCATCTAAAGCGGCGAAGGCGAGGACTCCCCGTCTTCACAAGGCCGACCTCCACATGCTCGCGGTCTTCATGACGGTAGCGGAGTGCGGCGGATTCGCAGCAGCCCAGGTCGCCCTGAATGTCGGCCAGTCGACCATCAGCCGCCAGATCGGAGATCTGGAACGGCGCCTCGGCATGCGTCTTTGCCAACGGGGGCGGGTCGGCTTCCACCTGACCGATAAGGGACGGGTCGTCTACGAAGCCTGTCAGCACCTCGCAACCGCACTGGAGGGCTTCCGCGCCACGGTGGGTGCCCTGCGCGGGGAACTGGTCGGCGACCTTTCGATCGCGGTGATAGACAACTGGGCCACCAAGCGCGGTTACCCGCTGGCCGACGTGCTCCGGGCCTTCAGGGCCAGGGCCCGGCAGGTCCACATTCACTTCCACACGCTGGCGCCCGACGAGATCGAACGGGCTGTTCTGGAAAACCGGGTCAACCTGGGGATCGGCATCTTCCACCAGCATCGCCCGGGCCTGGTCTACCAGGCACTCTACGACGATCCGGTCGAACTCTATTGCGGCGCGGGTCACGCGCTGTTCGACAGGGCTCCCTGCGATCTCGACCGCAACGATGTGCAGGCGGCCGATCTTGCTCACCGCGCCTACCTGTCCGAGCGGCAGGTTGCGCCGCTCACCGGAGATCTGCCGTCGACCGCAACGGCGCGCCAGATCGAAGGCGTGGCGTTCCTCATCCTTTCGGGCTGGCACATCGGCTATTTGCCCGTCGGCTACGCCGAAAGGTGGGTGGAGAGCGGGCGCATGCGCAGCATTCTGCCGGCGACCTACCGCCTCAGCACGAAGTTCGAACTGGTGACCCGCCGCGGCGTTGCATTGACGCTGGTAAGCCAGACCTTCGCGGACATTCTGCAGGAGACTACCCGGCCGCTGCGCAGCTGACCGCCGTCGCAATCGCGTGGACCGGATGGGGCTGATATTCCTTGAATTCGAGGCGTGAAACCGGGTTGCGCGCCGTCAGCAGCTATCTCGACAGGGAAGTCGCCGGCCCCTATCCCAGGTACAGCCAGATCAGCCGGTCGAAGGAGCGCAGCTCGCGCAGATTGTTGATAACGCGCAGCGCGCTCCTGTCCTTCGCTGCGCGCAGCAGGCTTGCGACGCTTTCCAGGCTGCCGGGGAACAGGCGTTTGAAGGCGGGGTTGGCGCGCTCGCGCGGCCCGGCCTCGCGGTAGCACCGCGTGTACCAGTGCTGCAGGGCCGCAAGGCGCTTGTCCATCTCGGCGACTTGCGCGGGGTCGCCGAAGTCCGGCGGCTTCCGGCGATAGACCCAGGCGGCGTCCATCGCCCGGTTCATGGCCGCGATGCAGTCGCTGTAAATCCACAGGCCGTTGCGCTTGCGCAGCGCGGCGAGGCGGCCCGCGACCGGTTTCAGCCGGGCGGCGGCGGCGTCCCGCTCGTCCCTGTCCACCGCAGCGAGGGCCGCATCCAGCGCGCCGCCGATTGCCGTGAGATCGGCCCCGAAACCGCTGTCCCCGGCGAGTTTTCCGGGCGGCTTCGCGCCGAACGCCGCGGTGACGGCGGCCCAGTTTTCCGTCGCCTGGTCGAGCTCGGCTCCGGCGACCGCCAGATTGCCGGTGCGCAGGTAGAATTGCGCGAGGCGGACATGCTTCATCGCCGCGCCCGCCTTCAGGTGGAAGTCTTCGATACCGCCGGCGAAAGCCGGACCGCGCGGCCCGGCAAGCACGGAGCCCAGCATGAGGCCCAGAATCAGGCACAGCAACAGGATACGCATCAGAATTTACCCTTAGAATTTATCCTTGAGGAATTCGGCCACCCGGTCCGCGACGTCCTCGGCGAAGAAGTCCAGGAACATGTGGTCGGCGTCCTCGACGACCGCGAAGGCGACGCGCGGGTTCTTCACCGCGGCCATTTTCGCGATCAGGTCGGGCACCACCTTGTCTTCCCGGCCGGCCAGCACGAGCAGCGGCGCGCCGCGGTAGGCTTTGAGCAGGCCGGGCGTGTCCCGTCCGGGGTCGTCCCGGTGGTAATCGACGAAGCTGCCCGCCGCCACGGTGGCGCTCGGACAGGACAGGAAGGGATGGTTCTTCAGCAGCGCATCGCCCCCTTCGGCGCTGGCCAGGGCGGCTGCCGCCTTCACGTCGGCGCGCCGGTCGCGCTTGTGGCGCTGGCGGTAAGCTGCGTCGGCGCGTTCGGCGCTCCAGGTCGCCGGCGCCAGGGCGACCGCGGCGGCCAGCGCGCCCGGCGGCGCGGCGCGCGCGTAGGCGACGATCTGGTTGCCGCCGCGCGAATGGCCGAACAGGGCGATTTTGGCTGCGCCCCGGCGGCTCAGCCAGTCGCGCCACAGGCCGATCTCCCGGCCCGCATTGCTGTGCTTGTGCCGGTGCACCGCCTCGCACGGATACATGCCGGTCCGGGCCGATTCGCCGAGCGACAGGGTGATGGCGAGCGACGGAATATCCCGATCGGCCAGCGCCTGCTGGACGCCGGCGATGGTTTCCTGCGCCAGATGGGCCATGCTGCCATGGACCATCAGCACCGCCCCGCCCGCCAGCTTCGCGCTTTCGGGCGCGGCAAGCCTGCCGAGCAGGATGCGCTCGCCGTCCTTCAGCCGGACGGTTTCGGCTGCGGCCTCCGCAACCGCCGCCGCGGCAACCAGCATGGCGAGGGCCATCCCGCAAATCCTGTTCATCTGCCTTCCCGGAACCTTTTTCTTCGGCGGACGACTCGGATATTACATTCATGGCCGCGAATATGATAGACTTCCGGCATCGGCGCACAAAGGGGGGACTCGGGCGATGATCCAGCGGCGGCAATTCCTGATCGGCGGCGGCGCGGCCGCCATGGCGCTGGGAGCGGCGGGAATCGCCGGCGCGGCGCGGGCCAGCAACCCGGACTGGGTGCCCGGCTACCGGGCCACCCTGGACGACAACGGCCTGCACACCCAGCCCTGGTTCCACCACGGTTTCCTGGACATGAAGGAAGACCTGGAGGAGGCTGCCGCGGCCGGCAAGCGCCTCGCGGTGGTCTGGGAGCAGAAGGGCTGCCCCTATTGCCTGGAGATGCACAAGCGCAACTTCGCCCTGCAGGAGATCAACGACTATATCCGGGAGAATTTCCTCGTCGTGCAGCTCGACATGTGGGGCTCGCGCGGGACGACGGATTTCGACGGCAAGGAAATGTCCGAGAAGGCGCTGGCCCGGCGCTGGCGGGTCAACTTCACGCCGACGGTCAATTTCTTCCCGCCGACGGTCGCCGGGGTCGAAGGCAAGTCTGGCCTCGAGGCGGAGGTTGCGCGTATGCCGGGCTACCTGAAACCGGCGCATTTCCTCACCTATCTGGAATTCGTCAAGGACGAGGGCTACAAGAAAGAGAGCTTCCAGCGCTATCTGCTGGCCAAGTTCCGCGCCATCCACGACAAGGGCGGCGACCCGTTCCGCCTCGACAAGCTGACGCGGCCCCAGACCTAGGAGCGAACCCATGCGCAAGCTGATTTTCGTCTTCGCGGCGCTGTTCGCGCTGACCGCCGCGACCGCTGGCGCGAAGGCCGACGAGGTCCAGGTCGGCGGCGACGGCCTGTATCACCAGGACTGGTTCCTCCAGAGCTTCCTCGACCTGAAGGAAGACCTTCAGGAGGCGGCCGACGCCGGCAAGCGCATGGTCATCCTGTGGGAGCAGAAGGGCTGCCCCTACTGCAAGGAGCTGCACCAGGTCAATTTCGTCGACCCGGCGGTCCGCAAGTATATCCGGGACAATTTCGTCGTCTTGCAGCTCGACATCTGGGGCGCGCGGCCGGTGACGGATTTCGACGGCGCGGAAATGTCGGAGAAGAAGCTGGCGCGGCGCTACGGCGTCCGCTTCACGCCGACGATCCAGTTCCTGCCGGCGACGGTCGCGGCGACGGAAGGCAAGACCGGCAAGGCCCTCGAAGTGGTCCGATTGCCCGGCTATCTGAAGCCGGCGCCGTTCCTCATCATGTTCCGCTACGTCCGCGACAAGGCCTACGAGAAGACGAACTTTCGGAAATACCTGCGCGCCGAGATGAAGCGGTCGGGGTAGGGTGACCGCCCGGCGTCGGGAAGTGCCGGCAGCCGTTGTCCACCAAATTTTGTAGGGGAGGGTTGAAACCCTCCCATACGGCCTATCGTCCCTCACACGGCTCCAAATTCAACGATAGTGCCGCCCCGGCCGACCGGAGGGAGAGCCGGGGCCCAGAGTCGACCCGAAAGGACTACGCTCGTGGCTCTGGACCCCGGATCGTCGCTGCGCTCCGTCCGGGGTGACAATCGGGGAGACTCGAAGGGCGTTCCAATGATCGTAATTTCTTCTGAAATCTCAAATTATTCTGATAAATCAATGTAAATAAATCATTTTACACATTCCTGATCACGAACCGATACACCCCGCCGTCTTCGCCCGATTCCATCAGTTCGCAACCGGTCTGGCGGCAGAAGGCCTCGAAATCCGCCGTGGCGCCAGGGTCGGTCGCGTGCACTTCCAGCAGCCCGCCCGACGCCATTTTCTTGAGCGCCTTTTTCGCCTTCAGGATCGGCAGGGGGCAGTTCAGGCCCTTGGTATCGAGGAACTGGTCGGCCATCGGCGGGGGCTTCCTTCTTGCGGTTCGGTCGTGGCGGACCATGACCTAGGTCGCGGCGCCCGGACCGGCAAATCGTACCGGCAAATTGCACCGGCAATTTGTCCGGGGCGCGCGGCGGCGATTGCCATTTATTCAAATTATTGAATACAATCGCCGGCAGCCCGTCAATGGGGCGGGCCGGCGGCCGGAGACGAAAATTCTGAATCGACGCAGGATCGGGCGGCCGGTTTTCATCGGCCACGACATCTACCGCCGCGCCGCCTATGGCGGAAACCACCCGCTGGCGATTCCGCGGGTCGAGACGGCGGTGGACCTGTGCCGCGATCTCGGCTGGATCGATTCGGCGACCTGGGTCGAAAGCCCGGTCGCCGACGCCGAAACCCTCGGCCGGTTCCACGATCCCGCCTATATCGAGGCCCTGCGCCGGGCCGACGAAGCCGGCGAAATCGCGCCGGAAACCCGCGGGCGCTACAACCTCGGCACCTTGGAAAATCCCGTGTTTCCCGGCGTATTCCGGCGCGCCTCGACCTCGGTCGGCGGCTCGGTCGCGGCGGCGCAACGGGCGCTCGGCGGGCGGATCGCCTACCATCCGGCGGGCGGCACCCATCACGGCCGGCCGGGCCGGGCGAGCGGCTTTTGCTATTTCAACGATCCGGTCTTCGCCATCCTGACGGCGCTGGACGCCGGCGTCGGCCGGCTGGTCCACGCCGATCTCGACGCCCATCACGGCGACGGCGTGCAGGACGCTTTCGCCGGCGACCCCCGGGTCTACACGGTCTCGATCCACGAGCGCGACCGCTGGCCCCATACCGGCGCGCTGGACGATACCGGCGGCGGGCAGAGCTGCAACCTGCCGGTGGCGGCGGGGTTCGCCGACGCCGATCTGGAATTCCTGATGGCCGAGGTCGTCCTGCCGCTGGTCCGGCGGGCGGCGCCGGAAATGATCGTCGTCACCTGCGGCGCGGACGGTCTCGAAGGCGATCCGCTGTCCCGGATGGCCCTGTCCAACCGGGCATTGTGGTCGGCCGTTTCGGCGCTGGCTGCAGAGGCGCCGGGCTGTGTCGTTCTGGGCGGCGGCGGCTATAATCCGTGGACGGTCGCGCGCTGCTGGGCCGGGCTGTGGGGCGTGCTGAACGGCTTTGCATTGCCGGACAAGCTGCCGCCTTCCGCGGTCCGGCGGCTGGAAGGGCTGGATTGCGATCTGGTCGACGAGGAAGACCGCGATCCGCGCTGGTTGACGACGCTGGCCGATCCGCCCCAGAACGGATCGGCGCGGCCGGAAACGGCGGCGCTGGCGCGGCGGGCGCTCGCCGTGCCGCGGCGCGGGCGCTGGAGTACCGGCGTGCGGCGGGCGGCGGCCTAGCGGATTTGCCCGGAGGAGGGAACGGACCTTGGAGACGGTAACCCTGATGGCGCTCGCCGGCCTTGTCATCGGCTTCGGCTTCGGCTTCGTCATCGAACGGACGAATTTCTGCACCATGGGCGCGATTTCGGACGCCGCGACCTTCGGCGACTTCCGCCGCTTCCGGGCCTGGATGCTGGCGATGGCGGTCGCGATAATCGGCGCCCAGGCCCTGCACGGCGCGGAGCTGATCGATCTCGGCGAATCGATCTATCTCACGGCGAATCTCGGCTGGCTCGGCGCGATCCTCGGCGGGCTGTTGTTCGGCTTCGGCATGACCATCGCCGGCGGCTGCGGCACCCGCAACCTGGTGCGCTTCGGCGCCGGCGACCTGCGCTCGCTGGTCGTCCTCCTGGTGCTCGGCATCTTCGCCTACATGACCCTGCGCGGCCTGACCGGGCTGGTGCGCGTCGAAATCGAGGGCGCAACCAATGTCGACCTGGAGGCGGCCGGCATCGAGTCGCAGGGGATCGGGGTCCTGCTGGCCGGCCTCTTCGGCGCAGCGGCCGGGACCGCGAACCTGGCCGTCGCCGCGGTCGCCGTCGCCGGCCTGCTGGTCTGGTGCTTCATGGACGGCGCCTTCCGGCGCTCGCCGCGCAACATCGTCGCCGGACTGGGTGTCGGCCTGGCCATCGTCGCCGGCTGGTACGCCACCGGCGTCCTCGGCTACGACGATTTCGAGCCGGCGCCGCTCACCTCGCTGACCTATGTCGCGCCGACCGGCAACGCGCTGGTCTATCTGATGACCTTCACCGGCGCGACGATCAATTTCGGCATCGCGAGCGTCGGCGGCGTGATTCTCGGCGCATTCGTCTCCGCGATCCTGCGCGGCAATTTCCATCTGGCGACCTTCGCCGACGTCCAGGACATGCTGCGCAACATTTCCGGCGGCGCGCTGATGGGCGTCGGCGGCGTGCTGGCGCTCGGCTGCACCATCGGCCAGGGGCTCACCGGCATTTCCACCCTTGCGCTCGGCTCCGTGCTCGCCATTCTGGCGATCATCGCCGGCGGGATCGCCGGGCTGAAATATATCGAGTGGCGCCTGTGATGGACGGTTCCATCCTCCCCGGCCGCACTTCCGACTGGTTCGACCGCCTCAGCGAAATCGAGCCGCTGGAGGATGCGGACTTCGACGCCGCGCTCGTCGCCGAGATGCAGCGCGCCGCGCCCGCCCTGCGCGACCGGCCGATCCGTTTCTCGACGCCGACCTTCAAGGAATACGAAACCGGCGAACTGGCCGGCTGCGGCAAGAACAGCTTCCCGGCGTTTTCGATCACCGCCGGCGGCTGCGCCCTGATGTGCGACCACTGCCAGGCCAGCATCCTGGAGCCGATGATCCCGGCGACCAGCCCGGAGATGCTCGACCGCAAGGTGCGCGACCTGGTGCTGTTGCAGGACCTACAGGGTTTTCTGCTCTCCGGCGGCTCGAACCGGCGCAACGAGATCGCCTACGAGCGCTATTACCCCGTCATCGAGGGGCTGAAGCGCGATTTCCCCCATCTGAAGATCGCCATCCATTCCGCATTGCTCGACGAACGCCGCGCCCGGCTGATGGAGAGCGCCGGCGTCGACACGGCGATGATGGACGTGATCGGCGCGCAGGAGACCATCGAGCAGGTCTACCATCTCGACCGGCCGGTCGACGATTTCGAGGCGACGCTGGCGGCGCTGTGCAGCACGTCGATGGAGGTCGTGCCCCATATCGTCGCCGGGCTGCACTACGGGCGATTGCTGGGCGAAGCCAACGCCCTCGACATCTGCAGCCGCCACCCCATCCACGCCCTGGTGCTGGTCGTCATCATGCCCTTCTACGCGAAGGCCGGGACGTTCGAGACGCCGGACACCGCCGCGATCGGCCGCCTGTTCGTCGAGGCCCGGCGCCGGATCCCGGACCGGCAGGTGCTGCTCGGCTGTGCCAGGCCGGCCGGGATGCACAAGCGGACGACCGACGCCTACGCCGTCATGGCCGGGCTCGACGGCATCGCCTTTCCGGCCGACGGCGCCGTTGCCGTGGCCGAGGCCATCGGCCGGCCGATGGAACAGCAGCATGCCTGTTGTTCGATCAAGGTCGGCGGGGAGACGGTGGCCGTGCCCGCAAGCTGCGCCGCGTGACCGGGCGCGTCGATATCCTCGTCGTCGGCCTCGGGCCGGCCGGGGCTTCAGCGGCGCGGGAGGCGGCGCGGGCCGGCGCGTCGGTGCTGGCTGTCGACCGCAGGCGTGCAGCGGGCGAACCCGTCCAGTGCGCCGAGTTCGTGCCGCGGCTGATCGGCCAGGATGTCGAGGGCGTGGCGCCGGTCGCGGTCCAGCCCATCGAGGCCATGCACACCTTTGTCGAAACGGCGGATTTCGACAGCGCCGACAGTTTCACCGGCACGATGATCGACCGCGGCCGCTTCGACGCCCTGCTGGTGGAGCAGGCGCGCGACGCCGGGGCCGAATGCCGGTTCGATACGCTCTGGCACGGGGATTTCACCGTCGAAGCGAAGCTCGTGATCGGCGCAGACGGGCCGCGCTCCCGCGTGCGCGCCGCGGCGCGACTGCCGCAGCCGCGGCTGATCGAGACCCGGCAGATCGCCGTGCCGCTGCTCGACCCGAACAGGGCGACCGACATCTTCCTCTCCGCCGAAATCGAGGGCGGCTACGCCTGGCTGTTTCCGAAAGGGGAGGTCGCCAATCTCGGCGTCGGCGTGGCGCCGAAAGCGCGGCCGCAGCTCAAGCCGGTGCTCGAACGGTTGCGCCGGCGCCTGGTCGCCGAAGGCCGGATCGGCGACGCGGTGCTCGGCCATACCGGCGGCGCGATTCCGGTCGACGGCATCGTCGGGCCGGTCGCGGCGCTGCCGGACGGCACGCCGGTCCTGCTCGCCGGCGACGCCGCCGGGCTGACCAACCCGGTGACCGGCGCGGGAATCCCGGCTGCCGTCATGTCCGGCGCCCTGGCGGGCGAGGCCGCAGCAAACCGGACCGCCGGCACAGCGGGCGCGCTGGACGACTATGCCGAAGAGATCGAAGACCTGTTCGGCGCTTCGTTGCGCCGGGCCGTGGCGCGCCGGCGGGAACTGGAGCGAGCCTTCGCCGATTCGGACCCGCAGCCGGCCGACCTGCGGCGCGGCTGGATCGCCTATCCCGAATACTGGGCGGCCCGGCCGGCCGTTCCGACGCCCGATCCGCAGCCCGATCTGCAAAACGCGATGGGAGCGCAATGACCTGCCTTAAACCGGAAGCCGCCGCACCCGCAGAGGCCGGCCCGAACGGCGCGGATTTCAACCCGTTCGCCGTCATGGAGCCGCGCCGGCCCGACGCCATTCCGCGGGACTTCCGCAACGGCGGCCGGGTCAAGGTGGCCGACGTCGCGCCGGCGGGCGTCTATCTACCGAACAACAATGTCATGACCCCGGCGATGCGCTCGCCGGACTATGTCCAGATGTCGACGGCGGCGGCGATCACGCTCGGGATCATGCCCGGCATGCTCTACCGCTGCGCTTGCACCCGCTGCCTGAACCTGCTGCTGACCTATCCCGAGGGCTGCAGGGCCAACTGCGCCTATTGCGGCCTCGCCCGGCACCGGGAAGCCGAGCGCGACTATGCCGACCGCAACTTCATCCGGGTCGACTGGCCGGCCGTGCCGATGGCGGAGATCGTGGAGAAGGTGGCGGCGGACGGGGAGAACACGCCGTTCCACCGCATGTGCATCAGCATGATCACCCATCCGCGCTCGGACGACGACACGGTGACGGTGCTGAAACAATGGACCGACCGGATCGATCCGGCGACCGTGCCGGTCTCGATCCTGTCCAACCCGACGACGATGCAGCGTTCGGACGTCCGGACGCTGAAAGACCTGGGCGCCGACATCTTCACCGTGGCGCTCGACGCCGCGACGCCGGAGATTTTCGACCGGACGCGGGGCAAGGGCGTCGACAGCCCGCACAGCTGGAAGAAATACTGGGATATCCTGCTGGACGCCCGGGACATTTTCGGGCCGCAGAAGTTCGGCGCCCACATCATCGTGGGCATGGGCGAGACAGAGTTCGACGTGCTCACCCTGGTCCAGCGGCTGGTCGATCTCGGCGGCCACAGCCACATGTTCTGCTTCTTCCCGGAAAAGGGCTCGCTGATGGACCATCTGCCGGCGACGCCGCGCGACCAGTGGCGGCGGGTGCAGCTGGCGCGCTACCTGATCGACTATTGCGGCGTGCGCGTCGGGCAGATGGCGTTCGACGCAGAGGGCAGGGTGACGGATTTCGGCCTGCCGCAGGCGGAACTGGACGCGATCGTCGACGCCGGGATCGCCTTCCGCACCTCCGGCTGCCCCGGCAAGTTCCAGGAGGATATCTCGGCTTGCGACCGGCCCTATGGCGACTCGCCGCCCAGCAACATCGCCAGCTATCCGTTCCAGCCCGCCGGCGCCGACATCCGCCGTATCCGGCATCAGCTCGACATGGAGAAGCCGGGCGAGGCTTACGAGCCGGGCGAAGAGTTCGACGATCCGGACCATGGGCCGGATGACGGGCCGGACGAAAACGGGGCCGGGGAGGCCAGGGTCGCTTGAGTACAGCGGCAAACCGGCCCGAATTCCGCGTCATCGATACCGGCGTCCGCGACGGCTGTCTCCAGATCGCCTTCGACCGGGCGCTGGTGGAGTTGCGCAAGGCCGGCGACATTTCGGACACCGTGCGCTTCCTGCGGTTTCCGCCGACCGCACTGATCGGCCGGCACCAGGATCTGAGCCGGGAACTGAAGCTCGACCATTGCCGGGAAGCCGGCGTCGGCATCGTGCGGCGTATCACCGGCGGCGGCGCGATCTATCTCGACGAGGGCCAGCTCGGCTGGGAACTCGTCTGCGACCGGCGGAAAATCGGCGTGGCGACCCTGGCGGACATGACCGCCCGCATCTGCACGGCGGCGGCGGCGGGCCTGTCCACCCTCGGCATCGCCGCGGAATACCGCCCGCCGACCGACATCGTCGTGGACGGGCAGAAAATCTGCGGCACCGGCGGCTATTTCGACGGTGACATCGTCATGTACCAGGGCACGACGCTGGTCGATCTCGACCTGCCGGCGATGATGGCCGCAATCAACGTGGCGGCGCCGAAAGAGGGCGCCCCGCCGCCGCCGCGGGTGACGACCCTGCGCGCCCTGCTGCCGGATGCCGACCTTTCCCTGGAGAGATTGCAGGCCGCGCTGGTCGCCGGCTTCGAGGACGGGCTCGGCATCGCCTGCACCGCATCGGAACCGGGCGCGGCGGAAGAGACGCTGGCGCAGCGCATCTGCGACGGGGAAATCGGCACGGCGGCGTTCATCGAGGAGATCGACGATCCGGGCGCCGACGCTTCGGTGCGCCACGGCGAGAGCGGCGCGGTCAACGCCTGGCTGCGGGTCGAGGGACGGCGCAACGACCGGGTGCGCGAGCTGCTGTTCACCGGCGATTTCGTCATGGTGCCGCCCCGGCTGGTCATGGACCTGGAAGGCAGCCTGCGCGGTGCGTCCTCCGGCGAGATTGCGGAGCGGGTATCGGCCTTCTTCGCCCGGACGCCGCCCCAGATCGCGACCGCGCCGCCGGAAGCCTTCGCCGGAGCCGTCGCCGCCGCTTTCGCCGCCGCATGAAGACCCTCACGGTCATCCAGCATACCTCGGCCGAATATCTCGGCCTGATGGAAGACCATTTCGAAGGCCGCCGCATCCGCTTCAGCTATCTGCGGCCCTTCACCGAGGGCGTTGCGCCGCCGCATCCGGATTCGGTGGCCGACGGCCTGGTGCTGCTCGGCGGCGGGCCGTGGGGCTCGGCGGGAGATCGCGACCTGCCGACGCTGGAGGCGGAAATCGCCATCGCCCGGACCTGCCTGATGGTGGAAAAGCCGGCGATCGGCATCGGCCTCGGCGCGCAGATCCTGGCGCTGGCGGCGGGCGGGGCGGTCGAGGCGGCGCCGCTGCGCTTCACCGTCGACACCGCGCGGCGCTGCCTGGACGGGGCGCTGGACGGCTATCTGCCGGACTCGTATCCGGTTGCCGTCTACGGCCGGGACCGGGCCGTGCCGCCGGACTATGCGCAAATCCTCGCGCGCGACGGCGAAGGCGATCCCGCGCTCTGGCAGATCGGCGCCAATGCGTTCGGCTTCGCCGGCCATCCCGGCCTCAAGGTCGCGATGGTCGAGGACCTGATCATGGAGTTCGAGGAAGCGCCCGCCGATCCGGCGCCGGCCCTGCGCGAACTCCGGGCCGCCCAGCGCGCCATCGAGGATGCGCTGGTGCCGATCATGACCGGCCTCGTCCGGATGACCGGCCTGATGCGGCCGGACCCGGCGTGAGGCGCGCGCGCCGATCACCCCCATCCGGCTCGCCTCGCTCGCCGACCTCTTTCTCTGAAGAGGGAGAGGTAAAAGTAAGTCAGAACAAAGAGTTGCCCAGATTTTTTCTTGCCCCGCTTCAGCGGGGGAAGTGCCGGAGCGAAGCGAAGACGATGGGGATGTCCTTCCGCCCGCCCGCCTCCCCATTGCCCTCCGGTCGGCCGGGGCGGCAATGAAGGTTGTCTTTTTCCTTGACATCACCGGTTTCGTTCCTTATATGTTCATTGCCAACGCCCGAAGTGCGCCTGCTGCGGGCGACCGGCGCCCAATACGCAGCCTCTTCGCCCCGCCCTCGCCCGTCCTTCGAAGCTCCCGTCTCGAAGGCCGCCGCCCGGGGCAGGGTATGGAAACATTTCCTGCAAGAGCGTAAAAAATATGAATACAGACCGGTCTGTCTAGTCGGCAAAAGCGCGGGAAAACGGCGGAAAACTGCGGGAAACGGTTGCGGCGGCGGACATATATTGGAATAAGCAATCAAAAATAAAGAGGCCGCGGACCTGCGGCCGTTGCGCCGGGTTGCAGCACGGTGCCGGCCTCCGCGCCGCCTTCGCCCCGGTTCGGACGCAGAGTGCCGAAACGGGACCGGATTACGCCGAATCCGCCCGGTCCGCTACGGGGGTCCGCTGTCCGGTCTGCTTTGGGGCCCGCTGCGGGGATTTGCCCGGCGCCGGCAACATATTCAAAAGTTGCTATCTGTCGGGAGTTTCAATACCCTGCGAAGATCGGCCAATCGGCGAGCGGTGAGGGGGGTGCGTCGTGACGGACAAGCTGGTCATTGTAATGGCGAATACGGACCCGCGGAACGGCGAGGAACTGGGCGCGCCGATCTTTCAGGCCACCGTTGCGGCGGCGATGGAATACGAGGTCGACGTCATCTGCACGGCGACCTCGGGCCGCCTGATGAAGCACGGCGTCGCCGAAAAGCTCGTGGTGAAGGAGGGCTCGCCGAAATCGGTCTACGATTTCATCAAGGACGCCCACGAAGCCGGCGTGAAATTCTACTGCTGTTCGCCCAATCTCGACCTGTTCGACATGACCAAGGACGACCTGATCCCCGAATGCGAAGGCATCGTCGGCGGCGCCCATCTGATCGAGGAGATCATGGAGGACGACGTCAGGGTGCTGACCTACTGACCGTCCGCCACCGGGAGCCGCCATGGACCACGGCGCCGCCACCCGCGTGCAGGAGCATATCGGCGATCCGGTTTCCGAGTCGCCGCCGCTCGGCCGCGATGACCTGGAAGAGATTTTCGCCGATATCCAGGGCGACCTGCGCTACGACCACGAACTCAACGGCTGCCTGAACTGCGGCATCTGCACCGCGACCTGCCCGGCGGCCCACTATTACGATTTCAGCCCGCGCGAGATCGTCCAGCTGCTCTGGACCGAGAATCTCGAAGGCATCTACGATGCGATGCAGGAAAAAATCTGGGCCTGCGCCCAGTGCTACACCTGCGCGGCGCGCTGCCCGTTCGGCAACAGCCCCGGCGGCCTCGTCATGCTGATGCGCGAGGTCGCGATCAAGCACGGCATGGAATCGGCCAAGAATGTGCTGCGTCCGTTCAGCCGGGTCATGCTCAAGCTGATCTCGACCGGCAACCAGCTGGCGCCGGACATGATCAACCCGGACCATTTCGCCGACTGGGGGCCGAACATTACCAAGGTCGATGCGCCGCTCAAGCTGCTGCGCAAGGCGATCCCGATGCCGACGCTGAACACCACGGCGACGGCGTGGGAAGTGAATTTGAGAACCTCGGTGGAACTCTACACCATCTGGGAAATGACCGGCGTGCTCGACCAGCTCGAGGGGATCGACGAGAATCTGTTCGACGTCATCACCGACATCATGGACGAGAAGCGCGAGGACTGGGACGACTTCCTGGACGAGCAGGAAGACGACGACGAGGACGACGACTGAGCCGCCCGCGGCGGCTCTCACGGGAGACCGGAAACATGACGGGCATCACGAACGACACCGGGAACGCTACCGGGAACGCTACCGGCGAAAGCGGCGAACGCTTCACCGGCCACGGCAGCGAATGGCGGGATTCGAACCTGTCGGCGCAGGATGCGCGCACGGCAACCGCCTGGGTCGAGGCGAAGGTCGACAAGCGCTCCATGCTGACGAACAAGGACCGCGTCGAGGATGTACGCGATGTCATGTGGCAACTCGAGAAGGACGGCGAGATCGCCGTGCACCGGATCGGCGACGGCCATGCGCCGGTCGAGGTCAAGACGCTCTACGGCTGGACCAAGCGCATCCCGACGACCCGGCTGTGGCACCATAAATCGTGCGGCCAGTGCGGCAACATCCCGGGCTATCCGGCATCCCTGCTCTGGCTGATGAACGAGCTCGGCATCGACTATCTCGACGAGACCGACCAGACCTCCTGCACCGCCTGGAACTACCACGGATCGGGCATCGGCAACCTGGAGAGCCTGGCCGCCGTCTTCCTGCGCAATTTCCACCAGGCCTATGTCAGCGCCCGGGCCCAGGGCCTGCCCGACGCCTACTACTATCCGCTGGTCCATTGCGGCACGTCGTTCGGCAACTACAAGGAAGTGCGCCACTATCTGCTGCACTCGGCCGAACTGCGCGAGCGGGTGAAGAAGATCCTCGCCAAGCTCGACCGCCTGGTAGACGGCAAGCTCCTGATCCCCGAAGAGATCGTGCACTATTCCGAATGGGTGCACGTCATGCGCCACCGGATCGCAGAGCGCCAGACGATCGACGCCGGCGCCATCCGCGCGACCATCCATCCGGCCTGCCACGTCTACAAGATGGTGCCGGAAGACGCGATCTACGACGACGACATCCTGGAGGGGAACCGGGTCGCCGTCTCGACCGGCGTGATCGGCGCGCTGGGCGCCCAGGTGATCGACTATTCGACTTGGTACGACTGCTGCGGCTTCGGCTTCCGCCACATCATTTCGGAACGCGAATTCACCCGCTCCTTCGCCATCGACCGCAAGGTCAAGGTCGCGGTGGAAGAGGCGCAGGCCGACGTGATGATCGGCCACGACACCGGCTGCATCACGACGCTGGACAAAAACCAGTGGATCGGCAAGGCGGCCGGCAAGGACTACGACCTGCCGATTCTGGCCGACTGCCAGTTCGCCGCGCTGGTCTGCGGCGCCCATCCGTTCAAGATCGTCCAGTCCCATTGGCACGCGTCGTCGACCGAGACGCTGATGGAGAAGCTGGGCATCGACTGGCGCGCCGCCAAGGCGGATTTCGAGGCCTATCTCAAGCAGGTCGAGGCCGGCCACCAGGAAAATCTCTACGATCCGCGCCTGATGATCACCTCCGGCCCCGGCTTCAAGCGGATCGAGTCCCGCACATGACCGGGCCGGTCCTCGTGGTCGGCGGCGGCCCGGCCGGGCTCGCCGCAGCCGAGGCGCTGTCCGGCGTCGGGCGGAATGCCGTTCTGGTGGAAAAGGAGGACCGGCTCGGCGGGGCGCCGATCCTGTCCGGCTACGCCAAGCTCGTGCCGACCGGGGAATGGGCGAAGGACGCCATCGGCGGCATGGCCGCGCGCGTGGAGGCCGACGCCGCCGTCGACGTGCGGACGGGCTGCACCGTCAAGGAGTTCGGCGGCGAACCGGGCGCGTTTACGGCCACGCTGTCGGACGGTTCGACGGTCGAGGCCCCGGCCGCCATCCTGTGCACCGGCTTCACCCATTTCGATTCGGTCAACAAGCCGGAATGGGGTTTCGGCAGTTTTCCCGATGTCGTGACCACGACCCAGGTCGAGCAGATGATCTCGTCGGGGCAGGGCGTGCGCTGCCCGTCCGACGGCCGCACGCCGAAGCGGGTGGCGATCCTGCTGTGCGTCGGCTCGCGCGACCGCCAGATCGGCCGCGAATGGTGCTCGAAAATCTGCTGCACCGTCAGCGCCAACATCGCGATGGAAATCCGCGAGGAACTGCCGGACTGCCACGTCTATATCTACTACATGGATATCCGCACCTTCGGCCTCTACGAAACGAGCTACTACTGGCGCAGCCAGGAGGAGTTCAAGGTCAAGTATATCAAGGCGCGGATCGCCGAAGTGACCTCGGACGGCGAACGGCTGATCGTCAAGGGCGAGGATACGCTGGTCAAACGGCCGATCACCATTCCTTTCGACATGGTCGTGCACGCCATCGGCATGGACCCGAACGTCGATAACCTGCTGCTTTCGAGCATTTTCGGGGTCGAACTGGAGCCGCACGGCAACATCGCCCGGCAGTCGGCCTATGGCGGCATGGGGCGGACCAGCCGGCCCGGCGTGTTCGTCGCCGGGGCGGCGACCGGGCCGGAGACCATCGACGATTCGATCGCCCAGGCCAACGCCGCCGCCATCGCGGCGCTGGGCGCCGGCCGGGCGGCAACCGGCCCAAAGGCGGCCAGGAAAGCGGCCTGAACGGATGATGGCCCAGGCCCTGCGCGGGACGGCGGGACGGGACGAGCCGGTCTCCGAACGGCCGGAGCTGCATCTCTCCGGTCCGCGTCTGCGCCAGGCGCTGGAAGGCCTGATCGCCGGCAGCGAGGAGCAGGGCGGCGTCGAGCGCTATGTCGAGGCCCTGAAGCTCAAGGCGGCCGCGTTCGGCGACGCCTTCGCCGGCGGCGCTCCCGGCCTGAAGCCCGCGGCGTTCGGCGAACTCTGCGCCCTGATGCCCTCGGTGCGCCGGCGCATCGGGCCCTATCTCGACCGGAGGGGCTTTGCAACCGTCTGCACGGCAGTCGATGCGTTGCTGGACGGCAGGACCGATACGACGACGACCGACGCACGGCTCGCCGCTTTCGAGCGCGCCTTCCCGCGCGACCGGGAGCATCGCTGGGTGCGCGACCTGGCGGCGGAACTGCTGCACAACCTCGATCCGGAGCGCTATCCGCCGATGCAGCGCTGGGTCTGGGACGCCAAGACCAATACCGGCGTGCTGCGCGAGATCTGGTGGGGCGACGATGTCGATCACATCATGATCGACGTGCCGGACAGCTACGGCGCCTTCGTCATGCTGCGCGAGGAACTGTCGCAATTCCTCACGGAAAACGGCGTCTTCCGGGATATTCTCCAATATGTCGACCTGCTCCTCGCCCATGTCTACGCCGGCTATATCGGCGAGCAGGGCGGGCAGTATCTGCGCACCGATTTCGCGACGCCGGAAGATCCGATGCTGCATACCCGCCGGATGCTCGGGCTGGACGGCGTCGGCGCCAAGGGCCGGATGAAAACCGGATCGATCGACGGCGAAGCGCGCCGTGTCGGCGGCCCCGGGCTGCTGAACTAGGCCGGGCCATGCCGATCCACGAACAGTCGCTGATCCGGCCGGAGAATATCCGGACCCACGACGAGCTGGTGCTCGACGGCATCGACGTGTCGGGTCACTGGTCGACCTTCATCGAGCCGCGGGTCGTCACCGACTACAACGAGGCGCTGGAGGACGAGATCGCGGCGCTGCCCGGCGGCGAGAACATCCATCGCTGCTGGCAGTGCGGCTCCTGCACCAATTCCTGCACGGTCAACGCCGTCAACCCGGACTTCAATCCGCGCTACTGGATCTACCTGATCCGCATGGGCATGGAATCCGAGTTGCTGCGCGACCGGGACATCATCTGGCAGTGCGTGTCGTGCAACAAATGCACCTATGCCTGCCCGCGCGATGTCGAGCCGGAAGGGGTGATGAAGGCGACTGCGCACTGGCTGGAAAAGAAAGGCCATACGCCGAAATCGCCCTCGATCATCTTCGACGAGATTTTCGCCGACCAGGTGATCGCGCGCGGCAAGATCGAGGAATCGTCCATCATCCGGAAGTTCCTCAAACGCACCGGCCAGCCGCTGATGCAGGACTGGCTGATCGCGATGGCGCGCGGTCTGCTGATGAAGCTGCCCGTCGGCCTGATGCGGCGCATGGGCCTCGCCATGCTGTTCCGGCCGCGCACCGCCGGCTGGTCGAAGGCGCGGGCGGCGCTGGAAGAGTATGTCGAGGAGTGCGAACGCGAGCAGCGCCGGGCGCTCGGCCTGGGCAACGGGAAGCCGGAATGAGCGAAGAACGGAAATACGAACGCGTCGCCTACTATCCCGGCTGTGCGCTGGAAGGCACCGGCCACGCCTACAACCGCTCGACCAAGGCGGTCGGCAAGGCGCTCGGCCTGAAGCTGGACGAGGTGAAGAACTGGAATTGCTGCGGGGCGATGGAGGTCAAGAATATCGACCCGAAGATCCAGACCTACCTGTCGTCCCGGGTCATGTCGATCGCGGCGAACGAGATGGGCCACGACGTCGTCATGGCGCCGTGCAACGGCTGCTACCACAATCTCAAGAAGGCCGAATACGACCTGGAGCACGACGGCAAGTCGCGCGAGGTCGTCGGCCGCCTGTCCGAAAAGGCGGGCCACGAGACCTACGAGGCGGGCCGGGTCGAGACCATCCATGCCCTCGACTGGATCAAGGACGGGATCGGCGAAGACGGCCTGAAGGCGAAAGTGAAGAACAGCCTGCAGAGCGTTAAAATTGCGAACTATTACGGCTGCATGTACACGCGGCCGCGCCACATCTTCCCGGAAAAGGACAAGGGTCCCGGCTCGGAATCGACTTCCGAACCGCACTTCATGGACGACCTGCTGGCGGCGGCCGGCGCTGAGAATGTCGATTTCCCGCTCAAGACGGCCTGCTGCGGCGGCGCCCACACGCTCTCGGACAGCGATATCTCGACGAAGCTGGTACTGAACATCCTCGAAGCCGCCGAGACCGCCGGCGCCGACGTTATCGCCACGGAATGCCCGACCTGCCATACCGGGCTGGAGATGCACCAGATCCGCGCCGAGAAACGGCTGGGCCGGAAGACGACGGTGAAAATCCTCTATTTCACCCAGCTGCTCGGCATCGCGCTGGGCCTCAGCCCGCGCAAGGTCGGCGTGCACGAGAATGTTTCCGACTCGCGCGGCTTCCTGAAGGAAAAGGGCCTGGCATGACGCCGTTCGCCGATATCGAGGCGGCACTCGACGCTTTCGATCCGGCCCAATTCGTTTCGAAAGGGGGCGATCCCGCCGGCTGCCTGCTGGGGCTGGCCGAGGCGGTGCTGGAAAATTGGGTCGAGGCGCGCGGCGAGACGCCGACCGCCGAAGAGCGCGAAGGCTCCCGCCTGCTCGCCCTGCACCGCCAGGGCGCGCGCGGCGAGCCCAGCTTCAACGCCTGCCGCGAAACCGGCCGCGAGATCGCCTATCACGCCAATCTGCTGCGCCTGGAGCCGGACCATGGCGACGCTCGCCGGCGCGCGGCCATGATGGCGATGCTGGTACGCCATCTCCTGCTCTTCGTCTCGGGCAAAATGCAGGTTGCGGGGCTGGGCGAATTTTGCTGTTCATCGCGCGGCCTGCGCTCGCTCGACCGGGACGCCGCCGAAGCGCCCGAATTCACGAAGGTTGCCTGATCCATGCCGACTGTCCGCGGATGCCATCTGCCCGACGACCTGCTCTACGACGTGCCCAACCATATCTGGTTCACCGAAACCGGCGACGGCAACCTGCGCCTCGGCATGACCAGCGTGGCGACGGCGATGGCGGGCAACCTGGTCGCTTTCACGCCGAAGAAGGTCGGCCGGTCGGTCAAGGCCGGGCGGTCCTGCGCCACCGTGGAATCGGGCAAATGGGTCGGCCCCGCCAAGTCGGCGGCCGGCGGCGAGGTCGTCGAGGTCAACGAGGCGCTGATCGAGGAACCGAGCCTGGCGAATCGGGATCCGTACAGCGCCTGGATGGTCGTGCTCCGGCCGGACGACTGGGACGGCGTGAAGCCGACCCTGACTCCGGGGACCGAGGTCGCCGCGCCCTACGAGGCCAAGATGGACGAGGACGGCTTCGCCGGCTGCGAGTGAAGTGCGGTTCTACCGCCGCGCGACGCCCGCCAGCGGCCGGGTCGACAGGCAGCCCGCCAGGATATCGAGCCGGTTGACGTCGAATTCGCGCCACAGGCCGGGCAGCGCCGGATCGTTGCTGTCGCCGGCGCCGTACCAGGCGCGCAGGAACGGATCGAGCCATTGCTTCAGTTCGCCGGTGCGCAGGTCTCCCGGCGTCCAGCCCGCCATCCCCGCCGCTTTCAGGAAAGCCGCTTCGTCCGCCGCGCCAGCCGCCAGCTCCAGCAGCCGGTTCAGCCGCTCCAGATCCTCGCGCAGCAGGGCGGCCCGGAAATAGCTCGGATCTCCGGCCAGTTCGGCCGTCACGGCGTCGATCACGGATTGTCGGCTCATGGCGGAATGTCCTGTCGGATGCGGGGCGTACCTTCCGCATATCCGGTTTACCGGTTCAGGGCCCGAATTTCTCCCGCCAATTCGTGCAG
This sequence comes from Alphaproteobacteria bacterium, assembly GCA_022819985.1. Taxonomy (GTDB): domain Bacteria; phylum Pseudomonadota; class Alphaproteobacteria; order Bin65; family Bin65; genus Bin65. The sequence goes on along the minus strand of JAJEGH010000036.1, from coordinate 69,874 downwards.
GCCGATTGCCTCGACACCCTCGGCGGCAGGATAGCGGTCCTGTCCGGAATAGACGACGAAAGACCGTTCGGGCCGGATATCCTCGCGCGCGCTGTGGAAGCCCCGTTCGAGCCGGGGCGCGAGGCCGCGCTTGATTTCGACGGCCCAGAGCCCGCGGCCCGGCATTTCCAGAACGAGATCGATTTCCGCGCCGGCCGCCGTGCGGTAGAAGCTCGCACGGGCACGGTCCGGCGCAGCCTTCAGAAGATTTTCCAGAACGAAGCCTTCCCAGCTTCCGCCTGCAACCGGGTGGCCGAGCACGGCCTCCGGATCGTCCAGGCCGAGCAGTGTATGGACGATGCCGCTGTCGCGGAGGAATACCTTCGGCGACTTGACCAGCCGTTTGCGGACGTTGGCGTGCAACGGCGGCAGGCGCCGTATCAGCAGCAGGTCGACCATCAGGTCCAGATAGCTCGCGACGGTCTTGCCATCGACGGCAAGCGCGCGCGCATACTGGGATGCATTGAACAGGCCGCCCTGTGCGTGGGCGAGCATTGTCCAGAAGCGCCGCAGGATTTCGGCCGGAATGCGCGGCCCCAGTTGCGGAATATCGCGTTCCAGATAGGTCCGGATGAAACTCTCGCGCCAGACGGCGCTGGCCGCGTCAGCCGCTGCCAGGAAACTGTCCGGGAAGCCGCCCCTGTTCCATAATGTATTGCTGTCGGCTGCACCGGTTTCGAGGATGTCCAGCGGACCGAGTTCGACATACGCGATGCGCCCGGCCAGACTCTCGCCCGACTGGCGGAGCAGGTCCATGGATGCCGGACCCAGGAGCAGAAACCGGCCGGACCTGCGGTCGCGGCGGCGGCCACTGTCGATCAGGCTGCGCAGGGCGTGGAACAGGTCCGGCGCGCGTTGGATTTCGTCGAGGATGACCAGCTTGTCTTCACGAGCCGCCAGATAGAGGGCGGGATCGGCTAGTTTGGCACGATCCGCGGTCGCCTCGAGGTCGAGATAGACGGTTTCGCGGCCGGTCAGGGCCTGCGCTGCGATGCGTTCGGCCAGGGTGGTCTTGCCGGTCTGGCGCGGGCCGAGCAGGGCAACGGCGGGAAACTGCGCAAGTCGATCCAAGATCGTTTTCAGGGTACGACGCTCAATCATCCTCGCAAATATGGAATAAAACTCCGAAAAAACAAGGTTAATTGGCCAAATATCGCGCTGCCGGGCCCGGCGCTCCCCGTCTGCCGCAGCCGCGGCGGAGACAGACGCGGCGATCCGGTATGTGAGCGTGCGCTCTCAACCGGTTAGGACCCTGCCGTACGGATTGCGCTGTGCCGGACGCCTTGACGCCGGCAGGAACCGACCCATGCCCGAAGCCCTTCCCGCCCATGCTCCGGTCGTCGTCATCGGCGGCGGCATCATGGGTTGTTCGACGCTCTACCACCTGGTGAAGATGGGCGTTTCCGACGCCATCCTGCTGGAGCGCAACCGGCTGACCTCGGGCACGACCTGGCATTCCGCCGCCCAGGTTCGCGCCCTGCGCCATTCGCGCAACCTGACCCGGATGATCCGGTATTCGGTCGACCTCTATGCGCAGCTCGAACGGGAAACAGGGCAAAGCGTCGGCTGGATCCAGGAAGGCTCGCTCTCGATCGCCACGACGCCCGACCGGCTGACCCACATCCGGCGCCAGGCCGCGCTCGCCCGGGCCTACGGCATCGAGGCGCACGAGATCGGCCCCGGCGAGGCCGGGGAGCGCTGGCCGCTGATGAACGCAGACGACGTGCTCGGCGCCGTCTGGTCGCCGGAGGACGGACGGGTCAGCCCGTCGGACGTCTGCGCCGCGCTGGCCAGGGCCGCGCGCGGCCTCGGCGCCCGGTTCTTCGAGAATGCCGGCGTCACCGGAATCCTGACGGAAAACGGCCGCATCCGCGGCGTCGAGACGGCGCGGGGCACGGTGATGTGCGATGCCGTCGCGCTCTGCGCGGGCTTGTGGTCGCGGGAGGTCGGCGCGATGGCCGGCGCGCGGGTGCCGCTGCTCGCCTGCGAGCATTTCTACCTGCTGACCCGGCCGGTCGACGGCATCGCCGGCAACCTGCCGACCCTGTCGGACCACGACCGCCATCTCTACATCCGCGACGACAGCGGCGGCCTGCTGGTCGGCTGCTTCGAGCCGATGGGCAAGCCGATCGCGCCCGGCATGCTCGACGAAGGCTTCGAATTCCAGCTTCTGCCCGAGGATTGGGACCATTTCGAGCCGATGATGGAGCACGCGCTGCACAGGCTGCCGGCGCTCGGGACCGCCGAAGTCCGGATGCTGCTCAACGGGCCGGAGAGCTTCACGCCGGACGGCATGTTCATGCTCGGCGAGACCGCGGAGACGCGCGGCCTGTTCCTCGGCTGCGGTATGAATTCGGTCGGCATCGCCAGCGGCGGCGGGGCGGGCATGAACCTCGCCCACGCCATCGTGCACGGCCACACCGCCTACGACCTGTCGGAAGCCGAAGCCAACCGCTTCGCGCCGCAGTTCGACAGCGTCGAGCATCTGATGGCCAGGGCGCCGGAAGTGCTCGGCCGGCACTACGAGATCGCCTATCCGGGCCTTCAGCCGGCGACGGCGCGCGGCCTGCGGCGCCTGGCGCTCGACGCCGAACACCGGGCGGCGGGCGCCCGGACGGGCCAGGTCTACGGCTGGGAACGGCCGCTCTGGTTCGGCGGTCCGGAAAGCCCGAAACCGACCTTCGGCAGGCCGGACTGGTTCGAAACCGTGCACCGCGAGGTCATGGCCGCCCACCGCGGAGCTGCGCTGTTCGACGGCTCGCCCTTCGGCAAGATCGAGATATCGGGGCCGGACGCCGCCGCCTTCCTGCAGCATGTCTGCGCCAACGACATGGACCGGCCGCCGGGCAGCGCGGTCTACACGCCGCTGCTGAACGAGCGCGGGACCTACGAAGCCGACATCACCGCCCAGCGCCTCGCCCGAGACCGCTACCGCCTGTTCACCGGCGCCGCCGCAATCCGCAGGGACATGGCCTGGCTGCGCCGCCATGCCGGACCGTTCGACGTGACGCTCGCCGACGTGACGGAACGCTACGCCGTGCTCGGCCTGATGGGGCCGGATGCCGCCCGGATCGCCACGGACCTGAGCGCGGACGTGCTGAACGCCCTGGGCTATTTCCGCATCGGCGGTGCGGAAATCGCCGGCCGGCCGGTGCGCGCGGCGCGCCTGTCCTATGTCGGCGCGGCCGGCTGGGAGCTGACCTGCCGGGCTGAGGACGCATCCGCAGTTTATGCCGCCCTGACCGCGGCCGGAGCAGTCCCGGCCGGCCTGTATGCCCAGACATCCATGCGGATCGAGAAGGGCTTCGCGTCCATGGGCCACGAACTCGACGGCGACATCGGCCCGGTCGAGGCGGGGCTGGACCGGTTCTGCTCGCAGAAGAAACCGTATGTCGGCAGCGACGCGGTCGCCGAACGCCGGAAAACCGGCCGGCGGACGCTGGCGACCGTCCTGTTCGACGATGCGGCGGCCGTTCCCTTGGGCCACGAGCCGATATTGTGCAACGGAGACATCGTCGGCCGCACGACCTCGGCGGCGTTCGGCTACCGGATCGGCCGGCCGGTCGCTCTCGGCCATGTCGAGGCCGGCGACATCGACGGCGTGCGCGTCGACATCGACATCGCCGGCACCCGCCACCCCGCCCGGATGCAGCTTGCGCCGGCCTTCGATCCGGCGGGCGAACGGATGAGAGTGCGAAGCGGGTAGGGGGTCTGCGTTGCCGGCGCTCGACAGGGTTTCTGCCCGATGGCAAGCTGCCGCCGCCAACCGAACCGAACGGAACCTCCCTCTTGCGCATCGGCGTTTTCGACCATCTGGACCGGGGCGCCGGCGCGCCGGAGGACTTCTACGAAGACCGGCTGCGGCTGACCGAGCTGTACGACCGCGCCGGCCTCCATGCCTATCATCTGGCCGAGCATCACGGCACGCCGCTCGGCATGGCGCCGTCGCCCAGCGTGTTCCTTTCCGCCGTCGCCCAGCGCACGACGCGCCTGCGCTTCGGGCCGACGGTCTATTGCCTGCCGCTCTATCCGCCGCTGCGCCTGATCGAGGAAATCTGCATGCTCGACCGGATGAGCGGGGGCCGGCTCGATCTCGGCGTCGGGCGCGGCATCTCGCCGATCGAGGTGGCGTTCTTCGATCTCGATCCGGCCGGGACGCCGGCGATGTACCGAGAGGCGCTCGACTTCGTCCTCAAGGGGCTGGCCGCCGCGTCAGCCGGCCGCGATTTCAGCTTCGAGGGCGACCACTACCGGGCGGCCGATGTGCCGATGGTCCTGTCGCCGGCGCAGCAGCCCCATCCGCCGCTCTGGTACGGCCTGAGCCGGCCGGACTCCGTGGCCTGGCCGGCTGCCCACGGGGTCAACGTCATCAGCAACCAGCCGCCGCCGCTGACCCGGGCGATCATGGACGCCTACCGGGCCGAATGGCGCAAGGCGGGGCGGGCGGACGCGGACCTGCCGGCGCTGGGCATCAGTTTCCATCTCGTCATCGCCGAGACCGAGCGCGAAGCGCTGGAGACGGCGCGGCGCGGCTACCGGGTCTGGCGCGACAGCTTCTACATGCTGTGGGAGCGCGCCGGCAGCGCGCCGATCGGCATTTCCTTCCCCGACGAATTCGACGCGCTGATGGAAACCGGCGTCGCGATCGCCGGCACCCCGGCCCAGGCGCGTGCAAAGATGGCGGCGCTGGCCGCCGAAAGCGGCGTCAACTACCTGGTCTGCCGCATGGCCTTCGGCGACCTGAGCTACAACGAAGCGGCGCGAACGGTCGACCTGCTGACGCGGGAGGTGTTGCCGGGGTTGGAAGAGGTGGCGTAGACCGGGTTGCAGACGCGATTGAGGGACCGTCAGGCTGTCCGAGGAGGTGGAGCCACCTCACTGTCCAATCCTGCCATCATGCCGTATAAGCAGGAAACGGAAACTACCGCTTGCCTAGCGTCCAAATGCTCCGCCGGCCCGTTCCATTGTTTCGTACATAGGTTACCCGATCGCCCAGAAGCAGCACCGCTTGGCAATCGAATCCAAAATTCCGGTCGCCGACTTGAACGGTTCTGCAGTATGTGTCCCCGGTCCAATTCCAAAGACCCGTGACTTTTTTGCCGCTGAGTGTGCCAGTGAGCTTGTTGTCGCTCGTGACCGTGACGGTGCCGCTCTTCGAGGAGTGAAGCCGATCGACCACTAGTTCCCTAAATTCCTTTTCCGTCGCGATCCGCTTCTCGTCCGCTGAAAATGCTTCTACAGGCAGGAATAGCGCCAAGCACATTACAAGCGCCGAAATGGGCATCTTGGATTTCATGACCAGCCTCCGATTTATGTGAGGAAATTTGAGAGCAACACCCCAACCTAAAAGTTACGTCACGGCATACCGTCCAGTCAACTCCGCGCCGGTAACTGACTCGGCTGCCTGAGCAGCACTCGGTGAATAAATCGATGCCTCGGCATTGCAGCGGGCAGATACTTATGGGCTACGAAATTTATTTTAGGGTTCGTCAGCTTTCCGCTAAGCATTTGATTTTACTTGGTACGCCCAGCTGGATTCGAACCAGCGACCTACTGATTAAAAGTCAGTTGCTCTACCAACTGAGCTATGGGCGCATCCGGTGCCGCAGCGGGGGTGCCGCGGTTGGGGGTGCCGCGGTGGGGCGGCGGGAGAGCGATCGCTCCTGCCGGCAATTCGAGGGGCCGGGCGCCCCCCTATCGGCGCGGCGGAACATAGGAACCGGCCGGTGGGGCGTCAAGCGGCGCCGGCCGTCCCAAGTGGCCGGCAGGCAGACACCATCGCGGCTTGACTTCGCTCCGGCGGCGGGCCACGAAATTTGCGCCGTTGTCCCGTTACCCGGAGCCGCCATGACCGGCTATATCGACTTGCCCGATTACCAGACCGCGCTGGCCGAAGGCGTCCGCCTGCCGGCGCCGGAATTCTACAATTTCGGCTTCGACCTGATCGACCGGCGCGCCGCCGAGCGGGACAAGACGGCCTTCGTCTATGTCGACGCCAATACCGGCGCGCACGAAATCCGGCGCTTCTCCGATCTCTCCGCGGCGTCCAACCGCTTCGCCAACGTGCTGCGCGGCATCGGCGCGGCCAGGGGCGATTTCGCCTTCATGATGATCCCGCGGATACCGGCCTGGTACGAGACCATGATCGGCTGCATCAAGCTCGGCGTCGTCGCCATGCCGGGCACCAACCTGCTGCAGCCCAAGGATATCGAATACCGGATCAACAAGAGCCGGGCGCGCTTCGCCATCATCACCGCCGACCATGCCGCGAAGATCGAGGCGGTGCGCGAAAAATGCCCGACCCTGGAGCAGGTCGTCGTGGTCGGCGCCCCGCACGGCGACTGGGTCCATTGCGAGGCGGCCTGCGCGGCGGCGAGCGACCGGCTCGACCGCAGCGAGGTCGAGGCCACGCGCCGCGACGAGACCATGCTGGCCTATTTCACCTCCGGCACCACAGCCTTCCCGAAGCTGGTGCCGCGCAGCCACGAATACGCCATCGCCCACACGCTGACCGCCCGCTACTGGCACGATTTGCGCGAAGACGACCTGCACTGGACGATGAGCGACACCGGCTGGGCCAAGGCGGCCTGGGGCAAGCTGTTCGGCCAGTGGCAGATCGGCGCCGCCGTCATGCTCTACAATCCGGTCCCGGCCTTCGACGCCGATGCCCATTTGCGCCTGTTCGCCGAGCACGGCATCACGACGCTGTGCGCGCCGCCGACCGTGTTCCGCGCCTTCATGCAGACCGATATGTCGGCCTACGACCTGTCGTCGATCCGCCATACGGTGGGCGCCGGCGAGCCGCTCAACCCCGAGGCGATCCGCGCCTGGAAGGACGCCACCGGCACGATCATCCACGACGGTTACGGCCAGACCGAGACCGTCAACCTGGTCGCCAACGTGCCGGGCGTCCCCGGATTCGAGGTGCGGCCGGGCTCCATGGGCAAGCCGGTGCCGGGCATGGAGGTCGATATCGTCGACGATGGCGGCAACCGCCTGCCGGACGGCGAGGTCGGACACATCGCGGTGCGCACCGACGGCGGGACCTGGCCGCCCGGCCTGTTCGACGGCTATTTCGAGGACGACGCGGCCAACGCGAAATGCTTCCGCCACGGCTGGTACTTTACCGGCGATACCGCGACGCGGGACGCCGACGGCTATATCTGGTTCGTCGGCCGGGCCGACGACCTGATCTCCTCGGCCGGCTACCGGATCAGCCCGTTCGAGGTCGAGAGCGCCCTGATCGAACACGAGGCGGTCGCCGAGTCCGCGGTCGTCGGCAAGCGGGACGAACTGCGCGGCGAGATCGTCAAGGCCTTTGTCGTGCTCGCCGAGGGCTTCGAGGCCGGCGAGGCGATGGCCGAAACCCTGCAGGATTTCGTCAAGGCGACGACCGCGCCCTACAAATATCCCCGCGAAATCGATTTCGTGACAGATCTGCCGAAGACAATCTCCGGCAAGATCCGCCGGGTCGAACTGCGCGAACGGGCGAACGCGGAGTAGGGCGTCGGCTCAAGCGACGGCGTCGAGCCGCTTGACGAGGCCGTTGGCACTCAGCCTGTAAGGCTCCATGAAATCTTCCCGGAGCGTCACGCCCGGATGAATGGGTCCGATCATCGGGGAGACGTAGAGCGTTCTTTGTACGGCTCAAGGGCTTCGTCTGGACAGGATGTAGCCGCACCATTACACCGGCGCAGTCGCGATCCGGATCCGGAGTCGAGCAATTGGCCTACACAGCAACCCGCGCCGTGCCGTTCCGGAGGGTTCCGTCCGCGTGAGCATCGGCGACTACCGGCTGGAGGAGCAGATCGGCTTCCTGCTGCGCCGGGCGCATCAGCGGGCGACGGCGATCTTCTCGGCGCGCTTCGCCGGGCACGGCCTGACGCCGACCCAGTTCGCCGCGCTTGCCAAGATCGCGGACGAAGGCGAGGTCTCGCAGAACCGGCTCGGCCGGCTGACTGCGATGGACCCTGCGACCATGAAGGGGGTGATCGGCCGCCTCTCCGGACGCGGCCTGATCGCGGGACGGGCGGACCAGGAAGACCGGAGGCGCACCCAGTGGCGCCTGACCGAACCCGGGGCAGCGCTGCTGGCGGCGGCGCAGAAGGATGGCTTCGGCGTCACGGCGGAGACGCTGGATCCGTTGTCGCCGCGCGAAAGGGCGACATTCTTGCGTTTGCTCGAGAAAATCACTTGATGCTTGCGCGGCGGCGGCAGGTTCGATATGATCCGGAAAACCATTTGTATACAAACAAATTTGACGACCAGTTCGAGTTGACGGAAGCGGTCGGGTAGGGACGAGGATGTCGGTTTATCTGCGGCCGGACAATCTCGAAGAGGCGCTGGACGCGTTGCGGTGCCGGCCGTTGACCGTGCTCGCCGGCGGGACCGACTATTTCCCCGGCCGGGTCGGCCGGCCGCTCGACGACGATCTGCTCGACCTGACCGGTATCGCCGCCCTGCGCGGCATTGCCGACGAGGGTGGCTATTGGCGCATCGGCGCGCTCACGACCTGGATGGACCTTGTCCGGGCCGACCTGCCGGCCTGTTTCGACGGTCTCAAGGACGCGGCGCGCGAGGTCGGCGGCGTGCAGATCCAGAATGCCGGAACCCTCGCCGGCAATCTGTGCAACGCCTCGCCGGCGGCCGATGGCGCGCCCAACCTGGCGGCGCTCGAGGCTGAGGTCGAACTCTCCGCTGCCGATGGCGTGCGGCGCCTGCCTGTAACGGATTTTCTCACCGGCAACCGGACGACGGCCCTGGAGTCGAACGAGATAGTCACCGCCGTACTGGTTCCGAAACTGCCCGGCGCCGCGGCCAGCGCCTTTCTGAAGCTCGGCGCGCGGCGTTATCTCGTCATATCCATCGTGATGATCGGCATCGTCCTGGTGCCGGACGGCGGGACCGTCGGCAATGCCCGGATCGCCGTCGGCGCCTGTTCCCCGGTGACGCGGCGTCTGCCCGCGCTGGAAGCCGCCCTGAATGGCCGGCCGCTGGATGCGGCGCTGGGCGAGGCGGTTTCGGCCGAAACGGTCGAAACCGTCCTTACACCGATCGACGATGTGCGCGGTTCGGCCGGATTCCGGATGGATGCCACCCTCACCATGCTGCGCCGCGGCCTGTCGGACATGGGCCGGCGAATAGGAGCGGGCGCATGAATATCGCGGCGGCCGCAACGAAGCTCACCGTTAACGGCGAAGCGGCGGCGCTGCGCAGTCCGCCGGCGACCCGGCTGGCTGAGGCTCTGCGCAGCGAACTCGGCCTGACCGGCACCAAGGTCGGCTGCGACGCCGGCGATTGCGGCGCCTGCACGGTGCTGCTGGACGGCGAACAGGTCTGCGCCTGCATGGTCCCGGTCGCCCAGGCGGCCGGGCGCGACGTGACGACGGTCGAAGGACTGGCCCGGGACCGCGCGCTCTCCGATCTCCAGGCGGCCTTCCTGCGCCACGGCGCGGCCCAGTGCGGCATCTGCACGCCGGGCATGCTGATGGCGGCGCGCGACCTGCTCGACAGGAACCCGTCGCCGACCGAACGGGAAGCGGCCGACGCGCTCGGCGGCGTCCTTTGCCGCTGCACCGGCTATCGCAAGATCGTCGAAGCCGTGCTCGACGTGGCCGGATCGCAGCCCTGCGCTGAGCCGGAGACCCATGTCCGACCGGCCGCGGCGGTCGGCGCCCGGATCGCCCGGCTGGACGGAACGCCCAAGCTCACCGGCGACGAGGTGTTCGGCGCGGATTTCGCGCCGCCGGATGCGCTCACCCTGCGCGTCATCCGCTCGCCGGTCGCACGGGGCCGATTCGAAACCGGTGACCTGGCGGCTTTCCGGCAGGCCCGGCCCGGCATCGCTGCCGTCCTGACCGCCGCCGACATCCCCGGCAGCAACGCCTTCGGTGTCTATCCGGTCGGCAAGGACCAGCCCGTGCTGGCCGACCGGATCGTGCGCTACCGGGGCGAGGCCGTTCTCGCAGTGGTAGGCAACAGCGCTGCGGTTGCGGCCCTGCGCGACGAGGACCTGCCGGTTTCCTGGCACGAAGAAGAGCCGGTCGTCGGCGTTGAAGGCGCGGCTGCAAGCGGCGCCGCCATTGTCCAGGCCGGCCGGGACGGCAACGTCCTGGCGCGCGGCCGAGTGGTCAAGGGTGACATCGAACGGGGTTTCGCTGAGGCCGATTTCGTCGCCGGGGGCGAATGGCGGACCAGCTTCGTCGAGCATGCCTATATCGAGCCCGAGGCCGGCTGGGCGCGCCGGATCGGCGACCGGCTCGAAATTCACGTCTCCACCCAGTCGCCTTATATGGACCGGGACGAGACCGCCCTCATCCTCGGCATCGGGGAGGAGCAGGTGCGGATCGTCCCGACCGCATGCGGCGGCGGCTTCGGCGGCAAGCTCGACCTTTCCGTCCAGCCCTTGGTCGCGCTCGCCGCCTGGACGCTGGGCGTGCCGGTGCGCTGCACCTATACGCGGCCGGAGAGCATGGCATCCTCGACCAAACGCCATCCGGCCGCGATCCGGGCGCGCGCCGGCTGCACCGCCGAAGGCACGCTGACCGCCTTCGAGTTCCACGGCGATTTCGACAGCGGCGCCTATGCCTCCTGGGGGCCGACGGTCGCCGACCGGGTCCCTGTCCACGCGACCGGTCCCTATGTCGTCCCGCATGTCAAGAACACGAGCTGCGCCTGGCTGACCAATGCGCCGCCATCCGGCGCCTTTCGCGGCTTCGGCGTGCCGCAATCGGCGATCGCCAACGAAGCCCTGCTCGACGATCTCGCCGGGCAATGCGGCATCGATCCGCTTGCTTTCCGCCTGAGGAACGCGATCCGCAAGGGCGACGAAACCTCGTCCGGCCAGGTTCTGGAGCACAGCGCCGGCCTTGCCGACTGTTTCGAAGCCTTGCAGGCGGACTGGGACCGGGAGCGGGCCGAAGCGGAGCGGATCAACCGGGCCGGCGGGCCGCTGCGCCGGGGCGTCGGCGTCGCCGGCATGTGGTATGGCTGCGGCAACACCTCCATGTCCAACCCGTCGACCATGAAGATCGGCATTTCGGCCGAGGGGCAGGTAACGCTCTACAACGGCGCGATGGACATGGGGCAGGGGCCGAACACGATCATGCCCCAGATCGCCGCCGACGCGCTCGGTGTGCCGGTCGAGCGGATCGCCAACATCGCAGGAGACACCGACCGGACGGCCGACGCCGGCAAGTCCTCGGCGTCGCGCCAGACCTTCGTGTCCGGCCGCGCGACCCAGATCGCGGGTGAAACGCTGCGGGCGGATATCCTGCGCCTCGCCAATGTCGGCCCGGCTGCGGCGCTGGAGATCGGCGATGGTCGGATCGTGTTGCGCGATGGCGACGCCGAACGGACCCTCGATCTCCGGGCGATGGCGCGCGACGCCGAAGGCGACGTGCTCGCCGCTGACGGCACCTTCGATCCGCCGACCGAGCCGCTGGACGCGGACGGGCAGGGCGTACCCTACGCGACCTACGGTTTCGGCGCGCATCTTGCCGTCATCGACATCGACATCGAACTGGGAACCGTCAAGGTTCAGCGCATCGTGGCCGCCCACGATGTCGGCCGCGCCATCAACCCGACGCTGCTGGAAGGGCAGATCCACGGCGGCGTCGCCCAGGGCCTCGGGCTTGCGCTGATGGAAGAGTATGTCCCGGGCCGGACGGAAAACCTGCACGACTATCTGATCCCGACCTTCGGCGACATTCCGCCGATCGATACGATCCTGATCGAGGACCCGGAACCGCTCGGTCCCTACGGCGCCAAGGGCATCGGCGAGCAGGCGCTGATCCCGACCGCGCCGGCGATCTTCAACGCGGTCCACCATGCGACGGGCGTGCGGCTGCGCCACGCGCCGGCGCTGCCGCACCGGGTCCGCGAAGCTCTTCTTGCTGTGCAGGAGGCCGGCCATACCTGACGGAGCGACCGCTGCTGCGAAGGACAAGCCGGGCGTCGTCACCTGCGATGCCTGTCCCGTCCTGTGCCGCATCCGCGAGGGACGCACCGGCGCCTGCGACCGCTACGGCAATGTCGGCGGCGTGTTGACCCGGATGGACCCGTTCGTGGTCACCCAGCGCGCCGGCAGAGACGGCGACCTCGTGCCCTTCCAGGGCAAGGACTGGGACGGTTCGCTGATTCCCGGCGCCGAGACCTTCGTGACCGGCATCGGCTCCGGCACGACCTATCCGGACTACAAGCCCGCCCCCTTCATCGTCGCCAGCGACCATGAGGGCGTCGATATGGTGACGGTCGTTTCCGAGGGCATCTTCAGCTATTGCGGCCTCAAGGTGAAAATCGACACCGACCGCTATATCGGGCCGGAGACCGCGCCGGTGCGCGTCGAGGGCGAGCAGGTCGGCCACGTCACGACGGCGGAATACGGCTCCCAGATGCTGTCGCTCGGCGGCGTCCGCCATCTCACCGGCGGCTCGAAGAGGGAAGGCGTCGTCACCTGCGATATGATGCTGCGCCTGTCGAACGGCGAGGCGATCGACTTCACCATCGACAGCGGCGAACGCCTCACGCTGCAGGCCGGCAGGGCGCCGGTCATCGGCGGCCGGCACGAGGAGCGGATGCGCGTCGGCTGCGGCTCGGCGACCATTGGCATCTTCGCCCAACAATGGTTCGGCCATACCGACGAGGTCATCGTCGTCGACGATCATATTACCGGCGTCCTGACCGAACACCAGGCCGGCCGGTTCCTCGACATGCAACCCGCCGGCATCCGGGTGCGCGGCCGCAAGTCGACGCCCGGGCGCTATTTCCAGGTCGCCGAGCCGGGCAGCGGCTGGGGCGGCACCGACGTGACCGACCCGCTCTCCATCATCGACACGATCAACCCGAAGGTCGCCTGGCCCGGCGAGCGGCTGCTCATGGTCAGCACGACCGGCGAGGACGCCGAATATTTCATCCTCGACGACGATCTCCGGCCTCAGAAAGCGCCGATGCCGGCTGAACTTTCGGTCGTCGTCGACCGGATCGGCGAGAATTGCGAGCCGGCGCTTGCCACGGTCGCCTTCATGGCCGGAGCCGGCGGATCGCTGCGCGCCGGTGTCACCGAAAATCCGGTACGCCTCACCCGCTCGGTGCGCAGCGCGCTGACCCGGGTGACCGCCGGCGGCGCGCCGGTCTATGTCTGGCCCGGCGGCGGCATCACGATCATGGTCGACGTCACGACCATGCCGGAGAACAGCTTCGGATACGTTCCTACACCGGCCATCGTGGCGCCCATCGAATTCACCCTGCGGCTCGACGACTATGCCGCCCTCGGCGGCCATATGGATGCCGTGCGGCAGGTCGGCGAGATCGTCGACGCCGACCGGTTGCGGGTCGAGAAATGGCATGATCGGGCGCCATGGCCCGGCGCGCCGCTGCACGGCCTGACGGAGGACGGATGAGTGGCGCGCGTAACATGACAGCGCCGGACAGGGCCATGCCGGACCCGGTCAGGGCGATCCTGCCAGACGGTCGCCGCCGGCATTTCCAGCACGGCCCGATCGATCTTGTGCTCGAAGCCTTCGGGCTGCCCGGGGAAGTGGCCGCCTTCCACGAACAGGCCTGGGTGCGCTTTCGCACCGTGCTTGGCGAACTGGTCGGCGAACTCGCCCCGCTACGCACCGACATTTCCGGTCAGCCGGCCGTCCGGGGCAGCACGGCGCGGCGCATGGCGGCGGCCTGCGCGCCGCATTGTGGACGCTTCGTCACGCCGATGGCGGCCGTCGCCGGCGCCGTGGCGGACGAGGTGCTGGCAGCGGCCATCGCCGGGCGCAATCTGACCCGCGCCTATGTCAACAATGGCGGCGATATCGCGATCCGCCTGGCGCCGGGCGAACGGTTCCGCACCGGTCTGGTTGCGCTGGGCGAATTGCCGGAGGCCGCCGGCGTTGCGGAGATCGGCAGCGCAGACGGAGTCGGCGGAATCGCGACCAGCGGCTGGCGCGGTCGCAGCCTGTCGTTCGGCATCGCCGATTCGGTGACGGTTCTCGCGGAAACCGCCGCGGCAGCGGATGTCGCGGCGACACTGATCGCGAACGCGGTCGATGTCGAGAGTCCCGCCGTCGTCCGGACCCCGGCGTGCGATCTGGACCTGGACAGCGACCTGGGCGACCGGCCGGTAACCGTCGATGTCGGCGATCTGACGAAGGCCGAGGTTGAGACGGCGCTGGAAGCCGGCCGGGCGGCAGCGCAGGCGGTGACCGGCCGCGGCCTGATCGTGGGGGCAGCCCTGACCCTGTGCGGCCGGAGCACAATTGTCGGGGGCGCGACTCTGCCCGCTTTCGCGGGCGGTGGCCCTGTGATTTACAGGCGCGAGGACAGGGCCAGAGCCGCATGAGCGAACCGATCGCCCTGCACGACACAAACACGGCGGCCGGAATTCCGGCACCGCCCGCTATCGGTAACGCCGGAAAATGAACGGATTCGTGCGCAACAGCTGGTACCCGATCGCCTGGCTGGACGAACTGGACGACGGTCCCCTGGGCCGGCGGCTGCTCGGCGAGCCGGTCATGGTCTTTCGCGCCGGCGACGGTTGCGTGGCAGCGCTGGAAGACCGCTGCGCGCACAAGTTCCTGCCCCTGTCGAAGGGCCGGGTGCGGGGCGACTGCATCGAGTGCGGCTATCACGGCCTGCAGTTCGACGCGACCGGCGCCTGCCGGAAGATTCCGGGCCAGAAGCTTATTCCGGGCAACATCCGGGTACGGTCCTATCCGGTCGCCGAGCGGCTCGGCCTGGTCTGGGTCTGGACCGGCGAGCCGGAAATGGCCGACGAGACGCTGCTGTTCGACCTGCCGCCCTACCGGGATCCGGACTGGGGCGTCAATCACGGCCCCTATACCCATGTCGCAGCGCACTATCAGCAACTCACCGACAACCTGCTCGATCCAGCGCATGTCAGCTTCGTGCATCCGTCGTCGCTCGGCAGCGCCGAGATGGAGGATATTCCGGTCGAGACGAAGCAGGTCGGCGATATCGTCGAAGTCAATCGCTGGACCCTCGACCGGCCGCCGGTGCCGATCTTCGAGCAGTTCTTGACGATCGGCGGCAATGTCGACCGCTGGCAGTATTATTTCTTCTATCCGCCGGCGATCAACGTCGTCGATTTCGGGATCGGCCCGGTCGGCATGGGCCATTCGGACAAGGACCGGGAAAAGGGCACGCGCATCTTCTCCTGCCACTATCTGGCGCCGGAGACCGAGAGCAGCACGCACTATTTCTGGATGCAGGTGCGCAACTTCGAGCCGGAGAGCCGGTCGGTGTCGGAACGGATGACCGCACAGTTCGTCATGGCGTTCGAGGAAGACCGGGAAATTCTTGAGGCGGTGCAGCGTTCGCAGGACGACGCCGGGGTCAAGCCGACGGTCCGGCTGGCGATCGACAACGGCCCGAACCGCAGCCGCAGGATCGTCGACAAGATGCTTCGCAACGAACAGGCCGTATCGGCCGAGGCGACGGAGTAACGGGTTTCAGATGGCGCACCGGAGCGGACGCTGGCCGAACCGCCGGCGGCAATGCCGGGGCGCCCAACCAGGGAGGAAGTCCTTATGAAAGTGAAATACGTTCTGACGGCAGGCGTCGCCCTCGGCGTCCTTTCCGGCGCTCTTGCGTCGAGCGCCCCGGCGCTGGCGGCCGACGAGATCAAGATCGGCGATATCAACAGCTACACACGGCTGCCGGCCCACACGATTCCCTACCGTCGCGGGGCGACCCTGGCGGTTGAGGAGATCAACAAGGCCGGCGGCGTATTGGGCAAGAAGCTCGTGCTGGTCTCCCGCGACGACCAGGGCAAGCCGGGCGAGGCCGTCAAGGTCGCCGAGCAACTGCGCTCGCGGGACAAGGTGGCGCTGATTTCCGGCTCGCTGTTCTCGCATATCGGCCTGGCGCTGGCCTCCTGGGCCAAGCAGCGCAAGGCGCTCTATCTGGCGGCCGAGCCGCTGGCCGACGCGCTGGTCTGGGCCAAGGGCAACAACTACACCTTCCGCCTGCGCCCCTCGACCTACATGCAGGCGGCGATGCTCGCGGCCGAGGCCGCCAAGCGCAAGGGAGCCAAACGCTGGGCGACGATCGCGCCGAACTACGCCTACGGCAAGGATGCCGTGGCGGCGTTCCAGAAGGTGCTGAAGAAGCTGCGTCCGGACGTGACCTTCGTCGGGTCGCAATGGCCGGGCCTGTTCAAGATCGATGCCGGCGCCGAGGTCCAGGCGCTCGCCGCGCTGAAGCCCGACGCCATCTATAACGTCACCTTCGGTTCCGACCTCGCCAAGTTCGTCCGCGAGGGCCGGACCCGCGGCCTGTTCAAGGGCAAGCTGATCGTCGGGTTGCTGACTGGCGAGCCGGAATATATCGATCCGCTCAAGGGCGAGGCGCCGGTCGGCTGGCTGGTCACCGGCTATCCGTGGCAGGACATCGATACGCCGGAGCACAAGAAATTCCTCGTCGCCTACCAGGCGCGTTGGAACGACTATCCGCGCATCGGCTCCATCGTCGGCTACAACACGATGCTGGCCATCCAGGCCATGCTGAAGAAGGCCGGCTCGACCGACACCGACAAGATGGTCGCCGCCATGAAGGGCCTCAGCTTCGATGCGCCGACCGGGCCGATCACCTTCCGGGCCGTGGATCACCAGTCGACCATGGGCGCCTATGTCGGCTGGACGGTGCTCAAGGACGGCAAGGGCACCATGGAGCGCTGGCAGTATCTCGACGGGGCGAAGTATCTGCCGTCGGTCGAGGAGACCAGGAAGCTGCGCAAGCAGTAAGCTCCTACAGCGGGAAGCCGGCGGCCCTTCGGCAAAGGGCTGCCGGCTCCCACGAGCCGGCTTCCGCCAGCCGGCTGTATCCGTTTTCCTCTGAGCGCCGGGTGCTGCGATGGGTGAATTCGTCGTCACGCTGCTGACGGGCCTGTCCAGCGCCGCCGCGCTGTTCTT
Source organism: Alphaproteobacteria bacterium (assembly GCA_022819985.1). Lineage (GTDB taxonomy): Bacteria > Pseudomonadota > Alphaproteobacteria > Bin65 > Bin65 > Bin65. Next base: position 52,910 of record JAJEGH010000036.1, on the reverse strand, counting down.
GGTCGCGTCCGGCCTGTCGATCATCTTCGGCGTCACGCGGATCGTGAATTTCGCCCACGGCTCCTTTTACATGCTGGGCGCCTATATCGGCGTGAGTGCGGTCCATGCGGTCGGCGGCGGCGCGATCGGTTTCTGGATCGCGATCCTGATCGCTGCTGCTGCGGTCGGGCTGATCGGCGTGGCGATGGAAGTCCTGCTGCTGCGCCGCATCTACCGGGCGCCGGAACTGTTTCAGCTGATCGCGACTTTCGGCGTCATCCTGGTCATCCAGGACATTACGCTCTGGATCTGGGGCTCGGAGGACCTGGTCGGTCCGCGGGCGCCCGGCTTCACCGGCGCCGTCACCATCCTTGGCCAGAGACTACCGGAATACGATCTCGTCCTGATCGCGGTCTCGCCGCTGGTCCTCGCCGGCCTCTGGCTGCTGTTCAACCGCACGCGCTGGGGCACCCTGGTGCGCGCCGCGACCCTCGACCGCCAGATGGTCTCGGCCCTCGGCGTCAACCAGCGCTGGCTGTTCACCGGCGTGCTGTTCCTCGGCTCCGCCCTGGCCGGGCTCGGCGGGGCGATCCAGCTGCCCAAAGGCGGCGCCGACCTGCTGATGGATTTCAACATCATCGCCGCGGCCTTCGTGGTGGTGGTGGTCGGCGGCATGGGCAGCATCGGCGGCGCCTTCCTGGCGGCCATGCTGATCGGCCTGCTCCAGACCTTCGGCATCCAGATTTTCCCCAACAGTACGCTGATCCTGATGTTCCTGGTCATGGCGGTGGTGCTGATCTTCCGGCCCTGGGGCCTGCTCGGCCAGCCGGAGATCCCCGGCCACGGCGTCGTCGAGGCGCCGGAAGCGCCGTTGCGTCCGGCCGACCGGGGATTGCGCATCGTGGGCGCGGCCGTGCTGGCCGTTCTTCTTCTTCTGCCGGTTGCCCATCTGATCGTACCATCCCTGGTCGGCGACTTCTCGCTGGTCCTGGTCATCGAGATCATGATTTTCGTGCTGTTCGCCGCCGCCCTGCATTTCATCATGGGGCCGGGCGGCATGGTCTCCTTCGGCCACGCCGCCTTCTTCGGCGGCGGCGCCTATGCCGCGGCGTTGCTGGTGAAGTTCGCCGAGGCGCCGATGGAGATCGCCTTTTGGGCCGCCCCGGCAGGGGCAGCGCTGCTGGCGATCCTGTTCGGCTGGTTCTGCGTGCGCCTGACCGGCGTCTATTTCGCCATGTTGACGCTCGCCTTTGCCCAGATCGCCTGGTCCATCGTCTTCCAGTGGGGTGAGGTGACCGGCGGCGACGACGGCATTCTCGGCACCTGGCCCTCCGACTGGGCGAGTTCGCGCATCGCCTACTATTACATGACCGTCGGCTTCGTCGTCGCCGGCCTTCTGGCGCTGCGCCGGATCCTGTTCGCGCCCTTCGGCTACACCCTGCGCGCCGGACGGGATTCGCCCTTGCGCGCCGCCGCGATCGGCATCGACCTCAAGCGCCACCAGTGGGTCGCCTTCACGATTTCCGGCGCGTTCGCCGGCCTGGCCGGCGCGCTGTTCGTCTATTCCAAGGGCAGCGTCTTTCCCACGGCGATGGAGATCGCCCGCTCGTTCGACGCCCTGCTGATGGTGCTGCTGGGCGGGGTGCATTCGCTTACCGGCCCGATCGTCGGCGCGACGGCGCTGACCTGGCTCAACGACCTGTTCAGTGAGCTGAGCTACTGGCGCTTCCTGCTCGGCGCCACCATCATCGGCCTTGTGCTCCTGCTGCCGAACGGTCTGGTCGGGCTGGGCGAGACCGGGTTCGGCCGCCGGCTGGGCGCGGCGCCGGACCGCGAGGTTCCGGCATGACGCCCGCCGTTCTCGAGGTCGTTGACCTGTCCAAGGCGTTCGGCGGCGTGCGCGCCGTGCAGAATGTCTCTTTCTCGGTCCGCCCGGGCGAGTTGTTGGCCATGATCGGCCCGAACGGTGCGGGCAAGACAACCTGTTTCAACATGCTGATGGGCCAGATACGGCCCGATGCGGGCGCCGTCCGGCTGAAGGGGCGCGACATCGCCGGCCTGCCGCCGCACCGCATCTGGCGGCTCGGTGTCGGCCGCACTTTCCAGATCACGGCGACCTTCTCTTCCATGACGGTGCGCGAGAACGTCCAGATGGCCCTGATCAGCCATCGCCATGCCAGCCGGAAACTGTGGCGGCCGGCCGCGGAGACCGACAGCGGACAGGCCGATGCGCTGCTCGATCGCGTCGGCATGGCGGAGCAGGGCGACCGCGCCTGTTCGGTCCTCGCTTACGGCGACCTCAAGCGCGTCGAGCTGGCGATCGCGCTGGCCAACGATCCGGACCTGCTGCTGATGGACGAGCCGACCGCCGGCATGGCGCCGCGCGAACGGATCGAACTGATGCGCCTGGCCGACGAGATCGTCGTCGAGCGCAATATCGGCGTGCTGTTCACCGAACACGATATGGATGTCGTGTTCGCCCACGCCCACCGGATCATGGTGCTGAACCGGGGCGAACTGATCGCCGAGGGCGCGCCGGAGGCGGTGCGCGCCAACGAACAGGTGCGCGAAATCTATCTCGGCAGTTCGGTCAAGACAGGCGAAACGGGCGAGGCGGACGCGCCATGACGGCTTCCGCGCCCCGGCCGGTCCTCGAAGCGCGCGATCTGCACACCTATTACGGCGGGGCGCATATCCTGGTCGACCTGTCCTTCGTCCTGAACGACGGCGAGGTCGTCGTGCTGCTCGGCCGCAACGGCGCGGGCAAGACGACGACCATGAAATCCGTAATGGGCCTGGTCCGGATGCGGGCGGGCACCGTGCATCTCGAAGGCGCCGATATCACGGGCCGCGAACCCCACGTTATCGCCCGGGCCGGCATGGGTTATGTGCCCGAGGACCGGCGGATATTCGGCGACCTCACGGTGATGGAGAATCTCGAAGTCGGCCGCCAGCCGGAACGGCCCGACGCGCCGGTCTGGACGCCGGAGCGCCTGTTCGGGATGTTCCCCAACTTGGCCGAGATGCGCACCCGCCAGGCCGGGCGGATGAGCGGCGGCGAGCAGCAGATGCTGACCGTGGCGCGCACCCTGATGGGCAACCCTAGGGTTCTGTTGCTGGACGAACCGTCCGAGGGCCTCGCGCCGGTGATTGTCGACCAGATGGCCGCAACCATCCAGGCGCTCAAGGCCGAGGGCCTGTCGATCCTGTTGTCGGAGCAGAATCTGCATTTCGCGACCGCCGTGAGCGACCGCGCCTACATCGTCGAGAAGGGGCGCATCCGCTACGAGGGCACGATGGATGCGCTTGCCGACGATGCGGAAGTACGCAACACCTATCTGACCGTGTGACCCGTTCCGGACGGGGAGGAGAAGCCGCCGTGAAAGCCGATATCCGCAAGACCATGGTGCTGGTCGAGGACACCCGCAAGGAGATGGGCCGGGCGATCGACCCGCCGACCCGCCGCGCCGTCGCTATCGCCGTGATCGCCAACCCGTTTGCCGGCGAGTATGTCGAAGACCTCGAACCGTTGATGGAAATCGGCGCGGAGCTGGGCGGCTATCTTGGCGACAAGGCGGTCGCTGTCCTGGGCATCGAGCCTTCGGCCGCCGAGAGCTACGGCAAGGCGGCCGTGGTGGGCGAGCGCGGCGAGCTGGAGCATGCCGCCGCCATCCTGCATCCGAGGCTCGGCGCGCCGCTGCGCAAGGCAGTCGGGAAAGGCGCCGCGCTGGTGCCGTCGTCCAAGAAGCGCGGCGGGCCGGGCACGCCGCTCGACGTGCCGCTCGGCCACAAGGACGCCGCCTATGTCCGCAGCCATTTCGACGGCATCGAGGTGCGGATTCCCGATGCGCCGGCCGCCGACGAAATCCTGGTCGCCGTCGCGGTCACCGACAGCGGCCGTCCGCTGCCCCGCGTCGGCGGCCTGACCGTCGACCAGGCCGAAGGCAAGGACGGGCTGCGTTAGGACGCATTATCGGGACTGGGAGAAACGCAATGAGCCTTACCGTTTCCACCGCGCCGCCGAAGGGCAAGACGGTCGTCCGCAATGTAGGCCTGATGCTGTCCGGCGATCTGGCCCGGCCGATCCTGGATGCCGACTGCATCGTGGCCGTGGACGGCCGGATCGACGGTTTCGGCAAGGAGGCCGATCTCAACACCGCCGGGGCGGATACCGTGATCGACGCGAAAGGCACAACGCTGGCGCCCGGCCTGATCGACAGCCATGTCCACCCGGTGTTCGGCGACTGGACGCCGCGCCAGAACCAGTTCAACTGGATCGACAGCTTCCTGAACGGCGGCGTCACCACGATGATCTCGGCCGGCGAAGTCCATCTGCCCGGCCGGCCCAAGGATATCGTCGGCCTCAAGGCGCTGGCGGTGACCGCGCAACGCGCCTTCGACGCCATGCGCCCGGCCGGCATGAAGGTCCATGCCGGCGCGCCGGTGATCGAGAAAGGCATGGAGGAAGAGGATTTCGCCGAAATGGCGCGCCACGGCGTCAAACTGCTCGGCGAGGTCGGCCTGGGCGGCGTCAAGCAGGGCGAGGAAGCCAAACAGATGGTCGCCTGGGCGCGCAAATACGGCATCCAGAGCACGATCCACACCGGCGGTCCGTCGATCCCCGGCTCCGGCCTGATCGACAAGGATGTCGTGCTCGAGGCCGACGCCGACGTGATTGGCCATATCAACGGCGGCCATACGGCGCTGCCGCTCGACCAGATTCGCTGCCTGTGCGAGCAGTGCAGCCGCGCCGTCGAAATCGTCCACAACGGCAACGAACTCGCCGCGCTCTACGCCATGCGCACGACCATGGAGCTGGGCCAGCCGGAGCGCATTATCCTCGGCACCGATTCGCCGGCGGGCTCCGGCGTGCAGCCGTTGGGCATCCTGCGCCTGATCGCCATGCTGTCCAGCATCGGCGAGGTGCCGGCGGAGATCGTGTTCTGCTTTGCCACCGGCAACACGGCGCGCATGCGCGATCTCGACGTCGGCCTGATCGAGGAGGGCCGCGCCGCCGACTTCGTCATCATGGACAAGGCCCAGCACACGGCAGGGAGCACGATCCTCGAATCGGTCCGCATGGGCGACGTGCCGGGCGTCGGCATGGTCATCGTCGACGGCGCCGTGCGCTGCGGCCGCTCGCGCAACACTCCGCCGGCGACCACACTGCCAGAGGTGGTGGGGTAGGGCCGGGCCGGGCGCAGATCGCGTTCACCCGGCGGCACATACCATTTCAACATTGTGCCGCGGCGGACTTGATCCGGCGTCCAAGGCCGACCCGTAAGTTTATGCCGATGTCTCTGGATCCCGGATTTCCGCTTCGCTCCATCCGGGGCGACAGATGGATTCGATTGTTGCGAACCTGTACGCCGAGCGTCGCTGCCGCCATACCGAAACAGCGCAGCGGCCATGACTCGCCCCGTCGGCGCCGGACCGCTATGTTCCCGGCGCAGCGGCGCTCGGGCGGGCGCCGCTCGTCTGTCGGGGAGGAACGGGGATCATGGACGGCAGCGGGGAGCGGCATTACGGCATCGGCGACCGGGCGCCGCGCAAGGAAGATCGCCGGCTGCTGACCGGCGGCGGGCGCTACGCCGACGACGTGCGGATCGAGGGCGCGCTCGCCGGCTGCGTCTTGCGTTCGCCGGAGGCCCACGGCGATATCCGCACCCTCGATGTCTCGGCCGCAGCGGCCATGCCCGGCGTGCGCCTCGTCCTGCGCGCGCAGGACCTGATCGATTTCGGCTGCCGGCCCTTTCCCTGCAAGCTGCCGATCAAGGGGCGCGGCGGCGCGGCGATCCTGACGCCGGAGCGGCATGCCCTGGCGCGAGGCCGGGTCCGCTACGCCGGCGAGCCCGCCGCCTTCGTCGTCGCGGACACGCTCGATGCGGCGCGCGACGCCGCCGAGGCCGTTGCGCTGGAAATCGAACCGCTGCCCGTCCTCCTAGATCCGTGGCAGGCGCCGGAAGCCGGCGCGCCGCTCATCCATGACAGCGTGCCCGGCAATGTCGCGCTTGACTGGATCGGCGGCGACGAAGCGGCGACGGCCGCCGCCTTCGCCGGTGCGGCCCATGTGACGCGGATGCGCATCGCCAGCCAGCGTGTCGCGGCGGCCCCGATGGAGCCGCGCGGCGGCACCGGCCTGTGGGACCCGGAAACCGGCCGCTACACGCTGCATACCGGCGGGCAGGGCGCCTTCGGGCTGTCGCGCAGCCTCGCCGAACTGGTCGGCGGCACGGCCGGAGACGTGCGCGTTCTTATGGAGGATGTCGGCGGTTCCTTCGGCATGAAGGGCGGCGCCTATCCGGAACATGTGCTGTGCCTGGTCGCGGCCCGGCTGACCGGCCGGCCGGTGCGCTGGCGCGACGACCGCTCCGACAGTTTTCTCGGCGACGCGGCGGGTCGGGATATCCATGCCGACGGCGAACTGGCGCTCGACGCCGACGGCCGGATCCTCGCCATGCGCCTGGTCGGCGTCGCCAATATGGGCGCCTTCGTCACCGGCGTCGGGCCGCTGCCGGGCACGACCAACATTCTCAAGAACGGTGCCTCGCTCTACCGCATTCCGGCGGCTTTCGTGAACATGCGCTGCGTATTGACGAACCAGAATCCGGTCGCCGCCTATCGCGGCGCCGGGCGGCCGGACGGCAATCTGTTCACCGACCGGCTGGTGGACCGGGCCGCCCGGGAGACCGGTAGGGATCCGGCGGAATTCCGCCGGATGAACCTGTTGCGTTCCGACGAGTTGCCCTACACGGCGGTTTCCGGCCAAGTCTATCGCGAGGGCGAATTCGAAGCGGTACTCGACAAGGCGCTGGACGCTGCCGACGCGGCCGGCCTCGCGGCGCGCCGGGCCGACAGCCGGGCGCGCGGCCTTGTCCGCGGCTGCGGCGTCGCCAGCTATCTCGAGGCGACCGCCCCGCCCGGCAAGGAGATGGGCGGCCTCCGGTTCGAGGCGGACGGCCGGATCGCCTTCCTTACCGGCACAAAAGATTACGGCCAGGGCCACGAGGGCGCCTATGCCCAGATACTCGGACCCGCCCTCGGCGTGTCCTACGACCGGATCGGGCTGCTCCAGGGCGACAGCGACGCGCTGCTCCACGGCGGCGGCACCGGCGGCTCCCGCTCGCTCATGGCGAGCGGCAAGGCGGCGGTCGAGGCGGTCGAGGCGGTGATCGAAAAGGGTCGGGCGGCGGCCGCGCATTATCTGGAGGCGGCGGAAGCCGATATCGAGTTTGGCGGCGGCCGGTTCCGCGTCGCCGGGACCGACCGCGCCATCGCGCTGCACGATCTCGCGGCGCGCATGAAGGCCGATCCGCTACCCGGAGACGGCCTCGACAGCCTGGATGTCGCGCTGGTCGTCGAGACGCCGCCCTCGGCCTTTCCGAACGGCTGCCATGTCTGCGAAATCGAACTGGACCCGGAGACCGGCGCGATCGCGGTCGACCGCTATATCGCGATCAGCGATTTCGGCACGATCGTCAATCCCATGCTGGTCGAGGCGCAGATTCACGGCGGCGTCACCCAGGGACTGGGCCAGGCCCTGATGGAAGAGGTCGCGCTGGACGGCGACGGCCAGTGTCTGAACGGTTCGTTGATGGACTATTGCATTCCGCGGGCTGCGGACCTGCCGGACCTGGCGCGGACCATCGTCGGCGATCATCCCGTGCCGACGGAGACCAACCCGCTCGGCGTCAAGGGCTGCGGCGAGGCCGGCACGACCGGCGCGCTGCCGGCGGTTGCCAACGCCGTCGCCGATGCGCTGCACCGGTGCGGCGTGGATGGGTTCGATATGCCGGCGACGCCGCACCGCATCTGGCGCCTGCTGAACGGCAAGGCGGAATAGGGCGGGTCCGCCGCCGCGGCCAGCGGCAGGCCGGGCAATCGGGGCAGTTGGAACGGTCGGGGTGCGTCACCCGATTGTGACGGGATGTTTATGTCCGGACCGTGCGGTTCGGGCGATAACCGCAGGCCGCAATCCGGGAACGCATCATGGCACGCCGCATCCTGCTCATCGACGATGACGAACTGCTGCGGGCGGCGATTGGCGAGCTTTTGGAAAGCAATGGCTATACGGTTGCCTCCGCCGGGTCGGGCGATGCCGGCCTGGCGATGTTCCGGACCGTGCGGCCGGACCTGGTGATTACCGACCTGTCTATGCCCGGGCCCGACGGCATCGACATCGTCCGGGCGCTGTCCGGGGAAGTGCCGAGGCCGCGGATTGTCGTGATTTCCGGTGGCGCCGAGCGGCTCGATTCTCTGTCTGGCCTGCGCCGGGCGCAGACGCTCGGTGCGGATCGTATTCTCGAAAAACCGTTCCGGGCCAAAGCATTACTGGACGTTATCCATGCAGTTTTGGAGAATCCGGAGCTGGAGACCGGAAGCGCCGGCGCCGGTTGAATCGGCGGTCGCTCGAAGCGCCCGCCCGGCGCGCCGGAAATCGCTTGCCGTTGCACGGAATTAATGACATGAACCGCGCCCCTTGCAGCGGAGTTTGCCGATGACCAGACCTCCCTATCCCCGGCCGTCAGGCGCCGGTCCGGCGGGCGGCGGCGCCCTTTCCCTCGCGGAGCGCGATGCCCGTCAGCAGGAGGAAGCCGGCAGGCTGAACCGCTATCTGATCGGTTATGGCGAGGCGGTCGAGGCCGGCTGGGCGGCGCGCGGACTCGAGGCGCCCGACCTGCCGGCCATGCAGCGCTACCGGGTCGAGCGGGTGCGCGCCGAGATGCGCAAGGCGGATATCGCCGGGATGGTGCTGTTCGATCCGCTCAACGTACGCTACCTGACCGATTCGACCAACATGCAGGTCTGGATCGCGCATAACGCGGCGCGCTACGCCTTCGTCGCGACCGATGGGCCGGTCGTGCTGTTCGAGTTTCACCATTGCACGCATTTGAGCGCCCATTCGGTCGTGATCGACGAAATCCGCCCGGCTACCGGCCCCTATTTCTTCCACGCCGGCAGCCGTCTGCCTGAGGTCTACCGGAAATGGGCGGCCGAGATCGCCGACCTGATCGATGGCCATGGCGGCGGCAACCGCCGGTTGGCGATCGACCACAGCGCGCCCGACGGCATCGTCGCCCTGCAATCCCACAATCTCCAGGTGGTCGATGCCCAGCCGATCATCGAGACGGCGCGCTGCATCAAATCCGCCGAGGAAATCAAGGCGATGCGCCGGTCCATGACCGCCTGCCTGGATGCGCTGGACGATACCCGCGCCGCGCTCAAGCCCGGCATGACCGAGCTTGAACTCTGGGGCGCCTTCTGGAACGCCGCGGTCAGCCGGGGTTCGGAATGGGTCGAGACCTGCCTGCTGGCGGCCGGGCCGCGCACCAACCCTTGGTTCCAGGAATGCAGCGGCTACGCCATCCGGGCCGGCGATGTCGTCGGCTTCGACACCGATCTGGTCGGCCCCTACGGCTATTGCGCCGACATTTCCCGGACCTGGCTGTGCGGCGACGACCGGGGCGACGACGAGCAGCGCGCGCTCTATGCGATTGCGCAGGAGCAGGTGCAGTATAATACGGAACTGCTGAAGCCCGGCCTCGGCTTCCGCGAGTTTGTCGAGAAAGCGCGGCTGTTGCCGGAGGAATGCCTGCCCCGGCGCTACGGCGTCCTGGTCCACGGCGTCGGCCTGTGCGACGAGTGGCCGGCCATCCCTTATCCGCAGGATTTCGACGCCGCGGGCTTCGACGGCGTGTTCGAGCCCGGCATGGTGCTTTGCGTCGAGAGTTACACTGGCCGGGTCGGCGGCCGGGAAGGCGTCAAGCTGGAAGAGCAGGTGGTGATTACCGAAACCGGCTGCGACCTGATCTCCGCGCCCAAACCGGACGAACAGCTGACCTGACCGGTTCGCCGGCAGTATTGCCGCCCGCTGCCCGCCGCGCCCCTCGATACGCTCCGGGTCAAATCCGCCGCGGAGCGAAATCGGGGCCGGATTTCCGCCGAACTTGACTTTATGTTTACGTAAACGTAAAGACCGGTAACCTTCGGAGAATGGCGATGAATCCGGACCGGCAGGGGCATGTGTTTCCGCCCTTTACCGTGCGGCCCGAGAAGGCGCTGGCGGAAAAGCTGCTGCGCGGACAGGGCGCGGCGGTCGATCTGGAAACGGTGCCGCCGACCTACATGATCTTTCTGCGCGGCGAGACCCGGGGCGCCAACCTGTTCGGGGAACTCGGCATCGACCGCAAGCGCGCTCTGCACGGCGGCCAGCGCTACGAATGGTACGGGCCGGTCGCCTGGGACGAGGAACTCACGGTCACCGCGACGGTCGAGAAGATTACGGAGAAGCAGGGGCGCAGCGGTAAGATCTGGTTCGCCGACGTCGCGCTGGACTATGCGCGCGCCGACGGCACGCGGGTGTTGCGCGAAATCACCCGCCTGATCGAACGGGAGTAGGCCGATGGCGTACCGCGAAGGCGATATCCTGTTCGACGCGACGGTGCCCGGCGCCGACCGGGCGCGGCTTGCCGACTTTTCCAGCGGAACCGAGGATCCGAACCCGATCCACACGGACGAAGCCTTCGCAAAGGCCGCCGGCTTCCCGACCGTTTTGCAGCAGGGCCCCATGACCACCGCGCATTTCGCCCGCCTGCTCGCGGAACGGGTCGGGCAGGAGCGGCTGCGTTGGCTCGACGTGACCTTCACCGCGCCGGTCTTTCCGGAGGAGGACCTGAAGATCGAGGCCGTTGTGACGGCTGTCGAGGGCGACACCGTCACCTGCGCGCTCACCGCCGCCAAGAGCGACGGTACGGTGACCGCGAAGGCCGAAGCCGGTTTCGCGGCCTGACGCCCGCCTGACGCCCGGCAACAGCGGAGAGCCCCCCATGTCCGTTACCGAGACCGTCACTTACGGAGAAGCCGGGATTCCCAACGTCACGCCGGAGACGTTCTGGGACCAGGACGAGGAATTCCGCGATCTGCAGCTTAACCTGATCAAGATCCACGTCGTCAGCGAGGACTACGGCGCCGACTGTTTCGAGCCCTCGATCCTGCGCGCGCCGACTCCGGAAGCGAAGATGCGCATGGCGACAACCGTCGCAGAGGAATACGGCCACCATCTGCGTTTCCGCGCATTGCTGGACGAGCTCGGCCTCGACTGGCGCGCATTCAGCGCCGACAAGGACCATCTGACCACCTTCGACACGCCGATCGACAACTGGGCCGACCAGGTCGTCTTCCTCGCCCTGGTCGACCGGGCCGCCGCGCACCAGTTCCGCCAGTTCGTCAAGTCGCCCTACGCGCCGTTCCGCCAGGCCTGCCGGGATACGCTGAACGAGGAATACGGCCATGTCGGCTTCGGCATGGACAGCGTGAAGGACATGCTGGAGACGCCGGAGGGCCGGGCCGCCGTGGCGACCGCGGTGCCGAAATGGCTCAGGGTCGGACTCGCCTCCTTCGGCTCCGACCGGTCCCGGACCAACGACCGCTACCGCTACTGGGGCTTCAAGACCGAGACCAACGCCGCCATGCGCGCGGCCTATTACCGGCAGGTCCGGGCCTTCGTTGCGCGCGACTGGGGCATCGAACTGGCGGAGGACCCGGCGGTGTACATGGCCGCAGCCGACGAAACGTCCCGGCCGGACTCCGCCGCCGCGGGCTGAAGAGCCTTGGCGGCCTTCACCGTCGCCCTGCAGGACGGCACGAAAGTCCCCTGCAACGCCGGCCAGAGCGTGCTCGAAGCCTGCCTCGCGGCCGGCCTGCCCATGCCCTACAACTGCCGCTCCGGCGAATGCGCCGAGTGCCGGGCCGTCCTGCTCAGCGGCAGTGTGGACGAAAGCCCCGGCGCCGACCCGGCCGTCTTCACCGCGGCCGACCGGCGCAAGGGCCGCATCCTGACCTGCCTGTGCGCGCCGACCTCCGATGTCGCGCTGGAGATCGTGCTGCGCGACGGCGCAAGCGCGCCGCGGATCGAGCGAGTAACGGCCACGGTGAGCCGGGTCGAACGGGTTTCCGCCAGCGTGGTCCAGGTGGCTGTCGACTGCCCGCGGGAGATCGCCTACCGGGCCGGCCAGTATTTCGAATGGATCGTGCCCGGCATCGCGCCGAACCGCTATTTCTCCGCGGCGACGGCACCTGGCGGTGCGGAACTGGTCTTCGACATCCGGCTCTATCCGGGCGGCGCCGTCGGCGGCTTCGTCCGGTCCGGGCTGTCTCCGGGCGACCCGCTGGAGATCGCCGGGCCCTACGGCCATTTCGGCTTTACGGCGAACGACCGCCGACCGGCGATCTGCGTTGCCGGCGGCACCGGTCTCGCCCCGATGAAAGCGATGATCGAGGACGAACTGGCGAAGAAATCCGGCCGCCGCATCCACCTGTTCTACGGCGCGCGCCGGCGGGACGACCTCTACGATATCGGCCTGCTCGACGGCTGGGCCGCGCGGTCGGACCGGTTCGGCTACGCCGTCGCCCTGTCGGAGGAGCCGGCGGACAGCGGATGGGACGGGCCGCGCGGTACGGTGACCGACCTGCTGGCGGACACGGCCTTCGATGGCTTCGGCGCCGAGGCCTTCCTGTGCGGACCGCCGGCCATGATCGATGCGGCCATGCCGGTTCTGGAAGAAATCGGCGTCGACCCGGACGACGTCTACGCCGACCGCTTCAGCCCGGCGAAACCGTAGCGGCGAGGCGACTGCCGCTCCTTCCGCGGCATGGGACCGATTGTCGGTTTGTGGCGCGGCGGCGGGGCCTCTATATGCCGGGGCGCGGCGTGTATCCGGATTTCCGCCGGCCCGGGCGCGGGCCGTTGCGCCGGCATGGGCGGGGTTTTCCCAAAGAGGCTTCATTCCAATGGCGATGACGATCGGGATTCCGAAGGAAATCCACAAGGGCGAGATGCGCTGTGCCGCGACGCCGGAAACGGTGGCGCAGATTATCAAACTGGGCTTCTCCGTAACCGTCGAAAGCGGCGCCGGCAAGGCGGCGAAATTTTCCGATGCCGCCTACCGGGAGGCCGGCGCGGCGATCGGCAAATCCGCGAAGGACGTCTGGCAGTCCGACATCGTCATGAAGGTCCGCCCGCCGGCGGAGCATCCGAAGGAAGGTGTGCACGAGGCCGACCTGCTGAAGGAGGGCGGCACGCTGATCGGCTTCGTCTGGCCGGCCCAGAACGAGGCGCTGATGGAGCGGCTGGCGGCGCGCAACGCGACGGTGCTGGCGATGGATTCCGTGCCGCGCATTTCGCGCGCGCAGAAGCTGGATGCGCTCAGCTCGATGGCGAATATCGGCGGCTACCGGGCGATCGTGGAGGCGGCGAGCCATTTCGGCCGTTTCTTCACCGGCCAGATCACCGCCGCCGGCAAGGTGCCGCCCGCCAAGGTCATGGTGATCGGCGCCGGCGTTGCCGGCCTTGCCGCCGTCGGCGCGGCGGTCAGCCTGGGCGCCATCGTCCGCGCCTTCGACACGCGGCCCGAAGTCAAGCAGCAGGTCGAGAGCATGGGCGCCGAATTCCTCGAACTGGACTTCGAGGAGGAGGGCAGCGGCGCGGGCGGTTACGCCAAGGTCATGTCAAAGGAATTTATCGAGGCGGAGATGGCGCTGTTCGCCGAGCAGGCGAAGGAGGTCGACATCGTCGTCACCACGGCGCTGATCCCCGGCAAGCCGGCGCCGAAGCTGATCACGGCCGACATGGTGAAATCCATGAAGGACGGCAGCGTGATCGTCGATCTGGCGGCCGAGCAGGGCGGCAATTGCGAACTGACCGAGCCGGACAAGGTCGTGACGAAGCACGGCGTCACCCTGATCGGCCACACCGACCTGCCAAGCCGGCTGCCGACCCAGTCGAGCCAGCTCTACGGCACCAACCTGCGCCACCTGCTAAGCGATCTGACGCCGGAGAAGGACGGCGTCATCGACGTCGACATGGACGACGAAGTGATCCGCGGCACCACGGTCATCAAGGACGGCGCGGTGACCTGGCCGCCGCCGGCGCCCAAGCTGTCCGCCGCGCCGCCCGCCGCGAAACCGAAGGCGCCGCCGGCCAAGATCGGGCCCAGGCAGCTGACGGTGCGCGAGAAGGCGATCCGCGCCGCCGTTCTGCTCGTTATCAGCGGCATCGCGCTCGCCGCGGTCGGGGCCTTCGCGCCGCCGTCCTTCCTGAACCATTTTACGGTGTTCGTGCTGGCGGTCTTCGTCGGCTTCCAGGTGATCTGGAACGTGACGCCGGCGCTCCATACGCCGCTGATGAGCGTCACCAACGCCATCAGCGGCATCATCGTGGTCGGCGCGCTGGTCCAGCTCGGCAGCGGTTCGACCCTCGTCCTCGCGCTGGCGGCGGTCGCCTGCCTGATCGCCACCATCAACATTTTCGGCGGCTTCCTGGTCACCCAGCGGATGCTGCAGATGTTCCGGAAGAGCTGACGCCATGGCGACCGGTCTGATTGCCGTTTCCTATATCGGCGCCGCCGTCCTGTTCATCCTCAGCCTCGGCGGGCTGAGCAACCAGGAAACCTCGCGCCGCGGCAACGTCTACGGCATCGTCGGCATGGCGATCGCCATGGCCGCGACCATCGTGGCGGTATTCCTCGACGTTGCCGATTTCGAGATACCGCTGATGATCCTCGTCCCGACCATGATCGTCGGGGCGGTGATCGGCATCTCGGTGGCGCTGAAGGTCGAGATGACCCAGATGCCGCAGCTGGTCGCCATCCTGCACAGCTTCGTGGGCCTCGCGGCCGTGCTCATCGGCGTCGGCAGCTATGTCGATCCGGCGACGGCCGAGCATTACAAGGGCGTCGAGAAGACGATCCACGACGTCGAGATCTATCTCGGCGTCTTTATCGGCGCCATCACCTTCACCGGCTCGGTGATTGCCTTCGGCAAGCTGCAGGGCTCGATCTCGGGCAAGCCGCTGATGCTGCCGGGCCGGCACCTGCTCAACCTTGCCGGCATCATCGTGTCGCTGGTCCTGATGGGCGTGTTTCTGGACGCGGACACCGTCCCCGACGGCCTGTGGCCCCTGCTGGTCATGACCGCCATCGCCTTCGTCATCGGCGCGCATCTGGTCATGGCGATCGGCGGCGCCGACATGCCGGTCGTGGTCTCGATGCTGAACAGCTATTCCGGCTGGGCCGCCGCGGCGACCGGCTTCATGCTGTCGAACGACCTGCTGATCGTCACCGGCGCGCTGGTCGGCTCCTCGGGCGCGATCCTCAGCTACATCATGTGCCGGGCGATGAACCGGCACTTCGTCGCCGTGATCCTGGGCGGTTTCGGCACGTCCGGCGGCACGGCGGCGGCGGACGAGGCCGGAGAGGTCGTCCCGACCTCGGTCGAAGAGACCGCCGGCATGCTGGGCGACGCGAAAGAGGTCATCATCGTGCCGGGCTACGGCATGGCGGTCGCGCAGGCCCAGGGCACGATCAGCGAGATCACCAACCGGCTGCGCGACCGGAACGTCAACGTCCGCTTCGGCATCCACCCGGTCGCGGGGCGCCTGCCGGGGCACATGAACGTCCTGCTCGCCGAGGCCAGGGTGCCTTACGACATCGTGCTCGAAATGGACGAGATCAACGAGGATTTCCCGGAGACCGACGTGGTGCTGGTGATCGGCGCCAACGACATCGTCAACCCGGCGGCCCAGGAGGATCCGAACAGCCCGATCGCCGGGATGCCGGTGCTCGAGGTCTGGCAGGCGAAGACCGTCGTGGTCTCCAAGCGCAGCATGGCGACGGGCTATGCCGGCGTCGACAATCCGCTGTTCTACAAGGAAAACACGCGGATGCTGTTCGGCGACGCCAAGGACAGCTTCGACGAAGTCCTGAAGAGCCTGTAGCTCAGCCGGCGCGCCCGCTCTCTTTGAGGCAGGCATAGTCGGCCGGCCGGGCGTCCTCGATCCCGGAGAGGCCCAGCGCGTCCCGGACCGGGCGGGGCAGATCGGCGACGGCGCGGCGCAGCGCCGTGCCGATGCACGCGATGTCGTCGGCGCTGTGGCGGTTCGCGGCGATGAAGGGCAGGCTCGGATAGTCCGGCGACCGGCCGATTTCCTTCAGTTCGCTGGCCGCCGGCTCATGCCGCAGCGCCAGCGCCCAGGCGACGCAGTCGATGGCGGCGATGTCCGCCTTGCCGCCGGCGACCGCCCGGATCGATTCGCGGTGGCTGCCGGTGAAGCGGACCGTATCGAAGAAGCCGTCGAGGGTTTCGCCGTGCGGCAGCGAATCGATCAGCGCGGCCCAGCCGGATTGGGAGGTCTCGCCGTTGCAGCCGGCGACGGCGCCGCGGAAATCGCCCGGGCGGTTCCGTCCGTCCGTGCTGCGCGCGACCAGTATGCTGCAATAGCGCCCCGGCCCGGCGCCCTTCGCGTCATAGGTCGGGCGGCCGAGCAGCGCCACCCGGCCGGCGAGGCCGTTGACATAGGGCCGGCCGCAGGTCTGGCCGACCAGGAGGTCCGGCGAAGTCCAGGCCTCGGCGGCAGGTGTCGTCCGGTCGAGTCCCGCCGGTGCCGGGATGCCGGCAGCCGCCAGCTGCCCGGCTATCGCAAACCACAGGGCGTCGGTCTCGGCCCGCACCTCGGGCCAGTCGTACATCGGAAGCTGGGCGAGGCCCGGCATGGCGGCGCTCAACCGGGTGGAGAGGACGGAGGTTCCAGCAGCGCCGCAGGATAGACCGCCGGCTCCTTGGGCGCCAACAGGTAGCGCCGGATGACAGCGGCGTAGGACGGATAGGAATAGCCGCCGTTGCGCCGCAGGATCCGGTCGCGCTCGTGCCGGTACAGGGCCGGCAACCGGTACCACGGTACGTCCGGCTTCGCGTGATGCAGGGCGTGCAAATGGTTGTTGAGAAACAGGAAACCGAGAATGCCGCCCCGCTCGATGATGACGCTGCGTTCTTCGAACGGGCCGACGGCGCGGTGTTCGAGGAAGGTGCGGATCGAGAGGACCGACAGGGCTGCATAGCAGCCGAGGAGATACATCCAGACGGGAATGCCGCCGGCATGGACGACGAGCGCCAGCACGGCCGGGACGGTTGCGAGGTGAATCAGCCAGGCCCGCAGGATCGGGCCGTCGCCCCGGCCGATGGCGCGCAGGTCGTGGCGTATCAGACCGAGGGTGAAAAACAACGGCGCGATCAGCATCCGGCCGGCCAGGCACCGGTTGACCTGCAGGATGCCGCGCCGCACCGCCCCGTAGCGTCGCCACGCTTCCGGTCGGACATAGTAGCTTTCCGGATCGGCGAGCGGTTCGGTCAGGTCGGGCGTATCGTGGTGCGCCAGATGGGTATCGGCGAAACGGCCGTAGGGCAGGTACAGCCCCAGCCCCGGCGTGGCCAGCAGATCGTTCAGGCGCCGGCTGCCGAACGGGTGGCCGTGCATGATCTCGTGCTGGAGCGACGAATGCAGCACCAGCAGCGGGATCATCAGCAGCGCCGCGACCGCCGGCCCGGTCCAGGGCGCGGCGGCCAGCAGGCCGGCCCAGGCGCCATAGACGCCCGCCGCCACTGCCACCGTTGGCCATTCCACCCGGCGTGCCAAGGAACCGCTCCCGCTCGATTCAGGTGCGTGCACAATAAAATTGGTGCTCGGAACGGTGCAATTTGCGTTTATCGATGGAATTATGGATAGTTGTAACGCGTACGCAATTATTGTTATTTTTCACAACAATTCGAAAATTGCGAAACCGCGCCATGATCGACAAACGCGATCTCTCCCAGATTTTCCAGGACCGCGTCTCGCTGCTGATCGAACGGTCGGGGGGCAACCTCAGCCGGTTCGCCGCAAACGCCGGCGTGGACCGCTCGGCGCTGACCCAGTTCCTGTCCGCCGGATCGACCCGGCTGCCGCGGGCGGAGACCCTGGCGCGGCTCGCCGAGGCCAACGGCGTGACGATCGACTGGCTGCTCGGCCTGAGCCAGGACGAAGCGACGGTCGCCGAGGTGGCGCCGGCGCTCACCGTCGAGCAGGCCGAGGGCCCGGCCGACGAGGAGCGTTTCTGGTCCTGGTACCGCGAAGCGCTGGGCTACAAGATCCGCTATGTTCCCTCGACCGTGCCCGACCTGCTGCGCCATGAGGCGGTGACCGGGTTCGAATTCCGCTATGGCGGCCGTTCGCAGATCGAGGCGCGCCGGTCGCTCAGCCAGCGCCAGCTCGATTATTCTCGGCGTCCGGAGACCGATATCGAGGTCTGCATGCCGTGGCAGACCCTGGACCATATCGCGCGGGGCGAGGGCGTCTGGGCCGAGCTCGATCCGGCGATCCGCGCCGAGCAGATCGCCCTCGTCGCCGACCGGCTGGAGGAGCTGTATCCGACCTTCCGCCTGTTCCTGTTCGACGGCCGCCGGGAATTCGCCGTGCCGCAGACCATCTACGGCCCGCTGCGCGCCGCCGTCTTCCTCGGCCGGGCCTATCTGGTGATCAGCCGGACGGAGCAGGTCCGGGCGCTGACCGCCCAGTTCGACACCCTGATCCGCCACGCCGATGTCGGTCCCGACCGCGCCGCCCTTTGGGTTCGGGAGCGCTGGGGAAACTGACCGCGCCGGGCCGAAGCGACAACGCTGCCATTGACCCGCCGGACGGCGCGCGGATATTGCGCCGCACAAGAGAAGAACCGGCGGCGCAGCGCATCATGTTGGACAAGACCTACCGGCCCGAGACGGTGGAGGGCCGGCAATACGGACGCTGGGAAGCGGCGGGCGCTTTCCGGGCCGATCCGGCGGCCGGCGGCGAGCCCTACGCCATCATGATCCCGCCGCCCAACGTCACCGGCAGCCTGCATCTCGGCCACGCCTTCAACAACACGATCCAGGACATCCTGATCCGGTTTTACCGGATGCAGGGCCGCAACGTGCTGTGGCAGCCGGGCACCGACCATGCCGGCATCGCGACCCAGATGGTCGTCGAGCGGATGCTGGCGGAGCAGGGCGTCGCGCTCGACCGCGGCGTTCCGCAGAAAGACAGCAACACCGAAACGATCGGCCGCGACGCCTTCATCGAAAAGGTCTGGGCGTGGCGGGAAGAATCCGGCGGCACGATCCTGAAGCAGCTGCGCCGGCTGGGCGCGACCTGCGACTGGGCGCGCGAGCGCTTCACCATGGACGAGGGCCTGTCGCGCGCCGTGCTGCGCGTCTTCGTTCAGCTCTACAAGGACGGCCTGATCTACCGCGACAAGCGGCTGGTCAACTGGGATCCGAAATTCCACACCGCGATCTCGGATCTCGAGGTCGAGCAGCGCGAAATCGACGGCCATCTCTGGCATCTGCGCTATCCGGTCGAGGGCGAGGAGGGCCGGTATATCGTCGTGGCGACGACCCGGCCGGAGACCATGCTGGGCGACACCGCCGTCGCCGTCCATCCGGAGGACGACCGCTACCGCGACCTGGTCGGCAAGCACGCGGTCCTGCCCCTGGTCGGGCGGCGCCTGCCCATCGTGGCCGACGACTACGCCGACCCGGAGCAGGGCAGCGGCGCGGTCAAGATCACCCCGGCGCACGATTTCAACGATTTCGAGGTCGGCCAGCGCCACGGTCTGGAGATGGTCAACATCTTCGACGCCGACGCCCGGATCAACGACAATGCGCCCGAGGCTTACAGCGGCCTCGACCGGTTCGACGCGCGCCGGCGGATCGTGGCCGATCTCGAAGAGCAGGGCCTGGTCGAGCGGATCGAGGCGCACCGGCACAGCGTGCCCCACGGCGACCGCTCCGGCGTGCCGCTTGAGCCCTATCTCACCGACCAGTGGTTCGCCGACGCGGCGACGCTGGCGAAGCCCTGCATCGATGCGGTCGAGGACGGCCGGACCCGGTTCGTCCCGGAACAGTTTTCCCGGGTCTATTTCCAGTGGATGCGCAACATCCAGCCCTGGTGCATCTCGCGCCAGCTCTGGTGGGGCCACCAGGTGCCGGTGTGGTACGGCCCGGACGGCGAAATCTTCGTCGAGGAGACCGAGGCGGAGGCACAGGCCGCCGCCGCCGCCCATTATGGCGAACCGACGCCGCTCGACCGCGATACCGACGTGCTTGACACCTGGTTCTCGTCGGCCCTCTGGCCCTTCTCCACCCTGGGCTGGCCGGACGAAACGCCGGAACTGGACCGCTACTATCCCGGCAGCGTGCTGGTCACGGGCGAGGACATCATCTTCTTCTGGGTCGCCCGGATGATGATGATGGGCATGCATTTGATGCGCGACGAGGCCGGCGCGGGCCGGGTGCCCTTCGCCGACGTCTACATCCACGGGCTGGTGCGCGACGGCAAGGGGCAGAAATACTCCAAGTCCAAGGGCAACGTGGTCGATCCGGTCGACCTGATGGACAAGTACGGCGCCGACGCGCTGCGCTTCACCCTGGCGTCGCTGGCGGTCCAGGGCCGGGACATCAAGCTCGCCGAGAGCCGGATCGCCGGCTATCGCAACTTCGCGACCAAAATCTGGAACGCCGCGCGCTTTTGCGAGATGAACGAGGCGGCCTACGGGCCGGACTTCGATCCGGCGGCCAACAAAAGCCGGGTCAACCGCTGGATCGTCAGCCAGCTCGCGCAGCTCGAACCGCGGGTGAAGGCCGCCATCGAGGGCTACCGCTTCAACGAGGCGGCCCACGAACTCTACCAGTTCGTCTGGCACAGCTATTGCGACTGGTATCTCGAATTCGCCAAGCCGCTGCTGCAATCGGACGATCCGGCGGTGCTCGCCGAGACTCGCGCGACCGCCCTGTGGACGCTGCACAGGGCGCTCACCATGCTGCATCCCTTCATGCCGTTCCTGACCGAGGAACTGTGGGAGCAGACGGGGCAGGGCAGCGGCCGGATGGGCGGCAGCCTGCTGATCGCCGCCGACTGGCCGGCCATCGACCGGAAACTGATCGACGGTGCCGCCGACGACGAACTCGGCTGGCTGGTCGAGATCGTCTCGCGCATCCGCGCCGTGCGCGGCGAGATGAATGTGCCGCCCGGCGCCAGAATTCCGCTGATCCTGAAAGGCGCATCGGCCGGGACGCAGGAGCGGGTGGCAGCGCACCGCGCGCTGATCGACCGGCTGGCGCGCCTGTCGGATATCCGCTTCGGCGACGACGTGCCGGCCGGCTCGATCCAGGACGTCGTCGGCGAGGCGACCGTCGTCCTGCCGCTCGCCGACGTGATCGACCTGGAGCAGGAGAAGGCGCGGCTGCAAAAGGAAATCGGCCGGGCCGACGGCGAGATCGCGAAGATCGACAAGAAGCTGTCGAACCGCGGCTTTCTCGCCAAGGCGCCGCCCGACGTGGTCGAGGAGAACCGCGAGCGCCGGGACGAAGCCGACCGGGCCCGGGCGAAGCTGGCCGAGGCGCTGAAACGGCTGGAAGCCGCTTGACCGCCGGGGCGGAGGTTCCGAAAGCCTGCCGATTCAGGGAATCGCTCAAGCGACCGGCCGTCCTATGAGCATCCGGGATTCCGTCATTGCCGCCCTGCGCGACGCCGCCGACCCGGTGAGGGCGCCGCAGCAGCAGGCGTATATGAAATCCGACCTGCCCTATTTCGGCGTGGGCGTCCCGCAGTGCCGGCGCATCGCCGCCGCCGTGTTCCGGGCGCACCCGCTGCCGGATGCCGGCGCCTGGGAGGCGGCGATTCTCGACCTGTGGCGCCGGGCCGGCCACCGCGAGGAACGCTACGCGGCGATCGGGCTTTTGCACTTCAAGCGCTATTCCGCCTGGCTGGAGCCGGCGCGGCTTCCCATGGTCGAGGAGATGGTGGTGACCGGCGCCTGGTGGGATTATGTGGACGCCATCGCCGGCCGGGGCATGGGGACCATGCTCGCCGCCCACCCCCGCCCGGTGAAGGCCGTGCTGCGGGAATGGGCGAAGGACGACGACATCTGGAAACGGCGGACCGCGATCCTCGCCCAGCTTAAGGCCAAGGGAGAGACGGACACGGCGCTGCTGGCCGACGCTATCCGGCCGTCCATCGGCGACCCGGAGTTCTTCCTGCGCAAGGGCATCGGCTGGGCGCTGCGCGAATACTCCAAGACCGATCCGGCCTGGGTATCGGCGTTTGTCGAAGCCCATCCCGGGCTCTCGGTTCTGAGCCGGCGCGAAGCGCTCAAGCACCTGGAGCGCAAAAACCGGAGCTCTCGCCGGTCCGGCCCCGCGGCCCCGGCCTGAAGCCGCGGCGGAACCCCCGAACTCTCCGGCGCAGCGACGAACGGGCGGCGACATGACTTCGACACTTCCTTCGCGCATGGCCGCGGTTCAGCTCGTCGGCCATGGCGGCCTCGACAGGCTGCACTACCGCACCGACGTTCCCGTGCCGGCGCCGGGCCCCGGCGAGGTGCTGATCGAAGTCGCGGCGGCCGGCGTCAACAATACCGACATCAACACCCGCATCGGCTGGTATTCGAAAGCGGTCGGCGACGCGACGGACGCGGGCGGCGCCGGCGGGTTCGACGAGGTCGACGCCGCCGACGCCGGCTGGTCGGGGGCCGCGCTGGCATTTCCCCGCATCCAGGGCGCCGACTGCTGCGGCCGGATCGTCGGCGCCGGCTCGGGCGTGGACCGGGGCCGGATCGGCGAGCGCGTCATCGTCCGCAGCATGATGCGCAGCCCGGTCGGCCATCGCCCGTTCGAATGCTGGACGTTCGGCTCGGAGTGCGACGGCGCATTCGCCCGGTATACCGTTGCACCGGCCGCCGAAACCTACCGGGTCGATTGCGACTGGACCGACGCGGAACTGGCGTCGATCCCGTGCGCGTACTCGACGGCCGAGAACCTGCTGCACCGGGCCTCGGTCGGGGCGGAGCGCGTGCTCGTGACCGGCGCATCGGGCGGCGTCGGGTCGGCGGCGGTGCAGCTCGCCAAGCGCCGCGGCGCCCATGTCACCGCCGTCGCCGGCGCGGCGAAAGCCGATGCGCTGCGGGACATCGGCGCCGACGCGGTTATCGACCGCCGGGCCGACCTCTCCGCTGCGGTCGGGCGGGACAGCATCGACGCGGTTGTCGATCTGGTCGCCGGGCCGTCCTGGCCGGCGCTCCTCGATGTTCTCCGGCGCGGCGGGCGCTATGCGACGGCCGGCGCGATCGCCGGCCCGCTGGTCGAGCTCGACGTGCGGACGCTCTACCTCAAGGACCTGACGCTGCTCGGCTGCACCGTCCAGGAGGACGCAGTGTTCGAGAACCTGGTCTCCTACATCGAGCGCGGCGAAATCCGGCCGCTGGTCGCGAAGGCCTTCCCCCTGTCGGAAATCCGCTGCGCCCAGGAGGAATTCCTCGCCAAGACCTTCGTCGGCAAGCTCGTCCTCATCCCGCCGGGATGATCGCCCTGCGGCAAGGCCGCAAGCATCCGCCGGCCGGCATCGGGCCGGACAGGCCGAATGCCGGAAAACAGACAGACCGGTCTTTCTTGCGCTTTTTTTTTGCGCTGCGCTGCGCTAACCCTTTGGAATCGCTGGAAAGACGCCCTTCGGGAGTGCGCAAAAGCAATCCCGATAGGAAATTTTCCAACACCCCGGCCGAGCGGGAGCGCCGCTCGACACCGGGGGCGGCATCGCCGGGCGGCATCTCTGGGCAGCATGGCCCGGCGGAAGCGGAGGGTCGAACCGGACGGGGTCCGGCTGTCAAGCCCCGCCGGCGCAGAGGGCGGCGCACACGGCCGCGCAAAGGGCGGCGCATTGGACGGCGGATCGGATGGTCGATCGGCGGCGGCGGGCCGGAAAGCGGAAAGGTTTCCGCCTGTTTTTTCGTTCGCTTCTTTTGGGGGCGTCGGCTGGCCGCTGCGGGCGCACTTCGGGCGTTGACGGAGCACATATAGGCAACACGATTGGCGATGTCAAGGAATATTAGCGAAAAAAGGGAAATATTTTAGAAAACCGGCCCGGCTTGCGGCCTTTCGCAGGGGAATCCGGAAGCGGGCGAAGGATATTGCTTCGGCGTCTTCGTTCAATTCCGTTCCGCCGCCGCCTTGCGCACGGCGATGACCCAGCCGGTGACGCCGGTGCCCCGGATATGCTCGCCATGCTCTTCGTTGAGCCGGGCGATCCGGCCCGCTGCGCCGAGCGCCGCCAGTTTCGCGGTCAGGGAGCCCTCGTCGTAGAAATGTTCGTTCAGGCCGATGACGAGCGGCGCGCCGGGCGCCAGGATCCGCAATATTTCGTCCAGAGAATCCGGTTGGACGTGGCCGAAGCCGAAGACGCCCACGGCGACGGCAGCGTCGTAGGCGCCGTCGGCCGCATCCAGGGGCGGCGCGTTCAGATCCGCGCGGAACAGCCGGCGGTAGAGGCCGGTCTTGCGTGCATTTTCCAGCATCCCGGCGGAGAAATCGCAGCCGTCGATGACGCCGTAGCCGGCTTCGGCCAGGGCGGCGCCGGACAGGCCGGTGCCGCAGCCGATATCGAGGATTTCGGCCGTCCGCTCCGGCAGATGGCGCGACAGCATTTCCGCGCAGCGGCGCGGCTGGGCGTAGCCGTTCTCCTCGATCAGCTCGGTGTCGTAGGACGCGGCCCAGCGATCGTACATATCGCGGACCTCGTCGGGATCGCGTACTTGATAGACGGTCTTGAGGAAACGGTCGTTCTGCGGCGCGTCCACCATGCGAAATTCTCCCTTTGCTCCGGCAGGTTCAGCCTGAGGTCGCCGGCGTCTTGCGGACGGCGACGGCCCAGCCGGACACGCCCGCCGAGTTGATATGGTCGCCATGTTCGTCCGCAAGCCGTTCGATCCGGCCGGCAGAGACGAGGGCGTCCAGCTTCCGCGCCAGCGTGCCTTCGGCGTAGAAGTCCGCGTTCACGCCGATAATCAGAGGCGCGCCGGGTGCAAGGAGGCGCAGAACTTCGTCCAGCGCGTCAGGATGGATGAGGCTGAAGCTGAACACGCCGACGGCGACGGCCGCGCCATAGGCGCCGTCACGGACCCCGAGCGGCGGCCGGTTCAGGTCGGCCTCGAACAGCCGCCGGTAGATTCCGCGCTCCCGCGCCTTCTCCAGCATTTCCGGCGTCAGGTCGCAGCCGTCGATGGTGCGATAGCCGGTCTCTGCAAGGGCGGCGCCGACCAGTCCGGTACCGCAGCCGACATCGAGGATTTCCGCGCCGCGGTCCGGCAGAAAACGGGACAGCATTTCGGCGCTGCGGCGCG
The DNA here is from genome assembly GCA_022819985.1 of Alphaproteobacteria bacterium. GTDB lineage: Bacteria > Pseudomonadota > Alphaproteobacteria > Bin65 > Bin65 > Bin65. Next base: position 27,915 of record JAJEGH010000036.1, on the reverse strand, counting down.
GCTGGACATAGTCGTGTTCCCCGGTCAGTTCGGCATCGTAGGTCTCCGCCCAGTCCGAGTAGAATTTGCGCGTTTCGGCGATCGTGCGCACGTCGTGGGCGCGTTTCAGGAAGCTGCCTTCTTCCGCGATGTAGGGCATGTGGATTTCTCCTCCGTTCCGGCTATTCTAGCGGTGCGGCGCCGATTTGCCATCGCGCGAATGGATGCGCGTCCCCTGCGTTGAACATTGAACAAGGAGACCGACGGTGGACGCGGAAACCCTGGACCGGCTCGCCCTGCGCGACCTGATCGAGAACTGGGTACTTTGGCGCGATGCCGGCGACTGGGAGCGCTTCCGCACCGTCTGGCATCCCGACGGCATGATGATGGCGACCTGGACCCAAGGCACCGGCGACGAGTTCATCGCCATGAACAAGGCGGGCTGGGAACGCGGCGTCAGCATCCTGCATTTTCTCGGCGGCACGACGATCGAGCTGAACGGCGACCGTGCGGTCTGCCAGACCAAGATGACGATCTCCCAGCGCGCCGAGGTCCACGGCGTGTCGGTCGACGTCGTCTGCACCGGCCGCTTCTGCGATTTCATCGAGCGGCGCGACGGGCGTTGGGGTTACGTCCTGCGCCAGCCGATCTACGAGAAGGACCGGATGGATCCGGTCGATCCGGCCGCGACGGTCGCTCTCGATCCCGAAATCCTGGAGCGGTTTCCGGCGGGCTACCGCCATCTCGCCTATCTGCAGACCCAGATCGGCTACGAGGTCAAACGCGACATGCCGGGGCTGAAGGGGCCGGAGGTCGAGCGTCTCTACGCCTGCGGCGAACGCTGGCTCGAAGGCGGAATGCTGAACTGGCTGGACTGAAGCGGCACGGCTGGAGCCTATCCGTCCCGGACAGAATCGTTACGGTGTGGCGGCGTCCCGTTCGACAGGCTCGGGCAGGCTGCTGGCACGCCTGCTCGGCCCCCTCGATACGGCCCCCTCGGTACGGCCCCCTCGATACGGCCCCCTCGATACGGCGCTGACGCGCCTACTCGGGATGAGGGGGGTGTTGGGGGTTCGAATGCCTCATCGCACCCCTCATCCTCATCCTGAGTAGCCCCGCCCGTCAGGGTGGGGCGTATCGAAGGGGCCCCATAGCTGCGTCGGCGCTTCCATCGAGAACGGACGCGCTCTACGGGAACAGCGGCGCCTGTTCGAGTCCGGCGGTTTCCGGCAGGCCGAACATCAGGTTGATGTTCTGGACCGCCTGGCCGGAGGAGCCCTTGACCAGATTGTCGAGCGTCGAGACCAGAATGGCCCGGCCCGGAAGCCGGTCGGCATAGACCTGCAACAGGACGTGGTTCGAGCCGCGGACGTGGCGCGTCGCCGGCGCCATGCCCTCCGGCGCGACATGGACGAACGGCTCGGCCGCATAGCGCGTTTCGAGGCAGGCCCTGAGGTCCGCAGCGCTCGCGCCGCCGCTGAGGCGGACATAGGTCGTCAGCAGTTCGCCCCGGTTCATCGGCATGAGGTGCGGTGTGAAATTGACCAGCACGTCCCGCCCGGCGGCCAGCGATACTTCCTGCTCGATTTCCGGCGCATGCCGGTGGCTCGCGACGCCGTAGGGGTGGATGCCCTCGGCGACCTCGCAGAACAGCGTGCCTTCCTTGAGGCCGCGGCCGGCGCCGGACGTGCCGGACTTGGCGTCGATCACGATGTCCGCCGGGTCGATCAGGCCGGCGCCGACGATCGGCAGCAGGAGCAGCAGGGCCGCGGTCGGATAGCAGCCGGGGCAGGCGACCAGCCGGGCTGCGGCGATAGCGTCGCGGTAATATTCGGTCAGGCCGTAGACCGCCTCGGGCTGGAGGTACGGCGCCCGGTGTTCGTGGCCGTACCATTCGGCGTAGGTCCCGATATCGCGCAGCCGGAAATCGGCCGACATATCGGCGATCTTCAGATGGCCGGGCAGGCCGGCGACGATCTCCTGGGTCGTGCCGTGGGGCAGGCCGCAGACCGCGACGTCGCAGGCGTCCCAATCGGCCTCCGCGACGGTCACGAGATCCGGCAGGTCGGCCATACCGAGATGAGGGAAAACGGCCTGCATCGGCTTGCCGGCATGGCGGTCGGCCGTCATCAGCGCGATTTCCAGGTTCGGATGCCCCATGGCGAGGCGCACCAGATCGGCGCCCGTATAGCCGCTGGCGCCGAGGACGCCGACCCTGATCCGGTCCGTACTCATGCCTTCGATCCGCTTTCCGTGCAGCCGGCGGAATTTCCGCCCATTCCCGCCGGCGCCAAAGTCCTGTAGGTGGGAGCGGAACTAGTGAGACCGCCGCCCCAGGTCCAGAACGCGTAATGGCCCGTGTCACCGAAACCCTGACGATCGCCCGCTCGGCGAACGACCTGTCCGTGTTCATGCGGGCGCTGTTCTACCAGCCGCATTTCCGCATCCTGAACGATTCGGGCTGGGCCTTCCACGTCAAGGAACAGGTCGGCCTGCTCGGGCGCCTGTTCCGCAATCCCTCGGAATTCGCGGTTTTCCTGCGCGAGAGCGAGGACGATCCGGAGAACGAGACATTCGTCGAGCTCCACGCCTACATGTTCGGCTTCGGGCCGATCCCGAACCACACGCTGCGCAAACGGATCGCGACGCTGCGCGACTACGTCGAGCATGTCGCGACCCAGCCCCTGCCGGAAGGGGCGGAGGAGGAGGACGAAGAGGGCTGACCGCGTCGCCCGGTGGCCGGGACTGCCCCCCGGGACTGTCCGGCGCGCTTAGCGCTTCGAGAACTGGAAGCTGCGGCGGGCCTTGGCCTTGCCGTATTTCTTGCGTTCGACGACGCGGCTGTCGCGGGTCAGGAAGCCGCCCTTCTTCAGGACCGGGCGCAGGCCCGGCTCGAAATTCGCCAGCGCTTTGGAGATGCCGTGGCGCACCGCGCCGGCCTGGCCGCTGAGGCCGCCGCCCGAGACCGTCGCCATGACGTCGAACTGGTCGCGCCGGTCCGCCGCCTCGAAGGGCTGGTTCATCACCATGCGCAGGGTGGCGCGGGCGAAATAGGTCTCGGCGTCGCGGCCGTTGACCATAACGCGCCCGGCGCCCGGCTTGATCCAGACCCGGGCGACCGCGTCCTTGCGCTTGCCGGTGGCGTAGGCGCGGCCCTGGGCGTCCAGCTTCGGCTCGGTCGGCCTGGCCGCGTCCTCTGCCGCCGCAGCCGCCCCGGTCGGCAGCAGCGAGGCGAGGGTGGCCGCCGCCTTGTCCAGGCCGCTCAGTTGTTCGCCGCCGCCCGCTTCTCCGCCCGCGGCTTCGGCGGCGGTTTCTTCGGCAGCGGTGTCCTCGGCCGCCGTATCGGCATGTTCCGGTGCGCTCATCGGGTCGCGGCCTTCCTGTTCTTGCGGTTGCGCGCGCCGAGGTCCAGCGCCTCCGGCTGCTGCGCCTCGTGGGGATGCTCCGCGCCGGCATAGACGCGCAGGTGGGAGAACTGCAACCGGCCCAGCGGCCCGCGCGGCAGCATGCGCTGCACGGCCTTCCGGATCGCCCGCTCCGGGTGCTTGCCTTCCAGGATCTGCGCCATCGTGCGGCTTTTGATGCCGCCGGGATAGCCGGTGTGCCACCAGGTGCGCTTGTCGGCCCGCTTGTTGCCGGTCAGGTGCACCTTCTCCGCGTTGACGACGACGACATGGTCGCCGCAATCCATGTGCGGCGTGTAGGTCGTCTTGTGCTTGCCGCGCAGCAGGTCGGCCACTTCGACGGCGAGCCGGCCGAGCACCAGGTCCTGGGCGTCGATCAGCCACCATTTCTTCTCGATGTCCGACGGCGTAGCCGAGTAGGTCTTCATCGGGTCGGTTCCGGCATGTCTGGATGTCGTGTCTGGATATCGGGGCGCCCGGCGGCAAGCCGGGAGCGGGGTCGGTGAACGCGGCGACAGATAGGGTCTGAAAATCATAGCGTCAAGGCTGAAATTTCAATTTTTCCAGTGATTTATGATTGCGGTAATAAATTACCGGAAGCGATTTCGGCGGGCTTCCGTTTCGCTTTCCGACCGGCAGGGGAGGGCGGAGCCGCGCCGGTCAACTGTCATCTTCCGCCGGGTCCTCCACCTCCAGGCTTCCGGCGGCGCGTTCCAGCCGCTCCATGCGCGCGACCAGGTCGCGAAGCCGGGCCAGGGCGCGGCCGATCCGCCGCTGGTTCATCTCCAGCGCGCGCTGCTCCCGGATCGGCAGGGCGGGAAATCCGGCGTAAACGGCCCGCTCCGCGATATGGCTGGCGACCCCGGCCTTTGCGGCGATTACGGCATCGTCGCCGATTTTCTTGTGGTCCGCGATGCCGGCCATGCCGCCGATGACCGCCCGGTCGCCGATCGTGACGCTGCCGGCGATGCCCGTGCAGCCGGCGACCATGACATTTTCGCCGACCGTGGCGTTGTGGCCGATCTGGACCAGATTGTCGATTTTCGTGCCGTCGCCGATCCGGGTCGGGCCGAGGGTGCCGCGGTCGATGCAGGCGCCCGCGCCGATCTCGACATTGTCGCCGACGATGACGTTGCCCAGCGAATCGATGCGGCGGATATCGAAGTTGAAGGCGGTGACTTCTCCGGTCCGCTGCACGCTCTCGACGCTGCTTTCCCCGGCCGTGACGAAGCTGAACCCGTCCGCGCCGATCGACGCGTTGTGATGCAGGATGCAGCCCTGGCCGATAACGCAGTTCTCGCCGATGCGCACGCCGGGATGCAGGATGCTGCCGGCCCCGACGCTGCCGCCGGCCGCGACCGTGACCTGGGACAGCAGCACGGCGCCCGGCCCGACCCGCGCGTCCGGCCCGACGACGCACAGCGGCCCGACCGAGGCGCCGTCGCCGATTTTCGCCGCCGGATCGACGACGGCGCTGGGATGGACGCCCGGCGCGAAACGGAGCGGCGGCGAAAACAGCCGGGTCAGCAGCGCCAGCGCAACCCGGTGCCGCCCTTCGACCGCCAGGCCGCCGGCGAACCGTTCCGTATCGATCTCCATGCCGGCCGCCACGACCGCCGCGCCGGCGTGGCTGCGGTGGAGCAGGGCGTGGGAGCCCTCGTCCATGGCGAGCGCCAGGGTCTCCCGGTGCGGGGCGAAGACCGGATGGGCGACGGCGGTCACGGTAAACTCGCCGTCGCCGACGACCTCCGCGCCCAGCAGCCGGGCGAGGTCGTTCAGCGATTGCGGTTCGGGCGGGGCGAGCAGGGGCATCGGAACCGGTCGGCGCACGGCGGATATGCCGGCAGGGGAGCCGGACCGCCGCGAGGGGCTTGGCCGCTCAGATAGGCCCGCCGCCGGGGCGCGGGCAATTCGCGCGGTTGCCGCATCGGTGCTGCTTCGGGGGGCCGCATCGGCTCAGGCGGCATGGCCGAAGCGGCGCAGGAAGGCCTCGACGGCGCGCCACACGGCCTCGGGCCGCTCGATCTGCAGGAAATGGGTGCAGTCGGGGATCATGGTGTAGGGCAGGCCGTGTTCCTCCGCCAGCGCCCGGCCGAGCAGGGCCGGCGGCTGCACCTCCGGCAGCGACGCATCGGCGCCGACCACCGCGATGTCGCCGGGCATGGCGCCGACCTGGGGCCAGATCGTCGGGTCGATATTGGCCGCGAAGACCTGCGCTTCGAGCCGCTTCGGGCAGGCGAGGGTCCAGCCGTCCTCCGTCCGGCGCGTGGTCGCCAGGGCGAACAGCTCGTGCGCGCCGGGCGGCCAGCGGCGGAAGGCGGGCCGCTTGCGCAGGACGGCGGCCAGCTCTTCCGGATCGCCGAAACGGTCGGGCCGGCGCAGGGCGATCGCCTCCATGTCCTCCATGTGGAGGCTCTGGGTCCGTTGCAGGTCGTGGCCGGGCGGCGGAAAGATCGGCGGGTCGATCAGGATCAGCGGCGACCAGCGCTCGCCGTAGGCCCGGGTCTGGAGCAGCGCGGAAATGCCCGACATGGAATGGAACACGGCCGCGACCGGCCCGGCCCCGAACAGCCGGTCGATGGCACCGCGCACGGCCTCGAAATCCTCCCGGAACCGGTCCCAGTTGTGGTTGCCGGCGCCGTCGGCCGGGTTCTGCCCGTGGTTGCGGGTGTCGAACAGCACCACGTCGTAGGCGGCCAGCATCAGGCGCCAGAACGGGTAATAGGCCTCGATCGCCATGCCGTTGCCGTGGCTGAGCGCAACCCGCGGCCCGTCCGGATTGCCGTGGCGGCGCACGATGATCGTGGCGCCGTCGGACAGCGCGACGGTGTGGCGCTCCCGCGGTTCGGGCGGGACCAGCGCCGGCGGCAGATGATGCATCGGGACGTTCATGGCGACCGGCTAGACCGGTTCGCCCGGCCGGTCAACGGCCGCAGCGGCGCGCCCGCGGCGGCGCGCAGACAAGGCCCGGCCGACCGGGGAAGTCGGGATGTGTCAGGATATGTCAGGATTCGTAATGATTTGGCGTTCCCGGCCGCCTGCCCGATCGGCCACCCGGCCGGCCACTCCAAGGGATGTGTCAGGGAATGTCATGTTTTGTCATGGCGCTCCTTTCCTCGCCCTTTTCCGTCGTGTCCGGCCGGCGGCGGGCCGCACCGCCCACCCGTCCCTTCGGCTCCGCTCAGAGCCTGCCCTGAGCGAAGCCGAAGGGGCAGGCTATTCCGACCGAAGCGCACTCCCCTCCCGTCATTTCGACCGAAGCGAAGCGAGTGGAGAAAACCGGCTGGCGACGGAGGCCGGCCACAGGCACAGCCCTGCGGCGTCGATAGAGCGCTGATCGGGTTTCTCCACTCCGCCCCGGCCGGGGGCCGGGGCTCCGGTCGAAATGACGGGGAGGCGAGGCCGTGCAATGTGTCATGAAATGTCATGTTCCGTCATGGCGCTCCGGTCTCGTACCGACCGTAAACGCCGTGCCGCCCCGGACCCCGATCCGGGGCCCAGAGTCGACCCGAACGGTCTTCCCTGTGGCCCTGGACTCCGGATCGTCGCTCCGCTCCGTCCGGGGTGACAGGAGAGGCGGTGCGATGTGTCAGGATATGTCAGGATTCGTCGTGCCGCTTTCCTCTCCGCCCTTTCCCGTCATTCCGACCGGAGCCGCCCGGAGGGCGGCGTAGCGGAGGAATCTCGTCGCAGGACTCGGGTTCTTGTCGGACAGACCGCGTCGGGAACCCTTCGGCCGGTCGGGATGAGGGGCAGGGAGGCTGCAAGTGTCAGGAAATGTCAGGTTCGGTCAGTCGGGCGGCAGACGTGCCGCTGCCGGGCGGTATGGCATTAATACCGGAAATAGGGAACATTACAGAAACTTCAAGCCGCGCTCCGGGGCGCATCTCCAGTGCGGGTTCTTGCGATGGCGCGAACAAACCGGCTGCCGGCCGGCCCGTGGTACACTTTCCCGCCGCGCCGGTACACAGTCCGGCCGCCGTCGAACAGAAACTCGAACCGCTCAACGGGATCGCGCAACTCATGACAGGGGTAACGTACGCCGTCAGCAAAGCCTTGGCCGTGTCGGTCACACTCGGTTCGATCGCATGGGCTGCCGATCTGTATCGTTTTGTCGGCCTTGTCATCTACAACGAGCAATTCCTTGCCGCGATGCTGGCATTGGCGCTTCCGCTCGTTTTCGTCGTCGTGCCGGGGCGGCGGAACGCCGAGCGCATATCCGTACCCTGGTACGACGCCATTGCAGCGGTCACGGGCTTTGCCGCCGCCGGGTATATTGCCATCCGGTATCCGACGCTTACCGACGAAATCGCCTACCTGCCAACCGATGCGCTGATCGTCGGCTCGATCGTAATCGTGCTGGTCGCCGAAGGCCTGCGCCGGACAGTCGGGCTGGTCCTGTTCATCGTCGTCGTCGCCTTTTTTGTTTTTGCCCTGTTCGGTCACCTTGTTCCCGGAGAGCTTCAGGGCCGGCCGATCTCCCTGCGCAGGTTGATCGTCTATCTGACGATAGACCCGAACGCCCTGCTGGGCACGCCTATGGTCGTTGCGACGACGATCGTGGTCGCGTTCGTCCTGTTCGGAAACCTTCTTGCAGCATCCGGCGGTACCGGCTTTTTCACCGACTTGTCGGTCATCCTGATGGGGCGCTATCGCGGCGGTTCGGCGAAAATCGCAGTGACTGCCTCCGCGCTGTTCGGTTCGATCTCCGGCAGCGCCGTGTCGAATGTCGTATCGACGGGGGTCATGACGATCCCGCTCATGCGGTCCAACGGCTACCCGCGACATTCGGCAGCCGCCATCGAATCGGTGGCTTCGACGGGCGGCCAGATGCTGCCGCCGATCATGGGTGCGGCGGCCTTCCTGATGGCGGAGTTTCTGCAAACCTCCTACAGCGAAGTCATTGTCGCCGCCCTCGTTCCGGCGTTGCTTTACTATGCTGCACTTCTCATCCAGGCCGATTTGCAGGCGGCGCGCGACGGTATCGTGCGTGTACCGCCCGAGAAAATTCCGGCCGCCGGGCCTGTCGTCCGGGCCGGTTGGGTATTCCCCATACCTTTCGGCGTGCTGATCGGCTCGCTGTTCTTTCTGAACCTGTCGCCGGAAAGTTCGGCGTTATACGCGTGCATAGCGTTGGTATTGGTCGGCGTTGCGTTCGGCTACAAGGGCAAGAAGCTGAAACCGGGCGACGGCATCGTCGTGGTCGCCAACACCGGCCGCGCTGTATTGGACATATTCATGATCGGCGCAGCGGCCGGGCTGATCATCGGTATCCTGAACCTGTCCGGCCTCAGCTTTGCCCTGACCTTCGTGCTGGTGAAACTGGGTGCCGGAAACCTTTTCCTGCTCCTCGTGATTGCCGCCGGGGTTTGCATCCTGCTCGGCATGGGCATGCCCACGGTGGGCGTCTATGTGCTGCTCGCGGCGCTGGTCGCGCCGGCGCTGGCCGAAGTCGGCGTAAGGCCGATGGCGGCGCATCTGTTCGTCCTCTACTTCGGGATGATGTCGATGATTACGCCGCCGGTCGCGATCGCTGCCTTCACGGCAGCCAGCCTGGCAGGCGCCGATCCGATGCGCACAGGGTTCGCCGCCATGCGATTCGGTTGGCCGGCCTATGTCGTGCCGTTTCTGTTCGTGCTTGGTCCGGGCCTGATGCTCGACGGAAGTCTGGACCGGGTCGCCCTGGCTGTTGCCACCGCCCTGGGCGGCGTGTGGCTGGTCTCGGTGGGCGCAATAGGGTTTTTCGGCCGGCGACTCGATCCGCCGACGCGATTGCTGTTCTGCGTTGCCGGTTTGGCACTCATGGTCCCGGCCGGGACAGCCTCGTGGACACCGTGGAGCGACGCCGCCGGTCTGGTGCTGGGCCTCGGCCTGATTGCGCAGGAGATTTGGCGCAAGCGCAGGCGTTCCGCTGCTGCAACGCCGCCATCTGCCGACGGGTAGGCCGGGCCGCTACTTCCGCTTCCGGAGGCCTGTCTCCTTGTAGAACCTGATGGCGCCGGCGTGATATGGCAGGCCGTAGTCTTTCGCCATGCCTTTCGGCTGGAACAACCGATAGGCGCCGTGCGCCTTTATCAGCGCGTTCTTGTTTTCGTAGGCCGCCTTGGTCATCCGGTAAATCGTATCGTCCGAAACCTTGGTGCTGGCGATCAGCGTGAAATAATCGCCCATCACCTGCGTCGGCCTGACAATTCCGACGAGCCGCTTGGCAGGCTTGAGGGTCCGGAGAAAGGTTTTCGGTGCGATCCCATGCATGCCGGCCAGCGCCTTGCCGGAACCGGACAATGGCAGGAAGCGGATACCGCCCACTTTGGCGCTGGTCTCGGCAACCTTGCCGGCGCCAATGGCGAAGAAGAAACCGTCGGTCTTTCCCGCGGCAAAATCGTTGGCGCCGCGCCCGACATTCGGGACCGGCACGCCCTTGAGATCGGACTCCCGGAGACCTTCGGTGGCGAGGGTGGCGCGGAACAGAAGCCCGGCGATTTTCTGGGAGCGATACACCGTCGGCATCCGCTTGCCCTTCAGGTCCGCGATCGATTGGATCGGCGAGTCCTTCTTCACGGCGACCGAAAAGAAATACGGCACCATCACCCCGACCAGGCGCAGGTTCGGGTGCTTTTTGCCGGCGAAGAATCCGGTGCCGTTGTAGGCGAAGTCGAACTCCGTAACGTTGTTCATGCCGACGCTGACCTCGCCCGAATCGATCAGCGGCAGCGACTGCGACGTGCCTCCGAAAGGCTGGACGCGAACCCGCAGGCCGGTCTTTTCGCTGATCACCTTGGAGAGCGCAGTGCCCAATGCGTGCAGGAGACCGCCGGGCGCGCTCGTTGCCAGGCCGTAGGTCTGTGCCGTCGCCGGCGAGGCGGCGAGCGGTAGCGCCGCAATCAAGCTCCACTTGAGAATATTTCTGAGCATTTTCCTTCCTCCCGATTTCACATTGCCGCCGCCGTCGACGCTTACGGGCAATCCGGATGGGCAGGATTGCTTCAGGCGCGATTGCCTTTGAAGCGCGCCAGCTTGCGCCGGTAATACGCCCAGGAGCGGTCGACAAAACCCGTCCCCATGATCGTCTCGTACTTTTCGTCGAGTTCGCTCTGGTCCGGCGCAATCCAGTCCAGCCCGGTCGCTTTCAGGGCTATCAACGCACTGCACGCCTTTTCCAGCCAGACTCCGGCAAGGATGCATTCCGGCACCGAACGGCCGACATAGGTCGCGCCGTGATTGACCATCAGAACCGCTTGGGCGGCACCAAGATCGTCGGCCAGAATTTGGCCGACTTCCTTGGTCAGAATCAGGTTCGACGTATAGGTGAAACGGCCGATCGGGCCTTTCAGATAGCTGCCTTCGTGGGCGACCGCCTGAAAGGGCGCAGTCGCCGCCGCGAAGAGGCAGGTATGGAACGGATGAGTATGCCCTACCGCTACAGCATCCGGCCGGCGCAACAGGATCTCGGAAACGATCGGCCATTCGCCATGCAGACCACCGGAACCCTCCTGGCGATTGCCGTCGAAATCGACCAGGATCAGGTCGTTCCGGGCGCCGACCTCTCCAAGGCTGATGCCCGTCCGCTTGAGCCAGAAACCGCGGCCGTCAGGATCGCGCATCCCGACGAAGCCCTGGGCCATATCCGTGTGGCCCTCCATGTCGAGGATGCGATAGCCCTCGACCAGTTGATCGAGCATCTGGTCGAACGAAGGATCGTGGAGGGAATCCGGCATCGTTTGACAGGTCCGGCCGTTGCTCCGTCTACGTTCGTATGACGCCACTTGTTTCTTGCCGCAATACCGCCGTCCATCTCGTCAAGTCCGGCGGTATCGTTTCGCGCCTGGCGGCCACCATCCTCATCATGGCGTAGACCCTTCGCGCCGACAAGTCTCTGTCCCCGGTCTCTGTCCCCGGTCTCTGTCCTCGGTCAGCACAAATCGGCGTCCGCCCTGAAAGCGGGATAGAAGTAGCGCCGCTAGTGGACATGGTCGTTCCGTTCGGTGAGTTCCTGCGGCGGATGGGGCCGGGGCAGATCGAACAGGCTGCACAGTTTGATTGCGGGGCATCGAGGTTTCCCCTTCCGAACCGCCGGGTTTCCCCAAAGGGCGCTGCGTGTCGCCGAGGCGGTTCGGCTGCGCGGCATTTCACGCTGTCGAGAGCCGGCCCGGCCTGCCGCATCCGGCGCTTGACGGCCTCCGAACCCTTGCCCTAAGGGGCAGCGATGCAGCGCTATTCGATCTTCTCGCTTGCCCGCAATGCGCTGACCGGCCATCGCAACTGGCCGCAGGCCTGGCGCAGCCCGGCGCCGAAGCCGGAATACGACGTCGTCATCGTCGGCGGCGGCGGCCACGGGCTGGCGACGGCCTACTATCTGGCCGCGGAGCACGGGATCGCGAATGTCGCCGTGCTGGAAAAGGGCTGGCTCGGCGGCGGCAACACCGGCCGCAACACGACCATCATCCGCTCCAACTATCTGTGGGACGAAAGCGCGGCCATCTACGAGAAGGCGCTGCAACTCTACGAGGGTCTGTCCCGCGAACTGAATTTCAACATCATGCTCAGCCAGCGCGGCGTGCTGAACCTGGCGCATAACGAGCACGACCTGAAGGAAATGGCGCGCCGGGTCCGGGCGATCCGCGGCAACGGGATCGATTCGGAAATCTTGAGCCCGGCCGAAATCAAGAAGCTCGTGCCGGCGATCAACGTCTCGAAGGACATGCGCTATCCCATCCTCGGCGCCTCGCTGCAACGCCGCGGCGGCGTCGCCCGCCACGACGCCGTCGCCTGGGGCTTTGCCCGCGGTGCCGACGCCCGCGGCGTCGATATCGTCCAGAACTGCGAGGTGACGGGTATCGACCGCAAGGGCGGCCGGGTGACCGGCGTCCGGACGAGCCTCGGCCCGATCAAGGCCGGCAAGGTCGGCGTCGTCGTGGCCGGTCATGCCAGCGTGCTCGCCGGAATGGCGGGCTTCCGCCTGCCGATCGACAGCCACCCGCTCCAGGCGATGGTCAGCGAGCCGATCAAGCCGATCCTGGACTGCGTGGTGATGTCGAACGCCGTGCATGTCTATGTCAGCCAGTCGGACAAGGGCGAACTGGTGATCGGCGCCGGCATCGACAGCTTCAACAGCTACGCCCAGCGCGGCAGCTGGCAGATTATCGAGGGCCAGATGGGGGCGCTGGTCGAGCTGTTCCCGGTCTTCTCGCGCCTGCGCCTGATGCGGAGCTGGGGCGGCATCGTCGACACCTGCCCGGACGCGAGCCCGATCCTGTCGAAAACGCCGGTCGAAGGGCTCTATTTCAACTGCGGCTGGGGCACCGGCGGCTTCAAGGCGACGCCCGGCTCCGGCTGGGCCTTCGCCCACACCATCGCGCGCGACGAACCGCACCCGCTCGCCGCGCCCTTCTCCCTCGACCGCTTCACGACCGGCGCGCTGATCGACGAGCACGGCGCGGCGGCGGTGGCGCACTAGGGGCCGGGGAGGCGAGGGGCGATGCTGCTGATCCGGTGCCCTTACTGCGGGCTGCGCGACGAGAGCGAATTCAGCTATGGCGGCGAGGCGGACATCGCCCGGCCTCTGGAGCCGGAAACGCTGACCGACGCCGAGTGGGCCGACTATGTCTTCCTGCGCACCAACACCAAGGGCCGGTTCAGGGAACAGTGGGTCCACGCCCATGGCTGCGGCCGGTGGTTCACCCTGGTGCGCGATACCGTAACCCATGCGCATGGCGAGACCGGCGTGTTCGGCGGCGTCGAGCCGGAGGCGGACGGGTGAGCGGGCCGCAATTCCGTTTGCCGGCCGATACGCTGCCGGACGGCCGGATCGACCGGGAGGCGCCGCTCGGCTTTTCCTTCAACGGCGAGAGCTTCACCGGATACGCCGGCGATACCCTAGCCTCGGCCCTGCTGGCCTATGGCGCGTTTCCGCTCGCGCGCAGCTTCAAATACCATCGCCCGCGCGGCATCTTCGGCGCCGGCGCGGAAGAGCCGAACGCGCTGGTCCAGCTCGAGACCGGCGGATACAGCCAGCCCAACCTGCGCGCCACGCAGATCGAGCTTTACGGCGGCCTGAGTGCGGCGAGCGTCAACGCCTGGCCGTCGGTCGACTTCGACCTGATGCGGGTGAACGACTGGCTCTCGCCGATCTTTCCCTCCGGCTTCTACTACAAGACCTTCATGGGCGCCGGGGTCGGCGCGGGACGCTGGTGGCGGCTGTTCGAGCCCTTCATCCGCCGCGCCGCCGGCTTCGGCAGGGCCCCGACCGCGCCGGACCCGGACCGCTACGAGCGCATGAACGCCCATTGCGACGTACTGGTCGTCGGCGCCGGCCCGGCCGGGCTGTCGGCCGCGTTGGCGGCGGCGAACCGCGGCGGCCGGGTGATCCTGGTCGACGACCAGACCGAGCCCGGCGGCGACCTGCTGGCCGGCGACCGGAGGATCGACGATGCCCCGGCGATGGACTGGGTGGCGGCGGCGCTGGAACGGCTCGGTGCGGCGCCGGATGCGACGGTGCTCGCCCGCACGGCGGTCGCCGGCCTGTACGACGACAATTTCGCCACGGCCGTCGAAAGCGTCGGCGACCGTTTCGGGCCGGGCGCGCCGGACCACCTGCCGCGCCTCCGGCTGTGGCGCATCCGGGCCCGCCAGATCGTGCTGGCGACCGGCGCCCACGAACGGCCCTACGCCTTCGCGAACAACGACACGCCCGGCACCATGCTCGGCAACGCGATCCGCCACTATGCCGGGCGCTATGCCGTGGTTCCGGGGCGGCAGGCGCTGCTCGGAACCGACAACGATTCGGCCTATCGCACGGCGCTCCTGCTCGCACGGGCCGGCATCCCGGTGACCCTGGCCGATGCGCGCGAGACGCCGCCGTCCGCGCTCGCCGACGCCGCGCGGCAGGCCGGCGTCGATGTCGAAGCCGGCTGCGCGATTTCGGCGGTTCTGGGCGACCGGCGCGTCCGCGGCGCAAAGATCGGCCGCGTCCTCCCGGACGGGGAAATCTCCGGCGCCCTGCGCCCGGTCGAGGCCGATCTGGTCGGCGTGTCCGGCGGCTGGAACCCGGCGCTGCATCTGGCGTCGCATCGCGGAGCCCGCCCGGTCTGGAACGAGGCGCAGACCTGTTTCGTGCCGGACGATCTCACCGCGCTCGGCCTGCGCACCGCCGGCGCGGTCACCGGCGCGGGATCGCTGGCCGATTGCCTGGAACAGGGCTATGCCGCGGGCCGGGACGCCGCCCGGGCCGCCGGCCGGACGAAGCGGACCCGCAAGCCGGACCTGAAGACCGACGACGGCGCCGCCGGGGCGCCGATCCGGCCGCTCTGGGCGGTCACCGGCCGCCAGCCCGGCAGCCGCAGGGGCAAGGCGTTCGTCGATCTCCAGAACGATGTGACGGTGAAGGATGTCGCGCTGGCGGCGCGGGAAAACTACCGGTCGGTGGAGCATCTCAAGCGCTACACCACCCTCGGCATGGGCACGGACCAGGGCAAGACCGCCAACGTGATCGGCCTGGCCCTGATGGGCGTCGAGACCGGCCGGTCGCCGGAGGCGGTCGGCACGACCACGTTCCGCCCGCCCTATACGCCGGTCCCGTTCGGCGCGCTCGCCGGGCGCGACCGCGGCGCCCTGTTCGACCCGGTGCGCGAGACGCCGATGTTCGACTGGCACGCCGCCAACGGCGCGGTCTTCGAGGATGTCGGCCAGTGGAAGCGGCCCTACGCCTACCGGCGCGACGGCGAATCGCTGGAGGCCGCGATCGGGCGGGAGGTCCGGGCCGTGCGCAACGCGGCCGGCGTCATGGACGCCTCGACGCTGGGCAAGATCGACCTCAAGGGGCCGGACGTCGTCACCCTGCTCAACCGCGTCTACACCAACGACTGGGAGACGCTGAAGGTCGGCCGCGCGCGCTACGGCCTGATGTGCCACGAGGACGGCATGATCTTCGACGACGGCGTGACCGCCCGGCTCGCCGACGATCACTATGTGATGACCACGACCACCGGCAACGCCGTCACCGTGCTGAACTGGCTGGAAATGTGGCTGCAGACCGAATGGCCGGAGCTTCGGGTGTTCGCGACCTCGGTGACGGAGGCGTGGGCGACCGCGACCGTCGCCGGACCGGAAGCGCGCAGGCTGGTCTCCGGCCTGGACAGCGACATCGACTGGTCGGACGACGCCTTCCCCCACATGGCGGTCCGGACCGGAACCGTGCTCGGCGCGCCGGCGCGGGTGTTCCGGGTCAGCTTCAGCGGCGAGGCGTCTTGGGAAATCAACGTGCCGGCGCATTGCGGCCCGGCGCTCTGGCAGGCGCTGATCGACGGCGGCGCGACGCCCTACGGCACCGAGGCCATGCACGTCCTGCGCGCCGAGAAGGGCTTCATCATCGTCGGGCAGGAGACCGACGGCACCGTGACGCCCCACGACCTCGGCATGGGCTGGGCGGTCAGCAAGCGCAAGGACTTCATCGGCAAGCGCTCCTGGAGCCGGCCCGACACGGCGCGGCCCGACCGCAAGCATCTGGTCGGCCTGCTGCCGCTCGACAGCGGGACCGTGCTGCCCGAGGGCGGCCAGATCGTCGCCGACCCGGAGCAGGAACCGCCGGTGACCATGCTCGGGCACGTCACGTCCAGCTACAAATCGCCGAGCCTGGACGGCAGCTTCGCCCTGGCGCTGCTGAAGAACGGGCGCAACCGCATGGGCGATACCGTCCATGTCCTGCGCCTCGACGAGGGCGCCGACGCCGCGCGGGTCGTCGCGCCGGCCTTCTACGACAAGGACGGAGGGCGGATGCGTGGCTGATCCCCTCGTCCCCACCCATCCGCTCGCCGATCCGCTTTCGGGGCCGCCGGAAGAGGCGGGGCCGGACAGCGCCGCCGTCGTCCTGACGGCCGGACCGCCGCTCGTCCTGCTCGATCTGCGCTGCCGGGACCGGGCGGCGCTCGATAGTCTCCTCAAGAAGCCGCTCGAGCTCGCCTCGCCGCCGGTCGCGCGGGCGGTGTCCAAATCCGGCAATACCCTGTTCCGGCTCGGGCCGGACTGGTGGCAGCTGCGCTGTAAAAAACGCAAACCGGCGGACCGGCTTCTCCGGGCCGATCCGGCCGGCCCGGTCGGCGTGACCGACATCTCCGACGCCTGGCTCGCCATCGGCGTCGCCGGGCCGCGGGCGCGCGACGTTCTCGCCAAGGCCGCCACGGTCGACCTGCATCCCGACGCGTTCCCGGCCGGCTCGGCCGCGCGCACGCTGTTCGGCCGGGTGACGGTCGTCATCGCGCGCCTCGAAGACGGCGAGCCGCCGGCGTTCGACGTGACGGTCAGCCGGTCGAACGCGCGCTTCCTCTGGCGCTGGCTGGCCGACGCCGCGCGGGAATACGGCTATACGCTCAAGCCGTTTTCCGGCGGCGGCGCCGGATAGCGGCCCCGATAGCGACCCCGATAGCGACCCGGGCGGCGACGAGGCGATTTGGCCGCGACGGGCGGCGGCTTTCGAGGCTCGACCGGGGTTTCCGGATCGGCTAGTCAGCATACCAACGGACAGGACCGGCATCGGCCGGAGCGAACGACCACTCCATGACCGAAGTCCCCCGAGAAGCCGCCAGAACGGGGCGGCGCAAGGCCCGCCCGACGCCCAAGGGCCGCCAGGTCGATCCGGCGGCGCTTGAGCGGGTGCGCGCGCTGCTCGGCGATGCGCCCCGGCGGCGCGACCTGCTGATCGAGCATCTGCACGTTATCCACGACGCGCACGGCCATCTCTCGACGGCCCATCTGGCGGCGCTGGCGCACGAAATGAAGCTGTCCCAGGCGGAGGTGTACGAGGTCGCCACCTTCTACGCCCATTTCGACGTGGTGAAGGAAGGGGAGACCCCGCCGCCGCCCCTTACCGTGCGGGTGTGCGACAGCCTGAGCTGCGCGATCGCCGGCGCCGACGGCCTGATCGACGCGCTCGCGGCGACTTCGGACCCGGCCGCGGTGCGCATCGTGCGCGCGCCCTGCATGGGCCGGTGCGAGACGGCGCCGGTCGCCGAGGTCGGCCACAACCATATCGTCGATGCAACGGTCGAGACCGTCGAGGCGGCGATCCGGGCCGGGGACACCCACCCGGAGATTGCGCCCTATCAGGATCTGGCCGCCTATCGCGAACAGGGCGGTTACACACTGCTGCAGGATTGTCTGAACGGGCGGCGCACGCCGGAGGAGATCATCGGCATCCTGAGCGATGCCGGGCTGCGCGGCCTGGGCGGCGCCGGCTTCCCGACCGGGCAGAAATGGCGCTTCGTGCGCGCCGAGGCCCGCCCGCGCCTGATGGCGGTCAACGCCGACGAGGGCGAGCCGGGCACGATCAAGGACCGCTACTATCTGGAAACCGAGCCGCACAAGGTGCTGGAGGGCATGCTGGTCGCCGCTTGGGCGGTCGAGGCCGAGGCGGTCTATTTCTACCTGCGCGACGAATATCCCCATATCCGCGAAATCCTGCTCGCCGAGATCGCGGCCCTGGAGGCAGCCGGGCTGGCGCCGCACACGGAAATCCAACTGCGGCGCGGCGCCGGGGCGTATATCTGCGGCGAGGAATCGGCGATGATCGAATCGATCGAGGGCAAACGCGGCCTGCCGCGGCACCGGCCGCCCTACGTCTCGCAGAACGGCATCTTCGGCCGGCCAACCCTGGTCAACAATGTCGAGACGCTCTACTGGGTTCCGGTCGTTGTCGAGAAGGGCGCGGACTGGTTCGCGGGCCACGGCCGCAACGGCGGCAAAGGGTTGCGCAGCTACTCCGTTTCCGGGCGGGTGAAGGAGCCGGGCGTCAAGCTGGCGCCGGCCGGCGTCACGCTCGCCGAACTGATCGACGAATTTTGCGGCGGCATGGCCGAGGGCCACACCCTCCGGGGCTTCCTGCCCGGCGGCGCGTCGGGCGGCATCCTGCCGGCGTCGATGGCCGACCGGCCGCTCGAATTCGGCGTGCTGGAGAAACTCGGCTCCTTCGTCGGCTCCCACGCCGTGGTCGTGCTGTCCGACCGGGACGACATGAAAACCTGCGCCCTCAACCTGATGCAGTTTTTCGAGGACGAGAGTTGCGGCCAGTGCACGCCCTGCCGGGTCGGCACCGAAAAGGCGGTCAGGCTGATGCAGCGCGAGACCTGGGACGAGCCGCTGCTGCGGGAGCTGTCCGCGGCCATGACCGACGCCTCGATCTGCGGCCTCGGCCAGGCCGCGGCCAACCCGCTGCTGTCGATCTTCCGCCATTTCCCGGACAAGCCGGGCTGATCGGCGGCGGCACGCCCGCTTCTTCGAATGGCGGCTGGCGCCCGATCACGGTATCGCGCGGCAGGCCGCCCGCCGTCGGCGACGCGGGACGGCATGACGCCGGTTGAATAGTATCGCACGCAGTGCTATATTCTTCGGCATGGCGGAGAGCGTCGGCGGAATTCGGGTTGCGTACGTTCAAGACCAGGCCCTTTGCGCGATTCGCCAAGCGGGAGAGCATCGAGGATGCCGCGCTGTGCGAGGCCGTCCGGCGCGCCGGAGAGGGGCGGATCGACGCCGATCTCGGCGGTGGCGTCATCAAGCAGCGCATCGCCCGCAGGGGCGGCGGTCGGTCCGGTGGGTTCCGCACGATCATGCTGTTCCGCTGGGGCGCGCTGGCGTTCTTCGTCTACGGGTTCGCCAAGAGCAGAAGGGAGAATCTGCGCCGCGACGAGTTGGCGACCTACCGGCTGCTGGCCGACGAGTATCTGTCGCTGGATGGAGCGAGCCTTGCGGTCGCACAGGCGGCTGGAGCAATCATCGAGGTGAAATGCGATGACCGAGCAATACAGGAGTGAGGCGCTGGCGGCGGCGCACGAGGCGGCGCTGAGTCTTGCAGAGGCCGGCGTAATGTCGAAGCGGACCATGCGCAAGTTCGACGAGATGTGCCTGACACCGGTGGAGGAAATGGCGCCGGAGCGCATCCGGGAGATCCGGCTGCGCGAGAATGCGAGCCAGGCGGTGTTCGCGCGCTACCTCAACGTGACGACAGGCCTGGTGAGCCAGTGGGAGCGCGGCGAGAAACGCCCGCGGGGGGCTTCGCTGAAGCTGCTGACGCTGGTGGCGAAGAACGGCCTCGGGGCGGTGGCCTGACCGCAGCCGGCGATATGCTCGCCGGGTCCCAGGGGCAATCCGCCATATCCCGCCGGTCGGCGACTGTGCACGGCAGCGGACGAAAACGGTACCGGCAGGACGGATAGATAACGACTGCGGGTTGAGTGAATCCGCCTGCGCCATGAAAACGGACAAAATGGCAAAAACGCTATCTCATTGTTATATTATGGAAAAGTTCTCCTTCTCGGCACAACATGACAAATCCTGATATCCCCGCGCGCGGCGGGACGGTCGCGCTGCTCGACGGCGGCGTCGGCCAGGAGCTGTACCGGCGCCGCCGGGGTCCCTCTGCGCCCCTGTGGTCCGTGGGAGTCATGATCGACGATCCGGACCTCGTCGAAACCGTGCATCTCGAATTCATCGAGGCCGGCGCGCGGGTCCTGACCC
The DNA here is from genome assembly GCA_022819985.1 of Alphaproteobacteria bacterium. Taxonomy (GTDB): domain Bacteria; phylum Pseudomonadota; class Alphaproteobacteria; order Bin65; family Bin65; genus Bin65. The sequence goes on along the minus strand of JAJEGH010000036.1, from coordinate 8,029 downwards.
TGAACAGCTATTCGGCGACGCCGCACCGGCTGGCCCGCGCCGGCCGCGGGGAGATGTTCGAGGCCCTGCAGGCCGCCGCCCTCCGCGCCGCGCAGGCCGCGCGCGAGCGCAGCGGGCGCGACGACATCCGGATCGCCGGCTGCCTGCCGCCGCTCACGGCCTCCTACCGGCCCGACCTGACGCCGTCCGAGGAGGTCTGCCTGGCCGGCTATCGCCGGATCGTCGCGGCCCAGGCGGAGGGCGTCGACCTTTTCCTGTGCGAGACCCTGGCGACCGTCCGGGAGGCGCGCCTGGCGACGCTGGCGGCGCGCGAGAGCGGCCGGACGGTGTGGACCGCGCTCACGGTGGACGATGCCGACGGCGCGGTGCTGCGGTCCGGCGAGCCGGTCGGGGAGGGCGCCCGGGCGGCGCTCGACGCCGGCGCGGCGGCGGTGCTGGCCAATTGCTCGAGCCCGGAAGCCATCGCCCGGGCGCTGCCGGCGCTCGCCGGCAGCGGTGCGCCGTTCGGGGCTTACGCCAACGGGTTCGTTTCGGTGGCGCCGCTCCGGCCGGCCGGGAGCGTCGACGTCCTGGACGCGCGCGACGACTTGGACCCGGCGGCCTATGCCGGCCACGCGCTCGGTTGGGCGGCGGCCGGTGCGACGATCGTCGGCGGCTGCTGCGAGATCGGGCCGGCCCACATCGCGGAGCTTGCCCGTCAGCTCGACCGCGAAGGTTACGGGATCGCGGCCGAGCCGGCCTATGGCGCCCGGACCGGTGACATTCCGGCCGGCGATATTCCGGCCGGGGACGGGTAAATCGCGGGCTTCAGGGCTGGCGCATGCCGCCGCCGGGATCGGCGTAGGCGACCGCCTCGATTTCGATCAGGAACTCCTCCTTCACCAGCCGGTCGACGATCAGCAGCGTATTCGGCGGATAGGTTTCGCCGCCGAACAGCGCGGGAAACACCTCGGCACGGACCGCCATGAAGCGCTCGATATCCTGGGAATGGACGAGATAGGTGGTGAACTTGACGACATGATTGAAGCCGAGGCCGGCGCCTTCGAGGACCGCGCCCAGATTGTCGAGCACCTGGCGCATCTGGGCGTCGAAATCGCCCTTGCCGACCACGCTGCCGTCGCGCCCGACGGCAAGCTGGCCGGCGATGTGCAGTGTCGGGCCGGCCGGAACCGCCGTGGCGTTGGAGTAAAGGCCCTGGGCCGGGCTGGCGTTCGGCGGGTTCAGATAGGCGATCGGGTCGGCCGGCATCGTCGTTTCTCTCGAAGCTGGGGAGGCTCGGCCATCCTAGCCCGGAAATCCCGGCCCGGTCACTCTCACGATCCGGCGGCGCCTTCGGCCGCGCCCTCTGCCTCGGGACCGGTCTCGCTGACCGCTTCCTTCGCCCAGGGATCGGTCGTTTCCCGGTTCAGGTTGTCGCCGACCGCGTCCTGGAGGGCGGCGGTATCGATCTGGTGCAGGGAGCCGCTGCGGTTCAGATGGGCCGCCGTTGCAGCGGCGCGGCCCATGGCGAAGCAGGGGCCCATGACCCGCAGGCTGGCGAGCGCCGCCGGTTCGGCGTCGATGCAGCGGCCGGCGACCACCACATTGTGCAGCCCCTGGGGCAGCATGGCGCCGAACGGAATGTAGTGGATGTGGTTCTCGCCGAAGACCGTCCAGTGGGTGCCCGTCATGTCGCCGTGCAGTTCGATCGGCCAGGTCGTCCGCGCGATGGCGTCGGGCGGGCGCACCCCGGTCGCGACGTCCTCGACCGTGACATGGCTCCGGCCGACGATGGTCCTCGTCTGGCGGATGCCGGCATTGCCGTAGACCGCGACCCTGGCCTCGCGGAACGCCTCCGGCAGTTCGCGCCTGAACAGGCTGAGCAGCGCGTCGACCTGGCGCCGCCCCTCGATGCCGGCGAGCGCCAGGCCGGCCGTTTCCATCGGCGTTTCGACATGGGTGAGGTTGAGCAGCAGCTTGCGCGTGCCCGGCAGGACGAAGACCGGCCCCTCGGCGCGCACCAGGCCGAACTCGGAGCCGAACCTGCGGATCAGGTCGTGATAGAGCGAGCGCGGATAGCCGGCGCACAGGGACGTGTCGACCTCTTCCAGGATCGCCATCACCGTGCCGAGAACCGGCTTTGCCGATTCGCGCAGCTCCTGCCCGGCCAGCCACGGCACCACCGCGTCGCCCGACGCGTCGACGAAGCGGTTGGCCTCGACCCGGGCATCGCCGAAACGGGTGCTGAGAAGGAGCGCCTCGACGATGCCGTCGCGCTGCTCGACCCGGCGGACGATGGCGCCGGGCAGGGGAACGATGCCGCACTCGGCGACCTGCCCCTCGGCCCAGCGCATCCAGGCGTTGGGCACATAGTCCAGGATGAAGGTGCCGCGCACCCGTCGCAGGGCGGCCTCGCCCCGGTCGAACAGGGCTTCGAACAGGCCGTCCATGACGCCGTGGGTCAGGCGTCTGGGAACCGGCCCGTTGCGGAACAGGCCGCAAATCGTGCCGAGGGCGGCCCCGACCGCCTGGCCGCCGAGGTTGGGCGCGGCGTCCACGATCGCGACCTGCTGGCCCAGCCGGGCCGCTTCCAGCGCTGCCGAAAGGCCGGCCGCGCCCGACCCGATAACGCAAAGGTCGCTGCGGTAGACCTGTGCCGGCCGGTCCTGGATACGAACCGTTTTCATGCCGGGAAAGTGGGCCATGGATCGAACCTTTACTGTGCGCCGCGACGGGTTCTAGCATGCTGCCCGCGCATTGCCAGCCTGCGCGGGGGCCGGCGCGTTGCGGCTAAATCAATCTTCGGAAAGGTGTTCCGGAGGCGAACTTCAGCCGGAGAAATTGCGCGACGGCAGAGTGCGAGTTGAGGCGCCGAAGTTCGTTTCGGAATGGCTCCGCTACCTGTCGAATGGGCGATAGCGTATCCCGCACATCTCGCGCCTCGGCAAATGCTGTGCGCCGCCACCGGTGGGTAAAGACGGGATCTCGCCAAAATCCGGGTGCGCCAGGCAACGGACCGGAGTTTCGACGTACGCAGTTCGGCACTATCTGCATTGCCGGCCGAAAATCCACGCCATTCCACCTGTTCTTTACGCTCGATTTGGCGGTCCGGAACGGCAGGTCTGCGGACAATCGATGAAACCGCAACTCGCCGAAACGGAAGCGCCGCGGCGGAAGGCCCGGACCGCAGCCTGTTCCGTTCGGACTGTTCGGCGTTCGAATCCGACAGAATGAACAAATTGGCGGGGGAAGGCTTCGAGGGACTCGATAACAAACCGTTGCGCCCTGGCGCTACGTCCCGGACCGGACGAACGAATTCCGGAAACAGCCGAACGAATGCAGCGAAGCGAAGCGGCTGTGCGCCGGGGCGGGCCAAAGCGGAGCCCGCCGGCACACGGCCGGCGGGCTCCGAAAGAAGGCAGGCGATCCGTGCGCCGGGCTACGAACCGGCCGGTTCGACGATGATCCGGCCCCGGCCGCGCCGGACCCGGTAGCCGCCGCGCGGAATTTTGAGGCTGCCGTCCTGGACCATGGGCCAGAGCGTATTCGCAATCGTCTCCGCGCCGCTGTCGCCTTCCTCTTCCGTCTGGGAAGCAAGCCATTCGACAAAGGCGCGCTCGCCGATTTCATGGCCTACGGACTTGCACAACGCGTTGAGTTTGCGAATCTGGCCTTTGGTCAGATTGCTCTGGTCGATTGAATGCGAAGACATGCTTGATTTGCCTCTTTCGGTTAACGGTTTTGCCGGAAGAACGGCCGCTTTCGAATACTCGACGAATCGAAACCGGTAGAGACTGTTTCGACATTGCCGAAACCGTTCAAAGCCGGCAATCCGGCATGAACAGTCCTTAAGCCCGCTTCGGACATGACAGTTTCGCGCTTCCGAAACAACATTGTATTAACCGGCGGAATGTCCCTAAACCAAATCGGGCAATAAAACAAGATGAAGTTTCGAAAGACCGGACGGCCGGGACGTCAAGCGGTATCCGCTAGCCTGCCGGCGGGTGCGGCAGGCAACAGCGCGGAAACACCGCCGCACCGATTGCAGAGTCCGGCATCGGAAACGAACGACGGGGGCGAATTGCAATTACGCTGGAGGAATTTCCGGGACGCATTCGCCGCAGTTGCACGAAATTCCGGCCCGCAGCGCCGTGCTTCGGCGTTGGCGAAGTCCGGAGGTATAACGGAGGGGTAACGGCGGGGCGCGCCGGCGGTTTCGGCATTGACCGCCCGGTGGATAAACCGAGCGGACATAACCCGGTGGACATAACATCGTTGCGGCATTTTTCCGGGGCGAACATTGGCACGATCGGCGATACTGGAGCACGGACTGCCCGCCGCGCCGGAGACGCAGCAGCGGCGGCCGGGGCGATCGTATGGAACGACCTATGGACTATGACCGTTTCTTCCAGCAGCAGATCGAGAGTCTGCACCGGGAGGGCCGCTACCGGGTGTTCGCCGATATCGAGCGGCATGCCGGCGACTTCCCGAAGGCCACGCGGCGCAAGGACGGTGCTGCGAGCGAAGTCACGGTATGGTGTTCGAACGACTATCTGGGCATGGGCCAGCATCCGGAGGTGCTGCGGGCCATGCACGGCGCGATCGACCGCTGCGGCGCCGGCGCCGGCGGCACGCGTAACATCGCGGGCACGAACCATTTCCATGTCCTGCTCGAGCGGGAACTGTGCGACCTTCACGGCAAGGAAGCGTCGCTGGTCTGCACATCGGGCTATGTCGCCAACCTCGCGGCGCTCAGCACGCTGGCGTCGAAGCTTCCCGGCTGCATCGTCTTTTCCGACGCGCTGAACCACGCGTCGATGATCGAGGGCATCCGCCAGTCGCGCGCGGAAAAACGCATTTTCCGGCACAACGACGCCGGCCATCTGGAACGGCTGCTGGCCGAGGCGGACCCGGACCGGCCGAAGCTGATCGCGTTCGAATCGGTCTATTCGATGGACGGGGATATCGCGCCGATCGCCCGTTTCTGCGACCTGGCCGAACGCTACGGCGCACTGACCTATCTGGATGAGGTCCACGCCGTCGGCCTGTACGGCCCGCGCGGCGGCGGCGTCGCCGAACGGGAAGGCGTCGCCGGCCGAATCGACGTTATCGAGGGGACGCTGGCGAAGGCTTTCGGCTGCGTCGGCGGCTATATCGCCGCTTCGGCCGCGATCGTCGATTTCGTCCGCAGCTATGCCTCGGCCTTCATTTTCACCACCGCCCCGCCGCCCGCCGTCGCGGCGGCTGCGATCGAGAGCATCCGCCATCTGAAAACGAGCGATGCCGAACGGCAGCGCCAGCGCGAAACGGTCGCGAAGGTCCGCAGAAAGCTGATGGAAAGGGGCATCCGCCATATGGACAATGCCAGCCATATCGTGCCGGTGCCGGTGGGCGACCCGGTGATCTGCAAGCAGATTTCCGACCTGCTGCTGGACGACTACGGCATCTATGTCCAGCCGATCAATTTCCCGACCGTGCCGCGCGGCACGGAGCGGCTGCGCATCACGCCGTCGCCGCTGCATTCGGATGCCGACATCGAGCATCTGGCGGCGTCCCTTTCGGCGGTCTGGAACCGGCTGGCCCTCAAACCCGCAGCATGATCCCGACGGCCAGGCCGGGCGATCCCGACGCCTTCGCGACCGAGTGAAACCGACGGCGGCATCGACCGCGCCGGAGAAGAAACCCGACATGTCATCCGAGGCGCCGCAGGCGTTCTTCCTGCCGGAAACCGAAGTGCCGGACCTGGAATTCGCCGGTATCCGGGCGCAGTACGCCGCGCTGAAAGACGCGATCGCGCCACGGATCGCGGAGGTCTTCCGGCATGGCGGCTTCATCATGGGCCCGGAAATCGAGGCGCTCGAACAGGCGCTGTGCGACTTCTGCGGCGCGCGGCATGCCGTGGCGGTTTCCAGCGGCACCGATGCTCTGATCGCGCCCCTCATGGCGCTCGGCGTCGGGCCGGGCGATGCGGTATTCGTTCCCGGTTTTACCTTCACCGCGACCGCCGAGGTGGTCTTGCTGCTCGGCGCCATGCCGGTCTTCGTCGATATCGACGGCGCTTCCTTCAACATGGATCCCGCCGGCCTCGAGCGGAGCATAGCCCGGGTGCGCGACGAGGGCGCGTTGACGCCGAAGGCGGTTATCGCCGTCGATCTGTTCGGCCTGCCGGCGGATTACGAGGCGCTCAACCGGATTGCCGGGGCGGAGGGCCTGAACCTGATCGCCGATGCCGCCCAGAGCTTCGGCGCCCGGCGCGGCAACCGGAAGGTCGGCACCCTGGCGCCGGTCACGACGACCAGCTTCTATCCGGCCAAGCCGCTCGGCTGCTACGGCGACGGCGGTGCGGTGTTCACCGACGATCCCGAAATGGCGGCCCTGCTGCGTTCGATCCGGGTCCACGGACAGGGCAGCGTGCGATACGCCGTCGAGCGGGTCGGCCTCAATGCCCGGCTCGACAGCTTCCAGGCCGCCGTTCTCCTCGGCAAGCTGCCGGCGTTCGAAGGCGAGGTCGCGGCGCGCAACCGGCTGGCGGACCGCTACGACGCCGGCCTTGGCGACAGGGTGCAAACGCCGGCCCGTTTCGACGGCATCCTGAGCAGCTGGGCGCAATATTCCATTCTGACGGACGACCGCGACGGCCTGCGCGCCCGCCTCGGCGAATCGGGCATTCCCACGGCGGTCTACTATCCGGAGCCGATGCATCTGCAGCCGGCCTACCGGGAATATGGCGGCGGCGAGGGTTCCCTGCCCGTCAGCGAGGCGCTGTGCGGCCGGATCGTGAGCCTGCCCATGCACGCCTACATGCGCGACGACACGGCGGACCGGATCGTCGAAGCGGTCCGGGCTGCGGTCGCGTGAGCGCCGGACTCAGCCGGCCCTCAGTTGGTTGATGCCGTTGCCCGCGAGATAGCCCAGCCAGACGGCCACCAGGCACAGCGCGACCGACAGCAGGATATTGCCGCCGGCCCGCAGCCAATCGCCGTTGTGCAGCAGTTCCAATGTCTGCAGGCTGAAGGCCGAAAAGGTCGTGTAGCCGCCGCAGAAGCCGACCACGATGAAGGCGCGCGCCTCCTGTCCGGGCCACGGGCGGTCGAAGGATGCGCTGAGCGCCGCGACAACGCCGATTAGCAGCGAGCCGGCCACGTTGACCAGAAGGGTGCCCCAGGGAAACTCCGGTCCCAGCCGCGCCGTTACCAGCGAATTGCACCAGTAGCGGCCGACGCCGCCGAGGGCGCTGCCGAGCGCGATCCAGAAATAGGTCATGCGTCGAGCGGTCCTGCCCGGCCGTGCGCGCTACTGTCCGGGTACATATCGGTTCGGGATAAAGCTGCGGTTCGGGTTGAGGGCGGCTTCGGGAGCGATGCGGTACCTTCGGGGCGCCGTGCCGTTCGTGCGGATCGAGGCGCGACGTTTGTGCAGGACGGGCGCTGGCGCCTCGTTTCCGGGCATAGCCATAACGGGGCAGGTCTGTTCCCGGCCGGCGGTCAGTGCCCGATCATCCAGGGGCGCGAACCTTTATGGACGTGACGATGCCCGCCGTGGCCGTGCTCGTGGCCGCGATGGCCATGATCGTGTTTCTTGACGTTGCCGACCCGGGGCTCGTGGGCGCTCTTTTCGTTGTGCTGGTGCGCGACCCGGTTGTTCGGGTCCATATCGGCCAGGAATGGCGCGCTGATGCCCCGCCGGGAAGGCCGGTCGCAGGACGGACAGGGCTTGGGATCCGAGGCCCTGGCCATTCGTTCCATCTCCGTGAACGGGCCGCAATCGTCGCAAATATATTCGTAAATCGGCATCGCGCCCTCCCAGGCCGTTGCGCCATGGTAACCGGAAAGGGGCGCGCAGTCCGGCGGAATCGGACGGCGCGCCCCGAGTCGGATATCGAACCCGAGGATACGAGCCTCAGGCGATATAGCCGCCCAGCAGCAGGTATCCCGGCAGCCAGGCCGTCACGATGCCCTGTATGCAGGTCACCGCGCCGGTCACCTTGGCAATCGGTTTCTGCATCGCCAGCAGCAGGAAGAACATGAACCACAATACGGCCCATGCCGCC
>JAJEGH010000011.1 GCA_022819985.1 Alphaproteobacteria bacterium | reverse complement strand
CTTGACCCGCTTGAGCGCCGGCAGATAGAGCCACTGGTCGTCGGCCTTGTCCCTATGGGAATGGATCAGGAAGGCGGTGCCCTTGACGCCGCGCGGCCGGTCGAACACGAACAGGGTCCGGTTGCCGCTGCCTTCGACCTCGAGCACCTTGATCCGGAGTTCGCGCCGGCTCTCCTGCCCGCGCTTGTTGCGCAGCACCATGGTCTGCCGGGCGGTGAAATTGCCGAAACCCTTGTCCCGGTCGTAGGCATCCCGCGCAATCTTGAGACCCGCTTCCTCGGCAGAGGCCGCGCCGGCCGGAGGGGAGGCAACGAGGGCGGCCGGACAAAGGCAGGCCAGCAAGGCGACGCAGGTGGCGGGAAGCCGGCGGGTCGTGCAACGGAAAGAAGACCGGGTCATCGTTCTTTCGTTCTGTCTATGGCCATCAAGAGCGGCGGGAGGAGCAGGAAATCGGCGAGCAGCGCGAAGCCGATCGTAATGGTCACCAGAATGCCGAGCGACCAGCTGATTTCGAAACCCGAAGCGGCAAACACCAGGAAGCCGAGGCACAAAACGGCGGTCGTGGTCCACAGGGCATGGCCGACGATCCGGAAGGTCGAACGCACGGCCTCGGGCGCGGATACGCCCTCGCGGCGCGCTTTCAGATATTTGGACAAGAAGTGGATCGTATCGTCGACGACGATACCGAAGGCGATTGCGGTCATCACCGATCCGGCAAGGCCCACCCGGCCGACCAGGTAGCCCCACACGCCGAACGCCAGGGCCGCCGGAATGAAATTGGGCACGAGGCTGACCAGGCCCAGGCGCACGCTCCGGAACACGAAAATCAGAATCAGCGAAATGAGCGCCATGGCAACGATCGTGCCGGTCAGCATGCTCTCGATGTTCCGCTGGGACAGGTGTGCGAAGACGATGCTGACCCCGGACGCCTCGGCCGCAAGGCCCGGCGCGTTGGCCCGGACCCAGGCCTGCGCCCGCGCGTCGAGTTCGCGTTGTCCCTGCGATGTCAGGCTGCGCATCACGACCGTCATGCGCGTCGCCGATTTGGCGACGTCGATGCGGTCGTTCAAATCCCGGCCGGCCGGCAGCGAAAGTTCGTAGAGCAGCAGAAATTGCGCGGCCAGTTCGGGATTGTCCGGCAGCCTGTGGAAGGCAGGGTTGTCGCCGTGCATGTTCTTGTTCAGGCGCTTCATGATGTCGGAGAAGGCCTGAACGTGCAGAACTTCCGGCTGCGTGCGGAACCACTCGGCGAAAGCCTCGACCCTGCGCAGATAGGGGGGGTCGGTAATGCCGCCTTCGCGCCCCGAATTCAGCGAATATTCCAGCGTTTCCATGCCGGTCAGGTTGCGGATGACGAAGTCCGTATCCTGGCGGAACTGGTAGCGCTCGCTGAGATAGCGGGTCCAGTTGTCGGTAAGCTCGATCCTGGAGATTCCGGTCACCAGAACCACCGCCACGAGCGCGGAACAGACGAGCAGGATCTTGCGCCGGGCGACGACGAAACCGCCGAAGCGATCGAAGAAGGCGGGCTTGCCGCTGCGCGGCGCCCGGGCCCGCAGCGGCAGGATGGAAAGGAGCGCCGGCAGGAATGTCAGCGAATAGACGAACGCGCACAGTACGCCGAACGCCACGAGGTTGCCGAGAACGCGGAAGGGCGGCGAGTCCGATGCGTTGAGGCTGAGAAAGCCGATGGCCGTGGTGAGCGACGTGAGAAAGACCGGCCAGGCGTTGACCCGGATCGCGTCGGCGATCGCCGCATTCCTGTCCAGGCCCCGGCCCATGGCCGCCAAGGTGCTCGAGACGATGTGGACCGAATGGGCGACGGCGACCGTCATGACGATGATCGGCACGCCGGAATTGGCGGGATTGAACACCGTGCCGAGCCAGCCGGCAAAGCCGACCGTCGAGTTGATGACGAAGCCGAGCACCGCGACGATCGCCACCGTGCCCAGCACGGAGCGCAGGAGAAGCGCCGCGGCAAGGACGATGATCAGGAACACGACCGGCGCCAGGGTTTCCATATCGTCCCTGGTCGCGTCGGCGAAGGCCCGGTTGAGGGGAACGTCGCCGGTCAGGTAGTAGGCGGTGCCGGGATGGGCCGCCCGCTGCCGTTCGAGCAGCGCGTCGAGATAGTCGGTTATTTCGACGACCGCGGCGTCCGGGTTGTCGGGCAGCGCGAAGCTGATCGCCAGTCCGGCCACCTTGCCGTCGCGGGAAACCAGGCGGCCGACCAGTTCCGGCGCGCTCAGCGCGATCTTCTCGATGCGCCGGATATCCTCTTCGCTCAGCCCTGCTGCATCGTCGACCAGCGGCTCGACGATGAGGTCGTCTTCTTCCGCCCAGGTGTGGTTGTAGTTGGCCAGCGAATCGGCCCGGGTGGAATATGGCGTCTCCCACGCCGCCTGTGTCAGCGCCTCAAGAGCGCCGAGGGTTTCGCGGGTGAATACCGTACCCTTGCCGGGCGCGACGGCGATCAGTGCCGTATTGGTTGCGCCATAGATGTTTTCGAAGGCGGTGAACGCGGCCAGCTGCGGATTGTCGGCATCGAACAGGCTGCGGTAGTCGTTGGTGACGCCGATGAACCTGGCCCCCGCCGTCAGCGCGAGCATGAGCGCCCCTGCAAGCGCAATGACGAGCCACCGGCGGCGCAAAATTCCGGCGGTGTAGCGATCCAGCGACATTGAAATCATGGCATTCGAACGATGTGGCGCAGCACGGCATGGATGTGCCGCATCCGGTCTCCGGACCCGACCGGGGTATCCGGCCGCCCGGTGCGGCGCACCGCACAAAAGGATCGGCGGACTGCTGTCATCGCGCAAGTCCCCCGATACTGGCCCCGATATTGGCCCTAATACTGAGAAGACTCTTCGGCATGGACATGGTCCGGCAATTTGTAGCTGATGCCTTCGTTGTCGAACATCGAAACGTCGAGAATCGTGGTCAGGTTGACGTTCTTCCGCGACCGGTCCTGGCTCAGCAGGTTCATCAGTTTCTCGACCCGGTTCAGGACGCGGAACCGCCAGAGGACGCCCCTGGCGTCGCTCTCGGGATACTTGAGCAGGTCGGCCATTTCATTTCCGATCAGCGCCCGCGAAACCTCCGCAATGTAGCCGGCCAGCTTCCGGCGGGCCTGCCTTTCGGTCAAACCGGCGAACAACGGCGCCGAATTGATCAGCGACGACGCCAGCACGACCGATTCCAGCGAAGGCGGCGGCTCGCAAACGAGACCGATCCGGTAGACTTCGAGCGCTTCGGCTTCGTCGCGGTACAGGATCGATTCGGGAATGCCCATCAGGTATCCCGAATAACGCCATACGGCCATGAAACTCCGCCGTTCCTCTGCATTGAACTTCGCGCCGAGCTTTTCCAGATGCTGCAGGCACCGGGCCGAGAACGCCGCGACGGCAAAGCCGACATGGGCCGCGCTGATCGGCGTGCCCAGCTCACCGACATTCCATTCGTTCGAATTGGCGATCAACTGCCGGATCCGGGCGTGGACCAGCCTGACCCGGACGGAATGGGTCCAGCCGTCGTTATGCCGCTCCATGCCCCAGGGCATGAAGATTTCGAGCATGTGGCGGTTGTTCTGCTTCAGCCGCCGTATGCCCTGGTCCCGGAGCTTGCCGGTCAGGAAGAACGACCTCGCGATATTGGTCGAAAACCCCTCGACCAGAACGCCGCCGACCATCGCGGCAAGCACCAGCCGGGTGTTCCGGTGAAACATGCGGCAGCCCGGCAGGAACGAAGGCAGGTCAACCCAGTCGGGCGGCTCTGCGATGGATTCGAAAAATTCCCGCACCGTGGCCGGCGCATCGCGCAAGGCGTTTTCGTCGTCGCCGTGCATGCCCAGCCGGATCAGCCGGCTCGATTCCTCGGGGCCGAGCGCGTCCAGATCCACAACCATGGCGTCCGCCAGAGGGTCGCCTACGGTGGTATGGGCGACATAGTTGGCGGCCCTCTCCGGATCGGTCGCCCGGCCTCTGGCATAGCCTTCGGTATATTCGCCCGGTATTTCCATCTCTTCCGCTACCGGTATCGTCGGCCGTTACGACGAGGGACTGTATTCGGTTCTACATGCGCGCCGCGCCCCTGCCCGATGGCCCACGACAATGGTGCAGGATGTCTCGTCCGGACCCGATTCCATGACAAAGCCTTTCCCGCCAATCGTCGTCCGGAGGCGCTACGGCAGGCGCACCCGGCAACGACACCCGGAAAGATCCGTCCGGTTCCGTGTGCAGCCTCGACAGGTCGCGAAGCGGTCGGCACGGTTCGTTCCGGTCCCTACATATAGGCGTTATCGAAACCCCTGTCAGCATCCGGCAGCAGGCCGGGGCGGCAAGGCGCATGCGAAGCCGGTCGTTTGCAAAGGCGGCAGACGACGGCGGGCAGCGTGCGCCGTTCATCCCCACCTGACCTCCCCCTCTGAAGAGGGGGAGGAAAAAAGCAAGGCAAAACAGGATGTTATCCCCGTTATCCTTCCCCCGCTTCAGCGGGGGAAGTGCCGAAGCAAAGCGGAGGCGACGGGGGTGTCCATCCGCCCGCCCGCCGGTTGCCCGCCGCCCCATTGCCCACCGTATCGGCCGGGGCGGCAACGAGGATCGCATTTTTCCTTGACATTGCCATTTTTGTTCCCTATATGTGCTTAGCCAACGCCCGAGACGCGCCCGCTGCCCCGCCTCCTGCTCCCCGCCATATGCCCGCTGTCTGAAGGCAGGATTTGGAAATATTCCTGCCAAGGTGTAAAAAAACAAAATACAGACCGGTCTATCTAATTCGGCACCAGGTGCGGGAAACGGCGGAAAACCGGGAAAAAACGGCGGTGGTGGCGGAGAAATACTTGAGTATTCGCTCAAAAATATGGCCGTCTTCGCGGCCGGTCAGAAGCTGTAGGCCAGCTTCGCCCCCACGAAGCTGTCGCGCCGGGTCGGATAAACGACGGCGTCCGCCTTGTCGACATAGAGCATGAGGATCGCCTCCGCCTTGATGGAGACGGAATCGGTAAGCTGCCGGTCGAATTCGAGCGACATCGTCCGGGTGCCGTAGTCGAGATCGTACAGCGCGCCAAGGGTGAAGGCCGTGCTCTCGACGTCGTTAAGCGACAGGCGCATGCCGAAGAACAGGTCGTTCTGATACTGGTTGGTCGCGCGATGCCGGCGCCCGTCGATCAGCCATTCGGCAAGGAGGCTCAAATCGGCGTCCGATTCGAAGATGCCGCTGAACGTGTATTCGCCGCCGGCGACGAAGGCGGCGAAGGCTTCCTTCTTGCCGACGAGGTTGCTGGCGCCGCTGCGGTGGATGGCTTCCAGCTTGAGCAGCCAGGATCCGATCGTGAGCTGGGCGTCCAGGCCGAACTGGCGGATCTGCTCGTAATGCGGCGCCAGGGCGCCCGGCACCGGTTGTCCCTGGACGAGCCGGATTGCCGCCGGCCGCATGACCGGTTCCCGGCTGGTGCCGTCGAACACGCTCAGGCCCAGATCGAGCGGGCCGAAGGCGTTGCTGTAGCGGGCGGCGAAATCGAGATGCCATTCCTCCGCCGGGCTCTCGTAGGTCGCGAGGCGGTTGTCGATCCGCAACTGCGGGCGCAGCCGGCCGGCGGCGCCGGGAAACGTGCGCAGGCGGTGGAAGGTCATCGCGAAGACCTCCGCCGCGCCCCAGTCGCCGGACAGGGTCAGGTGGGCCATCGGCTGGCCCAGCTTGACCTTTTCGTTGGGGTTTTCGACCAGGTCGGTCTGGTTGACGATATCGACCAGGTTGCGCGTTTCCGCGACGCCCCAGAACACCCGGTCGACGCCCAGGCGCAATTCCCATTCGGCCTCGCCGAGCGGGCCGTTCAGCAGCGCATAGGCCTCGCGCAGGTCGGCATGGGTCCAGGTCCGGTCCGCGGCGTCGAAGCGGAAGAAGGGCGCGACGGTGACGCTGAAATTCTCCGCGCCCTTGAGGTAAAGCTGGGGCTCCGCGACCAGGCCGGCGTTATAGTTGCGCTGGCCGTCGAACTCGGCGCTCCGCGGGAACCAGCGGGTCTCCAGGCTGAGCTTGCCGGGAAATTCGGTCTCGGCGAGCGCCGCGCCGGGCGCCGAAGCGGCGGCAAGGACCGCCAGCGCAATCCGCGCCGCCCGGAGAACGGGCGTTCGAATGGCCGTTCGAATCGCCGTTCCCAGGCCCATCAGCGCACCCGCTTCAGGCCGGTCCGGCTGAAATCGCTCTTGCCGATCTTGCCGCCGAACTTGTAGTCCGACCACAGCATGTCGGTGCTCTTGCCGGTCAGATGGTTGACCATCTTCATCTCGGCGGCGCGCCAGAAGCGGTCCAGGAACAGCGCGTACTTGCCGAAGCTCAGCGTCTTCATGTGCACGTTCCGGCGGTTGTAGTAGGCGACCTTCCGGGTGCGTAAATTCTTCTTGTCGCGCCAGACGAGCTGGCGGCGGTAGGCCGAACGCTTCGCGGTCGGCACCTGCTCGACGACCGTGCACCGCTCCGCGCCGCACGCTTCGTCGCGCAGATATTTGTAGGTGTATTTCTCGACTTCCTGGGAGCCCAGATCCTCGTAGGAGAATTCGCTGCCCATGAAGGAGCCGGAGCGGTTCGACGAACTGATGCGCTTGACCCGCTTGAGCGCCGGCAGATAGAGCCACTGGTCGTCGGCCTT
>JAJEGH010000005.1 GCA_022819985.1 Alphaproteobacteria bacterium | reverse complement strand
GATAGGCCGCCACCAGCGCCGTCACGGCGCCGGTGAAAATGTTGATGATCGCGATCTCGCGCGATCCGATCCGGCCCATGAGCCAGATCCCGTTCAGGAACAGAACGGCTCCGACCCAGAGAAGTGCCAGTCCCAACATAGCCGATACCTCCGAGTATCACACATCGTTGAGCATGCCTGCGCTTGCAAAGAGACGACCGGAGGCAGGGCAGACACCGCCCCGCCCTCGGTTCGCCCTGTCAGTCAGCTGCAGGATGCCGCGTCTGCGCCGCTGACCTGGATGCTCGGACCGGCTGCGTTCGGCCGGATATCGAAATCGAAGATTTCGGTCGGAACGGCGACCGTGCAGCAGGCGTTCGGGATATCGACGATTCCGCTGACCCGGCCTTCGACCGGTGCGGTGCCGAGGATCATGTAGGCCTGCTCGCCCGAGTAGCCGAACTTCTTGAGATATTCGACCGCGTTCAGACAGGCCCTCCGGTAAGCTACCGTCGCATCCAGATACTTCTGGGAGCCGTCGTGCTCGTCGACGCAGACCCCTTCGAAGATCAGATACTCGGAGTAGTGCGGCTCGACCGGGCTCGGCGTGAAGACGGGGTTGGTGATCCCGTACTTCTCGACACCGCCCTTGATCAGGTCGACCCCGATGTCGATCCAACCTGCCATTTCGATGGCGCCGCAGAAGGTGATCTCACCGTCGCCCTGCGACCAGTGAATATCGCCCATCGACAAGCCGCCGCCCGGCATGAAGACCGGGAAGTAGCACCGCGAACCGCGCGACAGATTCTTGATGTCGCAGTTGCCGCCATGCTCGCGTCCGGGAACCGTCCGGGCGCCTTCCAGCCCTGCCGCATGCCCGGCATCGCCGGACATCTGGCCCATCAGCGCCGTCGTCGTCCCGGCCAGGCCGTCGGGCAATGTGGCCAGAGGCGGCACACGGTCCGGATCGGTGTTGAACAGGGCCGACTCGCGATCGTTCCACCGCTTCAGCAGCGGGGCGTCAGGCAGCGTCCCGATCAGCCCCGGATGGATCAGCCCCGGAAACCGCACGCCCGGAATGTGGCGCGATGTGGTGTAGATCCCGTGGAAATCCCAGCAAGCCTTGCGCGCTTCCGGAAAATGCTTGTCGAGGAAGCCGCCGCCGTTCTCGAGCGCGAAGATGCCGGTGAAGCCCCATTGCGAATCTTCCAGCCAGCCGATGTCGTTGATATCGACAACCAGGAGATCGCCGGGTTCGGCGCCTTCGCAGCCGAACGGACCGCTGAGATAGTGCACTTTGGACAGGTCGACATCGCGGATGTCGTTGGCCGATTCGTCGTTCTTGATCTGACCGCCGGTCCAGTCATAGCACTCCACCCGGAACTCGTCGCCGGGCTTGAAGTTCTCCACGATCGGAATGTCCGGATGCCAGCGGTTATGCGTCTTTACCGTCTGATCTTCCGGCCATTTGTCCATTTCGGCGCGGAATACTGTTTTCGCCATGACCAATTCTCCTTGTCAGAGTGTAGTCGTTCGAGGTTCGCTTTGAATTGCTGCGTCTTGCTCCCCCTCCTTTTGCTTGCTCAAGTCCTCGCTCGTTCAGCTTCCCTGTAGCCTCTGCGATCCGGTTATTGCTACCGGGGTTTAATCCATTGCCGAATTCGGTTGACTCGACAACGAAGTATCGGGAAATAAAATCGTAACTATTTGGGCAGGAAATTACAATAAAAATCTCCAATTAGCGTATTTGTTTTTGGCTTTTCAATTTTTCCTATGGTTTTATACTTTGATTTTGCGCCGATATTCGTATTTCGATCCGTTTATATTTAATGTAATGTTATAACATTCATGCATTGCCGCCCTCCCAATAATGGTGTGGATACACTGTCTTGCCTGCATCCGGCCCAATGCGCCGGCTGCCATGCCGCGCCGACGTTCGATCTTTCCCGGCCGGGGCCGTTGCAAGTCCTTTCCGATTTGTACGGAATAAATACCGAACCGGGACGCCGGGCACATCGCGACGGGTTTTGCCGCGTCCGGAGCCGATGCACCTGCAGCCGGCTGATCGGGATTACGGCGGCGGCGAGGGTTCTCTGCCCGTCAGCGAGGCCCTGTGCGGCCGGATCGCGAGCCTGCCGATGCACGCCTATAGGCGCGACGACACGGCGGACCGGATCGTGGAAGCGATTCGCGCCGCGGCGGGGTGAGCGCCCGGTTCGGCCGGACTTACGGCCAGAGGGCGTCGAGCGGGAAGGTGATCGCCTCGAAGGGCGGAATCGAGACCGGGTCGTCGTTGCGCGCCGTGGCGATCAGCACCCATTCGCCGTCGCGGAGTTCGAAGGCCTCCAGGTCGCGCGCCAGCGGATCGACGAACCAGAGATGGCACACGCCCTCGCGGGCGTAGACCGGGCGCTTGCCGTGCCGGTCGAGATCGCGGGTCGAGGGCGAGAGCACTTCGCAGACCCAGTCCGGCGCCAGGGTGACGAAGGCGGTATCGGGAAACTCGGGCATTCGTTCCCGCCGCCAGCCGGCGATATCCGGCACCAGAATGTCCTCGCCGAGATGCAACTCCGGCTCGTCGACGATCCACCAGCCGCCGGGGCCGCCTTCGCCGAAATTGAAAGGATCCCCGATCTTGGCCCCCAATGCCGAGGACGCCAGCGCATGGGGCATCGCCGGACGCGGATGGGTATGGAGCGTTCCGTCGATGACTTCGGCCACCATATGCATCGGCGCGTCCAGCACGTCGCGGTAGGTCGCCCGGCGCTGCGGACGTTCGGGGATTTTCCGGGCGGATTGGCTTCGGGCCATATCGGGGGCTTCCTGGCGGACGACGGCCTGACCGTAACACACCGCCGTCGGCGGCTGTAGAGGGGCTGCGTCGGTTCAGCCGGTCCGCAGCCGTTCGAGGCCGCTGCCGGCGAGATAGCCGAGCCACACGGCGATCAGGCAGAGCAGGACCGACAGCAGGATATTGCCCCCGGCGCGCAGCCAGTCGCCGTTGTTGAGCAATATCGGGGTCTGGAGGCTGAACGCCGAAAAGGTCGTGTAGCCACCGCACAGGCCGACCATGACGAAGGCGCGGCCCTCCGCCCCCAGCCAGGGATTGTCCAGCGAGGCGTTGAGCGCGGCCAGCATGCCGATGGCCAGCGAGCCGGCCACGTTGACCAGCAAGGTGCCCCAGGGAAATTCCGGTCCCATGCGGGCCGCCACCAGTTCGTTGCACCAGTACCGGCCCATGCCGCCGAGGGCGCTGCCGAGCGCGATCCAGAAATACATCACGCGAGTCGGTCCTGTTCGGCCGTGTACGGTCCGGTCTCCGCGCACTTCGAGGCCCAATGACGGCGCAGGTCAAGTCGGCCGCGCGCCGGGGCCGGTTCGTCGCCGCTGCGGCGCCGTCCGTGCGGCCGGATTGCGGTATTCCGCCGCCTTCCAGGCGCGCGTGGCGCATCAATATCTCGCATCAACATCCTTGGGGACGGGCTCTCCCGGGAACGGGCCCCTGCCGGTCCGCGACACCGCAATCGTTGGACCGGCGCCGCCGGGTTACAGGACGATCATGACCGATTCGCTGCGCATCGCCGTCGCCCAGGTCAATCCCACCGTCGGCGATGTCGGCGGCAACGCCGCGGCGATCCGGCAGCATTGGCGCGAGGCCGCCGAAAAGGGCGCGGATCTGGTCGCGTTTCCGGAACTCTTCCTGTCCGGCTACCCGCCGGAGGACCTGGTCGAAAAACCGTTTTTCCTCGACGCCGTGCACATGGAAATCGACCGGCTCGCCGAGCTTTCCCGCGAGGTTTCCGCCGGCCTGCTGTTCGGCTCGCCCTGGCGCGACGACGGCCGGGTCTACAACGCCGCCGTGCTCATCGACCGCGGCGCAGTCGGCGTCCGCCGCAAGCACGACCTGCCGAACTACGACGTGTTCGACGAGAAGCGCGTGTTCGCCGCCGGCGATCTTCCCGGGCCGGTCGATTTCCGCGGCCTGCGGATCGGCATTCCGGTGTGCGAGGACGTCTGGACGCCCGACGTGATGGAGTGCCTGGCCGAAACCGGGGCGGAACTCGCCGTCGTGCTCAACGGGTCGCCCTACGAGGCCGGGCGCTACGACACCCGCCTCCAGGTCGTCATCAACCGGGTGCGCGAATCCGGCCTGCCGATCCTCTACGTCAACCAGGTCGGCGGCCAGGACGAGCTGGTCTTCGACGGCGCATCCTTCGCGATCAACCCGGACTATTCGCTGGCGGTGCAGCTGCCCGGTTTCGAGGAGACCGTCGCGATGACGCACTGGCGGCGCGACGGCGACGGCTGGATCTGCGAAGAAGGGGAGCGCACGCCGCCGCCGGACGGCCTGGAATCGGTCTATCGGGCCATGGTGCTGGGCCTGCGCGACTATGTGCGGAAGAACGGCTTTCCCGGCGTGATCCTGGGCCTTTCGGGCGGAGTCGATTCGGCGCTTTCGGCGGCCGTGGCCGTCGATGCCCTGGGCCCGGAAAAGGTCTGGACCGTGATGATGCCGTCGCCCTACACGTCGGCGGAAAGCCTGGAGGACGCCGCCGCCGCTGCCGAACTGCTGGGCGTCCGGCTCGACAGGATCGATATCGGCCCGGCGATGGCGGCCTTCGAGGCGATGCTGGCGCCGCAATTCGACGGCCGCGACACCGACGAGACAGAGGAGAATATCCAGGCGCGCTCGCGCGGCCTGGCGCTCATGGCGATCTCCAACAAGTACGGCCACATGGTGCTGTCGACCGGCAACAAGTCGGAGATGTCGGTCGGCTACGCCACGCTCTACGGCGACATGTGCGGCGGCTATTCGGTGCTGAAGGATGTCTACAAGACGGACGTGTTCCGGCTGTGCCGCTGGCGCAACCGGCAGCGGCCGCCGGGCGCGCTGGGGCCGGCCGGCCGGGTCGTGCCCGAGCGCGTGATTACGAAGCCGCCTTCTGCGGAGTTGCGGCCGGACCAGAAGGACGAGGATTCTCTGCCGCCCTACGAAGACCTGGACGATATCCTGCATTGCCTGATCGAGGAGAATATGGGCACGGCGGAGATCGTCGACCGCGGCCACGGCCTGGAGACGGTACGCCGGGTCTGGAAAATGCTCGATACCGCCGAATACAAGCGCCGGCAGGCGCCGCCCGGCGTGAAGATCGGCACGCGGGCGTTCGGCAAGGAGCGCCGCTACCCCATCACCAACGCCTTCCGCGGCCAGATCTGAGCGCGGCCGGGGGCGGCCCCGTTGGCGCGGCCCCTTTGGCTGCTGCGCCGGCTGTCCCGTCGAGCGCCGGAGCGCCCGCCGTCCGTTCAGCAGACGGTCGCGCTGCGCTCGGCGCATTCCTTGCGGGTGCGCGCGAGCTCCGCGGGGTATTGCCCGGTACGCATCATGCCGGGGATCACCTTGTCGCCGATGACGAAAGCCGGCGTGCCGCGAATGCCGAGACGCCCCGCCAGTTCGAGGTTGGCCTCGATCGCCGCCTCGATCTCGTGCGCCGCCATGTCGGCCCTGAGCTTCGGAATATCGAGCCCGGCCCGTTCCGCGATCGCCATGATCTTCGCCTCGTCCAGGGCGCCCCGGTGGCGCATCAGCCGGTCGTGCATCTCGCGGTATTTGCCCTGCCGGGCAGCGGCCAGCGCCGCGCGCGCCGCCTGACGGGAGGACGGGGCGAGGATCGGATATTCCTTGAAGACGATCCGGACGTTGCCGTCGGCCTTGGCGGCGGCCAGCAGGTGCGGGTAGGCCCGTTTGCACCAGCCGCAATTGTAGTCGAAAAACTCGACCACCGTGGCGGTGCCCTTCGGGTTCCCGCCGACCGGGTCGGCGGCGTTGCGCAACAACGCCTCGCGGCTGTTCCGGATCGCCCTTCCGGCCGCGGCCTGCCTGGCCGCCTCCTGGCGGCGGCGATATTCCTCCAGGGCCTCTACGACCACTTCGGGATGCTGCAACAGGTAGTCGCGGACGACCTTTCGGATTTCCTTCTTGCGGTTTTCGTCGAGGGACGAATCGGCATGTACGGGCCCGGCGAGCGGACCGAGCGGCAGGGCTGCGGCGACAGCCAGCGTCAGAAGGCGTTTGACCATGGAGAATTTCTCCTTCGGTTGGGGTCTCGGGCGGCCGGGCGGCGCATTTTCCGCTTACCGGCGCAGGCGCCCGGCGCCGAGTTCGGCTCCCTTGATGTCCTGTATCCGCCGCCAGCCCGGCGAGCCGGGTTTCAGCAGGCGCTCGGCCCGCTTGACCTGCCGCCGGACTTCCCTGCGGTCGCCCATCAGAAGATAGTATTCGGCGAGCGCGGCAGCGCTTTCCCCGAACTGTTTCAGCCGTCCGTGCGCGACCGCCCGCAGCCGCCATCCGGTCGCGAACGTGTTATCTCCGGACGTGGCCTCGACCAGATGGCGCAACGCAGCCGGAACCCGGGCCCGTTCTCCCGTTTCCAGGAGGGCATGGGCGTAGGCGCCCCGGATCAGCGGCTCCTGCGGCGCCAGGCCGACCGAGGTAGCGTAGGCCCGGGCGGCGCGATGGGCAAGGCCCCGTTCCAGCAGGATCTGGCCCTTGAGTTCGTGGAAGAAGGCGTCGCGCGGCGCCTCGCGAATCAGGCCGTCGATCATCGAGAGGGCCTTGTCGATCTTGCCGGCGCGATGATAGGCGACGGCAAGCGCATAGCGCGCCTCCGGCGTTCCGGCCCGGCCGCTATGGCGCGCAATGACCGTGGCGGGCGGCGAAAGGAACCCTTGCAGCTTTGCGCGCACGCGCTTGTGCATTTTCCGGAATCGTGCCGGCGTCGGCTTGTCGGTATGGGGCGAGCTCCGCATATGGCGCCGGATCCGGTCCAGGCGCGTCCGCGTCAACGGGTGCGTTCGCAGATACGGATCCTGGAACGCTCCCTGAAGCGCCTCTTGCGACGACAGCCGTTCCATCAGCTTCGCCAGGCCCCGCGAGGAAACGCCCATCCGGTCGAGAGTCGTCAGCGCGAAGGCGTCGGCTTCGTTTTCCATGCTGCGTGTAAAGCGGTAGAGGGTCCCGCGGACGACGGAACTGCCGAGGCTTGCGACGGCACCGGCGGCCTGTCCGTCCCTGGATGCGATGCCTGCGCCGGCGGCGAGTATAAAGGTGATGATCTGCTTGATCTGGGCCTCGCGAAGCGCTCCGCGCAACAGGGTCAGGTGCTGGCCGACGATATGGCCGGTTTCGTGGGCCAGAATGCCGATCACCATTCCGGCATCCTCGGCCTGCAGCAGCAGGCCGGTATTGACGAAGATATGCCGGCCGCCGGCGACGAAGGCGTTGAGCCTCCTGTTGTTGACGATATGGACGCGCACGTCGCTGCCGGATACGCCGATGGCGGAGAAGATCGGCGTGCTGTAGGCGCGGATGGCGCGTTCGATCTCGGCATCCCGAATCAACTGCGGACTGCGTGCCTGCGGCGCGGCCGGAAGTGTGAGCCAGGCGGCGAGAGCCAGCAGGATTGCAAAGGAGCGGATCATCGAGTAGGGCGCTGGGATCTGGTTCCTCGATGGAACATACGGTCGGGGCGCCTCATCTTCGCCTGCGGCCGATTCTCCGCCCGTCCCTCGCAAACGGAGGCGTTGCCACAGTGCTCAAAGTCGCGAAACGCGGCCGGATTTCGCCATTCATCGTAATGGATGTCATGCGGGCCGCCAACGAGCGCGAAGCGATTCGCGGAGACGTGATTCACCTTGAGGTCGGCCAGCCGTCCACCGGTGCGCCGCAGGGCGTGATCGACGCGGCGAAAGCGGCAATGACCGGCGATCCGCTCGGCTATACGGACAGTCTCGGCATTCCGGCGCTGCGCGAGGCGATCGCGGGGCATTACCGCGACTGGTACGGCGCGGACATACCGGCCGAGCGGATCGCGGTGACGACCGGCTCGTCCGGCGCCTTCGTTCTCAGTTTTCTCTCGGCATTCGACGCCGGCGACCGGGTCGCGACGGTATCCCCCGGCTACCCCTGCTACCGCAACATCCTCGGCGCCTTCGGGATCGAGCCGGTTATCCTCGAAAGTTCGGCAGCGGACCGGTACCAGCCGACGCCGGCGCTGCTCGATGCAGCGCAGCGCGAAGCGCCGCTCGACGGCCTGATCGTCGCCAGCCCGTCCAATCCGACCGGCACGGTCCTGGGCCGGGATGCCTACCGTGCGATAGCGGAGTGGTGCACGGCGCACCGCGTTCGCCTGATCGCCGACGAGATCTACCACGGGATCGTCTTCGGCGATGCGCTGCCGACTGCGGCCGGGATCGATCCGGACGCCGTCGTCATCAACAGCTTTTCCAAGTATTTTTCGATGACCGGCTGGCGGCTCGGCTGGATGATCGTGCCGCCGGACCTCGTCCGTGCGGTCGAATGCCTGGCGCAAAACCTGTTCATTTCGCCGCCGACGCTCAGCCAGCGCGCCGCCGTCGCCGCCTTCGGCTGCCACGAGGAATGCGAAGCCAACGTGGCCGTCTACCGCCGCAACCGGGCGTTGCTGGTGGACGGCCTGCCGGCCGTCGGCTTCGACCGTCTCGCCCCCGCCGACGGCGCCTTTTATCTCTACGCGGATATCGCGGGCCTTACCAACGACAGTCGGAACTATTGCGCCCGGATGCTGGAGGAGACCGGCATCGCGACCACGCCGGGAGTCGATTTCGATGCGGCGCGGGGCCATACCCAGATGCGGATCAGCTATTGCGCCTCGACGGCGGCGATCGAAACCGCGCTGGAGCGGCTTGCCGACTGGAGGAAATAGCCGGTCCGTCCGCCCGGTTCGGCTGCACCGGGAGGGCGGCCCGATCTGCCCGGCTACCGCCCGACATTCCACCAGCCGCGGCGCTTTCTGTTCGGCGAATCCTCCGTTTCGCCGCTTTCCGCGACAGGATAGGCGGCGGTTTCATCGGATGCGTCCGGCGCGTCCTTGTCCCGCTTCGCTCCGGAACCGTTCGTCCGGCCCGATTCGGAGGCTTCCCGTTCGCCGGTCTCCGATTTCGCCGCTTCCGCCGATGCTTCCGGCGGTGCCTCGGGCGACGCCGCGGGCGGCTCGGCCGGCCCGGATTCGGCATCGGCGGCGGTCTTCCTGGCGCGGGAACGGCGCCCCTTTGCCGGCTTGGGCGGTTCCGCCGGCGCGGCCTCCTCCTCGACGGATTCGGGCCCGCTTCCGGCGGTGCCGTCCGGCGTCTCGGCGTCGGGGGCTGCGTTCCCGGCTGAATCGGGGGCCGGATCGGAAGCCTGCTCGCCGGACGGGGCCGCCGTCCGCTTCGCGGTGCGACGGCGCCGGACGGGGCGCGGCTTCTCTTCCGCTTCGGCTTCGGGCGTCGCGGTTTCCGCTGCGGCTGCCGCCGGAGCGGCTTCATCGGCCGTCAGGTCTGCATGTTCCGCTGCGGTGTCGCTATCCGACCGATCGGCGGCTTCGGTCTCCGCACCGGCATTGTCGTCTCCTCCGTTGGCGCCGTCTCCTCCGTTGGCGCCGTCTTCGTCAGCGCGCCGCCGCCGGCCGCCGCGCCGTCCCCGCCGCCGGCGTTTCGGCTCGTCGGAATCGTCCGCGCGGGCCTCCGCCCCGGTGCCATCGCCGGCCTCGTCTTCTTTTTCTTCGGCCGCTTCGGCGCCGGCCTGCGCTTCCGTCTGTCCGTCGTCGGACCTGGGATCGTCGCCGCGCCGTTTCCGGCCGCCGCGCCGGCGCCGGCGCTTGCCGTTCGTTTCTTCCGCAGCGTCCGCTTCTTCCTCGTCGGCCGCGCCCGGACGGGACACGGTCTTTTCGATTCTGTGTTCCGGCGGGATCAGCGTTTCGTCGGCGTCGATCAGCACCCGGAAGTCGTAGCGCTGCTCGATTGCCGTCAGCTCGGTCCGTTTCTGGTTGAGGATGTAAAAAGCGACCTGCGGCGGCACGACTACCGTGATTTCTTCGGCCCGCTGCCGGGTGCCTTCCTCCTCAATGGCGCGCAGAACGGTCAGCGCCGTCGATTCGGTCGAACGGACCAGCCCGCTGCCGCCGCAGGCCGGACATGTGTTGCTGGAAACTTCGAGAACGCTCGGCCGCAGCCTCTGGCGCGACATTTCCAGCAGTCCGAACGCGCTGATCCTGCCGATCTGTATGCGCGCCCGGTCGCTGCCCATGGCGGCCTTGAGGCGCCGTTCGACCGCGTGGCGATTGCGGCCGTCCTCCATGTCGATGAAGTCGATGACGATGAGGCCTGCCAGATCGCGAAGCTTCAGTTGCCGCGCGATTTCGTCGGACGCCTCCAGATTCGTCTTCAGGGCCGTTTCCTCGATGTTGCGTTCGCGCGTCGCCCGGCCGGAGTTGACGTCGATCGCCACCAGCGCCTCGGTACTGTTCAGCACGATGGAACCGCCCGACTTGAGCTGGACGACGGGGCTCTGGATATTGTCGATCTGCGCTTCGACCTGGTAGCGCTGGAACAAGGGGATTTGCGGCTCCTTGTAGGCCCTGACCCGCTTGGCGTGGCTGGGGATCAGGAGCTTCATGAAGTCCTTGGCCGTCCGGTATCCATCGTCGCCCTCGACCAGGACCTCGTCGATCTCCTTGGTGTAGAGGTCGCGGATCGAACGCTTGATCAGGTTGCCCTCTTCGTGGATCAGGGCAGGCGCCGTCGATTCCAGCGTGCGCTGGCGAATTTCGTCCCACAGTTTGAGCAGGTATTCGTAGTCGCGGCGGATTTCTGCCTTGGTGCGCCGGGCGCCCGCGGTCCGGACGATGACGGCCATGCCGTCGGGAATGTCGAATTCGTCGAGGATTTTCTTCAGACGCTTGCGATCGGCCATGTTGGCGATCTTGCGCGAAATGCCGCCGCCCCGCGGCGTGTTCGGCATCAGAACGCAATAGCGGCCGGCCAGGGAAATGTAGCTGGTGATCGCCGCGCCCTTGTTGCCGCGTTCCTCCTTCGCGACTTGAATGAGGATGATCTGCCGCCGGGAGATAACCTCCTGTATGCGGTAGCGGCGCAGGGTGCGGCGGCGCCGCTCGCCCATATCCTCAATTTCGTCGCCGCCTACCGTATCGACATTTTTTTCCGCCCGCGCGGCGCGCGAGCCCCGGCCCGGTCTGCGGCGCGGCTTCTCGTCTTCGCCTTCCGGTTCGCCCGCGGAATCGGCGGCCGCCGGCTCGCCGGACCCGTCGGGTCCGGCCTCGTCGCCGGCATTTTCCCCGTTGCTGTCGTCTGCCGGGGCGGCGTCTTCCTCGGCGGCCTCTTCGGTCGAGGCGTCGTCCAGCGTTTCGACCGGTTCCGGTTCGGAATCGCCGGCTTCTTCCGCCTCGGCGTCGGCGGGAGCATCGATCTCCTCTTCTTCCGCCTCGGCGGCCGCCGCCTCTTGCCGGAGGATTTTCTCGCGGTCCTCGATCGGGATGCGATAATAGTCCGGATGGATTTCGTTGAAGGCGAGGAAACCGTGCCGGTTTCCGCCATAGTCGACGAATGCCGCCTGGAGCGACGGTTCCACCCGTGTCACCTTGGCGAGATAAATATTGCCTTTCAGCTGGGATTTCCGGCTGCTTTCGAAGTCGAAATCGTCCAGCCGGTTGCCGCTGACGACGACCACCCGGGTCTCTTCGGGGTGAGTCGCGTCAATCAACATGCGTGTCGTCATAGAGGTCTCCGTACGGCCGCGCGCCCGACGGACGTCAGCCGAAGTTTGAAATCGCCGTACGGAAACAGGGCGCAGAACGGGCGTTCTGCGGAACGGGTGCTACAAAGAGCCCGACAAAGGCGCGGGCTCGTTTTGTGGCGCCTGCGTCATCGCCAAATTCCGGTCGTTCCGAGGGCGCGGTGAATGCACCCGATCGGCACGACTCTGGCGTCCTGCGGCGCCGGGGTTCCTGTCCGGCGGTTTCGCCAATGTATGTCGTTGCCCTGGCCCCGACGCGCACTTCCTGCGGCGCTTCGCATCCCTGTTGTCGGTTCCGATGCGAATGACGCCGCCGGGTCCGCGTAGCCGGAAAATACGCTCCCGTGGGAGCGGGCTGAATTCCAGCACGGGCCGCAACGCCGGGAAGATAGGCTCTAACCGGCGGCGCGACAATCGGGAATATGAACTTAAATAAAATTTGAATAATCTTGGCAGTATAAATTCGAAGAGGTCTCTACGGTTAAACCGCTGGCAAATCGACGGGAAATTACCAGACGATGCCGGGGCGAAGCGTAAAGGAAATCGGAGAAAGACCGGCGCGGGTTCGACTTGCCGGTGTTTTGGCCCTTTCGGCGGTCGCGGCGGCGCCTTCGGCGGCGGTATCGCAGGAGGCCGGACGGCATCCGGGTTCGGCGGACCCGCCGCGCTGGACGGTCGTGCTCGATCCCGGACATGGCGGGATCGACAAGGGCGCCGTCGGTTCCACGGGCCTGGAGGAAAAGGCGCTGGTTCTGTCGATCGCCCGCACGATCCGCCGGTTTCTGAGCCGCGACCGGCGCTTCCGGGTAATTCTGACCCGGGACGGCGATCGTTATATCCGGCTGCGCAAGCGGTACGAACTGGCCCGCAAGCGCCGGGCGGGCCTGTTCGTCTCGATTCATGCCAACGCCAATCCCTTCGCCAGGTATCGCGGCCTCTCGGTCCACACGCTTTCGGCGCGTGCCTCCGACCGGCTGGCCGCGCGGCTGGCGGAGCGGGAAAACCGGTCGGATGCTGCAGCCGGCCTTGACCTGGGCGGCGCCGGCAGGTCGGTTTCGTCGATACTCATGGACCTGGTGAAGCGCGAGACGCGCGCCGGTTCCGCCAGGATTTCGTCGCTGATCGTCCGCTCGGCGCGCAACCGGGTCCGGCTGTTGCGCAAGCCGCAACGCTCGGCGAATTTTGCGGTATTGCGGGCGCCGGATGTGCCGTCGGTGCTCGTTGAGCTGGGGTTTCTCACCAATCCTCGCGATGAGCAGTTGCTGCGCTCTCCGAAGTACCGGAAACGGGTTGCGGCCGTGCTGGCGCGGGCGATCGCGCGGTTTTTCAGGGAGACCGCGGCGGCGGCCGGCGCCGGCTACGGTGCGGGTTATCGTGCCGCAGGCGGGGCGGAATCCCGCCGATAAGTGGCGCTGCGCCTTAGTTCCACCATATAGCAGTATCAGGGTTATTGTTCGGGCATTGGCCGGCATCCGGGTAGAAGCGGCGTTGCGTGTCCGGTGCGGGCGCGCTGCTTTCGGTCCGCCGGACCGGAGTAGGCTCGCGGGACGGGTAGGGCGAAGTTCTCCATGAGCGACATCAAAGTCTCGCCTGAGGACCGGATAACGGTCGAGGAACCGCCCTTGCGGACCGGCCGAAGGCGGCTGTTCCGGATGCCGCGCCGCAGGCCCGGCAAGCGGCGGCGCACCCTCGGCGGCTGGATCGTCGGTCTGCTCAACCTCGCTTTCGTCGCCGCCGTCCTGGGCTTTGCCATCGTCTTGTTCGGCTTCTGGCACTATGGCCGCGACCTCCCCGGAATCGCCAAGCTCGCGGACTATGAACCGCCGATCGTCAGCCGCGTCTATGCCGGCGACGGCCGCCTGATCGGCGAGTTTGCGACCGAGAAGCGCATCTTCGTGCCGTACCGGCTGATCCCCAAAACGGTCGTCCATGCGTTCGTTTCGGCCGAGGACCAGCGTTTCTTCAGCCATCGCGGCGTCGATCTGATCGGCACGATCCGCGCCGGCCTGACCACCGCGGGCTCCTACCTCACCGGCGGGCGGCGCGTGGTCGGCGGCTCGACGATCACCCAGCAGGTCGCAAAGAACTTCTTCTTTACCAGCGAGAAGACGCTGAAGCGCAAGATCCGCGAGATCGTCCTGGCCATGCGCATCGAATCCGCGCTTTCCAAGGAGCAGATTCTGGAGCTGTATCTGAACGAGATTTTCCTGGGCAATCGCGCCTACGGCGTGGCGGCCGCCGCGCAGACCTATTTCAACAAGTCGCTGCGGGACCTTTCGATCGCCGAGGCGGCCGTCCTCGCCGGCATGCCGCAAGCGCCCAGCCGTTACAATCCCTTCAAGAACCCGAAGGCCGCTCTCGCCCGGCGCACCTACGTCGTCCAGCGGATGCGCGACGACGGCTTTATTTCGGCAGACGAAGCCCGTCTCGCCCTGCGGGCGCCGCTGGGCCTGGTCGGTCAGGAAACCCGGACCAGCGTCGGCGCGGAGTATTTCGTCGAGGAATTGCGCCGGGAGCTGATTGCCAAATACGGCGCGGAAAGAATGAAAAAGGGCGGCTACTCGGTTCGCTCCACGCTCGATCCGGCATTGCAGCAATATGCCGACGAGGCGCTACGCCGGGGCCTGGTGGCCTACGACCGTCGTCACGGCTACCGCGGACCGGTCGCCCGGCTGCCGGAAATTCACGGCGCGCGCTGGGCGGAGAACTGGCAGAAGAAGCTGTCCCGGGTCGAAAGGCCCGCCGGCGCGGGATCGTGGCCGTTTGCCGTCGTCCTGAAAACGGAAAAGAACCGCGCCGCGATCGGGTTTGCCGACGGCGCCCGCGGGACCATCCCCGTCGCGGAACTGACCTGGGCCCGCAAGCAGGGCATGCGGACGCGCGAGAGCGGCAAGAAAACATATACTGCGGTGGGGCCGCGTATCCGAAAGACAGGCGGTGTCCTGCGGGCGGGCGATGTCGTACTGGTCGAGCCGGTACGGCAGACGCAGCAGGGCAAGGCCTATCCCGAGGGTACCTACACGCTGCGCCAGATTCCGATTGCGACCGGGGCGCTCGTCGCCATGGATCCGCACACCGGCCGCATTCTTGCGATGAGCGGCGGGTTCAGCTTCCGGATCAGCCAGTTCAATACGGCGACCCAGGCGCGCCGGCAGCCCGGTTCCGCTTTCAAGCCGGTCGTCTTTCTGACGGCGCTCGAAAACGGCTTCACGCCGACGACGAAGGTGTTGGACGCACCGGTCGTGGTCCGGCTGCCGGACGGAGAATTCTACAAGCCGCTCAATCACTCCGGCAAATTCTACGGCCCGACGACGCTGCGCCGGGGCCTGGAACTGTCGCGCAATGTGATGACGATCCGACTCGCCCAGCGGGTCGGGCTGTCCCGGGTGTCGGAGATGGCAGGCCGGCTGGGCATCGCGAAGGATCTGCCGTCCGACATGTCCGTCGCTCTGGGCGCCTACGAGACGACTCCGCTCCGGATGGCGGTCGGCTATTCGATGATCGTGAACGGCGGCCGGAGGGTGACGCCGACGCTGGTCGACCGGATCCAGGACCGTCGAGGACGGACCGTCTTCCGACACGATCCCGTGGAGTGCGCGGCGTGCCGGGCGCAGGAATGGCAGAACCAGGAAATGCCGCAAATCCCCGACAAGCGCGAACAGGTCATCGGCCGGCAAAGCGCGTTTCAGATTGTCTCGATCCTCCAGGGCGCGGTGCAGCGCGGCACCGGCCGCCGGGTTGCGGAAGTCGGCCGGCCGCTTGCCGGCAAGACCGGAACGACCAACGATATCGTCGACACCTGGTTTGTCGGTATGTCGCCCGGTCTGGTCGCGGCGACCTGGGTCGGTTTCGAAAAGTCGTTTTCGCTGGGTACATTGGAAGAAGGCGCCCGAACCGCAGCGCCCATCTTCCGCGACTTTATGAAAAAGGCGCTTTCGGGGCCGGAGGAGGATTTTCGGCCGCCCGAGGGCCTGGTCGCGATCCGCGTCGAACCGCCCGCTGGGAAAGACGGGAAGAGCGGGGGGAAACCCTATCTCGAATATTTCAAGATCGGCGTGGAGCGGGGTTCGGCGCCCGACGGCCTGACGCCGGGCCGCGCAGAGCCGGGCATCGACAAGGCGGCGAGCGAAGAGTATTGACCGCCGCCCGCCGGCCCGGCTTCCGTTCGTGGCGGCGGACATGATAGACGAAGACGCCGGTTGCCGGACCAGCGAACCGCGGCGGCATTTCCGATACCCCTGTTCCGACATCCCCGTTGCGACACCCCTGTTGACCGAAGGTTGAAATGAAGGCCGAAACCCAGGCGGTTGCCGAAGAAATCAAGCAGTCGATTGCGCTGCTGAGGAGGCATCTTTGACCCGGACGCCCTGGAACGGCGCCTCGAGACGCTGAACGCGCAGGCCGAGGATCCGGATTTGTGGAACGACGCCGACCGCGCCCAGGCGGTCATGCGCGAACGCACCGCGACCGAAAAACGCCTCGCGGGGTTCCGGGCCCTGGAACAGGAATTCGAGGACACGCTGGAGCTGATCGCCCTCGCCGAGGAGGAGGAGGACGCCGAGACCCTGGACGACGCGGAGAAGGCGCTGGCCGCGTTACAGGCCGTGGCGGCCAAGCGGCAACTCGAGAGCCTGCTGTCCGGCGAAGCGGACGGCAATGACTGCTTCCTCGAAATTCACGCCGGCGCCGGCGGCACCGAGAGCCAGGACTGGGCGGAAATGCTGGTGCGCATGTACACCCGCTGGGCCGACGCCCACGGCTACAGGGTCGAATGGCTGGAAGAGAGCCTCGGCGAAGAGGCGGGCATCAAGTCCACGACTCTGCGCATCAACGGCGACAATGCCTATGGCTGGCTGAAGACGGAGAGCGGCGTGCATCGCCTCGTGCGCATCTCGCCCTACGACGCGAGTTCCCGCCGCCACACCAGCTTCGCCTCGGCTTGGGTCTATCCGGTGGTCGACGACGATATCGAAATCGAGATCGACGAATCGCAAGTGCGGGTCGATACCTACCGGGCCTCCGGCGCCGGCGGCCAGCATGTCAACAAGACCGATAGCGCCGTCCGCCTGACCCATGTGCCGACGGGAATTGTCGTGCAGTGCCAGAACGACCGCTCCCAGCACCGCAACCGGGCGGAGGCATGGAAGCTGCTTCGCGCCCGCCTGTATGAACTGGAACTTCAGAAACGCGAGGCGGAGGTCCAGGAGGCGCACGAGGCCAAGAGCGAGATCGGCTGGGGCCACCAGATCCGCTCCTATGTGCTGCACCCCTACCAAATGGTGAAGGACCTGCGCACCGACGTCGAAAAGGGCAACGCCCAGGGCGTCCTCGACGGCGATATCGACAGCTTCCTCGAAGCGGCGCTCGCCGCGAAGATCGGCGCCAAACGCGATCCGTAGCGGGGCAGGGGATCGTATCGGCAGGCGCGCAGCCGGGCGGTCCGGGCGTCACCTTGTCCTCCCCGCGCCGCACCGGGCTGCGCTACCTATCGTCCGACGAACAGATCGGGGAAACGGGAATGACAGGAACCGGAGAATCCGCCCTCATCGTCGGCACCGGCCCGGGGCTCAGCGCGTCGCTGGCGCGGCTGTGCGCCGCGCAGGGCATGGCGGTGACGGTGGCGGCGCGCGACATCGGCAAGCTGGCCGGGCTGATCGCCGAGACCGGCGCGACCGCGCATCCGTGCGACGTCACCGACGGTGCTTCCGTCGACGCGCTGTTCGACGCGGCGGTCGCCGAACACGGCGTGCCGGACCTGGTGGTCTTCAATCCGAGCTACCGCGAACGCGGCCCGCTGGCCGGTCTCGACCGTGAGGAGGTGCGCAAGGCGCTGCTCATCTCCTGCTACGGCGGTTTCCTGGTCGGCCAGAAGGCGACGCAGCTCATGGCGCCGCGCGGCAGCGGCTCGATCCAGTTCACCGGCGCCTCGGCGAGCGTGAAGGGCTATCCCCAGTCGGCGTCCTTCGCGATGGGCAAGTTCGGCCTGCGCGGCCTGGCCCAGAGCATGGCGCGGGAGTTGCAGCCGAAGGGCATTCACGTTGCCCATTTCGTGATCGACGGCGGCATCAGCGCCGGACCGGGAGACCCGCGCAACGACCGGGGCGAGGACGGGCTTCTGCTGCCCGACGCGATCGCCGAGACCTATCTCCACGTCCACCGCCAGCACCGCAGCGCCTGGACATGGGAGGTAGAGTTGCGGCCCTGGGTGGAGAAATTCTGACCGCTCAGGGGGCGGTGGCTTCGCGCGCGGCCTCAAGCACCGCCTCGGCGCCTCGGTCAAGGCGACGACCGGGTCCCAATCGTGAGGTTCCCATGAATCTGAAACCGTCGATCCGACTGAACCATGCCGGGTTCCATGTCTTCGATATCGACCGGATGGTGGATTTCTTCACCAGCGTCTACGGCCTTCATGTCACCGATCGCGGCGTTGTCGGGGAAACGGGCGGGATCGTCTTCCTCTGCGCCGACCCGAGAGACCACCACCAGCTGGTCCTCTACGAAGGGCGAACGTCGAGAGAGGGCGTTCACTACAACCACATTTCCTTCGAGGTGAGCGATCTCGACCGCCTCAGGAAGATTTACCGGGCGCTTCAGGATTATCCCGGCGTCACCGATGTCCTGACCATGAACCACGGGGTCTCCTGGGCCGTCTATTGCCACGACCCGGAGGGCAACCGCACCGAAGCCTTCGTCGATACCCCCTGGTATGTGAAACAGCCCTACTACTCCGACAACCTGGACCTCGCCCAGAGCGACGAGGAGATCGCCGAGAGCACCAGACGGATGCTCGATACCGAGCCGACGGCGGAACCGGTCGAGCGCTGGCGCGCACGATTTGCCGATAAACTGGGGCTCGACCCGGCGCGGCCTTCGGCATAGGGCAGGCACGCGACCCGGCAGGCATGGTGAGATCCGGAGCCTTGCCGCTCCCGGTATGAAGCGCGGAGGCGGTTTCCTTCGGCGGTATCGAGAGCGTGGGGCGGCAGCGGGCCGGAATCATCCGCCTTCGCGCGCGGCCTCAAGCACCGCCTCGGCGTGGCCGGGCACCTTCACCTTGCGCCAGATCCTCTTCACCCGGCCGTCGGCGCCGATCAGGAAGGTTGCGCGCTCGATGCCCATATACTCGCGCCCGTAGAGCTTCTTCTTCACCCACACGCCGTAGGCTTCGCACACGCTCCCGTCGGTATCGGAGGCGAGGGTAAAGGGCAGATCGTACTTCGCCTTGAACCGGTCGTGCTTTGCGACGGAATCCTTCGACACGCCGACGATCCGGGCGTCGACGGCGGAAAAGTCGGGCACGGCGTCGCGAAAGGCGCAGGCCTCCTTGGTACAGCCGGGCGTATCGTCCTTCGGATAGAAATACAGCACGACCTGCCCGCCCGTCAGCCCGGCGAGCGAAACGGAGCCGCCGCCATCGGTCGGCATTGCGAAGTCCGGGGCCATATCGCCTTCGGCGAGGGGCATGGCGTCAGTCTCCTTTCGAAGCTTTCTCTAAATCGGGTAAATCGGGCGGTTGCGTTCCGGCATCCGGCGGAGTCGCCCGGGCGGCCGGTTCGGCGACCAGCCTGTCGTAAATGCCGCGTACCGTGCCGGACAGTTCCTGCATTTCGGCTTCCAGCACCCGGATATCCGGCTTCCGGGTCGCCCGGCACAGCAGGGGGTGCAGCGAAGGCGGCGGCCCCTCGGCCAGGTCGGGGACGGCGCCGGTCAGACGCAGCAGGGCCTGGACGGTCTGCCAGAGGCCGGCGGCGTGCAGCAGCGTGTCGGCGTCCTCGTTGTCGAGGCACCCGGCTGCCCGGAGCGCCTTGAGCGCAGACATCGTATTGGCCTGCCGCAATCCGGGATGCGCCGCGGCGTGCAGCAGGATCAGATATTGCGCGACGAACTCGATATCGAGAATGCCGCCCGGCATGTTCTTGACGTGCCAGTGGGAGGGCGCTGCACGGTTTTCGGCGAGGCGGCGGCGCATGTCCGCCACGTCGACGGCCAGCGTTTCGGCCGTCCGTGCGCGGGCGACGGTGCGCGTCACGACTGCCATGACATCCCGGGCGAGGCTTTCGGACCCGGCGACGACCCGCGCCCGGGTCAAGGCCATCTGCTCCCAGGTCCAGGCCTGACTGGCCTCATAGTCTTCGAACGCGGTAAAGCTGGACGCCAGCGGCCCCTTGTCGCCGAGCGGCCGCAGCCGCAGATCGACCTCGAAGAGTCCTCCCTCTGAGGTCGGCGCCGTCAGCGCGCTGAACAGGCGCTGGGCGAAGCGGGCATAGTAGTGGCTGGGCGCCAGCGGTCTTGCGCCGTCCGACTGCGCATCGGCCAGCCGGTCCTCGTAGACGAACACGAGGTCGAGGTCGGACGTTGCCGTGATTTCCCGGCCGCCCAGCTTCCCGAGACCCAGAACGCAGAAACCGCCGCCTTCGAAGCGCCCGTGTTTTTCCGCGAACGCCGCTTCGACGCGCGGCAGGATCGCGCTCAGGCTTGCATCGGCAACGTCGCTGTAGGCCGCGCCGGCCTGCGCTGCCGAAATGGTTCCGCGGAGGAAGCGGACGCCGATTCCGAACCGCACCTCGGCGCACCAGCGGCGCACGGCATCCAGGCTTTCCTCGAAACTGCATTCTTCCGGCAGGGCGGCGGCAAGCCCGTCGGCGAACTCCCGCCGCTCCGGCACCCGGTCCAAAAAGCCGCGGTCGAGCAGCGCGTCGAACAGGGTGGGCCGGCGCCCCAGGGTGCCGGCCAGTTCGGGCGCGGTCCCCATAATCTCGGCAATCAGGTCGAACAGGCCGGGGTTGGCGTGCAGAAGCGAGAAAAGCGGTACGCCGGCTGGCAGACTGCGAATGAACGCGTCGAGCCGGTGGAAGGCCTGGTCCGGCGCGGGCGTGTTGCCGATTGCCTGCAGCAGCGCGGGCGTTAGCTCCGTCAGCAGTTGCCGCGCCCTGTCGTTCTGGGTCGCCCGGTAGCGTCCGTGATGCCAGCCCCGAATCCCCGCCGAGACCGTTTCCGGCTCCGCAAAACCGAGAGCTGCGAGGGTTTGCAGCGTGTCGGGATCGTGTTCGCCGCCGGTGAAAACCAGGCTGCTCGGTCCGCCAAGCGGCGGCGCCTCCTCGAACAGGCCGGCATAGCGGCTTTCGACCCGTTGCAGATAGGTGAACAGGTCGGCCAGAAAGGCGTCGGCCGACGCGTATCCCATAAAGGTCGCGAAAGAGGCGAACGCGTCCGCGCTTTCGGGCAGGGTTTGCGTCTGCCGGTCCTCCACCATCTGGAGGCGGTGTTCTACGGTGCGCAGGAATTCGTACGCCGTGGCGAGGTCGCGGGCCGCTTGCGGTTCGACGCGGCCGGCCGCAACGAGGGAATCGATCGCCCGCACCGTCGATCGCTGGCGCAGGCTGGCATCCCGGCCGCCGAAGATAAGCTGCTGGGTCTGTGCGAAAAAT
Organism: Alphaproteobacteria bacterium; assembly: GCA_022819985.1. Classification (GTDB taxonomy): domain Bacteria; phylum Pseudomonadota; class Alphaproteobacteria; order Bin65; family Bin65; genus Bin65. Next base: position 68,524 of record JAJEGH010000005.1, on the reverse strand, counting down.
TCCACCTCGCGAATGCCGCCCCGGCCCAGCTTGACATCGTGGCCCGGCAGTCCGTGCGGCGAACGGATGGCGCCGCCGCCCCGTCGGGCGTTGATCTGGCGCTTGATGGAATGGATGTCCTGGATGGTCGCGAAGTCCAGGCTGCGGCGCCAGATGAACGGCCGCAGCCGCTCCAGGAAGGCTGTGCCCGCGGCCACGTCGCCGGCCACGATGCGCGCCTTGATCATTGCCGCGCGCTCCCAGTTCTGGCCCATGCTCTCGTAATAGACCTCGGCGGCGTCGACCGAGAGCGCGACCGGGGTCGAGGCCGGATCCGGACGCAGGCGCAGATCGGTGCGGAAGACGTAGCCGTCCGCCGTACGCTTGTGCAGCAGGTCGACCAGGCCCTGGGTCAGCCGGACCATCTCGCGCTGGAGGCGTTCGGGACGTGCGATCGGCACGGTTTCCGGGTCGTAAAGGACGATAAGGTCGATATCGCTGGAGTAATTCAGCTCGTGGGCGCCGAGCTTCCCCATTCCGATCGCGAACAGGCCGCTCCCCCTGGAGGGGAGGGCCTGCTTCGGGTCGATCGTCAGCACATTGCGCCCGGCGGCTTCCCGGATCAGGGCGTCCAGCGCCGAGCCGATGGCCCAGTCGGCAAAGTCGCTCAGCGTTGCCGTGATGGCCGGCACGGCCCAGGCGCCGGACAGGTCGGCGAGCGCGATGCCCAGGGCAACCTGGCGGCGCGCAACCCGGAGAAGCCGGGCGACCGTCTCGATCTTCACGGTCCCGGCGAGCTCCCGCCGCGCCGTTTCGAGCGCATTCCTGATCGCCGTGTCGTAACCGGCCGTGAAACACGTCAGCGCGAAGTCCGGATGCTTCAATAGACATTCGGACAGAAAGGGACTATTGCCGAAGCATGCGCGCAGGAGCTGCCCGTTCCGTCCGTCGAGCAGGTGCGTTGCAGCTTCTCGCGCATCGCCCTCCAGCTCCTGCTCGACGGCGGCCGACCATCTCTCCAGATTGCGCGCCAGCATCTCCGGATCGGCCGGAAAGGGCGGTCTGCTCAGGCGGTGGAACGGGTTCTCGGTCACCGTTTGTCCATCATGTCTGCCGTTTGCCGGGTCCGCACGAAGCGCGTGGCCGGACGGTTGCAGGGCAGGCTGCGAACCGCAGCGAAGTCCGGCGCCGCAGCCCTCCTCACCCCCTGATTAGGACGCCGGTCCGGTGATTCGCAAGCCGCTCCGCACAGCGATCAAGGTTCTGGCGGTTATCGTCGCGCTCGCGGCTCTTGCGGTGGCGGCGTTCGCCTGGCGCCTCTATCTCGGTCCGGTCGAAGCCGAATTCGCCGCCCGCCACGTTCGGGCCGAACTGGCGCGCTCGTTCCCGGACCTGACGATCGGACTGGGCAGGACCGAGGCCCTCTGGCCCGGCGATATGCAGGGATTGCCGTTGCGCAGCAGGGATTTGCGGCTGACCGGCAAGAACGGCGGCGAGGTGGCGCATTTCCCCGAGGTGATCGTGACGATCGCGCCGCTTGCCTTGCTGGCCGGGCAGCTGCGCCTGGAGTCGATCCGCTTCGTACGGCCGGAGATCGCCCTGGAGCGTGATCGTCGGGGCAAAGTTGCGCTGCGGGCCGGCGGTTCGGGGTCGAGTGGGCAGGACCGGTTCGTTGCGATGTTGTTCGACCGCCTGGCCGGCGAATCCGGGCGCGCCGAGCCGTTGGACACGCTCCGAACGATCGAGATCGTCGATGGCGGCGTCACGCTCGCGGACCGGACGACCCGTCAGGTGTGGCAGGGCGACTCGCTGCGTTCCGCCTTGCGGCGCGGGCCGGACGGCCTCTCCGGCGACCTTTCCTTCACCCTGCGCACCGGTGGGACGGCGGCGCGGGTCGGCGGCAGCGCGGTTTACCGCAGGAACGATCGAAGAATAACCGGAATCCTGACATTCGACGGTCTGGATCCGTCTGCGCTGCCGACCGTGCCGGGAACCTTCGGTATCCTCGAAAACCTGCAGTTGCCGCTGTCCGGCAAAATATCCTTCGCGGGTTCGGACGACGGGCGTCTGCGGAGCGGCGCGCTCGTCGTCGAGGGCGGCGCCGGGAGGATACGGCTGCCGGGCGTCTATCGCGGTCCGGTCCGGATCGAGGCGTTGCATATTGCAGGCGCGCTCAAGGAAGGCGCTGGGGTTGCCGATATCGACCGGTTTCAGGTCGATCTCGGGGATACGAAGCTCGATTTCTCGGGTGCAGTCCGGCGCACCGGGGACGGACTGGCCGTCGACGGAAGCGGTTCGCTCACGGGGTTCGGAGTCACGGCGCTGAGCCGGCTCTGGCCGGGCAGGGTCGGCCCGGGCGGGAGACAGTGGGTCCTCCGCAACGTCAGCGCGGGAACCGTGAAGAAAATCGACACGAAGTTTCGCCTTTCGGTACGCCGGGGCCCGAACCGCCCGGTGCAAGTGCACCGCCTTGCGGGCCGGTTCGGCTTCGAGGGCCTGAACATCCGGTTGCCGGGAGCGCTGCCGGGGTTGCGCGCTGCCAGCGGCGAGGCACGCTTCGATGCCGCGAAGATCGATTTCCGGGTCCGCGGGGGCAGCCTCGGGCGAAGCAGGGTGAGCGCGGGATCGGTCCGCATCGACGGCTTGGACGGCAAAGCCGTGAAAATCGCCATCGACGCGACGGCCGACGGGTCCGTACAGGATTTCCTGCGCCTGGTCGACCGCAAGACGCTGGCATCGGCGAAGAGGCTGGGCGCCGATACCGCCGATATCGCAGGCCGGGCCCGCATGCGGCTCAAGACGGGCTTTCCGTTGAGCGACCGCCTTTCCTTCGGAACCGTTCCGTTCGCAGCCGAGGCGCAGCTCCGCGAAGTGTCGTGGCCGAAGGCGCTGTTCGGCCTCGATCTCGCCGGGGGCAAATTCGGCCTTACCGTCGACAGGACGGGATTCAAGCTGGAAGGCGAAAGCGCGGTCGCGGGCGCCGCTGCCCGGCTGGGCTGGCAGGAAAAATTCGGTCCGGTGTCGAAATCCTGGCGCCGCCGGATTTCGATCCGGGCCGTTCCGACGCCGAAACTGCTGCTTGCCGCCGGAATCGATCTTCGCAGGTTCCTGTCCGGCCCCTTCGACGCCGACGTTACGGTCAGCGCCTTCGACGACGGGCGGACGGTCGTCGACGGCGCTTACGATTTCCGCCGCGCCCGGCTTGCGGTTCCCGTTCTCGATATCGTCAAACCGGCGAAACTGCCGGCGAAGGGGTCATCCACAATCGTCTTCAGGAACGGCCGGCTTGCCGCGGTTTCCCGCTTTTCGCTGCAATCGAAGCCGATTGCATTCCGGGGCACGGCGACCATGGAAAAAAACGGCCGTACCCTGCGTCGCCTGACCCTCGGCAGGCTGGCGGCCGGGCGTACACGGCTGTCCGCGACGCTGGAAAGGCGGGGCAAGGCGGGACGGCGACTTCGATTGACCGGTCGGACGCTCGACCTCGCGCCGTATCTCAAGACGCGTCCGGCGCAAACCCAGCGCGCCGGCGTGGCCACCTCGCGCGCTCCGCCCATCGTCGATCCGCTGGACATCGATTTCCGGGTCGAGCGGCTCTTCGTTTCCGAATCCCTCCCTTTGTGGTCGGCGGCCGGTTCCGGGCGCTACGACGGCCGGGATCTTCGGCGGGTGCGCCTGAACGCGGCGCTTCCGTCCGGCAAATCCCTGAGCCTTCGCCTGACGCCGGCCGGCGGCGGTCAGACTGTGATGCTCGCGTCCGACGACGGCGGCGGCGCCTTGCGCGCCCTCGGCATCGTCGACAATCTGCGCGGCGGCGCGCTGTCCGTCCGCGCCCTGCGCCGTCCGTCGCTCAAGGGCAAGCCGATGTCCGGCACCCTGCGCCTCAAGGGTTTCCAGGTCGAACGGGCTCCGGCGGTCGCCCGGTTCTTCGCCCTCGCGGAACGCCGCCGTATCGACGGCAGCATCAGGATGCAGCGGCTCGACATGAAGTTCGATATTCGGGGCGACCGGCTCCGGATCCGCGAAGGCCGCGCCTACAGCAGCCTGATCGGGGTGACCGCAGCCGGCGAGATCGGCCGTGCGAAACGGGATGTCCGGCTGCGCGGCACGCTGGTGCCTCTTTACGAGTTGAACAGCGTATTCGCCAAGGTGCCGGTTATCGGCGACCTGCTGGTCGGCGAGAAGGGCAGCGGCCTTCTGGCCGCCCATTTCACCGTCAAGGGATCTCTGGACAAGCCGAAATTCCAGGTCAATCCGATATCCCTGCTCACGCCCGGGGCGCTGCGCCGGCTCTTCGATTTCGGCAGCGGCGGGAAGGGCCGCAAGGGCGGGCGAAACTAGGCAGCGCGCACAGGACGCACCAGGACGTGCCGCTTTTTGCCTGCCGACAGCTTGATCGTGCCGTTCGGGCCGATCGCGTCGGCGCCGATAGACCGGTTCTCGTCCGTGACCGGCGCGCCGCCGACCCGGGCGCCGCCGCCCCGGATCAGCCGCCGGGCTTCGCCGCCGCTGGCCGCCAGTCCTGCGCGCCGGAACAGGTCGAAGGCGGGGATGCCGGCTTCCAGTTCGGCGGCCGGCACCTCGACCACCGGCAGGCCGCTGTCCGCTTCGCCCTGCTCGAAAGTCCGGCGCGCCGTTTCGGCTGCCGCCTCGGCGGCTTCCGGGCCGTGCAGCATCGCCGTCGCCGCCGTCGCCAGCACTTTCTTGGCCTCGTTGATCCCGGCGCCGTCCAGGGCTTCCAGCCGGGCGATTTCGCCGAGCGGCAGGTCGGTGAACAGGCGCAGGAAACGGCCGACATCCGCATCTTCCGTGTTGCGCCAGAACTGCCAGTAGTCGTAGGCGCCGAGCCTGTCGGCATTGAGCCAGATTGCGCCCTGGGCCGTCTTGCCCATCTTGGCGCCCGAGCTTGTTGTGATGAGCGGCGAAGTCAGGCCGTACAACTCGCGCTGCTCGACGCGCCGGCCGAGCTCGACGCCGTTGACGATGTTGCCCCACTGATCCGAGCCGCCGAGCTGGAGCGAACACTCGTAGCGCCGCGCCAGTTCGACGAAGTCGTAGGCCTGGAGGATCATGTAGTTGAACTCAAGGAAGGTCAGCGGCTGCTCCCGGTCGAGCCGCAGCTTGACGCTGTCGAAGGTCAGCATGCGGTTGATCGTGAAATGGCGGCCGTACTCGCGCAGGAAATCGACATAGGCGAGGCCGTTCAGCCAGTCGGCATTGTTGGCCATGACCGCATCCGCCGGCCCGTCGCCGAAGGTCAGGAATTTCTCGAACACGCTGCGGATGCCGGCCATATTGGCCGCGATCTGCGCATCGCTCAGCAGCTGGCGCGACGCATCCTTGCCCGAGGGATCGCCGACCCGCGTCGTGCCGCCGCCCATCAGGACGATCGGCCTGTGGCCGGTCTGTTGCAGCCGGCGCAGCAGCATGATCTGGAGCAGGCTGCCGACATGCAGGCTGTCGGCCGTGCAGTCGAAGCCGATATAGGCGGTCACGACCCCGCTTGCCGCCTTCGCGTCGAGCCCGTCCGCGTCGGTGCACTGGTGGACGTAGCCGCGCTCGTGCAGCACGTTCATGAAATCGGATTTGAAGCCGGACATGGGCCGCGCTATCTCCCCCGTGGCCCCGGTTTCAACCGGGGCGCGAACCGCGACAGCGGCCTGATGGACCGGCGATCTAACACAGCCCGCCCGGCCGGACAAATTGCGATGCCTCCCTCGATTTTCCATAGTCGCCCATGACGCTGCGCACCGCCATCGGGACGATGAGCGGCACGTCGCTCGACGGGATCGATGTCGCTCTGATCCGCTCCGACGGCGCGTGGCGCATCGAGGCCGGGTCGGCGCGGACCTGCGGCTATTCCGCCTCGCAGCGCGCCGCGGTCCGGGCCTGCCTGGGGCGGGGAAAAGCGTCCGAAGCGGCGGTCGCCGCGGTCACCGACGCCCATCTGGCGGCGCTGCGGGCATTTCTTGCGGCGGAAGGCCTGCGGCCGGCGGAGGTGGACTGGATCGGCTTTCACGGCCAGACGATTTTCCACGATCCGGAAAACGGCGTGACCGTCCAGATCGGCGATGCCAGGGCGTTGGCGCAGGCCGTCGGAATTCCGGTCGTCAGCGACTTCCGCAGCGCCGACATGCGCCGCGGCGGGCAGGGCGCGCCGCTGGCGCCGCTCTTCCATGCCGCCCTGTCGGCCGGACTCGACAAGCCGCTCGCCGTGCTCAACCTCGGCGGCGTCGCCAACGTGACGTGGATCGGCGCGGTCCGGCGGGACGGAGCCGTCGAGGACACCCCGCTGCTCGCCTTCGATACCGGGCCCGCCAACGCGCTGCTCGACGACTGGATGTTACGGACGACCGGCGCGGCCTTCGATACAAACGGCGACACGGCGGCGCGCGGTACGGCGGATACGGATCGGGTCGCGGCCTGGCTCGACCATCCCTATTTCGCAACCGAACCGCCCAAGAGCCTGGACCGCAACACGTTTGACGCGGCGGTCGACGGCCTCGGTACTGCGGACGGTGCGGCGACGCTGGCGGCGTTCTGTGTGCAATCGGCCGCGCGCGCCCTCGACTGGATGCCGGACAGGCCGCGGCGCTGGCTGGTGACCGGCGGGGGCCGCAAGAACGGCTTCCTGATGGACGGTTTGCGGCGCGTCCTGGCGGCGCCGGTCGAACCGGTCGAGGCGGTAGGATGGAACGGCGACGCGCTGGAGGCCCAGGCCTTCGGGTGGCTGGCACTCAGGGTCGCCGACGGCCTGCCGACCAGCCTGCCGGCGACGACCGGCGTGCCAGAGTCGACAAGCGGCGGCGTTATCGACAGGCCGGACTGACCGCGCCCTACCGCCGGCCGCCGATGGCGCGGACCCGGGGGGTCGCGAGGGCGACGTCGAGATACTGCTCGACGTGCGCCTGCATCTCGTCGAGATGGTCGTTGAAGAAGTGGTCGCAATTCTCGACCACCCGGAGATCGATAACGACGCCCCTCTGGGTCATCAGCTTCTCGGCAAGCCTCTCCACCGATTCCAGCGAGACCAGCGTATCTTCCCGGCCGTGCACCATGAGACCGGAAGAGGGGCAGGGCGCCAGAAAGGAGAAATCGTACATGTTGGCGGGTGGCGCGACCGTAATGAATCCGTCCAGTTCCGGCCGGCGCATCAGGAGCTGCATGCCGATCCAGGCGCCGAAGGAGAAACCGGCGACCCAGCATCCGGAGGCGTTCTCGTTGTGCTGCTGCATCCAGTCCAGGGCGGCAGCGGCGTCCGACAGTTCGCCCTCGCCGCGGTCGTAGACGCCCTGGGACCGGCCGACCCCGCGGAAGTTGAAGCGCAGGGTGGAGAAGCCGCGCCGGGCGAAGACGTGGTACAGGCGGTAGACGATCTTGTTGTTCATCGTCCCGCCGTGCTGCGGATGCGGATGCAGGATCAGCGCGATCGGCGCATTCGGCTTTTTGCTGTGATGGTAGCGGCCTTCCAGCCGGCCGTCCGGGCCGGGAAGAATCACGTCAGGCATCCGCACGCTCCCTTCGTTCGACCGTGGCGCCCTCAAGCGACTGCCGGCCCGCGGAAGTCCGCAAAAACGGCGGGTATTTCGCGTGTCTTGACCGCTCTGGAGCAAGCATTATCTGGTAAAATGGCGCGTGAGGCGGGGGCGGTGCGAGCCGGCGCCGATACAAATCGAGCGCGGGTCCATATGCTGCCGCACCGCCGGGGTTTCAAGCGCCAGATTGTAGCGGTGGAACCGCGACGGGCGCCGACCGGCTCCCGCCGGGGAGGAGCGAAGACGCCATGTTTCGCACCTTGCGCGACGAAATCGACGGGATCATGGCCCGCGACCCGGCGGCGCGCAGCCGGTTCGAGGTCGCCCTCAACTATCCCAGCTTCCATGTCTTGCTGTTCCATCGGACCGCGCGGTGGTTCTGGCGGCGCCGGATGTTTCTGCTGGGCCGCTGGATCTCGCAATGGGGCCGTTTCTGGACCGGGATCGAGATCCATCCCGGCGCGAAGATCGGCAAGCGGCTGTTCATCGACCACGGCATGGGCGTGGTGATCGGCGAGACCGCCGAGATCGGCGACGACGTCACCCTGTATCACGACGTCACCCTGGGCGGGACGTCGCCGAGCGTCGATTCCGATGCCCAGCGCAATGTCAAACGCCATCCGACCCTGGAGGACGGCGTTATCGTCGGCTCGGGCGCACAGGTCCTCGGGCCGATTACCGTTGGCGCCAATGCTAGGGTCGGCGCCAATGCCGTCGTTGTGCGCGATGTCCAGCCGAACGTCACGGTAACCGGCATTCCGGCCAAGACCGTCATGCCGAAGGACAAGCGGACGGTGAAGAAGTTCGTCGCCTACGGCACGACCGGCGATTTGAGCGATCCGATGGTGCCTGCGATCGAAGCGCTGCGCAGCCAGGTCAACGTTTTGACCGAGCGGATCGAGGAACTGGAGGCCGAACGCGACCGGCGCGAGGAACCGCCGGCCGCCAAATCCGCCTGAACCGCCGGCTCCGTTTTCGAATTCACTTCTTTAACGGGCGCACCGCCGATGACGCGCGTCTATCTCGATCACAACGCCAGCGCCCCGCTGCGGCCCGAAGCGGCGGCGGCGATGACCGCGGCCATGACGCTGCGCGGCAATCCGTCGTCGGTCCATGGCGAAGGCCGGGCGATGCGCTCCGTGGTCGAGCGGGCCCGGGCGGATGTCGCCGCGCTGGCCGGCTGCGATCCCGCCTCGGTCGTGTTCACGAGCGGCGCGACCGAGGCCAACGCCATGGCGATGAAGGCGTCTCCGGGGCCGGTCGCCGCCGCCGGGATCGAGCATCCGTCGGTTCTGGAAAATATCGGCGATCTGAGAACGATCGCCTGCCTTCCGGAAGGCCGCATCGACCTTGCGGCACTGGAAACCCTGCTGGAACAGCACCCGGACGTCGCGACCGTCGCCCTGATGGCGGCGAACAACGAAACCGGGGTGGTGCAGCCGGTGGCCGAGGCCGCCGGATTGTGTCGGGCCGCAGGGGTTCGACTCCATGTCGACGCGGTTCAGCAGGCGGGCAAGGCCGGGCTGGCGGACATCTGGGCCCATTGCGACAGCATGAGCGTGACCGCCCACAAGATCGGCGGTCCGACCGGCACCGGCGCCCTGATCGTGCGGGATCCGGGTGCGTGGCCGGCCCTGATCGCCGGCGGCGGGCAGGAACAGCGCGTCAGGGCAGGCACCGAAAACGTTTCCGGCATCGCCGGCTTCGGCGCGGCGGCGCAAGCGGCCGCCCGCGAGGCCGACGGCTGGGCCGGGGTGCGCGACCGGCGCGACCGGCTGGAAGCGGCGATGCGCGAGCGCGTTCCCGGACTCCGCATTATCGGCAGCGGCGCGCTGCGGCTGCCGAATACCCTCTGCGCGGCTGTTCCCGGTATTCCGTCGGCCCTGATGACGATGCGCCTCGATCTTGCCGGCATCGCCGTGTCGGCAGGCTCGGCCTGTTCGTCGGGCAAGGTGGCGGCCTCGCCGGTCCTGTCGGCGATGGGGGTCGGGCCGGAAATCGCCGGATCGGCCATCCGGGTGAGCCAGGGGCTGTATACGACCGAGCGGGACATCGACCGGTTCCTCGCCGCGTGGAGCGACACCGTCACCGCAAAAAGCCGCGCCGCCTGAACCGCCGGCGTGCCGGTCCGCCCGCTGCGGCAATACCGCACCGGATCGGTCTTGATTTCGGTTTGACGGACCTACCTTAATCCAGACAAATCCGGTCCGGTTTGGCGGCGCGCCGCCGAGTTCGCCGCACCGGTCGAGCCGTGGGAGGGCCGCCCATGCTGCGCCTCAACAGGATTACCGATTATGCCGTCGTCGTGCTGACGCAGATGGTGCGCGAGCCGGACAAGCAGGTGACCGCTCCGCAACTGTCGGAAGAGTCCAGCGTGCCGGCGCCGACGGTCGCCAAGGTGCTCAAGGCGCTGGCGAAGGAAGGCGTGCTGGCGTCGCAGCGCGGCGTGCACGGCGGCTACCGGCTCGCGCGGCCGGCCGGCGACATTTCGATGCTCGAAGTCATCCGCGCGCTCGAAGGGCCGGTCAGCCTGACCGCCTGCGTCGACGGCGCCGAGGGCGATTGCGACGTCGAACAGCTGTGCCCGGTGCGCGGCAACTGGGACCGGGTCAACACGGCGATCCGGGGCGCGCTGTCCGAGGTTACCTTGGAGGATATGGCAATCCCGGCGATGTTCGGCGTTCCCTTTCATGCTGCGGAGAGCGCCCCGGCCTCCCGCATCGCCGGGGAGGCACGCTAGTCATGGCGGCAACCGCACAGACCGTCGCCCAGGTCCGCGACCTCGGCAAATACAAGCATGGCTGGGAGACCGAGATCGAGATGGAGACGGCCCCGAAGGGGCTGAACGAGGACATCGTCCGCTTCATCTCGGCCCGGAAGGACGAGCCGGACTGGATGCTCGACTGGCGGCTCAAGGCCTACCGCCACTGGCTGACCATGACGGAGCCCACCTGGGCCATGGTCGACTATCCGGCGATCGACTTTCAGGACATCTACTACTACGCCGCGCCCAAGAACACGGAAGGGCCGAAAAGCCTGGACGAGGTCGACCCGGAACTGCTGCGGACCTACGAGAAGCTCGGCATTCCGCTCAAGGAGCAGGAGGTGCTCGCCGGCGTGCAGGGCGCGCCGAAGGTCGCGGTTGACGCCGTGTTCGATTCGGTCTCGGTCGCCACCACGTTCAAGAAGGAGCTGGAGAGCCACGGCGTCATCTTCTGCTCGATCTCGGAGGCGTTGCAGAACCACCCGGAGCTGGTGCGGAAATATCTCGGCACCGTCGTACCCTATACGGACAACTTTTACGCCACGCTGAATTCGGCGGTCTTCTCCGACGGCTCTTTCGTCTACATCCCGCCGGGCGTTCACTGCCCGATGGAACTGTCGACCTATTTCCGCATCAACGCCAAGGATACCGGCCAGTTCGAGCGGACCCTTATCGTTGCCGAAGAAGGCAGCTACGTCTCCTACCTCGAAGGCTGCACCGCGCCGATGCGCGACGAGAACCAGCTTCACGCCGCCGTCGTCGAACTGGTCGCGCTGAAGGATGCGGAGATCAAGTATTCGACCGTCCAGAACTGGTATCCCGGCGACGAGACCGGTAAGGGCGGCATCTACAATTTCGTTACCAAGCGGGGTGCCTGCCGGGGCGACGATTCGAAAATCCGCTGGACCCAGGTCGAAACCGGCTCGGCGATCACCTGGAAATACCCGTCCTGCATCCTCCAGGGCGACAATTCCGTCGGCGAATTCTATTCCGTCGCCATCGCGAACAATGCGCAGCAGGCCGATACCGGCACGAAGATGATCCATCTGGGGCGCAACACTCGCTCGCGCATCATCTCCAAGGGCATTTCGGCCGGCCGGGCGCGCAATACCTATCGCGGCCTGGTAAGAATGGGGCCCAAAGCTCTGAACGGGCGCAATTTTACCCAATGCGATTCGCTGCTGATCGGCGACCGCTGCGGTGCCCATACCGTGCCCTACATCGAGAGCAGGAACCGGACCGCCAAGGTGGAGCACGAGGCGACCACCTCGCGGATCGGCGAGGACCAGTTGTTCTACTGCCGGCAGCGGGGCATCGGCGAGGAGGACGCGGTGGCGCTGATCGTCAACGGCTTCTGCAAGGAAGTGCTGCAGGAACTGCCGATGGAATTCGCCGTCGAGGCCCAGAAGCTCGTCGGCATCAGTCTCGAAGGCAGCGTCGGCTGACCGGCGCTCCGGGCGGCGAAGCCCGCCGGGAAACAGGGCCGCAAGACAGAACAGACAGGTTCGGGGAAACATGCTCGAAATCGAGAATTTGCACGCCGCCGTCGACGGCAGGGCGATCCTGAACGGCCTGACCCTGGCGGTCGCGCCGGGCGAGGTTCATGCCGTCATGGGGCCGAACGGTTCCGGCAAGAGCACGCTCAGCTATGTGCTCTCCGGCCGCGACGGCTACGAGGTCACCGCAGGCCGCGTCAGATTCAGGGGCGAGGATCTGCTGGCGCTCGATCCCGAAGAGCGCGCTGCGGCGGGCCTTTTCCTCGCCTTCCAGTATCCGGTCGAGATTCCCGGCGTCACCAACATGACCTTCCTGAAGCACGCCGTGAACGGGCTCAAGGTGCAGCGCGGAGAAGAAGAACTCGACGCCATGCAGTTCCTCAAGCTCGTGCGGCAGAAGGCGAAAGCGCTCGGCATGAGCGACGACATGCTGAAACGCGCCGTCAACGTCGGCTTTTCCGGCGGCGAGAAGAAGCGTAACGAAATTCTCCAGATGGCGGTGCTTGAGCCGGCCTTCGCCGTGCTCGACGAGACCGACAGCGGCCTCGACATCGATGCGCTGAAGATCGTCGCCGACGGGGTCAACGCCCTGCGCGGGCCGGAGCGCTCGATGCTGGTCATCACCCATTACCAGCGGTTGCTCGACTATATCGTGCCCGACCGGGTCCATGTGCTCGCCGGCGGGCGGATCGCCCAATCCGGCGGCAAGGAACTGGCCACGCGCCTGGAGAGCGAAGGCTATGCCGCCTTTGTGGAAAAAGCGGCGGCCTAGGCGATGGCGGGCCTCGTTCCGATCGCGGAAACGGCCGGAACCGCTGCGGATTCCGGTGCCGACTGGCTGACCGGCTGGCGCAGCGGACCGGCGGACGGTTCCGATGCTGCGCCGGATTGGCTGGGCGCGGTGCGGGCCGATGCAGCCGACCGGTTCGCGGCGCACGGCTTGCCCGACCGGCGGGTCGAGGACTGGCGCTACACCAGTCTCGCGCACCTGACGGGTCTGGAACTGGACTGGGCGCCGGCGCCCGCCGATGTGGCGAAGGAGAGCCTGCCGGCCCTCGTCTTCGGCCGCGAGGCGGACTGCCGGCTGGTGCTGGTCAACGGACAGGTCCGGCCGGCCCTTTCGTCGGTGCCGGCCCTGCCCGGCGGCACGGTGCTCACGTCGCTTGCCGGGGCGTTGGCTTCCGGCCACCCGGGCGTAGCAGATTTGCTGAAGCGGCGGGTGGCGGCGACCGGCGGCGCGCTCAAGGCGCTCAACGACAGCTGGTTGGAAGACGGCTATGTCCTGATCGTGCCCGACGGCGTGACGGTCGACATGCCGATCGAAATCCTGTCCGTCGGTACCGGCGGCGCCCTTCCGCCCGCCTACCAGCCGCGCAACCTCATCGTTGCCGGGGCGGGCAGCCGGGTGACGGTGGTCGAGCATCATGTCGGCCTGTGCATCGGCGGCTATTTCGCCAACCTGGTGACCGATGTCGCCGCCGGTGCCGAAGCCATCGTGCGCCACTGCAAGGTCCAGGACGAATCGCGCGAGGCCATCCATATCGCCCTGCTCGATGCCGCGCTCGACCGCGGCGCCATGTTCGACAGCTTCTGCTTCACCCTCGGCGGCCGGATTTCGCGCAACGAATTGCGGGTTTCGCTGGATGCGCCGGGCGCCCATTGCCGCCTCAACGGCGCCTATCTCGCCGGCGGGCGGCAGCATTGCGACCACACCACGTCGGTCGACCATGCTGCGCCGGAAACCCACAGCGACCAGCTCTACAAAGGTGTGCTGGACGGGCGCGCGCGCGCCGTGTTTCAGGGCAAGGTAACGGTCCGGCAGGACGCCCAGAAGGTCGAGGGCCACCAGATGAGCCGCGCGCTGCTGCTGTCGGAAACCGCGGAAGTGAACACCAAACCCGAACTGTTCATCCATGCCGACGACGTGCAGTGCAGCCACGGCGCGACCGCCGGGGACCTGGACGCCGAGGCGCTGTTCTATCTGCGCTCGCGCGGCGTCCCGGAGGGTCAGGCCCGGCAATTGCTGGTCGAGGCGTTCCTGAACGAGGCGATCGACGCGGTGGCGCTCGCCGGCATGCGCCTGCCGCTGGAGCGGAACGTGGCGCGCTGGATGGCGGAGCGGCCCCGATCATGACTATGGGCGCTATGACCGCGGCCTCTGCCGTTCGCGAGATGCCGGCCCACGGCCGCAATACCTACGATCCGGCTGCCGTGCGCGCGGATTTCCCGATCCTGTCGCGCACCGTCTACAACAGGCCGTTGTGTTTCCTCGACAACGGCGCGAGCGCGCAGAAGCCGCAATCCGTCCTCGATGCGATACAGCACAGCTATGCCAGCGAGTACGCCAACGTCCATCGCGGCGCCCATTTTCTCAGCGGCGCGGCGACCGAGGCCTATGAGGGCGTGCGCGAGAAGGTGGCCGCGCTGCTCAACGCGCCGGAGCCGGAGACCGTCGTTTTCACGAAGAGCGTGACCGAAGCGATCAACCTGGTCGCCTGTTCCTGGGCCGAGGCGAATCTGTCGGCCGGCGACGAGATCGTCATCACCCAGATGGAACACCATGCCAATATCGTGCCCTGGCAACTGTTGCGCGACCGCAAGGGGGTCGTGCTCAAGGTCGCCCGGGTGGAGGACGACGGCCGCTTCGACCTGGAAAGGTTTGCCGAACTGCTGACCGGCCGGACCAGGCTGGTCTCCGTTACCCATGTCTCGAACGTGCTCGGTACGGTGGTGCCGGTCGCCGAGGTGACGCGGTTGGCCAAGGCGGCGGGCGCCTGCGTGCTGATCGACGGCGCGCAGGGCGTCGTCCACCAGCCGGTCGACGTGCAGGCCATCGGCTGCGATTTCTACGCCTTCACCGGCCACAAGCTCTACGGGCCGACCGGCATCGGCGTGCTGTACGGCACGGCGGAGCGGCTGGCGTCCATGCCGCCCTGGCAGGGCGGTGGCGACATGATCGAGACCGTGTCGTTCGAGAAGACGGTCTACGCCGAACCGCCCCTGCGCTTCGAGGCCGGGACGCCGCCCTTTGTGCAGGCGATCGGCCTGGGCGCGGCGATCGACTATGTCCGGGCGCTCGGCATGGAGGCCATCGGCGCCCACGAGCACGCGCTGTGCCATCATGCGATGGGCGCGCTGCGCGAAATTCCCGGCGTGCGCCCGATCGGCGAGGCGCCCGACAAGGCGGCGATCGTGTCCTTCGTCGTCGACGGGCTGCATTCCATGGATGTCGGCGCGATCCTCGACCGGCAGGGCGTTGCCGTGCGCGTCGGCCACCATTGCGCCCAGCCCCTGATGGCGCGTATGGGCATCGAATCGACGGTCCGGGCCTCGATGGCGCTCTACAACACGACGGAAGAAATCGATGCGCTGGCCGCCGGTATCCGCCACGCGCAGAAGCTGCTGGCCTAGGCGCGATGGACCTTTCGGCCTATGAGGATTATGCGGAAACGCTCGAAGCGCTCGACGACGAGATGCGCTTCGAATACCTGCTCGACATCGCCAAGAAGAAGCGGCGCGAACCGTTCCCGGAAGAGGCGATGGACGAAGCCCATCTGATGCATGGCTGCATGTCGCGGGTGTGGATCCTTCACGACATTGACGAGGACCGGCACTATTTCCGCGGCCATTCCGACGCCGCCATCGTCAAGGGCCTGGTCACGATGATGACCGACAGCTTCAGCGGCCTGACGACGGCGGAGCTGGCGCAGATCACGCTGGACCATGTCCGCCGGCTCAATCTCGGCGCGCTCACGACGCAGCGCCAGGTCGGCATGATGGCGATGCTGAAACATCTGCAGAAGCTGGCCGGCGCGCGGCCCGGTTTCCCGTCCGGTCCGGGGGCGGCCTGACGATGACCGGCGAACCCGGCAGCGGGGCCTTTGCCGGCGGCCTGGCGGATTTCATGGAAGCGCCGGCGGAGGAGGGGCTCACGGCGGTTGCGGGCGCCGCGCTCGAAAGTCCGCAGGGGCGGGCCGACCGGGACGCCGTGGTCGAGGCGCTGAAGACCGTCCACGACCCGGAAATTCCGGTCAACATCTACGATCTGGGCCTGATTTACGAGGCAAACCGGCGGCTGAACGGCGATGTCGAGATCACCATGACCCTGACGGCGCCGCACTGCCCGGTCGCCGGCGAGATGCCGCAACAGGTTGCCGATGCCGTCGCCGCCGTGGACGGTGTCGGGCGGGTCACGGTCACGCTGACCTGGTCGCCGCCCTGGACCCCGGAGCAGATGAGCGACGATGCGAAATTCATCCTCGACATGTTCTGAACGCGGAAAGCGCACGAACTGTTGAAACGACGGCTGGAAAATCCGAAAATGCCGCCTTACATCGCCGGCAGGAGACGATGCCCATGATGCCCCAGGTAATCACGCTGACCGACCGCGCCGCCGACCGGGCGAAGGCCCTGATGGACAAGGCGGAGGACGAGGTGCTCGGCCTGCGCGTCGGCGTGAAGTCCACCGGCTGCTCGGGCATGAGCTACTATGTCGAATACGCCCGGGAGCAGAAGAAGTTCGAGGACGTGGTTGAGGACAAGGGCGTGCGGATCTTCATCGAGCCCTCGGCGACCATGTTCCTGTTCGGCAGCGAGATGGACTGGGTGGAAGACCGGTTCAACGCCCGGTTCGATTTCGTCAATCCGAACGAAAAGGGCCGGTGCGGCTGCGGCGAATCCTTTACCGTCTAGAATTCGATTCCCGACAAATCCTTACATTTCCTGACAGCTTTCAAGCGCTGACGCCCGACGCGGCGCAGGTTGCCGGAATCGCCATGCCGAAAGTCACCTTCGTCGAGCGCAACGGCAATCCGCGGGAAATCGAGGCCCGGGCCGGCCAGACCCTGCTGGAGATCGCCTGGGACAACGAACTGGACATCGAAGGGGCGTGCGAAGGCTCGATGGCCTGCGCCACCTGCCATGTCATCGTGGACCCTGCCTGGTTCGACAGGCTGCCCGATCCTTCCGAGGATGAGGAGGACATGCTGGACCTGGCCTACGACATTCAGAAAACGTCGCGTCTCGGCTGCCAGATAACGCTGACCGACGCCCTGGACGGCCTCGTCGTGCGCCTGCCGAAGGATGTCCGCAACATGTTGCTCTGATATGGCCGATTCCTATAACTATGCCGCCGAGATTGAACGCGACGAGGACGGCCGGTATGTCGTCGCGTTCCCGGATTTCGGGTGGGGCGCCACGGACGGCGCAAGCCGGGATGAGGCGCTGGTCGAGGCCAAGGACCTGCTGCGCGAACTCATTGCGACCACGATACGGGAAGGCGGGACCCTGCCCGAGCCGTCACGCGCCGGCAGGAGGCGGCCCCTGGTCGTTCCGCCGGTGCAGATCGCGCTGAAAGCGGCCCTTTACGAGGCCTGGCGCCAGGCCGGAATATCGCAACGCCGCCTTGCCCGCGATCTCGATGTTGCCGAAAGCGAAGTGTGGCGAATGTTGAATCCGGAGCACAGCACCAAGACCGCAACGATGGACCGTGCCCTGCGCCAGCTGGGAAAGCGCGTGACGGTGGCGGTTGGCGAGGCAGCCTGAGTCGCAATGTTCGGCACACCGGAAACTCAGATCCGGCGACAAATGCGCCTGCATTCTTCTGGCGATACGGTTTGACGCTATAACGGCACCCAGATCTTCACGGGAGAGGCAGGACGGTCGCCAGTCGGACCGGTCGTGCGCCGGCCCAGGGATGTGGGAGACGTGCTGGTTCGAAATGACCGGATCCCCGACAGAACCGGTTTACGAGGGCGCGCTGTTCAACCGGCTACGGGCCGGTACCGGGGCGCACTGGAACGCTTATGTCGGGCACGAATTCGTCCGGCTGCTGGGCGCGGGCAGCCTGCCGGAAGCGGCGTTCCGGCACTATCTGATCCAGGATTACCTGTTTCTTATCCACTTTTCGCGCGCCTGGGCGCTCGCAGCCTACAAGGCCGAAACCCTGGCGGACATCCGGTCGGCCGCGGAGGTGCTGAGCGCTATTTCCGAGACCGAAATGCGCCTGCATGTCGAATTCTGCGCCTCCTGGGGCCTGACGGAGGCCGATATGGAAGCGGCGCCGGAAGCGCCGGGCTGCCTCGCCTACACGCGCTATGTCCTGGAGACCGGCTTGCGCGGCGACCTGCTGGACCTGCATGTTGCGCTCGCCCCCTGCGTCGTCGGCTACGGTGAGATCGGCCGGATGCTCGGCACTCTGGAAACAGTGGCGAACAACCCTTACCGGGCCTGGATCGACATGTATGCAGGCGACGAGTATCAGGAGGTCGCGCGGGGCGCCGCTGCCGCTCTCGACGATCTCTGGGCCCGGCGCGGCGGCGAGGCCCGGCTGGCCGGCGCGCAGAGAATCTTCGCCGAGGCGACCCGGCTTGAGGCCGGCTTCTGGCAGATGGGACTGGACGCTGCATGAATGCGCCTGCGACAAACCGGAAAATCCGTAACCGCGCCGATGTGCGGAAACTGGAAGACGCCACGCGCGAGCGCTTTCTGCCCGCCGATTCGACTTGGGACCTGCTGGCCCGCGGGCGCGACCTTTACGGCGACCGGACCGCCTTCCGCTATCTGGAGACCGGCACGCCGGGCGGCCCGTCGGCAGACCTCTCCCACGCCGACCTGTTCGCCCGCGTGACCCAAGCGGCCAACCTTTTTACCGATCTCGGCGTCGGGCCGGACGACGCGGTCGCCATGCTGGCGCCGAATATTCCGGAGGCGCATTTCGCCCTGTGGGGCGGCGAGGCGGCCGGCCGGGCCTGCCCGGTGAACAATCTGCTCAATGCCGACCATATCGTTGAACTGGTCGAGGCGGTCGGCGCGAAGGTGCTGGTCGCGCTTGGGCCGGACCCGAACCTGAACATCTGGAGCAGGGCGCTGGAAGTGCGCGACCGCGCGCCGGGGCTGAACGCCGTCCTGTCGATAGGCGGCGCGCAGGACGGCGCTGACGATTTCGCCTCGGCGATCTCCGGCTACCCGGCCGACCGGCTGACTTCGGGCCGCAGGATCGGGCAGGGCGATATCGCGTCCTGCTTCCATACCGGCGGCACGACCGGTGCGCCGAAGCTGGCCCTGCACACCCACGGCAACGAACTGCACGTTTCATGGTCGGCGTGCCTGATGCTCGATGTCCGGCCGGACGATGCGGCGATCAACGGCTTCCCGCTGTTCCATGTCGCCGGGTCCATGGTGTTCGGCTTGGCCTTTCTGGCCGGCGGCGCCGGCGTCGTCCTGCCGACGCGCCTGGGCATGCGCCATCCGGACATCGTCGCGCGCTATTGGGAGCATGTCGCGGAGCATCGCATCTCGATCCTGCCCGCGGTGCCGACGACCCTGGCGGCTCTGCTCAGCCAGCCGGTGCCGCAGACCGATATTTCGAGCGTCCGCGGCCTGATCATCGGCGGGTCGCCGCTGCCGACCGAAATGGCCGATGCCTTCGAGGAGAATTTCGGCATTCCGGTGCGCAACGTGTTCGGCATGACCGAGAGTTCCGGCATCATCGCCATGGAACCGGTCCACGCGCCGGCGCGGGTCGGCGGTTCCTGCGGCCTGCCGCTGCCCCATACCGAGGTCATCGCCGCCGCGTTCGACGGTCCGGACAGCGTCGACGTTTCGCGGCCCATGCCTGCGGGCGAGACCGGGGTACTGGCGGCGCGCGGCGGTAACATCAGCCCCGGCTATACCGACGCGGCGCGCAACCCGGGCGCCTTCACCGACGACGGCTGGCTGATCAGCGGCGACCTCGGCCATGTCGACGGCGAGGGCTATGTCTTCGTCACCGGCCGGTCCAAGGACGTCATCATCCGCGGCGCCCACAATATCGACCCGGCTATGGTCGAGGAGATCGTCAACCGGCACCCGGCCGTCGAAATGAGCGCGGCGATCGGTCAGCCGGACGCCTATGCCGGCGAACTGCCGGTCGTGTATGTCGCTCTCAAGCCGGGGACGACGGCGACCGAAGCGGAGATCCTTGCCTTCGTCGCGCCCCTGATCGCCGAGCGGCCGGCGGCGCCGAAGCGGGTTCACATTCTGCCCGCCTTGCCGCAAACCGCGCTCGGCAAGGTTTTCAAGCCCGCCCTGCGGCTGCAGTCGATCGAGCGGGTCTTCGGCGAAGCCCTTGCACCGCTGCGGGAGGAGGGTGTCAGCGTTTCGGTGACCGGGCAGCATTCGGCCGCGGGCCTTTCGGCGCACATAGCGCTGGGCGGTGCACCCGCCGATGCGAAGGAGCGGGTCAGGTCGCTCCTGCGCGGTTTTCCGGTGGACTACGAAGTTGAGATTTCCGCCTGACGGACCGTCGGCCACAGTTCCGGGCCATTGCGGCGCAACGTCTTGATTGACGGCCAAAGCTTGAACGACAGCGGGCGCGGCCTTATAGGCTCCCCGCGCGCCGGCGGTGCGCCCCGGCCCGTTCCGGCGCTTTCGGGCCGCGCGGGCGTGGCGGAATTGGTAGACGCGCTGGCTTTAGGTGCCAGTGACGAAAGTCGTGGGGGTTCAAGTCCCTCCGCCCGCACCATCCGGCCAACCGGATCGAACGGAAACGAACCGATCGGGCGCCCGCGCCGCCCGTACCTCAAGATTGGATTTGCCGAACCATGCAGGTGACGGAAACGACGGCCGAAGGCCTGAAACGCGAATACCGGGTATCGATCCCGGCAAAGGATATCGACGGCAAGGTCACCAGCAAGCTGACCGAAGTCGGCAGGGATATCCAGCTTCCGGGATTCCGCCGGGGCAAGGCGCCGCTGCCGGTTCTGAAAATGCGGCTGGGCAAGTCGGTGCTCGGCGAAGTGCTGGAGGAGACGCTCCAGGAAAGCGTCGCGAAGACGCTGGAGGACAAGGAGCTCAAACCGGCGATGCAGCCGAAAATCGAGATCGGCGACTACAAGGATGGCGGCGACCTCGAATACACCATGTCGCTTGAAATCCTGCCGGATTTCACCGTCATGGATCTGGCGTCGATCGAACTGGAGCGGCTCAAGGTCCCGGTGGCGGACGATATTGTCGACCGGGCCGTTGCCTCCTTCGCCGAGAACCGGAAGGAGACCGAACCGGCGCCCGCCGGCCACGAGGCGGCAGCCGGCGATGTCGCGGTCATAGACTTCCGCGGCACCGTGGACGGCGAGGCTTTCGACGGCGGCGCGGCCGAGGACTATCCTCTCAATCTCGGCGCCAACACCTTCATTCCGGGATTCGAGGACCAGGTGATCGGCGCGAAGGCCGGCGACCGGAAAGACGTGGAGGTTACCTTCCCGAAGGACTATCCGGCCGAACACCTGTCCGGAAAGGACGCGGTGTTCGACGTTACCGTGAAGGAGTTGCGCACGGCGAAGCTGCCGGAGATCGACGACGAGTTTGCCAAATCCCTCGGCGCGGAAGACCTGAACGCGCTGAGGGATGCCGTAAAGACCGACATCGAGCAGGACTATAACGGCGTGAGCCGGACCCGCCTGAAACGCGACCTGCTCGATATTCTGGCCGACGGCCACGACTTCGAGCTGCCGCCCGGCATGGTCGAGGTCGAATTCGAGGCAATCTGGAAGCATTACGAGGAGCGCAAAGCGCAGGACCGGCTCGACGAGGACGAGAAAGACAAGTCCGAAGAGGCGCTGAAGGCCGAGTATCGCGACATTGCCGTCCGGCGGGTCCGCCTCGGCATCGTGCTCAGCGCGATCGGCGCCAGGCAGGAAATCGAGGTGACGAACGAAGAGTTGAACCGTGCCATCCTGCGTGAGGCCCAAAACTATCCGGGACGTCAGCGCGAGGTGATGGAAGCCTACCAGAAGAGCGCCGAGATGCGCGACGGCCTCAAGGCGCCGATCTACGAAGACAAGGTGATCGACTATATCGTCGAACTCGCGCAGGTCACCGAACGGGAAGCGACACTGGAAGAGGTTGTCGCCGGCCCGGAAACGAACGGCGCCTCTGCCGGGGAGGCAGCTGCGTAGGAAGCCCGGCCCGGCGCCGCCGGCCGCGATTTGTCCCCATCCCGCGGTGGCGCAATCGCCGGACTGGCAGCGCCCGCAGGGCAGCCTATTTACAGGCGGCGGACCGGCCGGCCCGGCTGCCGTCGAATCCGAACCGAAGCCGAGAGAGCCGTATGCCCGATCCCGCCGATCACTATATGAACACCCTCGTGCCCATGGTCGTGGAACAGACCAACCGGGGCGAACGGGCCTACGACATCTATTCGCGCCTGCTGAAAGAGCGCATCGTCTTCATCACCGGCGCCGTCGAGGACCAGATGTCGTCGCTGATCTGCGCGCAGCTGCTGTTTCTGGAAGCCGAAAACCCGACCAAGGACATCTCGATCTACATCAACTCGCCGGGCGGCATCGTGACGTCCGGCCTGTCGGTCTACGACACGATGCAATATATTCGGCCTGAGGTGTCGACCGTCTGCGTTGGGCAGGCGGCTTCCATGGGTTCGTTGCTGCTCGCCGCCGGAGCCCCGGACAAGCGCTATGCGCTGCCGAACGCCCGCATCATGATCCACCAGCCTTCCGGCGGTTTCCAGGGCCAGGCGACGGACATCGAAATCCACGCCCGGGAAATTCTTGCCGTGCGCGCGCGGCTGAACGATATCTACGTCCGGCATACCGGCCAGGAACTCGCGAAAATCGAGGAGGCGATGGACCGCGACCGCTTTCTCACTCCGGAAGAATCCAGAGAATTCGGAATCATCGACGAGGTTGTAGCCAGCCGGCCGCAGGAAAGCGACGACGGTAATGGGAACGGCGGATAATCGGGTGTCGCGCGCCGCCTTCCGGATTCAATCTGGTCACGGTGCGGCCCGGTCGCTATCATGCGCGCCCAACGCGGCGTCTCGGAAAGAGACGTTGCGGGAACAGTGGCCAGACCGGTCGATGCGGGTCTTCGATCTGCAAGCCGGTCCTGACGGGGCCGATTACCGATGAGCAAATCCGGCAACGGCGAATCCAAGAACACGCTCTATTGCTCGTTCTGTGGGAAGAGCCAGCATGAGGTGCGCAAACTGATTGCCGGCCCGACGGTGTTCATCTGCGACGAATGCGTCGAACTTTGCATGGACATCATCCGGGAGGAGAACAAATCCAACGTCGTCAAGAGCCGCGACGGCGTTCCGACTCCGCTCGAGATCAATGAGGTCCTGGACGACTATGTGATCGGCCAGCATCACGCCAAGCGGGTGCTGTCCGTCGCGGTCCACAACCACTACAAGCGCCTGGCGCACGGCGCCAAGTCCAACGGGGTCGAGCTTGCAAAGTCCAATATCCTGCTGGTCGGGCCGACCGGCTGCGGCAAAACCCTGCTGGCCCAGACCCTGGCGCGGATCATCGACGTGCCCTTCACGATGGCCGACGCCACGACGCTTACCGAAGCGGGCTATGTCGGCGAGGATGTCGAAAACATCATCCTGAAACTGCTCCAGGCTGCCGACTACAATGTCGAGCGGGCGCAGCGCGGCATCGTCTATATCGACGAGGTCGACAAGATCAGCCGCAAGGCGGACAACCCGTCGATCACCCGCGACGTTTCCGGCGAGGGCGTGCAGCAGGCGCTGCTCAAGATCATGGAAGGGACGGTCGCTTCCGTGCCGCCCCAGGGCGGCCGCAAGCATCCGCAGCAGGAATTCCTCCAGGTCGATACGACCAACATCCTGTTCATCTGCGGCGGCGCCTTCTCCGGCCTGGAAAAGATCATCTCCTCGCGCGGCCAGAACAAGTCGATCGGCTTCGGCGCCGACGTCCGCGCGGCGGACGAGCGCAAGACCGGCGAGGTGCTGCGCGATCTGGAGCCGGAAGACCTGCTGAAATTCGGCCTGATCCCGGAGTTCGTCGGCCGCCTGCCGGTGATCGCGACGCTCGAGGATCTGGACGAGCACACGTTGGTCCGGATCCTGACCGAGCCGAAAAACGCGCTGGTCAAGCAATATCAGCGCCTGTTCGACATGGAAGGCGCCAAGCTCAGCTTTACCGAGGATGCCCTGGCGGCGATCGCCCGCAAGGCCATCGCAAGAAAGACGGGCGCCCGCGGCCTGCGCTCGATCATGGAAAATATCCTGCTCGATTCGATGTTCGACCTGCCGGGCGACGACGGGATCGAGGAGGTCGCGATCAGCCAGGAGGTCGTCGAGGGCGGGGCGCAGCCGCTGTTGCTTTACGCCGACCGCAAAGCGGAAATGGGTGGCGTCAGCGCCTGAGGCGCCGACCCGGAGTCGCACTTTTCCGCGAAACCCTTGATCCGGCCGCGAACGAACCGATGTATCGGCATACAGGCGTGCGGTTCGGCCATACCGTCGCGGCAGGCGGATTGCCGGCGCCTTTCTTGCAGCCGCCGTCCCGGCGCCGGTTTGCGGGCTTATAGTCTTTCCTGCGGTCGATGCCCGGATAGGGTCGGCCGAAAACCATTCGGGTGAACCGTATGTTCGAACTTCAGGGCGGAGTGTTGCTGCCTGTACTCCCGCTTCGGGACATCGTCGTATTTCCGCATATGATTGTGCCGCTCTTCGTCGGCCGGGAAAAATCCGTCCGGGCGCTCGAAGACGTCATGCGCGACGACAAGCAGATCCTGCTGGTCGCCCAGAAGAACGCCGCGCAGGACGATCCTTCGACCTCCGACATCTATACCGTCGGGACGATCGGAACGGTGCTGCAGCTGCTCAAGCTGCCCGACGGCACCGTGAAGGTGCTTGTCGAAGGTGGCCAGCGTGCCAAAATCCTGCGCTATGCCGAAAACGAATCGTTCTTCCAAGCCTGGGCCGAGGTCATGGACGAGGAGGGCGAGGACGACAAGGAAGTCGAAGCGCTGATGCGCACCGCGGTTTCGCAGTTCGAACAGTATATCAAGCTGAACCGCAAGATTCCGCCGGAGGTTCTGGTATCGATCAACCAGATCGACGAGCCGGGCAAGCTGGCCGATACGGTGGCCTCGCACCTGAACCTCAAGATCCCGGAAAAGCAGGAACTGCTGGAGACCGCCCCGATCGGCGCGCGGCTGGAAAAGATCTACTCCTGCATGGAAGGCGAGATCGGCGTGATGCAGGTCGAGAAACGCATCCGCAATCGCGTCAAGCGCCAGATGGAGAAGACCCAGCGCGAGTACTACCTGAACGAGCAGATGAAGGCCATTCAGAAGGAACTCGGCGAGAGCGAGGACGGCAAGGACGAGCTGGCCGAAATCGAGGAGAAAATCAAGAAGGCCAAGCTATCGAAAGAGGCGCGGGAAAAGGCCGAGGCCGAACTGAAGAAGCTCCGCTCGATGAGCCCGATGTCCGCCGAATCCACCGTCGTGCGCAATTATCTCGACTGGCTCCTGGGCATTCCCTGGAAAAAGCGGACCAAGATCAAGCGCGATATCGGACGCGCCGAACGCATCCTCGACGAGGACCACTACGGTCTGGAGAAGGTCAAGGAGCGGATCATCGAGTATCTCGCCGTCCAGCAGCGCATGAAGAAGATCAAAGGGCCGATCCTGTGCCTGGTCGGCCCGCCCGGCGTCGGCAAGACCTCGCTGGGCAAGTCGGTTGCCCGCGCGACCGGCCGCAATTTCGTCCGCCTGTCCCTGGGCGGCGTTCGCGACGAGGCGGAAATCCGCGGGCACCGGCGCACCTATATCGGCTCGATGCCGGGCAAGGTGGTCCAGTCGATGAAGAAGGCGAAATCGTCGAATCCGCTGTTCCTCCTCGACGAAGTCGACAAGCTGGGGGCGGACTGGCGCGGCGATCCCTCTTCGGCCCTCCTCGAAGTCCTCGACCCGGAGCAGAACGGGACTTTCAACGACCACTATCTCGAAGTCGACTACGATCTGTCCGACGTGCTGTTCATCACGACGGCCAACACGCTGCGCATGCCGCAGCCCCTGATGGACCGCATGGAGATCATCCGCCTGCCCGGCTACACCGAGGATGAGAAAGTCGAAATCGCCAAGCGGCACCTGATTCCCAAACAGGTCGAGGCGCACGGCCTGAAGGACCATGAATGGTCGGTATCCGAATCGGCGCTACGCTCGCTGATCCGATACTACACCCGCGAAGCCGGCGTCCGGAATCTGGAGCGCGAAATCGCCAACCTGGCGCGCAAGGCGGTGAAACAGATTGTCGGCGGGACCGTGGACAAGGTCGCAGTTACCAACCGGAATATCGAAAAATTTGCCGGTGTCCGTAAGTTCCGCTTCGGCCTGGCCGAGGACGAGGATGCGGTCGGCGTCGTTACCGGTCTGGCCTGGACCGAAGTCGGCGGCGAATTGCTGTCGGTCGAGGCCGTCACCCTTCCCGGCAAGGGCAAGGTATCCGCGACAGGAAAGCTTGGAGACGTCATGAAGGAGTCGGTCCATGCGGCCGAAAGTTTCGTGAAGTCCCGCGCGGTCAGCTTCGGCATCAAGCCGACCGTTTTCGAGAAGCGCGACATCCATGTGCATGTGCCCGAAGGGGCAACTCCGAAGGACGGGCCGTCAGCCGGCGTCGCCATGATTGCCGCCATCGTCTCCGTCCTCACCGGAATTCCGGTGCGCAAGGATATCGCGATGACCGGCGAAATCACCCTGCGCGGCCGGGTCCTTCCGATCGGCGGCCTGAAAGAAAAGCTGCTCGCCGCGTTGCGCGGAGGCCTGAAGACGGTGCTCATTCCGGACGAGAACGAGAAGGATCTCGCGGAGATTCCGGACAACGTCAAACGCGGCCTGAACATTGTCGCGGTCGGTTCCGTCGACCAGATACTCGAACATGCGCTGACTGCGACACTGTCGCCGATCGAATGGGTCGAGGCCGACGCCGGTGTAGCGGCGGTGCGCGGCGAGAGCGCCGGCGGCGAGGTCGGCGTGGTGACCCACTAGCGGCTGAAACGCAGGCTACAATCCGACCGGCCGGCGAAATCGTCAAAATCGGGTCGATTTCGGTGGTTTCCGTCATTGACCGGCTTGCCACGATGGCCGTACACTTTGCGTAATCTGGCTGATCGCGCTCGATTGTCGGGAGGCATATCCGCGTTTGAATTGAGACCGGTGCTGGCAGCCGATCCGACAGATTAACAACAACCTTCCTGGAACAAGAGGGGATATTCGTGAACAAGAACGATCTGATAGCCGCCGTTGCCGCTGGCACGGGCCAGAGCAAAACCGACGTTGCATCGGTTATCGATGCAACGCTCGCTTCGATTACCGACGCCCTGAAGTCCGGCGGGGAGGTGAAACTGGTAGGATTCGGCTCCTTCCATGTCACCCATCGGGCAGCATCCACGGGCAGAAATCCGCGCACCGGCGAAACGATACAGATCGCTGCCTCCCGTCAGCCGAAATTCAAGGCCGGCAAGGGCCTGAAAGATGCGCTGAATTAGGCTCTCTTGCCAGGAATAGAGCGCATACAGGAAATGGCCGTCCGAAAGCGGGCGGCCATTTTCGATTCTGTTTTGTGGCAGAAAAGGGCGGGTTTCGGGCCGGAATGCGGTTCTGGATCGCGGCGCAATGCGACGGTGGCATCGCGCGGGCGGTTAGCTCAGATGGGAGAGCGACTGGTTTACACCCAGTAGGTCGGCGGTTCGATCCCGTCACCGCCCACCAGAGCAGGCAATATTTCCTGACGGGAGGTGTGTTCCGGACATTTCGACCGCTGCCTTAATCTTGCCCGAACCCGTTGAAACGATACATTGCCAGTTCTGGTTTCCCGTCACCGGTCGGCTCATAATGGACCGCCCGTACAATCCGATATCGCGGACCTGGCCCGCGACATCCCCCTGAAGTGGAGCACGGCAGGCAAACATGTTTTCGAGAGACAAGTCCAAGAACAGCGCCGGTGAGCGCCCTGCGCCGGCACCGTCCCGGCCTGCGGCCCCGGCTCCCCCTGCAGCGTCCGAAACCGCAGCGGCAAGCAAGCCGTCGCCGGAACCTGCACCGCAGCGAGCGGCCGGCAAGCCGTCTGTCATCACCGAAGGCCTTCATGTCACCGGTAACCTTGCATCCGGGGGCGAACTTCTGGTCGACGGTTCCGTAGCCGGCGATATTCATGTCCGCCGACTGACGATCGGAGCTTCGGGCAAGGTCGAAGGCAAGATCGTTGCGGAAGAGATCACGGTGTCCGGTTCCGTCGAGGGGCAGATCAGTGCGAAGACCGTCACCATCGGCCGGACGGCTCATGTGACCGGCGACGTACTGCACGATGTCCTGTCGATCGAAAGCGGCGCCGAATTCCAGGGCCGGTGCCAGCGCCGGCCGGCCAGCGAACTGGAGGTTCCGAAGACGGCCGCACAGATGGCGCAGGTTCAAAAACCTGCAAAGGCACCGCAGAGGCCGGCGAATGCCCAGCCTCAGGCAGCCGTAAAGCCCGTTGCGCCGGCAAAGTCGGAGGAGGGGGCGTCGGCGAACACCGCCGGATAGCTCATTGGCCTGGCTATCGCGCATCCGGGCCGTTCAAGGCCCGGGCGAACATATCGGCATCGACATTGCCGCCGGAGGCAACCGCAATGACGGTTCGCCCCCGGCAGGGAACTTTGCCCGCGACGAGCGCGGCAAGGCCGGCTGCGCCGCCGGGCTCAAGGACGAGCTTGAGGTCTTCGAACGCGATTCGCATGGCGTAGAGCGCATCCGCATCGGAGATGGCAGCGCCGGACGCCAGGATTCGCCGGTTGATTTCGAAGGTTAGCGCTCCGGGCGTATCGGCAAGCAGGGAATCGCAGACCGAGCGGATCGGACCGGGCAAGACAATCCTCTGTCCGGCTTGCAGCGAGCGTATCGTGTCGTCGCCGGCGGCGGGTTCGCAGGGATGAACCGGCACGCCCGGCATGGCCGTTCCGAGCGCCGTTGCAATACCGGCGATCAGGCCGCCGCCGCCGCAGGGCACAACGACGGCGTCGGGAACGATCCCGAGCGCCCGGCACTGGCTGGCGATCTCCAGCCCGACCGTACCCTGGCCGGCGATCGTATCGGGATGGTCGTAGGGCGGCACGATGGGACGGTCGAGGTCATCGGCCAACGCCTCGGCAAAGCCGACGCGGTCGACGGTTTCGCGATCGAATGGTGCGACATCAGCGCCCCAGCGTTCCGTCCGGGCGCGTTTTATGGCCGGCGCATCCTGCGGCATCGCGATGGTCGCGGGAATGTTCCATAGATCGGCGACGGCCGCGACCGCCTGGGCGTGATTGCCCGACGAATATGCAACAACGCCGCGCTCGCGGCGCGCCTCGGGCAGGCGGGATATGTTGGTCCAGGCGCCGCGGAACTTGAACGATCCGGTCCGTTGCAGGCATTCGGCCTTGATCCAGACGGAAGCGCCCAGGCGGGCATCCAGAGCGTCCGAACGCAAAAGCGGCGTGACGGCGGCGACGCCGTGCAGCAGCCGTGCGGCATCGACGATGCTCTCGAAGTCCGGGGGGCGGAGATCAGCCGTGCCGGCCATACCGCCTGTCGACCGATTTCAGGAATGCCCCGACCGCTTCGGCCGCGGCGGGTTCGTGAAGGCGCGGCGCATGTCCGGCACCGGGGACGGTGACGCCGGCAATGTCCGGATGATCGTCCAGCATGGCCTTCAGCCCGGCGTCGGTCAGAAGATCGGAATTGCCGCCGCGAATCGCCAGAACCGGGACATGATGGAGCGCACGGAACATCGCCCAGGGATCCGGCACGCTGCCGGTTCCGTGCCGGATCGGCTGCACCAGCCGCACGTCCCAGTTGTAATGGAGCAGGCCATCTTCGCCTTCGCGATAGGTGGCCCGCGCCACATCTTCGAATGCTGCATCGTCCCATGCCTCGAAGTCCGGAAAGCGCTTCCGCGCCGCTGCCACGGCGGCCGGCCAATCGGGCACCGGCCGGTCCTTTCCGGCATAGTCGATGATCTCGGAGGTCGCCGAAGCCTCGATCTCGGGGCCGACGTCGTTCAGAACGACGCCTGCGATTGACGAGGGGATCGCGGCGCCCAGTCCCATAGACAGGAAACCGCCCAGCGAAGTGCCGACGAGAATGAGGTGATGGAGGCCCGTGGCAACGATCAGATGTCGGATATCGTTGACATAGGTTTCGGGAGTATAGGTCCGCCAGTCGTCGGCGTGATCGGAGGCGCCCCGGCCGCGATAGTCCAGGCAAACGACGCGTCGCTCCGCAGCGTGGACACCGGCGAGGACGGCGAAATCCGCAGAATTGCGCGTCAGCCCGGCCAGACACAGCAATGGAATGCCGGTCCCGGTTCCGCAGTCGTAGTCACGGTAATAGAGGCTCAACCCGTCCTGCGTGAAAAAACGACGTTCCCGATACGGCATCGGTTCGCTCATCTTTCCCTTCCGGCATTCGGTGCTCCGGCAGATGCAGCACTAGCATCGGCGGGCGGGCGGGGCGAGGGGGTACGGGCCCACTTGCAGGCGCCCGCTGTAGCGCAAGCGGCCATCGACCCCGGTGCGCGCCACGCGAGCGCCGGCGTTGCCGCCAGTTCGCTACTGCCCAAACGCACGCGGTAGACGGCGACATTCGCCAGCACGCGCCGCACAAAGTTGCGGGTTTCGCCGAACGGCATGGATTCGATCCAGTCGACCGGATCGATATCCCGGTCGGGATAGCCAAAGCGCGCTATCCATCGCCGCACCCGGGTCGGGCCGGCGTTGTACGCCGCCGCAGCCAGCAGGTAGGACCCCTCGAACCGGTCCAGCAAATGGGCGAGATAGGCGGCGCCCAACCGGATATTGTAGGCCGGGTCGCGGCTCAGGCGCCGGCGGCTCCATTTCAACCGGGCGCGCCGGGCGGCAAATCTCGCGGTCGACGGCAGAAGCTGCATCAGGCCTCGTGCGTTGGCCCGGCTGCGGGCCCTGTTGTTGAACTCGCTCTCCTGGCGAATGATGGACAGGACCAGCGCCGGTTCCACCGGCAGGCGTTTCGGCAGGGAGATTACCGGATAGGCGAGGCGGTTGCGGACGAATCCCCGCGTCAGGGCGAGGCGTGCAGCCCGGACCGCAATGTGCCGTGCGCCCAGTTCTCCGGCCAGCTCGGCGACCAGCAGCAGGCGTTGGCCGGTTTGCTGCGGATCGTTTGCGGAACCGTGGGCGGCCCGGCGGGTGCTGCGGATCATCCACCAGAGCAGCTTGCGGCTTTCCGACTTTGCCCGGTTGCGGCTGTAGAGACGCGCCAGCCGCACGGCCGCGTCCCTGTCGAACGAAGCCCGCAAATCCGGCGGAACCTCCGTATCCGCAGGCAAGGCCAGGGTCTGCGACCCGAGCCGCATCTGCGACAACTGACCGTGCAGTCCGAAGGCCGCCGGCGCGGCTTTCCGGTACCAGGTTTCCGCTTCGTCGGGCCGGAGTTTGTCGCGCCAGGTCTCGCCGAGCCACCAGGCAGATATCGCGCGAAGATCGTAACGCCGCGATTCGGTATGGACGCGTTGAAAATGTCTCAATGCAGCGTCGGACTCGCCTCGTTTGCGCAGGGCGATCCAGCCTGCGAGGCTTTCGGCGCCGGCAAACCGGTAGCCGGATGTGTGGCGATGGCTCGCCGCCACCGCATAGGCGAGGTCAAAACGCTGCTCCTTTAGCAGTTCGCGCACCAGAATCGTGCGTTCCAGCCAGTGGCGGCCTGCGACGGCTGGCTCCGGCGCCGGCAGCGCGGCGAGGCCGGCGCTTGCAGCTTCGAGCTTACCCCGCCGCCGGTTCCAGCGCGCCAAGTCGAATTGAAATCCTGCCTCTGCCCTTGCCTTGGCCGGCAGTTTCCGGAGCCGTTTGAGCAGTTTGGGAACGGTCCAGGGGCGCGGTTTGCGCTGAAGATCGATACGCAGCCTGAGCGGGACGGCATAGCTGGCGGCTAGCTTGTGAAAGAGGATCAGCCTGTATGCACTGCGGTAGCGCCCGCGGCCCAGATGCATGCGGACCCTGGCCGCCCTGTCTGTGTGTGCGATCCTGCGGCCGTATCTCCGGAAGAACTTCTTTTCCCCGGCGGTCCGCATGGACAGGCTGCGCCAGCAGCGGGCGATTTCCCGCTCGGACGCCCGCCGGTCGCCGCGCTTGCGCAACAGGTCGATATGGCGAATGCAGCCGATCGGCGTGGCGGGCGGGTGCTGCGCGAACCAGGCAAGCATTCGCGAAGCGGTTATTCGGCCGGGCAGGGCTCCCTCTACCCGCCGCTCCAGGGCGGACCGCAACGGCCAGCCCGGATTCTTCTCGAAAAAATCGATGATTTGCCCGGCCGTCGCCGGGTTGCCTGCACGGCGAAGATACGCAAACAGCACCGCGTCGCGCTCGAAGGAGTCGCGGATTCGCCGCATTGCCCGCCGTGCCCGGACAAACTGTCGCCGCTCGATAGCGGCGAGCGCCTGTCCCGCCGGACCGATCTGGCGTTTCGCCGCCTGCACGACGCCTGCCGACGGCGCCGCCGCCATCGGGCCAAGAAGGGCGCAAAGACAGGCGGCCGGAACAAGACGGGTCCGGCCCGAATAGCGCAGGCAGCGGTTCAACGCTTCCGGTCCGCGATGGCTTCGGTCCCGCCGCTACCGGCGGGCCTTCGCTTGATGGCGACGGATCGCCGGTCTACCTTACCGCGAAGCATCATGGACTGCAGATCCCGGAGAATTTCCCATGTTCAAGGGTTCGATGGTTGCCCTGATTACGCCGTTCGACAATGGCGCCGTGGACGAAGACAGTTTTTCCCGGCTGGTCGACTGGCAGATCGACGAAGGAACGGAAGGCCTGATCCCGGTAGGGACCACCGGCGAATCGCCGACGCTGAGCCACGAGGAACACATGCGCGTGGTAGAGCTGTGCGTCAAGCGGACAGCGGGCCGGGTGCCGGTGATTGCCGGGACCGGCTCCAATTCCACTCGCGAGGCCATCGAATTCGCCAGACATGCCAGCGCGGCCGGCGCCGATGCCCAACTTGTCGTCACGCCGTACTACAACAAGCCGACCCAGGCCGGTTTGATCGACCACTATACTGCGCTCCACGACGCCACCGACCTGCCGATCGTCATCTACAACATTCCGCCGCGTTCGGTGATCGACATGACGGTCGAGACGATGTCGAAGCTGGCGAAGTTGCCCCACATCGCCGGGGTCAAGGACGCGACGGCGAAACTGGACCGTCCGCTGGCGACGCGCCTGGCCTGCGGTCCGGATTTCGCGATTCTGTCCGGCGAAGACGCGACGGCGCTCGCCCTGCTGGCGCAATCCGGCGACGGCTGCATCTCGGTCACGGCCAACGTCGCGCCGCGCCTCCTGGCCTCGATGCACAAGGCCTGGCGCGCCGGCAATCTCGACGAAGCGATCCGGATCAACGAACTGCTGATGCCGCTGCACGAGGCGCTGTTCTGCGAATCGAGCCCTGGGCCGGTGAAATACGCCGCGAGCCTGATGGGCCTCGCTTCGCCGGAGACCCGGCTGCCGCTGACCGAAATTGCCGAGGGGTCCAAGCGGCAGGTCGAGGCCGCGCTGCAACATGTCGGCCTGTGGAGCGCGGCGCGGCAGGCGGCGGAGTAGCGCTCCTCCGGGCGGCGTCAGGCCGCTTCGCGGATCGCCTCGTCGCGGTGGCGGTCTTCCCAGCGTTCGATATAGCCGCGGGTCAGCGGAACGGCGTCCTGGCACCGGGCAATCTGGATCTGAAAAACGAGCTGGTCGAGCCGCCGGAACGATAGTTCGCAGCCGGTCAGGTAGAACTCCCACATCCGGCAGAACCGTTCGTCGTACAGATCGCGGATTTCGTCGCGGTTGGCCGCGAAACGCTCCCGCCAGTGCCGCAGGGTGCTCGCATAATGCAGGCGCAATGCCTCGATATCCGTGACCCACAGATTCTCCTTCTCGATCGCCGCCATCATTTCAGACAGGGCAGGGGTATAACCGCCAGGAAAGATGTACTTCGCCAGCCACGCATTCGTTGTGCCCGGCGGACCGGCGCGGCCGATCGTGTGGAGCAGGGCGACGCCGTCTTCCTTGAGCAGACTGCGCAGTTTCCCGAAAAATTCGCGATAGTGGGTCGCGCCGACATGCTCGAACATACCCACGGAAACGATCCGGTCGTAGGTTTCGCGCTCCTCGCGATAGTCCAGCAGGCGGAAGCGGACCTGGTTATGGAGACCTGCTTCACGAGCCCGGTCCTCAGCGACGCCGTGCTGTTCCTGTGACAGTGTAAGCCCGGTGACCCCGACCGCTGCCTCGCGCGCCAGGTACAGCGCCAGTCCGCCCCAGCCGCAGCCGATGTCGAGGATCTTCTGCCCGGGCTCGAGCAGCAGCTTGGCGGCGATATGGCGTTTCTTGTTGTGCTGCGCTTCCTCGAGACCGTCGTTCTCATCTTCGAAGTAGGCGCAGGAATACTGCTTGTCCTTGTCAAGGAACAGGTCGTAGAGCCGGCCGGACAGATCGTAATGATGCGCCACGTTGCGTTGCGCCTTGCCGACCGGATTGTATTGCCTGATGCGACGCGTCAGTTGCGCGTAGGCGCCGCTGACACGCCCGATCGCCGTATCGTTCTCGAAGGAACCGACGGCGCTGCACAAAAGGTCGAGAAAGTCGTAGAGCGTGCCGTCCTCGATCGTCAGACGACCGTCCATATACAGTTCGCCGAAGGCAAGCTTGGGGTTGAACAGCAAATGCCACTGCGCCGCGCGGTCATGGATCCGCACTGTGACATCGGCTGCGCCTTCGCGCTTCTGTCCGGCCACATGGCGGGTTCCGGCGGCGTCCACAATCGTCAGCCGACCGGCAGACAGGCACTTGTCCATCAGGCGCGCCAGCAGCATCTTCCCAATTCCTCCGAAGCCTGAAATTAGCGTGCTGTTTGCCGGATTTGCAACCGGACGGGCATCAGGGCCGGTATTCCCTGCTGCGACCCTCCGGAACCGGCCGATAAAGGCGGATGGAACCGCGAATGCCGGGTGCGGGCAAGGGGCCTTTCAACTGAGCCGCACTAACGCCCAGCCGGCAAAGCGTGCTAAAGCCGCCGGAATGCCTGCAAACCCCGACCAGACCGAAACAATCGCCGTGCCGGCCGGATTGCCCGGCGTGGACCGGTTGCTGCAGGATGCGCGCCTGTCGGACCTGGCGGCACGGGCGGGTCGCAGCTGCGTGGTCGAAGCGGCGCGCACGGTGTTGGACGAAGCGCGCGCACGCCTGCTCGAAGGCGGCAGGGTCGATCCGGACGGGCTGGCCGAGCGGGTCGTCGCTCATGTCGCCGCCGCGGTGGCTCCGTCGCTCCGCCCGGTGCTGAACCTCACCGGCACGGTTATCCATACCAATCTCGGTCGCTCCGCGCTTCCGGAACCGGCGATCGAGGCGATGGCGCAGGCAGCCCGGCAGCCGGTCGATCTGGAATACGACCTGGCAGCCGGCCGGCGCGGCGACCGCGAGGGCCGTCTCGAAGCCCGCATCCGCTCGCTGACCGGGGCGGAGGCGGCGACGGCGGTCAATAACAACGCCGCCGCCGTCATGCTGGTGCTGAATACGCTGGCCAGCCGCCGCGCCGTGCCGGTCTCGCGAGGTGAGCTGGTCGAGATCGGCGGGTCTTTCCGCCTGCCGGACATCATGCGCCGGGCCGGCGCCCGTCTGGTCGAGGTCGGAACTACCAACCGGACCCATCTCGGGGACTATGAAGAAGCGATGGCGGCCCGCCCCGCCCTTGTCCTGAAGGCGCATGCCAGCAACTACGCCGTGGTCGGATTCACCAGGGCCGTTCCGGAAAGGGACCTTGCCGCCCTGTGCCGGCGCCACGAAATTCCTTTCTGTATCGATCTTGGCAGCGGTACGCTGATCGATCTGGAGTGCTTCGGCCTGCCGCACGAGCCGACGGTGCAGGAGGCGCTGGCGGCCGGCGCCGACCTTGTGACCTTCAGCGGCGACAAGCTGCTTGGCGGCCCCCAGGCCGGAATCGTCGCCGGCCGCGCGGATTTGGTCGAGCGGATCAGGAAGAACCCGATGCATCGGGCGTTCCGCCTCGACAAGCTGAGAATCGCAGCGCTCGATGCGACGCTCGCCCTCTACAACCGGCCCGAGACGCTGGCGGAAACCGTGCCTGCCCTGCGCTCGCTCGCCCGGCCGCCGGCGGACATCCGCGCGGTCGCCGAGCGGGTCGCCGCGGAGCTGGCAGCCGCCGCACCGAAAGGCTGGCGGGTCGAGGTTGCCGACTGTTTGAGCCAGATCGGCAGCGGCGCCCTGCCGGCCGAGGCGCTGCCCAGCGCTGCCGTCCGCCTGATGCCAGAGTTCGGACGTCCGAAAATGGGGAAGAAGGCAGCGGGCCGGGCGCTCCGCGATATGGCCGCGGCGTTCCGCGCCCTGCCGGTGCCGGCGATCGGCCGGGTCGGGGAGGGCGCCTTCTGGCTCGACATGCGCTGCCTGGAGAGGCCGGAAGCGCTGCTGGGGCAGATCGATGGCCTTGCATGGCCGAGCCCGCCATGATTATCGCGACCGCCGGCCATGTGGACCA
Organism: Alphaproteobacteria bacterium; assembly: GCA_022819985.1. Lineage (GTDB taxonomy): Bacteria > Pseudomonadota > Alphaproteobacteria > Bin65 > Bin65 > Bin65. The sequence continues at coordinate 32,414 of JAJEGH010000005.1, read as the reverse complement.
TGGCAAGACCAGCCTGCTGAAACGCCTGACCGGAGTCGATACCGACCGGCTCCCGGAGGAGAAGCGGCGCGGGCTCACCATCGATCTCGGCTTTGCCTATGCGGACGCGCTGCGGCCTGGCGAGACGACCGGCTTCGTCGACGTGCCGGGCCACGAGAAGTTCATCCGCAATATGCTGGCCGGCGTGATTGCCATCGATGCTGCCCTGCTGGTTGTTGCCGCCGATGACGGGCCGATGCCCCAGACGCGGGAGCATCTGGCCATCCTCGATCTTGTCGGTGTGCGCAACGGCATCGTCGCGGTCACGAAGACGGACCTTGCGGACGCCGAATGGCTGGACGCGGTCATTGCCGAGACGCGTGCCCTGGTGCAGCCGACCGGTCTGGCCGACGCGCCGGTCGTGCCGGTCTCCTCGGCGAACGGCGCGGGCTTCGACCGGCTGGTCGCAGCGGTCCGGGCTCTCCCGGCGCTGGAGAAGCCGGAGTGCGGCGGCTTCCGCATGGCCATCGACCGCAGCTTTATCGTCGGCGGTGCGGGCCTCGTCGTCACCGGTCTGGTGCAATCGGGAACGCTGAAGATCGGCGACCGGCTGGCGGTCAGCCCCGCCGGACCGAAGGGAATCGAAGCGCGGGTGCGCGGCCTGAAGGTTCAGGATGCGGCGGCCGAGGCCGCGGGAGCCGGTGATCGCTGCGCCGTCAATCTGGCCGGTCCGGACGTCGAGCGGGCCGCGATCGGCCGCGGGCAATGGCTGGTCGCGCCGGCCTTGAAATCGGTCAGCCGCCGGATCGACGTCGATTTCCGATTGCTCGCTTCGGAAGACAGGCCGTTGCGCCACTGGACGCCGGTCCATGCCCATCTGGGGACGGCCGACATTCCAGGCCGTGTGGCGCTGCTCGAAGCGGGAAAGCTGGCGCCGGACGGGCAGATGCTGGCGCAGCTCGTGCTCGACCGCGACGTCTGCGTGTGCAGGGGCGATGCGGTTATCCTGCGCGACCAGTCGGCGCAACGCACGATCGGCGGCGGCACGGTTCTGGACTGCCACGGTCCGCAGCGCGGCCGGGCGACGCCGCAGCGCCTCTCTCTCGTCCGGGTGCAGCGCCGCCCGAACCATGCCGAAGCCCTGGCGGCACAGCTCAAGATTGCTGCCGGCGGCGTCGATCTTGCCGCTTTTGCCCGCAATCGGAATCTGACCGAAGCGGAACTGTCTGGCCTTGAGGTGCCGGAATTGGTGCGCGCCGGCAGCGGCGAACGGCAGGCGGCCATTCTCGATCGCCATCTCGCCGGTCTTGCGGAAGCGATCCGTGCCGCGCTGAACGGACGTGCGGAGGGGCGAAACAGTGAGTCCGGCCTGCCGGCTACGGCACTGTCCCGGCTGCTGCCCGGCCGTCCTCTCGCCGCTTGCGTCGATGCGGCGCTCGACCGGCTGATCGGCGACGGGATCGTCGAACGGCGCGGCGAGCGGATCGTCCTCGCCGGCCGGCGGGTCGAGCTCGAACCGCGCGACGCACGGCTTTGGAGCCGGATCGAGCCGGCGCTCATGGCATCGGGCCGGCCGCGCACGGTATGGGAAGTCTCCGAAGCGCTCGGCGTCGCGCAGGGCGAGGTATCGCGCGTCTTCCGGCGGGCCCAGGCGGCCGGGCTGGTCATGCAGGTCTCGAAAACCCGATTTCTCACGCCGGCGGCGCTGGAATCGCTGGCACGGGCGGCGGAAGCGGGCCTCGCTGCGTCCGGCTGCGACCGGTTTACCGTCGCCGACTTCCGCGACTGGTCCGGTCTGGGCCGCAATCTGAGCGTCGAGATGCTGGAATATTTCGACCGGGCGGGCTTCACCCGCCGGGCGGGCAACGAGCGCGTGATTCGCCGGCCGGCCGCCGAGATTTTCGGGACCGTCGGGCGTGGCTGAGCGGTGGATACGAGCGGATGCGGGCGTTTCCGGGGACAGCCGATCCGTGCTAGCACTTCACCTCCGGCGGAGGAGGATCGGCGCCCGGTGGGCCGCGCGGGCTTCAAACCCGTTGAGACGCGCCAGCGCGTGTCTGGTGGGTTCGACTCCCACCCTCTTCCGCCAACCTCTCCCGCCCGGAACCGCGGCCTGAAGCGGTGCTCCCGGCATTCCCCATCGAGACCGAAATCGTGCTCGTCGGCGGCGGCCACGCCCATGTCGAGGTCGTGCGCCGGTTCGGTATGAAGCCGGAGCCGGGTGTACGGCTGACCCTGGTCTCGGCGCCGGTTGACACGCCCTATTCGGGGATGCTGCCGGGCTATCTTGCAGGGCATTACGGTTTCGAGGACTGCAATATCGATCTGCGCCGCCTGTGCCGCTTCGCCGGCGCCCGGTTGATCGTCGACCGGGCGGCCGGAATCGACCGAACGGCGCGGCAGGTATCGCTCGCGGGCCGGCCGCCGCTGCCCTATGACCTGCTGAGTATCGACATCGGGTCGGTCCCGGAGACTGGCGGGATCGCGGGGGCGGAACACGCTATTCCGCTCAAACCGGTGCCGGCGTTCCTGCGGCGCTGGGCGGAAATCGAAGCGCTGGCGGAGGCGCGGAACGGGGCGGTCCGGATCGTCGTCATCGGTGCCGGCGCCGGCGGTGTCGAAGCGGCGATGGCATTACAAAATCGAATGAACATACAGCTCCAACAATTTGAAAATAAAATGAAAGGTATTACAGAACGACCGCAGTTCACGATCCTTTCGATGACGCCGGAAATCATACCGGGGCACGCCGCAGGGGTCCGCCGGCGTGTGCTGTCGGCGCTGCGGCGCAACGGCATCGCGGTCGAAACCGGCGAGACAGCCGCGGCGATCGAACCCGGCCGGGTCTTGTGCGAGTCCGGGCGCGTTTTCGAACACGATGCCGCGATCCTCGTCACCCAGGGCGGCGCCGCGCCGTGGTTGCGCGAGAGCGGCCTTGCCGTCGACCCCCGCGGCTTCCTGAAGGTCGGCCCAACGCTGCAATCCGTGTCCGACGAGACGGTCTTTGCCGCCGGCGACTGCGCCGCCTTCGATTCGGTTTCCCTGCCCAAGTCCGGGGTCTACGCCGTGCGGCAGGGCCCGGTGTTGGCCGGCAATCTGCGCCGAGCCGTCCGGGGCGGGGCGTTGCGGCCGTTCCGCCCGCAGCGCCGCGTGCTCTCGCTGATCTCGCTGGGGGAAAAACGCGCCGTTGCCTCAAAGGCCGTCTTTGCGGCCGAAGGTAACTGGGTCTGGCGCTGGAAGGACCGGATCGATCGGCGCTGGATGGCGCGCTACGGCCCGGACCTGCCCGCCATGACCGGCGCGCCGGCGGTGGACGGCGCAACGGAAGCCATGCGCTGCGGCGGTTGCGGCGCCAAGGTGCCCCAAGCGATCCTGAATGCGGTGCTGGACCGCCTCCGCGCCGATCCGGAAACCGCACCGGCGCTGGCGCTCGACAACCCGGACGACGCGGCGCCGGTCGCCGTGCCCGCCGGCGCGGACCTGTATCAGACCGTCGACCAGTTCCGCGCCTTTATCGACGACCCGTACCTGTTCGGCCGTATCGCGGCCAACCATTGCGTGGGCGATATCCACGCCATGGGCGGTGCGCCGGTCTCCGCGCTGGTCTCGGTGACGCTGCCTTTTGCGGCGCCGGTCATCGTCGGGCGCGACCTGGAGTTGCTGTTGCGCGGCGTACTGCGCGGCCTCGCCGAAGCCGGCGCCGTGCTGATCGGCGGCCATACGGCCGAGGGCGCCGAAATGACGGTGGGGCTGACGGTCAACGGGACGGTCGGCGACGGCGAACCCTGGCGCAAGGGCGGCGCAAGACCGGGCGACCGGCTGATTCTCACCAAGGCGCTCGGCACGGGTGTGTTGCTGGCGGCGGAAATGACGCGCGCTGCGAAAGGCCGGGATGTCGAAGCGGCGCTGGGCGGCATGTTGGCGAGCAACGCGGCGGCAGTCGGTGCCTTGCAGCAGCACGGTGCGACCGCCTGCACCGACGTGACCGGGTTCGGCCTGGGCGGCCATCTTCTGGAAATGCTGCAGGCGTCGGGCTGCGGCGCCGTGCTGGACGAGGCTGCGCTGCCGCTGCTGCCCGGCGCCGCCGACCTGCTCGCCGCCGGCCATGCCAGCACACTCCATCCGGCCAACCGGGCCGCGCTGAGGTCGGCTTGCGAAGGAACCGTACCGGAAATCCTCGCCGACCCGCAGACCGCCGGCGGCCTGCTCGCTGCTGTGCCCGGCGACCGCGCCGATCCATGCGTCGAGGCGCTGCGGCAGGCCGGATATGCCGATGCCGTCATTATCGGCGAAACGACCGGAATGCGGTCCGGCGAGACCGCAATCCGGTTCGGATAAAATCGCCCGGGCCGAAGCGGCGCTTCGACCCGGACTCAGAAAACCGGGACCGGCCTATTCGGCAGCGGCCGGCAGGCTGGCCCTGCCGAAGTCGTCGATGCCGAGTTCCTCGCGGAAGTCGGCCGAAATTGCTGCCTTCTCTTCTTCGAGCGGAATGCCGATGGCGTCGGCGACCCGGTCGATGGCATTGAAGTTGGCCGCGATGGCGGCGGCATCGACCAGGGCGGCCTCGCCCATCCGTTCGATGACGGCCTCGCGGGCCGCACCGGTCGCCGCATCGTCGTAGGCGATCGCCGTTTCGGCCAGACGGATCAGGACGTCGGCGTGCGGAATGCCGCTATCTTCGCCCGAATCGCCCAGAACCGCGCTCAGATCGTAGTCGTCGCCAGTATATTCGCCGCTCGCACGGAGCAGGGCCACATGGCTGGTGGTTCAGTAGACGCACTGGTTGATGGCCGAAACCCGGCCGGCAACCAGCTCGATCTGGGCGTGGGTGATGGCGCGGTACTCGGTCGAGAAGTCGCGCATCTGCATGCCGTTCATGTAGAGCACGGTGGCCATCTGCCAGAACTGGCGCTGGCTGTCCGGCACCGAGGACAGCGCGCGGCGGATATGCGCCGCGCTTGGCGGTCCGCCGGGGAAGAATTCCTTCTGTAACGGGCCGTCGACGAACGGATCGAGCGTCGGCGCAAAGGCCAGGTCGCGGTTCAGGTTCGCTTCGCCGACCGCCTCGCGCGACGGCGCGCCATCCTGGGGTTCCGGCAGGTCCGGCGGCGCCATGCCGATACCGCGGCAGAAGGTGTCGACGCCGACCGTGCAGGCGACAAGCCCGACGATCTCGACATATTCGGTTTCCGGCAGGCCACTGCCGGTCAGAGCTGCATACCAGTGTCCGGCGATGCGGCCGGGATCGGTCATCATCCGGTGGATGAGTTCCACCTTGTCGTCCGGCAGTTCGCCGAGGGAATCGTGTTCGCCCTGCACGGCGTAGGGCGACAGCGCCTCCTTGCGCTCGGCGCACAGAAGGCAATACCGCGCATTCCGGCTTTCAGCAGCGACCGCGACCCGCTCCCGCGCGGTCAGCCAGGTTCCCGGCTGGCCGATCCGGGCCCAGACCTGCGGCAGGGCTTCCGCAATGTCGTCCCGGACGGGCAGAGGCGCAGCTTCGAAATTCAGGCTGCTCATCGGTGGCCCTCCTTGTATTGGCGAGGTGGCCGGCAAGGTAGCGGGCCTCCGATGCGCCGGCAAGCGGCAAGCCGCAGGGCATTCCGGGCGGCGACCTGCACTTTCGGCATGACCGGAGCGGCTTTTTGGTCTAATCCGGCGCCCCACCCGTGGTTCGGCCGACCGGGCGGCGGGAAACGAAAGGAAACCGATGCCCCCCGAGAGACGCGGCCGCGGCGGTCGACGCCGCCGCGCCGAAACCGACGCCGCCGCGCGAAGTTCGGAAGCTCCGATCCGGCCGCAACCGCGCCGGCTGTTCGATCCCGTGCCCGCGGTCTCCGAAGACGAGCTTGAAGCCATCCACCGGACGGCGCTCACCGTGCTTCAGGAGATCGGCATCGATCTCCTGCACGACGAAGGGAAGGCGCTGCTGAAGGAAGCGGGCGCTGACGTGGCGCCGGACGGAAACAGGGTCCGCTTTCCCGCCGATCTCGTCGAGGCGCAGATCGGCAAACCGCCGGATACCTTCGAATTCTATTGCCGCAACCCGGCGCGCACGCTCGTCTTCGGTGGCGACCGCCTGGTCTTCGGCGCGGTGAGCAGCACGCCCAACGCCGCCGATTTCGAAGGCGGGCGCCGGGTCGGCAATTTCGAGGACTACAAGCAGTTCCTCCGCCTCGGGCAGGTGCTGCCGGCCATCCATATGTGGGGCGGCTATCCGGTCGAGCCGACGGACATCCATCCCGGCGTGCGCCATCTCGATGCCCTGCACGCCGCACTGACCATGACCGACAAGCCGATCCACGCCTACAGCCTGGGCCGGGAGCGCGTGCTGGACGGCATCGAACTGTCCCGCATCGCGCGCGGTGTCGACCATGAGACGCTGGAGCGCGAACCCTCGGTCATCACGGTGATCAATTCGAGCTCGCCCCTGCGCCTGGACCTGCACATGGTTGAAGGCATCCTGCGCATGGGCGACCGCGGCCAGCCGGTCGTGATGACGCCCTTCACCCTGGCCGGCGCGATGGCGCCGGTGACGCTGGCCGGCGCCGTGGCCCAGCAGAATGCCGAATTCCTCGCCGGCCTGACGATCCACCAGCTGAACAGCCCCGGCGCGCCCTTCGTCTATGGCGGCTTTACCTCGAACGTCGACATGCGCAGCGGCGCGCCCGCCTTCGGCACGCCGGAATACATGAAATCCGCGCTGGTCGGCGGCCAGTTCGCCCGGCGCTACCGGGTGCCGTACCGCTCGTCCAACGTCAACGCGGCCAACGCGGTCGACGCCCAGGCGGCCTATGAGAGCGTGTTCTCGCTCTGGGGCGCGGTGATGGGCGGCGCCCATCTGTTCAAGCACGCCGCCGGCTGGATGGAGGGCGGGCTCCAGGCCTCGTTCGAGAAGATGGTGCTGGATGCCGACCTGCTGGACATGGTTGCGTCTTTCCTCGAGCCGTTCCGGGTCGACGAGGCCGAACTGGCGCTCGACGCCATGCGGGAGGTCGGGCCCGGCGGCCACTATTTCGGCGCCGAACACACCCAGTCGCGCTACAAGACGGCGTTTTTCGCCCCGATGGTGTCTGACTGGCGCAACTACGAGGCCTGGTCCGCCGCCGGCTCGCCGACCGCGGGGGACCATCTGCACCGGCTCTACAAGGAAAAGCTGGCGTTATACGAAGCGCCGCCGATGGATCCCGCGGTGCGCGAGGAACTCGACGCCTTCGTCGCCCGGCGCAAGGAAGAAGGCGGCGTGCCGACCGACTATTAGCTGAAACCGCCGTCCGGCCCGCGCCGGCGGCAAACCGGAGCGAACGGATGAAATCGCATGTGCAGGCGGCAGTGATCGGCGGCGGCGTGGTCGGCGCCAGCGTGCTTTACCATCTGACCAGGGCGGGCTGGAAAGACGTCGTCCTGTTCGAACGCTCCGAACTGACCAGCGGCTCGACCTGGCACGCCGCCGGCGGCATGCACACGCTGAACGGCGATCCGGACGTTTCCGCGCTCCAGCGCTACACGATCGAACTGTACAAGGAGATCGAGGAAATTTCCGGCCAGTCCTGCGGCGTCCACCTGACCGGCGGCGTCATACTGGCCGACACGCCGGAGCGCATGGACTGGCTGAAAACCGCCCGCGCGATCGGCCGCCACATGAAACTCGATACCGAACTGGTGACGCCGCAGGAAGCCCATGAGCTGTTTCCGCTGATCGACCCCGCCTGCTTTGTCGGCGGCCTGTACGACCCCGTGGAAGGCCATGTCGATCCGTCGGGCGTGACTCAGGCCTATGCCAAGTCCGCACGGATCGGCGGGGCCGAGATTTACCTTCAGACCAAGGTCGAGGAATTACAGTCAAGATCCGATGGTGGCTGGGATATTGTGACCGAAAAAGGCACGGTCCACGCCGAACACGTCGTCAATGCCGGCGGCCTGTGGGCGCGCGAGGTCGGCCGCATGGTCGGCGTCGAGCTTCCGGTGCTTGCCATGGAGCACATGTATCTGCTGACCGACGAAATTCCCGAAGTCACCGCTTTCAATGAATCGACCGGCCGGCAGATGATGCACGCCCTCGATTTCGGCGGCGAGATCTACACCCGCCAGGAGGGGCGGGGCATGCTGATCGGCACCTATGAGCGCGCCGGCAAGCCCTGGTCGCCGAAAACGACGCCGTGGGACTTCGGCCACGAACTGCTGCAGCCCGACCTCGACAGAATCACGCCGTCTCTGGAAATCGGCTTCAGGCATTTTCCGCCTTATGGCCGTGCGGGCATCAGGCAGATCGTCAACGGGCCGTTCACCTTTGCGCCGGACGGCAACCCGCTGGTCGGGCCGGTTCGCGGCCTGAAGAATTACTGGTGCGCCTGCGCCGTGATGGCCGGCTTCAGCCAGGGCGGCGGCGTCGGGCTGGCGCTCGCCAACTGGATGACGGAGGGCGATCCCGGCTTCGACGTGTTCGGCATGGACGTTGCGCGCTTCGGCGACTGGGCGACGCTCGCCTATACCAACGCCAAGGTGCGGGAGAATTACAGCCGGCGCTTCAACGTTCCTTTCCCGAACGAGGAACTGCCGGCCGGCCGGCCCCTGCGCACCACGCCGCTCTACGACCGCTTCAAGGCGCGCGGCGCCGTGTTCGGCGCGGCCTACGGACTGGAATACCCGCTGTGGTTCGCTGACGAAGGCGAACTGGCGGAAGACATCGTCAGCTTCCGGCGTTCCAACGATTTCGCCAATGTCGGGCGCGAGGCCGCGGCCGTGCGCAACGGCGTCGGCCTCTACGAAACCTCCGGCTTCGCAAAATATTCGGTGACCGGCCCGGGAGCGGAAATCTGGCTGTCGCGAATTCTGGCCAACCGGATGCCGCGGGAAGGGCGGCTGATCCTGAGCCCGATGCTGAACCCCAAGGGAAAACTGATCGGCGATTTTACCCTGGCCAAGACGGGCGCCGAGACTTTCTACATGGTCGGCTCCGGCCCGGCGGAAAAGTATCATATGCGCTGGTTCGAAGCGCATCTGCCGGACGACGGCTCGGTCGCGGTGCGCGCGCTCGGCCTCGACCGAGTCGGCCTTATGATTGCCGGACCAGCCTCACGCGATCTGCTGCAGGCCGTGACGGATGCGGACGTTTCGGCCGAAGCCTTCCGCTTTCTCGATATCCGCGCCATGGATATCGGCCCGGCGCCCGCGCTGGTCGGCCGGATCTCCTATACCGGCGACTTGGGCTACGAAATCTGGATGGCGCCGGAATACCAGGTCGCGGTGTACAACCGACTGATGGAGGCGGGCGCGCCGCTCGGCCTCAAGCCCTTCGGCCTGCGGGCGCTGGACAGCCTGCGGCTGGAAAAGAGTTTCGGCGCCTGGGCGTTCGAATACCGGCCGATCTACGGCCCCTACGAAGCGGGCCTCGACCGCTTCGTCGATCTCGCGAAGAACGATTTCATCGGCCGCGACGCGGCGCTGAAGGAAAAGGACGAGGGCGGCGCATTGCGGCTGGTCGCCATGTCGCTGGACGTTTCGGATGCCGATTCGTTCCGCGACGAACCGATCTGGCACGACGGCGCCGTCGTCGGCCGGGTGACGTCCGGCGGCTATGCCCATGTGGCGCAACGGTCGGTGGCGCTGGGCTATGTGCCGCGCGATGTCGCGGAAACGCCGAACCGTCTGGAAGTCGAAATCCTCGGCGAACGCCGTTCGGCGCGCATTCTGGAGCAGCCCCTGTTCGATCCGGCCGGCGCGCGCATGCGCGGATAGCGGTTTTGCGTCCGTTATGCGGTGATTGGCGCGCTGGCGCCCGCGCGACCTGCTATTATCTCCGTCACGCGGCAGGTGTCGGCGATGGGCCGCCGCCGAGTCAGGTAGGAGCGCCGGAGGCCACCGGGTGGACGGAATCGCCGAATTTCTCGCGATGGGCGGCTATGCGGCCTATGTCTGGCCGGCGCTCGGCCTGACCGCCGCGGTCATGATCGGGCTGGCCTGGCAATCCTGGCGCCGCCTGCGGCAGGAGGAAAGGGCCGCGGCCGAACTCGAACGGTCGCGGAACGCCGGATCGGACGCGGCGGGAGATGCGGACGGGGAGGCGGAGATTGCGGCCTAAACGGCGGCGCCTGGCGTTCCTGTCGGTCGGCCTCGTTCTGCTCGGCGTGGCGGTCGCGCTGGTGCTGACGGCGCTGGAGGACGGCGTCACCTTTTTCTATACGCCCTCAAAGGTCGCGGCGAACGAAGTCCCGGCCGGGCAGCAGTTCCGCCTGGGCGGGCTGGTCGAAACCGGCAGCCGGAAAACCCTGGAGGACGGGGTGAGCGTGGCTTTCCGCGTGACCGACTGTGTCCGCAGCCTGCCGGTCGTCTACAGGGGCGTGCTGCCGGACCTGTTCCGGGAAGGGCAGGGCGTCGTGGCGATCGGACGGCTGGAGGCCTCCGGCGTCTTCCGGGCCGACACAATCCTTGCCAAGCACGACGAAAACTACATGCCGAAAGACCTTGCCGATCAGCTGAAGGAACAGGGGCAATGGCACGCCGACGGTGGCGGAAAACCGTGCGCCGAAGCCAAATCCTGACCCGGAGGCCGGCGGCGTGAGCGCGGAGATCGGCCATTTCGCCCTGATCGTTGCCGCCGTTCTGGCGCTTGGCCAGAGCGTTTTCCCGATGGCCGGCGCTGCCCGGCGCCATGGCGCGCTGATGTCCCTCGGCGGCACGCTGGCGACCGGCCAGTTCGTCTTCGTGTCGATCGCGTTCGGGGCACTGACCTGGGCTTTCGTGACGTCCGATTTCTCGGTCGCGAACGTGGTGCAGAACTCGCACAGCGCCAAGCCGCTGCTCTACAGGATCACCGGAGTCTGGGGCAACCACGAGGGGTCGATGGTGCTCTGGTGCCTGATCCTCGCCCTGTTCGGCGCCTGCGTCGCCTGGTTCGGCGACAATGTCGCGCCCGGCCTGCGCGCCCGGGTCATCGCCGTCCAGGGCATGATCGGCCTCGCGTTCCTCGCCTTCATCCTGCTGACGTCCAACCCGTTCGACCGGGTCAATCCGATGCCGGCGGACGGGCGGGGGCTGAATCCGATCCTGCAGGATCCCGGCCTCGCCTTCCATCCGCCGCTTCTCTACCTCGGCTATGTCGGCTTCTCGGTCACCTTCGCCTTCGCCATTGCGGCGCTGCTGGAAGGCCGGGTCGATGCCGCCTGGGGGCGCTGGGTCCGGCCTTGGGCGCTGGCCGCCTGGAGCTTCCTCACCCTCGGGATCGCGCTCGGCAGCTGGTGGGCTTATTACGAACTGGGCTGGGGCGGCTTCTGGTTCTGGGACCCTGTGGAGAACGCGTCCTTCATGCCCTGGCTGGTCGGCACCGCCCTGCTGCACAGCGCCATCGTCGCCGAAAAGCGGGACGCGTTAAAAAGCTGGTCTATCCTGCTGGCGATCCTCACATTTTCGCTCAGTTTGCTCGGGACTTTCCTGGTCCGCTCCGGCGTGCTGACCTCGGTTCATACCTTCGCGACCGATCCCGAGCGCGGCCTGTTCATTCTCGCCATCCTGGCCGTCACCATCGGCGGCGCGCTGGCCCTCTACGCCTGGCGCGCGCCGGCGCTCAAGGGCGGCGGTCTGTTCCGGCCGATCTCCCGCGAGGGTGCGTTGATCGTCAACAACCTGCTGATGACGGTGGCGGCGCTGACCGTGCTGTTCGGCACCCTGTATCCGCTGATTGTCGATGCGCTCGGTCTCGGCAAGATCAGCGTCGGGCCGCCCTATTTCAACGCCACCTTCGTCCCCCTGATGGCGCCTTTGATTCTGGCCATGGGGATCGCGCCGTTCCTGCCCTGGAAACGGGCCGATCTTGCCGGCGCCCTGGACCGGCTGAAGCTGCTCGTCGCGGTCACGGTCGGCGCGGCGGCTATCGTTGTTTTTCTGGAAGAGCGGCACAGCTTTGCAGCGGCGCTGGGAATCGGCCTTGCGGTCTGGGCGATCGGCGCCTCCGTCCTCGAGCTTGCCGGCCGGGTTCGCCTGTTCCGCGCGCCGTTCGGCGAAAGCCTGCGCCGTGCCGCCGCTATGCCGCGCTCGGCCTGGGGCATGACGCTCGCCCATGCCGCCGCCGGTGTGGTCGTCACCGGAATCACGGCATCGAGCGTCTGGCAGACAGAGATCGTCCGGGTCATGAAGCCGGGCGACCGGGCGGAGGTCGCCGGTTACACCGTCGCATTTGCCGGTGTGCAGGAAGTGAGGGTCGGCAACTACCTCGCCCGGCGCGGACGCTTCACCGTGTCCGAAAGCGGCGTCGCCCTTGCAACTCTATCGCCGGAGAAGCGGGTTTACCTGCCGCAGCGCACGCCGACCACCGAGGCCGCCATCCGCACCACCTGGTTCTCCGATCTTTACATTGTACTGGGCGACCCCCACGGCGAAGGCGGCCATGCCGTGCGGCTCTATCACAATCCCCTGGTGCCCTGGATCTGGATCGGCGCCGTCCTGATGTTCCTCGGCGGCATGGTCTCGTTGACAGACCGGCGCCACCGGGTCGGTGCGCCCCGCCGCTCGGTTCGCCCGGTGCAGGCGCGGCCGGCCGAGGCCTGAGGCGGCATGCCGTCCCGCCGGCTGCTGTATCTGGCACCGCTCGCGGTCTTCGCGGTCATCGCCGCGGCCGCGGCCTTCTATCTCCAAAGCGGGCGCGACCCGCGCCTGCTTCCGTCGGCGCTGATCGACAAGCCCGCGCCAGCCTTCTCCGCGCCCGGCCTCGAATACAACGGCAAGACCATCAGGCAAGGCGTCGAAAGCACGTCGTTCAAGGGGCGCATTACGATCCTGAACTTCTTCGCAAGCTGGTGCACGCCGTGCCTGGTCGAGCATCCGCAGATTACGGCCTTGTCGAAAACGCCGAGCGTGGCCTTGGTCGGCATCAATTACAAGGACAAGCCGGCGGACGCGGCGAACTGGCTGGCCCGGCACGGCAACCCCTATGCCCGGATCGGCGTCGATCCGGCAGGCGAGATCGCGCCGGAATTCGGCCTGTACGGGGTGCCGGAGACTTTCCTGATCGACCGCGTCGGCCGGATCCGGCTGAAGCAGGTCGGGCCGATTACCGCCCAGGTCCTGAAAGAGAAAATCCTGCCGGCGATCGAGGCGCTGAAGAAATGAGGGGGGCCGCCGCCCTGATCCTGCTTGCGCTGTTCGTCGCCGTTGCCGCGCCGTCGCCGCCTGCATCGGCCATCGGTCCGGGAGAGGCGCTGGAGGACGCAAAGCTCGAAGATCGTGCGCGGGTCATCGGCCGCCAACTGCGCTGCCTGGTGTGCCAGAACCAGTCGATCGACGATTCCGACGCGCCGCTGGCCCGCGACTTGCGCCGGCTGGTCCGCAAGCGGTTGACGGCGGGCGACGACGACAGGCAGGTCATCGCTTACATCCATGCCCGCTATGGCGATTTCGTCCTGCTGCGCCCGCCGGTCGACGAGCGGACCTGGTTGTTGTGGTTCGGCCCGGCGCTGGCGTTGCTGGCCGCACTGGCATTCCTGTTCCGGCGCCTGCGCCGGCCGCGTACGGCGGTGACGGCGGAAGCCCTGTCGCCCGAAGAGGCGGCGCGCGCCGATGTGCTGCTCGGAGACCGCGGAGACGAGCCGTGATCTGGCTGGTCGCAGCCTTGCTCAGTCTGGCGGCCGGCGCGGCGGTCGCCTGGCGCCTGTATCCGCGCCGCCGGGCTGGCGATGCGTCGCCGGAGACCGAGGCGGCGGGATACGACCTGGAGGTCTACCGTGACCAGCTTCGCGAACTCGACAGGGATCTCGCGCGCGGCACGATCGAGGCGGCGGAGGCCGAGGCGGCGCGCAACGAAATCCGCCGCCGGGCGCTCGCCGCCGAAAGCCGCGAGCAAGCGGGAGGGACGGCCTCGCCGCAAACCCTGTCGCGCCCGACCGTTGTGCTTCTGGCAGCGGCGGTGCCGGTGCTCAGCCTGGCGCTTTATGCCGTGCTCGGCCGTCCCGAACTCGCCGACCGCCGCATGTTGACGGTACAGGAACAGCCGCGCGGCCCGAGCGCCGAAGACATGCGCGCCGCCGAACGGATGACGCCGGAAGAACGGCAGGAAATGATCCGCGGCATGGTCGAGGGGCTGGCCGAGCGGCTTGAGGAAAATCCGGGCGACCTTGCGGGCTGGCTGCGCCTCGGCCGGGCGCAGGCCGTGTTGGGCGAACTGGACAAATCGGCCGATGCCTACGGCCGGGCCGTCGCCCTGTCGCCGGACAGCGTTCGCGTTCTGACGCTCTATACGATGGCCGTTCTTCGCCTCCGCGATCCCGACGATCCGATCGATCCGCAGCTGCTCGAACTCTTCGAGCGTTTGCACGCCATGGAGCCGCGCCACCCGCTCGCGCTCTACTATCTCGGCCGCCACGCCTTCGACCTGGGGCGCGAGGCGGAGGGCAAAGCCTATTGGCGCAGGCTGCTGCCGCAAATCGAGGACCGGCCCGATTTCGCCGCGCGTATCCGGCGGCGACTGGAGGAAACCGGCGACTAGGCCCCATCGAACGCGACGGTGGGCGATTTGCCCGCTTGAGCGGGGCACCGTTGCCGGAGTGAATGCGCACGACGCAAATCGCCTGTGAAACTGTATGTCCGACAATCTCTACGCGCTGATCGCAGCCGGCTTTCCGGCCGATCCGGCTGCCGTTTTCCTGGACCTCGAGAACGGCCCGCCGCTGCGGTATCGCGAGATCGACGCGCGCGCCGCCCGGATTGCCGCCGTCCTGACGGCGCACGGCGCCGTGCCGGGCGACCGGATCGTCGCGCAGGTGGACAAGTCGCCCGACGCCGTTTTGCTATACCTTGCCTGCCTGCGCGCCGGGCTGGTCTTCGTGCCGCTGAACACGGCCTATACCGCGCAGGAGATCGCCTTTTTCCTGTCGGATGCCGAACCCGCCGTCTTCGTCTGCCGGGAAGCGGATTGCGAGACGGCGGAAGCATTGGGGCGCGAGGCCGGGACCGGCGCCGTCCTGACGCTGGGCGACGGTTCGGGCACCCTTCTCGAAGCCGCCGAAGGAGCACGGCCCGACGGCACGGCCGTGGCGCGCCGCGCCGGCGATCTCGCGGCGATCCTCTACACCTCCGGCACGACCGGCCGGCCCAAGGGCGCCATGCTCACCCACGGCAACCTGTCGTCCAACGCCCTCGTCCTGCGCGACTATTGGGGCTTTACCGCAGCCGATGTGCTGCTGCACGCCCTGCCGATCTATCACGTCCACGGCCTGTTCGTGGCGCTGCACTGCGCGTTGCTGAGCGGTTCCCGGGTGATTTTCCAGAAGGGCTTCGCCGCGGAAAAGGCAATTGCCCGGCTGTCCGATGCAACGGTCATGATGGGGGTGCCGACCTACTATACCCGCCTGCTCGATACGCCCGGCTTCACGGCCGAGGCAGCACACAACGTCCGGCTGTTCATTTCGGGCTCGGCGCCTCTATTGGAAGAAACCTTCGCGGCGTTCGAGGCCCGC
This sequence comes from Alphaproteobacteria bacterium, assembly GCA_022819985.1. Lineage (GTDB taxonomy): Bacteria > Pseudomonadota > Alphaproteobacteria > Bin65 > Bin65 > Bin65. Next base: position 16,986 of record JAJEGH010000005.1, on the reverse strand, counting down.
ATCGGCCAGCGCATCCTCGAACGCTACGGCATGACGGAGGTCGGCATGGCGTGCAGCAACCCGCTGGACGGCGAGCGGATCGCAGGCACCGTCGGCTTTGCGCTTCCGGGCGTATCCGTCCGGATTGCCGACGAAACCGGCCGGGAAGTGCCGCCCGGCACGGCCGGCGTGCTGGAAATGACCGGCCCGAACGTCTTCGCCGGATACTGGCGCCTGCCGGACAAGACGGCGGAGGAATTCCGCCCGGACGGCTACTTTATTTCCGGCGACATGGCGCAAATGGACGAATCCGGCCGCGTGACGATCGTCGGCCGGGCGAAGGATCTGATTATTTCCGGCGGGCTGAACGTCTATCCCAAGGAGGTCGAGCAATGCCTCGACGCCTTGCCGGGAGTCCGGGAATCCGCAGTTTTCGGCGTGGCCCATCCGGATTTCGGCGAAGGGGTCACCGGCGTTGTCGTCCCCGACGGCCCGGCGCAACTGGACCCCGAAGCGCTCCTGGACAGCCTCGCCGGTACGTTGGCCAGGTTCAAACAACCGAAACGGATCATCGTCGTCGACGAGCTTCCGCGCAATGCGATGGGCAAGGTCCAGAAGAATGTGCTGCGCGACCGGTATACGAACATCTACACCGGATAACCGGGCCGGGCATTGACGGCCCGCGATGGCCGCGTCTCTATAGGCCGAACGACGCAACGCAAGGGCAGGGGAAGACCGATGCGCAATCTGCAGGAAGACAACATCACCGAAGCCGTGCTCCAGACCATGGAGGGGACCGAGGACCCTCGGCTCAAGGAGATCATGACCAGTCTGGTCAAACATCTGCACGCCTTTGCCCGGGAAGTGGGCCTGCAGCAGGACGAGTGGATGCGGGGCATCCAGTATCTCTATGACGCCGGCAAGATTTCGACGCCGGAGCGCAACGAGTTCATCCTGACCTCCGATATTCTCGGCCTGTCGTCGCTGGTCGACATGATCAAGGGCCGCGGCGTGTCGAGCGGGACGGAATACAGCGCGCTCGGCCCGTTCTTCGTGGATGGCGCGCCGGAAGTTCCGCTCGAAGGCAATCTCGCCGGCGACGACCCGGGCACGGAAGTGGTGCTGACCGGCCGCGTGCTGAACGAACGATCCGAACCGGTGGAAGGCGCGCGCGTCGATTTCTGGCAGACCCAGTCGAACGGCCTGTACGACGTGCAGGAGACCCATGAAGGGGCGGTGCCCAACCTGCGCTGCCACCAGTTCACCGGAGCGGACGGCCGGTACGGCGTGCGCACCATCAAACCGGTGTCCTACAAGGTGCCGGACGACGGTCCGGCCGGCGAAATCCTGCGCTCCACTTCGCGCACCGCCTGGCGGCCGGCGCACTACCATATCTGGGTCAACGCCGACGGCTATCTTCCCCTGGTCACCGAACTTTTTCCCGGCGACGACGACTGGATCGACCGCGACGCCGTGTTCGCCGTGCGCGATTCGCTGCGGGTGAGTTTCGACGACACCGCCGACGAGGACGAGGCCAGCGCCTACGGCGTCACCGCGCCCTACAAGAAGGTCGAGTACGACTTCGTTCTTGTCGCCGGCTGACGGCCGTCGCCCGGAAATTCCCGGCTCAGGCGTCCGGATCGTCGCCTGAGCCTTCGCGGTAGGCGTCGAACGCCTCCGGCGTATCGAGATCGCGCAATACGGCGGCGTCGTCCGTCTCCACGGTCACGACCTGGCCGGCATGCTCCTGCAGGATGTCGCGTCCGCCGGTATCGCCGCCCAGGCTCGCCAGGTCGTCGGCAAAACGCCGGTCCCACAATACCGGATGGCCGCGCTGCCCGCCGCTGGCGGCGGCAACGATGGCGCGGCCGGCCTCCGGGTCGAAGTTGGCGATCAGGGCGTCGAGCATGGCCGGCGCGATATCCGGCATGTCGCCCAGGCAGACGACCGCGGCGTCGGGCGGGTCGGGCGCCTCGAACGCCGCCCGCGCTCCGATGGCGACCGACGAGCCCATACCGGACGGATAGTCCGGATTTTCGGCAAATGCGCAATCCAGGCCCGAAAGCGCGTCGCGCACCCGGCCGGCCTGGTGGCCCGTTACGACGACCAGACGGCGGATTCCTGCGCTGCGGACGGCTTCCGACACCCGCCGGATCATCGGCTGGCCGCCGACCGGCTCCAGCAGCTTGTTGGGCCCGCCCATCCGGGTGGATTGCCCGGCCGCCAGCAGGATGGCATCGACGACCGGCTGCGATTTCGGCCGTCCCGGCGGTTCGCGGTCGCGCAGCATGGGACGGGAGCGGATTTCCTTCAGCAGGCCGCCGACGCCGAAGCCGGCGATGGTCTCTTCATCGACCGGCAGGCCGGCGGCGAGCCGTTCGAGCAGCCAGTCGGAACCTTGTTCCCGGGGCGAGCGCGCCGAACCCGGCATAGCCACGACGCTGGCCCTGCCCAGCCTTGCCAGAAGGGTGAGATTACCGGGATCGACCGGCAGGCCGAAATGTCGAACGGCGCCGCCGGCCGAGACGATGGCCGCAGGCACGACGTCCCGCCGGTCGACGATGGCCGATGCGCCGATCACGACAATCAGATCGGCCGCTGCGGCGGCTTCGGTCAGAGCGTCGGCCAGTACGTCTTCCCGGTGGTCCGTCGTTCGGACGTGCGCCACGGACGCACCGATCCGGGTAAGGCGCTCGCGGGTCGAGCGCTCGGTCTTCGTCAGCAGCGCCGCGCTGGTGTGGGGCAGTCGGGTCTGGATCAGCGCTGCGGTTTGGGGGCGGTAGGCGACGACCGATACGGTGCCCGCCGCCACACCGCCGACGCGCTCGACGCTGGAAGCCGGTGCACCGAAGGCGATGATCTTGACGGTTGCAACGAGCTGGTCGCGAACAACCGGCGCACAGGCCGGCAGCGTGGCCAGGGTGAGCGCTTCATCGATCCGGTTGGCTGCGGTGACGCCGGCGGCATCGACGAGGGTCAGGCCGGCATGGCGGGCGTACAGGTTGCAGCGGCCGTTGGCGGCCGGCCCGGCGCGCAGGCTGCCGGAAGCAAGCGCGGCGGCAATGCGCGCGGCGGCATCGTTCTCGTCCAGATCGTCCGGTCCCAGGCGGGCAACCGCAATGCTGTCGAAGCCGGCATCGGCGATGGCGGAGAGATCGTCTTGCGTCAATCGCCGGCCCTTGGCGAGGCGGCCGGAAGCCGTCTTGACGGCGTGGGCGAGAATGGCGCCTTCGGCCTCCTGCGTCGGAACGGTGCCGAACTCCATCGTCCGGGTCAGGCGGCTTTCGCCGGCGGTCTGCGGAGCGTTGCCGTGATTTCGCCCATGATCGCAAGCGCAATCTCTGCCGGCGACGACGCGCCGATATCGAGGCCGATCGGACCGCGGATGCGGGCAATCTGCGCCGCGTCGAAACCGGCCTGTTTCAACCTTTCGACCCGCGAAGCATGGGTCCGGCGGGAGCCGAGCGAGCCGATATAGAAGCAATCGGAGCGCAGGGCGCTGTGCAGGGCCGGGTCATCCAGCTTTGGGTCGTGGGTCAGCGTCACGATGGCGGTGCGCGCGTCGGGCTTCAGCGATGCCAGGGCCTCGTCGGGCCAGTCGTCGGTCATGGCGACGCCCGGAAACCGGTCGGAAGTTGCAAAGGAACCCCGGGGATCGATCACCGTCACGGCATAGCCGGCGATGGAAGCGATCGGCGCCAGCGACTGCGCGATATGGACCGCGCCGACGACCAGGAGCCGGAGCGGCGGGTTGAAGACATGCAGGAACAGGCGGCGGCCGTCGCCGGTCTCGATTGTCCGGCTCCTGTCGTCCCGCTGTGCTGCGTGGGCAGCGGCGAGCGCGGTCTCGTCGATGCGCACCGGCCCGGCGGCCGACCCGCCCTCGATCCAGGACTTTTCGCCGGACGCCAGATCCGTTGCGACGACCACCGGGCGATGTTCCTTCCGGGCAGCGGCGAGCCTGTCGATGAGAATCCGGTCCATCTAGTCGAGCCGTTCGACGAACACTTCGACCCGGCCGCCGCAGGCCAGGCCGACGGCCCAGGCGTCCTCGTCTGCGACGCCGAATTCGAGCAGCCGGGGCGCTCCGCTGCGGATGACCTCCTGGGCCTCCGCGACGACCGCCCCTTCGATGCAGCCGCCCGAAACGGAGCCGATCATTTCCTGCGCTGCGCTGACCGCGAGCTGGCTGCCGACCGGGCGGGGCGACGAGCCCCAGGTGTTGACGACCGTTGCGATGGCGACGTCCTTGCCGGCGTCCCGCCACGCCGCGGCCCGGCCCATCACCTCGTCGCTCGACAGCGTCAGGGTCTCAGCATCGGCAGCCATCGGGTCACACTCCTGTCCTGGCGGGTTGCGGGCCGGGCGAATGCCGCGCCCAACTGCTCCAGGCTCTCCAGATTGTGCACGGTACGGAAGTCGTCAACATGGGGCAACATGGCCCGGATGCCGGCCGACTTGGGCTCGAAACCGTCGTAGCGCAGCAGGGGATTGAGCCAGATCAGCCGCCGGCAACTGCGGTGCAGGCGGTCCATCTCCCGTTCCAGGCCGGCGCCGCCGTCCCGGTCCAGCCCGTCGGTGATCATGACCACGAGGGCGCCCTGGCCGAGCACCCGGCGCGACCAGAGGCGGTTGAATTCGCCCAGGGTCTGGCCGATCCGTGTGCCGCCGTCCCAGTCCTCGGCAACCTGGCCGATCTTGTCGAGCGCCTCGTCGACATCCTTGTAGCGCAGGTAGCGCGTGACGTTGGTCAGCCGCGTGCCGAACAGGAAGGTGTGCACGCGGTCCCGGTCGTTGGTGACGGCGTGCAGGAAATGCAGCAGCATGCGCGAGTAGCGGCTCATCGACCCGGAGATGTCGCACAGGACGACCAGCGGCGGCCGTCTCGATCTGCGCCGCCGGCGGGCAAGCAGAATGGTATCGCCGCCGCTGCGCACGCTGCGCCTCAGGATCCGGCGCATGTCGATCCGCGGGCCGGCGGGGTCGGGCCGGTAGCGCCGCGTCGCCACCCGCTCCACCGGCAGGCGCATACGGGCCAGAGCCCGCTTGGCGGCGTCCATTTCGGCCTGGGACATTTTCTCGAAATCCCGGCTTTTCAGGGCCTCCCGGTCGGTCCAGGTCATCGCCGCGTCGAGTTCGATCTCTTCGCGCTCCGGCGCCCGGTCGGCGGCTTCCGCCAGGCCTTTGAGCGCCTCGGCGAGCCGGCGGGACATCTCCTCCTTTTCTTCGTCCGGCGGCGTTTCGATCGTCGGCAGGATCACCGTCATCAGCCGTTCCAGCAGCCTCGGATTGCGCCAGAAGACATGGAAGGCCTGGTCGAACAACTCGCGCTGGTCGCGGCGGTTCACGAAAACCGCGTGCAGGGTCCAGTAGAAATCCTCGCGCGTGCCGATGCCGACGGCGTCGGCCGCCTCGATCGCCCGGATGACCTGGCCGGGACCGACCGGCAGGCCGGCGGCGCGCAGCACGCGGGCGAAATGCATGATGTTTTCGGGCAGTCGGCCGCCGCCGTTGCGACCGCCGCGGCCGGCCGGTTCAGGATCGGGCGGGGGATCGAACGGCATGGAAGCGGCGCGTCCGGCTTCGCTCTAGGACCCGCGCACCCGGTTCAGGGACGCTTCGGTCCGGATTTCGTCGAGGATGCGCATGGCCTCACTGCCCCGGATGCGCTCGATATCGTCCTGGTATTTGAGCAGCGTGCCCAGGGTGGCGTTGAGCGTATCGGGCTCCAGGGCGACGACGTCGAGCTGGGCCAGCGCCTGAGCCCAGTCGATCGATTCGGCGACGCCGGGCAGCTTGAACAGGTCGACGTCGCGCAGTTTCTGGATGAAGGCCACGACGTCCCGGCGCAGCGCCTCGCCGGCTTCCGGCGCCTTCTTGCTGAGGATTTCCAGCTCCCTCTCGGCGTCCGGATAATCCACCCAGTAGTAGAAACAGCGCCGTTTCAGGGCGTCGTGGATTTCCCGCGTCCGGTTCGACGTAATGACGACGACGGGCGGCGCCTCGGCGCCGAAAACCCCGATCTCCGGCACGGTGATCTGGAAATCCGACAGCACCTCGAGCAGGAAGGCCTCGAACGGCTCGTCGGTGCGGTCGAGTTCGTCGATCAACAGGACCGGCGGGCCGCTCTCCCGCGGCTCCAGCGCCTGGAGCAGGGGGCGCTTGATCAGGAAATCTTCGGAAAACACGTCCCGTGTGAGGGCTGCGCGCCCGGTCCGCCCGCCGGCGTCGCCGGTCGCTTCGGCCAGCCGAATCTCGATCATCTGCCGGGCATAGTTCCACTCGTAGACGGCGCTCGAAACGTCCAGCCCCTCGTAGCATTGCAGCCGGATCAGGTCGCGTCCCAGGCACTCCGCCAGCACCTTGGCGATTTCCGTCTTGCCGACGCCGGCCTCGCCCTCGAGGAACAGGGGACGGCCAAGCTTCAGCGCCAGATAGAGCGCCGTCGCCAGCGACCGGTCGGCGACATAGGCCCCGGCGGCGAGCAGGCTCTCGGTCGCATCGACGGAATCGGGCAGGGCGATTTGTTTTGACATGCATATTCCAGAATCGGACGGCCAGAAGCGGACGGCCAAAAGCGGACAGGGCGCCGCCGAACCGGCATGATTTAGGCCAGGCGTTCAAATAGCCAAGGCAGGCTGGGCCACAGGATCGGCACCGGGTCGATAAACTTTACAGTGCCCGGTCCGGCCACCGTCGGACGATCGGTCGCCGGCGCTCACCATCGGCAGAACCCTGTCGCAACGCCGGTTCGTATCGCAGGCGCCGACTGCGAATAAGCCCTGAAATCAGCGGGAAAGGACCGCACCCTGATGTTCCCCCCGCAAGCGGGGAGGGGAAAGGAACCGGCCGGGCGGCGCCTTACCCCGCCTTCGCCACCGCGCGCTTGGCCATGACGGTGACCAGATGGGCGCGGTATTCGGCGCTGGCGTGGATGTCTTCGTTCAGGCCGTCCGCGGAAATCCCGAGGCCCGCCACCGAGTCGGCCGACCAGTTGGCGGCGAGGGCGGCTTCCATCTCCGCGACGCGGAAGACGCAGGGGCCGGCGCCGGTCACCGCAACCCGGACGCCGTCTGCCGCCTGGGCGACGAAGACGCCAACGATGGCGTAACGCGAGGCCGGGTTCGGGAATTTCATGTAGGCCGCCTTGCCGGCTCTCGGGAACGAGACCGCGGTCACGATTTCGTCCTGCCCCAGCGCCGTTTCGAACAGGCCGGTGAAGAAGTCGTCCGCCGCGATAGTCCGCTTGTTGGTCTGCACCGTGGCGCCGAGACCGACCAGGGCGGCCGGGTAGTCCGCCGCCGGATCGTTGTTGGCGATGGAGCCGCCGATCGTGCCGCGGTTGCGCACCTGCGGATCGCCGATGTGGCTCGCCAGGTCGGCCAGCGCGGGAATCGCCGCTGCGACCTCCGCCGAGGCGGCGACCGCGGCGTGCCGCGCCATGGCGCCGACGGTCACGCCGTTGCCGTCGGCCGAAATGCCGTCCATTCCGCCGACGCCGTTCAGGTCGACAACGGTCGTCGGCGCGGCGAGACGCTGCTTGAGCGTCGGAATGTAAGTCATTCCGCCGGCGAGCAGTTTCGCTTCGTCGTCTGCGCCGACGATGCCGGCGGCTTCGTCCACGCTGCCGGCTTTCTTGTACTCGAAATTATACATGGATTGGTTCCTTCCTGCCCGGGCCTGTCCGGGTGCGGGCCCGGTCCGTTCCGAATTCGATAGGTTCAGCCTGTCCTGCCGCGTCTACGCCGCCGCATCCTGAATGGCCTGCCAGACGCGCAACGGGGTTGCCGGCATTTCGATATGGCCGACGCCGACATCGCGCAGCGCGTCGTGGACCGCGTTCATGACCGCCGCCGGCGCCGCGATGGCTCCGGCCTCGCCGCAGCCCTTCACGCCCAGCGGGTTGAGCGGGGAGGGCACGCCGTTGAAGCCGACATCGTAGCTCGGCACGTCGTCGGCGCGCGGCATGGTGTAGTCCATGTAAGAGCCGCTGACGAGCTGACCCGCGCCGTCGTAGACCGCATGTTCGAGCATGGCCTGGCCGACGCCCTGGCCGATTCCGCCGTGGACCTGGCCCTCGACGATCAGCGGATTGATCAGCACGCCGAAATCGTCGACGGCGGCATACCTTTCGATCGAAACGCTGCCGGTTTCCGGATCGACCTCGACCTCGCAGATATGCGTGCCGGCGGGGAAGGAGAAGTTGAGCGGATCGTAGAACGCCGTCTCGTCCAGCCCCGGTTCCAGGCCTTCCGGATAGTTGTGCGGCACATAGGCGGTAAAGGCGACCTCGGCGATATTCATCGCCTTGTCGGTGCCCTTGACCGTGAAGTTGCCGCCGGCGAACTCGATGTCGTCCTCCGACGCCTCGAGGGTATGGGCGGCGATCTTGCGGCCCTTCTCGATCACCTTGTCGGCCGCCTTGACGATGGCCGAACCGCCGACGGCGGCCGAGCGCGATCCGTAGGTGCCCATGCCGAAGGGGATTTTCGAGGAATCGCCGTGGATCACCTCGACCTGCTCGTAGGGCACGCCCAGCTTGTCCGCGACGATTTGGGCATAGGCCGTTTCATGGCCCTGGCCGTGGGAATGGCAGCCGGTGAAGAGCTGGACATTCCCGGTCGGGTTGAAGCGGATATTGGCCGATTCCCACAGGCCGACGCCGGCGCCGAGCGAGCCGGCCGCCGCCGACGGCGCAACGCCGCAAGCCTCGATATAGGAGGAGAAGCCGATGCCGCGCAGCCTGCCGCCGGCCTTCGACTCCGCCTTGCGCGCCTGGAAGCCGCCGTAGCCGGCGAGGTCCAGCGCCTGATCCATCGAACCGGCGAAGTCGCCGCAGTCGTACTGCATGATGACGGGCGTCTCGTAGGGGAAGGCGTCCGTTGGCACGAAATTGGTCTTGCGCAAATCCGCCGGATCGCGGCCGGTCTCCGCCGCCGCCGCCTCGACCAGCCGCTCCACGACATAGGCGGCTTCCGGCCGCCCGGCGCCGCGGTAGGCGTCGACCGGCACGGTGTTGGTGAACACCGCCTTGACGTTGCAGTAGATGCCGCCGGTCGTGTACTGGCCGGCCAACAGGGTGGCGTAGAGGTAGGTCGGCACCGCCGAGGCGAAGGTGGAGAGATAGGCGCCCATATTGGCCGTCGTATCCACCCGCATGGCGAGGAACTTGCCGTCCGAATCCAGCGCCAGTTCCGCCGTCGTCACATGATCCCGGCCGTGGGCGTCGGTGAGGAAGCTCTCCGACCGCTCCGCCGTCCACTTGATCGGCCGGCGCACCCGGCTCGCCGCCCAGGTCAGCACGACTTCTTCGGCATAAATGAAAATCTTGGAGCCGAAGCCGCCGCCCACGTCGGGCGCCACCACCCGCAGCTTGTGTTCCGGGGCGAGGCCGTGGAACGCCGACATCACCAGGCGGTGCACATGCGGGTTCTGGGACGCGATATGCAGCGTGTGCTCGCCGCTGCCGGCATCGTATTCGGCCACGCAGGCGCGCGGCTCCATCGCGTTCGGCACCAGCCGGTTGTTGGCGAATTCCAGCGACGTGACATGGGCGGCGCCGTCGAAGACCGCGTCGACCGCCGCCTTGTCGCCGAGCGCCCACTCGAAACTCAGGTTGCCGGGCGCCGCCTCGTGGATCTGCGGCTGTCCGCCGGCCGTCGCCTGCGCCGGATCGACCACGGCGTCCAGAAGGCCGTAGTCCACCTCGACGGCCGCGGCGGCGTCCTTGGCTTGCTCCAGCGTGTCGGCGATCACGACGGCGACGGCCTCGCCGGCATAATTCACCTTGCCGATCGCAAGCGCCGGATGGGGCGGCGCCCGGAACGGTTCGCCGTTCACATCCGTGATCGCCCAGCCGCAGATCAGCGGCCCGACCTCGGCCATGTCCTCGCCGACGAAAATGGCCCGCACGCCCGGCATGGCCCCGGCGGCGGCGGTGTCGACGCCGTTCAGCGTCGCATGGGCATGGGGCGAGCGCACGAAACAGGCGTAGGTCTGGCCCCTGCGGTTGATGTCGTCGGTATAGTGACCCTGACCGGTCACAAATCGGCGATCTTCGCGGCGCGCAACGGCGGCGCCGATGCCTTGCTCGGTCATGAATTCCTCACTGCGCTTGAGACGGTCGGTTCCATATTGGGCAGGTCCGCTTTCCGTCGGCTTTTACGGTTGGGACGGTCCGGCGGGTCCTAGCCCCGCATCGCCCGGGCGCCCGCGTCGATCGACTTCACGATATTGTGGTAGCCGGTACAGCGGCAGAGGTTGCCCTCCAGCCACTCGCGGATTTCCCGCTCGCTCGGGTCCGGGTTGTTCTTCACCAGGTCGAGCGCGCTCATGATCATGCCCGGCGTGCAGAACCCGCACTGCAGCCCGTGATTCTCGTGGAACGCCTGCTGCATCGGATGCAGCGTATCGCCGTCCGCCACGCCCTCGATCGTCTTGACGTCAGCGCCTTCGGCCTGGACGGCCAGCAAGGTGCAGGCCTTGACCGATTCGCCGTCGACATGGACGACGCAGGCGCCGCACTGGCTGGTGTCGCAGCCGACATGGGTGCCGGTGAGGCCCAGCTCTTCGCGCAGCATCTGCACCAGCAGGGTGCGCGGCTCGACGTCGGCGGAAACGGCCTCGCCGTTAACCGTCAACGAGACAGATACAGTCATGAAGCGTTTCTCCCAGAAACACGTTTCCCAGAATTCACCGGCGCCGGTGCGTCCGGCGCATTCCTGCGCCGGCACCGGCGGCTGCGGTGTACCACCGGCCGTAGTCTATTGCGGGGGCGGGGAGCGTCAAGCCGCGAATGGCGGGCCAGGCCGCGGCAAAGCCTGCACCTCCGCCGCCGCAATAGACTACGCCCCGCCGCTCTCAGGGGGAGGTCGACGTCCAGCCGACCGCCAGCAGCAGGACGACGAGCGCAACGCTCAGCAGCGGCAGCCAGACCCGGTCGGACAGGCCGGGCCGCGGCGGGACGCACGGTTCGGCGGGACCGGCCGGATCGGCCGCAGGCGGGTTGTCGTCGGACATGGCGGGCGCTTTTCGGGAGCGGAACCGGGGGAGCCCCGGAACGGGCACCCCGAAGCGAACAAAGGGGAAGGGGCGTTTTGCGGATTGTGCCCGGCCACACTAGGCGCTTTTCTGCCGGATAGAAACGAGCAGCGGAAACGGACAACTGCAAAGGGCAGCGGCGCGCGTTCCGGCAAACCCGGTGCCTGGCCGGGCGCCGGACGCTCCTAAGGCACGGACCATGACGATATCGGACTGGCAGGCCCATTGCCTCCTCACGACGGCGCAAATGGCGGCGGCCGACCGGGCGGCGATCGCAGCGGGAACGCCGGGTATCGACCTGATGGAAGCGGCCGGGGCGGCGGTGGCGCGGGAAATCCGCCTGCGCTGGCGGCCCAGGCCCGCCGCGACCCTCTGCGGTCCGGGAAACAACGGCGGCGACGGCTTTGTAATTGCACGGCTTTTGCTCGAATCTGGGTGGCCTGTCTCGGTGCTTCATGCGCCGCATCCGGAACGGCTGCGCGGCGACGCGCGGACCGCTTTCGACCGTTGGGCCGCGGCGGCCGGCGCCGGCGGGAGGCCCGCCGGACCCGCCGAAACGGTCGAATGGTCGCCCGGGGCCCTCGACCGGGCGGAACTGATCGTCGACGCCCTGTTCGGCGCCGGCCTGACCCGGCCGGTTGCCGGCGCGCCGGCCGAATTGCTGGTCCGGGCGGCGGAGCGGCGGCAGGAGGGCGGCGTTCCGGTCGTCGCCGTCGATGTGCCGAGCGGCGTGGACGGCGACAGCGGCGCATGTCTCGGGCCGGTCGCGCCCGCCGATCTCACGGTCACGTTTTTCCGCGCCAAACCGGGCCACTATCTGCTGCCTGGCAGGGAAAAGTGCGGCGCTCTGGCGGTTCGCGATATCGGTATTCCCGATACGGTGCTGGACGCAATCGCACCGCAGATCGCGATCAACGCGCCGGCCCTGTGGCGGCATGCGCTGCGGCCGCCGGCGCCGGAGGACCACAAATACACCCGCGGCCATGTCCTGGTCGTCGCCGGCGAGATGCCCGGCGCGTCCGCGCTGGCGGCCCGGGCCGCGGCGCGGGCGGGTGCCGGCATGGTCACGGTCGGCTGGTTTTCCGACGACGATGCGGCGGTCCGGCCGTTTTTGAATGCCCGGCTTCCGGCGGCGATTCTCAGGCGGAATCTGGGGGAAACGAAGGATCTGGCGCGGCTCTGCCGCGAACGGAGGGTCCGGACAATACTTGCCGGACAGGGCTTCGGCCGCGGTGCCGGACGGCGAAAGAAACTGGCCGAAATCGCCCGGATTTCCCTCGACTGTATACTGGATGCGGATGCAGTCTTTCCGGATGTATTCATTGCGGACGGGCAATCCGGGCCGTCGGATGCCGGAACGGTCCTGACGCCTCATGCCGGCGAGTTCGAACGCATCGCCGGCGCCGGGGACGAGGGCGCCAGCAAGGTTGAACGGACCCGCCGCGCCGCCGCTGAAACCGGTGGAACGATCGTTCACAAAGGCTACGACACGGTGATCGCCGCACCGGACGGCCGGGCAGCGATCGGCGCCAACGCCTTGCCCTGCCTTGCGTCCGCCGGCACCGGCGACGTTCTGGCCGGCATCGTCGCGGGATTGCGCACGCAGGGCATGCCGCCGTTCGAAGCGGCGTGTGCCGCGGTATGGTGCCATGCCGAGTCCGCCCGGCTCTGCGGGCCGGGCCTGCTGGCCGACGACCTGCCGGACAGGCTGCCCGAAGCGCTTTCCGCCGCCTTCGGCCGGACGCCGGCCCGCTAGCGCGCCGATACCGTTCCCATAATGCGGCCGGGGCGCCGGCGGGAAAATCCGGCTCGTCCGCAACCGTTGTCGGCAGTGTATTGTATGCACATTTGCGAAGTACCGGACGAAGTTCACCGCGAGACGTCGCGTTTTTCCGTTCCGGGTTCGAACCGGCGGGTTTCCCGGGCTTTTGCGGATACTCAAGCTTGTCTTGCGCGAATACGCGCTTCGTACTTGACGTAACTCGGCTTTTTCTCGAAATCGCACTTTCGGCATCGCACCGCGTGCCGCCGCCGCACCGGTAGCGCCGGGCGCGCCGCAGGCCGGCGCGATTTCCGCGATTTCAATATGCCGGCGCGGTCCGAATCGGCGTAGACTGGCCTGCATCCGGGACCCGAAGCGATCGAAGGACGGAACCTCCCGATGGTATCTGCACCGGAACCGGCGCCGGCGTCGGCGGCGGGCGACCGGCTCCGCCTGCTGCGCGCCCTCGAGCGCAAGGTCTTGTGGCTGTCGAGCTGGACGATCCACCACGCCAACCACATCCGGCCGAATCGCGACGGGCTCAAGGTCGGCGGCCACCAGGCGTCGAGCGCCTCCGTCGCGACCGTCCTGACCGCGCTCTACTTCGATATCCTCCGGCCGGAGGACCGGGTCGCGGTCAAGCCGCACGCCAGCCCGGTCTTCCACGCCATCCAGTATCTTCTGGGCCGCCAGAGCCTCGAAAACCTCAAGAATTTCAGGGCTTTGGGCGGTGCGCAGTCCTATCCCTCGCGCACCAAGGACGCCGACGACGTCGATTTCTCGACCGGATCGGTCGGCCTCGGCGCCGCCATGACGAGCTTCGCCGCGCTGGTGCAGGACTATCTGCACGTCAAGGGCCGGCTCCCGGCGGAGCAGGCGCGCGGACGCATGGTTTCGGTCGTCGGCGACGCCGAACTGGACGAGGGCAACGTCTACGAAGCCCTGCTGGAGGGCTGGAAGCACGATATCCGCAACGTCTGGTGGGTGATCGACTACAACCGCCAGAGCCTGGATTCGACGATCACCGACCAGCTCTACAGCCGGTTCGACCAGCTTTTCGAAGCGATGGGCTGGCGGGTGGTGACGGCGAAATACGGTTCGCTGCTGGAAGAAGCGTTCCGGCGCCCCGGCGGCGGTGCCCTGCGCGACTGGATCGACGGCTGCCCGAACTCGCTCTACGCCGCGTTGTGCTACAAGGGCGGCGCGCTGGCCCGCGGCGCGCCGGACGACGGCCGCACGAAGGGCTGGCGCGAGCATCTGCTGGCCGACCTGGGCGACGAGCGCGGCATCCGCGCCCTGCTCGACGGGCTGGACGATGCCGGCTTGCAACGGCTGATGACCAACCTCGCCGGCCACGACATGGCGACCATGCAGGCGATGTTCCGCGCCGTCGACGACGACCGGCCGACCTGCTTCATCGCCTACACCATCAAGGGCTTCGGCCTGCCGTTCGAAGGCCACAAGGACAATCATGCCGGGTTGATGAACCCGGCGCAAGTCACTGTATTCAGGGAAGAATCGGGCATCACGCCGGGCGAGGAGTGGGACCGCTTCGCCGGGCTGGACATCGATCCGGACGAACTCCGGGCCTTTCTCGATACCGCGCCGTTCGCCGCCCGATTTCCGCGCCGCACCTCGGCGCCGGCGGTCCCGGTGCCGGAGATCGCCGCGCCGAAACCGGCCGGGCAGGGCGGCCGGGGCGCCACCCTGTCGACCCAGGCGGCGTTCGGCCAGATCCTCGACGCCCTGGCGCGGGGCGACGACCCGCTGGCCGACCGGATCGTCACGACATCGCCGGACGTCACGGTCTCGACCAACCTGGGCGCCTGGGTCAACCGCCGGGGCATCTTCGACCGGCGCGACCGCGGCGACACTTTCCGCGACGAGAAGGTGGTGAGCGCCCAGCAATGGCGGCAATCGCCGGACGGCCAGCATATCGAGCTCGGCATCGCCGAGAACAACCTTTTCCTGCTGCTCGCCGCGCTCGGCCTGTCCCACGAGACCTTCGGCGCCCGCCTGCTGCCGATCGGCACGCTCTACGATCCCTTCATCCAGCGCGGCCTGGATGCGCTCAACTACGCCTGCTACCAGGGCGCGCGCTTCCTGCTGGTCGCGACGCCGTCGGGCGTGACGCTGGCCCCCGAAGGCGGCGCCCACCAGTCCGTCGGCACGCCGCTCATCGGCATGGCGCAGGACGGTCTGGCGGCCTTCGAGCCGGCCTACGCCGACGAACTGGCCGCGCTGATGGCCTGGTCCTTCGACTATCTGCAGCGCGACGGCTCGGTGGACCGGGGCCGCGGCTGGCTGCGCGACGCCCAGGGCGGCAGCGTCTATCTGCGGCTCTCGACCCGGGCGCTGGCCCAGCCGGAACGGCGGATCGACGCGGGTTTGCGCCGGAATATCGTCGACGGCGCCTACTGGCTGAAACCGCCGGCCGACGGCGCCGAACTGGCGGTCGTCTACGCCGGCGCGGTCGCCCCGGAGGCGATGGCCGCCTGGGAGGCGCTCGCCGAGGACATTCCCGGCGCCGGCCTGCTTGCGGTGACGTCCGCCGACCGCCTCAACGCCGGCTGGTCCGCCGCGCAGCGCGCGCGCCAGTGCGCCGGAACCCCGGCCGGAACCGTGCCCGGAACTGCGACCGATGGGGCCGCGCCCGATACGCTGTCCCATGTCGAGAGCCTGCTGGCGCCGCTGGCGCCGGACGCCGGGCTGGTCACGGTGCTGGACGGCCATCCGGCGACCCTGAGCTGGCTCGGCGCGGTCTACGGCCACCGCGCCCACAGCCTGGGCGTCGAGCATTTCGGCCAGTCGGCGGACATTCCGGACCTGTACCGGGCGCACCGGATCGATACCGACGCGATTCTGGACGCCTGCGCCAAAATCAGTCTGGAACGGCCGGCCGGCTGAGGCTACGCCTGCCCGTCCGGGCAACGGCGGCGGGCGGCCATGGCAATCGAAGCGGTGATCTGGGATTTCGGCGGCGTGCTGACCGACAGCCCCTTCGTCGCCTTCAACCGCTTCGAGGCGGAACGCGGCCTGCCGCGGGATTTCCTGCGCTCCGTCAACGCGCGCAACCCTCTGGACAACGCCTGGGCCCGGTTCGAGCGCAGCGAGATCGGCCTGGACGCCTTCGACGCCGCCTTCCGCGCGGAGAGCGCCGCCCTGGGCCACCCGGTCGATGGAAGGGACGTAATAGCATTGCTTGCCAGACAGTTGCGGCCCGAAATGGTGGAGGCGCTCAAGGCCTGCAAGGCGCGGCTGAAGGTCGGCTGCATCACCAACAACGTCGCCGCCGGCGAAGGCCCGACCATGGTGCCCGGCGATGTGGAGGGCGGGGCGGGGCTCGCCGAAGCGGTCGCCGGGGTCTTCGCCCTGTTCGACCATGTGATCGAGAGCAGCAAGGCCGGCCTGCGCAAGCCCGATCCGCGCATCTACCGGCTGGCCTGCGACGCGCTCGACGTTGTACCGGAAAATGCGGTTTATCTCGATGATTTGGGCATCAACCTTAAACCGGCACGGGAACTTGGGATGACCACGATCAAGGTGACCGATCCGGCCGCCGCCCTGACCGAACTGGAAGCGGCCGTGGGCTTCCCGCTGCGTTGAGAGCCGGCCGCCGGCGGCCTCTGTTTTTATACGACCGTTCAATCTGGAACTCTTCGCCCAGAAAACCGTGGCGTATAGAGGGTTTGAAGCCGTCCCGACAGTCCGGCGCCGCGCCCGTTCCCGCCGCACCTCCCACCGTCATTTCGACCGGAGCGGGCGTCAGCCCGCGTAGCAGCCTGCCCCTTCGGCTTCGCTCAGGGCGGGCTCTGAGCGAAGCCGAAGGGGAGAAATCCGGCCGGCGACGGAGGCCGGCCCATAGGCACTGTCCTGTGGCGTCGACGGCGCGCGGACCGGGTTTCTCCACTCCGCCCCGGCTTGCGCCGGGGCTCCGGTCGAAATGACGGGAAGGAGAGAAATCGCGGGCAAGGTTAGCGTTGCGATGTGTCGGGAAATGTCACGATCCGTCAGGAATTGTCACGGTTCGTCACGGTCCGGTCCTCTCCGCGGCAGGGGCGCAGGAGCTCGAAGTCCCGGAGATGCTCTCCGGCGATCCGGATCTCCAGCAGCGGCCGGGTCCGGGCGTGGGTCTTCAGGAAGTCCTGTTCCTTTCCCGGCCCCACGGAACTGTTCGGGGTTGGCGCCGGGCCTCGTTGACCAGC
>JAJEGH010000019.1 GCA_022819985.1 Alphaproteobacteria bacterium | reverse complement strand
CGTCGCCGGCTGGCGGCGCGAACGGATGCCGGAGTTTCCCGACGCCGCCTTCTTTTCGCTGGCGCCGGACTGGGTCTGCGAGGTGCTGTCGCCCTCGACCCGCGATCTCGACCGCCACGGCAAGCGCCCGGTCTATGCCCGGGAGGGCGTGCGCCATCTCTGGTTCATCGATCCGCTGGCGCGCGATCTGGAAGCCTTCGAGTTGCGCGACGGCGAATGGGTCCTGATCGCCACGGCGCGCAACGACGACCCGGTCTCGATTCCGCCCTTCGAGGCGATCAGCTTTCCGCTCGACGCGCTCTGGCCGTAGGGTCGTCCTGGCGGAAACGGCAGGCCGTGACTTTGGCGTGAAATCAGGGCTAGATTGCGGGAAAATGCCCGCGTAAGGCTTCGAATGTCTGCACAAGGTTCCAGGAGGACGAAGATGGCCGATGCGAACACGGCCCCTGGTGCGACGGCAGCCGTGGCGCACCGCAGTGCCGGGCGGTCCATCGACGCCGATACGCTGGACGATACCGTCCGACGGGTCGTCGCAGCGTGCCAGCCCGAAAGGATTGTCCTATTCGGCTCTGCCGCTCGCGGCGAGAGGGGTTCGCATGGCGACGTCGATCTCCTTGTTGTGAAGAATTACGGCACGCACTGGCGCGAGCGGAAACGCGTGTACGACACAATCTACCGGGAACTGTACGGCGTGCCGGTCGCAATCGACGTCGTCGTTGCGACTCCGGACGATGTCGAGCGTTACCGGAATGCCCACCCTCTGGCCTTCAAGCCCGCGCTGCGGGAAGGCCGGACGGTGTACAATGCCGCCTGAGCATCTCCGCCGCAACATGCCCGAGCCGCTGTCGGCCGACAATCCGCCGACGCTGGAAGCGCGGTTCGACGGTCCGCTGCACCGGCCGGACGACGCCGAGTGCGGCTTCGAGATCGAGCCGGCGTTCCAGCGTTTCAACGCGTGCAACGACACCTTCGCCCGCGCGCAATGGGACGAAACCGTCCGTTCCGAGAAAGCGCTCGACTGGTTCAGGTCCATGTTCACCCACGGGCTGGGGGTGCGGAAGACCGAGGGCTACCGCACCAAGGACTTCGCGATGCGCAACGCCGCCTGGGTCGGCGCAAACCTGCTGATCGAGCGCAGGCTGAAGGACGAGCGGCACGACGGCTTCCTCGACGACCTCGCCCCCTACGCGCCTCCGGCGCCGACCCGCGAGCCGGTCGACGACCCGGCCGAGATGGCGGCCGAACTGAAACAGGCCGCGCGCATCTTCGGCGCCGACCTGATCGGCATCACATCGACCGACCTGCGCTGGCACTACACCAAGCGCTTCAACGCCAGGACTCGCGCCGAGAAGGAGAATGTCGATTGCGAGGCCCTGCCCCATTGCATCGTGATCGGCACGGAAATGCCGGGCAAGGTGATCCAGACCATGCCGTCGGCGCTCGGCGGCACCGCGGCGGGCTACGGCTATTCCAAGGACGGGCTGACGCTGATGTCGCTCGCCCAGTTCATCCGCAACCTGGGCTACAACGCCGTCGCCT
The DNA here is from genome assembly GCA_022819985.1 of Alphaproteobacteria bacterium. Classification (GTDB taxonomy): domain Bacteria; phylum Pseudomonadota; class Alphaproteobacteria; order Bin65; family Bin65; genus Bin65. Next base: position 99,647 of record JAJEGH010000019.1, on the reverse strand, counting down.
CGCTGAACGACACGGCCCAGTGCGTGCCCTATGCGATCCAGGCCGGGCTCGGCGAATACGGCCGGCACGGGCTGGTCATCACGCCGGAGTTCGGCCCGCGCCTGCGCTTTGGCAAGATTTTCACCGATCTGCCACTGGCCCACGACCGGCCGAAGACATTCGGCGTCAAGGAATTCTGCGACCTGTGCCGCAAATGCTCCGACGCCTGCCCGCCCAAGGCGATCCCGGACGGCCCGCCCGACGGCGCCTACCACAACGCCTCCAATTTCGTCGGCATCCGGAAATGGAATGTCGACGGCGAGAAATGCTTCCGCTTCTGGGCCAACCAGGGCACCGAATGCGGCATCTGCATCCGGGTCTGCCCCTACAACAAGCTGCCCGAGACCACCCTCGGCCGGGTCTATTTCCGGCTGTGGAAGAGGCTGGCCGGTGGCCCGTTCCGGCGGATGGCCCTGTGGCTCGACAATGCGCTGGGCTACGGCAGGCGCTACAAGCCGGACTGGTGGTGGAAGAACCGCCCGGGCTGGTGACGGCATGACCGCCCCGGCCGCACCGACGGCTTACGATCTCGTCTGGAACCAGGCGGACCGGTCGCCCGACGCGCCGGCGATCCGGGACGACCGCACCGACCGGCAATTCACCTACCGGGAGTTGATCGCCGAACTCGACGCGATTGCCGCCGGTTTCGCCGCCCGCGGCATCGGGCCGGGCGACCGGGTCGCGACCTGCCTGCCCAACATCCTGGAGCACGGGCTGGCGCTGCTGGCGCTCACCCGGCTCGGCGCCGTCCCGGCGCTGGTCAATCCGCGCCTCAAGCCCGTCGATATCGGTCGCCTGGTCGCGGCCGGCGGCATGAAGGGCGCGTTCGTGTTGCCGGACCCGGAAGCGGTGTCGGCCGTTGCCGCGGCGCTACCGGACGGGGCGCCGCTGTTCGCGCCCGGCGGTCCAGTGGCCGGTCCAGTGGCCGGTCCAGCCGGCGCGGCCGAAGACTTTACCGCCTGCCGCGCCGACGCCGCCTGCCTGCCGCCCCGCCCGGCGCTCGATCGCGAGGACCCGGCGATCGTGTTCTACACGTCCGGCACGACCGGCCTCCCCAAGGGTGTCGTGCTGGCCCAGCGCACGACCGAGCCGCGCATCCTGTGGCTGGCGACCCAGGGCGGCGTGCTGCACGGGCCGCACACGCGCGCGCTCGGCTTCATGCCGCTGGCCCACGCCATCGGCTTCTACGGCGTCTTCCTGGTCACGCTGGCCTTCGGCGGCAGCTACCAGGTGATGAGCGCGTTCGATCCCGCCGCCGCGGTCGACCTGATCGAACGGGAGCAGCTCACCTATACGTTTGCCGCGCCGACACTCTATTACGCGCTGACGAAGGCGCCGAACTATGCGCCGGAGAAAGTGCGCTCCTTGCGCCGCGTGCTCTACGGCGGCTCGAACATTCCGGAAGAGCTGATCGTCCACATGGACCGGTGCTGGGAGAATGCCGAGATCCGGCACATCTACGGCACCACGGAAACCATGTGCTCGGCCTACAACCCTGAGCCGGTCGGCGACCATCTGGCGCTGCGGCCGGGCTACTTCACCCGCCTGCGCGTCGTCTCGCTGGGCGGCGGCCCGGACGACCTCATCGGACCCGGCGAGGAAGGCGAACTGCTCGTCGCCGCCGACGCGGACACGATCTTCAGCGAATATCTCGGCCGGCCAGACGCGACGGCGGAAAAGGTGCAGGACGGCTGGGTGCGCATCGGCGATGTCGTCACCCTGGACGAGCGCGGCTATTTCACCCTGCGCGGCCGGGTCGACGACATGATCCGCTCGGGCGGCGAAAGCATCCATCCCGGCGAGATCGAGGCCGTCCTGCAGACCGCGCCTGGCGTCGACGACTGCTGCGCCATCGGCCTGCCCGACGAGCGCTGGGGGCAGATCGTCGTCGGCTGCATCGTGGGCGATGCCGATGCCGCGGCGCTCGACGCCCATGCAAGAGCCTCCAGCCTGCCGGGCTTCATGCGGCCGAAAGCGTATTTCTTCTGCGCCGAAATCCCGCGCAACCCGGGCAACGGCAATATGCTGCGCCGCCTGTTGCGCGACACGGCGGCGCAGGCCCAGAATAGCGGCGCGCCGGACTGGCGGACGCCCTGACCCGAAAGGCCGTTGCGATGCCGAGAAGAAAAGCCGAGATCGACAAGGACGCCGCCAAGGAGGCGGTGATCGGCTATTGCCTGAAAAAGGGCGCGCTCGCCGCGGGCGTCGCCGACATGGACGCCGTCAACCGCATCTGCCCGCCGGGCTACCGGCCGGCGGATATCATGCCGCGGGTGAAATCCGTGATCGCGCTCGGAGTCGGCGGCCAGACCCAGGGCGCGTGGACCGTGCCGGCCAAGGCGCTCGGCTATTTCGGCTCCACCGAAACGCGCGCCTATTCGATTTCCTACGGCCTCGCTTTCTATATCGAGAACAAATTCGGCCTTCGCTCGATCTACTGCCCGCCGGACATGGACCCGGACGCCGGCCCGCGCGTGCCGCTGCAAAGCCTGAAGGTCCACGCCGAACTGGCCGGCATCGGCGCCCGCTCGCTGGCCGGCGACATCCTGCTCCATCCGGACTACGGCTACATGTATTTCGCCAGCGTGTTCACCGAACTGGAGCTGGAGCCCGACGCGCCGCTCGCCGACAACCCCTGCCCCGCCCCGTCCTGCGTGAACATGTACCGCGCGATCAAGCGCACGCCCTGCATGAAATTCTGCCCGGTCCAGTGCCTCGACGGCGAGGTCGACGAGGAGACCGGCCGGCAGAAGATCATGCGCTACGACATGGCGGCGTGCGCAGAGATGACCCAGCAATACGAGACGGTGCCGTCGGCGATCATGGACGCCATCCGGGCGACCGACGAGGAGGACCGGGAAGACGCCCTGTTCGATCCGGACAACAAGATGCTGTGGTACAAGATGAGCGTCGGCTCCGGCGGGCTGCTTGCGCAATGCTTCGAATGCATGCGGGTCTGCCCGGTCGCCACCCAGGCGCCGCAGGCCGATCCGATCCTGCGCCACGAGCACCGGCTGGTCCCGGAGGCCGCGGAGTAATGGCCCGCGGGCTGAACCGCCGCCAGATCGGCGTTACCGAGGAGATGATGGCGACCTTCGGAGAGATCGTCCTCCGGATGTCGCACAACCACCAGATCCGCGAAGGCGACCCCTATCGCGAAAAAGATTGGGACGCCATCGAGCGCCACCGGGAGATGATGGGCCTGTCGGACGCCGAGATCGCCGAGCGGATCGGCCTCAGCCGCAACCAGGTCCTCTATATCCGCACCCTGATGGAGCGGCGACGCTTTCGCACCGGCCACTACGCGCGGCTGCTTGAACTCGGCGGCGGCAAACGCTTCCGCACTGAGCGGTTCACCCCCCATCTCGACCATTTCCGCTACAGCGAGGACGCGCTGGAATTGCGCGCCGCCATGAACTATCCGCCGGACCGGGCGCGCGACTATGTCGAAAAGGGCTGGTGGCGCAACGAGACCCAGCGCCGGTATCTGGAGCGCAACGCCGCCGAACGGCCGGACGCGCCGGCTTTCGTCCTGCCCGACCGTACGCTGACCTGGAAGGAACTGCGCGACACCGCCGAGCGGGTCGCCAGGGGCCTGTGGCAGCTCGGACTGCGGCCCGGCGACGTGGTGGCGCTGCAACTGCCGAACATTCCGGAATTCGCCATCGCCAACCTGGCGGTGACCTGGTTCGGCGGCGTCGTCCAGACGATCCACATGCCCTACCGCGACGCCGAGCTCCAGACCCTGATCAACCACGGCCGCTCGCGCGCCATCGTCTGCATGGGCGCCGCGAAGGACTGGTCGGCGGCCGGGGCCGCGCTGGAGATGCAGCCGCAACTGCCGACCCTCAAGCATGTCATCGCCGTCGGCGAGACGCCGGACGGCGCGATCCCGTTCGCCGGTCTGGTTGCCGGCGACCCGGACATGGAAATCGGCCACGAGCCCTCGGGGGCGGACCCCCATCTGCTGCTCTACACCTCCGGCACGACCTCGTCGCCCAAGGGCGTGCCGCTGAATTCCCACAACATGCTCTCGAACGCCCGGATGAGCGCGCCGGAAAAGGGCCTGACGGCCGACGACCGCATCCTTTCGGCCGCGCCGTTCACCCATCTCTACGGCCTCTACGCCTTCCATCTCGGCATCGTGACCGGTATGGCGAACCTGCTGCTGCCCGCCTTCTCGCCGCCGGCCCTCGCCGGGGCGATCGAGGAGATGAAGCCCACGGCGGTCTGGTTCGCGCCGGCCCATGCCGCCGCCATGACGGCGGCCGGCCTGATCGGGAAGCACGACTTCGGCAGCATGAAGATGTGCCTGTTCGCCGGCAGCTCGTCGCCGCCGGCCATGCTGCACGCCTTGCAGGAAGCGTGGCCCGGCTGCCGGGTCTGCCAACTCTGGGGCATGACAGAATTGCAGGCCGGCATGTTCACCCGGCCGGAGGACGGCATCGGGAAATCCGCCGTCTTCGCCGGCCGCGCCTCGCCCGGCAGCACCGTGCGCGTCGCCGACCCGGAGACCGGCGAGGAACGGCCGCGCGGCGAGGAAGGCGAAATCCAGATCCGCGGCCCGATGGTCTTTCCCGGCTATCTGCGCAACCGGGAAGCCAACGAGACCGCCTTCACCACCGACCGCTTCTTCAAATCCGGCGATCTCGGCTACATGGACGAGGACGGCTTCGTCGCCATCACCGGCCGGATCAAGGACATCATCAACCGCGGCGGGGTGAAGTTCAATCCGCAGGACATCGAGAACCTGCTGAGCGCCCATCCGGCGATCCAGATGGCCGCCGTCGCGCCCGTGCCCCACGACGTGCTGGGCGAGCAGGCCTGCGCCTGGATCCAGCTCAACCCCGGCGCCGAGGCGCCGGACCTGGAGACGCTGTGCGCCTTCCTGATGGAACACCGGATCGCCCGCAACAAGCTGCCGGAAAAGCTGGTCGTCGTCGACGAGTTCCCGATGACGCCGACCCGCAAGATCGTCAAGGGCCGGCTGAAGGCGCCGGCGGACTGACTGCCGCCTCCAGGGCGGCGGCGAAGGGTTCCGGCCGGCGGCATGGTGGGCGCGGCTGGGATTGAACCAGCGACCCCTACGATGTCAACGTAGTGCTCTCCCGCTGAGCTACGCGCCCGCTTGCCGGCCGTTTCCGGCGGTTTCGGATGAAGGCGGGTATATCGCGCAACCGGCGGCGTCTTGCAAGACCTTCGCCCGGCGGGCCGTCCCGGACCGGTTCTGCGCCGGCAATATTTTTGATCGAACGTTCAGCTATTTTTTCTCCGCCGACGCAGCTTTTTTCCCAGTTTTCCGCCGTTTTCTGCGTCTTATACCGATTTAGACAGACCGGTCTGTATTTACTTTTTTTTGCACCCCGAAGCCCCCCGAAACGCCCGAACCCCGTGGAAACGCTGGAAAAACGCGATTCGGAAGGGCCGCAAAAAGAATCCTTTAAGGAAATAGTTCCTTATCCGCTCCGCGCCCCCTTCGACAGGCTCAGGGCAGGCTTCTTCGACAAGCTCAGGGCGGGATCCTTCGATACGCCCCGGCCTGACGGCCGGGGCTACTCAGGATGAGGAAGAGAGGCCTTTGAACTGCCACCAACCTCCTCATCCCGAGTAGGCGCGTCAGCGCCGTATCGAGGGGCCGTTTGGGCGGCGGGCGCACTTCGGGCGTTGGCAATGGACATATAGCGAACATGAACCTGTCTGTCAAGGAAAAATTAAAGTTTCAGGAATAATTCGGATATAACTTCAATGGGCCGGACGCCTCCGCCCGACCCGGCGGGGATGGCCGCCGCCCCGAGGCGCCGACGGGCGGCGACAGGCGGGGCGGTGACAGGCTTCGCTGCATCGGGTAAACCCGGAGCCGCGATGGATATGTCCTTCCCGCCCCCGCCGGCCGATCCGGCCGTGTCCGGCGTCGGCCACGGCGGTGCGTGGCCGCGTTCGCCGGCCTTCGACGTGCTGGAGCCGGCGCGCCAGACCGCGCCGGTCGTTTTCGCCTCGCCGCACAGCGGCGCGGACTATCCGCCGGAGTTCGTCGAGGCGTCGCGGCTCGATGCCCTGGCCCTGCGCAAGTCCGAGGACAGTTTCGTCGACGAGCTGTTCGCCGCCGCACCGGCGATGGGCGCGCCGCTGCTGCGCGCCCGCTTTCCGCGCGCCTTCCTCGACGCCAACCGCGAGCCCTTCGAGCTCGACCCGCGCATGTTCGCCGATCCGCTGCCCTCCTACGTCAACACACGCTCGCCGAGGGTCGCCGCCGGGCTGGGCACTATTGCGAAGGTCGTTTCGTCGGGCGCCGACATCTACCGCCGCAAGCTGCAATTCGACGAGGCGCTGCACCGGGTCAACGCCTGTTACCGGCCCTATCACGCCGCGCTCGCTGCGCTGGTCGAGCGCACGCGGGCGCAATTCGGCCGCTGCCTGCTGATCGACTGCCATTCCATGCCCTCGGTCGGAGGGCCGGCAGACGCGGATTCGGGGCGGCGCCGGGTCGATATCGTGCTCGGCGACTGTCACGGCACGTCGTGCGACCGGCGGCTGACCGAGCTCGTCCGGCGCACGCTTGGCCGGTGCGGCTATGTCGTCCGGCGCAACGTGCCCTATGCCGGCGCCTACACGACGCGCCACTACGGCACCCCGCAGCGCGGCGTCCACGCCCTGCAGATCGAGATCAACCGCGCGCTCTACATGGACGAGGCGAGCTTCCGGAAGACGCCGGGTTTCGCCGGCCTGACAGGCGATCTCGCCGCGCTGATCGGCGAACTGACCCGGTCGCCGATGGCCGCGGCCGCCTGAGTCCGCCGATTCCGGAAGCGCGCGAAAGCGACGGACATTTGGACCCGGAGACCGTGCCGAAGCCGCTGATCCGCGACGCCGCCGCACGGGACATGCCGGCTGTCGCCGGCATCTATCGCGGCTATGTGCTCGACGGGCTGGCGTCTTTCGAGACCGATCCGCCTTCGGCCGGAGAAATGGACCTGCGCCGCCGGGGCATCCAGCGGGCCGGCCTGCCCTACTATGTCGCCGAACTCGACGGTATCGTCGCCGGATACGCCTATGCCGGGCGCTACCGGGCGCGCACCGCCTATCGCTACACCGTCGAGGATTCGATCTATGTGTCGCCCGACCGGGGCGGCCGCGGTATCGGACTCGCCCTGCTGTCCGCCCTGGTCGAGCGCTGCACGGCGCTCGGCTATCGCCAGATGCTGGCGGTGATCGGCGATTCCGCCAACGACGCCTCGATCCGGCTGCACGAAAAGGCCGGGTTCCGGAAGGTCGGCCTGCTGCCTTCGGTCGGCTTCAAGCTCGACCGGTGGGTCGATTCGGTCCTGATGCAGCGCCCGCTCGGCCCCGGCGACACCTGCCTGCCCGGCGATTCCTGACCCGCGGCGACAGCGCCGGACCGGCAAGAAAATTGGGCCGTGCGGTGGCACGGCCCAAGTTTAGGGAGGAAACGCCCAAGACAAACATCGCGGCCGGCGCCGGCGAATCGATCGGGAGAATCGACCGCCGGCACGGGCGTGAGCCGCTGTTCCAATATGCCGACCGCAGTGCGCAATTTCAAGCGATTTTCCGCAGTGCAAAAAATTTTAGCTATTAAAATTCAATATATTAGTAATAATCTTTCTTGTGGACCGAGGCGCATTGCTGCAATGCAAAAATTGCATATGTGCTCCCGGGCCGGCCCGAAATGCCCCTTTCGGGCGCAGCGGCGTCCGCGATAGTGTCGCATGACGTGCAGCGAGCCGGATGCGCAGCGTGACCGAAACTTCCGCTTCCTCCTCCCGCGACCGGCCGCCCGCCTGGTTCGATCTGGAGGACGATAACCGCCTGCGCGTCGGCGGCGTCTGGCGGCTGGCCCAGGTCGACCGCCTGTCGCGGCGGCTCGAACGGGCCGGACTGGCCGGACGGACGGTCCGGGAGATCGACGCCAGCGGCCTGACGGAACTGGACAGCGCCGGCGCCCAGCTGCTGATCCGCGCTGCGGCCTCGCCGGACGCCATCGCCGGCGTCGACGGGCGCTTTCGCGGCCTGCTGCGCCGCGTCGCCGACGCCGAAGCCGCGACCGCCGACCTGTCCCGGACCCGCCGGCCCGGCGGAGCGGGCGCCCCGCTGGCGCTGATCGGTTGGCGGACCGTCGGCGTCGGGCTTCGGGTATGGGAGCTGCTCGGCTTTCTCGGCCAGTGCACCGGGGCGGTCGCGAAGGTGCTCGTCCGGCCCTGGACGCTCGACGGCCGGGCGACCTTGCACCATCTCCAGGCCACGGGGCTCAACGCCCTGCCGATCGTCGGCCTGCTCGCCTTCCTGATCGGCGTCGTCGTCGCCTTCATGGGCGCCCTGCAACTGCAGAAGTTCAGCGCCGGCATCTATACGGTCGATATGGTCGGCATCGCGGTGCTGCGCGAACTGGGCGTGCTGTTCGCCGCCATCATGGTCGCCGGGCGCAGCGGCAGCGCCTTCACCGCCCAGATCGGCGCCATGTCGCTCAACGAAGAGATCGACGCCATGCGCGTGATCGGCCTCGACCCGGTAGGGATGCTGGTGGTGCCGCGGATCGTGGCCCTCGTCATTGCGCTGCCGCTGCTGACCGTCTACGCCGACTTGGTCGCGCTGGCCGGCGGCGCCGTCGTCAGCCTCGCGCTGCTCGATATCGGCATCCCGCTGTTCCTGGAGCGGCTGTCCAATGCGGTCGACGAGACGGCCTTCCTGATCGGCCTCGCCAAGGCCCCCTTCTTCGCCGCCGCCATTGCGATCGTCGGCTGTTTCGAAGGCTTCAAGGTGACCGGCAGCGCGGCCAGCGTCGGCCGCCGGACCACGACATCCGTCGTCGAGGCGATCTTTACGGTCATCCTCATCGACGCCGCCTTCGCCATGGCCCTGTCCTGGCTGAACATATGATCGGGCCGACGCCCGCGGCGGAGAAACCGCAACCGGCCGTCAGCGTACGGGGGCTGGAAAACCGGTTCGGCGAAATTCTGCTGCACGACGGGCTGGATCTGGATGTCCGGCCCGGCGAGGTGCTGGGCCTGGTCGGCAGTTCGGGCAGCGGCAAGACGGTGCTGATGCGCAGCATTATCGGCCTCAACCGGCCGAGCGGCGGGGAGGTCCGCGTTCTCGGTCAGGCCCTGACGGCGCTGCACGGCCGCGCGCGCAAGACGCTGCTCTCCCGGATCGGCGTGCTGTTCCAGAACGGCGCCCTGTTCAGCGGCCTGACGGTGGCGGAGAATATCGCGCTGGTGCTGAAGCTGCACACCGGTCTGGCGCCAGTGCAGATCGACCGGCTGGCGCGCCAGAAGATCGACATGGCCGGCCTGCCCCAGGATGCGGCGGACAGGATGCCGGCGCAGCTGTCCGGCGGCATGCGTACGCGCGCCGGCCTCGCGCGGGCGCTCGCGCTCGATCCCGAGATCGTTTTTCTCGACGAACCGACCGCCGGGCTGGACCCGATCGGCGCGGCCGATTTCGACCGTCTGATCCGGGAATTGCAGCGGAGCCTGGGCCTTACGGTGTTCATGGTGACACACGATCTTAATTCATTGGTCGCGGTTACCGACCGAATCGCGGTATTGGTGGATCGGAAAATCCGCGTCGGGCCGCTGGAAGAGCTGCTGAAGGATCCGCATCCCTGGATCCAGGCCTACTTCCGGGGGCCGCGCGCGCAGGCGGCGCACAACGCCGCCGGCTCCGGACACTGACCGCACACGGAGGGCGGGAACGGTGGAAACCAGAGCGAGTTATGTGCTTCTGGGCGCTTTCGTGCTCGGCCTGATCGCCGCCGGGGTCGTCTTCCTGTTGTGGGTGAGCGGCAGCGGCGGTCGCGCCGGCGGGATTCCGCTGACCGTCGAGTTCCGTCAGGACGTCACCGGCCTGAACAACGGCGCCGTCGTACGCTACCGCGGCATTCCCGTCGGCACGGTGCAGAATATCCGGCTCGATCCGGACAATCCGGAACGTGTGCTGGTCGGCATCGTCGTGCTTCCGGAGGCACAGATCTATCCGGATTTCGAAGCGGCGCTGGAGCAGCAGGGCCTGACCGGAATCCCCTTTATCCAGCTCAAGCGGCCGGCGCCGTCCGCCCGCCGCGCCGATTCCCGGCCCATCGCCGCCGGCGCGATGTCTCCGGCGCAGCGCGCGCGGCGCATCCCCGGTACGCCGACCAACCTGCAACGGCTGATCGAGGAGGTGCCGAAAGCCGTCGTGGCCTTCCGGACGCTCGCCGAGCGCGCGGCCGTCGCAGTCGGCCGGCTGGATGACGCCTTCGGCGGGCCGCAGGGACAGGGGATCGGCGCCATCGTCCGGTCGCTCGACAAGGCGGCCGGAGAGTTCGCTGCGTTTTCGGCCGAAGCCCGCGCCTTCGCGAAAGAAGCCCGCGCCGTGGCCGGAGACCTGCGCCCGGCGGCAAAGGAGTTGTCGGGCGCCATCGGTTCGGTGCGTACGCTGGCCGACAAGGCGGCCGGACTGACCGACCGGGCGGAGGCCGTGCTCAGCGACCGCAACCGGAAGCGGCTGGAGAATATCCTCGACAATGTCGAAAGGGTCTCGGAAGACGCCAGCCGCTTCGTCCGCGAAGCCGAGAAACGCGCGAAAGAACTGGAGCCGACGCTCAAGGAACTGCCGAACACCCTGGACAATCTGGCCGGCCTTTCCCGGAGCGCCACCGAGTTGACGGGCCGCGCGTCGCAGGTACTCGACGAAACAAACCGGCAAAGGGTCGACCGGATTCTCGGCTCGGCGGAAACAGCCGCTGACGACGTCAAGAGAATTGCCCGCGAAACCAGGGAAGTGACCGAAAAGATCCGCCCGTCGATCGAGAAGCTGGGCGCCTCGCTGTCGCAGATGGCCGACACCGTGGCGAAGATCGACGAAGGCGCGGAAGCCTTCTCCAGAATGAGCCGCGACATCTCCCGGCTCGTGGAGGAAAACCGGCGGCCGGTCGCCCGGTTCCTCAACGCCGGCCTCTACGACGTCTCGCAGTTCGTCGCCGAAGGCCGCCGCCTGATGGGCGATCTCAACCGCCTTGTCCGGCGGATCGAGAGCGATCCGTCCGGCTTCTTCTTCGGCCGCCAGGGCGGCCTGGACCCGAGAGCCCGATGACCGTCACCGCACCCGCCCGGCGCCCCCGCCGGTATCGCTTGCTGCCGCTGCTGGGCGCCGCCGCCCTGGCCGGCCCGATCCTGGGCGGCCTGGTCCTGGCCGGCTGCACCTCGATCATTCCCGGCGCCGACCGCGATCCGCCGCAACTGTACGAGCTGCGGCCGGCCCGTAGTTTCAAAGCGAACCTGCCGCGGATTCGCGCGCAACTGCTGGTCGAGATACCGACCGCCTCGGCGAGCCTGCGCAGCAGCCGGATCGCGATCAAGATGCAGCCGACCAGGCTGGATTATCTCGTCGACTCGGAGTGGACGGACCTTGCCACTAACCTGCTGCAGACCCTGCTGGTCGAATCTTTCGACAACTCGGGCCGGATCGCCGGCGTCGCGCGCCAGGGCAGCGGCCTGAGAACGGATTATCTGCTCAAGTCCGACCTGCGCGAGTTTCACGCCGAAATGTACCAGGGCGCGCCGGCGCGTATCCGCATCCGCATCCATGTCCGCCTCGTGCGCTGGACCGACCGGGATATCGTCGCATCCAGGACCTTCGAAGCGTCGGCGCTTCTGGCGGGCGAAAGCAACGACGCGATCGTAGCCGGATTCGATACGGCGATCGGCGGAGTCCTCAACCAGGTCGTGGAATGGTCCCTGCGCCGGATGCACCGCGAAAGCCGGCGCCGTGCCGCCAGCCACCGGGCCGGCAGATAGGGTTCGGCGCAGGTTCCTGTTTGCCGAGCGCCGCCGCCGCGTCGGACAAGTCCAGGCCGGCCGGTACCGCGCCAGCCGCCTAGAGTCCGAAGTTCTCGAACTTCTTGTTGAACTTGGCGAGCTGGCCGCCGGTATCGACCAGCCGGTGCACGCCGGTCCAGGCCGGATGGGAGGTCGGATCGATGTCCAGCTTCAGGCGGTCGCCTGCCGCGCCCCAGGTCGACCGGGTCTTGAATTCGGTCCCGTCCGTCATTGCGACGGTGATCTCGTGATAGTCGGGATGGATGTCCTGCTTCATCGTTCGGTCCCGGCGAAGGTTCGGCGGCGGCGGATCGGCTGACGGGACCGGCCGAAGGGCCGGCATTCCCGCGACGGGGCCGCGTTCGGAAGCGGCGAATATGATTACGGGCCCGGCCGGAGGCAAGCGGCAGACCCGCGCAGGGGCGCGGTCGCGGCGGCGGCCCGCGCCGCGACCGAACCCGCTGTCCGAACCCCTTACCGCTGGGTCAGCCTTATCTCGATCCGGCGGTTTTTCCGGTAGGCTTCCGCAGTCCGGCCGGGATCGATCGGATGGTGCGGGCCGAAGCCGGCGGCGAGTAGGCGCCCGGCCGGGATGCCTTCATCGATCAGGAAGGTCACCACCGCGATCGCCCGCCTGGCGGAGAGTTCGAGGTTCGAACCGCCCCTGATGGGCCGGGCATCGGTGTGGCCGTCGACCCGCAGGATCCAGTCGATGTCGTCCGGAATTCCCTTCGCCAGTTCCTTCAGGGTCGCCGCCAGCTTGCGCAGCTCGACCTTGCCGCCGTCCTGCAGGTTCCACCGGTTGGTGGCGAACAGCACGGACGACGGGAAGACGAAGCGGTCGCCGACGATCTTGACATCTTCGCGCGCGCCGATCGTTTTGCGCAGTTCGCCGAAAAACTCCGACTTGTACTGCTTCAACTCGTTGACCTGCCGGACCAGCGCCGTTTTCAGCCGTTTGTCGAGGTCCGAGATCTTGAGCTGCTGCTCCTTGCCTTGCGCCTCCGACGCGTCCAGCGCCTCCTGGATCGACAGAAGTTGCCGGCGCAAGGCGAGCAACTGCTGGCTGAGCAGCAGCACCTGGCGCGCCTGCGCTGCAGACGCCGAGCGCATCTGCGCGATCTGCCGGTCGGCGGCGCCGAGTTGCGTGCCCAGTCCCTGGCCTTCCTTCTGTGCCGCAGCCAGCCGCTTGCGCAGACGTTCGCGCTCTTTCTCGACCGCGTCCAGGCGCGCAATCAGGTCGGCTTGCTGTTCGTACAGCGTCGCGGCTGTCTTGCCCAGAGAACCGCGGTCGCTCAGCGCTGCTACGAGATTGGCGCGCAGTTGCGCATTCCGGTCCCTGAGCTGCGACAGCTCGCGGGAAAGCTCCGCCCGCGTCAGCTCCAGCGCCGCCTGCCGTTCCGTCAGATCGGCGACCCGCGCCTCGGCCTCGGCGCCGCCCTCGCGCGCCGCCTCGAGCTGCTGCACCAGCCGCTTGTTCTCGGCGTCGAGTTCGGCAATCTGCTTGACCAGCGCCTTGATCCGCTCGTCCAGACCCGCGCGCACCCGGCCCAGTTCGTCCGCCTCGTCGCTCAACGCCTCCCGGGCGGCGAGGGCATCGGCAAGCTGCGCCGCCAGCCGCTCGTTTTCCTCTACGATCGCCGCCAACTGGCGGGTGATCGCAGCCAGCCGGAACCGCAGTTCCTGACTTTCGGCCGCCTGCGCCGCAGCCTTCGCGGCGGCGGCTTCCGCAGCCTGCTTTCCGGCGCTTTCGAGCGCCTTCGCCCGCTCCCTGGCTTCTTTGCCGATTCTCGCCAGTTCCTGTGCGCGTTTCTCGACATCCTCGCGCGACGCCACGACGCCGGCCAGTTGCCGGCGCAGTTCGGCATTCGCCGCTTCAAGCTGTGCAGTCCGGGCGGTCAGCGCTTTCAACCGGTCGGCCGTCTCCGCAACAGTGGCTGACCCGGTCTCTCCGCCCTGCTTTCGCGCCGCAAGCTGCGCCGCCACCCGGGCGCGCAGCTTCTCGATGTCAGCGGTCAGCGCCGCCCCGCGCGCCGTCTCGGACCTGTGCGCCGCGACGGCATCGGCGAGCTGCTGGCGCAACCCGGCGTTGTCGGCCTCGAGACGGGCGATCTGTGCGGTCAGGTCTTCCTGACGCAATGCCGCTTTCGCCGCGTCCGACGACGCCGCGGTTTCGCTTTGCCGGCGCGCCACGATCGCATCGGCCAGCCGGATGGCGAGGCGCCGGTTTTCGGCCTCCAGTTCCGCCAGCCGGGTTTCGAGGCCCGCCTTCTCTCCCGTGAGCGACTCGACCCGTGCGCCGAGACCGGCGACCCGGGCGTCCGACGCCCTGCCCGCCTTGAGCGCCTCGGCTAACTGCAGGGCGATCCGGTCGGCTTCCTGCTCCAGGCTCGCGATGCGCAGCAGCAGGCTCCGCCTGTCCTTCTCCAGCGTGTCCAGCTTGACGAGCAGGCCCTGCCGGTCGGTCCGCAGTTCGCCGATCTCGCCACGCAGGGCCTCCCGGTCCGACTCCAGCGCGTCGAGCCGGTCGCGCAGGCCGGTCAAATCGTTTTCCAGTCCGGCCTTTTCGCCAACCAGCCGGTCGCGTTCGCCCATCGCCGCGCGGAGGTCTGCGGTCAGATCGACGATCGTCTTCTCGGCCTCGGCCGCCCGCCCTTCGGCCTTTTCGATCCTGGATTTGCCGCCCTCCAGTTCTTCGGAGAGGCTCGCAATCTGCGTCATCAGCCGGTCGATGGTCCGGTCGCGGCCGACCAGCTCCTCGCCCAGGAAGAACTGGGCGGTCATAAAGATCATCGACACGATCACGAAAACGATCAACAGGCCCGACAAGGCATCGACAAAGCCGGGCCAGATATCGAAACGCCGTTGCGGCCGTTTGCGTCCCGCCATCTAACGCTCCGTTTCTTTCAGTTCGAACGACGCCTGGCCCGGCCTTTCGCCGCCGCCGGACGAAACCGTGGCCAGCGTGCGCGCCAGGATCCTGAATTCGTTACGCAATTCCTGCAACATCTGCTGGCGGGCGGCGGCGGATTCCTGAACGGTTTGCTGGACGACCTGGCGCTGCTCCCGGTTGAGTTCCATCAGGCGATTGCCGACGTTGCGGAATTCGGCGTTCAGCGCCTGCACCATCTCCTGCCGGCCGAAGGCCTGCTCGGCGGCCAAACGGTCGAGCACCGGTTTCAGGGCGACCTGCGCTTCCGCCAGGTTGCGCAGCAAGGTCTGCTCCCCGCGCATGTTTTCGGCGATAGCGGCGAGTTCAAGCGTCAAGGCGCCGAGGTTCCGGCCGGTATCCGCCCGCTCCCTTTCGGATTCCGTAAGCGACTGCTGGATATTCTCCATAATCTCGGCGGTATGCTCAAGCAATGCCTGAAGATAGGCTTCCGCCGACTCGGGCTCGTCCTCGCCGAATTCGGTTGGCAGCGACGACAGGCGGGTGACGCCGGACAGCCAGTCTTCCAGGCCGGTGTAGAACCGGTTCTGCGCCTGGCCGGCCTGCAGGTCGAGAAAGCCGACGATCAGCGAGCCGCCCAGGCCGAACAGGGACGTGCTGAAGGCTGTTCCCGCGCCGCCGATGGAGGTCAGCAGGTCATCCTTGAACTTCTGGAAGACCGTCTTGAAATTCTCGCCGCTTTCGACCGTCAGGTTCTGGATGGCGCTGGCCACCGCCTCGATGGTCTCGATCAGGCCCCAGAAGGTGCCGAGCAGGCCCAGGAACACCAGCAGCGCGATCAGGTAGCGAGAAATCTCCCGGCCTTCGTCGAGCCGGGCGCCGACGCTGTCGAGGATCGAGCGCATGGTGCTGGCGGTCAGGCGCAGGGGGCGGTTGCCGCGCTCGCCGATCATGGTCGCCATCGGCGCAAGCATGCGCGGGGCGCCGGCCGCCGCAGCGTCGTTCCCCTGCCGATAGTTCCGGATCCAACTCACGTCGCGCCACAGCCGGGCGACCAGCCACAGGCAGAACACGATGCCGACCAGCAGAACGGCGAGGATCAGGCCGTTGAGGAAGGCGTTGGCCGCGAAGGCGGACAGCAGCCGATCCCTGAGGATGAACAGCCCGACACCGACGACCACCAGAAAGGCGGTCATGCGCAACAGATAGCGCGCGGGAATGGTCAAGGGCGTTGGCTCCGCCGCTGAAGAGTTTGCGGCCGGGGCGCCGGTTTCGGTCGTTCCATACGGTAAGGTATGTTGCAACGCATCCGGTCGGAGCCCGGATTTCTCACTGTACCGGCGGCCGGGTCGCCGGACAATGGTATTTTATAGCCGCTTTATGGGAAAATTTTGACTATTTGCCGGCATCCCCAGCCTCGCGCAGTGCGCCGCCGACCAGGCGGCGGAGTTCGCCGTGCAGCGCTGCATTGCCGGCCAGCACCTCGGCGCCGCCCCAGGCGCGGTCGCGCCCGGCGACATCGGAGACCGCGCCGCCCGCCTCGCGCACCAGCAGCAGGCCGGCGGCAACGTCCCAGGGTTCCAGGTCGAATTCCCAGAAGCCGTCGAAACGGCCCGCAGCGACCCAGGCAAGATCGAGCGAAGCCGCGCCGAACCGGCGCACGCCGGCAACCCTGGGCAGGATCGCCTCCAGCGTCGCCCCGTAGGCCGGATGCTTCGGCTTGCCGCGATAGGGCAGGCCGGTCGCCAGCAGGGCATCGGCCATGGCGCTGCGCGACGAGACCCGGAGCCGGCGGCGGTTCAGAAACGCGCCGACGCCGCGCACGGCCCAGAACAGCTCGTCGGTGAGCGGCTGATAGACCACCCCGGCGACGACCCGGCCCTGCGCCTCATGGGCGATCGACACGGCGAAATGCGGGACGCCGTGCAGGAAATTCGTTGTGCCGTCGAGAGGATCGACGATCCAGCGGTCCGACGCAGCCCCGCGGGCTTCGGCGCCGGTCTCCGGCCCCTCTCCGGCCTCTTTCCCGGTCGCTTCCCCGGTCGCTTCCCCGGTCGCAGCTTCACCCACTGCCTCCATGCCGGGCAGGCTGCCGCCTTCTTCCATCGTCAGGGCGAAGCCGGGCCGGCCCTTGCGCAGTTCGCGCAACAGGGTCCGTTCGGCCCGCAGGTCGGCGGCGCTGACGAAATCCGACGGCCCCTTGCGCGAAACCTGGAGCTGCTCGACTTCGCCGAAGTCGCGCACGAGGGTGCGCGCGGCCTTGCGCGCCGCGCCTTCCATGACGTTGACGATGGCGGGTTTCAGGGCCATGGCCGCCGGCCTGTGCTCCGGAGCGCCGCGGGACGGCCGGTCCGGGCTACTTGGCGCGCTCCATGTAGCTGCCGTCGGCCGTCGCGACGACGATTTTCGTGCCGGCCTCGATATGCGGCGGCACCATGATGCGCTCGCCATTCTCCAGCACTGCCGGCTTGTAGGACGAGGAAGCGGTCTGCCCCTTCACGACCGCGTCGGCCTCGACGACCTCCATGACCACGCTGTCGGGCAGTTCGACGCCGATCGGCGATCCTTCATAGGACTGGACGGTGACCGTCATGCCGTCCTGCAGGAAGACCGCCGGTTCGCCGAGCAACTCCCGGTTCAGCGTGATCTGCTCGTAGGTTTCGGTCTCCATGAAGGTGACCTCGTCGCCGTCGGCGAAGAGAAACTGGAATTGCGCCTCGTCCAGCCGGACCTTCTCGACGCTCTCCGAGGCGCGGAACCGTTCGTTCAGCTTGGTGCCGTCGCGGATGTCCTTCATCTCGGCCTGAAGGTAGGCGCCGCCCTTGCCGGGCTGGGTGTGCTGGGTCTTGGCGACCCGCCACAGCCGGCCGTTATGCTCGATGATATTGCCGGGACGGATGGCGTTGCCGTTGATGCGCATGGAAGGCGCCCGTTTCGATAACCGGATTCGTCGCAGTGGATGCGGGCCGGGAAGCTATCACCGGCAACCGCAAGGTTCAATTCGCCCCGCCCGGCCCGCGGGCGCGGCGAAGTGAACGCTCGTCCCATACGACGAAGGCGGCCTCAGCCGTTCAGGACCCCGGCGTGGTAGGCGACATGGTCGCCCATGAAGGTCTGGACGAAGAAATAGCCGTGGTCGTAGCCCTGCTGCATGCGCAGGGTGACCGGCTGGCCCGCCGCCGCGCAGGCCGCCTGGAACGCGTCGATCTTCATCGCGCCCATCTTGAAGAACTCGTCCTCGTCGCCCTGGTCGATCAGGATCGGGGCGCATGTGTGCCCTTCCCTCACCAGTTCCGTCGCGTCGTAGCCGCGCCAGCCTGCCTTGTCCGGGCCCAGGTAGGCGCCGAAGATCTTTTCGCCCAGGCCGGTCTGCATCGGCGCGCAGATCGGCGCGAGCACGGAGACCGACTTGTAACGCTCCGGGTTGCGCAGGGCGACGACCAGCGTGCCGTGGCCGCCCATGGAATGGCCGAACAGGCCGCGCCGGCTCATGTCCGCCGGCAGGTTCGCGCCGACGACCGCCGGCAGTTCCTCGACGACATAGTCGTACATCCGGTAGTGGCCGGCCCAGGGATCCTGCGTGGCGTTGACGTAGAAGCCGGCGCCGGTGCCGAGATCCCAGGCTTCGTCGTCCGGCACGCTCTCGCCGCGCGGGCTGGTGTCCGGCGCGACGACCAGCAGGCCGTGTTCGGCGGCGTGGCGCTGAACCGCCGCCTTCACCGTGAAATTCTCTTCGGTGCAGGTCAGCCCGGACAGCCAGGTCAGGACCGGCACCGGCCCGTCCGCCGCCTGGGGCGGCACATAGGCGGAGAACTGCATCCGGCATCGCGTCGCCGCCGACTCGTGGGCGTAGACATACTGCGTGCCGCCGAAACACTTGCTGGCGCTGACGGTTTCGAGGGTCATGGGCGGGCTTCCCGATGGAATGGCCAGTGAAGTGGCCAGTGGAATAGCCGGTGGAATGGCGTTGCCGCCTGTCATGGCACAGGGCATGGCCGGGACGCCAGCGGCTCCGGGCCGCAGGACGCGCGCGCCGCCGGATGCCGGGAAGTGTCAGGATTCGTCACGGCGGAACCGCCCCTGCCGCCGGCCGCTTCCGGCCAGCCTCAAACAACACGGCGACCGCTTGCCGATTGTCGACCGGCATTGCATTGCGAAGGGCCGGCGCGCCATGAAAGTCAGGCATTACCGTCTTTGACTGTCGCGCCGCTGACGACGGAGCGCTTCGGTGGCCGGCCGGTCCGCGATCCCGTCGGCGTCCACGATAACGCCATAGTCCGCTTCGGCGTCGGCGCGTCCGACCAATCCGTTGGCCACATCCGCCGCCACGTCTGCCGGTTCGCGCTCCAGCGGGTCGCCCATCCCGGCGCCGCAGATGCCGACGATTTCCAGCGTATCCCCCGCGGCCAGCCGGTAGCCGCTCACCTTGGCCGGCAGGTCGGCTTCGTCCGTGCGGCCCGGGTTGTGGATCATGGCGCCGGGCCGTCCGTCCACGCCGCCGAACAGGCCGCAGGGCGGATCGCCGGACCGGTGATCGCCGGTCGAGCCGATCGACGTCTCGGCCAGAAAACGCCACCGTTTCACGGAACCGAGCCCGCCGCGCCATTTGCCGGCCGCCGGCGCTTCGTCGCGCAGTTCGTAGCGTTCGCAGACCACCGGCGCGCTGAATTCCATCTCTTCGATAGGGTTGTTGCGCGTGTTGGCCATGAGATTGTCGATGGCGTCGATGCCGTCCTTGCCCCAGCGCGCGCCGTAGGAGCCCTCGTTGACCTCGATCAGCACCCAATACCGGGACGGGTCGTCGATCCGGCTCCCGGCATAGGCGATGGCGCTGACGCTGGCCGAGTTCCCCGCCGTCACCCGGGTCGGCATGGCGGCGGCGAAAGCCTGGAGGATCTGGTCGGGAATGCGGTTGATCTGGGCGAATCGCGCCTCGCAGCCGCGCGGGAAACTCGGATTGAAGATGCTGCCCTCGGGCGCATAGACCTTCACGGGCCGGAAGATGCCATCATTCTGCGGCACGTCCGCCCCGTCGCCGGCCTCGTCGAGCAGCAGCGTCCGGATCGCGAAATTGACGGTCGGCAGCACGCTGCCTTCGAAGGGGCAATTGAACCCGGTCTCGACCTCCGGCGACGATCCGGAAAGATCGACGTAAATGTCCTCGCCGTCGACGACCACCCGGGTCGCGATGGGCAGCGGAACGCCGAAATTCTTGCCGTCGTCCTCCAGCCAGCCGCCCGGCGCTTCGTATATCCCGTCGGGAATTTCGCGGATGCGCCGCCGCATCCGGGTTTCGGCGTAGTCGAGCCAGGAGTCGCAGGCGCTCATCACAATGTCGAGGCCGTAGCGGTCGAGCAGTTCCGTAAAGCGCCGGACGCCGAGGCGGCAGCAGGCGATCATCGCCTCGATATCGCCGGCATTGGCCTCGGGCGTGCGGACATTCTCGATGATGTGATCCCACAAAGCGTCGTTGCGTTCGCCCTCCCGGTAGATCTTGGCGGCGTTGATCAGCTTGCCTTCGGCATAGACGTCGGGCACGTCGACCGAGAAGCCCGGATGGGCGCCGCCGATATCGACCATGTGGCCGGTGCATCCGGCGAAGCCGACATGGACATCCTCGAAGAAAATCGGGATCAGGATGCCGTAGTCCGGCGCGTGGGACGCGCCGAAATAGGGATGATTGTGCAGGACGATGTCGCCGGGCCGGTAATTCCCGGCGTGCTTCTTTTCGATGCCCCTGACATAGGCGGGCAGCGAGCCGCAATGCATCGGCGTCGAATCGCTTTCGCACAGCTGGCGGCCGAACCGGTCGAGGATGCCGGCGCCGATATCCTGCGATTCGCGCATGATCGACGAATAGGCCATGCGGAACAGCAGTTCCGCCATTTCCGACGCCGCCGTCTTCATTGCGCCGCCGATGACCTGGAGCAGGACGGGATCGACAGCGGCCGGTTGCCAGTAAAGGCCGGGCGGGCGCGCTGCCGCCGTACTGACTGCCTCGCGGCGCAGCGTTGCGAGATCGGGCAGCTCGGCCGGCGCTATGGCGTCCACGATCAGCGCCTTTCCGCAATCGCCAGATTGCCGTGCCGGTCGGCGGTCGCCCGGAAATCCGGCGGCACCACGATCGTGGTGTCTTCCTGCTCGACGATGGCGGGACCGCCGACAACCGCTCCGGGCGTCAACCGGGCGCGCCGGTAGACGGCGGCGTTCGCGCGGACCCAGCCGTCGCCGGCGGGAAAGATCGCCGCGCGGACCCCGATCCGTGCCTCTTCGGGTTCGCTCCCCGTGTCTTCGCTCCCCGTGTCTTCGCTCCCCGCGCCTTCGCTCCCGGCGCTTTCGGCCGCCGTGCCGCGGCCCGGAAATTCCTCTCCGGGGGCCGCTATCCGGCCGACGCCGACGGCGCGCAGGTTGACGATCTGCACGGTGGCATCCGCGAAACGGCGGAGATAGTGGCGCTCGTGCGCGCGGTGGAAGGCTTCGGCAACGGCCTCTTTCCAACCGTCGCCGAAATCCGCCGGCACCGCGACGCCCAATTCGTAGCCCTGACCCTTGTAGCGGCAGTCGGCATGGAAGGCGACGGTCACCGCTTCGTCGGTAAAGCCGTCACCGGCCAGTTCCCGCCGCGCCCTGGCAGCCATCATGCGGTATTTCTCCGCGACGGCAGCCAGATCGGCCTCCGGGAGGTCCGCCCAGTGGCTCGCCATGAAGTCGTAGCGGATATCGGTGCTGAGCAGGCCGGCGGCGGCGCCGACGCCGGGGTGGGGCGGGACGACCGCCTCGGGGATGCCGAGTTCGCGGGCGATCTCGGCGGCAAAGGCGGCGCCGGCGCCGCCGAACGCGACCAGCACGAAATCGCGCGGATCGTAGCCCTTGGAAACGCTGCCCAGCCGGATCGCGTCGATCATATGCCGGCAGGCGATCCGGTAAATGCCCAGCGCCGCATCCTCGAGAGAAAGGCCGAGCGGTTCGGCGATCGCGCTGCGGATCGCCTGCTCGGCCAGCGCCGGATCGATGACGATACCCGAGCTTTCGAGGGTTTCCGGCCGAAACCAGCCGAGGAAGACCAGCGCGTCGGTCACCGTCGGTTCCGCGCCGCCCAGGCCGTAACAGGCCGGCCCCGGCACGGCGCCTGCGCTGCGCGGCCCGACCTGGAACATGCCGGCTTCGTCGACGATGGCGATGGAGCCGCCGCCTGCGCCGATACTGTTGACATCGACCATCGGCACCATGGCGTCGTAATCGCCGATCCGCGTGTCGAGCACATGTTTCAGATGCAACGCTCCATCGCGCGCAACGCCGACATCGGCCGATGTGCCGCCGACATCGAGGGTGATGACGCCGGGATGGCCGATCGACCGGCCGACATCGATCCCCTTGATCAGCGCGCCGACCGGCCCGGAGGCGAGGAGCGAGACCGGCCGCTGCATCGCGACGCGGGAGCCGATCAGGCCGCCCGCCGATGTCATCAGGCGAAGGTCGGAGCGGACGCCGAGGCCGCTCAGAGATTCGCTGAAGCGGGCCGTGTAGGTCGCCGTCGCCGGCCCGACATAGGCGTTCAGCGCCGTGGTCGAAAACCGCTCGTATTCGCGATGGAGCGGCGAGACATCGTGGCTGCAGGTGACGAAGACATCAGGGCATTCCTCGGCCGCCAGTTCGCGGACCCGGTTCTCGTGATCGGGGTTGAGGAAGGCGAACAGGAAGGCGACCGCAATCGCATCGACTCCCTCCCCGGCGAGCCGGCGCAGCGCGCGCCGCGCCGCGTCTTCGTCGAGCGGGACTTCGACCGCGCCGTCGGGCGCGCGGATTCGCTCCGGCACCGTGAGCCGGAGCCGGCGCGGCACGAGCGGCGCGGTCTGGCGCGGCACGTCCTGGTAGTTCGAGAAATTCAGCGGGCGCTTCTTGCGTCCGATATGCAGGATATCCCGGAACCCTTCGGTCGTGATCAGCCCGACCCGGGCGCCGTTGCGCTGGAGAATGATGTTGGTTGCGATGGTTGTGCCGTGCACCACCCGGTTCAGTTGCGCCGGGTCGAACCCTTCCCGCGCACTGAGGGCCTCGATTCCGGCGATGGCCGCACGGGACGGATCTTCCGGCGTCGACGGCAGTTTGTGAATCCGGGTTTTGCCGGTTTCGTCGTTGTGCAGAACGAAATCGGTGAAGGTGCCGCCGACATCGATGCCGATCTGGTACACGCCGCCTCCCGTCAGGTTCACGCCGCCACGACAAGCGCCGTTGCGGTAAAATGGTATACCAGAATAGGGTTTTCGCCTTTCAGGTCAAAGCATTCGCGCGGGCGCCGCCGCCGCTTCCATGAATTCGGCGCGTCAGCCGGCTGCGGTTCCGTCCTGTTTCACGACGGCGTTTCGTCCCGTCAGGATATGGTTGCGCATCGCGACTTCGGCCCAGGCTTCGTCGCCCGACCGGATGGCCTCGAGGATTTCGCCATGCTGGCGGACGCTGCGCCGGAAGTCCGCCGGCCCGTACTGGCGGAACGCAGAGGACAGCACCGGCAGGCTGACGACATGCTCGACCAGCGCCTGGAGCTTCCGGTTGCCCGTGGCCGCGACGATGGTCGAGTGGAAGCGTTTGTCCAGCTTGACATAGTCGGGCCCTGGATCGCCTTCCGGCCGGCCGGCAAACTTCGTCATCTCGTCCAGACAGGCCTCCAGTACGGCGATCGCCTCGCTGCCGATCTTGCGCGCTGCCAGCCGGGCGCAGCGGCTTTCCAGCGCCGCGCCGATATCGAAGATTTCCAGCAGCTCGCCGCGGTCGATCTCCTCGACATAGACGCCGCGGTTCGGTTCGAACCGGACGGTGCCTTCGGAACTGAGGCGCCGCAGCGCCTCGCGCACGGGTGTCCTGCTCAGGCCGAGCAGGGCGCCGAGGTTGCGTTCGCGCAGCCGCTCGCCCGGCGCGAGCTTGCCGGTCAGGATCAGCTCGTGGATCCGCTCATACGCCTTCTGATGCGCTGTCGAGGTGTCTTCGGTCGCTGTCATTCGATTCCCAGGCGCCGGTTTTCCGGCTATCGTCATCAAATGGTATACAACATGGCTTTCCGAATAAAGGATGCCCGAATAAAGGAGGCGACGTGGGTGCGCTGACCGAGAGTCTGGTCGCCTTCATTGCCGAAGCCCGCGCCCACAGGCTGCCGGACGGGGCGGAAGAGGTCGTGCGCACCGGCTTCTGCGATACGGTCGGGGTGATGATCGCCGGCCTGTCCGAGCCGGTCTTCCCGACCCTGTCGGCCGCTGTCGCGGCGCGCGGCGGCAATCCGGAGGCGCGGATTGCCATGGGCGCGCAACGGGCCAGCGCGCCCGACGCGGCCCTGGTCGGCGCGGCGACCGCCCACGCGCTCGATTACGACGACTACGCCTATTCGAACCATGTGAGCGCCGTCCTGGTGCCGTCGATTCTGGCGGAGGGCGAACATGTCGGCGCTAGCGGGGCGGACATGGTGCGTGCCTATGTCGTCGGCTACGAGGTCTGGCGCGAGATCATGAAGCGCGAGCCGGGGCATCTTTACGACCGCGGCTGGCATCCGACGGCGGTCTTCGGCGCATTCGGCGCAGCGGCGGCGGCGGCCAGCCTGCACGGGCTGGGCCGCGACACGGCGCGCAACGCGCTCGGCCTGTGCGTCGCCCACGGCGGCGGCGTGATGGCGAATTTCGGCACCATGGCCAAGCCCTACCAGGGCGGGCGGGCGGCGCAGGCGGGCCTGTCCGCGGTGCGCCTCGCGATGGCCGGAGTCGAGGCCGGCCCCCACGCGCTGGACGGCGAAGACGGGTATCTGCTCGGCCTTTCCCCGGAGCGGCAAGCGGATGTGGCAAGTCCGGCCGACCGGCTCGGCCGGGACTGGGGCATCGTCGAGGAGCGGCTGAACGTCAAGCGCCACCCGATCGTCGGCGCCGCCCAGCGCGGGGCGGACTGCGCGATCCAGCTGCACGACACGGGCATCGATATCGAGCGGATCGAGCGGGTCCGCTATTGTCTGAGCGAACGGCACGCCCGGGTGATGCCCTTCCGCAAACCGCAGACCGGCCTGGAGGCGAAATTCAGCGCCGAGTTCACGGCCGCCGCCGGCCTGATCGCCGGGGCCCTGGGTTTCGGCCAGCTCGACGATTCCTTCGTTCAGCGCCCGGACGTTCAGGCGCTGATGGATCGGGTCGAACGCGTAATCGGCCCGGACGACGATCCGGTGTACGCCTCCGGCGCCCGGGCCGACATCGTCCATCTGGATTTCAGGGACGGCGGCACCGTTTCGAGCCGTGAGGTGACCCGCTGGCGCGGCCATGCCGAAAACCCGATGACGACGGACGAACTGAGGAAGAAGTTCATGGACTGCGCCGTCCTCCAGATGGATAAACCGGCGGCGGAGGCGTTGTTCGGCCTGCTGCACAATATTGCAGATCTGCCGTCCAGCGATGCCCTGCCGGTAGTGACGCCGCGCGGGTGAATGTGCCTACCGCTCCGCCAGAAGGGGCGAAACCGCCTCGGCAACCGCAAGAAGCCGGGCGTCGCTGAGCCGCGGCGAGACGATTTGCACGCCGACCGGCAGGCCGTTCGGGCCGCGATGGGCCGGGATCGTGATGCAAGGGCCGTGCAGCGCCGTCCACATCCGGTTGAACAGGGCCTCGCCGGTCGATTCGAGCCCGGCCGGCGCTTCGCCGATCACGGCGGGGGTGAGCCAGGCGTCGCAGCCCTCGAATGCCGTGGCGAACTCAGTGCGCGCGCGGGCCATATGGTCGTAGGCTTCGTTGATCTGCGGGATCGTCCGGCCCTTGGCGTTCTCCACCTCGTCGCGGAATGCCGGATGCAGGATGTCCGGCTGCGCGAGATATTCCGCGCGATAGGCGCCGCGGCCTTCCCAGTGCATGATCCGGTCCTGGGCTTCTGTCAGGCCGATGAAGGCGGGCGGATCGGCCACGGCTTCGACCGCCGCGCCGGCCTCGGCCAGCCGCCCGGCCGCGTGCTCGATGGCGTCACGGGTCTCCGGTGCGGCCTCGGCCCAGTGCGGCGTCCGGCAGACGCCGATGCGCAGGGCCCGCAACGCAACGGGCTTCGGCGTTTCGTCGACGACGCCGAGCACCAGCGACAGCCGCGTCAGGTCGCCGGCCGAGCGGGCCATGTAGCCGATGGTGTCGAGCGACTGGGCGTAGACCTTGATGCCCTCCGTGCCGATCAGGCCGTAGCTCGGCTTCATGCCGAAGACGCCGCAGAAGGAGGCCGGCCGGATCACGGACCCGCCGGTCTGGGTGCCGAGCGCCAGCGGCACCATGCCTCCGCCCACCGCCGCGCCGGACCCGCTCGACGATCCGCCGGGGGTATGCCCGGGATTGCGCGGATTGCGCGTCGGCGCGTTGCGGCCGAGCGAGGCGAACTCGACCGTCGTCACCTTGCCGAGCACGACCAGCCCCGCGCTGCGCAGGATGGAGACGCAGGCCGCGTCACGCGCCGGCCGGTGGCCCGGATAGAGCGGCGAGTTGTATTCCGTCGGCATGTCGCCGGTGTCGATGATGTCCTTGATGCCGACGGGCACGCCGTGCAGCGGGCCGCGCGGCGCTTCGGCATCGCGCCGGCGCGCTTCGGCGATGGCGGCGTCCGGGTCCAGCCAGGCCCAGGCCTGGACGGTCTCCTCCCGTTCGGCGATCCGGTCGAGGCAGGCGCGCACCAGCGCTTCGCTGGTCAGGCTTCCGGCGGCGATGGCGTCCGCCGCAGCGGCAGCGGTCAGTTCCCGGGGCAGCATCATGCCGGCGGGGCGAAGGCGACAATCGCGCCGCAGGCGAAATCCGGATCGATCCACAGCCGGTCGCCGCCGTCGTGCCAGGGCAGGTCCGAATTGCGGAAGAAACGCCGGGTCGCCTCGAAATCCGGGCAATCCACCGTAAAGCCGGCGGCCCAGGGCAAGGCGGGCGGCGCGATGCCCGGAAACTCCCGGAGCAGCGCTTCGGTGTCCAGGAACCGCGCCCGGCCGACGGCCAAGTCGACTCGCGGCCCGTCCGGCGCCGCAGTGACAGGCGCGCCGGACGCTCTGGCGAAGCGCGCGGCGGCCGCGGCCGGATCGTCGACGCACAGAAAGATGTCCCGCACGTCGCGAGCGCCGTTCGGATGATCGTTCAGCGAAGCATCGAACACCAGGTCCGGCGTCAGTTGTTCGACATAGCAGACGAAGGCGTCGGGCAGGTCGGCATCCGGCACCCGGAACCAGCGGAAGCCGGCCATGCCGCGCCCGCCCGGATAGCGCACTTCGCGGCCCGCCAGCGCCGTCGGCGGCGCCTCGATCCCGCCGGCGATTACGCGGCGGCGGGCCGCTTCTGCGTCGTCCGCGGTCAGCACGATGATATGGAAACCGAAATAGCGCGCAATCGCGTCGCGCAGGTGATGGGTTTCGAGGTCGCCCTCGACGGCGGTCAGTTCGACATAGGTCCTGCCGAACACCAGGTGGCTGTTGACCTGGCCGAGCGGCGTTGCGCCGCCGTCCTCGGCGAGCGCCACGAGTTCGCAGCGCGGCGCCACCGTAAAGCCGAGCCGGGCGTAGGCCGCTTCCATGGCCGAAAGATCGGCGCCGACGATGCCGATATGGTCCAGTCCGGGGATCACTGCGCGCCTGCTTTCGTCACCTTTGGTCGATGCCGCTCGGTGCGGATGGTATACGAAATGCGAAGCGGCCAACAACGGTAGCAGTCGCCCGACCGGTCCAGAAGGCCGGAAGAAGCCTAATTCCTGCGATTAATCCGGATTTCTGCGTCGGTATCCGGAAATGGCGCATTGCGCAGCGTCGCCCGAATTGCATACCATACGGTCCATGGCCGTCCAACGCGGTGCACCGGCAGCGCGCGGTCGGATGAGGCAGAGGAGAGATCAGGAATGACACGGTTCGGAAAATGGCTGCTCGTCGCGGCCGCGGTAACGGTCGCGAGCGCCGGTACGGCCGCCGCCGCCGACTTCAAGTGGAAAATGGCGACCATTGCGCCGAAGAACAGCTACGTCTTCAAACTGTTCGTCGAAGGGTTCACGGAACGCGTCAAGCTCTACACCGGCGGCAAGGTCGAAATCACGCCCTACGGCGCCGGCGTGCTCGCCCATCCGTTCAAGGTCTACGACGCCGTCCAGAACGGCACGGTCGACATGGGCTGGAGCTATGCCGGCTTCCTCGTGAACAAGGATCCGACCAACGCCCTGTTCTCCGGGTTCCCGGGCGGGATGAGCCCCGAGCCCTTCATGCACTGGTTCTTCAACGGCGGCGGCCAGAAGATGTATGAGGACTTCCGCCGCAAGCAGATGGGCCTCGCGGGCTTCTATTCCGGCCAGGGCACCACGGAAATCTTCGCCCATTCGCACAAGCCCGTGCGCACGCGCGCGGACCTCGCCGGCTACAAGCACCGCACGACCGGCGCCTGGGCGGCCATCCTGAAGGAGACTTTCAAAGGCGCGCCGACGGTCACGCCGTTCGGCGAAATCTTCGGCATGCTGCAGCGCAAGGCGATCGACGGCGTCGAATATGCCGGGCCGGGCGGCAACCTCGCGCTGGGATATCACAAGGTCGCCAAATACATCGTCCTGCCCGGCGTCCATCAGCCCGGCACGATGACCGAAATGTTCCTGAAGGCCGACACCTTCGACAAGGTGCCGAAAGACCTCCAGATGGCGATCAAGGAAGCCGCCAAGATGACGGTGCTCAACACCTATCTCGGCCTGGGCGATACCGACCAGAAAGCCATGAAGGAATACCGGTCGGGCAAGAACGAGATCGTCCAGATGGAACCGGCGCTGGTGAACGAAATCCAGTCGGCCGGCCGCGCCTGGATCGAGAAGAAGGTCGCCGAGACGAAGGCGGCGGGCAAGCCCTGGATGGCCGAAATCTGGGCGTCCTACAAGGCCTACCAGGACACCTGGGCGAAGAACGCCTTCACGCGAATCTGGGAAGTGAAGTAACCTTCGCCGATCTCGGGCAATCGCGGATAGCGGGAAGCGGCGCCTGCCCGGGGCGCCGCTTCCTGCATTTCGGGCCGCCATGCTGAACCGGATCCTGCGCGCCATCGACGGCTTTTCCAGGCTGGTCGGCGGCCTGGCCATGGCGATGATCGCCCTGCTCGTGGCGGCGATGTTTTACGAAGTGGTCGCGCGCTACGCCTTCCGGGCGCCGACCGTCTGGTCCTACGACATCTCCTACATGCTGAACGGCACCATCTTCCTGCTCGGCGCCGGCTTGGCGATGTCCAAGAATCTTCACGTCCGGATCGATTTCCTCTCCTCGCGCCTGCCCGTGCGGATCCAGCACGGGCTGAACCTGTTGTTCCATGTCGCCTTCGTCCTGCCGATTTTCGGCGTCCTCGCGTATATTGCGACGAAACGGGCCGCTATCGCCTTCCTGACCGGCGAACTGGAGCCGGTCAGCCCGTGGGCGCCGGTCATCTGGCCGTTCTATGCGGGCATCGCGCTGGGGCTGATCTGCTTCTGCCTGCAGGCCGCGGCCGAAGCGGTCCGCCACGGCATCGGCCTCCGGGCGCCCGGCCGGGTGCGCCGCCCCGACCGCTCCGAGGCCCACTGATCCCATGGGCGCCTCCGGCCCCGCGCGGGAAGGATGAGCCAAGGATGAGCGGCGGCCTGATCGCAGCGCTGATGTTTCCGGCGCTGTTCCTCTTCATCTTCCTTGGCATGCCGGTCTCGTTCAGCCTGGCGGCGGTCGCCCTGCTGTTCGGCATCGGCACCTTCGGGGAGGCGATCGGCTCGATCTTCTTCGACCGGCTGCTCGGCATTTCCACGGTGTCGATGCTGGCGGCGGTGCCCCTGTTCATCTTCATGGGCGCGATGCTCGAGCGCTCGGCGATCGCCGAGCGGCTGTTCCGCGTCATGCAGATCTGGGTCGGTTCCCTGCCCGGCGGCCTTGCCATCGCCACGATCGCGATGAGCGCGGTCTTCGCCGCCGCGACCGGAATCATCGGGGCGGTCGAGGCCGTAATCGGCATGATGGCGATCCCGGTGATGATGAAGCTGGGCTACGACAAGGGCCTGATCTCCGGCACCATCTGCGCCGGCGGTTCGCTCGGCACGATCATTCCGCCGTCCATCGTCGTCATCATCTACGCCTCGCTCGCCGAGCTTTCGATCGGCGAGCTGTTCGCGGGCATCATCATTCCTGGCGGGCTGATGGTGCTGCTGTTCATCCTCTACATCTTCGTCCGCGCCGCCCTGCGGCCGCAGGATGCGCCGCGGGTCCCGCCCGAGACCTATGCGCTGCCGCTGCGCGAGAAGCTGGCGATCACCGTCTCCGGCTTGGCGCCCGCTGTCGTGCTGGTCGCCGCCGTGCTGGGCGCGATCCTGGCCGGCATCGCCTCGCCGACCGAGGCGGCGGCGGTCGGCTCGGTCGGCGCCATCCTGCTGACCCTGGCCTATCGGGAATTCAGCTTCGACCTGCTGCGGGCGAGCCTGCGCAAGACGCTCACCGTCACCGCCATGGTGATGATGATCGTCGTCGGCGGCAACATGTTCTCCAGCGTCTTCATCGTCATCGGCGGCTCGACGCTGGTCGGCGGGCTGGTCGTCGACCTGCAGCTCAGTCCCGCCCAGATGGTGGCGCTGTTCCTGTTCATCGTGTTTCTGCTGGGATTCGTGCTCGACTGGATCACCGTCGTGCTGATCTGCCTGCCGATCTTCCTGCCGCAGCTGAAGGCCGCCGGGGTGGACGGCATCTGGTTCGCGGTCATGGTGGTGATCGTCATCCAGACCGCCTACCTGACGCCGCCGATGGCGCCAGCGGTATTCTATCTGCGCACCATCGCGCCGCCGGAAATGACCTACCGCGACATGTATCGCGGGGTCGCGCCGTTCGTGGTGCTGGAGGCGATCGTCCTGCTGATCGTGGCGCTGGTGCCCGAAGCGGCGACCTACCTGCCGAAAATCCTCGTCGGGTTCTGACGCGGCGGCGATGGCGCTGCTCGGCGTGGCTGCCGCTCGCCGATCGGCGCGCCAGCTCGCCAGACGGAAAACGCCTGCGCCCGACAACCGGGCGCTTCGCCATGCTCCTCAATAGTCGAGCCTGGCCCAGACGCGCTTGCTGGCCTCGTTGACCTGCCGTACCGCATCGGCGACATCGAAGGTCAGCACATCGCCATTGTCGACGACGGTGGCACCGTCGACGATCACCCGGTCGACATCGCCGCCGGCCGCCGCCAGGACGAGGAATTTGAACGGGTCGTAAACCGGGGCGGCCCTCGGCGTATCGATCCGGACGAACACGATGTCGGCCTTGCAGCCCGGCGCCAGACGGCCGAGATCGGGCCGGCCGAGGGCGTCGGCACCGCCGACGGTCGCCATATGGAACACATCCTCACAAGTGGCCGCGACCGAGGATTTCTCGACGATCTTGCAGACGATGGCGGCGGTCTGCATCTCGTGGAACATGTCGAGCGGGTAGTTGTCGGTGCCCAGGCACTGGCGGATGCCGAGATCGCGGTATTTCTGGATCGAGTTGATCACCCCGCCGCGCCGCGCCTTGACCCAGGGCAGGTGGCAAACCGCGGTCTTCGAGTCGCGCAGGGCGTCGATCTCGTGTTTCGCCATGCTGCCGATGTTACCGTCGCCGGACATGAACTGGCCGTGGCCGATGATGAAGTCCGGGCCGAGCAGGCCGGTCTCCATCATGTATTCGACGCTGGTCCGGCCCTCGGTCTCCCGGACCCGGGAAAACTCGAAGGGCGATTGCCCGGCGTGGAGCTGGATCGGGATTTTCAACTCGTCGGCGTAACGGCGCGTGTCTTTCAGCAATTGTGCGTCGCAGGTATCGATCTGGCCCGGCGCCAGCATCGTGCGCAACCGGTCGCCGTAGCGGCCGTTCCAGTCCCGGCAGAAGGCGACGCAGGCCTCGAAGCGTTCGCGCGCGCCGTTCGGATAGTCGTCGTAGAACACGCCGCCGCTGTCGTCGGCGCCGTAATAGCGGGTGCGGTAGCGCGGCCCGATGTAGCAGCGGATGCCCGAGTCGCCGATCATGCCGGCGATGGCCTCGGTGATCGCGATATCGCCGCCGCCGCCGATCTCGTAGTCGTAGCCGAGCTCGACGATCGTCGTCGAACCGCTCAGCAGGAGTTCGGCGACGGAGCACAACGCGCCGGCATACTGGTCTTCCGGGTCCGACGCCTTGCGGACGGCCGGGAGCATTTTGTAGAGCGCGTTGTAGTTCTGGTAGTTCGACGGCCCGGACGGGCTGCCGATATCCTCCTGGTGCCCCTTGGTGAAGGGCGTATCCGTCAAATGCAGATGGGAATTGACGAAACCGGGGATGACCAGCCGCCCGGCGGCGTCGATGACGGAATCGGCCTCGCCGTCATAGTCCGTGCCGACATGGACGATCTCGCCTTCCTCGAAGACCAGGACGCCGGGTTCGAGGACGCGGTGCCGGCTGCCGTCCCAGGCGATGACGGTGCCGTTTTCGATCAGCGTGCGCATGCTGTCACCGTAGCGTAGACAGGACCGGAGAGGCCCGGCTGCGGTGTATGCAGCCGGGCGCCTCCTCGAGACTCACGGTCGGAACCGGCGTCCCGGCCGTTACTTCATCAAGCCCGCTTCCTTGTAGTAGCGGGCCGCGCCGGGATGCAGGGGAAGCCCCTTGTTGCCGGTCAGCGCGTCCTTGGCCTGGGCCTCGCGAAGCTGCTTCATGTCCTTCTTGATGCCGTCCAGGTTGCCGTAGAACGCCTTGACGATCCGGTAGGCGGCCTCGTCGGACAGGCTCTTCTTCGCGACCAGGATGACCGCCCCGCCGATGGTGCGGAAGCCGCCCTTGACGCCCTTGTAGGGATCGGCCGGCATGGTCGCCTTCACGAAGGACGGATAGGCCTTGAAGATGCGGCCCAGCCCTTCGTCGCCGATCGACAGCAGGTCGATCTCGGTCGTCAGGGACAACTCCGCAAACTTGGGATGGCTCGGCGGGCTGCCGCCGCTGACGATGGCGTCCATGTTGCCGTCGCGCATCATCTGGGTCGACTGCGCGGTGCCGACATGGTTGATGACGCCGCCCCTGGCGCGGATCTTCTTGTAGTCCATGCCGTAGACGCCGAGCATCAGGCGGAACATCAGCTCACCGCCCCAGCCGATCTTGCCGGCCGAGATCCGCTTGTCGAACAGATCCTCGAACTTCTTGATGTTGCTCGCTTTCTTGGTAACGATCTGCAGATAGCCGGGGAACAGCACGCCGAGATAGGTCAGCTTGTCGTGCTTCTTCTTGAACGGCGCGACGGCGTTGTAGGCCATCGGCGCAGCGAAGGCGAAGGTCATGCCGATATCGGCCTGGCCGGCCTGGATCTTGCGCAGGTTGGTCAGCCCGCCGCCGGTCTGGACTTGGGTGACCAGCCCCGGATTGGCCTTCTCGACCTCGCGGATGACCCGGCTGCCGACGGCGAACCAACTGCCGCCCTTGCCCGATGTGGTGATCGAGAGCGTCTTCGGCATGGCGGCGCCGGCGGCGCCGGCCAGTCCCAGCGCCAGCGCAGCAGCGGCGACGCCGGCTCCCAATACTGTCCATGTGGTTTTCATAGTTCCCTCCTTCGGTTGAGTTTCGGGTTCGGCCGTTCAGGCCGGCCGGTCTTGCGCCGGCTCTCGATTGTCGGGCGGTGGCGCCGCGCTGCCGGTCCGCCGGGCCAGCGCGACGACAAGGGCGACCAGCAGGGCCGAAACGGCCAGCAGGATCGCAACGAACCAGTTGAAGTAGAAATTCACCATCCGCAGCGCGTCGAGCGCGAACAGCAGGGCGGTCGCCGCGGCGATGGCGGCCCATCCGGCAAGCTGCGCGTTGCGGCGGGTCATTCTGTGCCCTCCCGCGCCGGGTCCGCTCGTACCGGGCCTTCGCGCGCACGGCCGAGCCACTGGATTCCGGCGACCGCGGCCACAATAGCGAACCCGGCGGCATGGGACCACAACGGCGGCATCACCAGGAGCAGGGCACCCGCGGCGAGCGCGATCCGCTGCCAGGCCGGCGCCGGCCCGAACAGCCAGCCCTCGACCGCTGCGGCGAGCGCAACGACGCCGATAATCGCCGTCGCCGCGGCGATCAGGATTTCGTGCCATGCACCGACCGCGACGAGGCCCGGCGAATAGACGAACATATAGGGCAGGATATAGGCCGCAAGGGCAAGCCGGGCGGCCTGGAAGCCGGTCTTCATCGGATCGCTGCCGGCGATGGCGGCGGCCGCGAAAGCCGATAGCGCGACCGGCGGCGTGATGTAGGAATGCACGCCGAAATGGAAGGCGAAGAGATGCGCCGCCATCGGCTCGACGCCGAGCTTGGTGAGCGCCGGAACCACGAGGGCGGCGACCAGGATGTAGAGCGCCGTCACCGTGATCCCCATGCCGAGGATGATGCAGATCACCATCGCCAGCGCGAGCGCGAGGATCGTGCTGCCCTGGGACAAGTCGATGATCGAGGTCGAGAAGCGCACGGCGAGGCCGGAGAAATAGAGCGCGCCGACGATCAGGCCGGCGGCGGCCGACGGCACGGCGACGGACACCATCATGCGGGCCGCGTCCTCCAGCGCGCCGAGGAAGGTTAGCGGAGTCATGCGGGTCTCGGCGCGGAACCAGCTGAGGCCGAACACGCAGACGATGCCGAGCAGAGCGGCGAAGATCGGGCTGTAGCCGACGACCAGGGCGCCGACCAGCGCCACGACCGGCAGCAGCATGTGTCCGCGCTCCCGGATCGCACCCCAGGCCGAGGGCAGGTCGGCATCCGCCTGCGCCGCCAGTCCCATGCGGTGGGAGCGGAAATGCACCATGGCGAGGACGGCGGTGAAATAGATTAGGGCCGGGATCGCCGCGGCCTTGACGACGTCCCAATAGGGTACGCCCAGGAACTCGGCCATGATGAAGGCGACGGCGCCCATGACCGGTGGGGTGAAGACGCCGCCCGTCGAGGCGCAGGCCTCGACCGCGCCGGCAAAGGCCGGCGGATAACCCATGCGCTTCATCAGCGGGATGGTGAAGGTGCCGGTGGTCGCGACGTTGGAGACGGCGCTGCCGGAGATCGAGGCCATGAAGGCGCTCGACATGACCGCCGCCTTGGCCGGCCCGCCGACCTGCCGGCCCATAAGGCCGTAGGCGATGTCCTTGAACAGCTCGCCGACGCCGGTGCGCATGATGAAGGCGCCGAAAATGATGAACAGCACGACGAAGGACGCCGAAATGCTGATGGGTATCGTGTAGATACCCTCTTCCTCCATGAACAGGTCGTTGATGATCAGCGACCAGTCGATCGACGGGCCGTAGAAGATGCCGAAGAAATATTCGCCATAGGCGCTTTGCAGGATGAAGAAGGCGCCGAGCAGCACCATGATCCAGCCGATCGCCCGGCGGGTCGCATCCATGACCAGGAAGATCATGACGACGCCGACCGCCATATCTGCGGGATCGGCGAGGCCGCGCCGCTCGATGAAGGCGAAGACGTCCCAGCAGATATAGACCTGCACGGCGATGGTGAGCGCGATGCAGAGGATATCGTAGGCCAGCCAGCGGTTGACCGGCTCCTTCCACGACTTGCGCCCGGCCGGCCGCAGCAGGATGCAGATCACGATCATCAGCGTGACGTGCATCGTCCGGTGCAGGTAGCTCTGGGCCTGGCCGAAATAGGCGGCGTAGAGGTGGAAGACGGAGAAGGTGACGCCGATCACCGCGATCAGCGTGGCGGCGATGGCTGCGTTGGTAACCCGGCGCTCGCCGATCAGGAAGGCGACACAGCTTTGGTCGGCCTGCAGCGGTGCGGCGGCGCGCGACGGCACTTCCTTTTCGGTTGCGACTACTGCCATTCGATGCGTCTCCGGCGCGCCACGGGCCGGCCGCCGGTTCGTCAAGCAGCAGGATGCGCGGCCGCACGGCCAGCGCGGGCGATTTTCAGCACTCGCCGGTGTCCGCAGGACGGGGCGCTGGCAGGGAAGAACCATAATCGCCCGGCCCGGCGAACGCAATCGGCCCCCCCCCCCGGGCCGCGCGGTTCTCGACTCCGCTTCCCACTGCCGGGCGGCGTGGCGGTTGCAGCCGTGCGGAAACTCATTCGGGAAGGCCGGCTCCATCGTGCCGGTTGCCGGACCGAACGGGGCGCCGCGCCGGCCCCGCCGTTGACATGCCGCGTGTATTGCAGGCAATCTCTGTATATGCACCGGCAATGCTTCCGGAAGGCTTCTGCAACGGTGGCATGCTGCGAGATTGCCAAATCGAGGACGAGTATTGCGAACGAAGAACAGCAACGGTCTTCAGGCGAATTCGGTCGCTATGACAGAGGAGAGGGAGAGTAGCAATGAACAGTCGTAGAATTTACCGATCATTCCTGGGTGCAATGCTTGGAGGCGCTGTCTGCCTGGGTACGGTGACGGCCGCGGATGCCGCCGACAGGGTGCGCTGGAAAATGGGAAGCTTCTTTCCCAGCAAACTGATCCAGCTCGGCTCGCTCGGAAAGAGCCTGGTCGGCAAGGTCGATCGCGCCTCGGCCGGGAAGTTCAAAATCCAGTTCACCGAACCCGGCGCGTTGATTCCGCCCAAGGAATGCTTCGACGCCGTGAGCGCCGGATCGGTCGACGCCTGCTGGTCGACTCCCGGCTACTGGTATGGCCGCGATCCGGCGTTTGCCATGTTCGCTGCGGTGCCGTTCGGTCCGCGCGCCGGCGAGTATATGGCTTGGTACTATTATGGCGGCGGCCAGAAAATGTTCGAAGCCCTGTACGCTCCGCATGGCATCCATACCGTCCTGTGCGGCGTCATCGCGCCTGAGGGTTCGGGCTGGTTCCGCAAGGAAATGAAGACGCTCGACGATCTGAAGGGCCTCAAGATGCGCTTCTTCGGCCTCGGGGCCAAGGTCATGCAGAAGATCGGCGTGTCCACGCAGCTGATCGCCGGCGCCGATATCTATCCTGCCCTGGAACGCGGCACCATCGACGCGGCGGAATTCTCCATGCCTGCGATCGATCTGGACTGGGGTTTCTACCAGGTCGCCAAACACGCCTATTTCCCCGGCTGGCATCAGCAGTCGACCCTGTTCGACATCATGATCAACAAGAAGAAATGGGATGCGCTGTCGACGCAGCACAAGACCATCCTCGAGATGGCCTGCGGCGACAACATGCGCGAGGGCCTTGCCGAAGGCGAGGCGATCCAGGGCAAGGCGCTGAAGGAGCTGATAAAGAAGGGCGTGAAAATCCACAAATGGTCGCCCGAAATCCTGAATGCGCTCAGAGCCGCCTGGCTTGAAGTTGTCGAAGAGGACAAAGCCAGGAGCGAAAACTTCAAGAAGGTCTGGAAATCCTATTCCGAGTTCCGGGCCGAGTACAAAGTCTGGTCCGATCTGGGGTATCTGAAATAGACCCCAGGCCGGTTCAGTGCGGTAGAATCCTGCTCCGTGCGCTACTGCGTTTAGCGCACGGAGCAACTATTTGCGCCGTAGTAACCTCCGTGAACGCATGTTGATTCTGTACAACTTCAGCGATCGACTCGGCCGCTTTGTCAGTATTGTCGGCTCGGTGGTGGCATGGCTGAGCGTACTGCTGATAGTGGTCATTGCCTTCGACGTGGTCACACGCCGGTTTCTCGTTCTCGGCTCGACCAAGCTGCAGGAACTGGAATGGCACCTGCATGCCGTCCTGTTCCTGTTGTGCATCGGGTGGGGGTATATGAAGGACACTCATGTGCGCATCGAAATCGTGCATGAACGACTCCCGCGCAAGGCGCAGCTGTGGATCGAGTTGCTGGGTTGCCTGTTCTTTCTCATTCCATATTGCGTGATCGTTTTCTATCACGGCATCGACTGGTGGGAGAAATCCTGGAACCTGGGAGAAATGTCGGATTCGGCAACCGGATTGCCCCACCGCTGGATTATCAAAGCCTTTCTGCCAATAGGAATTGTGTTCATCTTCCTGGCGGCGGTCAGCGTGTTTCTGCGCAAGTTCGTCGAGCTGTTCGGTTCATCGGTTATCCCCGAGACGGCCGGTAAAGAGCCGGAAACGAGCCCGACGAGAGAGCTGCTATGATCGATTTCTTTATCGACTACATGCCGCTCTTCATGTTCGCGGCTCTCGGCCTTCTTCTGTTCACCGGCTACCCGGTCGGAGCCATTCTGGGCGGCGTCGGCCTCGGCTTCGGCTTCATCGGCATCGGATTCGGCGTATTTGCCGAGATCGAATTCTTCAATATCGTCTCGCGCATCTGGGGCGGGATTGCCGACAACCAGGTGCTCATTGCCATCCCCATGTTCATTTTCATGGGGACGATGTTCGAAAAAAGCGGCGTCGCCAGAGACCTTCTGCATTGCCTGCAGGTGCTGTTATACAGGGTTCCCGGAGGCCTGGCGCTTTCGGTGACCGCGATGGGCGTCATCATGG
Source organism: Alphaproteobacteria bacterium (assembly GCA_022819985.1). Lineage (GTDB taxonomy): Bacteria > Pseudomonadota > Alphaproteobacteria > Bin65 > Bin65 > Bin65. The sequence goes on along the minus strand of JAJEGH010000019.1, from coordinate 61,557 downwards.
CGGCAATGACGGGAATCATCGGGGCCTCGGTCGTCATGATGACCATCATGGCTCTGCCCGTCATGCTGGAGCGCAATTACAACACGCCCCTGGCCACCGGGACGATCGCGGCCTCCGGCACGCTCGGCGTGCTGATTCCGCCGAGCATCATGCTGGTCATCATGGGCGAACTTCTCGGCCGATCCGTCGGCAATCTGTTCGTTGCGGCCTTCTTTCCGGGCCTGCTGCTGGCCGGCCTCTATCTGATTTACATCACGACGCTCTGCAGTGTGCGACCCAGACTGGCGCCGCCCCTGCCCCGTGAGCTGGGCCCGTCGAGCAACCGGGAACTGGTCGGCCTTCTCCTGCGCGGATTCCTGCCGGCGATCTTCCTGATCTTCATGGTCCTCGGTTCGATTATCCTCGGTTGGGCAACGCCGACCGAGGCCGCCGGGATGGGCGCATTGGGAGCCATTTTGCTCGCGGCGCTGAACCGGCGGCTGACCTTCAGTTTGCTGCGCGAGGTCGTTGAGCGGTCGATGCTCACCAATGCCATGATATTCTTTATCTTTATCGGCGCGACCGCGTTTTCCTACACGTTCCGCTCTCTCGGCGGCGACGACATCGTCATCGGTCTGGTCGACAGCGCCGGCCTCGGCTCCTGGGGCATTCTGTTTATCCTGATGGCGATCGTTTTCTTCCTGGGTTTTTTCTTCGACTGGATCGAGATCACGCTGATCGTCATCCCGGTCTTTGCGCCGATCGTCGAGTTGCTCGACTTCGCCGGCCATGTGTCCAAGCTGGATGTCGTCTATTGGTTTGCCATACTGCTTGCGGTGAACCTGCAGACGTCTTTCCTGACACCGCCGTTCGGATTTGCGCTGTTTTACATGAAGGGCGTCGCTCCGCCCCAGGTAAAGATTCAACAGATTTATCTTGGCATTATTCCGTTCGTGCTCCTGCAGCTGACCGGACTGGCGCTGATTATGGCGTTTCCGGAAATCGCCATGTGGCTGCCGAGGCAGCTGCTCAATTGAGCCGGTTCTACGCCGCGACCGCCAATTCGGGCTTCCTGTCGGCCCAGGGCCTGGCGGCCTCGAACGCCGCAGCGGCGCGGAAAATGTCTTCCTCGTGCAGAATCTTCGAAACCATCTGCATGCCCACGGGCAGGCCGTCCCGGGTCCATCCGGCGGGCACCGAGGCGGCAGGCTGGCCGGTCAGGTTGAACGGGTAGGTGTAGTAGACCCAGGACACGATGTTGCGGTCCGGCAGCTCCGGCGGCGCATCGCACCCCACGTCGAACGCGGGCACGGGGAGCGTCGGCGTCAGGAGCAGGTCGTAGTCCTCGAAGAAGGCGCGCATCTTCTCGCGGAAGTCGTAGCGCTGGAACACCTTGGCGTAGTAATCGCCCAGTTCCTGATCGAGCGCGCCGGCGAGAACCTCGGCGACCGCCGGATCGAGCAGCTCGGGCTTGTCGGCGAGCACGTCCTTGAGCCGGGTGCCGACGCCGGCATAGAACTCCGCCATCCACAGCCCGAGCGGATCGTCGTCCATCACCCGTTCGATCAGGTCCACCGTGCAGCCCAGATCCTCGAAGACCTTGACGGCGTCCTCGACAATCGCAACGACTTCGTCGGAGGGCTGCGCGTAGCCGAGCGTCGGGCTCCAGGCCAGGCGCATGCCCTTGACCGGGCGGTCGCAGGCGTCGAGGAAGTCCGGCACGGGCTGCGCGACGCCGAACGGGTCGCGGCGGTCGTGGCCGGCGATGGCGCCGAGCAGGAGCGCCCCGTCGCGCACCGTCCGCGCAAGCGGGCCGACATGCGCCAGCGTCGGCGTCGCGCTGGCCGGGAAGACCCCGACACGGGCGAACTGCGCCTTGATGCCGAACAGGCCGCTCAGCGAACTCGGGATGCGCACGGATCCGCCGCCGTCGGTACCCAGGGCGAAGGGCGTTATCCCGGCCGCGACGCTGGTCGCCGCGCCGCAGCTCGAGCCTCCGGGCGTCTTGGCGAGGTTCCAGGCGTTGGGCGTCACCCCGGTGAGCGGGCTGTCGCCGACCGCCTTGCAGCCGAACTCGCTGGTCGTGGACTTGCCGATGATGCAGGCGCCCTGCCGGCGCGCCCGGTCGACCGAGGGCGCATCGACCGCCGCCACATTGTTCGCCATGGCCCTTGAGCCGAAGGTCAGCCGCAGGCCGTCCACGGCGATCAGGTCCTTGACCGAAATCGGCAGGCCGTGCAGCAGGCCGAGGTCTTCGCCCGCCATCACGGCCTTCTCGGCCTGCCGCGCCGCCTCGAGCGCCACGTCCGGCGAAGTCTCGACGAAACAGTTGAGCGTGGGTTCCAGCTCTTCCATCCGCTGCAGGGACGACCCGACGAGGTCGACCGGCGAGATGTCCCGGCGCGCGATCAGTTCCTTCAACTCGATCGCCGTCATGAAAGCGAAGTCGTTCATCTTTCCTGTCCCCCGTGCGCGGATCGCCTCGTCAGATCGAGCCCCTGCCGCGTTCGAACACCGGTGTGTCCGACGCCGAACGGCAGGTCTGGAGGCGTCTTTCGATATCGTCGCCTTTCAGGCCCCGGCCGATCAGCACGAGGCGCGTCTGCGCCTTGCCGCCGGGCCAGCCCTCGGCATGGGTCGGCGGGCTGAAAACCTGCTGGACGCCCTGGAGAATCACGGGCCGGTCGTTACCGACGAAGCGGCACAGGCCCTTCACCCGGTACAGGTCCTCGCCATACTCCTGCGTCAGTTCGACCATCAGTTCCATGAGCCGGTGATAGTCGAGCGGATGTTCCTCTTCGATGCAGACCGCCGAGACGTCGCCATGGTCATGATGGCGGTGGTCGTGGTCGTGGTCGTGGTCCTCGTGGCTGTGGTCGTGATCGCGGTCGTGTCCGGCCCCGTCGCCCGACAGCCCCGCCGCTTCGACCATCCCGATCCACTCGCCGAGGGAACTCTCCCTGATCTTCGGTTCGAACAGGTCGAGATCGAGCAGCCTGTCGAGACCGATCGCCGAGTGTGTGGTGATTTCCTTCACCGAATACGGATTGAGCCCGTTTACTGCGCTCGCGGCTGCGCGAAACTCCCCGTCATCGACGAGGTCCCGCTTGTTGAGGATCAGCTTGTCGGCGATCGCCACCTGCTTGCGCGCTTCGGCATTGGCCGTCAGCTGGCCGCCGACATGCTTCAGATCGACCAGGGTCACGATGGCGTCCAGCCGGTAGGACAGGTTGAGCTGCATGTCGGTATACAGCAGCTGGGCCAGCGGCGACGGGTCGGCAATCCCGGTCGTCTCGACCAGGACCCGGTCGAACTCGATCTGCGGTTCGAGCGCGCCGACCCGGCGCATGAACGCCGTGTAGAGGGTTTCGACCAGGTCGTCCTTGCTGGCGCAGCAGATGCAGCCGTTGGTCAGCTCCAGCATGTCGTCCGACGCGCGGGCGATCAGGTCCGAATCGATGCCGATCTCGCCGAACTCGTTGACGATGACCAGGCACTTGCCGCTGCCGGGGTCGGCCAGGACGTGATTGACGAGCGTCGTCTTGCCCGCGCCCAGGAAACCGGTCACGAACGTGATCGGCACCCGCGGATCGTCATCCACTGCAGACGGGCGGACAGACATATCCAGTCAGCCTTTCACGCCCCGCCCCCGCGCCGGCCGAAGCCGGCGCAAGGGCGGGCGCACTCCCTCCCTCAATCGAGCCCTTAATCCAGGACGGCCCAGGCCCGCACCGGCGAGCCGCTGCCGTTGTTGATCTTGAGCGGCGGGCCGTAAAACATGAACTCGCCCTTGCCGACGAGCTCTTCGAGGTTGATCAGCCACTCGTAATGGGAGATGCCCCGGTCCCGGCACACGCGATGGTTCGGGAATTCGTCCCAGGACGGCTTGTCGGTCGAAGGCCCCTCGACGCCGTGGAAGGTCGAGTTGCGGTCGGCCAGCCAGTGGGTCGCTTCCGCCGTCAGGCCGGGGTTGCTCCAGACCACCTTGACGTCCGGATAGTGGCGGTTGTGCAGGCCCGTGTTGAGCAGCACGATATGGCCGTCGACCTTGACGCCGGCCTTCGCCTCCGCTTCTTCCATGTCCGCCACGTCGATATCGCCGAGATCGGGGATGTGGGTCATGTCCCAGCACACAGCTTTCCCCATGAAGATCTCGAGCGGCATCTTGTCGACCGACGCGCCGTTCGGATTGACGTGATAGAACGCGTCCACATGGGTCGCGATATGGTCGATGGTGCCGATATAGGTCGTGGCGAAAGTCAATCGGTCCTCCGGCACGCCCAGATTGAACGCCTTGGTCTGTTCGTGAGTCAGATGCGGGACGACAACCGGCCGCTGGAACAGCTTGTGCGCCGGCATGTTGTCTTCCAGCGTCAGGGTCAGATCGACAATTTGCGACATGGTCTTTCCTCCTTGCTTCCCCCGTTAAGGGCTTCCCCCGTTAAGGGCTTTCCCTGTTAGGGCGCCGCGTGCATCGTGCGGCACCGGAACCGTTCGGGGATCGGCTTCCGTCCGCCGCTTTGCAGCGCAGCGGAGCAGGCCGGCCCCATCCACTTCTCAACTCGCCTTCCGCCGTCCCAGATAGGCCTCGATGACGCGCTCGTCGCTGGCCAGTTCCCCGGACGGGCCGCTGAGAAGAATTCGCGAATCCTCCATGACGTAACTTCTGTGGGCATAGCGCAGGGCGACCGTGGCGAGCTGCTCGACCAGCAGGATCGCCAGGCCGTCCCGGTTCAGCTTTTCGATGACCGGAAACAGCGTTTCCAGAACCCGCGGTGCGAGGCCCAGGGACATCTCGTCGATCATGAGCAGGCGGGGCCGCGAGAGCAGGCCGCGCGACAGGGCGAGCATCTGCTGTTCTCCGCCCGACAGGCTGCCCGCCAGTTGCTGACGCCGGTCCTTGAGAATGGGGAACAGTGCGAACATCCGTTCAAGGTCTTCGGACACGGCCGCCGACCGGCCACCGCCGCGCCGCGAATAGGCGCCGAGATACAGATTGTCCTCGACGGTCTGGTCGGCAAAGATCAGGCGGCCTTCCGGGACCATCGAAAGCCCGCGGCGGACGACGTCGTAGGACGCCATGCCGGCGATCGGCTTGCCGTCCAGGACGATTTCGCCCGCCGCCGGTTTCACGACGCCGGCGATGGCTTTGAGGGTCGAACTCTTGCCCGCGCCGTTGTTGCCGATGATCGAGACATATTCGCCTTCCTCGACCAGCAGCGACACGTCGCGCACCGCCTCGACATGCCCGTAGGTCACGGACAGGTTCTTCACTTCGAGCAAGGCGGCCACGGCTAGGCCTCCCCGCCCGCGGATCCGGCCCCTGGCCCGGCTGCCGGCTCCGGCCCGTCGCCGAAGCTCTGGCTGCCGAAATAGGCCTCGATCACCTTGGGGTCGGTCTGCACCTCCTCGGCGCTGCCCGACGCGATCAGTTCGCCGTAGTCGAGCACCGTCACATGATCGGAAATCTCCATGATCAGTTCGACATGGTGTTCGACGATCAGGATCGTGATGCCGCTCGCCGCCAGTTCGCGGACCAGCGCGATAAGCTGCTCGATCTCCGCATGGGTCAGGCCGGCCGCCGGCTCGTCCAGCAGCAGGAGCTTCGGCGAAAGCGCCAGCGCCCGGGCGATTTCCAGTTGCCGTTGATGGCCGAACGCCAGGTTCTCGGCTTTCTCGTGGGCATAGGCGGAAAGGCCGACGAAGCCGAGCAGCGCGATCGCCGCTTCCCGGAAATGCCGCTCGTCCCGCCGGAACGACGGCAGCCGGCAAATCGTCGAAAAGATGTTCGACCGGTACTCCTTGTGGAAGGCGACCAGCACGTTTTCCAGCACGGTCATGTTCGAGAACAGCTCGGTATTCTGGAAGGTGCGCGCCAGCCCCAGGCGGGCGAGTTGATGGCTGTTCAGCCGCGTCGTATCCCGTCCGAGGAAGGTGATGCTGCCGGAATCGGCCCGGTAGACCCCGGAAATCGCGTTCAGGAAGGTCGATTTGCCCGCGCCGTTCGGCCCGATCAGCGCGTGGATCTTGCCCGAGTCGACGGTCTCGTCGACCTTGTCGACCGCGACGAGCCCGCCGAAGGCGACCGAGACGCCCCTTGCGTCGAGGCAGGCCGAACCGTCCGCCGGATCGACGGCGACGATATCGGCGAGGCGGGGGCGCTCCTCGCGCACGGTGTCCGGTCTCGCTTCGGCCATGCGGCCCGACAGGAAGTGCTCGACCGATCCGACGATCCCGCGCGGCAGGAAGAACATCACGGCGGCCAGCAGCAGGCCGTAGGCGAACGCCTGCCAGGGGCCGAAGGCCTGCAGGTATTCCGGCAGGTAGGTCATGATCGACGCGCCGACCACAGGGCCGAGCGCGGTCCCCGACCCGCCGAGAATGACCATCAGCAGGAAGCGTATCGAATCGGTGAAGGAGAAGATATCCGGGCTGATATACTTGTTGAGATAGACGTAGAAGACGCCGGCCGCGCCCGCCGCCATGGCCGAGACGACGAAGGCCAGGGTGCGGATCGCCACGACGTTGATGCCGAGGGACCGGGCCGCGATTTCGCTTTGGGCGGTCGCCCGCATGGCGCGGCCGAAACGCGAATTCATCAGGTTCAGATTGACGAGAAACGCGATCAGCGCGCTCGCGCCGACGACGATGAAATAGGCATTGGTGTCGAGCGGCAGGCCGAGCAGTGTCGGCGCGGGCACGTTCGATATGCCGACCCAGCTCCCCGTCAGGCTGTCCCATTCGATGGCGACATTCTCGACGATGATGCCGAAGGCGATGGTGACGACGGCCAGATAGACGCCGCGCACCCGCACGGTCGGGTAGGCGAGCAGGACGCCGAACGCGCCGGCAAACGCCATGCCCAGGATCAGGCCGGGCACCAGCCCGACGCCCAGCCGCGTCGCGAGGATCGCGGCGGTATAGGCGCCGATGGCGTAGAGCCCGGCCTGCCCCAGGGAGACCAGCCCGGTCAGGCCGACCAGCACGTTCAGGCCGAGCGCGATGATCGCGTAGATCAGCAGAAGCGTGATCAGCCGCAGTTCGTATTCGTTGGCGGCGATGTGCGGCAGCGCGAGAATGAGGATCGCCGCCGCGACGACGAAGGCCGGATTGAAGTGGCGCGCGATCCGGCTCATACCTTGACGAGTTCCCTGCGCCCGAACAGGCCCTGCGGGAACAGCATCAGCACGATGATGACGAGGCTGAAGCCGACGGCTTCGCGGGCCGCGGTGCTGATGTAGCCGTCGACGAATTTCTCGATGATGCCGTAGAGCAGCCCGGCGATCACGACGCCGGGGGCGCTGGTGATTCCACCGATGATGGCGACCGCGAAGCCCTTGATCCCGAGCAGCAGGCCCATGGTCGCCGACGCCTGGATGACCGGCGCGACCAGAATGCCCGCAAGGCCGCCGAGGGCGCTGGCGAGCGCAAAGGAGAACATCGCGACGTGCAGCACGTTGATGCCGACGATGCCCGCCGCGACCCGGTTGAAGGCGACGGCGCGCATGGCGCGGCCCAGTTGGGTCCGGCGCTGGAAGATCCCCAGCAGAACGACAATCAGGACCGCGACGAACGGGATCAGCAGTTCCTGGATGAAAACGCCGGCGCCGAAGATGATGATCGGTTTGTCGACGCCGGGCGACGGCAGCGGCCGGGCGAAGGCGCCGAACTCGATGGTCGCGTAACTTTCGAGCATGATGCCGATGGCGATCGTCGTCAGCATCCAGCCGATCGACGCGGCGTTATCGGCAAAGGGCCGGATGGCGACCCGCTCCAGCACGACCCCGAAGACGATGGCGACGCCGATCGACAGCAGGATCGCAAGGGGCATTGCGATGCCGTGATCGAGAAAGACGATCGTGAGCACCGCGCCCAGCATCAGCGTGTCGCCGTGGGCGAAGTTCACGGCCTTGGCCGACGACCACATGATGTGGAAGCCGATGGCAACCAGCGCATAAATGCCGCCGATCCCGAGCCCGGCCAGAAAATACTGGAGGGCGGCGCTCATGGAATTCGGCCTGTCAAGGGCGGCGTTTCAAAGAAGATTACGGTGAGGAAACCCCGGGGCGCGTCCGCGACGCGCCCCGGAGGCAGTCCGTCTACTTGCAGGGGGTCTGGCTCAGCGGCAGCAGTTCGCCGTTGTACCAGGCCGTCAGCTTGTAGGCGCTCGGCAGGATCGCGTCGTGGCGCTCCTCCGTCCGCTCGAAGGCCGGATTGTAGTTCATCACCAGCCCGTTGTGCTTCACCGAGAACATGGCCTCGTAGACCTTCTGCCGGTCGTAGCTGCCGGCGATCTTGATGGCCTTGGCGATGATGTGGATCGCGTCATAGGCGTCGGCCACGCCGCTGCCCATGCGGATCTCTTTCTGGCTCTTGATGCCGTACCGCTTCTTCATGGTGTCGTAGAGCTTCTGAGCCCGCGGCTCCAGCTTGCCCATCCACGAGTAGGTCTGCATGATGAGCGCACAGTTGGCCAGCTTGCCGGCCAGTTCGCCGAGATTGCCGGCAAAGCCCCAGGCGCCGATCTTGACCGGGTTCCAGCCGATCTTCTGCAGACTGCGCATGATCTGGTTGCCTTCGCGGTCGAGGCCCCACATGACCAGCGACTCGGCGCCCGCCTTGCGCAAGCGGATCAGTTGCGGGGTCATGTCCGTGTCGCGCCAGTTGAAGGTCTCCGCGCCGACCTCCTTGGTTCCCTGCTCGCGCAGGGCGGCCTGGATGTTGGGATAGGCGCCTTTGCCCCATCCCGTATTCTCGTACATGATCCCGACCTTGTTGTTCGGCGAGCGCTTGAGCGCCTCGGCGACCAGGAACTTGGAGACCCAGCGGTCCTTGGCCGACACGCGGAACATGTAGTTGGGATTGCGGCCGTTCTCGATCACCTTGGTGTTGGCCGCGATCACGCCGACATAGACCATCTTGATCTCGTGGATCGGATCGCGCATGGCGAGCGCCACGGTCGAGTGGTAGCCGCCCAGCATCGCGACGCAGTTGTCCCGCAGGCCGATGCGCCGGACGTTGTCGACGCCGCGCGGCGGCGCGCCGCGATCGTCGTACTGGATGAATTTGAGCTTCTTGCCGAGAACGCCGCCGGCGGCGTTGATCTCGTCCACCGCCATCTCGGCGCCCATCCGGATGGATTTCCCGCCGAAGGCCGCCGGTCCCGTCACCGGGCCGGAATTTCCGATACAAGGGTTCGCCTCCGCAGCGTTTACGGGGCCGGTTCCCAGCGCGATCGCGGTGGCGAAGACCGCCGCTCCGCCGATCGAGGCACGCAGTGCAATTTTCGACATATCGCTTCCTCCCTCAAAATCGTCGTGCCGGGCGGGCTTCCCGTGCCCGGCGCTTCGGGGCGCAACGCGGCAGACGCCCGGGAGGTGCCGTTTTCGCCGGAGCGGAGCCGGCGGTCCGGCAGTTCCGGACAGGAATGTCCGCGTGTCCGACGCCTTTGCCGCCCCGAGTCGCGCCGGATGACAAAGTGTATTCGCCGACTACGCCATCGAACAATAATATAATGATAATATCTAATATCATTTTAAATTATATTTGTATGTTATAACATAACAATAATTTCCAGCGGTTTTCCGATTCATCGTATCATTTAGAATGATATACATGTGTATCGGTATCAAAGATATTGCGACCGGCAGGATGCGAAGCGGGCGGGCACCCCCGCGCCGCGTTTCGATAACGCCGTCGGGAGGCGAGGCGGTATGGTCGATTTCAAGCAGTTGAAGTATTTCGTGCAGATCGCCGAGGCCGGCAGCCTGTCGCGCGCGGCCGAGCAGCTCAATGTCGTTCAGCCGTCGCTCAGCCAGCAGCTGCGCAAGCTGGAGGAGCAGCTGGGGGTGGAACTGGTGACCCGCCATTCCCGGGGCGTCACGCCCAACGAGGTCGGCCGCCTGCTCCTCGACCATGCACGCTCGCTCCTGCTTCAGCTTCAGCGGACGGAGGAACTGGTCCAGTATCACGCGTCCAACCCGTCCGGCGAAGTCCGGCTCGGCCTGCCGACGTCGGCTGCGCGGGGCCTCACCATCCCGCTCGTCAACGCGGTCGAGGACCGCTATCCCGGCATCTCCCTCCATGTCGTCGAGGGCATGAGCGGGCACCTGACCGAGTGGCTGCATGTCGGCCGGCTCGATATGGCCCTGCTCTACGACGCCAAGGCCCATGAGGGCATTCACGTCCGGCCCCTCATGGTGGAAGATCTCTGTCTGATCTGTCCGCCGACCCGCGAATTCCGGCGGATGAAGGCCATCCGGTTTGCCGAGGCGGCCAATCACCCCCTCGTACTGCCGGCGCCGCCGCATACCGTCCGGCTGGTCCTCGAGGAAACCGCGGCGCAGACCGGCTGCACGCTCTCGGTCAGGATCGACCTGGATTCGCTGCCCAGCATGATCGAGTTGGTCCTCGAGGGCTATTGCACGATCCTTCCCCTGTTCGCCGTATCGAAGGAGGTGGCCGCCGGCCAGATGATCGCGGTGCCGGTCGTCGATCCGCAACTCTCCTGGCAGCTTTCGATCGCATCCGTCGTGCGCGGCGTCCAGTCCCGCGCGACCAAGGCTGTGTCCGCCCTCATGCTCGAAGTGATGGAGGACATGGTGCGAAACGGAAAGTGGCCGGGACGATTGCTTTAGCGATCCGGCATTTGTTGTTCGGCGCGGCCCCGCGACTCCTCTGTTTGTAACAATCGTGACGGGTCGGCATTCCTGTCGGCGCCCGATGCCTGCGCCGAACGACAGGTTCCCGTCGCCTTCGCCTCCATGACCGCCATCGGTTCCGGGACCGGGGCCGCGCCGGCCTCGATCCGGGAGACGATCGGAGCCGCGCGGCGATAGCCTCTCCCTTTGCGCCGCCGGCCCTCTTGTCGCCTTTTGCGGGTTGCGCCCGGGTCTCTATCATGGGGGCCCTATCATGGGGGCCCTATCATGGGGTCTCTGTCATGCGGCCTCGATCATGGGGCGCGACAAGGGGACGGGCGATGGGCGGCTACGATCTTTTCATGGAGGATTTCGCCCCCGGCGACCGGTTTGTCACCGCGGGCGAGACGGTGACCGAGAGCCAGGTGATCGATTTCGCCATGCAGTGGGATCCGCAGCCCTACCACACCAACGCGCGCCACCCGCGCACCCTGGCCCAGGGCGGCCTGATGGCGAGCGGCTTCCACACGGTCTGCATGACCTTCCGCCAGTTCCAGATGGACGGCGTGATCGGCGCGGCGGCGCTGGCCAGCCCCGGCATCGACAAATTGCGCTGGCTCAAGCCGGTGCGGCCGGGCGATACGCTGCACGTCGAATCGGAGGTGATTTCCGTCCGGCGCTTCGAGTCGAAACCCGACCGCGGCGCGGTGACCATGGCGCACCGCACGGTCAACCAGGACGGCGCGGCCGTGTTCTCCTGCGAATGCACCCACATCCTGCAATGCCGCGGCGGGGGCGGGGGATAGGCCGGATCGTCTCCGGCGGCGGATCATGGGCATGACGACCATCGACACGAAGCTCGTGTTTTCATAATTTCGTGCCATGAAGAACGTCACCGTCACCCTGCCCGAAGACGTCGCGGCTTGGCTGAGAGTCCGGGCCGCCGAAAACGGGCGCAGCGTGTCCCGATGGCTCGCCGAACTGCTGGAGGGGATGCGGCGCAACGAGGATGAGTACACCCTCGCCATGGAGCGCTATCTGGCGAGAAAACCGCGCGAGCTGGACTGGGTCGACGGTTGCAAGCCAACGCGCGACGACCTGCATGACCGCACCGGTCTTCGTTGATACCCCGGTCTTCTTTGATACCAACGTCTTCGTCTACCGGGAGGACGGTTCGGAGCCGGCCAAACAATCCCGTGCCGATGACTGGATCGTTCATCTCGCGCGCCGGCGCGCTGCGCGCATCAGCTTCCAGGTTCTTCAGGAACTATACGCAACGCTCACGCGGAAGCTGAAGCCGGCGTTCGATACCGGAGAGGCTCAGGAGATCGTGCGCGACCTCACGGTGTGGCAGCCGGCGGCCATCGATCTCGCCATGCTGGAGCGCGGCTGGATACTGCAGGATCGCTATTCCCTCTCATGGTGGGACGCGCTCATCGTCGCTGCGGCGCAATCCTGCGGCTGTTCGGCGCTGCTCACCGAGGATTTGCAGCACGGCCAGATCTTCGGCCGGGTCCGGGTCATCGACCCTTTCGCGTCGCCGGCGCAGACGCCGGAGGCGATATTGGCAACACTGGAACCTTAGCCGGACAGCCCGCCGCACAGCAGACGCAGCCGGTCAGCCGTCCAGAAGGTTGCGGGTGCGCAGTCCGGGATAGACCGCGAAGCCGCGGTCGAGCGTTACCCATTCGCAACCGTGCTCGATGGCGAGCGCCGCGTGATAGGCGTCCGGCAGGCGGTTGCCCGTCAGCCGCAGCGCGGCGGCCATGCCGCGGAAGATGCGCCAGTGGCCGTCGCCCGGGCGCAGCGGCGCGGCGCCGGGCTGGGCGAGCAGAGCGTCGACGAACGCAATGGCGGCTTCGGCCGGCGTCGGCGGGTGGAACACCCTGGGGTGCGTCAGAACCCGGAGCGCGCCGCTGAGCGCGAGTTCGGACAGGCCGACGCTGTCCCGGCCCGACACGGTTTCGGCCAGCCACCGGCGGCACGCCCGGTGGTGGACCGCGTCCTCGCGAAACGCGCTCACCAGCACATTGACGTCAGGACTCTGCATCCATCGCGTCCAGAAGCGCCGCGTTGTCCGTCAGGTCGACGCCCGGCTGCATGCCCTGGCCGCGAAATATCGGGAGGGGCGGCGCGTGGCCGACCGGCACCGGGTTGGCCAGGAAGGCGCGCAAGGCCTGCTCGAAGGTTTCCTTCAGGGTCTTGCGCTCACGCGCTGCGTGGGCCTTCGCCGCCTGGAGCAGCGCATCGTTGATGTCGATCGTCGTTCTCATGTGTGAAAACATATCGATAAATATGTTTTCACACAACAGCCACCTGACGCCGTTGCAGAAGAGGCCGGTGCCCGTTGCCGCAGCGCGTTACGCTGGCGGCTAGTTCCGCAGCGGCGGGAGTTTCCGGTAGCCTGCCGGCACCGCGAACAGGGCCGGATCGACCGGGCCGATCTTCAGGTTCCGCAACTCCGGGAGCAGCGGCCGGAAGACCTGCCGCTTCGGGCAGGCCGATCAAACCGAAGTCCGGCCGGCATTGACGAGCGAAAGCGGGAAAGCCGCGACACCGCCATGCAGCCGCGATCGGAGCTGCCCGCAGAGTCCAACCCTCCCCGATGCTACCGAACCAAATCGATTCCATACCGTTCCAAAACACCCGGCAGATCGGGTTGGTCCGCCAGCATGCCTGTTCCGGTGGCCTCCAACCCCGCCATGCCGCGGTCGAAGACGGCATAGACCTCGCCTTCCGTCAGCCGGGACGGGTAGACCAGGCCGTCGATATCGGGGTGTGACGCATGGATGGACTTGGCAAACGCGCGCCCCGCTGCATGATTCCTGGCGCGAACCGTGTCGGTCGGCGCTCCGATTCGGGTGCATCCGTCTCCGCACAGGTCGAGCAGCGTCAATTTGGTGTCGGGTTGCGTCGAGACGCATACCCATGCGCGCTCCGTGACTTCCCTCAACGCGACCCGCCGTTCCCGCCGCCGCGCGAACCTGTCTCGCACGACGGTTTCGATAAAGGCAGTGGCGAAGTCGGGCGACGCATAGAGCACCGTGTAACCGGCGTTGCGCGCGCAGAAGCGCGAGTCCGCGGGCACGGCGCCAAGGGGTTTCGCCATATAGCGCGCCGGCACGATCCGGTAGCAGTCTGGAAGTCCCGACTTCAGCAGTACGGACGCAATCCGGTTCCGCGGATAGAGTGCCCCGGTCACGCGAAGGTGGCGCCGAAGCCAGCGGCGGCGCCGAGCACATCGTCGATACCGCCTGCCTTCAGCAACGTCAGAGGCGTTGCCGCCGTGTCCTCGAACGGCCACTCCTGGCTGAGAAACGCCCAGGCCAACTCGGGATCGCCGATGGCTTCGACGACCTCCGCAAGGCCGGCGACCACCTTTCCGGCGCCGAGAATCTGCGCTGCAGGAATGCTGAGCCCGCGCTTGGTCGTCCTCCAGGCGATGAGCGTCTTTCGGTCGACCCAGTCATAGACCGTGGTGCGCGATACTTCGAGCCGCTTCGCGGCCTCCGAGACACCGAGAATATCCTCGCCGCCGCCTCGGCGAACGACGAATGGCCGCAGTCCCTCCGGCACTTCGGCTACAGTATCGGCGTCCTCCGCCTCGCGCTGTGCGGCGGCGGCCTCCAACGCGACCGCCACCGCCAGCCGCGCTTCTCGCGGATGATGGCGAACGAATGCCCTGGCGTTGCTCGACAACGCCGGGAACTCGTCCACCAGAAACCCCATCGTCCCCTTCGTCGCTTCGGTCGGGCTCGCCATGTCGCTCTCGCTCCCGGATCGACAGCCATGATTGCTCAGATCGTTCAGTTTGTAAACTATGTTCGCTTCGTCAACTCCACCAATTCGCAATACGGTCATAGCAAGGCCGGTTGCGGCCGGTCAGCCGTCCGGCAGGTTGACTGTGCGCAATCCGGGATAGATGGGCCCTGCGCCATCGCACGGGAGGCCCGCTCCCCGCGCGCCGTTGCAGAAGAGGCCGGTGCCCGTTGCCGCAGCGCGTTACGCTGGCGACTAGTTCCGCAGCGGCGGGAGTTTCCGGTAGCCTGCCGGCACCGCGAACAGGGCCGGATCGACCGGGCCGATCTTCAGGTTCCGCAACTCCAGGGTCAGCGGCTGGGTCTGCGCGCCGCGGACGACGGTTCCCTCCATGCGGAGGACGATCCGCTGCTTCGTCGCCCAGGCCAGCCCGCTGAACCGGTCGCCCGCCGCCGACCGGCTCGCCACCCGGTATTTCGTGACCGCCATCCCGGCCATCGTCTCTTCGCCCAGTTTCTCGCGTTTCGACGCCGGATCGGAGAGGCCGAAATTGAACTGGGGCGCCGGCGCCGCGACCGGGCGCCAACTCCGTTTGCTGAGCAGAAGCTGGAATGCCCGCCCGGCCGCCCGGTCGTAGATCATGGCGACCACTTCCTTGCCGGACGTGAATTCGAGCCGCTGCCGCTGCGCCGTATAGAAGAGCCGCGCGGTGCGCGACCGGCCCCGGTCGTCGGTGAAGACCATGTCGGCCGAATACGCCGTCGTCGGACCGCCCCATGCCGCGCCGCGCTCGCCTGCGCCGGGATCGCCCGGGGTGCGGTCTGCGGCGCGGTCCGCCGCACCGAGCGGCGCCGGCAGCACCAACAGGACGGCGGCGAGGAGGCAGCGGACGATCATGCCGCCCCGGCCGCAACAGCCGCCACGGCCGGCTCGCTCGCGGCGTAGCTGCCGAACAGGCCGAGCATCCGGTCGCGCCATTCGGCAACCGGGTCGTCGTCGGCCAGCAGGGCGCAATCGCTGCTGCAGCGCGCCCACTGCAGCATGCCGAAAATACAATAGTCGGCGTAATGGGGCGCCTCGCCCGCAAGGAAGGGCTGCCGGCGGACGGTCCGGCGCACCGGGAACAGGGCGCTGCGGAGGCGGGACACGAAAGCGTCGCGCTCCGGGCGCAACTCGTCCAGGCGGCGCCCCATCATCTTCTCGCGCGACGTCCTGAAATAGCTGCGGTCGGCGTCGACGATCCGGTCGTAGATGTCGTAGACGATGGCGCCGGCAATCTGCGGCAGCATTACCGTATCGGCGAATTCGTTGGCGAAGCGCGCAAAAGCCTTTCCTTCCGGGCTGCCGAACAGGCTCGGCGCGTCGGGGTAGGCCTCCTCCAGATATTCCGCGATGGCCCAGCTGTCGCCGACGCTCCTGTCGCCATCCCTCAGCGTCGGCACCCGCTCGGCGCCGGCAAAGGCAACCTTCTCTTTTACCTCCGTGAAGATGCACGGCTCGGTCTCGAACTCGAGGCCTTTGTGATTCAGCGCCATCTTGGCTTTCCAGCAATGCGGGCTGAAGCGCCGGTCTTCGGCGCCGGCAAGGTCGTAGAGAATGCGAGCCATGGATTGCCTTCCTTCGGTCGGTTTCCCGGAAACGGGGGTTCGCGCCCGGCCAGGCGCTTTGCTACTCAGGCGCTTTGCACAGCGTCACATAGGCTTGACCGGCAACCCCTCAACGGGGCGGCGCGCCGCTCGACGGAGCCGTGGCGGCAACGGGGCGGCGGCGGCGGATTCCGGCGGCCGGCGCGGGCTTGCGGCACATTGTCAGCGCGTCCCCAGTCCGTTTGACCGGCTTGCGGCAGCCCCATACCGTTCGCGCCGCTTTCGACCGGTTTTCGTCCCGTTTGCAGGCCCGCCCGACGGCGACGCGCTGCGAGGCTGCCATGGCGACACAGCGCGCAAAACCGGCCCTTCGGCCGGCCAATCCGAACTTTTCGTCCGGCCCGTGCGCCAAGCGTCCGGGCTGGTCGGTCGATGTCCTGCGCCCTGCGCTGCTCGGCCGCTCCCATCGTTCGCCCGAAGGCAAGGCGCGGCTCAACGAAGTCATCGAGCGCACGCGCGCCATCCTCGGCATTCCGCAGGATTACCGGATCGGCATCGTGCCGGCATCGGATACCGGCGCGGTCGAAATGGCGATGTGGTCGATGCTCGGCGCCCGCCCGGTCGACATGCTGGCCTGGGAGAGTTTCGGCAAGGGCTGGGTGACCGATGCCGCCAAATATCTCAAACTGGACGACATGCGCCTGATCGAGGCGCCCTACGGCGAACTGCCCGATCTGGCACTGGCCGACCCCGCGCATGACATCGTCTTCACCTGGAACGGCACGACCTCCGGCGTGCGCGTGCCGGGCGGCGACTGGATCGATTCCCGCCGCGGCGGCCTGACTTTGTGCGACGCCACCTCGGCGGTCTTCGCCATGGACCTGCCGTGGGATCGGCTGGATGTCACCACCTGGTCCTGGCAGAAGGCGCTGGGCGGCGAGGCGCAGCACGGCATGCTGGTGCTGAGCCCGCGCGCCGTCGAACGGCTGGAGAGCTACCAGCCGCCCTGGCCGCTGCCCAAGCTGTTCCGGCTCACGAAGAACGGCGCGCTGCTCGAAGGCGTGTTCGAAGGCGAAACGATCAACACGCCCTCCATGCTGTGCGTCGAGGACGCGCTCGACGCCTTGCGCTGGGCGGAAGGGATCGGCGGGCTGCCGGCCATGATCGCCCGGTCCGAAGCGAACCTGGCCGCCATGGCCGGATGGGTCGAGGACTCCGCGGAATTCCGTTTTCTGGCGGAAGATCCCGCGATCCGAAGCTGCACGTCGATCTGCCTGGTCTTCGCCGATCCGGAGGTGGCCGGCCTGCCGGAGGCGGTGCAGAGGGATTTTGCCAAATCGATCGCCGGCCTGCTGGCGGCCGAAGGCGTCGCCTTCGATATCGCCGCGTATCGCGATACCCCGCCGGGACTGCGCGTCTGGGGCGGGTCGACCGTCGAAACCGCCGACATTTCGGCGCTTTTACCGTGGCTCGACTGGGCATATGGTGAAGCGGCCGGCCGGTTGAAGGCAGCCGCTTGAAGGCCGCTACCCGGCCCGGCCGCCCGTCCCGCTCCAATCGAATTCACGGCGAAATCATGCCTTCAGATACGCCCCCGGATGCGCCGAAGGTGCTGATCTCGGACAAGATGAGTCCGCGCGCGGCGGAGGTCTTCCGCCAGCACGGCGTCGATGCGGATGTCAAACCGGGCATGGCGCCGGACGAATTAAAGAGCGTCATCGGCGCGTATGACGGGCTGGCCGTCCGTTCGGCCACCCGCGTGACCAGCGAAATCCTCGAGGCGGCCGCCAGGCTGAAGGTCATCGGCCGGGCCGGCATCGGCGTCGACAATATCGATATCTCTGCCGCGACCTCGAAGGGCGTGCTGGTGATGAACACGCCGTTCGGCAATTCGATCACCACCGCCGAGCACGCCATCGCGCTCATGTTCGCGCTCGCCCGCCAGATTCCCGCCGCCGACCTGAGCACCCAGGCCGGGAAATGGGAGAAATCCCGCTTCATGGGCGTGGAACTCACCGGCAAGGTGCTGGGGGTCGTCGGGTGCGGCAACATCGGGTCGAACGTCGCCGAACGGGGCCGCGGCCTGAAGATGCAGGTGATCGCCAGCGACCCGTTCCTGTCGCCGCAGCGCGCCCGGGAAATGGGCGTCGAGAAGGTCGAACTCGACGACCTGATACGGCGCGCCGACTTCATTACGCTGCACACGCCGCTGATCGACGGCACCCGCCACATGATCGACGCCGCGGCGATCGGCCGGATGAAGCCGGGCGTGCGGATCGTCAACTGCGCCCGCGGCGGGCTGATCGACGAGGACGCCCTGAAAGCGGCGCTGGACGACGGCCATGTCGCCGGGGCCGCCCTCGACGTGTTCGAAATCGAACCGGCGAAAGACAATCCGCTCTTCGGCTCCGACAAGGTCGTCGCGACGCCGCATCTCGGCGCGTCGACCGAAGAGGCGCAGGAGAATGTCGCCGTCCAGGTCGCCGAACAGATTTCCGAATATCTGCTGAACGGCACGGTTACCAATCCGATCAACATGCCGGCGGTGTCGGCCGAGGAAGCCTTCCGGCTGCGCCCCTATGTCGAACTGGCGCGCCAGCTCGGCGGCTTCGCCGGACAGATCACCGAAAGCCCGCTGGTCGACGTGAAAATCCGCTACGAGGGCCAGGCGGCAGAACTCAATACCCGCCCGCTGACCGCATCGCTGCTCACCGGGCTGCTGGCGCCGTTTTACGCGGGGATCAATCCGGTCAACGCGCCCCACATCGCCCGGGAACAGAATATCGCGGTGACCGAGGAAACCGACGAAAGGGTGACCGATTACCAGACCCGGATCCACCTGGCGATCACAACCGAGAAGCGCCGGCGCTCGGTCGCCGGCACCATCGTGCACGGCGACGAGCCGCGCATCGTCGAGATCGAGGGCATCCAGATCGAAGCCACGCTCAGCAGCGTTGTGCTGTTCGTCCGCAACCGGGACAAGCCGGGGATGATCGGTTCGCTGGGCAAGGCGTTGGCCGATGCCGGCGTCAACATCGCGACCTTCCATCTCGGCCGGTCGGAGCCGGGCGGCGACGCGATGGCCCTGGTCTCGGCCGACAGCGACATCACGGAGCCGATCCTGATGCAGCTCTGCACCCTGCCTCATGTCAAACAGGTGAAAGTCCTGCGCTTCTAGCCGCCGGACCTGCCGGCGTCCCGCGCACCCGATCGAGCCATGGCGATTTCCGACAATCGAGGCCTTCTGCCGGCCGGACTGCGCGATGTGCTGGCGCCGGATGCGGCCCATGAATCCGACATCGTCGAGCGGCTGCTCGGCACGTTCGCCGGCTGGGGCTATCGCCGGGTCAAGCCGCCGCTGGTCGAATTCGAGGCGGCGCTGCTCGAAGGGGCCGGGGCGGCGATGGCCGGCGAAACCTTCCGGCTCATGGACCCGGTGAGCCAGGCGATGATGGGCGTGCGCGCCGACATGACCCTGCAGATCGCCCGGATCGCCGCCAGCCGGCTCGCGGCGGAGGCGCGGCCCCTGCGCCTGTCCTACGCCGGCGACGTGTTGCGGGTGCGGGGCACGCAGTTGCGGCCGGAGCGGCAATTCGTGCAGGTCGGCGGCGAGCTGATCGGCGCCGCCGGGCCGGCGGCGGACACCGAGGTCATCCTGATGGCGGTGCGGGCGCTGCGCGACATCGGGCTCGACCGGCTGTCGGTCGACCTGGCTTTCCCGACCCTGATTTCGTCGCTCTGCCGTTCCCTGGCCGTTGCGGACGAACGGGAAGCCGCGGTGCGCGCGGCCCTCGACAGCAAGGACCGGCGGACCCTCGCCGCGGCCCTGCCGGGCGACGGGGACGGCCGCGCCGTCTTTCTCGCGCTGCTCGATGCCACCGGACCGGCCGGACCCGGCCTCGCCCTTCTGGAGGCAGCCGACATGCCGGCGGAGGCCCGGGCCGACGTCGACCATCTGGCCGATGTGGCGGCCCGGCTCGGCGCCGCTGCGCCCGATCTCGCGCTGACCGTCGATCCGGCCGAATATCGCGGCTTCGAGTACCACACCGGCATCGGTTTCACCGTTTACCGCAACGGCAGCCGGGGCGAGATCGGCGCCGGCGGCCGCTATCTGGCCGGTTCCGGCTTCGCCGACCGGGCGATCGAGCCGGCGACCGGTTTCACCCTCTTCCTCGACACCGTCATCCGCAGCCTGCCGGCGCCGCGGGAACCGTCCCGGACCTTTGCACCCTACGGAACGCCGCCGGAGACCGTCGACGCCCTGCGCCGGGAGGGCCGCACCGTCGTCGCGGGTCTCGAACCGGCCGGCGACATCGACGCGGAGGCCCGGCGGCTCGGCTGCGACGCGGTGCTGGACGCGAGCGAGCCCCGCGCCGTTGCGCCCGGCAAGCCGGCAGCGGAAACGCCGGAGTAGGGGGCGGACCATGGCCAATGTCGCAGTCGTCGGCAGCCAATGGGGCGACGAGGGCAAAGGCAAGATCGTCGACTGGCTCTCCGAGCGCGCCGATGTCGTCGTGCGCTTCCAGGGCGGCCACAATGCCGGCCACACGCTGGTCATCGACGGCGTCACCTACAAGCTGAGCCTGCTGCCGTCCGGCATCGTGCGGCCGGGCAAGCTTTCGCTGCTCGGCAACGGCGTGGTGATCGACCCCTGGGCACTGCTGGAGGAAATCGACACGGTGACCGCCCAGGGCGTCGCGGTCGATCCCGACCGGCTGCGCATTGCGGACAACGCGGCGCTGATCCTGCCCCTGCACCGCGAGCTCGACAATCTGCGCGAGGCGGCGAGCGGCAGCGGCAAGATCGGCACCACCGGCCGCGGCATCGGGCCGGCCTACGAGGACAAGATCGGCCGCCGCGCCATCCGCGCCGGCGACCTGATCCATCCCGAGGTTCTGCGCAGCCGGATCGGCCGCGCCCTGCAGCACCACAACGCCCTGCGCGCCGGCATGGCGGCGACGCCGGTCGACGGCGAGGCCCTGTTCGACGGCCTGATGGAAATCGCGCCGCGGATCGCACCCTATCTCGAACGGGTCTGGGAGCGGCTGGACCGGCTGCGGCGGGACGGCAAGCGCATCCTCTACGAGGGCGCCCAGGGCGCGATGCTCGACGTCGACCACGGCACTTATCCCTTCGTCACCTCGTCGAACACGGTGGCCGGGCAGGCCGCGATCGGCAGCGGCCAGGGTCCGGGCGCCATCGGCTACGTCCTGGGAATCACCAAGGCCTACACCACCCGCGTCGGCGCCGGGCCTTTCCCGACCGAGCAGGACAACGAGACCGGCGCGCGGCTCGGCGAACGCGGCCACGAGTTCGGCACGGTGACCGGGCGGCCCCGGCGCTGCGGCTGGTTCGACGCCGTCATGGTCCGCCAGTCGATCAAGGTCGGCGGCATCGACGGTATCGCGCTCACCAAGCTCGACGTCCTGGACGGATTCGAGCGCCTGAAAATCTGCACCGGCTACCGGCTGGGCGGCGACCTGCTCCACCATTTCCCGTCCGGCGAGAGCGAGCAGGCGGCGGTCGAACCGGTCTGGGAAGAGATCGAGGGCTGGTCGGACAGCACAAGGGGCGCCCGGTCGTGGGCCGAATTGCCGGCAACGACGGTGAAGTATGTCCGCCGTATCGAAGAATTGATCGGGACGCCGGTCGCGCTATTGTCCACCAGCCCGGAACGGGACGATACAATCCTGGTGCGCGATCCCTATGCGGATTGACGCAAGACGGTTGCCCGGCGGCGATCGCACTCCGTAACCTGCCGGCGGTCCCGGAGCTTTTTCCGCCGCTTATCGCGAGGGTTTCTGCATGGTGCGAAGACTGATTGGCCTGACGGCGCTGGCGACGTTCTTGGCGGCGTTCCTGGCGGCGGGGCAAGCCGGCCCTGCGGCGGCCCAGCAGAGCGGCGCGCGGACGGAATCGGCGATCCCGGCGGCCAAGCAGGCGCGGGTCGAGGCGCTGGCGCGCGGTTTCATGCGTCGCCGGGAGATCAAGGGCATGTCGATCGCCATCGGGCGCAACGGCAAGATGCTGCTCGCCACCGGGTTCGGCGAGGCGCGGCCCGGCCTGCCGTCCGGCAAGGACACCATCTACCCGATCGGCGAAATCACCCAGCAGTTTACCGCCGCCGCCCTGCTGTGGTGGCAGGACCGAAAATACCAGAACGCCGGCCCGGTCCGGGTCAACGATCCGGTGACCGAATATTTCTTCGGCGTCGCCCACTGGCAAGGCATGAAGCTCGGCCACCTGCTCACGCACACCTCGGGCCTGCCCCTGCTGACCGACTCGGTTTTCTTCGAGGAACGGCTTTATTCCAGCATCAAGGGCCACCGGATCCTCGACTTCATCAAGGGCCGCGACCTCGCATTCCAGCCGGGTGCCGATTTCCGGGCCAGCCGGTCGAACTATTTCCTGATTGCACAGGTCATCGAGATCGGGCTGCGCGTGTTTTTCCACGACTACATCCAGACCGAGATCTACGACCTGAACGGGATGACCCGGTCGGGTTTCCTCGGCACTACGCCGCTCGGCCGGCGCGCGCAGGGCTACACCGACGGCAAGCCGGCCCGCGAAGTCAACCCGACCATGTTCCTCGGCAGCGCCGATGCGACCTCGACCGCGGTCGACCTGATCAGGTTCGACCGCGAACTGATGCGCGGCAATCTGTTTTCGGCGGAAGCGAAGCAGGCCATGTTCGGCCGGCATATCCGCGCCGGAAAGGGAGACCTGTGGTACGGCGCGGGCTGGCACGTCCGCGGCGCCAGCGCCCGCCAGTCCTATTTCACCGTCGGCCGGATCCCCGGTTTTTCGTCGATCAACAAAATCTACCGGGATACGGCGGCCGGCACCGACCACTATGTCGTGGTCCTGACCAATGCCGACGGGGTAAAGGGGCTGGAGGAACTCGCCGACCGGCTGCTCGCCGCGGCCCGTTGAACCCGCCCGAACGCCCCGGGTTTTGAGCGCTCCGGGTATTGAGCACTCCGGGGCCGGCCGGCGGGTCTACAGGGCGACCTGCTGCTCGATCACCATATTCTTCATCGCCTTCTGAAGCTTTTCGAAGGCGCGGACTTCGATCTGGCGCACACGCTCGCGGCTGATGCCGTATTCCTGGGACAACTCCTCCAGGGTCAGCGGCTCTTCCTGTAGCCTGCGTTCGGTGAGGATATGGCGCTCGCGCGGGTTCAGGATCTTCATCGCCTCGGCCAGCATGGCCTGGCGGATCCGGTATTCCTCGCGCTCCGCAACGATGGTTTCCTGGCTTTCCTGGTTTTCGTCGACCAGCCAGTCCTGCCATTCGCCGCCCGCTTCGCCGTCGCTCCGCAGCGGCGCGTTGAGGGAATTGTCCGGCGCGGCCAGGCGCCGGTTCATATTGATCACCTCTTCTTCCGAGACCTTCAGCTCGGTCGCGATCTTCGTCACATTGTCGGGCGACAGGTCGCCTTCTTCCAGCGCGTCCAGCCGGCTCTTCATCTTGCGCAGGTTGAAGAACAGCTTTTTCTGCGCCGCCGTGGTGCCCATTTTGACCAGCGACCAGGAGTGCAGGATGTATTCCTGGATCGAGGCGCGGATCCACCACATGGCGTAGGTCGCCAGGCGGAAGCCGCGCTCGGGATCGAAGCGCTTGACCGCCTGCATCATCCCGACATTGCCTTCCGAAATCAGCTCGGCGACCGGCAGCCCGTAACCGCGGTAGCCCATGGCGATCTTGGCGACCAGGCGAAGATGGCTGGTGACGAGCTTGTGCGCGGCCTCGGTATCGTCATGGTCGCGCCAGCGGGTCGCCAGCATGTACTCCTCTTCCGGCTCCAGCATCGGAAACTTGCGGATCTGCGCCAGATAGGCGGACAGGTTGCCGTCCCGTCCGACGGAGGGGATCGCCGGCAATGTGGCGATTGCCGTGGCTGCCGCCATTTTCGTTCCGCCCTGTTTTCCTCCGGGCGCCGGCACCGGTCGGGTGCCGGCGTTTTCCTGCCCGTCTGATATCTGAGGATTGGCGCTCGTCTTTTCAAGATCGCCCATGGATCGGGAAACTCATTGTCCGGTAACCGGTTGTCCGGCATTTCGTAACGGTTTCAAGGCGGAAACCAGCACCGCAATGTCCTGCGGCAAGGCTGCCCCGAACGCCAAGGCCTCGCCGGTCACCGGATGGACGAAGCCCAGGCGGGCCGCGTGCAGCGCCTGCCGGCGGAATGACTCCACCGCCGCGGCCTGCGGCGTATCCCGCCAGGGCTGCGGCAGGTGCCGCCGGCCGCCATACAGATAGTCGCCGACCAGCGGATGACCACGGTGCGCCAGATGAACCCGGATCTGGTGGGTCCGTCCGGTCGCCAGCCGGCAGTCGATCAGGCTGAGCAGGCCGCCGTAGCGGTCCGTCACGGCATAATACGTCCTTGCGGCCCGCCCTCCGTCGCGCCTCACGGCCATTTTCGTGCGGTGGGCGGGGTCGCGGCCGATCGCGGCGTCGATCCGGCCGGTAAGCGGCCGCGGCTCGCCCCAGGCCAGCGCCGTGTAGCGCCGCTCGATGCTGTGTTCGGCGAACTGGGCCGCCAGGCCGGCATGCGCCGCGTCCGTCTTGGCCGCGACCAGCAGGCCGGAGGTATCCTTGTCGATACGGTGGACGATACCGGGCCGGGCGACGCCGCCGATGCCCGAAAGGCTGTCGCCGCAATGGGCGAGCAGGGCGTTGACCAGGGTGCCGTCCGGGCTGCCGGGCCCCGGGTGCACGACGAGTCCGGCCGGCTTGTCGATCACGATAAGATGATCGTCCTCGAAGGCGATCTCGAGCGGGATCTTCTGCGGCGCAGGCCGGGCCAGCGCCGGCGCCGGCACTTCGACGGTGAAGCGCTGGCCGGCCGCAACCCTCATCGAGGACGACGCAACGATCCGGCCGTCGCCGTCCGTCACCGCGCCCTGCTTCACCAGCGCCTGGATGCGGGTGCGCGACAGGCCGTCGAGCGCCGCCGCGAGGACGGCGTCGAGCCGCCGGCCGGCGGCTGCGTCATCCGCTCTCACCTCGCGCCTCGACACCGGGTCCGGTTCGGCTATTGTCTCGGTTTCCGGAAGGTCGTCGTCCATCGGCGGGCCTCGGGTAGAACGCGCCATCCTAGCAGGTTGCAGGTCGGACTTTGAGCGCGATGCGGATGCGTTTGTTGATCGGCGCCGTGATCGGCATGGGTGTGCTGATCGTCATCGGCCTGGCGGTGCTGGTCGCCGGCATCGTCTACAAGGCCGGGGACGGCGATGGGGCCGGGCCCGAAGCGACCGCTCCGGCGGCAGCGGGTAAACTGCGCACCGGCGTGCTGTCCCTGGGCTTGCCGGCGGCGGCGAAAGTGCTGCGGATGACGGAAGTTCGCGGCGGGCTGGCCCTATTGGTGCTGATGCCCTCGGGCGAGCAGGTCATCTATGCGGTGCCGCTGGACCGCCGGCAGCCGCCGTTCCGGATCCGGGTCACCGGCCCGGAGCGCAAGTAACACGGCGCAAGTAACACGGGACGGCAAGTAAGCGGAAACGATGAAAGAACCGACATTCCGGACGGCCCCGGCGCCGGGCGCCTTCGAGCCGGCGAATTTCCGGCCGGTCAATTTCGCCTCCGACAACGTCACCGGCGTCGCCCCGGAAATCATGGAGGCGATCGCCGAAGCCAACGCGCCGCAGGGCGCCTGGCCCTATGGCAACGACGATGTGACCGGCGGGCTGAGCGGGCGGTTTTCCGAACTGTTCGACACGGAGGCGCGTGTCTATCCGGTCGCGACCGGCACGGCGGCCAACGCCCTGTGCCTCAGCCTGATCGCGCAGCCTTTCAATACCGTCTATTGCCTGAAGCACGGCCACACCTACGAGGACGAAGGCGGCGCGCCGGAATTCTATACCAACGGGGCCAAGCTGGTGCCGGTGCCCGCCGCGGACGGCAAGATGACGGCCGCGGCGCTGGAAGCGGCGATCGTCGATGTCGGCGGGGGCGGCGCCCGGCTGCCCCATGTCATGGAGGCCGCCGCCGTCTCCATCGCCCAGGTCAACGAATGCGGCACGGTCTATTCGGTCGACGAAATCCGCGATATCTGCGCGGTCGCGCGCGCCAACGGCCTCTTCGTCCATCTGGACGGCGCGCGCTTCGCCAACGCGGTCGCCGCCCTGGGCTGCGAACCGGCGGAGTTGACCTGGCGGGCGGGTATCGACCTGATGTCGTTCGGCGCGACCAAGAACGGCGCCATGGCGGCGGAGGCGGTCGTCCTGTTCAACGACGATCTGGAGGACACGTTGAGCCAGCGGCGCATGCGCGGCGGACACCTGTTTTCCAAGATGCGCTTCCTGTCCGCCCAGCTGGCCCGCTATATCCAGGACGGCCTGTGGCTGCAGCTCGCGGCCAACGCCAATGCGATGGCGGAGCGGCTGTCGGCCGGCCTTGCGGAGATCGACGACGTGACGATCGACTATCCGGTCGACGCCAACATGATCTTCGCCACGATTCCCGGCGATACGGCGGAGCGCCTGCGCGACTCCGGCTTCGAGTTCTACGACTGGGGCGATCCGGACCGGCCGAATATCCGCCTGGTCTGCGCCTTCAACACCGACGCCGACGACGTCGACCGCTTCGTCGAGGCCGCGCGGAGATAGGCGCCGGAGGCGCTCGCGGGTCCGGCGGCAGGGGCAACGCGCAGGCCCGTCCCCGTATCCTTCCCAGTCTCGATATAGTGTGACGGGATAGTGTGACGGGATAGTGTGATGGGGAGCGGTCGCGATGCGTAGAGCCGGGCAACCGCCGGGCGCCCATTCAAGGTGAGGCATCGCTCGTCGTTTCTGGGTGCGTCAGAGAGGACAGGATGGAGCCCGGAGAGATCGAAGCGCTGACTTACGACGTTTTCGGCACCGTCGTGGACTGGCGGGGCGGAATCGCGCGCGACGCCGAAACGTTGCTCGGCGGCGAAAAAGGCCTCTCGCTCGACTGGAACGCCTTTGCGATCGCCTTCAAGGAGCGCAGCAAGATGGCGAGCTCGCCGGAAGAGGCGGCAACGCACGCCGAGCGTTCGATCCGCGCCGACGATCTAAACCGCGACAATCTGCGGGAGACGTTGGACGAGTTCGGCGTCGCGTCCGATACGCTCACCCGGGCGGAATTCGGCTGGCTCGCAAAGGCCTGGCACCGGCTGGATCCCTGGCCCGATTCCGTGCCGGGCATGACCCGGCTGCGCACGCGCTACATCCTGGCCGCAGTGTCCAGCGGCAACGTCGCGCTGCTGGTCGCCATGGCGCGGCGCGGCGGCCTGCCCTGGGACGCCATTCTGTCGGCCGAGGTCACCGGCTACTACAAGCCGCGGCCCGAGGCCTACCTGACCGCCGTCGACATGCTCGGGCTCGAACCGGCGCAATGCCTGATGGTCGCGTCGCATAACGACGATCTGCGCGCCGCCGCCGCCTGCGGCCTGCGCACCGCGTTCATCCGGCGTCCGGCCGAGGACGCCGAGGACCGGATCGAGGACGCCCGGGCCGCGCCCGGCGTGGATGTCGCCGTCGAAAACATGGTCGAACTTGCAGAACGGCTCGGGTGCTGACGACATGCAGGCGCAGCGAACGTCCCACCCGTTTGTCGGCCTGATCGGCTGCCGAAGTTCCGGGGCAGGAGCCCGTCGAGGCGGCTGTTCCGGTGGCCGGTCCAGTGGCCGGTCCGGTGGCCGGCGGCGGCGGAGAGCGAAGCGCCGCCCGGCGTTCCATAGTCAAATATAGGCCCGAAAACGCCGGTCGAAATTCGGCCCGTGAGGCCGGCGCGGGATTTTGGGGTTCATTCGCGCCGTTTATGCGTTAGGATTTTTTCGTTCGGACAGTCGGGGCCGTCCCCGGACTGTCCGCGATGCTTCGCGCGCGGCTTCGGCAGGGCGCGAAAGGAATTTCCACTTGGAGGAAACCGGAGGAATCATGTCTACCGCAATCAAGCTCGTTGCCGCCGCCGCGGTCGCCGCCCTGGCGTTCACCGGCACGACGACCGGCGCGTCGGCGCAGAAACAGCGTTTCATCAGCATCGGCACCGGCGGCGTCACCGGCGTGTACTACCCGACCGGCGGCGCGATCTGCCGCCTCGTCAACCGGATGCGCAAGAAGACCGGCATCCGCTGCTCGGCCGAATCGACCGGCGGCTCGATCTATAACATCAACACCATCCGCGCCGGCGAGCTGGAATTCGGCGTCGCCCAGTCGGACTGGCAGTACCACGCCTATAACGGCACGTCGAAATTCGAGAAGGCGGGCGCCTTCAAGGATCTTCGGGCGGTCTTTTCGGTCCATCCGGAGCCGGTCACGATCCTGGCGCGCGACGGCACGGGCATCAAGAATGTCACCGACCTGAAGGGCAAGCGGGTCAACATCGGCAATCCGGGTTCCGGCACGCGCGGCACCTGGGAAGTCATGGAAGCCGCCCTGGGCTGGAAGCGCACGGACCTCAAGCTGGCCGCGGCGATGAAATCCGCCGAGACCGGCGCCGCCATGTGCGACGGCAAGATCGACGCCTATTTCTGGCTGGTCGGCCATCCGTCGGCCCTGACCCAGGAATCGCTGGCGACCTGCGACGCGCACCTGGTCAACGCCACCGGCCCGGCGATCGACGGCCTGGTCAAGAAATGGCCGTTCTACCGCAACGCGACGATCCCGGCCGGAATGTACAACAACAAGGAAGACATCAACACATTCGGCGTGGGCGCCACGTTCGTGACCAGCGCCAAGGTGCCGGCCGATGTCGTCTATGTCGTCGTCAAGGCGGTGTTCGACAATTTCGACGCGTTCAGGAAGCTGCACCCGGCGTTCCGGAATCTGAAAGAAAAGGAAATGATCTCGGATTCGCTGTCGGCGCCGCTGCACGCCGGCGCGGCGAAATACTACAAGGAAAAGGGCTGGATCAAATAACAGCCCGAGCGGATCGGCGGGGCCCTTTGCGGCCCCGCCTTTTTTTGTCCGATGCGTTATTTCGTTTGACCCGTTTCGCGTGAGGAGAAGGCGATGGCCGAAGCAGCCGCGCAACGCCCGACTGCCGAAGAACTGGTCAGCAGCGTCGACACCGGCGGGCGGGCGCCCCGGGGATGGCAGCGCAACCTGATCCCGGCGATCGCCTTCGTCTGGGCGCTTTTTCAACTCTACATCGCCTCCGCCCTGCCGTTCACGCTGCAGGAATGGACCGGCCTGCCCTTCGTTGTTCCGAACACCGAAGCGCGCATGATCCATCTGGCCTTCGGCCTGCTGCTCGCCGCCCTTGCCTTCCCATTGCTGAAGCGCGGCCCGCGCGACACCATCCCCTGGTACGACTGGCTGCTCGCCGCCGTCGGCATCGCGTCGTGCCTCTACATGATCCTGTACAAGAACGAGTTGGCCGAACGGGCCGGCGTGCCGACGGATTCGGACCTCGTCGTCGCGAGCTGCGGCATGGTCGTCCTGGCCATCGCCGTCTATCGGGCGCTCGGCCTGCCGCTGGTCATGGTCGCCTCGGTCTTCGTCCTGTACGTTTTCGGCGGCGACGCCGACTGGCTGCCCGACGCCGTGCAATGGAAAGGCGCGTCGTTCGGCAAGGCGATGTGGCATTTCTGGATGCAGACGGAAGGCGTGTTCGGCGTCGCGCTCGGCGTTTCGGCGTCGCTGATCTTCCTGTTCGTCATGTTCGGCGCCATCCTGGAAAAGGCCGGCGCCGGCAACTTCTTCATCAAGATCGCCTTCGCCCTGCTCGGCGACCGGCGCGGCGGGCCGGCCAAGGCCGCCGTCGTCGCCTCGGCCCTGAGCGGCCTTTATTCCGGCTCCTCGATCGCCAATACGGTGACGACCGGCACCTTCACCATCCCGCTGATGAAGCGCACCGGCTTCTCGCCCGAGAAAGCCGGCGCGGTCGAGGTCGCCTCCTCGACCAACGGGCAGCTCACCCCGCCGGTGATGGGCGCCGCCGCCTTCCTGATCGCCGAATTCACCGGCGTCAGCTACACGGAGATCATCAAGCACGCCCTGATCCCGGCGCTCGTGTCCTACATCGCGCTGGTCTACATCGTGCATCTCGAAGCCCTGAAGCTGGGGCTGAAAGGCCTGCCGAAACCGTCCACGACGATGACGGTCGCGCAGAAGCTGATCGGTTTCCTCAGCGGCTTCATCGGCATCGCCCTGCTCGGCATCGCCGTCTATTTCGGCCTCGGCTGGATCAAGGTCATCGCGCCCGATGCAGCGTTCTTCGTCGTCATGGTGCTGTCGGCGGTCGCCTATCTCGTCCTGCTGTGGCTGGCGTCGCGCCAGCCCGACCTCGTCGTCGATCCCCCGGACGCGCCGATCACCGAACTGCCCCGCGCCGGCGCAACCGCGATCACCGGGCTCTACTACGTCCTGCCGATCGTCATCCTGATCTGGTGCATCGTGCTGGAGCGGCTGTCGCCGGCCCTGTCCGCCTTCTGGGCGACCATCGCGATGATCGTCGTCGCGCTGACCCAGCATCCCCTGAAGGCCGTATTCCGCGGAACGGGCAATATGGCCGGGGCGATCCGGCAGGGCATTTCCGAGTGCGTCGACGGCATGATCTCGGGCTCGCGCAACATGATCGGCATCGGCGTCGCGACGGGCGCGGCCGGCATCATCGTCGGCACGATCTCGCTAACCGGCGCGCACCAGGTGGTCGGCGAGTTCGTCGAGTTCCTGTCCGGCGGCAGACTGATCGTCATGCTCATCCTGGTCGCCGTGATGAGCCTGATCCTGGGCATGGGACTGCCGACGACCGCAAACTATATCGTCGTCTCCTCGCTGATGGCCCCGGTGATCGTGGCGCTCGGCGCCAAGAGCGGCCTGATCGTGCCGCTGATCGCGGTCCACCTCTTCGTCTTCTATTTCGGCATCCTGGCGGACGATACGCCACCCGTGGGCCTTGCCGCCTTCGCCGCCGCCGCCATCTCCGGCGGCGACCCGATCCGCACCGGCGTGCAGGGCTTCATGTACGATATCCGCACCGCCCTGCTGCCCTTCCTGTTCATCTTCAATACGGAGCTGCTGCTGATCGACGTTTCGGCCGGCAAGGCGGTGATCGTCTTTGTCATTGCGGTCGTCGCCATGATGCTGTTCGCCGCGGCGACCCAGGGCTATTTCTTCGCCCGCAACCGGATCTGGGAATCCGCCATCCTGCTGCTCGTCGCCTTCACCCTGTTCCGGCCCGGATACTGGCTCGACCAAGTGGCGCCGGAATATCTCGAACGGCCGGGCAGCGAGATCGTCCGGGTCGCCGAGAAGGTGCCCCAGGGCGGCGCGCTGCGGGTGACGGTGTCCGGGCCGAACTTCAACGATCCCGACAGGATCGACGAAACCACCGTGACCATCCCCTTCGGCAAGCCTGGCACGGGGCTGGCGCGGCTGCGCGCCGCCGGGCTGCTCGTCGAGGTCGAGGAGGGCAAGGCCCGGATGGAGGAGCCGCTGCCGACCAGCCCGCTCAAGGCGCTGGCCCGAAGCTTCGATTTCTACGGCGACACGCCGACGGTCATCAAGTCGATCCTGGTGCCGAACGAGCGGATGGCGAAGGAGTTGTTCTACATCCCGGCCGTGTTGCTGCTGATTTTCGTGATCCTGCTGCAACGCCGCCGCCAGACCCAGCCGGCCTTCTGAGCCTCCGGCGCGGGGCTTCCCCTGCGAAAGACCGCGAGCCGGCACCGGCTTTCAAAATATTTCCTTTTTTTCGATAATAGTCCTTGATGCTGCCCATATTGTTCCCTATATGCTCTTTCGCCAACGCCCGAAGTGCGCCCGCCGCGGCCGGCTCCTTGCCTGCCGGTCGGGCCGGACCGCGCCCCTCCCGTCGTTCCGGCGCCGCTCACCCCCACCCCTTGTATTTCGGGCCTCCCCCTCTGAAGAGGGGGAGGAAAAAAACAGGTAAAACAGAGTGTTGCCTCCGTTATCCTTCCCCCGCTTCAGCGGGGGAAGTGGCCCCGCGTCAGCGGAGCCGATGAAGGTGTCCATCCACCCGATCCGCCATTTGCCCGCTGTCTGGGCCGAGGAATGGAAATATTTCCTTCCAGGATTATTTTTGCGCACTCCCGAATCGCAGTTTCCCAGCGTTTCTGCGGGGTTCGGGCGATTGGCGGGCCTTCGGAGTGCAAAAAAACAATAAAATACAGACCGGTCTGTCTAATTCGGTATCGAGCGCGGAAAACGCCGGAAAACTGCGAAAAACAACGGCGGCAACGGAGAAAAATACTGGAATGAACGATTAAAAACAGAAGACGGCAGACCCACCGCAGCAGCGCCCCTTTTCGCAGGGGAATCCTTGGGAGAGAGGGGAGGAGGACTTGCCGCGGCCTTGCCGTTACGCAGGCCGGGGCGCGCCGGAGCGCGGCCCGCTACAGCCCGGCCACGGTCTCCTCGATCAGCTGCGCGACCACTGCCTCTATGGCGGCCTGGTGGTCCAGGCCGTCGGCGAGGCCGGCCTCGTAGGCCTGCACCTGGCGGCGGGCGCTGGTCCCGTGGGTCAGGATGGCGCGGCTATGCTCGATCTCGGTCAGGCAGCCGAAATGCTCGGCGTCCGGCCGGGTCATTTCCAGCAGTTCTTCCAGCAGGTCGGCGAACGGCACCATGCGGCGGATGCCGAAATCGATCAGGTCGCCGTCGCAGCCGTAGCGCTGCGCCCGCCAGCGGTTCTCGCGGATCAGCAGGTTGGCGTAGCGCCGCCAGCGCTGGTTCTGCCGGCGCAGGCGCCACAGCATGCGCAGGATGCAGCGGTAGAACGCCGCGATCGCGACCGCGTCGGCAAGCCTGGGGCACAGGTCGCAGATGCGCATTTCGAGGGTCGGAAAGCGCGCGGACGGGCGGATGTCCCACCAGATCTTCGTCGGCTCGTCGATGA
Organism: Alphaproteobacteria bacterium; assembly: GCA_022819985.1. Lineage (GTDB taxonomy): Bacteria > Pseudomonadota > Alphaproteobacteria > Bin65 > Bin65 > Bin65. The sequence goes on along the minus strand of JAJEGH010000019.1, from coordinate 28,759 downwards.
TGCCGCATTCGACCATCATCTCGACATGGCGGGTGTATTCGCCGAAGCTCTCGAACTGCTCGGGCAGGCCGGTGCGCGGGAGCTCGTCCCAAACGGCCAGCCGGTAGCTCTTGAGGCCGGTATCCCGGCCCTGCCAGAACGGCGAGGACGTGCTGAGCGCCAGCAGGTGGGGCAGGAAATAGCTGACCTGGTTCATCAGGTCGATGCGCAGGTCGTCGTCGTCGATGCCGACATGGACGTGCATGCCGCTGATCACCAGGCGGCGGACCACGCCCTGCAGATTTTCCGCCAGTTCGTTGTAACGCTCCCTTTCCGTCCGCTTCTGCTCGCCCCAGGCGGCGAACGGGTGGGTCGAGGCCGCCATGATGGCGAGGCCGTGTTTTTCGGCGACCCCGGACACCGCCTTGCGCAGGCGGCGCAGGTCGGCGGCGGCCTCCTGTACCGTGGTGCACACCTTCGTGCCGATCTCGATCTGCGCCCGCAGGAATTCCGGCGCAACCTGGGAGCCGAGCAGTTCCTCGCACTCCGCGAACAGGGCCTTCGGCGGATCGGCCGCGAGGTTCAGACTCTCCCGGTCGATCAGGAGGTATTCCTCCTCGATGCCGATGGTGAAGCTGGGTTCCGTGAGCGCCATGGTGCCCCTCCTCTCCGCCGGTTACGGCGGCAGGCTGTCGAACGCGGCGGCCAGCGCGTCGCCGACGACGGCGGCCCAGTGTATCACGCCTTCGGGATCGGCGATCAGGTCCTGGCGAATCTCGACCAGCAGGTGGGGCAGATCCCGCAATTCGCCGTGGCGGTGGACCGTGTAGCCGAAATTGTTGCGCGCGCTGTAGGGCTGGTTGTCGCCGACCGTGACGTCGCCGCGCGCCACCAGCGCCGCCATGAACGGCAGGGCGAGCCGGCCGTCCCGGTTCCACAGCGCGGAAACCTGCCAGGGCCGCCGCCGGCCGTCGAACACCGGCGTGAAGCTGTGAACCGAGACGAAGGCGTGGAAGGGCGGGTCGCGCTCCCCCTCCAGCAGCCGTTCGATCCCGGCATGGTAGGGCAGCATGATCTGCGCGGCGCGCGCCGCAGCTTCCGTTCCGTTGAGATTCCGGTTGCCGGGGATCGGCACCCCGTCGCTCATTTCGGGAATCGAGGTCTCATCCGCCAGGTTGCGGTTGCAGTCGATCGCCAGGCGCGAATAGCCGGATTTGACCAACGGCGCGTCGAACCGGCCGGACAGGATATCGGCGACCGCCGCCGCGCCGATGTCCCAGGCGATATGCTCCTGCAACCGGTCCCCGGCGAGGCCCAGGGTGCCGAGGGCGGCCGGCAGCCGGTTGCTCGCATGGTCGCAGACGAACAAGGCCCGCCCGCGCCCCGTGGCGTTGACCACGGTCAAGGGCGGCGGATCGGCCGGGCCGAGCAGGGCCGGCGCCCCGTCCGCTTCCCTCGCGGCCGGTTCGGCGTTGGCGGACATTCAGCCCAGTTCCCGGCGCCAGGCGCGCAACCGGTCGGTGACGGTCAATGCCGCCGCCAGCACGTCGCGCACGCTTTCGCCGCTCGCGACCGGTTCGCGCCGGGTCCGCACGCAGTCGAGGAAATCCTCGCATTCCATCAGGATCAGATCCGCCTTTTCGTACTGCCGCCGGTCGGCGTCGAAGGACGACGGCCCGTCCCCGCCGCCGCTGCGGTTCATGACGATCAGCCGGTCCTCCGCCAGGTCGGCAACCAGATAGGCGTCGCGCTGGAAGACGCGCAGGGTGCGCTGGGTCTTCCGGCTAATCCGGCTGGCCGTCAGGGTCGCGACGCAGCCGTTCTCGAAGCGGATGCGGGCGTTGGCGATGTCCTCCACCGGGCCGACGACCGGCGCGCCGACGGCGTCGATCTGCGCGATCGGGCTGTTTACGAGGGTCATGACGTTGTCGATATCGTGCACCATCATATCGAGAACGACGGTGGTGTCGGCGCCCCGGCCGCGATACGGCGAGATGCGCTGACATTCGATGTAGCCGGGCCGGTCGGCGAGCTTCCTGACGTCCCGGACGATCGGGCTGAAACGCTCGAGATGGCCGACCTGCAGAATGCGGCCGCCGGCTTTCGCCGTGGCGATCAGGTCGTCGGTTTCCTCCAGGGTCTCGCAGACCGGCTTTTCGACCAGCACGTCCTTGCCGGCCTCAAGGCAGCGCTTCGCGATGGCGTAATGGGTCGTGGTCGGCGTGACGACGCTGACCGCCTCGACCCGGTCGAGAATCGCGTCGAGACCGGTCGCCGCCTCGGCGCCGGCCGCGGCGGCGACCTTCTCCGCCCGGGCCGGATCGGTATCGACGACCGCGACCATGTCCGCCGACTCCAGCGCCGCGAATTTGGCCGCGTGCAGCGCGCCGAAATAGCCGCAGCCGACAACCGCGATCCGCACCGGCGCGGCGCCGGGATTTCGGTCGGTTACCGACAGTTTTCCGCTCCCGGCAAAGTTGACCGCGACCGGCCCGTCCGGCGTCCGGCTACTGCGCGTCGGCAATGGCGACGATGCGCTGCATCGAGCGCAGCACCGGCTTTTCGATCAGCTTGCCCTGGTGGACGACGAGGCCGCCGTCGCCGGCCTCGAAGGCGGCGATGATCTCGCGCGCCCGGGCGACCTCTTCCGCGGCCGGGCTGAAGGTTTCGTTCAGGACCGGGATCTGCTTCGGATGGATCGCGGCCTTGCCGGTAAAACCGAGGCTGGAGCAGCGCCGGGCCTCGTCGCGCAGGCCGTCCATATCCTCCAGATCGAGCCAGGGCACATCGATCAGGTCGATTCCGGCGCCGGCCGCCGCGTGAACGACCCGGGAGCGGGCGAACAGCAGATTCTCCCAGTCGATGGTCGTGCGCAGATCGGCCGCCATGTCGATCGCGCCGAAGATCAGGGAGCCCACCCGCCGGCTCGACCGGGCGATCTCGAACGCCTGGTCGAGCGCCTCGTTGGTCTCGATCATGACATGCAGGACGGAGGCCGCGCCGGCTTCGCTCAGCACGTCGTCCAGCATCGCGACTTCGCCGAGGCTCTTGACCTTGGCGAGCATGAAGCCGGCCGGCGGGCTGGGCAGGTCGGCGAGCGCCGCCACGTCCTTCAGGCCGTCCAGCGAGTGCAGGCTGTTAATGCGGACCAGGGTTTCCGGGCCTGCCGCCCGCGGGTCGAGATCGCGGAAAATGCTGACCGCGCCGTCGCGCGCCGCATCCTTGTCGTCGGGCGCCACGGCGTCTTCCAGGTCGATACAGACCATGTCGGCGCCCGTATCCAGCGCCTTGACGCACATGCGCGGCTTGTCGCCCGGCGCAAAGATCATGCTGCGGCGCGGGCGGTAACGGGTTTCGGGCATGGCGACCTGCCGGCTTCGGGATTTGGGTTCGGGATTCGGCTTCTGGCCGGGATGGGCGGCAGCTTTAGAGCATTCGACGGGGCCTGTTAATGCGGCCCTTGATACCGGCCGGCGTCGGCTACCGGTTCTCGCCCGGTGTCCACAACACGTCGTCGGCGCCGTTGTCGTTGTGCGCCCGCGCCATGACGAACAGATGGTCGGACAGCCGGTTGGCATAGGCGATGGCGAGCGGATTGACATCTTCATCGTCGGCCAGCGCCGTCATCTCCCGCTCGGCGCGCCGCGCGACCGTGCGGGCGAGATGCAGCCAGGAGGCCAGCGCCGAGCCGCCCGGCAGAATGAAGGATTTGAGCGGCGGGATATCCGCGTTCATCGCGTCGATCTCCGCCTCCAGCCGGTCCACCTGGGCCTGCGACATGCGCAGGGGCGGCCATTTCGGGTCCTCCTCGTGGGGCGTGCACAGGTCGGCGCCGAGATCGAACAGGTCGTTCTGGATCCGGGCGAGCATGGCGTCGGCCGCCGCATCGCCTGCCGTGTGCCGCCGCGCCAGCCCGAGCACGCTGTTGCATTCGTCGACCGAGCCGTAGGCCGCCACGCGGGCGTCGTGCTTCGGCACCCGCGCGCCGTTGCCCAGGCTGGTCAGCCCCTTGTCGCCGCCGCGGGTGTAGATCTTGTCCAGCTTGACCATGGTGCGCCTAACCCTGGTACACGACGAACAGCAGCAGCAGGAGGACCACCGCAACCAGCTGCAGGCCGACCCGCGCGCGCATCAGCTTGTTGCCCCATCGCGCATTGGCCTCGCCGCCGCGGCCCATCAGGATCACGCCGGCGAACAGCACGCCGACGACGCCGACCAGGGCGGCGACGGTGAGCACGATGAGGACGGTCTTCATATCGGGAGATTAGGGGCGCTCCGGTGCGCCGGCTAGCGCGACTGACTGGCGCGACTCTTGGAGCGCGTCCGTTCTTGATCGATGCGCCATCTCAGCGGTTGCCGGCCCCTTCGATACGCCCCGGCCGGGGGCCGGGGCTACTCAGGGTGAGGGGTGGGGAGTGTCCCAAACACTTTGTCCCCTCATCCCGAGTAGGCGCGCTTGCGCGCCGTATCGAGGGGCCGGGCAGGCGCGTCAGCAGCCGGTCCTGAGCCTGCCGAAGGGGACGCTGCGCCGCATACGCGCCAGGCCGGAATCTCCTAGACCCAGTTCGCCTCGCGCAGCGCCCTGGCGTAGCGGCGGCTGACCGGCACTTCGGCGCCATTCTCCAGGATCGCCACGGTCCGGCCGGTGCGCCGCACGATTTTCTTCAGCGCCGCGCGCGCGATCCAGTGCGAGCGGTGGACCTGCATCCCTTCGGTTCCGCCCAGCTCCTTGAGCGCGTCGCCGAAGCGCATGAGCACGAGGGCCGATCCCCGGTCGGTGTGAATCTCGACATAGTGGTCGCGCATCTGGAGATGCAGCAACCGGCCGCGCCGGCCGGCCGGCAGCCGCTCCAGCAGCGGCGGGGCGGCAGCGCCTGCCGCCGGCCGGTCCGGCGTGCCGGCTGCCTGCGGTTCGGCAAAGGGCGCGCCGGCGCCGGTGCGCATCGGCAGTTCGACGGTCCCCCAGACGATCAGGCCGATCACGAGATGGACGAGGGCGACGGCAACGAATAATTCGCCCGTTCCCAACGGCTCCGGCAAGGCGCCGGAAAACAGCAATTCGAGGGCCGAGACCAGCAGCGTTCCCGGCACAGCGGCGGCAAGACTGCCGCCCAGGACACAGACGACGTCCGGGATGCGGCGCGACAGCCACGCCACCGCCGGCAGGATGCAGGCCAGGGCGAACGCCCAGTTTCCCGCCACCGCAACGACCCAATAGGCCATCCGCTCGCCCAGCGGCATCCGGAGATAGGTGCCGAACGGGCCGAGATAGCCGAGGAACAGAATGGCGACCGCGAGCAGGGCGACATGCCAGCGCAAGCGCCGCCAGACGAACCATTCGCGAAGCGCGAACGGCGTTTCCCGCACCGTTCGCGAAGTATCCGGGCCGTTTGCGTAGCCGCCGTTGGTCATCGCCGTCCGCCATGCTCCTTCAGGCGCGCACCATACGCACTCGAAAAGGAGCACCCAACCATGAAGCGTATTTTCCTCGCTCTCGCCGCCGCCGCGATTCTCCCGGGGTTGCCGGCCCTGGCCGCCGCCGAAAAGGGCGGCGCGGCGCAGACGGCCGAGCTGACGATCGCGGTGAGCGGTGTCAAATCGGCCGACGGCCGGGTCTATGTCGCCCTGCATCGCGCCACCGCCGGCGTGAAGTTCCCCGATATGAAAGGCGCGGTCGCCGGCGCCTGGCGCAGGGCGCAAAAGGGCGGGTTCACAGTTACCTTCGCGGGACTCGAGCCGGGCCGCTATGCCGTCAACGGCTTCCACGACGCCAACGGCAACGGCGATCTCGATACCAACCTGCTGGGCATTCCCACCGAGGGCTACGGCTTCGGCAACGGCGCGACCGGCCTGTTCGGCCCGGCAAGCTTCGGCGCTTCCTCGGTCGCCCTGAGGGAAGCGGCGACGATCCGGCTGCCGATCGGCTATGCCGGTTCCGCCGGATCGCCGGACCGGGAGAGCAACCGATGACCGCCGGCGGAATGCCGCGGCGCCGCTTTCTCGCCGCGTCGGCGGCCTCCGGACTGGCCGGCCTCGCGCCCTTCGCGCCGGCGCTCGCCGCATCCGGCGATGGCTGGGGCGAAGCCTTCGCCGCCGCCCTCGGGCGCAACCCGATGCTGCTCGGCTGGAAAACGCCGCCGGACCGGCTGGACGCCAAGTCCCTGACCGTGGCCGGGAAATGGCCGGCCGGGCTGAGGGGCCGCTTTTTCCGCAACGGGCCGTCGATCCACGACCGGTTCGGCCGGCGCTACCGGCACTGGTTCGACGGCGACGGCATGATCCAGGAATTCGCTATCGACGGCGGCCGGATCGCCCATCGCGGGCGCGTTGTCCGCACGCCGAAACTGGCGCGGGAAGACGCGGCCGGCAAACGGCTGTACAGCGGTTTCGCCACCCACCTGGAGAGCCGCGCGCCGGTGCGCGGGCCGGACAGCATGAACGCGGCGAACATCTCCGTCCTGCATCACGGCGGGGACCTGCTGGCGCTGTGGGAGGGCGGCTCCGCGACGCGGCTCGACGAGGCGACGCTGGCGGCGCGCGGCTTCAAGCGCTGGAGCGCGCAGCTCAGCGGCGTCCCCTTCTCCGCCCATCCGAAGGTCGATCCGGACGGCACCCTGTGGAACATCGGCTGCGCCCTGCTGCCGCGGCCGGCGCTCGTGCTCTACCATATCGACCGCGCGGGCAAGCTGGTGAAGGCCGGCCTGGTCAAGGCCGGGCCGATGGGGCTGATCCACGATTTCGTCGTCACACGGACATCGCTGGTGGTCCTGGTCCAGCCTTTCCTGTTCGATCCGGCGCGGGCGGAAAGCGCAAGCGCCCTCGACGCCCATGTCTGGAACCCGCGGGCGGAAACCCGCGTCCTGGTGGTCGACAAGGCCGATTTCGGCAAGCGCCGCTGGCACGCGCTGCCGGCCTGTTTCGGCTTCCACTACGGCAACGCCTGGGAGGAGGCCGACGGCACGATCCGGCTCGACCATTGCCTCGCCGACGATCCCGGCATCGTCACCGAAACGCTGCGCTATGTGATGAAGGGCGAGTTCCGGCCGTCGTCGCCGCTGCGCTATTCCCGGATCGTCCTGCCGCCGAACGGCGACGGCCGGATCGTCAGCCGCGGAGAAGAAGCGGAATTCGCGAAGGTGGCCCCCGCCGTCGTCGGCCGGCGGCACCGCTTTGTCTACACCCTGGGCGTTCCGGGCGAACCGCCCGGCTGGCACTTCCGCACTGTGGTCAAGCGCGACCTCGAACGCGGCACGGCGGAGCGCTTCGACTACGGCCCCGGCCGGATTCCGGAGGAGCATCTCTTCGTCCCGAAGCCCGGCGGCCGGCGCGAGGACGACGGCTGGCTGATCGGCACGGTGCTGGACTGGAAGAAGGGCGTGAGCGGGCTGTCCCTGTTCGACGCCCGCGCGGTCGCGGCCGGCCCCGTGGCCCAGGCCTGGCTGCCTTATCCGCTACCGCTCGGCTTCCACGGCACCTTTGTGGGCTGAGACGCCCCTCGATACGGCGCGCAAGCGCGCCTACTCGGGATGAGGGGGTTGGGGGTTCAAGAACTTCAAAACACCACACCCCCTCACCCTGAGTAGCCCCGGCGGTCAAGGCCGGGGCGTATCGAAGGGGGCGGCCCCAACTCTCAGGGTGCAGGGCGGCGCGGCAGGTCGGGGACCGGCGCCGGATGCGCCCGACCGCGATGGGCCGGAACGCGCTTCGAACCCTCGCAATCGTCCCTTTTTGTTTCTACGGATTATACGTATATTGAGGCAGGTACCTGTCATCCGGGGAGGCTGCTATGCCCACGGTGAGCGCTCTCGAGTTCCAACGCAAGTTCGGCCGCTTCCAGCACGAAGCGCAGCGCGAGCCGGTGGAGATAACCCGGCACGGGCGCCGCGAATTCGTGCTCATGTCCGCAGAGCAGTATGACTGGCTTCGGGCTTCGGCACAGAGGAGCCATCGAACGGAAGACGCCGCCGATGTTGTGATCGACGCCGTGGAGCGCGCCGAGATGGATGGGGAGCACAAGCCGCTCGACGACCTGCTGACGTAACGACAAAACGGTGGCGCTTCCCGATCCGAAGCCGGGCCTGGTCGTCCGCTACGACTATCTCTGGACCCATGAAGCCGCCGCCGGCCGCGATCAGGGCAAGACCCGACCGGCCTGTCTGATAGCCGCGACCGATCCGGCGGTTCGTCCGCGCTACGTCGTGCTGCTGCCGATTACCCATACACCGCCCGCGGGCGATACAGTGGGCATCGAAATCCCGGCGCGCGTCAGGCAGGCCCTCGGCCTCGACGACGCGCCGGGCTGGGTGATCGTGTCGGAATACAATATCGACGAATGGCCCAATGCCGGGCTGTCTCCGCTGCCCGGCCGGCCGGATACCTTCAGCCACGGTTTCATCCCGCCGGGACTCTTCGCCCAGATCAGGGCCGGCTTCCTCGAACTGGCTCGTGCGAGGAAGAGCCGATCCGTGCGCCGGTGACCGACAGACCTGCGAATCGCGACTGAAAGTTCTCCGACCCGAACCCCCGGCGCCCGTCATTGCGCCGGTTCAATCCGAAGCGGAGGCGCTCCGGGCGTCGGGATGCAGCCCGGGATGCAACGCCGCGCGCAGGTCCGCCGCGGCGTCGTCGAAGGCCGCCCGCGCCGCATCGACGATCCCGCCCATGTTGAAATAGCCGTGGGTCAGGCCGGCATAGTGGCGCTTGACGACCGGCACGCCGGCCGCCGCGAGCTTGTCGGCATAGGCGATACCCTCGTCCTGCAGCGGGTCGAAGCCGGCGGTGTGGACCGCGGCCGGCGGCTGGCCGGAGAAATCGGCGTAATGCAGCGGCGACAGGCGCGGATCGTCGTTGGCGACATCGCGGATATAGCCGCTTCTGAACCAGTCCAGGAGCGGCTTTTCCAGCAGGTAGCCGCTGGCGTATGCCTTGCGCGACGGGGAGCTGGTGGCCATGTCGGTCGCCGGATAGATCAGCAGCTGGAAGCAAGGCAGGGGCAGGCCGGCCTTGCGCGCCTCGTGGCACAGCACCGCCGTGAGATTGCCGCCGGCGCTGTCGCCGCCGACCGCGATGCGCGCCGGATCGATGCCGTAATCCGCCGTCCGGGCCAGCAGCGTCTCCCACACGAACAGCACGTCCTCGACCGCCGCCGGGAACGGGTGCTCCGGCGCCAGCGCGTAATCGACCGAAAGCACCCGGCACTCGGCCTGCGCCGCCAGCCCGCGGCAGGTCCGGTCGTAGGAATGGAGGCTGCCGATGGTCCAGCCGCCGCCGTGAAGCCAGACCAGCAGCGGATCGGGGCCGCCAGGAATCGGGCCCGTCCGGCGCGGCGTGTAGAGGCGGGTGCGCACGAACCGGCTTTCCCGCCCGAGCGCGATCTCGACCACCGAATCCATCGGCGCCGGATCGATATCCAGTTTGACCGACGCCTCGTCAAACTGGGCGCGGGCCGCCGCGGGCGAAAGCGTGTAGACCGGCGGTAGGGACGAGTTCGCGACGAGCTGCAGGACCCACTGCATCTGGGGATCGATGGTCATGCCGGCCCGCCGAACGATGCGCGCAGCGCCTCGGCGCCCTTCGCCAGCAGCAGCAGGTCGATGCCGACGGCGACGAAGGTGAAGCCCCAGTCGATGTAGCGCCGGGCTTCCTCCGGATTGACGGTGAGGATGCCGGCCGGCTTGCCAGCCGCCTTCAGCCGGCCGGCGGCGGCGCGGATCGCGGCCTGGACGTCCGGATGGCCGGGCTGACCGACAAGGCCGAAGGAGGCGGCGAGGTCGCCCGGCCCGATGAAGACGCCGTCCACCCCCTCCACGGCCGCGATGGCCTCCAGTTCGTCGAGCGCCGGGCGGGTCTCGACCTGCACGAGGACGCAGATCTCCTCATGCGCGCGTTTCGCGTAGTCCTTGACCCGGCCGTAGCGCGCCGCGCGGCCGCTGCCGGTGACGCCGCGCACCCCGGCCGGCGGATAGCGGGTTGCCGCCACGGCTGCCGCCGCCTCGTCGGCATTCTGGACGTAGGGCAGCAACAGGCTCTGGGCGCCGATATCCAGGATGCGCTTGATCAGGACGGTATCGTTCCAGGCCGGCCGGACGATCGCCGAGGTCTCGCTGCGGCCGAGCGCCTGCATCTGGGCGAGCAGGTCGGGCAGTTCGTTGGGCGAATGCTCGGTATCGAGCAGCAGCCAGTCGAAGCCGCTGTCGCCGAGAATCTCCGCCCCGACCGTACTGCCCAACGTGCTCCACAGCCCGATCTGCAGCCGGCCCTCGGCAATGGAATGCTTGAAGCTGTTGCGGGGAAGGTCCATGGCCCGCCGCTACGCCTCCGCCGGGTCCAGCACGATCTTGCCCATGACGTTGCGGCCGGTGATTTCGCCGAAGGCCTCGACGAAACCGGCCAGCGGATAGCGCGCGGAGATCAGGGAATCGAGCTTGCCGGCGGCGAGCAGTGCCAGCCACGCGTTCACGCCCTTCTCCATATCGGCGTAGACCATGTCGAACTGGATATCGAGCGGCGCGCCCATCACCGTGAGATTGTTGAACAGCAGGTAGTTCGCCTTGGCCGCGGGGATCGTGCCGCCGGCGAAGCCGACGATCACAAGCTTGCCGGCGAAGCGCAGCACGCGCAGGCTGGCCTCGAACAGGTCGCCGCCGACCGTCTCGATCACGGCGTCGCAGCCCCGGCCCTCGGCCGCGCCTGTCGCCGCCCCAACCTGGGCCTTGAGATGGGACTTGAGCGCGTCGACATCCGAGGCGTTGGTGTCGATCGCCGCGTCGGCGCCGCAGGTCCGCACGAAATCGGCCTTCTCCGCGCTCGATACGGCGGCCAGCACCGTTGCGCCGCGCGCCTTGCAGAGCTGGATGGCGGCCGAGCCGACCCCGCCGGCCGCGCCGGTCACCAGCACCGTATCGCCCGGCTGCACGCCGGCGCGCATGTCGATCGCGACCCAGGCCGTGTTGAACACGGTGATCATGGCGGCGGCGTCCTCGAACGACACGCCGTCGGGCAGCAGGAAGCAGCGCTCCTGGGGCGCGGGCACGAGCTGGCCGAACGCGCCGGTGAAGACCTGGGCGACGATCCGGTCGCCGGGCTTGCAGCGGTTCACGCCGTCTCCGACCGACCGGACGACTCCGGCGCAGTCGCGGCCGGGCACGAAGGGCCGTGGCGGTCGCTTCTGGTACCGGCCCCGGAGCATCAGGGCGTCCGGAAAGTTGATCCCGATGGCCCGGTTCTCGATCAGCACCTCGCCGGGGCCGGGTTCGGGATCCGGCAGATCCGCGATGGCGTGGCTTTCGATGGGGCCGAACTCGTTGACCAGGACTGCGCGCATACCGCCTCTCAATCCGTTTGCTGCCGCCGCTCCCGGAGCGCCTTCGCGGCGTCCAGGCCGGCATTGATAATCTCGTGATAGCCGGTGCAGCGGCACAGATTGCCGCTGAGCGCGACCTTGATCTCCTCGACCGTCGGATCGGGATTCTTCTCCAGATACTCGCTCAGCGACATCAGGAAGCCCGGCGTGCAGAAGCCGCATTGCAGGGCGAAATTCTCGTGGAACGCCTGCTGCAAGGGACCGAAAGAGCCGTCGGCTTCGGCCAGCCCCTCGATGGTTTCGATTTCGGCGCCGTCGGCCTGGACCGCCAGCATCAGGCAGGCGCGCACCGCCTTGCCGTCGATGCGGACCGTACAGGCGCCGCAAACGCCATGCTCGCAGGCCACATGGGTGCCGGTCGCGCCGACCTCGTGGCGCAGAAAATCGGTCAGTAGCATCCGGGGCTCGGCGAAACCCTCCTCCGGCATGCCGTTCAGCGTGAGGCGCACCGGATGGCGGCCGTTTCGGTCCAGCTTTTTCATGCGCCGGCTCCCCCGGCCGCGGTCGCTTCGATGGCCTGCCTGCCCAGATGGCGCACGAGCTGCCGCCGGTGGCGCGCCGTCGCATGGATGTCGTCGCTGCCGCCGAGCGCCCAGGCGAGATCGTTGAGCGCGTCGTCGACCGCATCGCCGGGCAGGGCGTCCCAATGGCAGACTTCCGGCCGGTCCGCCACGCCGCCGACCGCCAGGCTGACGGAGTCGCCGCTGCGCTTTGCGGCGACCGCCACCACGGCAAAATCGCCGTGGCGGTGCTGAAATTCCAGAAAGGCGAAACGCTCGCCGTCCCGCGCCTTCGGCAGGCGCGCCCGGACGGCCACTTCGTCCGGCTCTTTCGCGGTCGTGAGAACGCCGCGCTGAAAATCGTCGGCCGGAACCGTCCGCACCCCGCGCGCGCTGTGCAGTTCGACTTCGCCTTCGAGCAGCGCAAGGCAGAGCGGCAGTTCCGAGGACGGATCGGCGTGGCACAGCGAGCCGCAGACCGTGCCGCGGTTGCGGGTCTGGAAATGGCCGACATGGGGCAATGCCGCGGCGACGACCGGCAGGGCGGAGGTGAGGTCCGGCCAGTCCGCCAGCCCGCCCTGGGTGACCGCAGCGCCGATGGCGACGGTCTCGCTCTCGTCCTCGATCCGCGCCAGGTCCGGAAGGCCGCCGATGTCCACCAGCACCTCCGGCCGGACGAGGCGCATGTTGAGCATCGGCATCAGGGACTGGCCGCCGGCGAGAATGCGGGCCTCGTCGCCATGCTCCGCGAGGACCGCGACCGCATCTTCGAGACATTCGGCGCGGACATAATCGAAGGGCGCCGGCTTCATGCCCGACCTCCGACCAGCCGCTTCAATCGGGCGGAAAGGCCGCGGGAGGAACCGGAATCCGCATCGCCGCCGGCCTCGCGGACCAGGGCGCGCAGGAAGCGGTCGATCAGCTGGCGGGCCGCGCCGCGGACCATACGCCCGCCGACCGCCGCGATCTTGCCGGACAGCTCGACCGAATAGCGATAGCGCACGAGGGTGCCGCCGTCCTGCGCAACCAGTTCGAAAGCGCCTTCGCCGCGCGACGAACCCAGGGGGCCGTCGGCCGTGCCGGACAGCCGGGCGCGATGCGGCTTCTCCAGGTCGGTCAGGTCGATCCGCGCCTCGAACCGGCCCCTGACCGGCCCGGCGCCGAGCACGACCGCGCCGGCGAAGCCGGCCTCGCCGGCCGCTTCCAGCCGCTCGCAGCCCGGCACGATGCGGGCCATCCGTTCCGGATCGAGCAGCATGGCCCAGACATGCTCCGGCGGCGCGGGCACCTGCACTTCGCCGGACCCGTCGATCGTCGGGCGCGCCGGTAGCGCGTCATCGCCATCCGGTTCGACCGCGGCCGACGGCGGCGGCTCTTCCGCCTGCACCCACGCCAGCACTTTCGCCGGCTTGAGCGGCAGTTCGATATCCTCGACGCCCAGCGCGTCGGCTACGGCATTCGCGATGCAGACGGGCGTCGTATACTGGTTGCCCTCGGCGATGCCCTTGGCGCCCAGGCGGGTGTAGGGCGACGGGTGAGGGGTCGGATGGACGAGCCGGATATCCGGCAGTTCGGCGGCCGTCGGCACCAGATATTCGGCGAAGGTGCCGGAGCGGAAGGTGCCGTCGTCCTCGTAGCGGAATTCCTCCAGGAAGGTCGCGCCGAAGGCCGACGCCCAGGAGCCGCGGATCTGCCCTTCCGCGAGGCCGGGATTGAGGATCGTGCCGCAATCGTGGGCCGAGACATACCGGTCGACCGTCACCGCGCCGGTATCCGGGTCGACCTCGACTCCGCAGAAATCGAAGCCGAAGCCGTAGGCCAGCGAGGTGTTGATCTCGTCCTTCGCGGTCGTCGGCGTCAGCTCCGGCGCGTTCCACATGGCGGTCTCCCGGATGCCGGGCTCGACATCGTCCGGCAGGCTGGACGGCGACCAGTGGGCCAGCCCGCCGACGCGGTAGAAGGGAATGGCGTTGTCCGGGTTGTTGGCGGCGTGGATTTTGCCGTCGGTGAATTCGACCTCCGCGGCCGGCACGTTCAGGTTCGCCGCCGCGATGCGCGCCATTTTCTCGCGCACCCGCGTCGCCGCCTGGTGCGCGGCGCTCGCCGAGGCCGGCGCGAAGCGGCAGGAATAGTTGCCGGCGGCGATCGACCAGCCGTCCTTCGCCGTGTCGGTATCCAGCGAGACCACGACGTCGTCCGGCGTCAGCCCCAGCTGATCGGCGACGATCTGGGCGAGCGCCGTCTGGTGGCCCTGGCCCTGGGGCACCGAATCGCCGATCACGTTGACCGAGCCCAGAGCGTCGACCGAGACGGTGACCGAGGCGACGGCGCCATCCTTCGGCCCGGCGCGCTCGCGCTCCAGGCCGGTCTTGAGGGTCGAGATATAGCCCATGTTGGACTGGCTCGGCTCGACGCAGGCGGCATAGCCGATGCCGTAGAGCCGGCCTTCGGCGCGCGCCGCGTCGCGCCGGCGCTTGAGCGCCGCCAGATCGCCCTGCTCAACGGTTTCCTCGACGGTCTGGCGGTAGTCGCCCGAATCGAGCAGCGAGCCGGCGATCGCCTTGTAGGGGAATTGCTCCGCCGCGATCAGGTTCCTGCGGATGACGTCGAGCGGGTCCCGGCCGGTCAGCACGGCGATGCGCTGCATCATGCGCTCGACCGCGAAATAGAGCTGCGGCCCGCCGAAGCCGCGCACCGCGCCCGTCGGGCATTTGTTGGTCGACACGATGTGGTTCGTGACTTCCAGATGCCGGATGAAATAGCCGTTGGTCGAGACGCCGTGCATCCGGTAGATCGGCGCCGGCATCGGCGCGCGCAAATAGGCGCCGTGATCGTCCCAGTGGGTCAGCCGCAGGCCGGTCACCGTACCGTCCTTCGTATAGGCGGCCTCGACCTTCGTGACCCGGTTGGGCGCGACGCTGGAGGCAGACAGATGCTCCAGCCGGTCCTCGATCCATTTGACCGGCCGGCCCGCCTTGCGGGCGAGCACGCACAGCACGACGATATAGGGGAAGATCGTCAGCTTGGAGCCGAAGCTGCCGCCGGAATTCTTCGGGCTGCGGTGGCGCAGGGCGGCGGTGCGGATGCGCAGGGCGAGCGCCATCACCGTATGGACCGAGAACGGCCCCTGGAAATTGGACAGCACGTCGAAGCCGCCGGTCTCCCGGTTGGTCTCGACCACGGCGGCATAGGTCTCCATCGGCGTGATGGAATTGCGCGGATAGCGGATCGTCAGGTCGGTCGTGCATTCGGCTTCGGCGAAAGCGGTGTCCGGATCGCCGTGCACGAAATGACGCCGGGAGACGCAGTTGGACTCGCTGCGCGGATGCAGCTTCGGGGCGTCCGGCGCGCATGCCGCGACCGGATCGACGACCGCCGGCAGCACATTGTAGGTCACTTCGATCAGGTCGGCGGCGTCTTCGGCCCGGTAGCGGTCGGTCGCCGCGACGGCGACCACCGGCTCGCCGACATAGCGCACCTTGTCGACGGCGAGGCCGTAATAGTCGATCGGGTTTTCGAAGCCGACGATCATCGGATCGGACTCGGCCGCCATGTCCGCGCCGGTCACGACCGCGAAGACTCCCGGCAGGGCGAGCGCCGCGCTCGCGTCTATGGCGACGATTTCGGCGTGGGCGTGGGGCGAGCGCACGAAGGCGGCGTGCAGCGTGCCCTTCTTCACCGGCACATCGTCGACGAAGCCGCCCTCGCCGCGCAGCAGGGCGCGATCCTCGATCCGCGGCAGGCGCCGGCCGACATGGCCGTCTTCTGCGCGGACGGCTTCCGGGATGGCGAAGTCGGGCATGGGGTTCCTGGCAGGTCGCTGGGCAGGGCGGGCGGGGCGCGCCTGAAATAGCCGACCGGCGCCGCACCGCGCAACGGCGTTGCGCCGCGGCGTTCCCGCCCCGCCGGTTCGCCCGCGCCGCTCAGGCCATGACTGCGGCGGAAAATCCGGGTCAGGGCCAGTCCGCGAAGCTGGCGGGTTCCGAACCGGGCCGGCCTTGAGATCCGGGAATGGACATCCTCGTCCCCGGCCCATTGCCGGTGTTGTTCGGCGCCGTCTCCCCGTTTCACCTGTCGCGCATGTCCGATATGGCTCGACGCCATTGTGAACCGTATTGAATCAGGTATGTTTCGGCGGCCGGACCGCAATCGACGAATTCACCGAGCTTCGATGGATCGGGGTGCAGACGGAACCGCAGCCCGATCCCGTCCGGCTCTTTCCGGCGCCGGCGCGCCAGGGTTGCGCCGGCGTCAACGACGACGACCTGCCTGGGAGGTAAACATGGTCAGACATCTGGTTTCGACATTCGCCGCCATAGCGGTGGCCGCTGCGATCGGCGGCGGCGCGCACGCGGCCGAGATCAAGATCGGCGCATCGGCGCCGAAAACCGGCCCGCTGGCGGGCGGCGCCGCGGTGACCCATTGGCCGAACATCCGGCTGTGGGTCCATCAGGTCAACGCCCGCGGCGGCCTGAAGCTGAAGAGCGGCAAGGCCAAGATCAAGCTGATCGAATATGACGACCGGACCAATCCGGGCGAGGCCATCAAGGCGATCC
This sequence comes from Alphaproteobacteria bacterium, assembly GCA_022819985.1. Classification (GTDB taxonomy): domain Bacteria; phylum Pseudomonadota; class Alphaproteobacteria; order Bin65; family Bin65; genus Bin65. The sequence continues at coordinate 12,362 of JAJEGH010000019.1, read as the reverse complement.
AGCGCCTGGCGACCCAGGACAAGGTCGATTTCATCGTCGCGCCCTTCGGCACCGGCTTCAACCTCGCCACGGCGCCGATCTTCGCACGCTACGGCTATCCGCAGCTCGCGGTCTCCGCGATATCCGACAAGATCGAGACGCTGACCAAGCGCTACCCGAACATCTTCTTCATGCTCGGCTCGACCACGACGTTCGCCGGGGCCGTCGCCGACATCCTGTCGGAATTGCGCAAGAAGGGCGTGATCGGCAACCGGGTCGCGATGGTCAACGTCGCCGACGCCTTCGGCATCGAGCTGGCGAACGCGGCCCGGCCGATCTTCAAGAAGGCCGGTTTCGAGATCGTCTACGACAACTCCTACCCGCTGGGCACGCAGGACCTGTCGCCGGTCGTCAAGGCGGCCAAGGCGGCCAAGCCCGACGCCTTCGTGGCCTGGTCCTATCCGCCGGATACCTTCGCGCTCACCGAGCAGGCGAAGATCGCCGGCCTTGACGTCAAGGCCTTCTATACCGCGGTCGCCACCTGCTTCCCGGCCTACGCTGCCAAGTTCGGCAAGTCGATCGAGGGCAATCTCGGCGCCGGCGGCATCAACCCGGACACGCCCGAGATGAAGGCGTATTTCGCGGCCCACAAGAAATTCATCGGCAAGTCGCCCGACTACTGGGCGAGCGCCGTGACCTACGCCAGCCTTCAGATTCTCGAACAGGCCATCGAGGGCGTCGGCACGACCGACCGCAAGGCGGTCATCGCCTACATCAAGAAGAATACGTTCAAGACCGTCATCGGCGACGTGACCTACAAGAACCAGAACAGCGAGAAGTTCTGGACCGTCGGCCAGTGGCAGAACGGCGTGTTCTACGGCGTCCGCAGCACCGGGCGGCCGGGCGCGAAACCCGTCAAGGTCAAGCAGGGCTGGTAGCGCCTGCCGGCCGTGGACGGCGGGCTGCTCCTGAGGGGCGGCCCGCCGCTCCGGCTTTCGAGGTCCGGGAATGGATATCCTCATCCTCGGCATCCTGCTGGGCGGTTCCTATGCGCTGATGGCGCTCGGCCTGCAATTGCAGTACGGCGTCGCCCGCATCATGAACCTCGCCAACGGGGAGGTGCTGGTCGCCGGCTCGTTCGGCGCCTTCTGGTTCTGGACCGGCCTCAAACTGTCGCCGTTCCTGTCCATCGTCCCGGCGGCGCTGCTCGCCTTCGCCGCCAACTGGCTGGTCTACCGGTATGTGCTCCGGCCGCTGGTCCGCCGCGCCAAGTCGCACGGACAGCTCGAAGTCGACAGCATCCTCGCGACCTTCGGCATGAGTTTCATCCTCGTCGGCGTGATGATCGCCGTCTTCGGCGGCGAGTATTTCAGCTATTCCTATCTGGCGCGGCCCTTCGAGATATTCGGGCAGCCCTACGGCCTGAACCGCATCGTCGCGTTCGGCGGGTCCGCCGTCCTGTGCATCGTGCTCGCCCTCTGGCTCACCCGGTCACGGACCGGGCTCGCCCTGCGCGGCGTCGCCGTCAACCCGACGGCGGCCGGGCTGGTCGGCATCGACGTGCTCAAGGCGTCAGCGCTGGCCTTCGCCCTGGGCGGCGCCGTCACCGCCACCGGCGGCGCGCTCCTGAGCGCCTTCCTGACCTTCGACGCCTCGCTGGGCGTCATCTTCACCATGAAGGCGCTGATCATCATCATCTTCGGCGGCGTCAGCGACATCCGCGGCGCCATCGTCGCGTCCTTCATCCTGGGCATCGTCGAATCCGCCGTCGCCCGGCTGATCGATCCGGGGCTGACCCTGGCGGCCGCCTATATCCTGTTCATCGCGGTCCTGCTGTGGCGCCCGCAGGGACTGTTCGGCCGGAAATCCGCATGAAGCCGACGGCGAGGGAGCAACGGTTCTTCGCGGTCGCGGCGGCCGGATTCGTCGCGGCGGCGGCGCTGCCCGCGTTCGACGACGGCTACTGGCTGTCGATGGGCATCACGATCGCGATGTACACCGTCCTGGCGACGTCTTGGGCGCTGTTTTCCGGCCCGACCCGCTATATCGCGCTTTCGACGGCGGCGTTCTTCGGCATCGGCATGTACACGGTCGGCATCGGCATTGCGACCGTCCCCTATCCCCTGCTCCTCCTGGCGGCGGGCCTGATCGGCGCCGCGCTGGGCGGCATCGTCGGGCTGGCGACGCTCCGGGTCTCCGGCGTCTATTTCGTGATCTTCACCCTGGGGCTGGCGGAACTGGTCCGCCAGCTGTTCACCTGGGTCCAGACCACCATGGGGACGAGCAGCGGCCTCTATGTCCTGGTCGATACCAGCGAGCGGCTGGTCTACTGGCAGCTGCTGGCGCTGGCGGCGACGGTCTATCTCGCCGGCTGGGCGATCGGCCGGTCCCGGCTGGGCTTCGCGTTGCGGATCATCGGCGACGACGAAACGGTCGCCTCCCATTCCGGGATCAACACGGCGCGCGCCAAGGTCGCCCTGTTCGTCGTTTCCTGCACCTTTGCCGCCGTGACCGGCGCCGTGCTCGCGCCGCGCTGGAACTATGTCGAGCCGACCAACGCCTTCAGCGCCATGCTGTCGTTCCAGGTCGTCATCATGGCGCTGCTGGGCGGCGCGCACCGGCTGTGGGGGCCGCTGGTCGGCGTGGTCCCGTTCGCCCTGATCTGGGACGTGATCTCCGCCCAGGCGCCGAACCAGTCGACCCTGCTGCTCGGCGTCGCCTTCCTGCTGATCGTCTATTTCATCCCGCACGGCGTGATCGGCCTGATCGAGAAGCAGTTCCGGCGCCGGAGGGCCGGATATGGCTGACCCGGCGCCCCGGCAGGTCCTCGAGGTCCGCGCCGCGTCGAAGAATTTCGGCGGTCTGCTCGCGGTCGACGGCCTGGACCTGACCCTCAACGACGGCGAGGTGCTCGGCCTGATCGGCCCCAACGGGTCGGGCAAGACGACGGCGATCAACCTGATTTCCGGCGCCCTGCAGCTGACCGGCGGCACGATCCTTCTGGACGGCGAGGATATTTCCGCCCACACGGCCCACCGGCGCGCCCGGCTGGGTATCGCCAGGACGTTCCAGATCGTCCGGGTCCTGCATTCGCTGAGCGTGGTCGAGAATGTCATGGCCGGCGGCGTGTTCGGCCACACGCGGCTGTGGGGCGGGGAGCTGCGCGAGGCGGCCGTCGCCCTGCTCGACCGGGTCGGCCTTCGCGGCAGCCCGGCGGCCCCCGTCGATGCGCTCACCTATATCGACCAGAAGCGGGTCGAACTGGCGCGCGCCCTGATGTCCGATCCGAAGGTCGTCCTGCTCGACGAATGGCTTGCCGGCCTCAATCCGACCGAGCTGAAGACCGGCATCGAACTGGTCGAATCGCTGGCGGCGGAAGGGCGCAACATCATCGTCGTCGAACATGTCATGGACGCAATCCGCAGCCTGTGCCGGCGCTGCATCGTGATGAATTCGGGCCGGAAAATCGCCGAGGGCTCGACGCGGGACGTCCTCGCCGATCCGGAGGTCGTCCGGGCCTATCTCGGGGAAGACGATGCTTGAGGTCCGCAACCTCTCGGTCTTCTACGGCCAGCATCACGCGGTCGAGGACGCCTCCGTCACCGTCGGCGCCGACGAGATCGTCGTCATGCTCGGCGCGAACGGGGCCGGCAAGAGCACGCTGATCCGCAGCATCGCCGGACTCGCCCCGGCGCGCCCGGGATGCAGCATCCGGATGGACGGCGAGGAGATCGCCGCCCTGCCGCCCCACGAGATCGTCGAGAAGGGCATCGCCCTGGTGCCCGAGGACCGGGGCATCTTCGGCGATCTGACGGTGGACGAAAACCTGACGCTCGGCGCCTTTCCCGACCGGGCGAGGGGCGCCGAGGCGGCGAACCGGGAGCGCATCTACGCCCTGTTCCCGGTGCTGAAGGAGCGGCGGCGCCAGGCCGTGCGCACCATGAGCGGCGGCGAGCAGCAGATGGTCGCCATCGGCCGCGCCATCATGTCGGCGCCCTCGATCCTGCTGCTCGACGAACCGTCGCTGGGCCTGTCGCCCCTGCTGTGCCGCGACCTGTTCCGCGCGCTGGCCGAAATCCGCACCCAGGGCGTCGGCATTTTCCTGGTCGAACAGAATTCGAAGCAGAGCCTGGCGATCGCCGACCGCGGCTACCTGCTGGAGAACGGCCATGTCGTCGGCGCGGACAGCGCCGCGAACCTGCTGGCGGACGAGGCCGTCAGCCGTTCGTATCTCGGCGCCGGCGAAGCCTGAACCCTCCGACCCGAAGCGAAAGAAGACCCCATGCTCGATGGAAAGACGATTGTCGTTACCGGCTGTTCCTCAGGGATCGGCGACCGGATCTGCCGCGAGGTCGCGCGCTGGGGCGGCTCGGTCGTCGGCGTCGACCGGAACGACCCGACGGGTGGTACGGCGGCTGGCCTGGCCGGCTTCTTCCGCGCCGATATTTCCGGAGCGGCGGCCATCGACAGCCTGGTCGAGACGCTGCCGGCCGGTGCGGACGGCCTCGTAAACTGCGCCGGCCTGCCGCCGACCGCGCCGGCGGAGCAGGTCCTCAGGGTCAACCTGGTCGGGCTGAAGCATCTGACGCAGCGCCTGGTCGGCAAGCTCGCCGACGGCGCCTCGATCGTCAACCTGGCCTCGCTGGCCGGTTTCGGCTGGCCGCAGGCGGTCGACCAGATCAAGGCCGCCGCGACGCTCGATTTCGACGGCGTCGCGGCCTTCGTCGCGGAGCACAAGGTCGGCAACGAAGGCGGCCGGTCCTACTTCTTCACCAAGGAGGCGCTCGTCGTCTGGACCATGCAGAACCGCTGGACCTGGCGCGACCGCGGCATCCGGATGAATTCGGTGTCGCCCGGCCCGGTCGACACGCCGATCCTGCCGGATTTCATCGAGACCCTCGGCGAGCGCGCCGAAGAGGATATGCGAGTCATGGACCGCCCCGGCCGGCCGGCCGATATCGCGCCCGTGGTCGCCTTCCTGCTGTCGGACGGCGCCGGCTGGATCCGCGGCACGAACATCCCGGCGGACGGCGGCATGTCCTCCCACATCCTGTGCGGCATGCACGGCTTCGGATAGCGGCAGGCGGCAGGCCGGCGCTGCGCAGACCGTGACCGCGATGAGGCATCCGGGCTAGATTGGCGGCGCAGCGTCGGCCGATCTCTCCGGGAAACAACCGACTATGGCAAAGCCGCGTACCGGATGGCTGGTCGGCGTCGATGTCGGCGGCACCTTTACGGATTTCTTCGCGCGCCGTCTCGAAGACGGCGCCACGCAGGTCTACAAGCGGCCATCCACACCGCACAATCCGGGCGAGGCCATCGTCCGGGGCCTCGAGGAAATGGCGGCGGCGCTGGATATCGATCCCGCGCAGATCGGCCGCCTGTGCCACGGCACGACCGTCGCGACCAACGCCCTGATCCAGCGGCGCGGCGGGGCCGTCGCCCTGGTGACCACCGAAGGCTTCCGCGACCTGCTGGAGATCGGCCGCCAGACAAGGCCGCACATGTATTCGCTGCAACAGGATCACCCGGCGCCGCTGGTGCCACGGCAGCGGCGCTTCGAAGTGCGCGAGCGGCTGGGGCCGGCCGGCGAGGTGCTGACCGCGCTCGACGGGGCGGGGCTGGCGGCGGTCGCGGAAGCCGTCGCCGCGAGCGGCGTGCAGTCCTGCGCCGTCTGCTGCCTGTTCTCCTTCGTCGATCCCGCGCACGAACGGCGCATCGCCGAAGCGCTCAAGGCGCGCCTGCCCGGCCTTTCGCTGTCGCTGTCCTCGGCCGTCCGGCCCGAATTCCGGGAATACGAGCGGTTTTCGACCACCGTGCTGAACGCCTATCTCCAGCCGGTCATCGCCGACTATCTGGCCTATCTGGAGGCCGAAACGGCCGCACTGGCCCCGGACGCCGCGATCCGCATCTACCAGTCGAGCGGCGGGCTGATGTCGGTCGAAACGGCAAAACAGTTCCCCATCCGCACCGCGCTCAGCGGCCCGGCGGCGGGCGCGGTCGGCGCGGTCCACACCGCGAAGGGCGCAAACCGGCCGAACGTCATCACCCTCGACATGGGCGGCACGAGCGCCGACGTGGCCCTGATCCGCGGCTACAACGCCGGGGTCGGCCTGGACCGGGAGGTTGCCGGCTTCCCGGTGCGCCAGCCGATGGTGGATATCCACACGGTCGGCGCCGGCGGCGGTTCGGTCGCCTGGTTCGACCGGGACGGGCTGATGAAGGTCGGCCCGCGCAGCGCCGGCGCCGATCCCGGGCCGGCCTGCTACGGCCGCGGCGGCACGGAACCCACGGTGACCGACGCCAACCTCGCGCTCGGCCGCCTGTCCGAAGAGGGGCTGGCGGGCGGCGGACTGGCCCTGGACGCCGCCGCGGCCCGGCGCGCCATCGAGCCCGCGGCGCGGCGGCTCGGCTTTTCCGTGGAGAAAACCGCGCAGGGAATTCTGGGGATCGTCGTCGCCAACATGGTGCGCGCGGTGCGGACCATCTCGGTCGAGCGCGGGCTCGATCCGCGGGACTATGCGCTGATGCCGTTCGGCGGGGCGGGGCCGTTGCACGCCGTCGAAGTCGCGCGGGTGCTCGGCATGCGCGAAATCGTCGTGCCGGCCGCGCCGGGAATCCTGTGCGCCCAGGGGCTGATCGTGTCCGACCTGAAGGAGGAATTCGTGCGCAGCGGCCGCTTTGCGCTGGATGCGGACGGCTTGAGCCGTATCGGCGGGCTTCTGGACGGCCTCGAAGCCGAGGCGCGGGCCTGGTTTGCGGCGGAGAGCGTCGCGGCGGAGGACCGCGGCCTGACGCTGGCTTTCGACGTCCGCTATGTCGGGCAGAATTTCGAGCTGCCGGTCTCCTTTGCCGGCGGGCCGGCCGGCGCGCTCGCGCGGCCGGCGGGCGCGGACGCCGTCGCCGCGGCCTTTCACGCCGAGCACGAGCGGCATTACGGCTTCCACAGTGCGGGCGAGCCGATCGAGATCGTCAACATCCGGCTCACGGCCATCGGCCGCATTGCAACGGAAGGCGCACCCGTCTCCGGGGGTAAGGCGGGCGCAACGCCGGAGGCGGCCGGCCACCGCCCGGTCTGGTTCGACGGCGGCAGCGCGGTCGAAACGCCGGTCTACCGGCGCGAGTCGCTGACGGCGGGCATGGACCTTGCCGGCCCGGCCATCGTCGAGCAGCTCGATTCCACAACCGTCGTCTTTCCCGGCGACCGGGCGGCGGTCGACGGGGCTGGGAACCTGGTCGTCGCCGTCGGAGACGCAGGATGAGCGCCGCTGCACCGCCGGTCGATCCGGTCACGCTGGAGATCATGGCCAACGGCCTGCGCTCGGTCGCCGACGAGACCTTCGCCGCCCTGATGAAAAGCGCCTATTCGACCAACATCAAGGAGCGGCGCGACCATTCGACGGCGATCATGGACCCGGCCGGCCGGCTGATCGTGCAGGCCGACGCCTCCCTGCCGATCCATCTCGCCTCCATGGGCGGGCTGATGGAAAGCCTGCTCGCCCGCTTCGGCAACGACCTGCGCGACGGCGACCTGTTCGTCGCCAACGATCCCCACGTCGCCGGCGGCACCCATCTGCCGGATATCAACATGGCGATGCCCGTGTTCTTCGACGGCGAACTGATCGCCTTCATGTGCAACATCGCCCACCATGCCGATGTCGGCGGCACGGTGCCGGGCAGCATGGCCGGCGGGCTGACCGAAATCTACCAGGAGGGCCTGCGCATCCCGGTCGTGCGCCTGTTCCGCGAAGGCGTGCTGCAACAGGACCTGCTCGACCTGATCCTGCTCAACGTGCGGGTGCCGGGCGAGCGGCGCGGCGACTATTTCGCCCAGATCGCCTCCTGCCGGCTCGGCCGCAGCCGGCTGGGCGAAATTATCGGCCAGTACGGGGTCGCGACGGTGCGCGACGGTTTCGAACAGATCGTCCGGCGCAGCGCCGACCGCCTGCGCGCCGCCGTCGCCGGACTGCCGGACGGCGTCTACCGCTTCGAGGATGCGATGGACGATGACGGCATGGGCGCGACGGACATCCCGATCCGGCTCGCCATTTCGGTAAACGGCGGCGACATCCATTTCGATTTTTCCGGCTCGGCGCAGCAGGTCACGGGCAATATCAACGTCACCCGCAACGCCACCCAGGCCTCGGTCTGCTACGCGCTCAAGGCGCTGCTCGACCCGGACGCGCCGAACAACCAGGGCGTGCTCGACCTGCCGCGGCTCACGGTCGAGAAGGGCAGCCTGCTCGACGCCGCCTTTCCCGCACCCGTGGCGGCCCGGGCCAACACCTGCCAGCGCATCATCGACGTTATCCTCGGCGCGCTGGCGCCGGCCCTGCCCGAAGCGGCGGTCGGAGCGGCCAACGGCGCCAACACCACGGCGGTCTTCTCCGGCGCCGATCCGCGCACCGGCGAGGACTACGTCTATCTCGAAACCCTGGGCGGCGGCTTCGGCGGCCGCGCGACGAAGGACGGCAAGGACGGCGTGCAGGTCCACATCACCAACACGTCGAACCTGCCGGTCGAAGCCATCGAGATGGAATACCCCTTGCGCGTCCGGTCCTACGGGCTGGTCGCCAATTCCGGCGGACCCGGCCGGCAGCGCGGCGGCCTGGGCCTCGAACGGGTCGTTGCGCCGGTCGGCCATGCCTGCACCTTCAACGGCGCAGGCGAGCGCTTTGCCCGGCAGCCCTGGGGCGTCTTCGGCGGCGGCCCCGGCGCGACCGGCGCGTTCCGCCATGTCGCGGCGGACGGCACGGCGGCCCGCCTGCCCAACAAGCCGATCGGCGTGACCGTTGCGCCGGATGAGGCGGTCGCCGTGCGCACGCCCGGCGCCGGCGGCTACGGCGACCCGGCCGAACGGCCGGCGGCGGCGCTGAAGGACGATCTGGAGAGCGGCAAGTTCGACGCAGCCTGGCTCGCGGAGCGCTATCCGCAGGTGCGCGATTAGCCCGGCCGGAGTCCGCGTTGATCGGCTCCGGGGGCTGGGATACGGTTGCCGCGGCAATGCCTGCAAACGGTTTTGCACACGAAGGGGGAACGGCCATTTTCCTGCGCAACTACTGGTATGTCGCGGCGTGGAGCGGGGAGGTCGGCCGCGCGCCCTTTCAGCGCTGGCTGCTGGACGAACCGGTCGTCATGTGGCGCCGCGGCGACGGGACGCCCTGTGCGCTCGCCGACCGCTGCCCGCACCGGGGCGCGCCCCTGTCGAACGGCCGCGTCGTCGGCGACGATATCGTCTGCGGCTATCACGGGCTCGGCTTCTGCGGCGACGGAAGCTGCACGCAGGTGCCCGGCGCCGAAACGCTTCCGGCCGGCCTGTCGACGCGCGCCTATCCGGTCGCCGAGCGCTGGGGCTGGATCTTCCTATGGATGGGCGATCCGGCGCTCGCCGACGAAGCGGAGATCCCGGACTACCACTGGAACGACGATCCGGGCTGGGCCGGCCGCGGCGAGACCCTGCCGGTCGCCGTCAACTACACGCTGGTGCGCGACAATCTCCTCGACCTGTCCCACGCCCATTTCGTGCACCAGAATACATTGGCGACGGACGCCGTGGTCGACGCGCCGGTGAAGACCGAGTTCGACGGAGAGAGCCTGCGCGTGATCCGCGACATGCGCGGCATCGAGCCCTCGCCCTTCTTCAAGCGGCTGTGCGGCTTCAACGGCGCCGTCGACCATCGCCAGGAGGTGAAGTTCACGCCGGCGGCGAATATCGTCATCAGCGTGAAGGTCCGCTCGACGGAGAATCCGGACCATGCCGTGGAGAACCGGGTGCTCAACGCCATGACGCCGGAGACCGACCGTTCGACCCACTATTTCTGGTCGCTCCAGCGCGATACGCAGCTCGACGACGAAGCGCTGACCGACGCCATGTTCACCGCCAACCGGGACACCTTCTTCGAGGACGTGGCGGTGATCGAGGCGCAGCAGAAGATGCTCGACACGGCGCCCGAACCGGCGGCGCCGGTGCGCTGGCATATCGACAAGGGCGTCGACCGGGCCCAGCGCTGGGTCGAACAACTGCTGCGCGAGGAAGCGGCCCAGGCCGGACGGGCGGCCGGACGGGCCGCGGCCGCGGCCGCGGGCTGAAGAGAAAACGGCAGGCGGCATACCAATGAGCGGATTGACCGAATTTCCCCGCCACACCGGCGCGCTCGCGCAGCAATTCCGGGAGGCCGGCTTCTGGAACGACGACCGGCTGGCCGACTATCTGGAGCGCTGGGCCGACGAGACGCCGGACAAGGTCGCCCTTGCCGCGCCGGACCGGGACATCGCCTTCGCCGAATGGCGCGACCGCTCGCGCCGCTTCGCCAACGCCCTGCTCGGCCTCGGCCTGAAGCGCGGCGACGTCGTCGCCATCCAGTATCCCAACCATCCGGAATTCCCGATCGCCTTCCTGGGCGTCGCCATGATGGGCGGCGTGCTCTGCACCCTGCACATGCCCTACCGGGCCGGCGAGATGGCGCCGCTGATGAACCACGGCGCCGCGCGCGCCGTCATCTGCACGGCGGGCGACGACAAATACGATGCGCCGGCGACGATGGCGGACCTGAAGGCGCAGGTGCCGTCGCTGGAGCATATTATTGCGGTCGGCGGCGGCGAGAGGCCCGGCGTGCTCGATTTCGATGCGCTGGTCGAAGGCGCGGCGGCCGATCCCGTCGCCGATCCGCCGGCGCCCGACGATCCGCTCGTCCTGTGCTTCACCTCGGGCACCTCGGCCTCGCCCAAGGGAGTGGTGCGGACCCATGAGACCTTCACCTCGAACCTGCGCATTTATCCGCCGACCATCGACCTGACCGCCGACGACCGGATCCTGGTCGCGCCGCCCTTCACCCATGTCTTCGGGCTGTCCTGCGGCATGCTCGGCCTGTGCCACGGCGCGACCAACGTGCTGATGTCGCTGTTCTCGCCGGAACTCTATGCCGACCGGCTGATCCGCGGCCGGCCCACGGTGGTCTTCTCCGCGCCGGCCCATGTCGCGGCGACGATCAAGGCCGGGCTGCTGGACGATGCCGATCTGTCCTCGATCCGGGACGTGATCGTCGCCGGTTCGGTCTGCCCGCCGGAGGTCGCCGCCGCGCTGGAGCGCCGGATGCCGAACGGCCGGACCGGGCAGCTCTTCGGTATGACCGAGACCATCCTCATCATGCAGACGCCGCTCGACGCACCGCCGGAGGTGCGCCACACGAGCACCGGGCGCAAGACCGCCGGCATTGAGGTGCGCATCACCGATCCCGAAACCGACGAAGCGGTGCCGGAGGATACGGAAGGCGAGCTGCAGCTTGCGGGCTACAGCGTCTTTCCGGGCTATCTGAACAACCCGGAAGCCAACGCCCGGGCCTTCGCCGCCGACGGCTTTTTCCGGACCGGCGACCTGGCGACCGTCGATGGGGACGGCAACGTGGTCATCACCGGCCGGGTCAAGGACGTGATCAACCGCGGCGGCATCAAGATCAACCCGACCGATGTCGAGAACCTGTTGCAGGCCCATCCCGCGATCGTGCTGGCGGCGGTCGTGCCGATGCCCGACGACGTGCTCGGCGAGCGCATGTGCCTGTTCGTGACGCTGGCGCCCGGCACAAGCCTGAGCTTCGAGGAGATGACCGGGTATCTGGAAGAGAACGGCGTCGCCAAGATGCGCTGGCCCGAACGGCTGGAAATCGTCGACGAGATGCCGATGACGCCGACCCGGAAAATCCAGAAGGGCGAACTGGCGAAGCTGGTGGCGTAGGGCGGATCGCGCCGGCAGCGCCCCGCTCGCCGCCCCGGCCGCCACCCCGCCCGCCGTCAGGCGGAGCCGAAACCCATCAGCGCACCCGCTTCAGGCCGGTCCGGCTGAAGTCGCTCTTGCCGATCTTGCCGCCGAACTTGTAGTCCGACCACAGCATGTCGGTGCTCTTCCCGGTCAGATGGTTGACCATCTTCATCTCGGCGGCGCGCCAGAAGCGGTCCAGGAACAGCGTGTACTTGCCGAAGCTCAGCGTCTTCATGTGCACGTTCCGGCGGTTGTAGTAGGCGACCTTCCGGGTGCGTAAATTCTTCTTGTCGCGCCAGACGAGCTGGCGGCGGTAGGCCGAACGTTTCGCGGTCGGCACCTGCTCGACGACCGTGCACCGCGCCGCGCCGCACGCTTCGTCGCGCAGATATTTATAGGTGTATTTCTCGACTTCCTGGGAGCCCAGATCCTCGTAGGAGAATTCGCTGCCCATGAAGGAGCCGGAGCGGTTCGACGAACTGATGCGCTTGACCCGCTTGAGCGCCGGCAGATAGAGCCACTGGTCGTCGGCCTTGTCCCTATGGGAATGGATCAGGAAGGCGGTGCCCTTGACGCCGCGCGGCCGGTCGAACACGAACAGGGTCCGGTTGCCGCTGCCTTCGACCTC